>JAZQEF010000027.1:0-8338 GCA_045538835.1 Feifaniaceae bacterium | reverse complement strand
CACAGAACGACATGGCTACGATCCGACTTTGTTTTCTTATCCCGATAATTCACCATCATCAAAAGGTCTAACCAGGCTTGTAATTTTGTTGCACGATCTTCCCAAAGGAAGTTTTCTGTTATTCCCCTGTATAATTTGATATATCCTTTTTCATCAGACACCGATCATCACCAACCCTACTCCATATACATAATCAACTTGTTACACAACTTCGCCTTTGCGATTTCCTGTTTCATGCCATCCGTAATTCCGTATCTCTGACCGACAAACATGAAATTGCACCGTTCCACAAGTTCAAGGCACATCTTCAAACCTGTTTCCCTGTCTGCCGGATTTTCGTCATTCAGCACTTCGGTAATATACAGATGCGGCACAACCGGTACGCATCCGCCTTCAATGACCGCCTTTGCAATAGTTCTGGCATATTCCTTGTTACGCTTTACATCTCCACGATACGGAGAGCATACATATACAAGTTCCATTTATTCTCCCCTCCTAAAAGCCTTTATAATTTTCTGTAAATTCCCATTTTTCTCTAAATTCTTTATTTTTTTCGTATTTTTCCCTGTCAAAATATGTTTCATATGGTTTTGGGCAATAGTTTTCGCAACGCACATAAGGTGTTTTCATAACCCCGTACCTTTGCACATTTTCTCCAAAATAACAACTTTCAATACATATTTCCGTTTCTTCATCAACCGCCCATGAATAAGAATACAGATCGTATTTCTTATAGAAAAATGTCACAAGTTTTCTAATCAGATACTTTAAAAACTCCTTTGCCATTTCTTCACCTTCCTTCATATTCTTCAAACGTAGGACAACTCCAAAATATGAAATTGCTACACCATCTTTGGATTTTTCGATAAATCGGATCGCAATTTTCCTTGTCATAAATCATTGGATAAGGAGAGAAATTCAGTTCTCTGCAAAGTTGGATTCTGTATATGTCCTGTTCAATCGTGGTATCGAAGTTTGTTAGGATATAAACCATCTCTTTTTCTTTGTTCCGATGGAATCCTGTTTTTTCTGCAAACATCCTAAGTTTTGGTTCAATCAGATCTTTATCTTGCCATCTGTCAAAAGCAAAATGTATTGAATCCAAGTTTATTCGTTTCAGCACTTCAAGATTCTTGTCTGTTACAAGCCTGATATCTAAACCCTGATTGAAATTTACCTTTGCCCCGCTTTGTGCTAACTGTTCCAACAGTTCCATGTGATCTTTGCAAGCCAAAATGTTCGGATCACATAAGACTATTTTTTTCTGACCGTTCCAAAACTCCGATAAATCTGCAACCTTGTAAGAGCATTTCCCTTCTTTACTTGCCACATGACAGAATCCACATCCGCGCGGGCAACCTCTTGTAAGAAATCCGATTGCGTAATCAATGCCATACAAGTCATAATCTGGATATATATGCTCTATCTCGTCCGGCAAATTATGATCCATCGACTTATCGTATTGTTCCTTACCATCTACAAGTTTTATTGCGTAACCGCTACCGCCTTTTGAAATCTCGTCTGCATCAATGTAGTATGGATAATCCGGCGTAAAACTGAAAACTTTACTCATGTATACTTTATCCATGTGACCGCTAAACATAGGCTGATACCATTCAACACTATCACCATGTTTCTTATGATATGCAGAGATTTTCATAAGTGGTAAGTTTGGATAATTGTGTCCGTCTACATCAATCAATCCGATTTTCATACGCGCCCGTACTCCAAATCTTCTAACACAGCATTTGCAACCCTGAGATTTTTCAAAATCGACTTGCTCCTGTCTTTTTCCTGTGCAATATAGTGCCGAAGTTCCTTGATATCGTCCTTTGCCGGAATGAAGTAACCTTTTCCGTCTGACAGGCAGATAATACAAAACTCTTTCCTTGTGTCCTCAATCAGTTTCCGCATTTTCCTGTCGCTTTCAGCAATGCCGTGTTCTTTGCAAAGACTAAGCAGATATGCCCTTGATATAGCGTTCTTTGATCCGCGCGGGATAAGGTCTGTTATTCTCATACATTCTTCTCCTTTCATAATTTGATATTCACCTTGCCGTTGCTGTTCTCATTCACCCATTCAATCGCTTCTCGATATGTAACGCCGTTGTTCTTGACTACATCTAAAAGGTTATACATTCCCGGATGTGTTTCTTTCAACCTCAGAAGTCTTTCTTCACCGGGCTTTTCGAGATGCGCCCCAAAACAGCACAGGCAGCAACCTGTCCTTGAACAACCTGTGCATTTTAATATAGGTCTTTCTTTGTCAAAACCCCCAAAATCTGAAAGCGACATTTGATTTTCAACTTGCCCCATAGCTGCGTAGTCGGTAACTATATCCCCATATACAGAACAGATTTCAAGTTTGTGCTCATATATATAAGTAAGGACATCTTGTTCCATCCAGAATGACATAGGATTGCTTATAGGATGTGTTGCATTAAAGGCGTTGCAACCACTCTGAATCCATTTCTGCGTTCTCAGCCTACTTTCACTTGCCATCTGCGCCGTGATAGGCTTTCTTCCTGTTTCTTTTTCGTATCTGTGAGCAGGTTCTTTCTTCATAACATTGCAGCACTTATTTGATATTTCAAACGGTGCTTCAAGCAAGAATTTATATTTTTCTTGCGAAAATGATGATCTATCGCCGTTAGGGATATTCGCCTTTATCGGATGTTCCTTGTCCTTTGTCAGCATCCCCAGCATGATCGCTAATCGCTGGTTCGCTCCGCCCGACTTCGCTAACATTCGTTCGTTTAGAATATTCGCCAATTCCACGGAGTTTTCTATACTTGTTGTCGTACCCCCCCTACTGCCTTTCTTAATTGCTATCTTGTCAGTAGAAGGGGTTACGGAAAATTTACTGTATTTCCCCGTTCCTGTAACTTTTTCGTAGAAATAGGAATATTTATGCTGTCTGTCTGTCTGTCTGTCTGTCTGTCTGTAGGATGCTTTCATCATTCATTATGCTTGTCAAGTATTTTCTTGCCCCTTGCACGCACTCTGAAACTTCTTTACTGATAAACGGAAATCCATACTTTTCGCACACTTTCATAAAACTGATTTTCGGTTTCAGAATTTCTACATAGTCAAATTTCTCTACAAATGTTTTCAGTTCTGGATATTGCGTTGGAACATCTACAAAAACCGCCTGAATAGTCGGGTACATCTGCCTTGCTATATGCAATAAAACTGTGCTGTCTTTTCCACCGCTGAAAGAGATATAAACACCGTCTATGCCAAACGTATCAACCCACGCTTTGATCCTTGCTTTTGTCATTTCAACCTTTTGCGATAATGACAACGCTTGAAACTGATATAACTCTTGCATTGTGTGTTCGTTTGCCATCTTTCATTCCTTTTCCTTCCACTTTACGGGGTATGCGCCGCCGTTTTTCTCGCAATGCACAACCCATTTGCTGCATATAAGCCAATCTTCGCTTTCTGTTCCGTCTGATAGAATGACCTTTACTGTTTCGCTAACTGTTCCGTTGCCGTCTTGTTTCTGCTCAGGCATTCGTTCTTCGCAATCAATCCATTCGTCCATTTAGCAACCTCACGATCATTTCCCCGCTTTCTTCTGGGGTACAGAATTGAAAATCAACACCGTATCGCTTAGAAAATGTCATACACGCTTTCATCAATGTCACACCCTTTGTAGCGTTTGGATATGCCTGTTTTCCGTTCTTTCTGATGAAAAGTCGTGGATTCGCCCATCGGTGCAAATCTTCTAATTTCCTGATAGGTTCGTTCCATATACCTGTTTTTCCTATCTGCTGTCGATCATTTTCAACGAGGATAATCAACTTGATACCAGATTCTTTCGCCCTTAATGCTTCTCGTTTGAAGCGTTCATGCTCTTTACCACAGATATTTCCACAGATTTCTTCGATTGAACGCTTTGAATCTATGCAAATACTCTGATTAGTAGGAAGCGTGTAATCGCCACAATATAACTTCGTGCGCCGGACTTCAATACCATGCTCTGCAAAATATTTGTGTTTAAGATCGTGCTTATCTGCAACTTGTCGGGTATCTTCTAAAATAATCATTTTTTGTTCCTCTTACTTGAAGTTGATAGGCAAAACGCAATACAGATAACTCTCACGATCCCTGATAATCACCGGCTGCTTGTTTGTTGTCAGATACAGAGTGATTTTTTCATCGTCAACCGCTTTCAGAACATCGACCATGTAATGAGGGTTCAGACCGATTTCAATATCATCCCCAGAACGGACAACATCTATCTTTTCGTCCATAGAACCGACTGCGCTCTGAATGCGCATTTCAATAGCATCTCCATCCGTCTGCATTATGATCGGTTTCTTTTCACCTTCTTTTGTAAGAAGTGTTGCCCTGTCGATACAACCCATGAAAGCCTGTCTGTCAACAGTCAAGGAAATCGTATGCTGAGTATTGATAACCCGTGCGATATCGAAAAAATTGCCTTCGATTGTCCTTGTGATAACTGTTGTCTTATCAAACTTGAATGCCACCTGTTTTTCTGTGAAAGCAATCACTACATCCTTGTCTGCATCACCGGAAAGAATTTTGTTCACTTCCGTAAGTGACTTTCCTGGTATAATCGCCTGAACGGGATCATAAGAGTTTCTAAGGTCTGTCTGTCTAATAGAAATGCGATATCCGTCAAGTGTAGTAAGTGACATTCTATCGCCTTTGATTTTCAGCAAACCACCGGTCATTGTTTTTTGCGAACTGTCTGCTCCGATTGAAAACAGGACTTTTGAAATGATCTCCTTCAAAGTGAACTGTGAAACTGTCACTTCATCACCATCTTCAAGGTCTGTGATCTTCGGGTAAACATCTGCATTCCTGACCGAAATATTGAACTTGACTTTGCCGGAAGAGATCTGTGCTTGTGTATCATCGGCTTTCAGAGCGATCTCACCATTCGGCATTTTGGAAACGATTTGAAGAAACATTTTTGCGTCCAAACAGATAACGCCTTCCTCAATTACTTCGCCTTCTGCCTTAGTGATACATACAAGTTCCATATCTGTTGCTTTCAGCGTAACTTCCCCGTCTTTTGCTTCAATCATCACGCATTCCAAAATCGGCTGCGTTGTGTGATTTGGTGTTGCTTTCGATACGATTTGTAACGCACTAAGCAAATTGCCTTTCTCAAATTTCAGTTTCATAAAAGTATCTCCTTTCCTGCTGTTGCCACTTCGACTTGTGTATATTCGTTTACTACTTTTTTGATCTCGTTTACACATTCATTCGGGTCTGCCGTAACGAAACTCATGTGACAAAGAATGATATTTTTCAATCTGTCTGTTGTGTTTTTTTCTATGAAGTCCTTGCAAGTGGATAAACCCATGTGACCCCTGACCTTATGTCCAAAATTTTCAGCATCCCGAATCAAGAATTTTTCCTGATAATTGCATTCAATTAACATATCCGTAATGTTCTGATTAGCGAAGATATAACTGCAATATTCAAGGTCAGTCAAATACAGCATCTTTCGATCATCAAATTTAATGTAGTAGCCAACACACGGTTCTCCGTCATGTTCAACAGGAAAACTCTGAACTGAAAATCCCTTAAATTTGTGCATCTGCCGTTTGTTTTCATCAAGGTACGGTTGCCATGCATCTATGCCCATCATTTTGATATCTTCCAAGGCTTTCGAGTGGTCACTGTGGGCGTGGGTAACGACACACCCACTTAGACCCGATATGGAGAAGTTTAGACCTTTGACGATATCAGCACGTTTCACACCGGCATCCAACAAAAGTTGATTTCCTTTTCCGTTTGTCAGAATATATGCGTTACCTTTGCTTCCGGTCGCTATAGTCTGCAAACTGTTCATATTCCCACCGCCTTTGCAAGTATTTCAGCTAACTTCTCAGAAGTTTCAAAATCTTCGAAAAATATTTCCGTCATAAGCCCCGGTTTAACTTTTTGATAGTCAACCGACAAAGATTTTCTCTGCGCAGGATCACATATAAATTCCCTACATACATATGGTCTGACGGGATAGATACGGCATTTTTCGTTTCCACCATCGGGATCAAGAAACGGACAAGTCATGTCTAAAAAATTTGTAGCACACGCCGGTCTATGATTTACCCTTTTGATATTGTGTTTAACGATATAACGTTTGATTTCCTTGATTTCCTTTTGAGATATAGGTAATAAGTTAGAACAGCATTCACCACAGCATGAACATTTACCGTTGCACGTAAAGTTATATGTGCCATTTTGGAAATCGGCTAACATACCATTAAATACATTGCCCTTTTTCATTCCTATACCTCGCTTGCGTCCATGTCTATGAATTCTTCGGTATTTGCATTCTCAGATACTTCTTCCTGTGCAACCTGATATGTTTCATCCAACTCAACAAACGCCTTACTTGCCATCGTGTCATAGTTCTTCGGAAACTTCTTCGTAGCGTTGTTGCACATCTTACGGATAATCATGCTTTCAGGCGTATCGAGCCATGCGCCGGACATATAAGGTTTTGCAATCTCGCAAGCAAGCATTTCATCCAGGGTTTCACATTTGCGGAGAGCATCATAGATAGGTTTTTTGCGTTCCTCGATCTGTTTTTTCTGTGCCGCCGTTGCTTCGTATCTCTTTTCACAAATGCCGAATGTTTCATTCATAAGATTGTTTCTTACATGAGCAAACAGATTTACTTTCACGCCTTCTCTGTCAGCGATAAGATACTGGATTGTTCCGTCTGTCAGTTTCACGGGATAGACAACCTTGATAGCCTTTGCATTCGGCAGACCTTTTTCTTCCCATTCCGGCGGCGTGATTTCAACGCCTTTATGCTTAGGTGGGATGAAAGTATCGCCTTCCCTGATAACCCAATACGGATAAACCATTTCAACATTCTTTCCGTAGTTAGTAAGGATTGCGTCATTACCCGCGCCCTCAATTCCCATTTCGATCTGTTGAACCCATGAATTTCCTACCTTTACATTCCGAAACTGGAAATAGCACTCACGGGGAAACGCGTTTGCGTTCAGTTTCAGGCTCGCGCATCTCTCCACGATAGATCGCAGATTGCTTGTGTCAAGTTTGCTCATTTCCTTGCCGGATGATTTCACAAGCGAATAAATGGTTTCTACCGCACTCATAGCGCACTTCTTTGAATATTCGTCAAACTGCACTCCGCAAGCCTCATAATCTCTTGCTACAAGTTTTGTGATCTCGTTACTCCACTCCGATACCGAAGTTGTCATTTGCTGTTTTGACGCTACTTCATTTGCCATTGTTATTCCTCCTGTCCTTTAATCAGTTCATTCCAAAGTTCAATGCCAATAATAGGCGCAAGTAACATTATTATTGGACTATTGTCTACAAGTTTTTTTAGTTCACCACTTGCAAAAATATCCATTAATGCCACAATAATCCGTTCTTTTGTCACTTCAATTTTCTTTTCGCCCATTCTTCATTCTCCTTTCGTTTACCATGTTTCTTTGTCTTTGCCTGTGTAGATTTGATACGGATGCGTTTCTAAATCTTTCTCATATTGCTCCTGCGTCTTGTAGAAGGGGCAGTCTCGTCTAAAATCTGAGCGTCTCAATATATCACAGCGGCCGTTGTTGTAGGCGAAACAATCCTGTTTGTTCTGTTCACATTTGCCACGAACGTAATATACTCCCACGCAATCACCCCTTTTCAATAGTCAACTTATTGTCTGCCCGTCTGAAAAAGATTTGCTGATGATCCGTGTCCGGCAACCTATCGTTGTCAATAGATTCGCAATCATCAGTCAGCAAGAAAAGGTTGATATCATTTGCCTTTTGAAAAGCCTTGCAAAGATCGAGTTGGCACAACAACCTGTCTGATTTGTTCAAGAGACTGTCGTAATTCTCGCCTCCGACTAAGGCGTGACATACGCTTTCATAGCCACCGTTGATATTCGCTTTCCAGAAACGCCACCGGATAATATCAAAATATGCGTTGACTGATTCTTCGAGCATTTCAATCCTTGCCCGATTAAACCTGTCGATAAGGTCTAAATGCTTTTCAGCCTTCAAGATATTTTGGGCAACGATCAACTGCTCTTTCTTTAACTGTTCAATGCGCTCTTCTGCTTTTTCATTTGCCGCCGCCTGACCGAGCCGGTATTCGATTTCTTCCAACTGTTCCTTGACTACATATTTGTCAGATTTGTAATCTCTGAATGTCGGCAACTTGCTTTCAAGTTCGGAAATCTCTTTCTGCTTTGCTTTGTATTCGGGATCATCTTCGTAGTTGACCGAAACAGTTAAATCGGAAAGTTCTTTCTGCAAGCAATCAACCTGGGCAAGCAACTGTTCTTTGTTCTCTTTCAGTTCCGGCAACTTTTCACGGATAGC
>JAZQEF010000026.1:0-155438 GCA_045538835.1 Feifaniaceae bacterium | reverse complement strand
TCTCCATACTATTTATGCCATTTGAATCCAAGTATGAGAATCTACTGAACCGGATCAATAGCATCCAAAATAAAGTCTTGAAGATTCTTTTGAAGTTGTTAATCATTCTAATTCCATTAGCATTTATCTTTGGATTGTGTTGTTTGCTTAGTTACTTGTTCAGAGGATATTGGATGTAGTAGAACTAAAATAGGGGCGATAATATGACAAGAACTGAATTCTGGGAACTATGTAATAAACAGAATATTTCACCTGAACTTGTTTGCTTTGAAAACTCTGTTGCAGACGGATACTATGTGCTGAATAATTACCATCGCTGGGAAGTCTTTTTGCGTGAGCGTGGAAAAGATTCTGAGTGTATGGGTTTTCCCTCCGAGAGTAACGCATTGGAATATCTACTTAGAAAGCTGGTTGTAGAAACATGAAAATAATAAAAGCCTTAAAGATCACATCAATATTAAACGGCATTTTTTGTTTCTTCTGTATCGCATCAACCATTTGTTTTGCAATCAATTGCTATTTTAATCTGCGTGTCTTTTTTGATATTGCTAACATCTTGGTATACGGCTGGATTATTAACCCTGTGGGAATAATTTCTTTTATAATCTGCCTTGTATTATTTTTAGGTGAACGAAAACACCCTGAAGCAAAGCAAGCAATGGAAAAGAAATGGGTTTGGATATTTATTTGGCCCGTTATTACTACAGTTCTTTATCTAACCGCAGCAGTATTAACCGTAGTTTTTACAGGCGGTGTGTAGGATTATGAACGAGCTTCCAAAACGCAAATCGATCCGCATAGAAGATTACGATTATTCCACGCCCGGGGCGTATTTCATTACAGTCTGCACCGCAAACAGAGAGAAAATCTTCTGGGCTGACCGTAGGGGCGAACTGTGTTCGCCCGCCAATGTGACCTTGTCGGATATTGGAATGATTGTGGATAATGAAATCAAGAAAATGAGCGGCATATATGACGCAATTCGTATTGATAAGTACTGTATTATGCCGGATCATATCCATTTCATCATTTCTATTTGCTCTGATGAGAACGGGCGAACACAGTTCGCCCCTACGATATCACGGGTGATAAAGCAATTCAAAGGATCGATTACAAAGCAAATCGGCAGACCAATCTGGCAGAAATCCTTTTATGACCATGGAATTAGAAATCAACAAGACTATGACGAGATCTGGCAGTATATTGAAAACAACCCATTGAAATATTCATTAAAAAATGCACCGTGATTTCACGGTGCATTTTTGCGGGCGCACACAGTGCGCCCCTACGATGTTATTTGAAAATGTACGATAGAATTCGTAGGGGCGACCTGCGGTCGCCCGTTAAAACAATGTTGTTATCCAATAAATAATACCATAAACCACGCTTGCGCTCACGCCATACACGATGACAGGTCCTGCAATGGTAAACATCTTTGCCCCTACTCCGAGCACCAGACCTTCTGTTTTATACTCTATTGCAGGAGATACTATCGAGTTAGAAAACCCCGTAATGGGGATTATAGTACCTGCACCCGCATATTTTGCAAGTTTTTCATAGAGTCCGAGCACCGTAAATAGACCACCTAAAAATATCATGGTTATCGGCACAAATGTCGTTACGGTATCGTCTCCGAGTCCTATATAACTGTAAAGGCTCGAAAACGCCTGTCCTATGCAGCATATACCGCCGCCTACAAGAAATGCTATACAGCAATCTTTGAGAACAGGCGATTTTGCCGCTGTTTTCTCTGCGTGTTTCTTATATTCCTTTTTATCCAAAAAGCCACTTCCTTCACTTTATTTTCCTAAATGTATTTTGGATAACTTAAGTCCTGTTTATACAGAAAAAGACTTATCTGCGTATCGGTCTTTTTTATTTTGCATATTATATATGTAGAATATAAAAGGAGTGTTTTTATGCCCGATGACAACAGATTTATGAGCGGACGACTTTCAAGTTACATTTTTGCGCTTTACAGACCGCCGCAGGCAATAGCAAACATAAGCGGAGACAGCGAGCATCCGAATTTAAGCGGTCAGGCACGTTTTTATCAAACACCTTATGGTATAATTATTTCAATTGAAGCATCAAATCTTCCGAATTTTGCAGATCCCTGCAAATCACCTATTTTTGCAGTACACATTCACGACGGAAACAGTTGTACCGGCGTAGCGGAAGATGAATTTGCGGATACACTTTCGCACTACAATCCCGACGGCTGTGAGCACCCTCACCATGCAGGCGATATGCCGCCGCTTTTCGGCAACAACGGCTATGCGTTTCAAATATTTTTAACCAACCGTTTTACTGTGGCTGAGGTTTTAGGCAAAACAGTCGTCATTCACGAAAATCCAGATGATTTTACCACTCAGCCCTCAGGAAACTCAGGCGCAAAGATCGCCTGCGGTGTTATAGTTCCTAGATAAGAATAAAAAGACGCCTGTTGGCGTCTTTTTATTTTGGTTGCGGAACTAGGATACTCGCCGTTTGGCGAGGATTCTTTGCTCAGCCGCTTGTGAGTAAACTCCCAGACGGCTTTCGTCTCGAAAGCGAACCCTATTCTGCCACACTTCGTTTGCAGAACTGGATTCAAAGCGCCACTTTCTCAATAAAAACAAAGGACCGACAAAAGTCGGTCCTTTGTTTTGGTTGCGGAACTAGGATTCGAACCCAGACAAACAGAGTCAGAGTCTGTCGTGCTACCCTTACACAATTCCGCAGTGTTTTTGTAGAGAACATTATTTATTATACCATTATTTTGAAGTTTGTCAACAAAATATTTACAATTTATTATGACTTTTTCTTGACAGTCTTAATTCCGCTTGTTATAATGAATAGGCATGAAAAACCGAGGTGTGGCTCAGTTTGGTAGAGCGCTGCGTTCGGGACGCAGAGGCCGCAGGTTCGAATCCTGTCACCTCGACCATATCGAGTGTTCATAACGTGTATGAAGTTATGAACACTCGATTTTTTGTTTTTATGCCGTTTTAGTTGTTCTTAGATATTCCACTTCAACGCCTTTTCTTGTGTTGACTTTTATCTTGTCGAAATTCTCCGGCATATCAAGCTCACCAATGAACTTGTAATGTATTATTACTGATTGGGTGCGGTTTAATCCTGTGCCTTCTACTGCGTGAACTTCGATTTTCTCGATTAGTTCCTGAAGAATCATAGGTGTAACTTCATTCATTTCCGCAAAGCTTCTGACACAAGAGAGAAAATGCTCCTTGCCATCACGCACTTCGCTTATCTTTGCAAGCTGCTGATTCAGTTCAAGAATCTTCTTTTTAAGCTCGTCACGTTCAACCTCATATTTATGCGATAGCTCCATAAACCAAGCATCTGTAACCTTGCCATTTACATTATCCTCATAAACTCTTTCATAGAGCCTTGAAACCTCCTGACTTCTTGCAGTAGCTTTTGCGATGGATTGCTCAATAAGTTTTTGTTCCTTAACAATATCCTTGTTGACCTTTTCTTCTAAAAGATTTGCAAAGGCATCTTCATTCATTGTGACAATCTGTGCAAGTTTTTCAAGCTCGGCACGAACAATCATTTCAACAGAATCAGCACGGATATAATGTGTGCTCTCGCAAGTGCCTCTGTCACCTTTATAATTGGAACAACTAAAGAAATATGTAGTTTCTTTATTATGCCTGACGTGATACCACATTTTGCTTCCGCAATCTGCACAATATAAAAGTCCCGTAAACATATTCTTCTCGCCGTTGCCCGATTTGGGTGGACGGCGTTTTGTTTGCGTCTTTACAAGCTCCTGCACGTGCTCAAACATTTCTCTTTCAATAATAGGCTCATGAACATCCTTAAAGATAGACCAACTTTCCTTTGGGTTAGGGATACGAGCTTTGTTCTTGAAGTTCTTTGAATATGTTTTGAAATTAATCACATCACCGCAGTATTCTTGTTGAGCAAGCATTTTCGCAATGGTAGTTTTGCACCACTTATACGGATTGCTCTGCGTTTTCTTACCACCTCTGCCAAGTCCTTTGGATTGCCAATATGCCATCGGTACAAGCACTTTGTTTTCCTGAAGGATTCGTGCAATGGTTTCATTGCCCTTACCCTCAATACACATTTTAAAAACACTTCTTACAACTTCTGCCGCTTCTTCATCAATAATCCAAAACTTTGGATTGTCGGGAGATTTCATATATCCATAAGGCGGTTGAGATAGCGGTTCTCCTGCATTGCCTCTGATTCTGTGAGAAGAACGCACCTTACGGCTTATATCACGAGCATACATTTCATTCATTACGTTACGAAATGGTGCTAATTCGTTATCTCCGTCTGCACTATCCACACAATCGTTTACAGCAATAAATCGGGCATTCTTTTCGGGAAAGTAATCATCTGTATAATATCCCACCTGAAGATAATCTCTGCCAAGTCGGGACATATCCTTTACGATTACTGTAGTTATGTATCCCATTTCAATATCATCAATCATCTGCTGAAAGCCCGGTCTGTTGAAGTTAGTTCCCGTATATCCGTCATCCACATAAAACTTTGTGTTACTGAAGTCATTTTCTTTTGCATATTTTTGTAATAATTTCTTTTGATTGGCTACTGAGTTACTATCACCTTCCATACCGTCATCACGGGACAGTCTGCAATAGAGAGCAGTTACGCCAATACTTTCAATTTTCTTTTTTGACTGCATTAAGTCCTCCTCTCCGGCAGTCAAATCACATAATTCTTATGTAATTGTACCGCCTGAATCGTCAATATACAAATCTGTTACATTGTTTAGTACACATTTTTCAAACTGTTTCTTAATGTCTACACCTTGTTTTCCGTCATAGACGGGAGTAACCGTGAAGGTTACCCCGTTGACGTTATATTGTCTTGGTCTTGTTACCAAATAGCATTTATCGAATTTAATTTCTTTTGCCATTTTTTACACCTTACCTTTCAGGAGCGTGTTTCTTTTTGTATTGAGCTTCGCACATTTTGACGATTGCATCCTCAATCTGAGAATTACTGAAGCTTTTGGGAAAGTATTTTCTTACACGTTCTGTAGGAATCTTTATACGCTCCTTTTGATTCGCCTTTTCTTCTGCCATAATCTCGTTGATTTTGTCATCATCAAGCCTGCCTTGCTGACTTAATTTCTTCATGCGAACTGCCTGAGATAATGACGGAGTGCAATCATTAAGAGCCATTGCCTGAAGCAAATCCCGTTGTTCAATATCATTAAGATAAGAAAGTTCAACCGCAGGAGTGAAAGAAATCTGTCCGTCATCAACATATTTCAAGAGTTCGGGCAAAAGATTGGTCAAACGTATATACCTATGTATCTGATTACGGCTTTCGCCACTTTCTTCTGCTATAACCTCATAGGTATTTAACCTTTTCCCAACTTGGGAAGAAGTTAAATCTGTACGCTCACCTTGTCGGTTCATAGCTTCAACCTTCATTTTATAGGCAAAGGCTTTTTCGCTTGGGAGAAGATGCTCACGATGCAAATTGCTATCCACCAAAGCAATGGTCGCTTTATCTCTGTCCATTTCATAAACAAAGGCAGGAACTTCTGTAAGTCCTGCCCGTTTGCTTGCAAATAATCTGCGGTGTCCTGAGATTATTTCATATTCGCTGTTTTCGATAGGTCTTACAATAAGCGGTGATAATATTCCGTTTTCTTTTATGCTTTGGGTTAACATTTCCATTTCTTCATTCTCCTCAACTTTGTATGGGTGGTTTTCAAAAGTCTTTAATTTATCAACTTGTATCATTTCGGGAGTTTTCATTATCTCTCAACCTCCTTACTTCGTTTTTTAACTTCAATTTTCTGACGAATTTCTTCAGGAACCTTTGCGTATAGCTTCCGCAAGGATTCAAGCTGATTTCTCAAAACAAGCAGTTCGGTTAATCGGTCGTCTGCTTTATCACGAGCTTCTACAAAAGCATCGGTTAATGCCTTCTTATCCTTTTGCTCCGCTTGTAGGGACTTGCTGAGCATATTTACTTTTGTTTCAAAGGTTTCTACCATAGGTACCCAAGTTTCAATGAGTTTAATTGCTTTTTGAGAGTTCTTAGAAGCATTTGTGAGGTTAGTCTTTTTCAATACTTCCTCAATCTCTGTCTGCATTTTTTCAAGCTTTGCAGCAGACTTGAATATGTTGCTCGGTATATGCTTTCTGTTGGTGAGAGTTGCCGAGGTGCCTCGTTCAATATCTGGATAGAACTTTACCATGAACTCGTGAAACTCATCCTGGCATTTGGAGAGCTTTGCACGGTTGCCGAGTATTTCTTTTGCGGTAAGTCTGTTGTCCCTCGTCAAAGGAACAAAACACAAATGCAGATGAGGTGTCTTTTCATCAAGATGAATTACCGCCGAGAAAATCATATCCGGTCTGATTTTGCTCTTGATAAAATCAACAGCTCTTTGAAAGTATTCAACCATTTTCTCGTGTGTCATATCCCAAAAGAATTCAGGACTTGCGGTTATCAAAGTGTCAACAAACCTTGTACTGTCTTTGCGAACACGGCATCCCGATTCTTTAATTCTTTTATCTACCTCAGCCTTGTATCTCATCTGTGGTGCGATAATGTGGATATTGTTATGACTTTTTGAAGTGTCAATGTCGGGATTGCTCTTGTATTTCTCTTTTGTACGCTCGTGATGAGCCTCTATCTTTGTTGCCGGGTTACCTTTTTGTTTTGAAAATCTTAAAATTACAGATGCCATTATTTTTTATCCTCCATTCCGAATAGTTTCTTTGCCGCTTCCATCTTGGCTGCGGCTTCTTCTTTTCTGAAATTCACTCCGTTAAACATAACCGGAACACACATACCGAGAACTCTGTCGTAAATTCGCTTGTGTGGAATATCGGTAGGAGCTTTGAGTTCATCTAAGGTTAAGTTGGTTGTAACGATAAGCGGTTTTCCGCTTTTATAACGGGTGTCTATGACGTTATATACCTGCTCTAAGGCATATTTCGTGCCTCGTTCAATGCCTAAATCATCTATGATGAGAAGACTATGGTCATTGAGTCGGTCAAGATATTTATTCTTATCACTCTCTGCGAACAAATCATTGAGAATAGTTGAAAAGTTTGTCATTTTAACAGACACATTCTGTTCTACCAATGCATTTGCAATGCAAGCTGCAAAGAATGTTTTGCCCATTCCAACATCGCCCCAAAGAACTAAGCCCATATTATCCGACAAAGCATCAGACCACTTATCCACATAGTCTCTTGCCATCCACATAATAGGATTTTTACCGTTGTCCTTATCAAAAGTCCAACTGTATAAGGCGTGATCCTCAAAGCAAAGAGATTTCAGCATATTAAGCCGTTGCATACGTTCAAACTCTTTTGGTGTCATAAACTTTCGCCCTCCTTGCAAGAATAGTTTGTGGGTTTAATATCCTGCTTTAACCAACTAAGGATTGTGGCATAGTGGTTGTTGTAGAATTTGCCCTTGGTTTCCATATACTCAGATAATCTTTCGATGTATTTATCTGCATATATGGGAAATTCATTTTTTAGAGATTCATATTCCGAGGGAGTGAGCGATACGTTTTTGTATCGCCCGTATATCTCTCTATCTGAATCTATCTCTGTCTTTATATCTGTCTCTTTTTCTATCTCTATCTCTGGTGGACGATTTTCGGACAAAGCTTGGACATTTGGTGGACATTTGTCCGACTCTTGTTCTTTAAGAGCTTTTACATTTGCCCGTGTAATTCTTTTTCTGTCAGCTTCAGTTGATGTTTTACCGACCATCCCTTCAAGCTCCATCATAAAGTAGGAGTTGTCGGGTAGCTGCTCGACCAATCCCAACTGAATAAATATCTGTAGTGCTTTTTCAACCGTGCCTACATCATATCGTGTTATTGTTGCAAGCATTGACGGAGTCATTACAATTTCTTCGTTGAGCATCAGGTGTCCGTTATTTTCCAAAGATGCGGTAAGAAGCTTGAGTAATATAAGACAGTAGACAGCACCATTTTGCATACTCTCCAAAAGAATAATATCTTTTCTGCTGAAAAAGTCTGCACGGAGCCTCATGTAGTAATATTTTTGATTTGTAGCCATGCTTTTTAACCTCCTTGTGATGTTATTTTCGTTTTGTAAATCTGCAGGTTTACAATTCGATTAAATCACAAAGAACTTGACTTGTAAATAGGTTTGGTGTATACTTTAGGTAATGGTAAAATGTCAAAAATACAATTCCCATAAAAAGAAGGTGTTACACTTAAAAAAGAAAATGGAGCAACCGAGCATCCCGATGTTCAAAAAGCCCGTAATAGCTATAAATATCGACTTTAAGAAGAAAAAAGAGCATCTTGTAATCGGCGATTTTGATAATGTGAATAGGTTTGTAAGAGGTCAAAAAAATGTTGAAATAATTTTCGAGAAAATTCGTCCCCTCGGCTCATTTTTGCTTGACATCATTACCGAGCCGGAGTATTTTGCTGATGTAAAAGCCAACTTCTGCGAAACTTCCAAGGAAAAATATGCAGAAAATATGCGTGTGGTTGAAGGTTTATATGAAGCCGAGAATCCCGTTTTGAAATTTACTGCTTTGTCCTTATGGAACGAATACGGCAAAATCTTAAAAGCAGACAAAGAAAAAGACGAGGAATACCCCGTCTTGGAAAGAATGGAAGATTTAACCCTCCCATTTAGATATAGCCTGATAAATAACATATTGTTTTGGCAAAAGCATAAGCCTTTTAATCCTCTTATGGATATGCCTTCCGAATATTACAGATATCCTGCATTAACATTAGTCATTCCACAGGCAAAAGGTACAACGGAATATATCGCATCTGATTTTACTTTATTTCCGCTGATTGTTTATTACCTGAGAACTATATATGAGCACAAAAAATATTTCAGCTATTGTAAGGTATGTGGAAAGCTATTTCTTGCTCCGGATAACAACAAGACCTTTATCTGCTCCGACAAGTGCAAGGAGAAGCAGCAGAAGGTGAATAAGAAGAAATACGATGATGCACATAAGGGAGATTCTGCCGAGAAACTCCATAAGGATGAATATCAGTATTGGTTTAACCGTCTTGCAAAAGCAAGAAGAAAAAAACATACGGAGGCTATTGCAGAAATAGAAGAAGCATTTTATATGTTCAAAGTACGGTCTTTGTGCAGAAAGAATCGAGTGCAAGAAGGTTTATTTTCCTATGGAAAATATAAAGAATGGTGCATCGAAGAGAGAAATTCAATTGATAAAATTATGATAAAGTTTGATCTGTTTGACAGAGGCTAATCTTTGTGGTCTTATACACCATTTACCGACTACACAAATTACTGCAGGTCTGACCGTCTGCCAACCATACGGCAGACGACCACCCCTTTGTAATTTTGCCGTCTGCGAAAATATATTGCTCAAAAATGGTGAGCAACATATTTTCACTCCCGCTCCGTCGGCAAAGGTGTAACACACTACACTTTGCAGAGCAAAGAAGTGTGCCAAACGTTCCCTTTGGATTCCCTAAAAAAGAGTATATATCTACAATCTCGGCGCAGTTATATACTCTTTTTTCTAATCATCACAGAGGCATCGAACCTGGTGATGATTACACAGTAAATGCTGTTAGAGTACAAATTTACCACAATAAAAATATACCTCAACTACTCGCTGAGGCATATTAGAAAAACAATCTGTTTTAAAAATTCAATACCATATCAATTTTCTAAATTTTTAAGCAATTTTCTATATTGAGAAGCAGCCACCTCGTATTCGTGACTGTTTTCAGCCGCCCATTTTATTACTTTAGCATCATTTTTTCGTTTTTGTTGCAAATTAAAGAACAAACTCATATCATATGATGCAATTCCGATTAGAGCTGTTCCAACAGCATTTTCTGCATAATTAAGCTTGTATTGAGTAATCCCCAAAACATCACTTACAATTTGCATTCGTGCTAAGCTTCTAGTTCCTCCGCCAGCTACATAGCATTCCTTTGGATATTTGAAATCAGCAATTGATTCCCAAAATGATAAAATTCCATAAGGAAAAGATTCATAAATGGCTCTACACATATCTTCACGAGAGGTTTTGTTTGTTAAATTCCAAAAGCAACCATTAGATTTAGAACTAATTGAGGTTTTTAATAACTGGGGATTTTGAATAAAAATTACACCATTGGCGCCTGGGCGAGAATTTTGGGCCATTTTATCGAACTTACAGTAATCCTCATCCCCTGTCATCAATTTGCACATAGCTGTAAATTGCGGACCGCTATCAGGAATTGACGAAGTCCATTCTACAGGAGAGATTAAAGTCTTCCCGATTAAAATATCTGAAACATTTTCATGAATTGTTGCTGAACAATTAAATGTTCCATAATAAATCAAATGGTCGTCCTTTTGAGATAATCCTGCACCTAACATCGAAGCAATTGAATCGTGAGACCCCGCGATCACATTTACTTCATATGATATACCAAATTGGTCAGCGATCTCTTTTTTTACTTTTCCAATTATGGTTGTAGGAGCAACAATTTCAGGTAAAATAGAAGACGATAGATTATGTTTATGTAAAATCGCATCGTTCCAACTTCCTAAAGACTCATCGAACACGTTGCCGTATTCATATGCAGTAGCAATATCACAACACATTGTTCCAGTCAATTTGTAGCCAATATAATTATGTGTGGTTAAGACTTTTCGTACAGAATTCCAATTTTCTGCCTCACTTAAAACTATTAGTTTTGATAAGGTTTCGTTTTTCCACTTAGTTCCATCTTTATTGTCTAATTCTTCTTGTTTGACTATTGCAAAATCATCAGTAAACAACACTGTTTTGTTGACGACATTTCCTTTGTCATCAAGCATAATCAAATTAGGAGCCATTGCTGAAATTGTAATTGAAAACAGTTCATAGCCTTTTCCCATGTTTCTTATTAATTCCATAAGTATGATACTTATTTCGTTCCACCAATAATCGGAATAATCCAATTCATTTGCATATGAATGGCACATTTGATGTTCGCACACAAGTTCTCCGCATTCTGTTATAACAACACCTTTAGAAATAGTTGTTCCAATATCTATCCCTATAAAACTTCGCATCATATTGGTTACACCTCATATTTTATATTTGCCGTCATATCCCAAGTAATAGGTGTTACACTTATGTGTCTGCGTTTTTTTAGACAAGCAAGGTCGCTATCCGGCTCTAAAATATTATCAATGATTTCCTCGTAAACTTGTAATCTGAGTTTTTTCGAAAAGTCCCTTTTTTTCGGTTTCTCAAAAAGGAAATAGTTTTGACGCGTTTGCCTAGTTACTTCAATTTCGGTGTTTTCATCGGCATCATCGGGAATATTAATATTTAATAAAGCAACACCTTTAGGCAATCCCTCTTCAATAATTCTAGATGCATAAAGTCTTATGATACGTTTGCATTGTTCCCACTGTTTTTCTCCAAATTCATTTTTGTGCTGATTCTCTATAATTCTTTCTTCTAGTGATATAGCTATTGCTGGAATATCGTAGGTATCTGCTTCTAATGCAGCACCAACCGTACCACTGCACGAAAGACCTAGCCCAACGTTTTCTCCATAGTTTATTCCGCTGATACATAAGTCGGGTTTTCTATCACATAGTTCCAATATACCATGGGAAACCGCAGTTGCCGGAGCGCCATGCACGCCATATGCTGTAACCTTTCTTCCATTAATATCTAGTTCAACACTTTCAATTATCCCTACATCATCCGTTTTGGGGAAAGAGCGCCCCATGCTAGTTTGTTGTTTATGTGGAGCTGATATAACGATATCTGCAAAATCAATAACTGCCTCAGCCACTGCTTTTATTCCTGGCGACATTACGCCATCATCGTTTGTAATTAAAATTAATGGTTTCATAAATCGAATTCTCCTTTAAATGTTTTTAAATAATTTAACACGTTATCAAAGCCTTGTAATAAAATATGATAAAAAATACTACAATGAGAATCATTGCATGCCTTTATATAAGCATCAAAATTCAGATTATTTTTACTACAGTATGCAGCAATTATGTTTTCGTAAGCACTCAAGCCATATAGAGGATTGAGTGAGATGCAAGTAAGTAATTGTGGTGCGCCTTGTATTCCATACACTTCCTTTAAGATATATTCTGAATAAATTGTAGCTTCAAACTGCTTATAATATCCAACCGCACCAACCTTTTCAAACAAAAGATAATCTGAAAGATAGTCGGCAATCACATCAGGAAACAAATATTGAGGAGAACATTCAGAAAAACACTCCATGTTTTTTTTGCATCTCTTCCGACATTGAGTCCTATAATACCAGCAGAACAAATCGTCAACATCTCTATACTTAAAGGAAGTATGTATTCCTTTATCCTCAAAGAATGAGTGAACTTCATTAAATTTAGAATTTAATACACTTTTATCCTCTTGTATTTGCATTAAATAAGACTTATTGTCTAAAAAAAACTTATGTCCTTCAATGAAAAAAATTCCACAATCCCAATCATCTATAAAAATTGAATTTAGTATGTTGGAATTAAAACCGGAAAAGGTTTCTTCGTTATTTGATGCGGTGTCTATTAATCTAAACAACATATTTTTATTGATATCCATTTGAGTGATTAATGATGTGCCATTTTTTTTGAATATATTTTTCAATTCGCATAAACACACCTCTATTTTTTTCTTCCACTCTATTATCTTGTCATCATTTGGTGCGCTGATAGAAAACATTGTGTCTTTTTTTTCTTCTTTCGCTATACTGTAATTAAAATACATTTTTCCGGTTGAAGATTGCGGATGGGGGAAATACGCTTTTGAAAATCTCTTATCTTGCGCATTATCATAATCAACAATTAAGAAAATAGGAATGATGGTTATATTATATTTTTCCTTCATTGCAGTTCTTACTTGATCCATATGAATCGCAGGAGCAATTGTCGAAACAGACGGAAACAAATTGGGCTGATATGGAAACAATATTACATAACAATCGTTGCCCATACACAAATTATCATATATATTTTTTTGTTTATGACTTAAACAAAAGCTATGATCTTTAACAAAAGAATCTATGCCGTTTATTATCCGCTTCCGATTAGCATCGCTTAAAGAATTACCATTTTTCACATACGAATACAATTCATTTAAAAACAAATCGTAATCAAATAAAAAATTAGAATTCAAGAAACAAAATCCCTTGTTATTGTTTTGCGTTTTAAAAAAATCAAAGCTTTTCATTCCAATGCCCCCATTGTACACAAATAATTTTTTTGCATATTTGACAATCCTGTGCAGTTGTGTAGTCGGACATTGTCATATGGTAAGTTGCAAACAAATTTAGCAGAGACGGCTATTTGCGGTGTGACATCATGAATAATGATCTGAGAATCTTCTCCGCCTGTTATAATTTGAGCATTTGTTTCGTCAATGCATATCGTCCAAAGTTGATTACTATGCTCATTTAATTTGTTTATCAAATCAGCTTCTATTGTATATTGATGCAATTCTCCATTATCTGTTCCTACCACGAATGTGTTATCATTAACAAGTTTTATAGACCAAATAGGTGCCTTTAATGATATTATCACTTTCGAGTTTTGTTCTACTAAATCGATTAAATACACATTTCCGTCAGAATCCCCAGCCAAACACTTATTATCACTTATTTTATCTACTGTATACAGCAACTTTTCACTTACTTTAAAATTGAAAGAGCTTTTTTTCTGTTTATAGTTAAAGCCAAAAACATTTCCATCTTCTCCAACGGATACAATTGAATCATCTGTAAAAAAAGCAGAGGCAACTCTTCCGTTATGGGCTTTATATTTGTTGGTTTGTGTAATAAGATATTTATTTTTTACATTAAAAATATAAATGGTTCCAAATTCATCTCCTACTGCCAACCAGTTTCCGTCGGGAGAAAATTTTACAAAACCAATCCATCCCATATCAAAATGATGTGTATAAAGCATACGTTCTAGTTTTAAATCATATACATATATATCTCCCTTATCACAACCAGCACAGACTATGGAATCTTCCACAGATAGGGTCCACACCTGATCAGAACAGTCAAAAAGTCGTCTGATTGTTCCTTGTTCTTTATCTATCTCTATTACAGAATGATCTCCCAAACCAGCATATAGTTTACTGTTATCGCTATCTACAGAAAAGATTCTTTTGGTATAACCTCGAATTACTTTTTGGCATTTATAGTTATCTAAATTCCATATACAAATCGTTTGATCTTCACTTCCGGAATATAAGTAACTATCGGACGCAGCAAGACATCTTACCCAACTAGAATGTTTCTGCAAAATATATACTAGTTTTTTTGAATGTATATCAAATATTTTTATTGTTCCGGCATTTCCTCCTACGACAAAAAGATTTAGATGCGGCATAGAAACTATTGACCAAACTTTATTTTTGTCTACATTCAAAATAGTTTCACAAGTTTTATTAGATATGTCCAAAATATTAATATTGCCCATATCCCCACCACAAAGAATCGTGTTGTTATCATAGAAATCCAAACACCGTACCCAACGATTCTCGATATTATACATCATAGAAAGTGTACCATTATTAATATTGAAAACAGACACCTCTTCGCTGTCCCCGCCTATGGCAATGCATTCTCCGTTTGGAGAAATTACAATTGATTTAATACGATATTTCTTTTGACATAAAATTTTTCCGGCACTGTTGTCATTTAAGTTCCAGTATCTAACTATTCCATCTTCCGAACCTGCAAACAAGCGATTATGTTTTTTTGAATAAGCAATTGCTCTAATTGGTTCGTTATTCTCGCAAAATTCTTGTATTATTTCGAAATTGTAATTTTGATCAATTTCCCATTCTACAATTTTTCCATCCTTTCCACATGCGAAAAGTTTATCCTCAAAAAATATCATATCATTCACCGAGTTGTCAAATTCCATTAAAATCGTTATTTGACATCCGTATTGATCCCAAACAATTATAAGTCCGTTAAAAAATGCTGTTGCTACTAATTCATATTTTTTATTGTATGAAACAGCAGTAACGCTCCCAAAAATATTTTTAAAAGAACAGTTCTCAAATTGTGCATTGGTGAAATCAATATTGTGCAACTCGCACTCTTCCATATTAGCATTACAAATATATCTATTTGAGAAGTTTAAATCACATATGTTAACATTAGAAATTGTCATTAAATTAATTATATTTCCAGTTAAATAACTCTTTAGAGATAGAGGTGAGGACTGTAAACATCTAAACAAGGTACTACAAATATCATTTTGGGAAACGTCAAAGTCTACTTGTAAAGTTGCTATAATCTTCCTCATCATGTGTCGGTGATATGTTATTATTTCTTCTGATTCAAGGTTCATTAGAAGAGGATATCTCACTAAAAAATAAGGTTTTTGACTAATTAATTCCTCACACACAACTTTCTCAAAAGTTTTTTCCAAAAGTTCTTTAAGGGGTAAAGCTAATCTTACACTAGAATTAGTGGATTCAAGGAGAAAGTTTGAATCTAAAAGAGATTCAAACATTTTTTGAAAGTGATTGTGTTCAAAATTCAGGTATGAAATTAGTTTATCACTCGAGGCACTATCTCCTAATAGCATAGTAAAATAAAGGAGATCCTTTTCTTCGTTAGAAAGGTGTTCGAATTGTTCTTTTAATAAAATTTCAATATTTCCAACCGAAAATTTATTTAATTCAAGAAATGCCGAAATGCTCGATTCGCAGAATTGCTTACAGTATTCTAGTACTATTTGTATATAAGCTGGACAACCATTGTATTTAGAAACCAATTCTGCTGCCTGTTCCCTAGATATGTTTATAGATTCATTTTTTCCCAGAAGGATAACATCGCTTTCGTTTATGCCCGGCACTTCAAAATGCCATTTGTATGCTTTACGGATATGTCTTATGTTATCCGAATATGATTTTATCACGATAATTTTTGATTGAAAATTACCATTCACTAATTTAAGGCTTTTATCTAGGAAATCAGAAAAATTGTTATTTTGAGTAACATTATCAAAAACAAAAAAGATTTTTTTGTTCTGTGCAACTTCTAAAAAAGCGTCACACATTGCATCGAAAGTAACAACATCGCCCTTCACAGTAGATAACAAATCGCAAAACGAAGATATGAGTTCTTCTTCGTTCCAAGAAACACAATTTACATATATAACATTATCATATTCATCGGTAAATTTTTGTGCAACTGCACAAGCTATTGCCGTTTTGCCAATATACTTTTTTCCTGTGAGCATTACAAAATTGTAGTTTTTCAAAATTTCTATAATTTCAAAAACCTCTTTCTCACGACCGATTGTCTCTAATAACGGCATCGCAAATTGAGTAAATGAAATTTTGTTAGAAATCTCTGCTGTGGCAGGTTGTTCTTTAGGTGCAATATGCTTTCGTTTTCTAAAAATAGTTGGCAATCTGCTCACGCCCCCTTTACAATAGAGAAAGCAAATTACATATATCGTTTTTTACAGCTTCTCTACTTTTTTGCAATTCATCTATATCACATTGTTCATCTTTTTCTTGTTCAACTAACAACTTTATTCTTGAATACGTTTTCAATAAATCTAAATAGTAAACTTTTCTATACAACAGAAAAATTCCACCGGATTGTACAATGGTCTCCCAAATTGGAATATCAATAATCAATTCGTCATCATCGGAGCATTTGGATATTGCATCTTTAATATCATTTAATTCAACTTTTAAATTTGTTAATGATTTTTTCCTTAACGAACAATTTCTAAAGGAGGACACTATCAATTCTATCAATAACGTTAAACCAAATCCAAAAAAAGCGCCAATAAATGAATTTAATATATCTCCCAAACTTATATCAATAGTAAAATCCATAACAAAGTCCATAATTACCTATCCTTATATTTGTTTTCTATATATTTCTTGGGAACTAGCCACATGCCTGTCCCACCCAAGCGAGTGGCGCCTTCAATTTTTCCGTCTTTACAAAGTTGCTGAATCCATCGTTCAGTAACACCAATTTTTTCAGCTGCTTCTTTAGTTGATACAAAGTTAAGTTCCATTATACGACCTCATTTTACATTTAATCTTATAATTCAACAATTATATTATAACTTCGTTTCAACGAATTGTCAAGATTTGGAGCAAACTTTGGCATATTTTTTTACAATTTTATATATGGTAATTACAAGAACTATCAAATTATTGTTCTTTATTTTTATAGAACTATATTTCTCAATAAACAAAAGCGACACGAAGATGTTTTTCACATTTCGTGTCGCTCATTTTATAATTATTCTAATAACAACTCTCTTGCCGGTATAAACAAGCTATTATCAACTGGCAGAAAATCTCTCGAAAATTTTATGGTTCTTCCACAATAAAAATATTTTTTAAAGTATTAGAAGATTCCTTAACTATATTTATCAACTTCGCAACAGTGGCATAGTCTTTAAAAAAACAAGGAACTTCTGATACACACCATTCATTTAAGTTATTATCATTAGCCCAAATATAAAATGTGTCAGTAGTTTCTTCCTTTTGGCATTTTAAGTAAAACATAACATCACCAATATAATTTTACTTCATTGCGATTATAATTATGCATTACTTTTTTATCCAAATTTCTTTCCAAAATGTATTTGCCAGAGTAAAGGTTCTTGCTTTAATTGCTTCGGCATCCCACACGTTTGTATTATTATAAGTATCCACAAACTCTTTAACAGAAGAAAAGTTAGTTTCACTATACTTTTTCACCTTCACACTTACAGGCGAATCTTTCAAGTTTTTATTAATTCTTTTAACCAGTGGTATTAAATTACCTACATAACATACAGAATCATCATTTGTTGAGTCAGGCAATATGTGTTCTATTGTGAATTTTGTTAAGACACAGTCATCAATTTTCGCTAAATGAAACTCATATTCTTGCAGTATATGCCTACATTCTTTTTTTGCGTTTCGTTTCATTTCTGGATGCTTTTTTTGTTGATTGGAGAATGTTAGCTGAGAAAATGCAGCCAAAAACTTTTCTTTGTCAGTTTTTTCAAACAATTTATCAATAAAACTATCCATTAATTCTTTTGAAAAATTCAAATGCAATTTAATAGCATAATCATATATAATGCTTTCTATTGTATTTGTTTTTTCCTTACATATCAATACATGTATTGATAAAAAGTTTTTGATAGATAAAAGATATTTCTCAACTTTTTCAACCGATATGTATCCTTTATGCAGAGCCTCAAATAAACTTAGTAGTATCGGTCTAAATTGATAGTTGTTATTCTGATTCAAAAATCTCAAAACGTAATTAATAACTGGAGTGTATTTTGTATCATCAACATTGCTAAAAGAATTATAAAACTCTGACTTTAATAATAAATCATCTAACAAATCTTTGACTTTTTCTTTAGGTGTATGGTTCTTCAAAGCATAGTATTCTCCTGCTTTTGATACCTTACCAATGTTATGAGTTATGTAATGAGTAATAAACCGCTTTAACGAAGATAATGACATTCCTTCAACATTAGAAACTATTTTATTCCACTTATCTTTTGCAACGTCGCTACCAACAGAATCTTTATAATACATAAAAATAAAATTTTTCAACAGCTCGTGTTGTTCAAGGGGCAAGCCACGAGAATTAAGTATTTCAAATATAATGTACCCTTCTTGTTCCTTATCAACTGTAATTTCAATTGCTTTTAAATTTATTACTGCATCTCTAAAAGTGCATAACCACTCTATTTTTTCTTCATCACCTAATTCGTTTATTTTTAAAGAAATATAATCGTAAAAATATTTATAGCAAGCAATAAAAAGTTTCCCATGTTTGTCTAATGATATATTTTCATTTTTAAAATATTCTTCCACTGATAGTGGGTTTTGAGAATCTTGAAAATAATCAAATACTATATTTGAAAATACTGCAAAATCTTCATTTATAATGCGCATCTGGTCAATTCCGTCATCATCTTTAAAGGTACAATACTTTCGTATTCCTGAATAAAGTTTAGGTTGATTATTTACTGCAAAAAATTTTGAAATGACAGCAATCAATATTGTAATGGTAGTCAGTCGTTGTTGACCATCTACTACAGTCCAATTATCGGAGTTTTTTTCAAATATAAAACTGCCAATAAAATGGTATTTATCTTCTTCTGATTTTTCCATAGACAAAATAATATCTTCTATTAAATTTCTCCATTGTTCCTCAGTCCAAACATATTTCCTCTGATAACGAGGAATTTTGTACTGTACATTATTAGATAATTCGCGCCCTATTGTAACTTCATTTGGATTAAAACTCATTTTATCACTTCCTAAAAACAAACAAATACTCGTGTGCTATTAATAAAAAATTGTATTTTACACTATTGGTTTTCCAATATCCCGTTGCTTTGCAATTGTGTTGTTCTTTTATAATCAGTTCCTTCAGTTTAAAACCTGCATCTTCAAAGACATGCATGACTTCAAAGGACATTGGTACCATATGACCTTTTTGACGGGTATCACCCATGAGAACAGCACAGAACTTGTCCTTTTTAAGCACACGATAACTTTCCGCTGCAACCTTTTTCATTTCTTCAATGAAATCTTTAACTTTTAATTGCGATAAATCTTCCTCTATGCCATCACTATACTTAATAATATCAGCATATGGCGGATGTGTACATATTAAATCAATACTATCATCGGGGACAAAATCCAACTTTCTTGCATCACCTTTTTTGATATACACTTTACCTTTTGCAGGGTCATAATCAAATGTTGTTTTTTCTCTGCAGCGTTCGAGTGCAACATCATTTACATCAACACCAATTATATCCCGATTCAAAAGTTTTGCCTCGACAAGAGTTGTGCCGCCTCCAGCAAATTGGTCAAGAATTAAATCTCCCTCTTGAGAGTATCTTAATATAATATTTCTTGGTATGTATGGAGACCAATTCCCACGCCATTTGGCATCGTGAGTTGCCCAATCGCCACGCTTCGGAAAAGACCAATGCGTAGTCATTTCGAGTTCAAAATCTTCAGGCTCCCATTTTTTAATTTTCTTTTCAGCCATACATTATCCCTCTGTTACTAATAATCCCTTTTGTGACAAATAGTTTGCATAATCATCATCCTCAAGAACTTTATCGTAAGTTCCTCGCACATTAGAAACGGTTATATCCTGAACTACATGTTTAACAAAATCTGAAAAATCATCATTTTCCTCTACAAGTCTATTGACTGTTTCCCAATCAATCTTCTCTCTTGTTTTTGCCGGCAATAATATTTCACTTTGCTCTATATGTTCAACATTAAGTTTAATGAAACCAATTCCAAAAGCATTATTCAATCTTTGCATTTCATCAGTAAATTCAGACTCATCTGAATATTTTACAGCTACCAAATAACCTTCATTAGCCCAAGTTGAGTTAGATACCGCTTGGAAGAAATACTCTCTAAGATTATTGAAATCAATTTCTTTTTTGAGCTCAAAAGAAAATATTTGAGCTGCACTTTCATTAAGAGCGTTAATTATTTCTAATGTATGTCTGTGATAATCTTCAAAGGGGAAATGTACCCCCACCATATCAGGATGCAACCATTTGTTTCTACCTTTTGTTTTCTTTGAAGATTTTTCGTGATAAATTGTTTTTGAATAACATCTAAAATGCTCATCTGAAAAAACAAACTTTGCTAAAAGAGGGTGCAAATCTCTTTCGTTATAACTCTTTACTTTCTTTTCAGCTTTAGTTTCTGTCTTTTGAGCATAAGATTTACTTCTTAATCCAAATTTTGCGGGTCGAGAACTAATTTTTACCAAATCAGACTCAGTGTTAAACTCCCTTTGTTTTTTTAAATCAACGTATATTTTTGCTTCTATTGTTTTCCAAGGAGTTTTACCACTGCTGCATACTAAATCGGCTTTGCCTGACGTTTCTGCGTGGTTCCAAATTTCACTTGCTGTTAATGGCGTATCAGATTTTTCAAGAATTTCTCTAATTAACTTTTCAAATGTATATTTCATTATTTAAACACCTCGTCAATAATACAGTTTTCTAAATCTTTAATGTTATAAATGTGTTCCATAACATCAAAAGTTTCTTCAAGATTATTACGAGCACTTGTCCAGCCTTTTCCATCAGTAAACCATACAAAAGTAAAACCATCAATTGTATCCGTTTCCAACGCAAGCGTTTTATAGCTACGCGCAGTTTCATTCAGTTTGGAACCACCACTACCATAGAAATTAGTTTCAATACCATAAATCATGTTAGGTGTCTTAATTACAAAATCAAAACGTTTTTCCATTTTTCCTTGATTTGAAATTGCTGATAAATCTATATTCCATTTGTCGGTAATTTGATGAATATACATTTCTTTGAAATAGGTAACATCTTTGACAAATCCGGCTTTTTGAATAAAACTTTCAACCAAATCTTCCATAAGATGTCCGCCACGATTCTTTCTGCCATTTGAATCAAGTCCGGTTTCTACTCCCGTTGCATAGTCAACTAGATTGTTTACAATATGGTTTTCTAACAAATCGAAAAGTCCGGTTTCTCTCATAAAGTATTTATATTTTGCATAATACGCATGACTGTTAGGTGGATATTTCCCAAAGTCAAATTGGAATAAATGTCCGCCATTTTCATCCTGACAGTATATTTCATTTGCTCTAACTGCCAAAAGCAGAGGGATACACTTTAAAACTTCAGGATATTTTCTCATCAGTCCTTCAAAATCGGCTTCGATATTTTTAGAACCAATAAGCGAATTTAAGATGTTAAGTTCAATCTTGATATTATCCACATTTCTATGAACTTTTTCAAAATCTATGTAATAACCATAGTCTGCGATACTATCGCGAAATCCTGATAACCATGTACTAAACTCTCTTGGCATTTTTCATTCCTCCTCGCTGTTGGGCGGCACAGGCAATCCTAGCTTTGTAAGCGGTATGTATTCAAAATAGTAGTGACAATGCATACTTATAATATAATCCAAAACATCCTTGTACTTAGGATCTTTAAACCAATCCGAGAGCAAATAGACATATTCTACATCAATATTGAGTTGTGCCATCAACTTCTGATATTGCTTTCTTTTGAAATCACAAGTTTGCAGTTTCTCATCAACCGAACCAGCTACTTGCTGATATTTACATTCTATAATAAAAAGTGTGTTATTGATGATTACGTAGATACTGTCATCCGGCAAAAGTTTTTTGGAAATAATCTTTGTCCAATCAACGCCGACCTCCTTTAAATATCTATAAAAACCATGTTTTTTGAATATTCGAGCCACTTTTTCATCGTTATAAAACACAACTCCATCTGTTACACGATATCCTTCTTGGTTATTTAGAAACGTTGCCAAATCAGTTTTCCCCTCAAATACAAGTCCTGTTTTGGTGTTTCCTCCGCCTTTTCCATTCTTTATCATAACGTTTCTCCTCAAAAATACTTTATTTAACCTTGCACGGCCTTCCTGCTTCACAATGGGCCGCACGACATTCACGACAATACGACTGTGGTATATAACGCCCATCACCCATATTTCTGTATCCAAATTCTTGTTCTATTTCATCCTTACCATATGCTGTCTTTCCACAGCAAGGGCATTGTGCATATTCTCCGTATGGCATATATAAACCTCCTTAAAAATTACTAATAAGTAGCTCTTTAATTTTTCCTCTTGCTTCACTATTGCAGTTAATCATTCGAGCAGCTTCAACTCTTTTAATTTTGTGAGAAGAATAGATATTATCAAAAAAATCATCTTCCGTATTAGAGTTTTTAGGATCCGAATTACTCACAACTACTTTTGCACCTTTTTTGTGCATACTCTCAACAAATTTAGCAAGTTCAATTTGTTCATCATCATTAAACAAATTTTCAGTATAAGCTGTAAAACTTGCTGTTTCTGTCAAAGGTCTGTACGGTGGATCAAAATACACAAAAGTATGCTCGTCTATAAATTCAGCAGACTTTCGGTAATCTCCGCATATAATCTTTACATTTTGCAATTTTTCTGATACCGCACGAAGATTTTTTTCGTCACAGATAAGAGGATTTTTATAAGAACCCATAGGGACATTAAAAAGTCCTTTTTTATTAACTCTAAACAAACCATTAAAACATGTTTTATTAAGAAATATCATCAATGCTGCTTTTTCAATATTTTCAGCCTCATTGCCATTGACTTTCAAATAATTAAATCTATCTCTTTTTGCCATATAATATGATTTTCTATCTTCTAATTCAAGAGGCACATATTCATTTTGATATTTATTAAGCAATGATATTAATTCTTCAATATGTTCTCTTATGATAACATAGGTGTTTATAAGTTCGGCGTTTATGTCACTTATATAAATCTGTTCCAAATCGTATTTACTGATAATATCAAAGAGTACAGCACCTCCTCCAACAAATGGCTCTGCATACTTTGTAATACCATTAGTAAAGGGATAATATTTTTCTATTTCCTTTAATAACTGTCCTTTGCCACCTGCCCATTTTAGAAAAGGTTTTACAGTCTTTTCGTCAGTAGTGTTATATCTTGTGCTCCTTGCATCAATTGGTTTTTCTGCATTTATTGGTATAAGCCACATGTTGCCTAACATTTGTGCATTCGCTATTCTGTTTTCAGAACAAAGAACTGCTACACGTCTTTGGGATATGCCCCATCTATCAGCAGCTTCTCTTGCAGACATAACTTCCATATTTATACACTCCTTGTCTATTATAAATAATATTATATTCCAAATCTCGAATAAAAGCAATACCATTTCTGTTTTTTCTATGTTTTATACAAAAGTTTTTGGGTGTAATAGTATAAATATCCTTACTATCACACCCAAAAAGTTACCTGCTTTCTAAAATCACTTTTCTTGCAAGTATAAACAAACTATTATCCACCGATGGAATATCTCTCGAAAGCGGATCTTTCATATACTCTACATCTGGATTGAAATCGGGCTTTACCGACTGATAAATCTTATTTCTCGCATTGAACTCCGCTTCTGCATAAGTGATTTTACCGGATTTATAGTCTTCGATTACGGAAGCGATAATAACTCTGACTTTTTCAAGATTATTTGCATAAAAATCAGGTCGTAAGTACATATCCCGGTATTGCCATATTGCACAGTTTGCTATATCGACAAGTTCACCATAGCTATAACCATTAGTCTGTCCTTTTATGAAAGCATCGAAGAATATGCGATTTGATTTTGCTCTTGCATCGGCATATCCCAAGCCATTCTGTACCTCTGTTAAAATATCACCTATAAAACTTTCTACTACAATAATTGCTTCATTTGTGGCATTGCAGGGTGCCGACTCTCTCGGCACCTCTGCTGCATTTACTGTAGATGTGAATATTGCAGTAACTATTAAACCTATTATAATCTTTTTCATAGTAACCTCCTATAAATCTTTAAATATACTATCATCGCAGATAAGGCTATCGCAAATCATCTGCACACCAAGGCGGAATCCGAGCTTAAAGTTTTCAATGCTTGTTATAGCCACAATCTCGTCACTTGCATTGATAAGGTCATTTACAAGATGCAGAGGTTTGCCTTTCAACATCTTTCCAAGTTCGTTTTCGCTATCACAAAACTTCCGCATTGTTTTGGCATAATGGGTGTCTTTGTCATATTGCTTTTCGTTGGGGTTTATATTTCCGTAGTATAGTTCCTCTATAATGTTCATAACCTTTCCTCCAATCTATTTAGGTTTTAGGACAAAAGTCCTAACAAGGGCTTTTGTGGGGGTACAAATGCCGTGCTTGCTAATACTTACTTCAGCGAAAAAGAAGATCTCTATATAATATTTCTTCTGCTGAATGACGAATGTTGTTCATAGCACCAACCCAAGCCGTTTGGTCTTTTGCTTTGAGTTCTTCGGTAATACCTTGTTTGACCGCCATATCTTTTATGAGCCTATCAACCATTTCCTTTGCGGATATGTCAATTTCTTCGAGATATGCAAGCCAAGTACCGCCCAGCATTTTCATTGAGTAAAAAGCAGGGCGATTTTCTTTAATAAATATTGAATGTAACTTTCCATACCTGCCGATGTTGTAAGTCCCTTCGGGAGCCTTTAAGCTTGGAATGTAATAATCACCGTTCCTTACATACTCAATTCCATTTTCAATGATTTTTTCTTTCATAGTGTATACCTCCTTTGTTTTGATGTCTACATTTTATCAGAAGGAGATTGTTTTGACGAATGTACGGAATAAAAAAGAGAAAAATTCTTTTTACAGAATCTTTCTCAATGTCTGAATTATGCGATTTGACGCCGTTTTCTCGTTATTTTCATTTTGACACGTTATGAACACTCGCACCATATCAAGTGTTCGTAACATACGTTACGAACACTTTTTCTTTTTTGCAACATTATATACAGTAACATTGTCTCCCTGCTATTACTTTATATTCAGCAAAATACGTTATACTATTCCATTGTCCTATTACAAAACAAGGTTACACGTGTTTTTCCGCCATATGAGCACGTATAAAGCACTAAGTCATATCCGCTGTTTTGAACCACATCTACATCTGTGGGTTGTAAAGCCTCAATCTTTACGACATTGTATAAATGCATTTCCTTATTCACATCTGTCAAAATCACTTCATCTCCAACTATAAGACTCGAAAGATTCCCAAAATGTTTTTTATAATTATGTGCTGCAATTACAATATCGTCTGTCCCAATGCTCCCAAATTGCCTACATGGCGCAATTTTTAATCGTGCATAATCCCAATCCGATAATACAGGCAGTTTAATATTTAGTTTAGGGATTTCTATATATCCAATGTAATCGTAACCATTTATATTTACTGTACTTTCATCCAAACCATTAGTTTCTTTATTATTTTCCAAATTTTTTGTTAAAGATTCCAACACCTCTGCCGATTCTTTGTAAACTTGTTCTTCTTCGTAACTATTGTAAAAAAACAGGCTTAGTGCTGAACATATCAGCACTAAGCCAAATATAACAAAAATAGTGCCTATCCTACGTGTTTTCATTATGTTTTTTTCCTTTTTTTATTAGAAGTAGACCAGAAAGAAGGATAAGAAGACCTATTCCGCCAAAAACAGGAATTGGCCAATTCGTTTGTCCGGTTTGGATTAGTATGGCACTATTTGTTATATTCACTACATCACCTGTAACACTGTAATATGGTGTATATCCACTTGGAATATTGACCTCAACAACCGCCCAATCTCCGTATGGCGAAAGATTATCCCATGTATATGACCAATTATTCCATTCTCCCAAATGTACAGTTTCGATTCCTTCGACGCCGTTATATAATTGCACAGTTACACTGTCAGGTCTATTATCATTATCGCTGTCATTCCAAAGTTTATTAACTGTCAATTTTATAGGTTTGTCTTCGTCCGGCACTAAAATTTCCGGTGGAACTTCGGTGCCGGGTTCAGGATTTTCTATAGGAGGATTCTCTGCTTCCGGATCCTTATCTTCAGATGGTATCTGAATGTTTGTTATAGTTGTAGTATTACCGGTCACAGAATACTCAGCAGTATATCCTTCCGGAACATTAACCTCTTCAACGCTCCATTTTGATAATCTACTCAATTTACTCCATGTATAAATCCACTGATTTTCAGCACTTAATTCAATAGTATCATGAATTTTTCCGTTTTTAAGAAGATTAACAGTAACACTTTCAGGTCTGTCTTTTCCGTCATCATCCCAAAGTTTTCTAACAGTTAATTGATTAGTATTTGTCGATGGACCTGACGGTCGGTCAAACGCCGCAACAACGAAAATCCAATCTACCTCTCCGATACGATTTGCATAGCGATTGTCCAATTCAATAGGAACAGTTAATTCTACTTTGAGTGTAGCAGAATCATTTCTATTAAATTGCCCCAACAAAGTGTTTTCAGAAAGTTGGTTTGCTATATCCGGAGAACCCTCGAAAATAAGTTTGTCCCCATTCCATATTTTCATAGATAGTTGCGAGAGAAAATCATTCATTGACTCTAATGTTTCTCCGCCATTGATAACCGATTCACTAAGCTGATTTTCTTCATTATGAGGATTTGCACGAAGGTAAACCTTTATGTAGTCACTATCCGTCGCTATGTTTTTTACAGTTATAGTTTCTGTTAAAACATCTCCGGGCATGACATTCTTAAAGCCTAAAAACAAATCTGTTTCTGAATATGCAGTTCCTGCTCCAAAATCAAACAAATCTTTTTGACTTTTGTATGTTATCGTTGCATTCTCTGCAAATGCAGTCAAATTAAAATTTACAACCAACACAATTGAAAGCAGGAGAAAAATTTTTCTTTTTATTTTAAAATGCATTGTATTTTCCCCCTTACTTACTTATAGTTCCATCAGAGTTGACGGTTACACCCCAACTGTTCTCTACGGCTTTTGTAGGCTTGCTCTGAATGGCATCCCCCAAAATTTCAACACTAAGCCCATAGCCCTTTGGTGTATTAGAATCTACCGGCTTTACTTCTTCAATTAAAACGCCTGTGTAGGCTTCTGAATCTACGGGCTTTGTATAGTAATAATAGTTGTCTGTCGTTTCTGTATCCCATCCGTCAGAAGCAAATTCTATTTCATAATCAGTGCCGAGGAGTGGTTTTTTCGGAAATACATTGCCGTTTATATCCTGCCAGGTCACAATAACTGCAGCCCGAATGTACGCATCAACATCACCTGTGTTCTGAATTTTCACGTCTGATTTAACATCATTTTCAAAAGATTCCTCAACCTTACTTGTAACATAAGAGGAATTAAACGTATTTACTAAATCGTCTGTTTGCGATTTCAAAAATGCAGAGGATACACCTATTACGATGAGAATCATGGCTAAAACAGAAATAAGTAACAGAACACTTTTTCTATAGTTTCGCATGTGTTTATATCTACTCATTTACAGCCTCCTCTTCATCTTTTATTGTAAATAAATTCTCACGATATGCGGCTCCATTAAGCCAATTTTTCTTGGTTCTGTCGTTCACAAAAGGAATCTCGTTTTTCTCCGATGGATTTAACACAAGTGTTTTGTTATTTTCGCTCGGTGTATATCTCCAACTCCAACCAGTTTCCTCCGTCACCTTATACTCTCCAATTGGCAAATCATTGATAGTTACGCTTTCATTACCTTTTATAACTACCTGCAAATCTATTCCTGATGTTTTTTCATCTACACCTGTAACACTGAAAATAAATGTTTGGTTTTCATCAATTTCTTCTGCTCCGCTTTTGCTTATTGTAAGGCTGGCTTTATCAGGCTCAAACTTTGCATAGTAGATCGTCGCATCCCATTTTTCACCATCGTTTTTAGTCGGAACGAAGTGAGCATCCGTTGACAAAAGGGTTGTGCATACTTTTTCCATATACCAGCCAACAAACTTATGTCCGTCTTTAGCGGTTGCCGTAGAGCCATTAGCAATACCATTGCTAATCTTTACAGATTCCTCCCCCGGAGTTACTATACCTTCTCCCTCCGCTACCTCATACTTGATAGTCACTTTGTTTTCAGTATAGTAGAAGGTGATGATATTAACAGTTGGAGTATCCCCGTCTTTTTTAATTTGAATTGACTTTTTATCATCACCAACAAGCGCAAAGTCTGTAATTGAAATTGCTTCTTCAGTGACAGTCGATTCCCATTTATTATTCTTGACTATCTTCTCATCCGCGAGAGGCTTGTTGGTATTTTCCTCAAGATACTGTACCTTATATGAATAACAGTTTCTCTTGTAATAGACATTCAGTTCAAGCACTTCATCTTTAGAAATTGTACCGGATAGAAGGGTACCCGAAACGGAATCATCATGGGTAAAGTTCTCGATATTCTTGATGGTTGCGTTTACTACGGCGCCTACTTCACCACGGCCTTCAAATGTTGAATGTTCTGAATATGTTGTTCTATCCAGATTCTCGGTCCAATAGTGTACAACATACATACCATTTTTATCGTCTTTCGTGTAATAGAATATGATTTCGTTTTTACCGTTTGGATTAATGATAAGTGTCTGCTGATATGTGTCCGGCAAGTATCCTGAAACCTTCGCATATGTTTCGGTAACAATCGCTTTCTTGTTGTCTTCTACGCTCTTGGTATCTGCAACACTGTAATATATCTTTCCGTTCAGTTCTATCTCACTTAAAGAGTTATCTTCATTCTGCGTATCGGTTACATAGTACACGGTATAAGGAACAGCTTCCACCTTAGTATAATAGAAGGTATATGTGTTGTTATTGGGATTATCCAGATCCATCACGATGGTATGACTTTGCGTTGTAGGGAAGTAGCCCTCATGATAGTCAGCGTAAAGTTGGTCATTACCTTTCGCCTCAAAAGTCTTTGAATTTCCGCCAAGAGCACTGCCTGTAATCGGCTCGGCTATCTCAATCTCCTTATCACCATCTTTATAAACAAACTTTACTTCATACGTAACCAGAGAGTGAGAACTCCACTTTGCGTAGATATCAACATCACTTGTGACCGTGGTGTTTTCAAAGTCCCACATCTGTTCTTTGCCATTATCGTCCTCGTAGAACCAACCGATGAAAATATACTGCCCTTTTTCGGGGTCTCCGGGTGGAGTGTAAGGATTTTGAACAGCACTTCCGTGAGGAACATCATATTTATATTTGATTTTCTCTCCATCAACCTTTGCAGTGTAAACATTGCCATCCGTTCTTTCAATGGTTTTGTCCAAATAGAAGCGGACCGTATGTGTTACATGAACCCACTTTGCATAAAGGATCAAATTATTTGCCGGCATTGTATGTTCTGACAGAATATACTCCTCGCCTGTACATTCCGGATTCTGATACCATCCTGTAAACTCCACTGAACCGGGTTCATAGAAGGATGGCGCCTCAGGTGTAAAATCATAACTCGACAATGACTGTTCATACAATACGCTTTCCTTTTTTACGCTTTCTTCTCCGTTGTTAAATTCGAGAGTATATTTGTTACGAGTATAATAGAACTTAGCATTATTGTAAGAAGAACCGATCTTTGTACCTTCTTTATAGGTAAAACCTTCAATCTCATATTGCTCTTCTTCGGTTACATTACCGCTGCTAACACTTATATCCTCGTGATGATATTTATAGGTAACACCATTGTATACAAAAGTATCTGAATCACCAGGAAGTGCTTCTACATAATATGTAGCCTTGTAGCTATCCTCTCCCGTTTTGGGACCCCAAAATTTGGCTCCACCTACCGGCATTACCTGAATGCTGTTCTGCCAAGTATTGGATTTATCTTCTACAAGCCAGCTAGAACTACCATTATAGGTTGGCCACTTGTCCAGAATGTTCTCGCCCCATTTAGCAGTAATCCGCAGATTAGTGTATTCATTGGTACAACTTTGATTCTTATGGAACTCTACATTATAGGAAACTCTATCATAGTACACATTCATAACCGTTGAACCATCAGCTTCAACTGTGACGGTATCAGACCTCTTAAAAATCCACAAATTCGAGTCCAATTTGTTATCATTTAGATAGCAACTATCAGTATGGGTGTGTTCTGTAACTGAACATATCAGTTCATAGCATCCAGATGCGACACTATGAACATGTTTAATTTCTGACTTTTCACACATGTAACAGGCATCTGTGTGGGAATGTCTACAGGAAAGGGAAATTTGTTGGTTGTCTTTTTTAGTACCGGTAATAGAACCAAAAGCACAATACCACGTATTATTTATTTTTAAATAATAATGTGTAGTTGTTCCCCACCCTTGCGTTGTATAAGTATAAATACCATTTCCTGTATCCGTCAAATTTTCATCTGGTTTTGTTGTTTCTTTCAGGTTGTATAGAGAAGTAGTTTGATAACATTCAATAGTATGAACATGGGTACAATCTAGCTTACATTCCGAATCACTATGGATATGTGATTCCTGATCACATACAAGTTGATAACAGTTTTGCTCAAGGTTATGTGTATGAGCATCTAACGAACAGATAAGATTATCCGTACCGTAATTTATAACCGTTCCGGGTTTCGCATAAATCTCTTGTGTATAATCAGAAAGGTAGGAGTACTCCTCGTCATCTGCGTTTTCACCCCAATATACAACGGTAACTTTAGCGGTGTCATTAGCTTCCCAAATTGCTTTATATTCGCTGTGATAGGGGGGAACTTCATCCGGAAGCCTATCTGCACTTCCATCTCCTGAACCATTCGTAATATTATCCCAACCTATAAAGTTATAACCTGCTTTGGTTGGATTGGAAACAGTAATTGGAGTCCCATATCGTGCGTATATAGGCTGTACACCGTAACCTCCGTCAAGATTGAAGATCATCTTGTAGTACAGGCGGTCATAATAAACCTCGATAACCGTACTTCCGTCGGAAGCAATCGGAACCTTTTCGTACAGAAGCCGGTAAAATCCGTTGTATTCCTTTTCTTCTACCGTTGTGTCACTACCCGTAAATCCGATCATAGTGAGACGCTCGTGTTCTGTATAATCATCGTCTTCGGCGTTCTGCCAATAGTAAATGACAGTATAGTTCACTTTTGCCGGCCAGTACTTAAATGTTATAACCGTATCTTCGGTAACATTTGTCAGGTTTAAAGAGTATGTCGTAAAAATTTTTGTTGTATCACTCTCTAAATATGCATCATAACCTTCCATAACGGGAAGCGTAAGTGTTTGGTCAAGATTTGTGCCTTTCTGTATTTCGTAAACAGTATCTGTATCAACAGGTTGATTATTGGAACCGTAAACATACTTGACAGTTATAGTAACCTTATCTGTCTCAGTTTCTTCCTCAACAGGAGCAAGTTCCTCTTCCTCGTTTACTGCATACGCGGTCATAGAAAACATCGAAAGAAATGCTCCAAGTAAACTTTCATCCTTTTCTTCAGCAGATGTGCTTTCTTCCTCGTTTAAACTGTCATCAATACCGGCGTCGGTTTCTTCTTTGATTTCTGTTTCATTATTTGTTGCCAATTCTGATGAGTCATCAGTTTTCTGTTCATTTGTTTCTTCACTCTCCGAAGTTGGTTCGACTACATTTTCTTCATCAGATGTTGTTTCCGAAGAAGATGTTTCTTCCTCGTTTACACTGTCATCAACACCGGCGTCAGCCTCTTCTTTGATTTCTGTTTCATTATTTGTGGTTGATTCTGATGAGTCATCAGTTTTCTGTTCGTTTGTTTCTTCACTCTCGGAAGTTGGTTTTTCTTCATTTAATTCTTTTGTGCCGTTTTCAATCGGATTATTCTCATAATCGTCATTTTCACTTGTTACTTCTGTAATCTCTTCGTTGTCATTTAAGATGGAAATTTCATAACCAACAGGATTCTCTTCTTCTACAGGCTCATCCTCCTCAACATAAGGAATCAGAGTGACTGTAATAGCGTCACCTTCGACAACCTTTGAGGATTTCTTTGTTACAAGTCTTAAATGTGCTTCGTAATTTTCATCAAGAACAGAAGCGATTACACCAAAAGAAAGCGTAAATTCCGCCTCATCCTCACCGTAAATATCGATCCACATATCGTCAATAAAAATCTGCCATTGATAGCCAACATCACCTGTCATAGAACTTGCACCAATGAGTTTTATCTTTTCAAATTGTGGCAACTCTATTTTTTTTCCAACTTCATTACCTTCTTCATCAAAAACAGTAATGTTGTCTTCTTCAATTTTTTCTATAATAAGCGAATCACATGGATCTGCATATTCGCCCAAATAATTCTGAAGCACCCACGGATATTGAATTAACATTTCGGGAGAATCATATCCAGGGGCAGCCTCTACCTTATACCAAAGAGTAGGAAGCTCATTGTCTTGAATATAGTATTCTGTAATTATTACCTTAAAATCTTCGCCTATATCTTCCAAAGTAATACTGGGCTGATCCGCATCCGAATTTGTCGGATCGTTAGTGACAGGGAAATAATTGTAAACCTCTGTATTAAATACAGCTGTACAACCAATATTATCTTCATATGCGCTCGTTTCCGCATATGCCATAGCAAGGCTATTAAAAAAACTTGTAACCAGCATCGAAACTGCGAGGAATACTGATATTGCTCTATTCATTACGTTGTTTTCTTTAATCATTTACCGTTTCCTCCTCTTCCGAAATGCTTGGCCAACCCTTGACGTCTGTTACCTTTCCATTTTCAGGAACAGGATTATTTGCAGTTTGTACTGCTTGAGCATTGATAATAATATTTGCAGTGCAATTCTGATATTCATTTCCCATATGAGGATTAAATTTCACTTCTTTAAACAGTGCCTCTGTCAATTTATTAGGTTCAACAGGTGACTGAAAATAATAATATCCGTCACCGCCGTCTACCCAACCGTCAAGTATAGAAAACTCTATTACTTTTTTGCTTTCTCCTATTGTCAGAGGAAGATATTCACCGTCAGGATTTGTTATGATGGATTCTACATTGATTCGTATCCAGGCTTCATTGTTTCCTGTGTTTTTTACTTGTACAATTTTGGAGACTGTTTTTCCCGGCATTATACCTTTTATTCCGTCTTTTGGAAAATCTACTAACACATCATCATTTCCCTGTGTTTTTTCTATCACTTCAATATTTACACCACCTGTAGTAATTATATTATGTGCCACCTCTTCGTCTGTAAAATAAGCAAGTGTGCCTGATATCGCAATTGACAAACATATACAAACAATCGCATACAAAAATATCTTTTTCTTCATTTTTTTCTCCTTCCAATGACATTCTGCATATTATTAACTGGTTAGTTACAGTTCATATAAGAACATTTGAGCCTTGTGTTCAAATGTTCTTATATGAACTGCCCTAAATTGGGCAGTTCTCAGACAAGACATATTAATTAAAAAAATATAATTATTTAGCATCGAATGCATTAAATGCTTCGATAGCGTTGTAGAAGCCGTCAGCCTGAATAATATCAGCCTCAACCAGAATATTGAACTGAGACTCATCATTTATAACACCATTTAGTGTTTCAGCCGTTACAGTAGGAACCATAGTAACCTTAGAAATAGGACTGTACTGTGTAAATTCGCCCGGCATTAAACGTTCAGCATAGATAAATTCTGCTACGATATAATTCTTTCCATCTCTTTCAACGGATTTTTCAGCGCACTGTGCCTTGAAATTTGCACCAGTTGAATTAACAGAAGTAATAATTGGTTCGCTCTTATCATCGTTATTGAGGGAACGAGCATCTGCTTTTGCAATATCGCTATCTGCAGTGATGAACTGAGTATCTGTATAGAAGATATCGAGATATTCAGCCATTTCCGCAGGAACAAGGTAACGAACACGTACAAAACAGTCGTTTGTTTCACTTGTGTTTTCAAGGTAAACGTTCTTAGCAACTGTGCATTCTTCAAACATAGACTGTACACGATGTTCAGACTTGAGGTTGAATGGCATCAAAGTAGCGCTTGGTAAATATACAGTGTGGTATGTTTCATAGTCTTCCTTGATATCATCGTTTGTAAGAGGTTCCGGCTGACCTTCCATCTTGAGGTAGCTGTTACCCGTTGCACCACGATGGTACTTGGATTCGTACAATTTTGCAGAAACGTCACCTACTACGATTACGTTGGTTTCTTCTGCTGTGTCTGTGAAGTAAGCCAATGTGCCGCCAACAATTGCAACAGCAGCAAGTGCAATTACCACACAAAGTGCTAAAATTTTCTTTTTCATGACTATAGTCCTTTCATCAAATTTTCTTTTACATACACAAAATAGCAATTAGATTACTCTGCATTGTTTGCTATACCTTGTGCTTTTTCCCACGCTTGTGCTGCAGTAAATTCAGTGCCATTTGTCTTGTAAAGCTGTACTGCATATGCTGTGAATGTGAGTGTAGGCTCGTCTACTGTTCCGTCGTTAATTTCATTCATCTGTCCTTTGGTAACTTCGGGTTTCACAAGAACTTGATTATCTTCCCAAGTAAAATTTTCGTAAGTACCTGATGCTAAAAGTGAAAATTCTCTTGATGTATCTGTTGTCATAACTTTTCTGTAATAAACGCCGTCTTCAAGTTTAGACCAATCATCGGCAATCACATAGGGTGCTAAATATGTATCATAGTTATCCGATTTCTCAATCTTCACGAACACATAACAGTCCTCACTGCCTTCTGCAACAGTAACCGTTGGATCCTTGTCAATTGTGTGACCGGGAACCATTTTGAAATTTTCTTTTGTTTCAGTTAAACCAATTTCAATATCACTGCCTGTAAACGTGTTCTTCACCGGAGTAGTATCATCAATCAACCACGCCATTGTGCCGCCGATTGTTCCGCCCAGGATGAGTGCCGCCGCCAGAATAACTGCAAAAGCCTTATAGCTAATTCCAACATTCTTTTTCATTCAATTTTCCTCCTTTCCTGTAAACTTCAATTTATTTCAACAGAATGAAATGTTGTTTCATCCTTAGAAAACATATTTATTTCTTAAATGCAGCCCACGCTTTATCGGCATCAGCAAATCCATCTGCCTGAATTGCATGTGCTTCAACTTCAATTTTAAGATCTGCAATTGTTGCAAGTTGCTCTTTTGTAATTTCACCGGGAACTGTTATTTTAGTAAACAATGGTGAAAGTTTTCTTCCATCTTCTTCAGTAACTTTATCAACCACTTCTTTATAATGGAATTCATACGAACGTACATCGTTTGAAATTTCTGTTTCTTTTACAAGTGTCCATTCCTTCGCATTGTAACCAGAGAAGATCTTATCAAGAGAAACTCCACCTTCGGCTTTAAATATCTCATCTAACTCAGTCTGCTTGTCAATTGTTACAATCATTCTGACAAAAGATTTCTCACTGTCTTTTAAAACAGTAACTGTAGGGTCCTTATCATACTCATGACCGGGAAGAAGGTGATATGTATTTTTCTTATCACGGCCTTCTGTTGTAACATCGGTCTTTGAACCGTCATAATCTTTTTCATCAAGAATGAGGCCGACTTTACCTACTGTGAATGTGTTTGTTACCGTATCGCTTGATGTAAGATATGCCATAGTGCCGAGTACAGAAGCGACTACGAGCAATACCGCACAAAAAGCGAGAAGTAACGCTTTCTTTGCTGTTTTCATACGAAAACCTCCTTAAATTTAATATATAGGGAGCCTTACGGCATTGCCCTCATTTTATTGAGACTTCTGTCTCTTTATCTGAGTCGGAAGCAGTATCATTTTCTTTTTCACTTTTGCTGTCAAATAATAAATCAGGAATAAAAAGCAAAAGAAGCAATAACGCCCCTACTGAGACAGCAATATAAGTTCCCGGTGGATTTTGAATAAAATTTGCAAAATATCCAAGAAAGGGAATTGAAAATATAGGCGTGCCAAGAACATTCTTGTAATGAACAAGTCCTCCGTCTACCGAGTCGTTGGCATCACCTTTAGTCCTAAACCTCAATACTGATTCGTCATCCTCATCAGGAACCACTTCGACAATCCGATGTGTGGCAACCGTATCTTCATCAAGCATAAAGGTTATCGGATCACCAACTTGCAATTCTGATGCATCTACTTTTTTTACATATATCAATGAGCCGACATGATATGTAGGTTCCATTGAACCGGACAGTACCGTAAACACCTGCAGCCCTACAAACCTTACTCCAACAAGTAAAATTGATATGATTACCGCCAAAGTTACTATTATTGTCGTCGCCACATTCCAGATTTTCTTAATTCTATGTTTCATGATAAAAACCCCAATTTTAGTAAAACTTTTTTATTTTGACAAAGTAATTACTCATTACAAACAGTGTCAAAAAAAATGCCTGCAACATAATCGAAATTATGTGGAAAAAAACCACATAATCGAAATTATGTTGCAGACATAAAACGGTTTTTTGGACAGAATTTTTGTAAAATAAAAAAATAATATTTTGTATTTTAAAATAGACATGACATTAAGACCGGCATTGTTGATTTTGTATAACGTCGGTCTGTTTTGTTCTGTCTATTTTTTTGTATTGTTAGAAATTATAATAGAATAGTTGCAAATCATTGACAAACGCCCTCCAAAAATGTTATTATTATTGAACAATAATATATGTATAGACAATGTCTTATCCACATAATTTCGATTATGTGGTTTTTTATTTTATAGTCTTAAAAGTCCTAATCTCTGAATTTGTTTACGGTGTATATCTCCCGTCTCCATTGTGTAAATGCGAGTGGTGTTTATGCTTGAATGTCCAAGTATATCGGCAAGACGTACAATATCCTTCTGGATACTGTAATAGGTGCGTGCAAATAGATGTCTAAGATTATGAGGAAAAACTTTTTCTTTTGGAACTCCTGCTGATTCACAGAGAGCTTTCATCATTTTCCATATTGCACTGCGGTCAAGCGGTTTTCCTGTTTTCGTTATAAACAAAGGACCGCTTGATATTTTTTGTTTATTCGCATACTCTCTTAACATTGTGCAGAGTTCTTTTGGCAATATAACAACACGCATCTTTCCCTTACATTTTATCATCGCTTTTCCTGCTCTGACAGTTTCAACAGTTATTGATTTTAACTCTGATACCCTTATCCCGCTGGCGCATATAGTTTGCATGAGATAATACAGCCTCTCGTTTTTTCTGAGTTTGGCTGCATCAAGTAATCTTTCGTATTCTGTTTTAGTAAGTTCCTTCTCCCTTTCCAGAAAAATCTGTTTCTGGATTTTTAACATTTTAACTTTCAGTTCATGCCTCTCACTGAAATCAAAGAAACTGTTGAGCGACGATAATACAGAATTTACGGATGCGGGTGCATAATTTTCGATCAAGTACTCTTTATAACGGAGCATCAACTTTTTGGTAATCTCACACCCAGAAAGCCAAACGAAAAATGCGGTTATATCGTGTATATATTTTTCAAGCGTAGCAGAGGATTTTTCCTCCTCTATCAGATAGTTTTTAAATCGTTCGATAAGTTCTTTTGTAATTATCATATTAACAACTTCCTTTCCTGTTTATATTATTATTTTATCAGGTACATAATAATATTCTGTAAAGTTGTCAATAATTTACTTTTCTACTCTTATATGCTAAAAGGTATTTTTATTTTTCGCCAAACGTATATCCGGTTTAATTATCATTATTTAGCATTATAATCAACTTAAGAATATCATTGTTTAGTTTAATATACAAGTATTCTGACTCTTGTTTCATAATAAGATGTTCTGATTAATAAAATGTAACAACACTTATACGAAGGGTTGGTTATGTACGGTATTATTTCTGATTTCGGGAATTTTTATGGGATGGTCTTTGGGAACTAACGATGCCGCAAATGCATTCGGTACCGCAGTCGCCACAGGTGTTGTAAAATACCGTACTGCCGTTACGGTGATATCGATAATGGTCATTATCGGTGCCATACTTCAAGGTGACGGCAATATAGATAAACTCTCATCTCTTGCTCAAAGCAACAGCGTCACTGCTTCGATAAGTGATGTAAATTATGCTGTAGGAAACGGCACTATTGATGACTTGAAGTTGAAATCCGCTCTTAAAGCTGCCATCATCTTTGCATGCGCAGGTCTGAGTGTATTTATCATGAGTTTTCTCAAACTTCCCGTATCCGCAAATCAGTCTGTCATCGGTGCAGTCATCGGTTGGGGAATCTTCCACACAGATAGCACCGTATTCTATACAAACCTGACTCATATTGCAGAATTTTTTATCACCTGGCTTATAAATCCTCTCGGTGCAGGCATCATATCATTTGTCCTTGTTTTTATCAGCAAGAGATTTATTAAGTCAGATAAACTTATAAGGACAGGATATCTGATAGCAGGCGCTCTCGCCTCCTACAGTATCGGTGTCAACAGTTCTGCAAGCGTAACTGCATTTTATTTTGATCCTTTTTATGCGAGAACAGGCGTTGCCGCCAACATTCTGACCGATGCAAGACTTACTGCAATTATCGGAGGCATTTCCATCACACTTGGTGTTCTTACTTTTTCAAAGCGTGTCATGATGACTGTCGGCAACGATATCGCCCATCTCACACAGATAGACGGTTTTGTTGTTATTATTGCTATGGCGCTTACCGTTCTTATCATGGAAAAAGTTATGGGCATCCCTGTTTCAACATCACAGGCTGTCGTCGGCGCCGTTATCGGTGCAGGTCTTGTTTCAGATGTTAAGAATGTAAACTTCGGTGTTATGAAAAATATTGCTTTCGCCTGGATAAGTTCCCCTGCCCTCGCAGGTGTTCTCGCATATTTTGTCGCTGTGATAACACAAAGATATTTTTAAATCATCCGAATACACCGCTGATATACTCAGCGGTTCTTTTATCTGAAGGGGTTTCAAAGAGTTTTTGTGTATCTTCATATTCTATGACCTGTCCGCCAAGAAAAAACGCCGTTTTGTCTGAGATACGCCGAGCCTGCTGCATATTGTGCGTAACGGTTATTATCGTGTAGTCCTTTTTGAGTTTTATCATAAGTTCTTCGATTTTAGCCGTTGATATAGGATCCAGCGCCGACGTGGGTTCATCCATCAAAAGCACATCGGGATCGACAGCAAGCGCACGTGCGATGCAAAGTCTCTGTTGCTGACCGCCCGACAGACCTGTCGCCCTGTTTCCCAGACGGTCTTTAAGTTCGTCCCATATCGCCGCGGCTCGCATTGCCTTTTCGACAATATCATCAAGGTCTTCTTTCTTTCGTATACCGTGAGTACGCGGTCCGTATGCCACATTATCATATACGCTCATCGGAAAGGGACTTGGTTTCTGAAATACCATACCCACTCTGCGGCGAAGCATATCCACATCAGTCTTTCTGCTGTAAATATCCTCGCCGTCAAGAAGCACTTTCCCTTCGATATAGCAATCTTCATTTAAATCGTTCATCCGGTCAAGTGTGCGAAGAAGCGTTGACTTGCCGCATCCCGACGGTCCGATAAATGCAGTTATACGGTGTTCTCCTATATCCAGATCAATGTTCTTTAAGGCATGGAAATCGCCGTAATACAGATTGAGATTTTCGATTTTAAACTTATCCACATTCTATCCCCTTTTGAAAAATGACGATACCAGATTCATAATAACAGTTAATATCAGCAATACTGCCGCGCAGGCAAAAGCCTTTTCGGTATATATTCCCTCTCGCCAGAGAGTGTACATCTGCACCGAGAGAGTTCTTCCGCTGCTTCCTATACTTGAAGCAAGGCCTGCGACTGTACCTGCGGTATAAATAAGCGCCGCCGTCTCACCGAGAATTCGTCCCACCGACAAAACAGCACCCGACACTATACCCGGGAGCGCAGAAGGTATAACAACTTTTGCTATAGTACGCAGTCTGACTGCCCCGAGTGCATAACTGCTTTCCCGAAAAGAGTCGGGTACTGAATTTATTGCCTCCTCAGCCGTTCGCATTATTACAGGTAAAATCATAAGCGACAAGGTCAGCGCCCCTGCTATGATGCTGTAGCCCCAGCCTGCGGAGAGCACAAATGCAAGATATCCGAAAAGACCGTACACGATAGAGGGTATTCCTGCAAGTGTTTCGGTCATTGTTCTTATAACAGGTACAAATTTATTTTTTCTGCCTGCATACTCGCATAGATATATAGCCGAAAAAATGCCCGGTACAAGTGCAAGACAAAGCGCAAGCGTTGCTATTATCAGCGTATTTATTGCCGCAGGCACTACCGATGCATTTTCACTTGTATATTTAAGCGAAAAAAGGTCTGTTGTGATATGTGGCAGTCCTTTTATCAACACAAAAGCGCACAGAGCGACCAGCGCGACACCTGTAAAGGCAGTTGCCATTACACATAGTAAGCGCAATATTTTTGCTTCTGTTTTGCGATTTTTCATCTTTCATGCCTCCTTGTGAGCGCAGAAAAGAGCAAGTTAAGAAGCAGTATAAAAACAAATAACACTGCGCCCGTTGCTACAAGTGCATCACGGTGCAGCCCTGCGGCGTAACCCATTTCAATGGCTATATTTGCCGTAAGTGTTCTCACGCCCTTTATTATTGATGACGGCATAACACTCTGATTGCCTGCGACCATTATAACTGCCATCGTCTCACCTATTGCCCTGCCTGTTCCGAGCACTACGCCTGCCGCAACGCCCGACGAGGCAGCAGGAAGCATTACGGAAAACGCGCTTCTCTCACGCGTTGCACCAAGCGCAAGTGCGCCTTCAAAGTAACTTGGCGGAAGTGCTTGAAGCGAACTTTCGGATACGCTTATCACAGTAGGCAATATCATAATTGACAGAACGACGGAAGCGGCAAGGATACTGCTTCCCCATCCGCCGAAAAGAGCCCGTACTGCAGGCACTATTACAGTTATTCCGAAAAGACCGAAAATAACAGAAGGTACGCCTGCAAGTATGTCAACAAGAGGTCTTATTATTCTATACAGTTTTCTCGGACAAAAACGCGCAAGATATACTGCGGCAAGTATTCCTACCGGCACTCCCAACACTAGCGCACCTGCCGTCACATACATGCTGCCGAGTATCATGGGTAGAACACCGTACTCATCTGCCGACGGATTCCATACTCTGCCGAATATAAACTTGAAAACACCTATTTCACGCAGAGCAGGTATGCCTTCTGCGAAAAGAAATATGCATATCATAAGTACGCCGAACACGGCTACACATGCTGAGACCAGGAACACCATATGCATGGCTTTTTCACGAAATTTTGTCATTTATGACCTCATACCAATATTTTATATCGCCTTTGAATATTGCATTTACCTGTGACGATGACAAGTCTGTGAGTGTGTTTTTCGGATTGACGATGACGGCAAGCGCATCATATGCTATTTCATAAGGAACAAGTCCGAGAGAGAGTTCATCATCTGTCAAGTCGCGAGATGAGAGCCCTATATCACAGACACCTTCGCTAAGGCTTCTTATTCCCGAAGACGAGTCGCTCTGCTGAAGTTCTATTTCAATGCCGCTGACGCTCTCATATTCCTCTGCAATACGCTCAATGACAGGTGCTACTGACGAGGAGCCTGCGACCGTCACTCTGCCTCTTAAATCACTCTTTTGGTAATCACCTTGAGGCTGTGATGCCATGTATCCTGCGGCATTTATGACTGTCTGTCCCTGCGACGAGAGAATGTAGCTTATAAAATCATACGCCTCTTTAGAGATATTAGGTCTGACCACAACAAGAAGCGCGCGGCTTGCCGTATATTTTCCGCTTACCACATTTTCAGCAGTCGGACTTATACCATCTACTGAGAGTGCTTTTACCCTATCCGAGAGCGCCGCAATCGAAGCATATCCGATTGCCGATACATCGGATGCGACATTTGCAAGCATTACACCTGTCGAGTCGTTTATATCGGCATCTGCTCTTGTTATATCATACCCATTCTCATCTATAAGCGAAAATGTTTTTACAAACGTGCTTCGCGTTCCCGAGCCTGCCTCACGGGAAATCAAATGTATGCTCTGTCTCTCATCAAAGCCTTTACTGCAGGCAGAAAGCGTCATAAGCGACAGACAAAGCGTAAAAATAACAATACGTTTTTTTATAATTCTCACCCTGCTATTATTATTGACAATGCTACCCATCTTAAACAACATTGCAAGAATTGTTATAATATGATATACTACTTAAGAGGTGATTTGATGAAAATTCAGGAATCTGCTGAAAACTATCTTGAAACGATACTTGTTCTCTCGCAGAGGAAAGAGTTTGTGCGCTCCATAGATATTGCTAACGAACTTTCTTTTTCAAAGCCGAGCATCAGCGTTTTTATGAAAAATTTAAAAGCAAACGGATATATAGAAATGGACGGCCGCGGTCACATCACCTTGACTCAGTCAGGTCTTAAGATTGCAGAAAAAGTCTATGAGAAGCATACACTTATAAAGGAATTTCTTCTCTCACTCGGTGTTGATGAAAAAATCGCATCGGAGGATGCTTGCAGAATAGAACACGTTATAAGTGACGACACTTTTGATGCATTAAAAAAACATTTTGGTAAATAAAAAAGGTAGAGGAATTTCCTCTACCTTTTTTATTTACTTTCCGAGTGCTGATTTAACTTTTTCAACTATTCCCTGCGCTGTGAGTTTGTACATATCAAGCAGTGCTGCTGCGCTGCCGCTTCTGCCGTACTCATCATTCACGCCGAGACGAACGACCTTTACGGGACATTCTTCTGCAAGCACTTCACATACTGCACCGCCGAGACCGCCGATAACATTATGTTCTTCAGCAGTTACTACAACGCCTGTCTTCTTCGCATATTCTACGAGAAGTTCTTTATCAATAGGCTTTATTGTGTGTATATTGATGACTGCTGCATCAATACCCTCTTTGAGAAGTTCTTCTCTTGCTTTAAGTGCTTCACATACAAGCAGTCCTGTTGCAACGATAGTTACATCCTTACCGTCTGCAAGAACGACGCCCTTGCCCGGAACGAACTTATATGTTGCTTCATCGTTTATTATCGGTACTGCATATCTTCCGAAACGCAGATATACGGGACCGTCAATATCAAGCGCAGCCTTTGTTGCAGCATATGCTTCTACTGCATCGCAGGGATTGATTATCGTCATACCCGGAATCGTTCGCATAAGAGCGATATCCTCATTACACTGATGTGTTGCACCGTCCTCACCGACAGAGATACCTGCGTGTGTTGCGCCTATCTTTACATTGAGATGGGGATAACCGATAGAGTTTCTTACGGCATCAAACGCCCTGCCTGCCGCAAACATTGCAAAAGAACTTGCAAATACCGGTGTGCCTGTTGTAGCGATACCTGCCGCAACGCTCATCATATTTCCTTCAGCAATACCGCAGTCTAAAAATCTTTCGGGACATGCCTTTTTAAATACGCCTGTCTTGGTTGCTGCCGCAAGGTCAGCGTCCATTACATAAAAATCTCTTTCTTTTGCCAAATCACAGAGAGCCTTACCGTAACCCTCTCTTGTTGCCATTGTTTCTGCCATAAATCACGCCTCCAGTTCCGCACGCTGTGCCACAAGTTCAGCCATAGCCTGTTCATACTGTTCTGAATTAGGTGCGCTTCCGTGCCAGTTTACATTGCCTTCCATAAATGAAACGCCCTTACCCTTTACAGTATTTGCAAGTATTGCTGTGGGCTTGTCTGTGCAAGTTCTTGCTTTTTCAAATGCATCTTCAATCTGGTCAAAATCGTGACCGTCAATAGTGATGACATTGAAACCAAAGGCTTCAAACTTCTTGTCAACAGGCTTTGAGCACATAACCTCATCTGTTGTGCCGTCTATCTGAAGACCGTTTAAATCGACTACAAGGCAGAGATTTGTAAGGTTATAGTGAGATGCAAACATTGCCGCTTCCCAAATCTGTCCTTCTTCTATCTCACCGTCACCCACTACGGAGTACACTCTATATGTGTCGCCTTTCTTCTTTGCTGCGACAGCCATGCCGCAGGCAGATGAGAAACCCAGACCGAGCGAACCCGTAGACATATCGACACCGGGTATCTTTTTCATATCCGGGTGTCCCTGCAGGATACTGTCAGGCTTTCTGAGTGTAGGAATTACATCCTTAGAGAAAAATCCTTTTTCTGCGAGAGCCGCATAAAGCGCAGGTGCGCAGTGTCCCTTTGAAAGAACAAATCTGTCACGCTCCGGCATATCCGGATTCTGCGGATCTACATTCATTTCCTTAAAATAGAGATATGTTATAATATCTGCTATTGAAAGTGAGCCGCCCGGATGTCCCGACTTGGCGTTGTAAACGCCTGTGATTACTCCCTGACGGATCTCGTTGGCGATGATTTGCAGTTGTTTCTTTTCTTTGCAATCCATGTGAAATCCTCCGTATATTTATATTGAACTTAAAAATTCGTTGAACCATTCAGGCGGCGGTGCGCAAAACTCCATATATTCGCCGCTTATAGGATGTTCAAACCCTATCAGTGTGGCATGCAGACATTGACCTGCAAGCCGTTTATCAGTCTTACCGTATACAGGATCACCCGCTATCGGATGATGTATGTATGCGCTGTGTACCCTTATCTGATGAGTCCGCCCCGTTTCAAGCGTACACCTCACAAGTGTATACCTATTATATCTTGCCTCTACTTCAAAATGTGTTACGGCATTTCGTCCTGTCGGGTCAACCGCCATCTTTTTTCTGTCTTTTTTGCTGCGCGCTATGGGTTTATCTACTGTAAAGTTATCTTCCTTTACATTTCCGCAAAGCACCGCCAGATACTGCCTTTTAAAGTTATGCGCCTTTATCTGCTCGGCAAGCCCTTTATGTGCCTCATCACTCTTAGCGACAATGAGCAGACCGCTTGTATCTTTATCTATTCTGTGGACTATTCCCGGCCTTATAACACCGTTTATTCCCGACAGACTGTCACCGCAATGGGCAAGAAGCCCGTTTACGAGCGTACCGTCAAGATTACCTGCCGCAGGATGAACTACCATTCCCTGCGGTTTGTTAACAACGAGCAAATGCTCGTCCTCATAAACAATGTCAAGTGCCATTTCCTGCGGCTGTGCTTCAAGCGCAACAGGGGGCGGCACATTTACCTTTACAGTCTGTCCATTTGTAAGTCTGTAATTTTTACTTTGTGATACCCCGTCTACCGTGACATCACCCTGCTCAATAAGTTTTGCCGCTGCGCTTCTTGTCAGCGACTCGATACTCTCCGATATAAAAGAGTCAAGCCTTACACCGTCTGCGCCGCATATCAAACTGTATTCATTTTTCATTCTTATCCTCTTTGCCTTCGATAAACAACATATAAATTATAAGACAAACTGCGCCTGCCGTTAAAGCGATGTCTGCAACATTAAATACCGGAAAATCGATAAGTTTGATGTAGAACATATCCACAACTTCTCCCGTGCGCACACGGTCAATAAAATTTCCGATTGCGCCGCCGAGAATAAGCGCCATTGACCAGCAAAAAAGCCTGCTGTTTTTGTATTTTGTCTTAAAAAGCATATATAGAATGACAATTATGCTTATTATTGTAATAACTACAAACGTCCACCGTCTGCCCTCAAGGATACCCCAACTTGCACCTTTGTTAGTCGTATAGTTTAAATGGAATATGCCTTCAAGCAGCGGAATGTCACCGATAGGCTTTAAGTATGTGACTGCCGCAAATTTTGATATCTGATCTGCGGCGATCACAATTAATGCTATTAATAACCAAAGCATATTAAAAATCTTCTGTTACGACTGCCGCGCATCTTGAGCAGAGCGTTGCATGATCGGCGTGGCTTCCTGTGCCGTGACCGTATTTCCAGCATCTTTCACACTTTTCACCCTGTGCCTTTTCGACCTTGACACAGATGCCTTCATATCTTTCACACTTGCTGCCCTCAGCGCCCTTCTTTATTTCAACTTCGGAAACGATAAGAAGTGCTTCAAGGTCTTCGCCCTTGTTTTCAAGGAATTCATACTCAGCGTCATTGCAGGATATTATTACCTTTGCTTCAAGAGGCTTACCTATAAGTTTAGCCGCCCTTGCTTCTTCAAGGAAGGGGTTTATATCGTCACGTACTGCAACAAGTTTATCCCACGCAGCCATTTCGTCAGCCGAAAGTTCATATTCTGTGTATTCTGCATTTGCTTCGTTGAAGAGGACGTTTCTCGTGTCATCGTCCTTTGCATGAGGCATTGCTGCCCATATCTCATCTGAAGTGAATGCAAGTATCGGTGCAAGCAGACGAGTGAGCGTGTCAAGTATCATAAAGATAGCAGTCTGCGCGCTCTTTCTCGACTGACCGTTTACTGAATCACAGTAAAGTCTGTCCTTGATAACGTCAAGATAGATATTTGAAAGTTCAACCACACAGAAATTATAAACAGCATGGTAAACAATGTGGAATTCATATTCATCAAACGCCTTTTTAACTGACTTTGAAAGCGCGTTAAGGCGTGTAATTATCCACTTATCCATCGGAAGCATATCGCAAGGTGAAACCTTATTATCGGGGTCAAATCCGCCGAGATTTCCAAGAATATATTTAGCGGTGTTTCTTATTTTTCTGTATGTCTGTGAAAGCTGTTCGAGTATTTCATTTGAAACTCTCACATCGACCTTATAATCGGAAGATGCAACCCACAGACGAAGAACGTCTGCACCGTATTTATCAATTATTTCTTCTGGGGCAACGCCGTTTCCGAGTGACTTGTGCATTGCTTTACCTTCACCGTCAACAACCCAACCGTGTGTAAGCACTGTCTTATAGGGTGCGCCCTGACCTTTCGCACCTACTGCGGTGAGAAGAGATGACTGGAACCAACCCCTGTACTGGTCTGCACCCTCAAGGTACATATCAGCCGGCCACTTCATATCGGGATTGTTTTCAACAACTGCAAAGTGTGTTGAACCCGAGTCAAACCAACCGTCAAGCGTATCCGTTTCCTTAAAGAAATGTACGCCGCCGCAGTGAGGACACTTATAGCCCTTAGGAAGAATGTCTTCTACATCCTTTTCATACCAGGCATTTGAACCCTCCCCGGCAAAAAGTTCCGATACTGCTTCTATAGTTTCATCTGTGCAGACAGGCTTTTTACAGTCTTCACAATAGAATACAGGAATGGGCAGTCCCCAATGACGCTGACGTGAGATACACCAGTCCGCACGTTCTTTTATCATTGAAACCATACGGTCAGCGCCCCATGAGGGAATCCATGTTACATCTTCACAAGCCTTGACAGCTTCATCTTTGAATGCTTCAACAGAACAGAACCACTGGGGAGTCGCTCTGAAAATTATAGGATTCTTACAGCGCCAGCAGTGGGGATACTGGTGAACTATTTCTTCGCTTGCAAAGAGTGCACCGCTCGCCGTCATATCTTCAAGAATAGCCTTGTTTGACTCTTCATAGAAGAGACCAGCAAACTTGCCTGCATCTTCAGTCTGATAACCCTTGTCATCAACGGGAACTATCATATCAAGACCGTATCTGCGGCATGTCTGATAGTCGTCTGCACCGAAACCGGGCGCAGTATGAACACATCCTGTGCCGCTGTCCATAGTTACATAGTCAGCAAGAAGTACCTTTGACTCTCTGTCAAGGAAAGGATGCTGCGCTGTCATAAATTCAAGGTCAGCGCCCTTGAATAACTTTATAACTTCGTAGTTTTCGATGCCGCCTACCGCCATTGTCTTTTCAGCAAGCGCCTCTGCAACGATATATGCTTCACCGTTATCTGCCTTGATGAGCGCATATGACTCAATCGGATTTACTGCAATGGCAAGGTTACCGGGCAGTGTCCATGTCGTTGTAGTCCAGATTATAAAATAGGTCTTTGAAACATCATAAGTGTCTGCGACAAGACCTTTATCGTCCTTAAGAGCAAATTTTACATATATGGAAGTACATTTATCATCTGCATATTCGATTTCTGCTTCTGCAAGGGCAGTTTCATCGCTGGGACACCAATAAACAGGCTTAAGACCTTTATAGATGTAACCCTTCTTGAACATTTCGCCGAACACCTTGACTTCACGCGCTTCAAAAGAGGGTTCCATCGTGAGATAGGGATGCTCCCAATCCGCAACAACGCCAAGTCTCTTGAACTGATCCATCTGACTGTCCACAAAACTCTGCGCAAAATCTTTACATGCATTGCGGAACTCAGGAATACTCATCTTCTTGCGGTCAAGTTTATTCTTCTTGATTATCGCACTTTCGATAGGCATACCGTGGTTATCCCAACCCGGAACATACGGTACATCTTTACCACTTATCATTTTGTAGCGGTTGATTATATCCTTGAGCACCTTGTTCATCGCAGTTCCCATATGTATATTGCCGTTTGAGAACGGAGGACCGTCATGAAGCACGAATTTCGGCTTACCTGAATTCTTTTTGCGAAGTTCTGCATAAAGTTCTTCTTCCTGCCACTTTTTCAGCATATCGGGCTCTCTAACCGGAAGATTTGCCCTCATAGGAAATACTTTGTCAACTTCCTTATTTGGTAAATTAAGCGTTGTATTGTAATCCATTGTTTACACTCCTTATATGTCGCTCTAATTATTTTGATTTGAAAAACGAGAAAAATCCGTCGTCATCGTCATCATCATCGTCGTCATCATCATAGTCAAAATCGGAACCGAAACGAATATCATCCTTAAATTTTGACTCTATATTTTCTTCCGCTTCCTCATCGTCAATGGGTGTTGCAGAAGTGGCAATAGATTCCATTTTTCTTTCTTCTGCTTCTTCCTGTTCTATGCGGATGCGTTCTTCCTCTTCCTTTTCGGCAAGCGCACTCTTTATGTTCTCGATAAGTGTTTTCTTATCCTGTTCTGCAGCGCGCGGTCTTCTTCTGTTCTTAAGAAAAGCGGGTGCATCTATTTCATCTTCTTCGACTTTAGGCTCTTCTTTCTTTTCTTCTGCAACTTTGTTTTTTTCTTGCTTAGGTGCAAAGTTTTGCAGAATTTCCTCTGTCGGCTTTATGTATTCGTCAGTTTGAGTCTCTACTTCATCAAAAGTGGTCTGACCTTCAACGGGTTTTTCCTCTGCCGTAGGTTCTTCTTCCTTTGTGAATACAAATGCCTTTTCTTTATTTTCTTCTGCTTTCTTTATTACTTCCTTACTGTCAAATACAACAGTAGGCTCGCTTGTCACCTTTTCAGCCTTTATTATCGGTTTTTCAAATACAGTTGTCGAAGTGTCTATCTTACGTGTACCGACGACCTTTGCCTTTATGACTTGCTGCTCCTGCGTCACCGTGTGTGCCGAAACTGCCTCTTTAGGCTCGGTAGGCTCGATAAATTCGGCAACTTCTTCTTCGATTGGTTCTTCTTTCTTCTCGCCCAGCAGTATCGGTATCTCCTGCTCACGAATCTTGAGGTCTTCGAGTTTTTCCTCTGATTTTACAATGAGTTCTTCACTTAACTTTACATCGAACAGAGGGAGAGAATTTATCGCATCGATGTGCATCTTATACTTGAAAATCATATTTTCCTTGTATTCTGCAACCGATGTGTTTATCATTTCTATCTCGCTGCGTTTCTGTCTTATTGTATCTTCAAGCGCTGAGACGATACTGTCACGCTCTGCCATCGCAGTCTTGACGATTTTCTCACTCTTCTCATTGGCATCTTTTATGAGATTGTCACAGAGCAGTTTTACATTTGCTACTGCAGTTTTGAGTTTCTGCTCCTCACCTTTGTATGCCGCAAGTCTTTCAGCCATAAGTTCAAGTTTCATTGAAAGTTCGGCATTGTCGGTATATATTTTTGTGTAGTCGTCTATGAGTCCAGCCAGAAAATCGTCAACCTCGGAGGCATTGTAGCTTCCGCCGAGATTTTTCTTGAATGTTACTCCCTTTAACTCTTTTGGATTGAGCATAATATCTCTCCTAAAAATCAATAAATAAAAAATATAAATATATTTGTGATGATGTTCTGCAGTAAACCGAGTATCAAAAACAGTGCAACCGGTGAAAAGTCAACCGGTATTGATGCAAAAAACGGTATCTTTGATAAAAGTTTTCTCACAGGTGCGAGAATTGGCTCGGTTATGGCATAGACATACCCGTATATCTTACCCCATGTGCCGCCGCTTGCAGGTATCCATGAACCGATAGCGCGCACTATAACAAGCAGTTCAACTGCTTCCACCAGACTTCTTATAATTCGTAAAATTATAGCAGCCGTCATTTAGAATAATACTCCTGTACTGGACAACTCATCTATAAGGTCGCCCATAATATCAACATTGTAAGGTGTGATTATGAAAGTGCTGTTTGCAACTTTTTTGATCTGTCCATCAAGCGCATATGCAACACCGCTTAAAAAGTCAACAAGTCTGCGGCTCACATCTTTATTGGTAGATTCGAGATTGAGCACGACAGTGTGCTTCTCACGAAGATGATCGGCAACGCTTGCGGCATCGTCAAATCTGTCAGGCTTCACAAGAATGACTTGAAGTTGCGCGGTCGTGTGAATGTTGAGCACCTTGTTGCTCTTCTCATTTCTGTCGGAAATGTATGAAGGCTTAGACTCTGTCTTTACGACCTTTTTTCTCACTTCCGCTACGGGAGCCTCTATCGGCTCATCATCGTAATCCTCATCTTCTGCTGTTACATATTTTTTGATTTTTTCAAAAAGTCCCATATTTGCTTCCTCTTGATTTATTTATTATAATTTCTTTCACCAAATACAGATGTTCCTATGCGTACACAGGTCGAGCCGTGTTCAATTGCCGTTTCATAATCTCCCGACATGCCCATTGAGAGCGTGTTAAGTTCAAGACTGTATGCAATACTTTTCATTTCATCGAAGAGAGTAGCATCACAGTCTATCGGCGGTATACACATAAGACCTTTGACATTTAAATTCTCAAACTCACCTATTCTGCGCACCAATTCGCAGACACCATTTGCATCGACACCGCTTTTGCTCTGCTCATCACCGATATTGACCTGCACAAGTACGTCCATTACGATATTTTTCGCTTTGCAACGCTTGTCTATTTCTGCGGCAAGTTCATATGAATCGACACTGTCGATAGAATCTACTTTATCAACAATATATTTTACCTTATTTCTTTGCAAATGTCCAATAAAATGAAGATTTATTTTATCTCTTTTTATGGCATCGTATTTTTCTAAGAGTTCCTGCACATAATTCTCGCCTATATCCGTTACACCGCAGTCTATTGCTTCATTTATCCTTGACGGTTCTACCGTCTTTGAAACAGCGACAAGCGTTATGTCAGTTTCACTTCTGCCGCTTTTTTCTGCGGCTTTTTTTATATTCTTTTTTATCTCTTTTATATTTTCTTTTATCATCCTATTTGCTTTCCGTCATACAGGTCTTTTCCGCCTGTTAAAACTTTGTCTGAGGGCACGAGCGAATCGGCATCCGTCCCCTGCTCGACTATATAGTAATCCTCTGCCTTGTGTATAACCTCGACCGATACAAATTTCACTTCGGAACCTCTGAGTACATACACACCTGTCACACCGTCTACAACTCGTATCGCCATCTCATCGACCTTGATACCGTCTACTGACGATTTGATTATCGTAGCCGTCTGCCGTCTGATATAGAGCATGTCCTCCGTCATCTGAGAACATTCGACAACGATAAGATCGTTTCCGTCGCCGCAGTCGGTTATAGATTTGACTGTTGCAGGCAGATTGTTGTCCCCCGTAAATGAAAACGAGAGTTCCACTACATCTCCGACCTTCATATCCTCTGTCTGCTCGTGCGGTGCAGTGCATACATATGCCCAGACATAGTCTGTTATTATCTTGCCTATCGCACTGTCACTCGGCTGAACAGATGATGCGAGATTTTTAACCGTTTCGGGTGTCAGAGTTTCAATATCTGACATTGTGAGCAGTTCTTCGTATCCGTCTGTCATACTGACAAAATACCCCGCATGCTCCGCTTTTAGCGTTTTTGCCGCGCTGCCCGACATCTGCTTTAAATTCCTCACTTCACTCTCAAGCACTGAAGTGGCTGTCGCCCTTTCTGCACCGTCGGCAAGTATTAAATTCTTTCTCGAAAGCAGAATATTAAGCTCGTCCACAAGTTCGGCAAGTTCTGTTCCGCTTCCCGTTGCAGAAAGCGCCTGTATCTTCATGCTGACTGCGGAAATACTCGTCTCAAGTTCAGATAGTGACGATGCGCCGTATGTGACACCGTCAAGCGCAGTGTTTAAGGCATTTATCTTTTTTGTCAGCCTCTGTATCATCGCCTGATTTTCGGCATCGCCTGCGCTTGAATATATTTTTGCCACTTCGCCGCCTTTTGAAACACGCTGACCGTCATCTTTAGTCGTAACAACGACACCGCTGCCGTTATAATTTATGACCTGCTCATTTCTTACGGCGTATCCGTTTGCAGTTATGCAGTTGTATACAGTCACCTTTTCCGCCTTGATAATATTCATCGAGTCGGACGCATAGTTTATCAGATAATATCCGAAATAAAAACTCAGCGCCGCCACTATCAAAAACGTAAAGAATGTTGTTACTCCCTTTTTTATGACTTTCACCTCTTTGTTATACGGCTTCTCTTGCCTCCTGCACTTCCTCGCTCTGCGGCAGTTCACCGCCCAAGAGATTTATGCTCCTTGACGGAATGACGGTGGATACGGCATGTTTATAAATAACATTCTGTACTCCGTTTGATTCAAGCACGATGAGAAAACTGTCAAAGCCTTTCACCGTTCCGAACATCTTTACACCGTTCATTAAGTATACCGTAAGCGGTATCCTCTCTTTTCTCGCCTGATTGAGAAATGTGTCCTGTAAGTTGAGTGCTGTTTTCATTTTTTTGTATCTCCTTGTTTTTTTATTTGCTGCATTGGCAGCACTTACAAGAAGTATACTATCACAATTATTTGGAAAATTCTACCAAATTTTGGCAGATGTTGTAAATTTCTTCAATATCTGTTTTATCTGTGTCAAACCAATTGATTTTTTCGTTGCGGCGAAACCATGTAAGTTGTCTTTTCGCATATCTGCGAGAATTCTGCTTAATTGCTTCCCTCGCCTCTTCAAGCGAGCATTCACCTGATAGAGCAGATACTATCTCTTTATATCCGATTGCCTGCATTGCCGTACAATCCGACGGCACTCCGCTATCCAGAAGTTTTTGTACTTCTCTGACAAGTCCCATATCAAACATCGTATCAACACGCTTATCGATGCGATCATATAATACTGACCTGTCTTCTGTTTTAAGGCCTATATATACCGCTTCATACGGGCTTTTTATAAGTTTTGATTCGCTGTCCCACACAGATATGGGCTTGCCCGTCATCTCAAAAACTTCGTAAGCGCGCACGATACGTTTTTTATCATTCGGATGAAGACGAGCTGCTGCAGTTTCATCAAACTTTGCAAGTTCTGCAAGCATCTGCTCGCCGCCTTTTTTTTCAAAAAGAGTCATAAACTTTTCACGGACTGCCTCATCAGCCGCAGGTGCGCCGAAGCGCGTTCCGCCTACAAGATTATCTATATACATTCCCGTTCCGCCCACAACAAAGGGTATCTTTCCCCTGCCATGAATGTCGGCTATGACTTCTGCCGCTTCACTGACATATCTGCCCGTCGAATAATTCTCTAAAGGCGACACTATATCAAGCATATGGTGCGGCACACCCTGCATCTCACTGTAAGTGACCTTTGCGGTGCCGATATCCATTCCCTTGTATATCTGCATAGAGTCAGCCGAAACTATTTCACCGCCTGCATATTTTGCAAGCCTGACCGACAGCGCCGTTTTACCGCTTGCGGTGGGACCGCAGACAACGACTGTTTTTATACTCATCTTTTAAACCTGCTTTCAAAATATGACCTGGTCATACTCATTGCGACAGGTCTGCCGTGAGGACAATGCTTTATATCGGGCAATGAGAGCAGTTCTGCTACAAGCGCACACAGATCCCCGTCTGCATTGTGCTGACCGCCCTTAATTGCCGCCTTGCACGCCATTGAATGCATAATGTCGTCGTATATGTCGGGGGTTGCATCACGCCTGCCCTCGAGCAGTTTACCTGCGGCTTCGACCACCATAGCCTCCGCATCAGGCGCATTTATATCTGACGGCACGCCGCGCATAAGGAGACTATCGTCACCAAAATCCTCAAGTTCAAAACCCATAGATGAGAAGAAAGACATATTTTGGGTTACTGCATTTTTTTCTTCTTTTGAGAGATATAGTGCAATCGGTGAAATAAGTGCCTGCGAATACCTCTCCCCCCTGCCGCTTTTAAGTTTGTCAAAAAGCATACGTTCTTTCGCGGCGTGCTTATCTATAATAAGCACCTCATCTTCAAGTTCTGCGATTATATATGTTTTAAATACCTCGCCAACAAAACGAAAGTCGGGTATTTTCTTTTCTTCTTTAACAGGCTGAGGTCTTGGAATAACCTGCTCCTTTTTTGCCTCTTCAACCTGTGCCTTGAGTTTTGCCATTTCTTTTGCAAAATTATCTGTTACACTTGGTGCTTGGACAGCCGGCTCACTCTTTGTGTATGACCACTGAGAATAATCGGTGCGAAGTTCTGTCTGTACAGGTGCTTCAAAATCCCCGTCAAATCGTGTATACGCTTTTGTTTCGGGAAGTTTGAAGGTTGGCCTCTGGGTGTCGTCAAAAAATGTATTTTTCACAGCAAAATATACTGCGTCGTACATCTTGCGCTCATCTGCAAACTTGATTTCAAGTTTTGACGGATGAACATTCACATCAACACCGTTAAAGGACACCGCCACATCAAGTGCGCATATCGGATACTTACCCTGCATAAGCGAGTTTTTGAGCGCCTCTTCCACAGCCCTCTGAAAAACGAGCGAGCGTATGACTCTGCCGTTGACCGAGAAAAACTGCAGTTTTCTCGACGGTCTTGACACTTCGGGCCTGCCGATAAAACCTTTTACCGTGACACCCTCGTATTCATAATCCACAGGCAGCATATCATCTGCAAGCGCATCGCCGAAGACATCATATACCGCCGACTTCATACTGCTGCCGTCAGTGAGAAGCACGCTCTTTCCGTCTTTTATAAGTTCAAACGCCACATCACTGCGGGCAATAGCAAGTTTCTGAACAAAACTTTCGATTGCCGCCGCTTCCGTATTGTCTTTTTTGAGAAATTTAAGTCTTGCAGGCGTATTAAAAAATAAGTCTTTAATAATTACAGTCGTTCCGACGGGACAGCCGACTGCCTCAGGCTGCGACACCTCACCGCCCTCAGCGATGACGAGCACCCCCTCTTCACTCGACTTTTGCCTTGTCAGAAGTTCGACCTTTGAAACTGCAGATATCGCCGCAAGCGCTTCACCGCGAAATCCCATAGTTGAGATGCCCGACAGTTGTTCCTCTTTGGAAAGTTTGCTTGTGGCGTGTCTTGAAAATGCGAGCACCGCATCATCTGCCGCCATACCGCAGCCGTTATCCGACACCCTTATAAAAAGCGCGCCGCCGCCCTTTATTTCGACCGTTATCGTATCAGCACCCGCATCAAGTGAGTTTTCACAGAGTTCCTTAACGACCGAAGCAGGTCTTTCAACAACCTCACCTGCAGCTATTAAATTTGCAAGCTGTTTCGACAGCACACTTATAATTCCCATCAGAGTCCCTTTGCCTCTTCTTTAATTTTATATAACAAATTCATACTTTCGATAGGCGTGAGCGTATCTATATCAAGATACTTTATCTTTTCGACAAAATCATCCTTCGCCCTGCCGCCAAGCGTTATCTGTGCATCCTCATCTGCTGATGCGTACACAACTTCAGTCTGTGTAGTTCTGCCGCTTTCAAGTTCTTCCAGAATCTCTTTTGCGCGGTCTATTATCATCTGCGGTACGCCCGCCAGTTTGGCAACTTCGATACCGTAACTGTCATCTGTGCCGCCTCTTACTATACGGCGCAGGAAGATAATATCGTCACCGCGTTTTTTGACCGCAATATTGTAGTTCTTGACACCGTTTATCTTTCCCTCAAGTGCAGTTAGTTCATGATAGTGTGTCGCAAACAGAGTCTTAGCCCCAAGTTTGTTTGATGCGGCATACTCAATGACTGCCCTTGCTATACTCATACCGTCAAAGGTGCTTGTTCCTCTGCCTATCTCATCAAGAATGAGCAGACTGTCCTTCGTGGCATTTTTCAGAATATATGCAACCTCGGTCATCTCTACCATAAAGGTCGACTGTCCTGCCGCAAGGTCATCGGATGCACCTACTCTTGTAAATATCTTGTCGATTATCGGCAATTTTGCATCTGCCGCAGGCACAAATGAGCCTGCCTGTGACATAAGACAAAGTACCGCCACCTGTCTCATATACGTGGACTTACCTGCCATATTGGGACCTGTGATTATTGCAAGACGGTTTTCTTTGCAATCGAGCACCGTATCATTGGGCACAAACAGAGAATTTTTCAGCATCTTTTCAACTACGGGATGTCTGCCGTCCTTTATCGTAAGACTTCCGTCTGCCGAAATGTCGGGACGGACATACCTGCCGTTTTTGGCAACGGTTGCAAAACTGCACAGAACATCTAGCCTTGCAACTGCATATGCCGTAAGTTTTATCCTCTGCGCCGATTTTTCTATCGTATCTCTTACCGTGCAGAAAATATCATACTCAAGCGCTACAACCTTTTCTTTTGCAGAGAGTATCTTATCTTCGAGAATTTTCAGTTCCTCAGTAATAAAGCGTTCGCCGTTGGTAAGCGTCTGCTTTCTTATGTATTCGGGAGGAACGCTGTTTTTATATGAGTTCGACACTTCAATATAGTATCCGAAAACTTTATTGAAACTTATTTTCAGCGTTTTTATGCCTGTACGTTCTTTCTCATCTGCTTCCATTTTGAGAAGCACTTCCCTGCTTCCCTTTACGAGCGAACGCAATTCATCAACGTCTTTATCAAAGCCTTTTTTGATAATTTCTCCCTCACGGATAGCATAAGGCGGTTCATCGACAATGGCGCTGTCAAGCAGTACAGCCAGATCTTCAAGCGGATCAAGTTCGCTGTTTATCTTGCCTAAAAGTCCGTTATTATAGCCTGCAAGTTCGTTTTTCAAAACGAGCAGTTTTTCCGCCGCCCTCTGAAGCGCTTTAAGATCACGCGCATTCGCCGTCTTAAGTGTTATGCGGGAAATGATACGCTCCATATCGCACACGTCTTTAAGACATTCTATCATTCTCTCCCTGTCCTTATTCTCGGCAAGAAGAGTTGATACGGAATTGTGTCTTGCGGTGATGGCATTCGCATCGCAGAGAGGCTTTTCTATCCAATGTCTGATAAGTCTGCCGCCCATAGGCGTCACCGTCTTGTCAAGCACCCATAAAAGCGAGCCTTTTTTCTCGCCCCTGCGCATCGTTTCACAGAGTTCAAGGTTGCGCCTTGAGCCAAGATCAAGCTGCATATAACTGCCGCTGTCATAGACATTTATCTCACGTATGTTATCAAGATCCATCTTCTGCATATCTTCAAGATAGCGCAGAAGCATTGCTATAACCGTATTGCCGCCCTCAATGTCAGAGAGACCGCAACTTTTTATATATTTTTTATCAAAATACTTTTCAAGAAGTGCCTTTTCCTGCTCTTCAGAGAGTTCTTCCCTTGTGAATGTACAGACGGGGCATGAGAATTTTTCACGCAGAAGTTCAATAACTTTATTTACATCACCCTCACCGTAGACAAGCGCCTCTCTGGGGGAATATCTGCCTGTTTCATTCAGAATTGCATCGGTCACACTCTCCGACACATCTACCGAAGTTGCAGTAAGTTCACCCGTAGATATGTCCGCAAACGAAAGTACAGCAGTCTTTTTGAACACACGCAGAGCCATTATGTAATTGTTTCTGTTCTCATCGAGCATTGACGCTTCCGTCACCGTACCCGGTGTTACAATTCTTATGATGTCTCTCTCAACAAGACCTTTTGCCTCTTTGGGATCCTGCACCTGTTCGCATATCGCCACTTTATAGCCTTTTGCCACAAGACGTGCTATGTAGTTCTCGGAACTGTGATACGGAATGCCGCACATGGGAGCGCGCTCTTCAAGACCGCAATCTTTACCTGTGAGCACAAGATCAAGTTCCTTTGACACCAGTCTGGCATCATCAAAAAACATCTCATAAAAATCGCCCAGACGGAAAAACAGTATCGAGTCCGGATTTTTTTCTTTTATAGACAGATACTGTCTCATCATCGGCGTAAGTTCAGCCATTTTGCACCTCTGTTTTGTTAATATCAGTGATTACAACTACTGCAAGAACTGCAATCCCCACCGCATGAATGAGGTTCTTCCCCTGTGATATAGAAGTTGAGGATACCGTATACATCATTCATCAATGCTTCTACAGTTTCTCTTGCAGTGTAGTATTCCTTCATGGACTTCATTTCGAGTATCTTTGCCTGAAGTGCAGTGAGGTCCTGTGTGAGCTTTTCAGCCGCTTCATTGTCACCCTCGCCGCTCTTAGTTACGAGTTCATTTCTTAAGCCCTCAAATTCCATAAGCGCTTTCTGAAGTTCGAGATCAGTCTCCTGTTCCTTTGCAGCAGCCTGTAATTTTACAACTGCCTCATTTTTTGCAAGCTCTGCTCCGAGCTGATGTGCGAGTTCCTGAATTGTTGCCATTTTTATATCTCCTTAAACTATTTCTCCCCAAAGCGAAAATGTTTTCGCCTGAGTTATTTTTACATTTACAAACTGACCGATAAGTGATTTATCACACTTGAAATTGACAGTTTTCCCTCCGCTTGTGTGAGCACCCATTACCGTATCATCATTTTTGCTGACACCCTCCACAAGCACCCTTTGAACAGTGCCTTCCAGAGCCTTATTTATCTCTTTTGATATATCATTCTGCACCTGCATAAATCTGTCCATCCTCTCACTCTTGACAGACTGCGGCACCTGATTATCCATTGAATAGGCGGGTGTGCCTTTTCGGCGCGAATAGATAAATGTGTAAGCCGAGTCAAAACGCACTCTTTTTATAAGCGAAAGCGTATCTTCAAAATCCTCATCCGTTTCACCGGGGAATCCAATTATCATATCGCTTGTGACTGCCAAATCAGGCATCTTCTCACGGGCATATGCGATTATCTTTTCATACACCTCGCAAGTGTAGCGGCGATTCATTATCTTAAGCAGCCTGTCGCTTCCGCACTGAACGGGAAGATGCAGATGCCGCTCTACCTTTTCACACTCCGCCATAGCATCTATGACTTCGTTTGTTATATCTTTGGGGTGGCTTGACATAAAGCGTATCAAAAAGTCACCGGGTATCGCATTGACTTTCCGAAGCAGTGTTGCAAAGTTACACTCACCCTCAAGGTCTTTACCGTAAGAATTCACATTCTGACCGAGAAGCATGATCTCCTTACACCCGTCAGCGACAAGTTCCGTTATCTCAGAAATAATGTTTTCACTTCTTCTGCTGCGCTCGCGCCCCCTGACATACGGCACGATACAGTAGGTGCAGAAGTTGTTGCAGCCGTACATTATCGTAACAAGGGCAGAAAACTTATTCTTTCTGACAACGGGAATGTCTTCACCTAAATCATTTTCGTTCTCCGCAAGATCTTTTTGGACCCTTCTTCCCTGCAGCACCTCATATAGCATTTCGGGAAATTTTTCTCTCGAATGTGTGCCGAAGATTATATCGACCTGATCGTATTTTTTGCTTATATCGTTTGCAATATGCTCCTGCTGGACCATACATCCGCAGACTGCTATAACAAGCGACGGTTTACTCCTTTTAAGCGCTTTGAGCGCACCGAGTATTCCGAAAACACGAAGTTCCGCATGCTCCCTCACCGCGCAGGTGTTGAGCACTATAACATCAGCTTCTTCCCTGCACTCTGTAGGAGCATAGCCCATAGATGCAAGCATACCGCGAAGTTTATCACTGTCCGCCTCGTTCTGCTGACAGCCAAAGGTTATTATCATCGCTTTTCCGCCGCCGAGAGCAGCTACCCTTTTGATATATTCGCCGTACACCGATTTCACCTAACTTATCAAATAATATATTATTTTATCAAATATTCTTTTATATATCAATATATAAATATATAAAAAGAGGGTAGGATTTTTGTCCTACCCTGCTGAATGTTTAAATTTTATATTAGTGATGGTTTACTATGTACTTCTTAATGCCTTCGGGAACTTCGCTTTCATCGTAAGAAACAGTCACAACAAGTGTGAGATTGTTTGCATTTGTAAGCACTTCTGCTTTTTCAAGGAAAGCAGCCATTTCATTCATATCCGTACCGCCTATCTTCTTGATACCGTCAAGGAAGATCTCAGTAGCATCATAGTCTCTCGCCATAACTCCTGCAAGGAAACCGTAGAGAGCATCGTAACCCTTTATTTTATATGAACTTGCTTCTATAAGTCTAACGGAAGAAGAAATATCGTATGTAAGAATCATATCCTGCTCGATGCAGACAACATTTCCCTTAGTCTCAGCAGCTGCCTTGTTGACCATTTCTATAAGCATTTTTGTCTTTCCGCTGCCTTTTTTTCCGATAATAACCTGAACCATATTTATCTCCTATTCTGCCACAGTTGATGCGGCTTGCTATTTTGACGGGGTATACTACCCTTATCTATATAATACAATAACACGCCGAACATTTCAACCGAAAAATGGCAATTCTGTTATGATTTTTTTATTTGTCTATTCTTGCCTCAAGTTCTTTTGCAAGTTCTTCATAGCCGGGCTTGCCTAAAAGGGCGTACATATTGTTCTTGTAACCCTCTACACCGGGCTGATTAAACGGGTTTACACCAAGAAGATATCCCGATACCGCACACGCCTTTTCAAAGAAGTATACGAGATAACCGTACTCATATTCATTGATTTCGGGCATTTCAATAGAAAGGCTGGGAACACCGCCGTCTGTATGCGCCAAAACCGTGCCCTGATATGCCTTTTCGTTTACAAAACTGAGTTTTCTTGAGTTTAAGAAGAACATTCCGTCACCGCTCTCAGCATCATCATCGGGGATAGTGATATCGTTACCAACCTTTGCAACGTGGATAACGCTTTCAAATATATCACGTCTGCCCTCCTGAACATACTGTCCCATCGAATGAAGGTCTGTAGAATTTATAACGGATGCAGGGAAAATGCCCTTCTGATTCTTACCTTCACTCTCACCGTAAAGCTGCTTTAAAAACTCATTGATGCAGGTAAATCTCGGTTCATACGCAGTGTATATTTCGATAGTTTTGCCCTTGTTATAAAGGATATTGCGGATAGCCGCATATCTGTATGCAGCATTCTTTTCAAGGTCGCATACAGAGAAGTCTTTCATGGCATCAAAAGCGCCGTTCATAACGGCTTCTATGTCCATACCCGCAACAGCCATAGGAAGAAGACCTACGGGGGTGAGAACAGAATATCTGCCGCCGATATTGTCGGGGATAACAAATGTTTTATAGCCGTTCTTTTCGCAAGTTGCACGCAGTGCACCCTTTGAAGCATCTGTCGTGCAGTAGATACGCTTTGCAGCCTCTTCCTTGCCGTACTTTTCTTCGAGCATCTTGCGGAATATTCTGAATGCTATAGCAGGCTCGGTAGTCGTGCCCGACTTTGATATAACATTGAGAGACACCTCTTTACCCTCGCAGAGAGCAAGAATGTCATTGACATATTCGGCACTCATATTGTTGCCGACATAGTATATCTGAGGATCCTCAAGATTGAGTTCGTTGTGGAACATACCCTTTACAAGTTCAATAGCGCTTCTCGCGCCGAGATATGAACCGCCGATACCGATAACAACAAGAACATCGCTGTCAGAGCGTATCTTCTGAGCGGTTTTGATTATCTCATCAAACTCTTCTCTGTTATAATCTCTGGGAAGGTCGATGAAACCCGTAAACTCGTTTCCTGCGCCCTCTTTATTCTCTATGAGATCGTGTGCACACTTAACAAGCGCACTCATTTCCTGTATTTCGTTTTCGCTGACAAAAGGAGCAAGCCTGCTGTCATTTAATTTAATAGCCATTTTTTACCTCCGGTTATACCTGGAATTTATCTTCTTACATTATAATCGATTTATTCAAAAAGTCAATGCTTACCCATTATAACGAGCCATATCTGACATATCCAGTCAACAACGCTCTTTTCCCGCACTTCTTCTGTCGTGACGATATCGCTTTCGCACATCAAATTTTCACCCAGATAATACGACACTTTTCCCACTGCTGTGCCTTTTGCCGCAGGCGCTTTTATGCTTTTAGGCATATCTATCCTGGCCGTTATCTCTGCACTCTCGCCTTTTTTGACTAATGAGGTTACAGACGGTACATCTGCCGCCACTTTGACAAGATTATTTTTGCCTCGTTCCACTTTGAGATCCGCAATGTGCGGAAGTTCATATGATACGACACCGTAGTTTGCAAAACCGTAACTCAGCAGTGAAGCGGCATCGTTAAAACGGTCATTCGACGAGGGACAGCCGAGTACTACTGCAATAAGTTCCATTCCGTCACGCTCGGCGGTGGCAGAGAGGCAGTACATAGCCTCGCTTGTAAAGCCCGTTTTTAGTCCCGTTATGCCGTTATATGTCTTTACAAGTTTATTGGTATTGGAGAGACCGAACTCTCCGTTTCTTATTGTGTCCATCCAGATAGTGGCATATTCACGTACCTTGGGGTACTGTATCAGTTCGCGGGACATAATTGCAATATCCCTTGCACTTGTGCGGTTGGTATCGTCAAGTCCCGTACAGTTTTCAAAATAGGTGTTCTGCATACCGAGCTGCGATGCTCTTTCATTCATAAGTGAAATAAACACATCTATACTGCCCGATATCTTTTCACCAAGCGCCACTGCCGCATCATTGCAGGAGGATACAAACACGGCTTTGAGCATATCGTCAACGCTCATCTCTTCGCCCTCTTCCATATATGCCTGAGAGCCGCCCATTCCTGCGGCGTAGGCGCTTACGGGCACCATATCTTCATAGGACAGTCTGCCTGCCTCTATCGCTTCGAACACAAGCAGAAGTGTCATTATCTTAGTCACGCTTGCCGGCGGAAGTGCCTCATCGGCATTCATTTCATAGAGGACGTTACCGCTTGATTTTTCAACAAGTATTGCACTTTTTGCGGTCAGAGAAAGTGTATTCTCCTGTGCAAAAGCGCTCATCGGTGTCAGCATTAAAATTACACAAAGTGCTACTGTAAAAATTCTTTTGGACATATGCATCACTCCCGATAAAGCATATGCTGTTTTTAATTAAAAAATGCCCACTGAAGTTCAGTGGGCATTTTTTAATTGAACTTTGCAAGTTGTTCAAAAAGTTCGTCGGCATTGTCTGTATGAGCCTGAACAGTAAGTTCCTTTGAGAGATCCAGTCCGAAAAGACCCATTATGGATTTTGCATCCACAACATATCTTCCCGAAACTATATCCACGTCATAGTTACATTTTGAAACAATATTGACAAATTCTTTAACATCCATTATGGAACCGAGCATTATTTTTGTTGTCTTCATAAGTAAAACCTCCTGATAAAAATATTGCAATTATTTTGCTTTTAATATATTATCATACTTGACCGCAGAATACAATAATTCAGAGGAAAATATGAAAGTTGCTTTTTACACACTCGGTTGCAAGGTGAACAGCTATGAAACCGAAGTGCTTACAGAAAAATTCATAGAAAAAGGGTGCGAGATAGTTCCCTTTACTGACACTGCCGACATCTATGTCGTGAACACCTGTACGGTGACGGCTATATCCGACAGAAAGTCAAGAACTGCCCTGCGCAGTGCAAAAAAGAGGAATCCGTCCGCCGTTGTTGTTGCCGCAGGCTGTTATCCTCAGGCGGCGGCTGATGAAGTGAAAAACCTTGATGATGTTGACATCATTGTCGGAACGGCTAACAAGTATGACCTTGTGGAACTCGCACTGCAAAAAGCACACACTTTCAGTATTCCCGATATAAAGCAATATATTCCTTATGCAAATGACATTGTGCTGGGCAATTCCACTCACACAAGGGCGATACTCAAAATAGAAGACGGGTGTAACAACTTCTGTTCTTACTGCAAGATACCTTTTGCAAGAGGCAGAGTGCGCTCAAAGCCCTTTGCCGATGCAGTCAAGGAATTTGAGGGTTTAGTTAAATCAAATTACAAAGAGATAGTTGTAACGGGTATCGAGATAGCCTCTTACGGCGAGGATACGGGCGACAGTCTTTTGGAACTTCTTTGTAAATTTAATGCCCTATGTGATAAAAACACAAGAATTCGCTTAGGTTCACTCGAACCGAGACTGATAACGGAAGAATTTGCAAAAACTCTCTCCTCACTTTCACATATATGTCCGCAGTTTCACCTTTCTATGCAGAGCGGCTGTGACACGGTTTTAAAGCGAATGAATCGAAAGTACGATACAGCGCTTTTTGCAAATTCGGTAAGTCTGCTTCGACAGTACATCAAAGATGTGCAGATAACGACTGACCTTATTGTAGGCTTCCCCGGTGAAACAGATGAAGAATTTGAAAAAACGCTTACTTTTTTAAATGATATCCGTTTTCTTAAAGTTCACGTTTTCCCCTATTCAAAGAGAGAAGGGACGGCGGCAAGCCGTATGGACGGTCATATCACAAAAACAGTTAAGGCAGAGCGCGCTCTGGCAGCAGCAGAACTTTGCGACAATATAAGAAAAGAGATACTTGACAGTTATGTCGGCAAAACTCTCAGCGTTCTGTTTGAAACTCAAAAAGACGGTGTGTGGAGCGGCTACACGCCAAACTATATCCCCGTAGAATACCGCTGTGCCAAAGACCTGCACAACACTGTTATGACAGTTGAAATTACCTCTTCAAACGGCGATATACTCATTTCAAAATAAAAAAGAGCCTTCACAGAAGGCTCTTTTTATTTAGTTTGAAACTTCTACTCTGCCGCCGCAGTGGGGGCAAACTTCCGTTTTAAGTTGGAATGTTGCGCCGCACGAGTTGCAGACATAACCGTCGTCAACCACAACGGGGTTTGCAACCTCACTGATAGTTTTCGCGGTCTTTTTCGCTTGTTCGGAGACACCTGAAACAAATCTCATAACAAGTCTGACAATGCAGAGAACTGCCACTATTGCCGCAATCCCTGCAATGCTGTACATACCGCCGAAGAAGAGTACGACTGCAAGCACAAGCGAGACTGCACCGAATTTCAGCGTTGCCAGATCCTCCTGTTTAAATAGTTTTTTCACCTGTCGTTACCTACCGTTAACAGTTTCTGTTATCCCCTCGACAAGACCTGCAAGGCCTTGAATTTCCGAAGGAATGATTATCTTTGTCGCCTGACCGTCAGCCGCTGCCGCAAATGCCTCAAGACTCTTTATCTTGATGACTGCATCCGTAGGAGCCGCTTCGTTGAGTTTCTTAAGACCGAGCGCAGTCGCTTCCTGCACCTTGATGATAGCTTCCGCCTCACCCTCTGCCTCGCGTACTTTCGCTTCCTTTATTGCTTCAGCGCGCAGTATTGCCGCCTGTTTTTCAGCCTCTGCCGCAAGAATGGCAGATTCTTTTTTACCCTCTGCAACAAGAATGGCAGACTTCTTTTCACCTTCTGCACGAAGAATACTTTCACGGCGTTCACGCTCTGCCTTCATCTGCTTTTCCATTGCATCCTGTATCTCTCTCGGAGGCAGGATATTCTTGAGTTCAACTCTGTGCACCTTGATGCCCCACGGGTCTGTAGCCTCATCAAGCACCGAGCGCAGTCTTGAGTTGATTATATCTCTGGAAGTGAGCGTCTGGTCAAGTTCAAGTTCACCGATGATGTTACGGAGTGTTGTTGCCGTAAGCACCTCTATCGCCTGAATGGGACGCATTACACCGTAAGTGTAGAGCATAGGATCGGTTATCTGAAAATAGACCACCGTATCTATCTGCATCGTTACATTGTCCTTTGTGATAACAGGCTGAGGCGGAAAGTCTATAACCTGCTCTTTGAGTGACACTTTCTTGACAATTTTATCAATGAAAGGCACTTTAAAATGCAGACCTGTTCCCCATGTCGCCTTATATGCGCCGAGACGTTCAGTTACATAAGCATTTGCCTGTGATACTATTTTTATATTTGCTATTATAAGTGCGATTATTGCAAGAATGATTATTAATACTGCCATATATGCCTCCTTATTTAACTATGAGATGAACACCTGATATGCTTTTTACTGTTACCTTATCGCCTTTCTTGGCAAAATTACCGTCTTCAGTATATGCAGACCATATCTGACCGCCAACCTTGACCTGCCCAACAGTCTCATCATTGTCAATATCCTCTGTGACAACAGCCGTCTTACCGATAAGGGCATCGGCATTTGTAGGAACTGTTTTATTGTTCACATATTTGCCTATAAGCGGTTTTGTGAAAATCAGCAGTAATGCCGATACCGCAACAAACAGAAGAAGTTGAAGCCAGAGCGGTGCATTTAAAGTTGCGGACACAAGCGCCGCAAGAGAGCCGCCTGCAAACCATATGCTGACAAGCCCCACCGTTACTGCTTCTACAATAAGAAAGACCAAAAAGGCACCAAGCCATAAATATACCATCGGTCTGACCTCCTTATATTATTATGTGTATATTTTATCATATACAGCGATACTGTTCAATACACATTGTTTGGAAAAAGCACGGGGAACCCGTGCAGGGGCGTGTTCGCTTAGGGATTATTCGCCCAAAAAACATTATTTTGGCGTATAACTTTGTTAAAAGCCCTCCATATCCGTCAGGATTATGGAGAGCTTTTGCCTTGTTCTTCATCCAAAATAATGCTTTTTGCGGTGCTTCGCAGTTTTGGGTTAGAGATTTTTCGCTTAAGGCAAGATAACAAAATTTTCGCAATACTTTGTGTATTGTGGAAATTTTTTATAAAACATTAACGGAAAATATCAAGCGGGAACCGATTCATCTCTAAGTGAACACGCCCATTATTAATACATTCCGCCGCCCATCTGTGATGCTGCCGCCGCCGCTGCTGCAGCCTTTTCAGCATCCTCTTTGCGTTCTGCAACAAGTGATTCGGTGGTGAGCACCATCGATGCCACAGATGCCGCATTCTGAAGTGCGCTTCTCGTAACCTTTGCAGGATCTACGATGCCTGCTTCAAACATATCTGTATAAACTTCATTCTGCGCATTGAATCCGTAGTTTGCGCCCTTGTGGTCCTTTATCTTTTCAATAATGACAGAGCCTTCAAGACCTGCATTCTTTGCTATCTGACGAACAGGCTCCTCAAGTGAGCGAAGTACGATGAGGGCACCTGTCTTTATGTCACCCTCAACTGATGCAACATAGTCTGCAACATCTGCAGAAACATCGATGAGTGCTGTGCCGCCGCCTGCGACCATACCCTCTTCAACTGCTGCCTTTGTTGCTGAGAGCGCGTCTTCAACACGGAGTTTCATTTCTTTCATTTCAGTTTCAGTTGCAGCACCTACACGGATAACAGCCACACCGCCTGCAAGTTTTGCAAGACGTTCCTGTAACTTTTCTCTGTCAAAGTCGCTTGAAGTGTCCTCAATAGCCTTGCGGATAGAGCCGACGCGGTCGCGAATCTCATTCTTGTCACCTGCGCCGTTGACAATAATTGTGTTTTCCTTTGTTACCTTGACCTGACCCGCTCTGCCGAGCATATCGATAGTTGTTTCCTTGATATCGAAACCGAGTTCTTCGCTTATCACCTGGCCGCCTGTGAGAATTGCGATGTCACGGAGCATCTCTTTTCTTCTGTCACCAAAGCCGGGCGCCTTGACACATACGCAGTTAAATGTGCCGCGAAGTTTATTTACGAGAAGTGTTGTGAGTGCTTCGCCCTCAACATCTTCAGCAACGATAACGAGTTTCTTGCCCGACTGAACTATCTGTTCAAGCAGGGGCAGGATGTCTGCAATTACAGATATCTTCTTATCTGTAATAAGAATGTAAGCATCGTCAATTACTGCTTCCATCTTATCTGTATCCGTCACCATATAGGGTGAGATGTAGCCTCTGTCAAACTGCATACCTTCAACAACATCGCAGTATGTTTCGGCAGTCTTGCTCTCCTCAACGGTGATAACGCCGTCAGCAGTTACCTTATCCATTGCCTCGGCAATGAGTGTTCCTATCTTTTCATCAGCAGATGAAATTGTTGCAACTCTTGCAATGTCCTCTGTGCCCTTTACTGCCTGCGAATTTCCCTTAAGAGCCTTTACTGCAACTTCAACTGCGCCTGCAATACCCTTGCGTATATCCATGGGGTTTGCACCTGCCGCAACATTCTTCATACCCTCTCTTATCATTGCCTGAGCAAGAAGAGTAGCAGTTGTTGTACCGTCACCTGCGCAGTCATTCGTCTTGACTGCAACTTCTTTTACAAGCTGCGCACCCATATTTTCAAAGGGATCTGTAAGTTCAACTTCCTTTGCAATGGTAACACCGTCATTTGTTATCAGCGGACCGCCGTACTTTCTCTCAAGAACAACATTTCTGCCCTTGGGTCCGAGTGTTATTTTAACTGTATCGGCAAGTTGATCAACGCCGTTCTGAAGTGCCTTTCTTGCCGCTTCTCCGTAAAGAATATCTTTAGCCATAATTATCCTCCTTACTCAACTATAGCGAGAATATCATCCTGTCTTACAATAATATATTCCTCGCTGTCCAATTTGATTTCATTGCCTGAATACTTACTTGTTACGACCTTGTCGCCTACTTTGACGGTCATTACAACTTCATTTCCGTCAACAAGACCGCCGGGTCCAACTTCAACGACTTCTGCTATCTGCGGTTTTTCTTTTGCGCTTCCTGCAAGGATGATACCGCTCTTGGTCGTCTCCTCACATTCCACCATTTTTATGACAACTCTGTCACCAAGCGGTTTAAGTTTCATAATAAATGCCTCCTATATTTTAATTATTATTTTTAGTTTTAGCACTCATCATCTTTGAGTGCTAATGGTATTTTATACCTATCTTCCAAAAAAATCAATATCTTTGTTGCAAGTTTACAATTTTTTAAAATATTGATACAGATCGCACTTGAGCATACCGTTATATAATTTGCGTTTTTTATCTGCTCTTTTACCAAACATACGCTCAAAATCTTCATTTGCCGTGAGAATATACAGTTTCCAGTCACGGTGCGGCAACAGCACCTTTCCCATATCCCTGTAAAGTTCATACGCCTCATCCATAGTGAGCAGGCGTTCACCGTACGGCGGATTTATTACGACCGTTGCATACTGTGCATCATTTTCGAGTGCCCGTATATCCTTCTGCTCTATATGCAGATGCTTTTCGACACAGGCTATTCCCGCATTTCTCCGCGTCAGAGTACACATATCGGAATCGATATCAGATGCATATATTTCATAGGTATTCTGTCTTATTTTCGAGAGTGCAAGTGCACGTTCATCAGTCATTATTTTGGCATTGCCGACAGAGAGTCCCTCAAAACCAAAACTTCTGTGAAGTCCCGGTGCCATATCCGCCGCTATCATAGCCGCCTCTATCGCAATAGTGCCGCTTCCGCACATGGGATCAATAAATACATCTCTGCCAAACCAGCGTGCCGTCTTTATCATTGCGGCGGCAAGCGTCTCCTTAAGCGGCGCTGCACTGCCTATTTCACGGTAACCTCTTTTATGAAGCCCCTCACCGCTGGTGTCAAGCATTATCGTACATATATCATTTATGATGAGAAACGAAAATTCATACCTTTTGCCCGTTTCGGCAAAGAGGGTTATCCCGTAACTTTTTGCCATACTTTCTACCATTGCTTTTTTAATTATGCGCTGACAACTCGGTATGTTATAAAGCGCCGATTTTAAAGAATGGCCGTTTATCACAAACTCATCATCCCTGCCCACAATATCGGCAAATTTTATTTTTTTGACACCCTCAAAAAGTTCATCGAAGGTGGACGCACGGAATTTTGACAGCACCAAAAGCACCCTCTCACCTGTGCGCAGGTTTAAGTTTGCCCTCGCCATCTCTCTGATACCGCCTTCAAAAAACACTCTGCCGTCCGTCACTTCGGTGACGGGTATATCCATTCTGGTAAGTTCATCTTTGACAAAACTTTCAAGTCCAAACAGGCAGGGCACTGCAAATAGCATTTTCTCTTTCATATTTTTTACCAATATTTTCCAATTTTATTCTTGACAACAGGCAAAAGGGATGTTATCATAAAGATGTTGTTTACTCCCTTCATTTGCCCTTATTTTGTTATAACCCCGTGTTTTGCGACACGGGGCCTTTTTTTATAAAAAAGACTCATGTGTAAACATGAGTCTTATCATACTATCTCTTTCTGTATGACGTGCCTCTTTTGCCGTCAACATTACGCTTTAGATCTGATATCTTATCTTCACTGCGTGATTTGAACTTGCTCATCATCTCTTCAAAGGTGAGATCTGTCGATTTACTGCCCCAGTCCACATTTTCAGGTCTGCCTGAGAATACATACTTCCGCTCATTTTTCTCCCTGCGGACAGGCTTTCTCTCCTCCTGAAGTTGCTTCATAGAAAGACTTATCTTGCCGTTATCAACACTTATGATCTTGGCTTTAACAGTGTCTCCCTCTTTAACAAACTCCTTGATGTCCTTGACATAAGTTCTCGATACTTCCGAAACATGTACCATGCCCGTCTTACCTTCGCCAAGTTCAACAAATGCGCCGAAGCCCGTAACACCCGTTACCTTGCCTTCGACAATCGCTCCAATCTCAAACTCCATTGACTTCTCTTATTCTCCTGTTACGTTTATATATATTTGTTCATCAGGAGAAATAAGCCCAAGCCTTTCTCTGGCAATACGCTCTATCTGCTCCTGTGTGAGTTCACCGTCTAACTCTTTTTGAAGATTTGTGTTGTCGACAGTCTGCTGCGCTATCTTGTCCTGATACTGCGCGAGTTCTTTTTCCTTTTCGCTTATTTTTGAGCGGACCTGGAATATCTGAACCCCTATGTAAACGAGTATGAAGGACACCAGAAGATAGAACACTATCCCCCTCTTGTGTTTTTTCATACTCATCACCTGCTTTCTTTCTACCTCTTTTTATAATACTATGTTTTTTTAATTTTTTAAAGTGTTTTTTTACTCTTTTGAGACGATTTTTGCATTTTAACGCCACCGGGGACATCTTTCTTACCATTTTTCGTTTGAATTTACGTAAAAATGAGCCAAATTTATCCACAATGACTCTGCTTACCGTCTTAAAATACATCCATGCGCCGAGCGCCATTGCAAAGAGTGCGTAGGCTCTTATCTCACCGCTGCTCTCGGATATAAAAAACAGAAGTATTGTACCGCCCGCTATTACACAATAAGCGGCATCCTGAAGCGCAATAGCCGCCGTACCGTAGGACAGCGTTATCCTGTAAAGTCGGAATATGTCATAGACAAGTGCAAGAAGCATACCGACAGGTATTGCAATTAAAAACAGTCTTACTTCATCTGATATGACAAGTGTCATTTATTTCATCAGCCTCTGCAGAAAACTTCCTTTCTTTGCAGCATCCCCCCTGTAAACGATACTGTCGATAGTCCCATTTATGATGACCTCACCGTTCTCAATGTTGAGTCTGCTTATGTGCAGGTCACTGCCCGAAATGAGCATATTGCCGAGTTCGGTAAAAAGTGCAACGGCATTCTCGTCGAAACTGTCAACATCCTTGACACCCGACACACTCATGCTCTTTCTGTTTTCAAGTATTACATTCTGACTCACTGACTGATGATAAGATTTCTTTTCTTCAACCATTAAAATACACCTCCTACAATAACTACTATGCAGGAGGTGTGTTTTTTATTCTATACCCATACTTGCACAAGCATAATATGTCCTGCACTTAAAGTCCGGAATGCGGAATAAATGAGGATTTTTGATGAATCAAAAATCGTTAAATTGCAGGGTCACAGAGTCTAAAAATAATAAATTTTAGATTCAAACAAGTAAAATCACGCAGAGAATACTTTTGTATTTTCAAGTGATTTTGCGCAGTTTCAAGCAAAATTTATATTTTTAGACCATATTAGTCTTGTGTAAGTGTGGGTATTACTTTGTACATGCCCGATGCGGCATCTTTGCCCATATGCTCAGCCACCTCGAGAACTTCTATACTCAGCGTGCCGCCGCCAAGACTTAAAGTGAGTTTATCCCCCACTTTTACATCGTACGACGCCTTGACAGGTCTGCCGTTTGCCGACACCCTTCCCGCATCGCAGGCTTCGTTTGCCACGGTACGCCTTTTTATTATTCGTGATACTTTAAGGTATTTATCAAGTCTCATATTTTCTCCTTAAACAAAAAAGGGGGTAGTCACACCCCTTTTTTGTATCCAATTCTTACTTGTCAACAGCATCCTTGAGAGCCTTGCCTGCCTTGAATACAGGAAGTTTCTTTGCAGGAATCTTAATAGTTTCCTTTGTCTGAGGATTGCGGCCTGTACGAGCTGCACGCTCCTTAACTTCGAATGAACCGAAGCCAACAAGTGTAACTGCTTCGCCATTCTTAAGAGCGTCTGTTACTGTTGCTGTAAAAGCGTTGAGTGCCTTTTCAGCATCCTTCTTTGAAAGTTCTGCCTTTTCTGCAATTGCTGCAATAAGTTCTGTCTTGTTCATTGGTATTTTCCTCCGTAATGAAATTTGAATTGGCTCTTCCTTTTATATTAAGAGTGCTTCTTACAGCTCTCCTAATTTTTTACCCTTGATCGCGCCATTTTGTTCTACTTTTTCAAAATCGGCTATAAACTTGTCCACCCTGCGTGTGAGCGCTTCTTCCGCTTCGGCATCACATTCTGTCGCAATTCCCACTGCTTCAAAAATTATGTCGCCTGCTATCTCTTCACTGCCGCCGTTTCTGCGGTATTTTTCAACAAGTTTTTCCAGCCTGTCTGCAGAACCGCTTGTATCAAGCCCTGCCTTTGCCGCCTTTTTTCTGACCTTATATGCACGCATAAGAGCAGGCAGACTTGCTGCCACACTCTTTAATGTGTCAGTATCGGTTTTCTGTGATTTTTCTTTCTTTTTAAGCTTGTCCCAATTATCAAGCACCGTGTCCGTCGTGGAGGCTTCCACTTCACCAAACACATGAGGGTGCCTGTATATCATTTTGCGACATTCCGCATCTATCACATCATCGACAGTGAATACACCCTTTTCCGCTTCCATCTCACTGTGAAGAAGTACCTGGAGCATAATATCCCCAAGTTCTTCTTTCAGAAGTTCGATATTCTGTGTATCGATCGCTTCGCACGCCTCATACGTTTCCTCTATAAGACTTTTGCGGATAGACTGATGAGTCTGCTCCCTGTCCCATGGACAACCGTATGGCTGGCGCAAAATGTGAATTATTTCGACAAAATCACTAAAGCTATACTTATTTTTCGTTTTTAAACTGTGAATTTTTTCTATATTATCCATTTTATACTATCCAACCTATTTTTGCAAGTATTTTTTCAATTTTCTCACCTAAAGGCAGTAAAAGGATATCTTCACGCCTATACCACTTCATTATTCCGAGTGATATAAAGTATACTAAAGCCGCTGCTCCGATTGCGGCAACAAGTGATATCTTATTGCCCAGACGGGATGCTATCGGGATATAGGTAAAATATGCCGCAACACCGCAAAGTGCTGATGCTATAAGCGGTTTCACTACAGCAGAAATTATTCCCATACCCTTGCCGAGCACTTTTGTTATTACAATCAGATTAAGTACAGTTATGACCGCATAGCAGACATTTGTGCTTATGGGTGCGCCGTTTATGTTTATTGACGGAGTTCCTACCATTATATAATTCATTATAAGTTTTATGGCGCCGCCGATAAACATGGTAAATACCGGCATCCACTCTTTACCTATCGCCTGAAGCATAACATTTGTTATTGAAACAAGGCAGACAAACACCACCGCAGGTCCCAGCAGGCTGAGCAGAGGTGCAGCAATCGACACTTCAACAGGCTTGGACGGATAAAGCAGTGATAAAATGGGATTGGACATAACAGAAAGTCCGATACCGCAAGGAAGTGCAAGAAATACCGATATCCTAAAAGTAGAAGAAATCATATTCTTGGTTTCATCTATCTTTCTGCTTGCAAATGCCGCCGAAATAGACGGGATTATACCCGTACCCATAGGAATGATGAGCGCAGTCGGAAGTGAGAAAAGCACCCTTGCATAACCCGAATAACTACCGTATATCATTGCCACAGAATGTGTCAGAGTCGATGCGATCGTGTCAAGTCTGTTCTGTACCACAGCAGCATCAAGAAGATTTGTTACCGAAAGTACAGATGAACTGATTGTTATAGGTATCATTATCCACAGTATTTTTTTTGCAAGTGAGCCGGACCCTGCGCACGTTCCATCCTCGATAGTCCTGTTATAATCAGGTTTGAAAAACACCCTTCTTATCGCAAGGAATACCGCACCGATAACCGTTCCGAGCGTTACACCAAAGATGGCGCCTGCAGCAACAATAGCCATTGAGTACCCTTTGTTATTAAGCCACAGCGCGAGAGAGTAACCGAATACTGCTTTTATAATTGCAACGATTATCTGGGATATCGCAGTTGGCACCATATCCTGGTGTCCCTGAAAATATCCGCGATACAGACTCATAAGCGCCTCAAAGAATATCGCAGGTGCAATTGCAAGTATAGCACAATACGATTCCGGACTGCTCATGGCATTCGCAAGCCCCTTTGCAAAGACCAGCATAAATGCCATACCGGCAAAGCCAAGCACCGCAAACATCAAAAAAGCAACACTCACAGTCTTTTTCGCCTGTTTATATCTTCCGAGTGCCACATCTTCAGAGACCATTCTCGAAATCACAACAGGCAGTGCCGCTGTCGCAATAATGTACATAAAAGTGTAAATATCATAAGCATTGCTGTAATATGCCATCGCCTCTCCCGACACGAGATTGGCAAGCGGCACTTTGTACAGCGCGCCTATCAGTTTGACGATGATGCCGCCGATCATCAGAACAAGGGCACCCGTCATAAAGTTTTTCTTTTTAGCGCTCATTTTTATCTATGCCTCTTTTAAAGTTTATTGCCGCATGCAGAGCAGTACTCTGCCTCTGCATCGTTATTTTTTCCGCACATGCCGCAAAGTTTATTGCCTTTGAGCTCACGGAGTTTTTCTTCAAGCTCGCTTATTTTTGAAGTTTTTTCATCTATCTTTGAAAAAGCATTTTCAAAATCAGCCTCTTCATCGTTCTTCTTTGCCGCAAAATACACACTTCTTCCAAGTTCCTTATAAAGTGTGTCAAGTTCAGCCTTCTCATTTATGAGTTTTGCGCTAACTTTAGCCTGTTCTGTAAGTTCCACCGTTTTATCGGCAACTACCTTGCCGCCTTTTTTCGCCTTTTCAAGCAAATCATTGAAATTAAATCCCATTACATTTACTCCTTTTATATTCTTAAATCGCCGTAAAACTCTCTTATGACAGCATCCTGCGGCACAGCATCCGCCGGCATCCCCGGCACTTCGGTTATCACATCAAGCAGACGTTTTGCATAATCCTCATACTCTGAACCGACAAGTGTTTTCAGACACTTTTCCGCCACCTCTTTAAGAAGTGAAATTTCATATGACTGCGACGAATCCACTATGATATTTGCATTGTCGATAAACGGGATTACAAACTGCTCCTCCGCCTCGACAACACTGCCCCATATTTTTGCGGTTGACAGTGCCGGATATGCGCGAAACTTTTCATCGCGCACCATACGCCTTATAAATCGCATATCCCGCCACGACAACTCCTCAAATTCTCTCGCAACATCTATATACACCTTGTAGGCAAGACCTTCGGGCAATTCGTCATCGACAAGCGGATTAAGAGCGTGTATGCCCTCCATAAGCACTACATCCGTTTTTTTAAGCTGCAGTTCATATGACGCATCTTTTCTTGACTTAGTCTGAAAATCAAAGGTCGGCATTGCGGTGACTTTCCCCTCTGTCAAACTTTTAAGCGTGGCATTTAAAAGATCTATATCAAGCGTATTTAAACTGTCCCAGTCCTTATTTCCGTTGGGCAGAAGCGGAATTTCGTCCTGCTGACGGAAAAAGTCATCCATCGAAATAATGTGCGTATTGTGTCCCTTTTCGGCAAGCAAATTTTTAATGCGCTTTGCCGACGTAGTCTTACCGCTTGAAGAGGGACCCGACAAGAGTATTACATTATGCCTCTCGGCATCTATCTCATACGCCGCCCTCTCTATAAATGAGCTGTAATGTGCCTCGGCCTCTGCAACAACTGCATAAGGGTCCTTTTCTATTGCACGGCACACCTGTGCAAGATCCATTTTTCCTTTTTTCATAGGGTTTCTCTGATAAGTTCCTCCAATCTTGCTATATTGCCCCGCATCTTTTGCGGATCGTTAAGATACTCATAAGGGTATTTGTAGTTAAACACCCTCTCGATACGACCGTTTTTCGCATTTACGACCTTTGAGACCGCACCTGCGCCGACAGCCGCTATCGTCTGATACTCTCCCATTATATATATGTTGTAAAGCCCGTCCTTATCATCAAGAGCATAGCCCACATTCTCCAAATTACCCACCATATTCTTCTGTTTGTACATATAGTACGGTCTGTAACCTGCATCAAGAAGCCTTTTCTGTGCCGTCTCGGTCATATATCCCGTGAGAGACGCCCTCTCTATCGCCTTATCACCGTCATCACGCAGGTTTGCCGCGCGTTTTACCGACAAAGTATGCACCGTGACATTTTCGGGGCGCATCTCGAGTATTTTATCAAGCGTTCTGTCAAAATCCTTTTCATCTTCAAGGTCAAGCCCTGCGATGAGGTCTGTATTTATACAGTCAAAACCCTTGCTTTTCGCAAGTTCATACGCCTGTATGACTTCGTCTGAAGTGTGTCGTCTGCCAATCCGCTCAAGCGTTTTATCATTCATCGTCTGGGGATTTATGCTTATTCTTGTGACGCCGCATTTTTTAAGAACATCAAGTTTATCTTCAGTAATGGTGTCCGGTCTGCCTGCCTCAACGGTAAATTCATCAAATAGTGCAGGCTCAAACAGTTCGTTGACCCTTGATAAGACAGTGTCAAGTTGCTGCGCAGTAAGCGTTGTCGGCGTACCGCCACCCATATACACGGTGGATACATAGACACCTGTTCTGTCACATACGCCCTTGACTTGTTCAAGTTCGTCACAGAGCGCTTTTACATAGTCGGGTATAAGCACGCCTGCTTTTTCTATGGAATGTGACACAAAAGAGCAGTAGTTGCAACGGCTCGGACAAAAGGGTATCGAGATATAGAGCGATATGCTCTTTCCGTCAAGTTTTGAGAGTGCTTTATCCTCACTCTCGCAGACCATTTCCGAGAGTTTTATTTTATCCTCTCTCACACAGTATATATCTGCTATCTCAGCAGAGGTCATAAATTTTCTTTTCTGTCTTATAAATTTTGCCGCGCGAATACCCGTTATCGTGCCCCACGCAGGAGAAATACTGCAGTGCTTCTGCCCCGCAAGCCAGAGCGCTTTTGACACAAGCGCCGCTTCGTCGCACTTTTCATCAAGTTTCGCCTGCGCGACAGCCTCTGTCACCCTGCCGTTATCCTCGATTACCGCCACGCTTTTTGATATGCCGTCAGTGGTCTCAAATGTGCTTGTAATGCATCTTCCGTCACTATCATCCGCAAAACCCGAAAGCGGAAAGAAGAGCAGTGCGGTATTCTGTACGGCGTTTTTCTGTAAATGTCCGTCTGTTTTAATTATCATCTTTTAAAATACGGATTAACCGCCTTTTCTCTGTAAAGTGTTGTGGCTGCGCCGTGTCCCGGATAAATCGTATAATCTCTATCCAGCGCCGCAATACGGTCAATGGTCTTATACATCACTTCAAGACTTCCGCCCTCAAAATCAGTCCTGCCGACTGTGCCCTCAAAAACAGTATCACCCGAAAACATTTCATTTTCCGTAAGAAAGCAGACACTTCCCCTCGAATGTCCGGGTGTATGCATAACTTTGAGACCGAATATTTCATCACCGTCATCCACATAGATGTCGGCGCTGCCGGGAGTTCCCGCATTCTGCAGTTCAATTTCCATCTGAGGTGCATCCTCTTTGTGAATTACTATCTGCGCGCCAGTCATTTTGCGAAGTTTGCCCGCATCCCACACATGGTCAAAATGACCGTGTGTGAGCAGGATATATTTAAGTTTTGGCGCATTTTCTTTCTGAAGATACTCAGCAAGTGCTTTGTTGCGGCGCGCAGGATCTATGACTGCGCACTCGCCGTCTTTTTCAAGAATGTATGTATTGTTGCCCATAAGGCCGCTTCGTATTGCCTTTATTATCATTTCCTCATCGTCCTTGTATCCATAAGAATGGTAACAGGACCGTCTCCTATTATTTCAACTGTCATATCTGCACCGAATACGCCCGCTTTGACATCGCCTACGCCGTTATCGGTAAGCGCCTGCATAAAATACTCATACAGTGCGTCTGCGCGATTCGGTTCCTCCGCCTCTATAAACGAGGGGCGGTTACCCTTTGAGGCGTTTCCGAGAAGTGTAAACTGCGATACTGCAAGTATACTGCCTCCCACGTCAATGATACTCTTATTCATTTTGCCGTTTTCGTCTTCAAAAACACGGAGTCTTGCAATTTTGCCTGCAAGATAATCCGCCTCCTCCTGTGTGTCATTTTTCTCGACACCCAGAAGCACATTAAAACCGTGTCCTATTTCCGATATAAGTTCTCCATCTACTGTGACGGAGGACTTTTTGACTCTCTGAATGACTGCCCTCACGTTCTGTTTCCTCTCCTGATAGACGAAACCTCTTTAAGTTCGCCTATTTTTCTTATAATTGTATCCAAATGCTCACGGTTGTGAACATCGCACGAAAGTACGACTATTGCCGTATTCTCAGTCTCTCTCGCAACAAGCGACTTTATCGTCACTCTCATATTTGCAAGAACCGCAGTAATGTCGGCAAGAACACCGTACTGCTTTGAACAGTATATCTCAAGTGAGGCAAGAAAACTTTCATCATCAGAAGTATTCGCCCAACTGACATTGAGCCATCTGTCATTTTCGTTGCCTTTTTCAAGACTTGATATAACATTGGCACAGTCTGCTCTGTGTACGGATATTCCGTAGCCTTTTGTTATATAGCCGATGATGTGCTCGCCCGGCAGAGGATTGCAGCAACGTGCAAACTTGACAAGGCAGTTATCAACACCCTCAACTATGACGGGTGACGTGCTGTGCGTCGGGCGCTTCGTTCCCTGTTTTGCTATTGATGCCGCAATCTCTTCATTCGACGCTTTTGTCTCTTTGACAAACTCATTCTTAAAACGTGAAACAAGTTTCTTTATGGGCAGCCCGTCATATCCTATCGCCGCAATAAGGTCTTCGGGATTTGAGAAACCATATTTATTTGCAACGGATGCAATATATTTATCCCTCTGCTCCCTTGTGATATCTACACCTGCGGCAACGAGTGCAAGATCAAGTTCTTCATCACCTTTGGCGATGTTCTCTTCACGTCGTTCTTTTTTGAACCACTGTCTTATCTTGCTCTTGGCAGAGGATGTCTTTGCAATGTTGAGCCAGTCACGCCCCGGTCCTTTACCCGAATTCGTCGTCATTATTTCGATGATATCGCCGTTTTTGGGCTGATAGTCGATCTGTGTCATCTTGCCGTTACACTTTGCACCTATCATTTTATTGCCGACGGCGCTGTGAATGGAATATGCAAAATCTATCACCGTTGCGCCTGCAGGCAGATTTATAATGTCGCCCTTAGGTGTAAATACAAAGACTTCGTCCGAGAAAAAGTCGACCTTAAAGGTCTTCATAAAGTCCTCATCACTGTCTACCGACTCAGCCTGTGTCTTGAGCAGGTTTCTCACCCATTCAAGCTGCCTGTCATCCTGCTGCCTGCCCTGAACATTACTCTTGTACTTCCAATGCGCAGCAATACCGTATTCTGCCGTTCTGTGCATCTCCCACGTGCGTATCTGCACCTCAAAGGGCTGACCTTCTTTTCCGATAACGGTCGTATGCAGTGACTGATACATATTTGGTTTTGGCGTGGAAATATAGTCCTTGAATCTGCCCGGAATAGGCTTATACATATCGTGAATAATGCCGAGTGCATTATAGCACTCGTTCATATTGTCAACGATGATTCTTATCGCATAGAGATCGTATATCTCATCTATGGTCTTATTTTGCGTGTACATCTTTCTGTACACGCTGTAGATATGCTTTATTCTGCTGTCGATTCTGGGTATCTCATAGCCGAGTTCATTAAAATGCTCTTTTATATGCCCGATCGTATTTGATAGAAAATTCTCATGCGCATGGGACTTTTTTTCCATATTCTCTTCTATCTCGTGATACGCCACGGGATCGAGATACTTTATGGAAAGATCCTCAAGTTCTATCTTTATGCGCTGCATACCCAGACGGTGTGCAAGAGGCGCGTATATCTCCAGCGTTTCTTTCGCCTTGCGGCGCTGTTTTTCGGGATTGACATACTCATTGGTGCGCATATTGTGCAGACGGTCAGCAAGTTTGATGATTATGACACGAACGTCTTTTGCCGTTGCAAGAAACATCTTACGAAGATTTTCTACCTGCTGTTTTTCTTTGTCCGTATACACGGTACGGGATAGTTTTGTAACACCGTCAACTATCTCTGCCACTTCGAGTCCGAACTGCTTTCTGACATCATCAAACGTCATGCCCGTGTCCTCAATGGTATCGTGAAGCAGAGCGGCAACTATGGAATCTGTATCAAGTCCCGTTTTGACAAGTATCTTGGCGACTTCTATCGGGTGGATTATATAATCCTCGCCCGAAGCGCGCTTCTGCCCCTCATGGGCGGCATAAGCCACATCAAAGGCCGCAAGTATCTTTTCTTTATCGTATTCGCCGTTTTCTATAACTTCGCAAAGTGTTTTTCTATAGTCGTTCATTCCCTCACCCTGAAATGCTTCTAAGTCTGACAAGAAGCTTCGATTTGTTGAGATTTACCTTTTCATCTGTCGGCACTATCTCAAAATGATATTCTGTATTTTTTATTCTGCTTAGTTTAATCAGTCCCATCTCGTCAAAAACGTCAAGACAGACTTTGAGTTTGCATATCCCGAAACTCCCGTCCATACCGCTTGCAATACGGCGTGAAGCCTCGGTAAGTTTTATTTCCTCATTTGCGCGGCGCAGATAGCGGAATACCGTAGTAAAATCATCCATATCCGGTATGAGCTGCGTCGCTTCACTTGCTGTAAGAGCCTGCCCGTTTTCGTATTTATCAAGCAGATTTTTCTCTTTTTTTATCCTATGCAGTTCCTTCTCCGAGAGTTTCACATCCCTTATCGTCACCTGCGGCGATTCAATGCCCCTGTAAACATTTACATCGAGATTGAATACTATATCTATCCTGTCTCCGCAGCAGAAGCCGAACTTTTGCGGTGAAACACCGAAGCAGAAGCCGTTTACACTATTACCATTTTTACTGAGTGTTATTCTTATGTGCTTATCACTTGACAACGGCATTATTTCAGTAATCACCGCATCGCGAAGCAGAAATACCGGCGCAGGATTTTCCGTACCGTACGGTTCAAGCATCGAAATGTCTCTTATAGTCGAGAAATTTATCTCTTCAATGTCTATCTCACAGTCAACATCTATCTTGGGAGTGAGTTCTTCCTCCGTAACTGTAGAATTGACATATTCCGTGAGTTCTCTCTTGAAATCCTTAACATACTCACGCTTTATCGAAAAACCTGCCGCCGACATATGTCCGCCGAATTTATCAAAATAGTGCTTAAAACGGTCAAGCGCGGCATAGATATTGAAGGGAGATTTACTGCTTCTGCAACTTCCCTTGCCGACATCGCCGTCAAAGGTTATAAGCACTGTCGGCAGACCGTATTTCTCATTGAGTCTTGACGATGCGATACCGATTATACCGCCATGCCAGTTATCGTTATCAAGGATTATTATTCTGTTGTCGAGTATACTCTTATCCGCCTCAATCATTTCATTTGCCTGAGCGATAAGTTTACTCTCCTCCTCCTGACGTATCCTGTTTGCCTCACAGAGGTCGGCGGCAATAGCATCCGCTTCTTCCACATTCTTTGCAAGCAGGAGGTCTACTGCACGCATGGCTTTTCCCACTCTGCCCACGGCGTTTATCCTCGGCGCGATAGAGTAGCCTATAACAGACGTCGTGACTTTTTTCTTGCCTATTCCTGCCATACGGATAAGCGCCTTGAGTCCGAGATCGTCTGTATTGTCAATACGCTTTAGGCCGAGAGAAACCAGAATTCTGTTTTCGCCCGAAAGGGGCATAACATCGGCAATAGTTCCGACAGATGTTAAAACGGAGTATTTTTCTATCATCTCCATAAGTCTGTCAGGTCCTGCCAGAGCGCAGATAAGTTTAAATGCAACGCCTACGCCTGCAAGATACTTATAGGGATATTTACTGTCGGGACGCTTGGGATCTATAACCGCAACCACATCGGGCAGTTTTTCACCGCATTCGTGATGGTCTGTAACAATAACGTCCATGCCCAGTGATGATGCATATCCAAGTTCTTCAACTGCGGTGATGCCCGAATCGACGGTTATGATAAGACGGCACCCGTTTTCTTTTATACCGTCTATCGCCGCTTCGTTCACACCGTAACCCTCTTCCACTCTGTCGGGGATATAGCAGGAAACTATACCGCCCTCCGAGACGAGGTACCTGTACAAAATGGTCGTGCTGGTTATACCATCAACATCATAGTCGCCGTAGACGGTAATGGGTTCTCTGTTCTCAATCGCACTCTTAATACGTGCCACCGCCTTGTCCATATCAGGCAGCAAAAACGGATCGCACAGCTGATCAAGAGACTTATTGAGAAATCTCTTTGCAAGAGCGGGTGTATTGTACCCTCTGTTTATCAGAAGGCGCGCAATAACCTCGGAGACGTTTAACTCTCGGCAGAGAGCTTCCATCTCCTCGCTCTTCTGACTCTTTAGGAGCCAGCGCTTCTCTTTCATTTTTCTTCCTCACTTTATATTTAAAAATAATTACATACATTATCTATTTTAACACTTATAACTAACTAATACAATAATATATTTATTAATAATTTTTAAACAGAGGTGTGCTTATGATAAAAGCCGTTGCCAAGGCTCTGTGGGGACCGTATACGACATTTCTTATTTTTGCAGTCGGAGTAATTATTACGGCAAAAACAGGATTTTTGCCCTTTCGTCCGATAAAACTGATAAAAACCGCTTTCGGCGGCAGTAAAGACAAAAAAGGCATATCTCCTTTCCGCGCCCTGATGACTGCTTTGTCAGGCTGCGTCGGTGTCGGAAACATTATCGGCGTCGGCGCCGCGCTTGCGGTGGGCGGCGCAGGTGCTCTTTTTTGGATGTGGATATCCGCCCTCTCGGGAATGAGCGTAAAATTTTTTGAAGTCTACCTTGCGGTAAAATACAAGGACGGCGATTTGACGGGCAGTCCCGTTCAGTACATAAAAAAAGGGCTTAATATGCCACTGCTTGCCACGCTGTATGCAATATTTGGTTTTATATCGTCACTCTCTACGGGAAATCTTGTGCAAAGCGGCGCTATCGCCGACATCGCCGAGGGCAGAGGCATACCCAGAATCTTATGTGCGACTATCGTCATACTTTTCTGCTTTCTGGTTGCTTCAAAAGGAATAGACAGACTATCGGGCATACTTTCAAAAACAATGCCTATAGCAATAATCTCCTACTGCGCAGTCTGTATTGCCGTTCTTGTTATATTCCGTGAGCGACTGCCGCAGGTCATCTCCGACATATTCTGCTCTGCTTTCGGTATAAAACCGATGTTCGGCGGAATGTTCGGCATCGCCCTCAAAGCAGGTTTTTCAAGGGGTGTTTTCAGCAACGAGGCAGGTGTAGGAACATCCTGTCTGTCCCACGCCTCAAGTTCGCAGAGCGAGCCGACAAAACAGGCAGTCTGGGGCATTTTTGAAGTTTTTACCGACACTATCCTCATATGCACTCTTTCAGGTCTTGCAATGCTCGTAACAGGCACATCGGGCTATACGCTCGCCTGCGGCGATATGTTTTACAGCATTTTCGGCTCGGGCGGCAGACTGTTTGCCGATGCCATGCTTCTCTGTTTTGCTTTTTCCACGCTCTGCGCGTGGTGCTTCTACGGACAGAAATTCTACAATATGCTCGGCGGCAAAAAGAAAGGTGTATATCTCGCTCTTTTTGCAATATTTATATTTATAGGCTCCGTATCAAAAAACGAGAGTCTGTGGTATTTTGCCGACATATCAAATGCTGTTGCAATGTACATAAACCTCATAGCGCTTGTACTTCTTTTACCCGAAACAAAAAAAGGAACTCTTTAAGAGTTCCTTTTCATACGGGCGTGTTCGCTTAGGGATTATTCGCCCAAAAATAATGATTTTTATGGTGCTTTGCAGTTTTGGGTTAGAAATTTTTCGTTTAGACAAAATAATAAAAATTCCGCAATACTTTGTGTATTACGGAATTTTTTTATGAAGTATGGGCGGAAAATATCAAGCCAAAACCGATTCATCTCTAAGTGAACATGCCCATAATTTCAAATGCAATTTTCATTCCGTCACAGGCGGCCGACATTATGCCTCCTGCATAGCCTGCACCCTCGCCGCAGGGGTATACACCTCTGCACGACGGTGCCTGTAAGTGTTCATCACGAAGTATGCGCACAGGCGAGGATGTCCTCGTTTCAACGCCCGTGAGTATGCCTCCTATCAAATCAAAGCCGTGTCTGCCTTTATCAAAGACCGCAAAACCTGTCTTCAGCATATCACACACAAATTTCGGCAGTGCATCATTCAGATCTGCCGCGCGTACACCCGGTCTATAGGTCGGCTCTACCGCCGAGTTCAAATCACTTTTTCTGCCTTCAATAAAATCCGCCGTTTTCTGACAGGGCGCAAAATAATTGCCGCCGCCGAGTTTATAAGCCTTTGTTTCGAGCATTCTCTGAAAGCGTGCTCCCGAAAGAACATCGCTTTCCAAATCGCCGGGCAAAACAGATACCGCAATTGCGGCATTGGCATTTTCCCCGTCTCTGCCGTGCAGGCTCATACCGTTTGTGACAACACCGCCCTCTTCAGAAGCAGATGCCACAACATAGCCGCCGGGACACATGCAGAACGAATATACTCCACGTTCACCCTCACGGTGAGAAAGTTTGTATTCCGCAGGCGGTAAAGCGGGATGTCCTGCAAATTCACCGTACATCGCCTTATCCACCGTCTCCTGCTTCTGTTCAAGCCTGACACCGACGGAAAAGGGCTTCTTTTCCATTTCAAAGCCGCTTTTGAGAAGCATTTCCTGCGTATCCCTTGCGCTGTGCCCGAGTGCTAAAATAAGTGTATCGCAGGGCAGTTCTCCGCCCGTCGTTTTTATGCCTGCAATTCTGTCGTTTTTTATATCAAGTCCCGTCAGTTTAGTGTCGAAAAGCACCTTTCCGCCGAGCCTTTCTATCTCACATCTTATATTTTTGACAATGCCGCGCAGCACATCTGTACCTATATGCGGTTTTGCAGCGGTGAGTATGCCCCTATCTGCGCCGAATTTTACAAAATCACGCAGTACGCTGTCACAAAGCGGACTGTTTATTCCTGTTGTCAGTTTCCCGTCCGAAAATGTGCCTGCACCGCCCTCACCGAACTGAACATTAGTCTCTGCAAGCACACCGCCTGCCCAGAATTTTTCGACAAGGAGCTCCCTTTTCTCAATACTGCTGCCACGCTCAATAACTATAGGTTTAAGACCTGCCCTTGCAAGTGTAAGTGCGCAGAACATCCCTCCGGGACCAAACCCCACCACAACAGGCGGCACTGCACTCTCAGAACATACGGGTATTTCTATTTTATCTGTCTCCTGCCTGTAAATAAGTTTTTTATCACGGTTTGCAAGACGCTTTTCCGCAGACTTATCAAAATGGGCAGACACAGAATACAGAAGGCGCACGGAGCGCCTTGTGTCAACTGCTTTTTTCCTTATTTTGAGGCTTTCGGGTTTTTCGCCGCGAAGCCTGCTTTTTGCAATTTCAAACACCCTGTCTTCATTCTCATCGGGTGTAAGAATAATATCGTTTATTATTATCATTCGATTTCCACCGTAACATTTACGGTCACATCACTTAAAAGTTCACCCTGTTTGCCGTTATTAAATCTGAGCACAGCAGGAAGTTCCTGTGTTCCCGGATACACATTTTCAAGGTCAACTTCAAGATATACATCTTCAGCCGTAAGTTCATCCTTTGACCTTACCGTAAATGTGACATTTTCATCATCCAACACGGCAAAACACGACGGCTGGATATTTTTAAACTGAACAGTATCAACCGTAAACTGCCTGTCCGTTATTCCTGCAAATCTGACCGAAATGCTGACCTTGAGACTCTCTTCAGTATAGATGCCCTCGGGCAGAGTGAGACTCTGTTCAAAGTCACCTTCAAGCAAAAGATTGGCTTTAAACGTTCCTGCCGATATCTCCTCTAAATCTTTAAGGGCACTCTCATGGCCGTATACAGTTATCGTGCTTGGAGAAACGGTAAGTCTGTAATTGTTCTCACCAAACATTGTTCCCTCGACATCTGCATACGCCTTTATCGGAACTTCTTTTTTGGTATAGGCATCAAGTTTGACACCAAGTGTGTTTATATCCGCTTCAAAGTGTGTCGAATCCACGGTTTCGCCGTTTATATCAACATAGCGTATATTGAGTTTTTCACTGTATTTGCCTGCTTCCTCTACCTTGAGAACGGCATACACCCTCTCAACCTTTGAAAGTTCTGTCTCCGGACCCGTGACCGTAACCGACTGCGCCGTTGTCGTCACCTGACCGAGAACATAGTCCTCCTGCGAAAGTTTACTGTCGATAACGACTTCTATCGGAAGCGTCCTCGTCATTATATAGTCAAGGCGAACTTCAATGCTTGTCGGCGACACCTTGTCCACCTGCACATCGGCAATTTTTGATGTTGCCTCTATCTTGAGATTGTATACGCCCGGTTCTTTGATATTCGTCGCATCTGCCGTAAGGTCAAAATCGGAGGCAACAACGTCAAGAAGCGCCTCTCTTTTACCCGTTGCGGTAACCGTCGCTTCAAGTGCATCATCACCGATTATGGAAAGCGCTTTTTCCCCGCTCATATTCGCATTTACATCAATGGTCACATTACGGTACGTCCTTGTCGTTTCGGGATTTTGCGCCCCTATAAAGAGCCATAGACCCATTGCTATTGCCAGGGACAATGCCTTAAAGCCCGTATCATATTTAAAAAAACTTATCACACCGTCACGCAGGGCAAAGAGATATCTGGTTATTTTACTTTTCATTTTTCTTCTCCTTTCCCTTGTTGCCGAAGAAGAAAGTGCCGAGATTCTTTTTTTCGGTAAATTTTGATGTGAGTTCTATTACAAGTTCATCCTTGGAATAACCGCGTCTGATATTCCCGTTTTCGGCAACAGATATCGTACCCGTCTCCTCAGAGACGATAACAACGATAGAATCCGACACTTCGCTTATACCTATTGCTGCGCGGTGTCTTGTGCCGAGTTCCTTGCTTATTTCGTTTGTTTTTGAAAGCGGAAGAAAACAGCCTGCAGCCCTTATAACGTCACCTCTTACAATGACTGCACCGTCATGCATCGGAGAATTCGGGAAAAAGAGTGTGCGAAGCATAGCCGAGGAGAGCGCAGCATTTATTTCGTGCCCCGTTTCCACAGTTTCACCGAGTTTTGTGTTGCGTTCAAGAACGATGAGTGCGCCGATATGGCGTTTACTCATTTCATTGCAAGCATCTGCGATCGCTACAATATTGTGCTGACTGTCCGAATTCTTTTCGCCTATAAAGAATTCCTTTCTGCCAAACTGTTCAAGCGCCCTGCGCAGTTCAGGCTGAAACACAACGAGTACTGCAATAACGCCGAGCTGCATAGTGTTTTTGAGCACATAATTTGTAGTTTCAAGTCCCATTACGCCGCTGACTTCAAGAAGCACAACAAGAACTGCAATTCCCTTGAGAAGTGTAATTGCACGAGTGTCCCTGAAAAGTTTGATGACAAAATAAATGAAATATGCAACGATGAGAAGATCTATCGCCGCAAATACCGTAAAACTTGCAAACTGTGTTTTAAACACGTTGAGCAACGATCTGATGTCCACTGTTTTTCTCCTCTCCTGTAACTAATATATTTATGATATCATAGTTACAGGAGAATTAAAAGAAAAAATCTTGTATTTTATATATCTTTTATAACCTTTAGCAAAGCATTGACATCACGCCGTGTATTAAATGCCCCGAGACTTACTCTTACCGTGCCTATCTCGTGTGTTCCGAGTGTTCTGTGGGCAAGCGAGGCACAGTGCAATCCGCTGCGGACACATATTCCTGCCGCACTGAGCTTTTCATCCACTTCAGCAGGGGTGACATCCTCCAAATTAAATGAGGTTACAGGTGTAAAGTTAAATTCCTTGTCATACACCGTGATGCCGTGTTCCACAAGACTTGCGCGCAAATCTGCCGTCAGTTCATACTCGCGGTGATTTATTTTATCGCCGTACTGTGAAATAAAGTCAATTCCCGCACCCAGACCTATTATACCACACATATTCAAAGTGCCTGCCTCATATCTTTCAGGCGGAAACGGGGGCTGCACCGCCTCATTTGTAGTTGTGCCTGTTCCGCCCTCTATCAGAGTTTTTAACTGTATATCGGTATTCAGTATCAGAAGCCCGGTTCCGAAAGGTCCGTAGAGTCCCTTGTGCCCCGATGTGAAAAGAATATCGCAACCGATATCCTTTACATCGCAGGGTATATAACCTGCCGCCTGAGAAGCATCTACAATGCTTACAAGTCCGTGATCGCGTGCAAAGGAACATATCGCCTTTATCGGCATAATGCGTCCCGTGACATTTGATACCGCCGTACAGATTATACACTTTGTGTTCTTGCGAAGTTTCTTAGAAAGCCTGTAAAGTGTTTCCCCTTGCGTGTCGCATATTTCAAATATACTGTATGAGCAGGTTTTGTGAACAGGTCTCCAGACCGCATTGTGCTCATAATTTGATATTAGACAGTGGCAATTGTTATCAAGAAGCCCTTTTATTGCAAAATTCGACGCCATTGTGGCATTCTGCGTAAAGATGACATTTTCAGGCTTCGCATTAAAAAATTTACCTGCCTTTTCTCTTACTGTATACACTTCCTCTGCCGCTTTTACCGCCAACGGATTACCGCCTCTGCCGGGATTTGCCCCGAATTTCTCCATCGCCCAACTCACAGCCTCTACCGTACACGGCGGTTTCGGGTAGGTAGTAGCGCTGTTATCTAAATATATCATTCCTCTTTAAAATGTCCGTTTCTGCTTTCGGAGATTATTTTTCTATATTTAATTCCCGACTTAGCAAGATTTAACTTCAGCGAATTTATATCTCTGTCCCTGACTTCAAGGGTATACCCTCTGCTGCAGGCAGGCGTATTCAGCCTCGCCCTGCCGCCATTTGCCGCTATACCCATCGCCTCAAGCGCCCTCTTGGCTTTTGTCGCATAAGTGACAGAGTCAAACACAACATAAAATGTCATATTATTCACCTCTTATCATACTATGCAACAACAAAAAAAGGGTTGATAATCAACCCTTTTCTATTAACGCAACTGCGTGTGCACTTATTCCCTCAAGACGTCCCGTAAACCCCATTTTTTCTTCGGTCGTCGCCTTTATGCTTACTGCCGATATATCGACACCCATCGCATCAGCCACTTTTTGCCTCATATTATCTATGTAAGGCGCAAGTTTCGGCTTCTGCGCTATGAGAGTGGCATCTATATTTGACACACTGTACCCATTTTCCGCAAGTACCTTTGTAACCTCTTTGAGCAGTTCTATGCTGTCTGCACCTTTGTATTTTTCATCACTGTCAGGAAAAAGTTTTCCTATATCTCCGAGTGCCGCCGCACCGAGAAGCGCATCCATCACCGCATGGGTGAGCACATCGGCATCCGAATGTCCTAAAAGTCCCATAAACCCCGGTACCTCAATACCTCCGAGGATCAGTTTCCTGTCCTCTGCAAAACGGTGCGCATCATATCCGTGACCTATTCTAAACATTTAATATCCTCTCTTTTCCAATATGCTCTCAGCAAGAGCAATATCCTCACTATATGTTATCTTTATATTTGAAGCACTGCCCTCTGTAAGTGCAACCTCAAAGCCTGCATCTTCAAAATACTTCGTATCGTCAGTGTATTCTTCTGCCGACGCTATCGCCCTTGCCGCACGGTATTTTATAATATCAAACACCTGCGGAGTCTGCACCGCATAAAGTGATGAGCGGTCAACCGTCTGTATTATCTTGCCTCCCGAAACACGCTTTAATGTATCCCTTATCGGAACAGCCGCCGCAGCGCCGCCGACTTTCTGAGCCTGCTCAACGGTATCGTTTATTATGTCGGGCGTGATAAGAGGACGTGCCCCGTCTGCAATTGCAACATAGCCCGTCGTCTGCGGAAGCGCGGCAAGCCCGTTTTCAACAGACTCACTGCGCGAAGCACCGCCTGTGACAACGCTTTTCAACTTGCTTATGTTAAATTCGCGTGCAACATCGCTTATGAGCATCATATCTTCACGCCTTGCCACGACCACTATACTGTCAATGCTCTCTGCCGCCTCGTAGGCACGCAGAGTATATGAGATAACCGGTCTCCCAAGCAGTTCAAGCATAATTTTTGATGTGCCACTGCAGCCCATACGGCTGCCGCTGCCTGCCGCAACGATGACTGCACAAACGCCTTTTGATTCCGTTTTTTTGTATTTACTTCCGAATAATGCCATAATAAAATTCCTTATATCAGTTATAGAATTAGCGAACGATTTAGATGCCAATGTTTTGACGATATACTCACTTCGTTAGCACGATATATTTTCACTCTGTTCAAATGCGATATAACCTAATTTTATTCGGTTGCGATATGATATAAATTCCTTTTTCTCGTCCCACAGGGACATATCGCATTACAAAGTAATATATCGCATCGCAAGGTATATCGCAAATTCCGTCAGGAATTTATATCGCTGATTTCATCTTCGATGAAATCATTATATACTAATATATATTCATCTATCAAGCAAAAAAAGCCTGTAAAGTGATTTACAGGCTTCTATTTCGGCATACCTGCCGATTTATATATTTCTTTTTCTATGTCGTGAGGATCTTCACCCGTTGCAAGCGCGGCTTCGGATACAAGCACCTGCTTTGCACTCATAAGCATTTTGCGCTCACTCGTAGACAGACCTTTTTCAAGGTCCCTGTCTAAAAGAGATTTGACCACAGATGCAACCACCATCATATCACCGGATTTAAGGCGCGCCATATTATCACGAAAACGCTGATTCCAATTTGTTTCGGGCGGCAACTCGAGTTTGCCTATCTTTGAAATGACTGTCTTCGCCGTCTTTGCATCAACTATATTTCTAATACCGACCTCTGCATCGACAGGCACCATGACCGTCATATCAGATATCGGAATCTTCAAAATGTAGTAACTTTTGATTTCTCCTAAAATTTCTTTTTCTTCGATGTTCTGAATCACACCTGCACCGTGCAGAGGATACAGAACAGTATCGCCGATTTTAAACATATCTACCTCATCTTTTGCCGAAAAAGCAGCAGTGTTGCTACTTCTTAAGATGATTATAGCATATTTTGGCAAAAAATTTCAAGAAATTATCTCATTTTATTTTCAAGTGTAAGTTTGTCTGCAATCATTGCGATGAATTCCGAATTTGTCGGTTTACCCTTACTGCAAGCGACTGTATAACCAAAGTAACGGTTAAGCACATCGACATCGCCTCTGTCCCACGCCACCTCTACTGCATGGCGTATCGCCCTTTCAACACGGGAGGGACTTGTTGAGTACTTTTTTGCCACATCAGGATACAGTCTTTTTGTTATGCTCTCAAGCACTTCCATATCAAGAACAGCCATTACTATCGACTCACGGACATACTGATATCCTTTGATATGTGCCGGTACTCCTATCTCATGGATTATATCCGTTACCCTGCGCTCTATCTTATTTCTGCGCTCGTTTTCGGTTATGCCGCCTTTCTGCCCTCTTCCCTCGACAATGTCAGATATTCTCTGCGACAAAAGAGAAAAATCATTGTCCTTATAAAGATAATATGCTGCACCTTTTTTGTCTGCCTGACGAATTATGTCAGGTGATGTAATACAACTGTATATTATGCAGGACGGTTTGTTCTCACTGTCAGCGCCAATTGCTTCAAGCACACCTATTCCATCCAGTTGCGGCATGCACATATCAAGAACTATAACGTCAGGTTTATGCTCATGCGCCATCTCAAGCACCTGATTTCCGTCTGTAGCAATACCCACAACATCGTAACCGTCTTTTTCAAGAGCTTCCTTTTCACTCATCCCCAAAATCTCATCATCATCCGCAATAAGAACTCTTACCGCATTTTCCATTTTTCTCTCCTCCTGCTTTGTTATTAGTCTCTTTTTCCATATTTTACCAAATTACTCCATATAAAGCAAGTCGAACTTTGTCGCGATGCAAAGAAATATTTATTAACAATCTCAGGCATTGTTTATCGCATTACATTTCTTCTATTTTTATTTTAGCATTTATCGACATATAACTCAACAAGCAAATAATCTTCTCTAAAACGGAAAAGAGTAACATTCGTTTACAGCATAACTAAGAGCAAGTCAATGTGACTTGCTCTTTTATTTTAGTATATTTCTGTTGAATAGTATGCAGGTTTGTGCTTTTTGTGTGATACGACTATAGGTACATCGCTCAAAAAGCGAACTGCAAAAGGTGCCCTTTTGGGGATACCTTTCTTTTTAAGTGAATCCGAATAATATGGAAAAGCCTCACTTTCAACCTGATTCGGATCAATTATGCACAGTTTCATAATGGCCACCTGCGGTGCAATCGTTTTAATGTGGCGTATCCTCTTTACTTTGTTGTCAAACGTTATCTCTATGGATATATTCGACTTTACAAAAGTATTGTTAAGTACCGTAAACACAAAGTCACCCTTATGTGCTGTATTGAGTTCAGTAAATACCCACGAATATGCACCTGCGCACGACTTACATGTCCTATATCTCTTTTCAAGTACTTTTGCACCGTACGGTATCGGAGTATACGGCAGATCAAGCACCCTTGTTTCTTCACCCGTTATCATCTCTGCGACATCAAGGTCTGTCATAAGATGTCCCGTACATGCTCTAAATGAACAAAAGTCAAGATAAGCATTGTATTTTGATACAGGAAGTATACATACCTGTGGTCTTATAAGGTCATACCCTTCAATAAGCGCTTCTGAAGTGCCTGACCTGAAGCCGTGGTGGGGCACCTGCAGGATATCTGATTTAAGATACGAACCGTAACGCTCGGGCAGACGTGCGTCGCTGAAAGACGCATCTGTCGTCCACAGAGTTACCTGTCCACCAAGTTCCATACGAATGATAAGCGAAGTCGCATTTATATTCTGTGTGCAATGTATCGTATCATCCATAGAGGCAAGTATCTCACATACGGCATCACCTATTTTATAGGTCTGCCCTGTGTGCGGGGTGTACACCTCTGCCCCACTGTCTTTTACACATTCCAAAAAATCATTTATCCCTTTCGGCAAATTCGGACATTCCAATTTCGGATAGTGTTCAAAATCGTCCGCTTTCGGGAAGTTAAAGAGGAATTTTTCTATTTTCACCTCTTCTTTATACTGTTTATAAAACTCAAAGAAGCAGTAGTAATGGTCGTTATGAGGGTGACTCATTATCCATGCCGCGATAACCGGTTTTTCATAAGGTGAACCCTCTTTAAGAGCATTGAACAGTCTTTCCGCATCGGGTATAAAACCGTTACCGCCGTCGATAACGATAAATCTGCCGTCTGAAAGCCTTATCACATACGACATACCGAAACTTTCAAGATGAAGTTGTGTTATCTGCGGAGTAACTGACACCTCCATCTCATTATCCTTATAGGAAAAGTAAGTTGTATTTTCTTCAGTTACTATCTGGAGTTCGTGTGTATTGTAAAAATAACTCAAAAATACACCGCATTCCTCACAATGATATGCCGCATATCTGCGAATATCCGAAGATACTTTTTCTTTTTTTACAAAGCCGTTTTTCTCAAGGAGTTCACTGTATTTATCGAAATACTCTTTTGAAACATTTGGGATAATAACGACCCTCAACGAGTCGTTTATCTTATTGTCAAAAAATTCTTTTTCATCAAAACATGGAATGTTTAATAAAGCCATAACAAACCTCTTTAAATAATTGATTTTCTATATTTTACTATTTGCCAAAAAAATAGTCAAGAAAAATAGTCAAGAACACAAAAAACAGGCACATTGCGTGCCTGTTTTTGTTTAAAGGTACTTTTTGTAATCAGAGACAAAATTTTCATATAAATGCGCATTTGAAATACCGCACAGATTTGTGCACAGGACACAGGCACCGTATATCTGCGGCATTTCGGGAATTATGATTTTCTTGTTTTTCCCGATGTTCTGCCTGATATAAGACAAAAGAATATCCTTCTGCGAGAATACACCGCCCGATAAAACTACCACGTCTCCGCAGGCATACGTCTTTGAAGCAAAATTTATCTTGTCGCAAAGTGCATTTATATTGCTTTCCACAATTTCTTTTGCAACCTTATCGCCAAGTCTGTAGGCTTCAAACACCTCGCTTGTAAAGGATGCAACAAACGATATGTCTTCGGAATAAAAACGGTTAATTCCTTCCCATACCGTTGTGCCAAGCCTTTTCTGTACAAGTTCGGTTATTATGGTCTTCTGTCCGATACCGTCATTGTCTGCAAGCGCTGCCGCCACAGCATCCCTGCCGATATCAAAACCGCTTCCCTTGCCCTCAAACAGATAACCCAGACCGCCTATACGGTTGCTTTTATCTCCGTTGATTGCAAATATGCAGGCACCTGTTCCGCAAATGACTGCAATACACTTTTTTTCCTGTGTTGCGCTTGCCGCAACATTGAAAATATCACTGTTACATCCGAGTTTGATGTCGGGATAGCGTTTGGTGAGATAACTTTTTATCTTACCGCTGTTGTTTCCTGACGTGTATCCCGATAGACCGCAATATATACCCATTACCTCAGGTTCTATGGCAATAAGACTGTCGATGCCCATAGCGAGCACCCCCAGCGCCTTTTCCAGACCGCTTACATTCGGATTGGAACCGTCAAGCAGTATGCGCTGCTTTATGGTACCCTTTTCCGAGAAGAGTAAAAACTCAGTCTTTGTGCCGCCGCCGTCAACGCCGATCATCATTCTTTCTTTCGGATACTTGTGCGACAGAAGTTCATCAACGGATACACCGAAAAACTCGGATATACGACAAAGTGTATCTATCTCAGGTACGGAATTACCCTGTTCCCACTTAGAAACAGACTGCGGACTGACATGCAGTTTGCTCGCCAGTTCATTCTGCCTGATACCAAGTTTCGTTCTGTATTTTTTTATCTGTTCTGCAAATGCATTTATGTCAAACACAGTCTTACTCCTCCAAATCAAATTCCCATACTGCGATATCATATCTGCCGAGTTTACCTGTAACTGTACAGATATCGCCGTCAAGAATAAAGCCTTCGGGCAGTTTTTTATCTATAATTCCGTACTCTCTAGCATTGAAAGTAAGTGTGTAGTTTACGTCACCCTCGGCAATACTTGATGCAAAGATAACTGTCTTTGAACCGTTTCTGTACTTCCATGCACCGCTGAGTACCTGTTCACATTCAATCATATCATTGTTAGGATTGGCAAGTCCTGCAGGTGTTTCCATCTTGGGCAGGTCTGTTTTAACCTTTGCGGGTCTGAGCATCCTGGCGCTGTTAAAAAGCTGAGCATACTTATATCTCACATCAACATGCTTTTTCAAAAACTCCATATGCTTGGGTGAGTAGATTATATCAGCCTTGCACCAGCCGAGCTGCTGACCGCTGAGAAGTGACATCGCAGTACAGTACTTGAAGAATTCAAAGTCATCCTTCTTCTTGCCTATCGTGCATCTGCCGAGCAACTGTACATATCCTGCATAAACCGCTGAATATGCGGGAACTTCATTTGCTTTTACCCACATCCATGTCAGATAACCGTCAAAACTCTTCATAAATGTTTCTGCGGTACATTCGGTAAAATAGAAGTTTTCCCTGGGCTTTATCGCATTTATTCTTTTCATCATACGGTTATAACCCTCTACCCAGGTGTTTCCGCCGCCAGGCAGATGCCCGTGGTTACGGCTGTAGCAGGGACGACAGGGTGCTGCTGCAACCTGGTCATAATATATGCCGTCTATATCAAGTGTTTCCTGCATTTCTTTTGACAGGTCGAGCATAAGTCTATGCCATACTGCCGATGTTCCGCAGGCGGGTGAGAGATGGCTTGTCTTTCCGCTTACCGTTGTCTGCGGATAATGCTCGATTGCATAACTGCCGTCCTCATGAATGATAGCATCTTTGAAGCCTGTGTTCTCAAAACTTACCTCATGCTTCTTCTCTGCATCATACATATCCCAGCTTACTGCATTTATGTAAGGAAGAATGTAGATGTTGTTTTCCTGCAGTTCCTTTGCATGGTCGGTAAACACCTTTTTTGCAGGTAAGAAGTGGGGATATTCTATGTTAAAAGGAATCTCATGCCAGTTATATACGTGATATGCTATCGGCACACCGAGTTGCTTCTGAAGTTCGATAGGCGCTTTATACCAATAATCTGCATCATAGATATCACTTCCTGCGCTGAGTGACATAGGTCTGTTCACACCCTGCGACTCACTATTGGGAATATAGTCGCTTATCCAGAAAGGTACATCCTTAAAACGCTGCGCCGTATCAATTCGGCCGTTATCGTCTATATCGGGAAGCCACTGAGCTTCACGCTGAACAAAATCTGCATAAACCTGTGCCGCATCGTACCAGTCACCCTCAATAAACTGCCAGTGCGACTGACCAAATACCTTAAAGGAGTTTTGGGGCAGACTTGCACCCAGACCGTAAAAATCAACATTTACATAACATTCGCCGTCAGCACAGCCGCAAACAACTCTCTTAGCAGCGCCTTTTCCGTCTTCAACAGCAAGGTAAATGCCGTTTTCTTTTCCGTATACTGCAAAAAAGAGCATTGAGAAACAAGCCGCAGGATATGCGCCTTTCTTTTCATATGTCTTGTTATCTGCATTCTCAAGTACCCTGCCGGCATGCTGAGGCGTAAAGAAATCGATATCCTTGCCTTTTACTCTCGGCATCGGATATTTTACTTCCATAACGGACATTCCGCAGTTGTCATTCGTAACTTCAACTGACCATTTAACACCGTTCTCTTCAATTTTTGCACAAAGAAGAACGCCAATGTCTGAAATTCCGTCAGGCTCTTCAAAATATATTTCAGCGGTAGTCGCGTACTGTGCAAAAGTAACATTTGCCCAATTGCTCATACTGCCCACACTGATGCTTTCACCGTCGGACATTCTTTTGATTCTCATATCAAAAAGCACAGTCTTGCAAAGCGAAATTTCACCGAAACTGCCCCCTTCAATGCAGGCATTGTGTTCACTTACAGCGAGATTGATACAATAGTTGTTTCCTTTTAATGCATATGCCATAGAATACCACTCCTTTTATTATAAAGATGCTATAACAATAGTATCATACAGCACAAAGATTGGCAATCAATTGGTAGTATATTTAAATGCCTCAAAAAACAAGAAAATCAACCGTCAGTTGTTTTAAAGAAATACCCGACAGCAGTTTTGCTGTCGGGTAAATAAAATTGACTGTTTTACTTGCTGAGCTGATTAGCAAATACCAATTATTACAAGTGCCTGATCCTCGGCTGATATTCTTTAATCAGCGCTTTGTTATATTCTGCACCGCCTTCAATATTTCCGCTCATATAGACAGGAACTGATGCGCCTTCTTTTGCCGCCAGTGCCGCGCCTTCCAGCAACACAGACTGTAAAATAAAAGAACTTGCGGCAGTAGATACACTTCCCATTTTTACATTGCTTGAGTCTATATCCATAACGGCATCGCCGTGCGGCACACAGTTGTCGATATATGTGTCGGAACACTCGTATAAAAGCGGTGTATCCTTTTTATCTCCGAAATATGCTGACGACACAACAGAAACGTTTTTTATCCCTTTCTCTGTTGCTTTCTGCGCCATTTCCACAGGTACAGCATTCTTTCCCGATGTGGAAATTATGACAAGCATATCCTTTTCTGTAAGAGCGTATTTTTCTAATACGCCTTTTGCAATGCCCGATGTTTTTTCCATAACACTGCTCTTCGCCGCACCGTTATGAAGCATCAGATCGGTGTCCAGCACCGGGCATACATTGGCAAGCCCTCCTGCACGGTAGAAGCAGTCAAGGGCAATCAAATGAGAATGTCCGCAACCGAAAATGTAAATGATACCGTCTGATTTGATAACGTCTGCTACCATACGGGAGGCAGATCGTATTTTTTCTGCCTGCGTATTCTTAATTTCATTTAAAACATTTACTATTTGTTCTTGATATATTTCCAGCATAGTATTTTCCTTTTTTCATTTATGATTTAATTTTAACATATATCCGACAAACAAAGAAATATTAAGCTTTATAAAAAATCCGATTTAAGGAATCTTTCGAGATGTTTCAAAGCGGTTTTGCACCTATAACCCAAATCATCGGACAGTGCTTCATAATTAAAAAGACAATATCAAACCGAAAGGAATGATATTGTCCTTTATTTATTCCACTGTAATCATGTAAACAGCATTAAGTGAAAGTTTTAATACAATCTGTTCGCTGCCCTTCTGAACACGTACCGGCTTTAACCTGCCCTCTTCACGGAGAGTCTTTATCATATCTTTGGTCATTTCGGGACTACCCTCACGCTCCCACATACGGTAGGGATTGGTGGTGTCTTTGTCGATGCACCATACGGTAACCGTTTTTTCTGATATGTCTTCGGCGAATTCCACACGTTCTTCAATCTCGGGAAGTTCGTCCTTGAAGTTGTCTGAAGAGTAGGAAACCATAACGGCAAACCTGCCGTTTTCATCCTTTGTAGGCAGCACATAAGTGTTTTCCCCGCATTCGGAGGTAAGCACTTTCTCCTTTAATTTTGCCGCTAAAATATACATGTTGTAAATCGGCTTTGTTATGAAATTCAAGGTGAAGAAATTGCGGAAGCCCGAAAAATCCTCAACCATTTCATGCTGTCCCGAAAGACAGATGCACATCATACCCATTTTAAAATCCGAATAGACAAATCTGTGTATAAGTTTTGCAAAATACGCTGAGAACACCTCGTGTTCACGAACCATAAGTTCGGGACACTCCTCACGGTTATAAAACCCGCAAGTGGCAAGACCCCATTCATCAACAAGAATCGGAAGATGTCCGAAACCGTGCTCTGTAACGGTGTCAACGTAGCGCTGATGTCTTTCAACGTTATTTTCAACTCTTATCGGGTTTCCCTCGTTGAGCAGGGTTGGTTTCGTTCCGTAATTATGTACTGAAACAAAATCAAGCTTAAGATTGTTTTCTTTGACGTAATCAAGAAAACCGCCGAGAAATTCCACTTTTGACGCAAGCGCGGGACCGCCTATGCTGATCTTATCAGAAACACGGCGTACTGCGCGTTCAAACGCTTTATATAATTTACAGTACTCGGGCAGACGGTATTTTACCGTAAACTCAATATCTTTCGGATATTGCGACAGGAAAAATCCTTGTAAATCAGGCTCATTGAAGCACTGACAATTCCACTTTGACACCGTTTCAATTCCGTATCTTTCCACAATATGCTTGGTGTACTCATAGCATACTTCTTCCCACAGCGCATAATCCTTAGGTGGCGCCGTATTCCACATTTTGCCCTTGTAACGTGTTTTGTTCTTGGCAGCCGTCCTCTTATTGTCAGTAGAGGATGCAATACAGTCGGGCATACCGCCGTATGCCAGAAGCAGGTCAAAGTTTTTTTCCACCATATAGTCAAGACGCAGGTCATTAAGTCGGAAATCATATTTCAATTCACCGTCTTCGCCGATATATACAATGTCCTCAAACATTGTATATATACGAACGGTTTTTATGGCGCCGTCATCAGCAATCTTATCAAGAATACGCCTTCCCCATGGGTCTTCAATAGCATCCGTAGGATGAAACAAGCACTGATTCCAGAAGTTGTTCTGATTTTTTATGACCGTATTCCCTATTTTTATCATAATTTATCTCCTTTCAACCGCATCGAGAATGCCTTTTAAATATCCTATTGCAAAAAGCCTGCCGAGTGCGGCATATCCCGCAAGATCGGTATCCTCGCCTTTAAGTGTGGGAACGTGGTCTACGCGTATGGGTACGTCTATGCCGAGTTTCGTATATAACTTAATAAGATGCGCCATATCAAGTTTGCCGTTATCGTGAAAGGTCTCACGGAATTTATTGATGTCGCCGCTTGTGTTTCTGAAGTGTATAAAAAATATTTTTTTGGCAAAATCCGTGATTACTTCATCAAGGTCTTCACCCATAATGTAGTAGTTTGCCTGACACATTGTAAGACCCAGCACATCACTTGGACAGATATCGTAAATTGCTTTTTTTATGTTCTCTTTGGATATCATAATGCGCGACACGCCGCCGAGTTTCAAAACCGGCGGGTCGTCCGGATGAAGCGCAAGTTTTATTTCATATTTTTCCGCTTCGGGCAACACCGCTTTGAGAAAATATTCATAGTTGTCCCAAAGTTCTTTTTCCGTAATTTGCTTTCCTGTATCCCTGAAATCCGCCATATCAAAGCCCGTGACAAATGCGCCGCCGCGTTCTTCGATATTACTTGACGTTCTCAGCCAGCCGATGTGCGCCATCCAGTTGAAGCATATCGTATCAATGTCAAGAGAGCGCATTATGGGCAGCATCTTTATAACCTTTTCAATGCTTTTATCACGAAGTTCATCACCTGCTTTTATATGGTCGTGAACTTCGTTTGGCATAGGCTCGATTACAACGGGTTTTATTCCCTCGCTGATAAAACCGTCATAGACAGTCTGCCAATGCGCCTTATCTGTTAAATCGAAATCAGCCCTTTCGGGGAGACGTATGACACCGTGATTTACCCCACACTGCTTTGCAATGTCCCACGTCATATCTTTTTCGCTTCTGAAATAGTCTGTTAAAATCATTTTACACACCGCCCAACGTCAAAAATCCGCCGTCAACGGGCACCGTGACACCTGTTACAAAGCCCGATGCTTCTTCATTCAAAAGCCACTTTGCACATCCCACAAGGTCTGACGCCTGACCGAATCTGCCCACAGGCGTATGGTTTATTACCGCTTCTCCCCTTGCTGTCAGACCGTCCTCCACAGTGCCTAAATAATTCTTGCTTCTCTCATTCACCATAAAACCTGGCGCAATCGCATTTATACGGATATTTGCAGGCGCATAGTATGCCGCAAACGACTGTGTGAGACTTGTAATCGCCGCCTTGCTCATAGCATATGCAAAGCACCTTGTAAGCGGACAGTAACTGTTCATCGAAGCAAAGTTAATCACGCTGCCGCCGCCTTTTTTCACCATATGCTTTGCAAATTCCATTGTAGGAATAACCGTACCCATAGTGTTGATATTCAAGACACTTTCAAAAGCATCAAGGTCTATGTCATACAGTCCTCTTTCACCTTCGGGCAGAGTCCCCTCAAGTTCTCTTTTGTCAAACTTTGTTATTGTGGGCATTGCTTTTATGTTGTTTCCGCCTGCGCCGTTTACAAGATAATTACACAGTCCAAGTTCTTTTTCAACCTCTTTTGCAAGCTGTGCTATTGCATCTTTGTCGGTAACATCACAGGCATATACCATTGCCGTACCTCCAAGTCCTCTGATTTTTTCTGCAACAACTTCGAGTTTTTCTTTAGTTCTGCCTACAAGTGCAACCTTTGCACCGCTTTTTGCAAGTTCTATCGCTATTTCGGAGCAGAGCGTTCCGCCTGCACCGGTTACTACCGCAACCTTGTCTTTAAATATCATTATTTCGTCTCCTTTACCACATCAACAGCATTTTTGTAACACATTTTGTAAACCAGATTTTTAAGTGCATCTATATCATCCGGAAAGTCTCCCCGACTCACTTTTTCACCTATCCAGTCACAGAGAATTTTCCTGAAATAATCGTGTCTGACAAATGAAAGAAAGCTTCTCGAATCGGTTGTCATTCCGATAAAATTCGACAGTACGCCGAAAACAGCCGTATTTTCAAGCACGTCCGTAATGCCGAGCTTGTGGTCGCACCACCACCAGGCAGGTCCCTGAGTTACAATTCCCGAAATTCCGTCTTTGGAATACGAGCCCGAAAGCACGGATATAAGCGCATTGTCCGCAGGATTTAAAGTGAACAGAACCGTTTTCGGCAGACCGTATTCACTGCTGTCGAGCACATCGAGAAAATCAGTAAGTGACACCGCGTCAACACTGTTTCCGATGCCCGCAAAACCGCCTGCAGGCCCCACCATATTTCTCAGTCTTGTGCTTGTATAGCGCTGTGCGCCTATATGCAGTTGCATTACAAACCCGCGTTTTGCATACTGCCTGCCGAGATAAACAAGTATGTACGATGCAAGTTTTTCCTTATCCTCTTTACCGATTTCCCCTGACAGCATTAAAGCAAAACGCTTCTCATTTCCACCGTCGTCGGCATAAAACCTAAATCCGTTGTCAAGCGCGTGGTCAGAAAAACTGCAGCCCGCTTTTTTGAATTCTTCAAGTCTTACTCCGACTGCTTTTTCAAAATCATCAAGTGATTCTATTTTTATGCCCGTTACCGTTTCAAGCTTTGCAACAAAATCTTCAGATAAATTTACGATATCATCACCTCTGAGTGAAGGTGAAAGAACGGCATTTTCAGCAAATACCGAAATATCGTCAACTAAAGAAGCACAAGGGCAGGCATACTCCACACCAAATTTTTCAAGCAGAGAACTTACCGACAGTACGTTCTCACTTAAGTATCCGTTACACAAATCATATAACTTTCCGGCATTCTCTGCGCACGGAACAGCCGTTATGCCGAAAACCGTCTCAAGTTCCGCCAAAGACCACTGATACAACGGGTTTCCTATCAGTCTTGGTACAGTTTCGCACCATTTGACAAACTTTTCTTTATTTGAGGCTGCACCCGTTATGAAGTATTCTTCCACCCCGCACATACGCATAGCACGGTGCTTATACGGGTCGGGCTGTATCCACAGTTCATAAATGTCCGTGTATCTTTTGTTTGTTTTTATTTCACCCAATGACAGGTGATTATGGTAATCAACAATCGGTAATCCGCTTACATATCCGTACAGTTTTTCTGCAATTTCAGACTTTACCATAACATTTCTCCATTCGATTGACATTAACGTGATTATATTCTACAATATGAATAGTTGTTAAAATAGACTTTATTTGATAATTTTATATGGTATTCGCTTATTTTTAGGAGGACGGTTATGGAAGATATTCGTTTTAACGGGGAGCTCAATTTTTCTGTAAGTAACGTGGGTTTTGTCAGCGTAGTACGAAACGAAAACTTTGTTTTTGAATACAAAAACGGCAAGGATTTACATTCATTCGTCTATGTGGACAGCGGCGAACTTGAGTACTGTTTTTACAATACCAAAGAAAAAATGAAAATAAAAAAAGGCTCGTTGCTTTTTATCCCCAAACAACTGCCCTACAAAACAAAATATTTGAAAAATTCTACAAAGATCAAACTTATAATCTTTGATTTAGCAGGAAAAGTCACACCTTTCGAGACCGTCCGTCCTTTTTCCAAAACCGCGTCTGAAATCAGTGAGTTTTTTTCATCTTTCAACATTTACAACTCGGGCAACACACTTCTTCTTTACTCTAAACTGTACGAGCTTTTTCATTTTATACAAACGGAAAATCCCGAAATCGTGAAAAAATATAAAAAAATTTTGCCTGCCGTTACTGCAATGACAGAGTACTATTTTGAAAACAGAAAAATATCCTACTACGCCGATATGTGCGGTATGAGTGAATCGAACTTCAGAAAATTATTTAAGGAGTACAAAGGCATATCTCCCATTGAATATAGAAACATTATCCGTTGCAGACAAGTAAAAAAAATGCTTGACAGTATGGAGTTTTCCGTCAGCGAAGCAGCATATCTTACAGGCTTTAACAATATGTCATTTTTTTACGAGGTATACAACAAATACAAGCATCTATAAAAAAAGACAGGACCTGGGCGTGTTCACTTAGGGATTAATCGCCCAAATCCCGTCTTTTTTATTTAACTGCATCAAGCATATTTTCGATGAAGATGGCGTAGCCGCCTGTGGGGTCGTTTACCAAAACGTGTGTAACTGCGCCTATGAGTTTGCCGTCCTGTATTATCGGGCTGCCGCTCATTCCCTGCACTATGCCGCCCGTTTTTTTGAGAAGGTCTTTATCTGTGACTTTTATTGACATATTTTTTGTCTTTGACGTTCCGTTATATACCTTTTCAATTTTAATACTGTACTCTTTTGTACCGTCGCCGACATCGCAGATTATTGTCGCTTCTCCCGTTTTAACACTGCTGCGCGAGCCTGTTTCGTAGACACGCTCCGTATCTATGCCGCTGAGGTCGGAGAGTGTGCCGTAGACACCCGTTTCACAGTTGGTAAGAAGTGTGCCTATCTCCTCTTTATCGTTGATAATTCCCGTAAGTTCGCCGGGTGCGCCTGCCTTGCCTTTTATGACGCCGCTTACCTGCGCCGTTACCACACTGCCGTGAAGCAGTGGCATTATCTCACCCGTGTCAACATCGCAGATGCCATGTCCGAGTCCTCCGAACATACCTGTCTGCTTGTCCACAAACGTTATCGTTCCGATGCCTGCTGTGCTGTCACGCACCCACATCCCTATTTTTGTACCGCTGTCTGTGAAAGCCGGCTTTACTTTAAACGTGTGGGTTACTTCATTTCTTAAAATTTCAAATTCTATCTCGTTTTTTCCGCCGCTTACGAGATGTGAAATGTCCTCATTTGTCATAACGCTTTGCCCGTCTACCGACAGTACGATGTCACCTATCTCAACCCCTGCATCCTTTGCAGGAGATACGATGCCCTCAGCAGTTTCTATATCACCGAGACCGACTACCAGGACACCGTCTGTGTAAAGTTTTACTCCGAACGGTCTGCCTGCCGCCACAAGTTCTCTCGACGAGATGACATTTGCCGATACTGTTTTAATAGGTATGACACCGAAAAGCCGCGCCTCATACACCGCATCACCCGAAACGGTGACATCGCTTACGGCATTCATCACTATAAGACTTCCGTCATCGAAACTTTCTTCGCCCTCGAAAACACAGAAGTCCTCTGCAACGCTGTCGCGGAGCATTCCTGCCGCCATTACGGCAAAGGCAGTAAGTACGATTATAACAAAATACAGTTTCTTATTTTTTAAAACTCTCATTTTTCCTCCTGCCGTACAAAAATCATTTCTTTGATAGTTTGTACAGTTCAGAAGAAAATTATAAAATAATAACGACCGTTTTTCTGTCAAAAAACGGTCGATTTGTATTTAATTATCAAGTCAAAAATTTTATTTTAATTTAATCTGCATTACACAGCCTTTGCCGAAAACTTTTTCGCTTTCTTTTATAAATTTTGACGTGAGATGCCAGGGTGAAATTACAAGAATCGTTCCTGCAAATCCGCCGCCGTGTATACGGTACGCGCCCTCATCACCTATAATATCCTGCGCAATGTTGAGCGCTATGGATATCGGCTGTACCGTAGGATTTGTCGGCACATAAATGTTCTGTAAATATTCATACGAAGAATGTCCCGACTCGCGGACAAGACGTAAAAATTCTTTTATATCACCTTGTTCAAGCGCATCTTTCTGCAAACGCGCCCTGTTGCTTTCCTTTTCAAAGTGAAGCGCGCGAAGCAGTGCTCTGTCACCGAGTTTTTCCCTTATTTCCGTTGCGGCACCGAGAATTTTTTTACGGTTTATTCCGCAGAGTTGCTTTTTGCCGAGCAGTTCTGCCACCGCATGCATATCATTTGGGATAGATGCGTATTCAGCGTCAAGCCCCTCATGCGAGGACCTTGTATTTACAAGCAGAAAATCATAATTTTCAAACTCTACATCAATTCTTTTGACTTTGGGTTTACCTGCAAAATCGATAAAAACAAGAGTTTCCTCTGCGCAGACAAGTTGGTCGAGCAGACCGCAGGGTTTGCCGTAAAACTCCCTCTCTGCATACTGTGCCGCAAGTGCCGCATCGACAGCCTTTATCTTGCCGTTGCCGTAAAATTTATCTATCACCCTTGCAACGAGCACACCGTATGACGCCGACGAAGAAAGACCTGCGCCTGCAGGAATGTCACTCGTAACATACATATCAAAGCCGCCCGTTTTTCTTCCGTTATCAATAAAGTATTTACATACGCCGCCGACAAATGCCCCGAAACCGTCCTGTTTTTCGGGATTTTGGGCATCACATTCACACATTCCGAAGCCCTCGGAATATATACGAATTATATTATCATTATTTTTTGCCGCCGCCGCATATGTACATCTGTCAATACCCGAGGCGAGCACGCAACCGCCGTTATGGTCGGTATGATTTCCGCCTATCTCCACCCTGCCGGGTACACAGATTTCTATGGTTTCATTGCAGTTTTTGAACTGTTTATAGAATTTTGTTTTAATATCAGTCATTTTTGCCCCTCCTTGATTTAAAGTATTCTACCATAAATGTCTGTGCTTCATCAAGTATGGTAAGATTATTTCTCGGCATAATTTTTACAATCGGCTGAGGTGAGGGCATATACACAATCTTTCTTCCGAATGATTCCATCGCCCCCGAAAGCGCTTCAAGGTCGAGTGATGCGGCGTCTATTACGACACGACCGCCCTCCTCTTTAATCTCGGTAATTCCCGCCTCAGACGCCATATTGCGCACGAGCGAAATACGGCAGAGTGCCTCTACTTCTTCCGGAAGTTCACCGAATCTGTCCATAAGTTCATCTTCGATGTCATCCAAATCCTCAGGTGAAGCAATTACCGCTATCTTTTTATAGACATCTATTCTTGCCGCCTGACTTTCAATATAGTCAAACGGTATGTGTGCAGAAAGCGGAATGTCAAACACACATTCGACCTTTTCTGCCGTGACTTCACCCTTTTTAAGTTTCACCGCCTCATCAAGCAGTTTTACATAGAGGTCGTATCCGACCGATTCAAGATGCCCGCTCTGCTGTGCGCCCAGAATATTGCCTGCGCCCCTTATCTCAAGGTCACGCATGGCAACTTTAAAGCCGCTTCCGAATTCGGTAAATTCTCTTATTGCAGAAAGCCTTTTTTCCGCATCCTCCGAGAGCGCCCTGCCCTTTCTGTATGTCAGATAACAAAATGCCCTGCGGTGGCTTCTGCCGACTCTGCCGCGTAACTGGTAAAGTTGCGCAAGTCCCATTCTGTCGGCATCCTCAACAATAAGCGTGTTTGCATTTGATACATCTATTCCCGTTTCTATTATGGTCGTGCAGACAAGTATATCGGTCTCCCCTGCAATGACACTGTCCCATATTTCAGAGAGTTCCTGCTCACTCATCTTGCCGTGTGCAGTTCTTATATTCGCATCGGGTATCTGCGATGCAATCTTTGCGGCAGTTAGTTCTATCGAATCGACACGGTTGTGAAGATAGAATATCTGTCCGCCGCGGCGCAGTTCCTGCCTCATCGCCTCGCAGAGTATGCCGAAGTCGTATTCCATTACATAGGTTGAAACAGGCTGTCTGTCACGCGGCGGCTCTTCGATGAGCGACATATCGCGTATTCCCGAAAGCGCCATACTGAGCGTTCTCGGTATGGGCGTTGCCGTAAGCGTCAGACTGTCTACATTTTTGGATATTTCCTTTAGTCTTTCCTTGTGGGCAACTCCGAAACGCTGTTCTTCATCGACTACAATAAGTCCCAAATCTTTAAATTTTATGTCTTTCTGTATAAGTCGGTGTGTACCGACAATTATGTCTATCTCACCGCGTTTTAATTTGCGTATTATTTCATCCTGCTGACGCTTGTTACGATACCTTGAAAGTACTTCCACATTTACGGGTATACCCGAAAAACGTGCAAGTATTGTCTGATAGTGCTGCCATGCAAGAATGGTGGTCGGAACTAAAATCGCCGCCTGTTTACCGTCATTAACGCATTTAAAGACTGCTCGCAGGGCAACCTCAGTCTTGCCGAATCCCACGTCGCCGCAGAGCAGACGCTCCATCGGCACAGAACTCTCCATATCTCTTTTTATTTCATCTGCAGAACGGAGTTGATCTTCCGTTTCTTCGTATTCAAAACGCTCCTCAAACTCCTTCTGCCACTCACTATCAGGTGTAAAGGCGTATCCTTTTACACTCTGGCGTGCAGCATAGAGTTCAAGCAGTTCGTCAGCCATATCGGCGACTGCACGCTTTACTCTCGCCTTGGTTTTAGCCCAATCCGTACCGCCCAGTTTTGAGAGTTTGACTTTGGTATCCGTATCTCCCGATACGTATTTTGAAATGAGGTCAAGTTGATTTGTGGGAATGTATAACACATCGGTATCCGAATACTTGAGTTTGATATAGTCCTTCGTTATACCGCCGACAACAAGTTTTTCAATGCCCAGATATTTTCCGATACCGTGATTTATGTGTACCACATAGTCACCGGGAACAAGGTCATTGTAGGACTTGATACGCTCTGTCCCTTCGGGCAGTTTTCTGCGCTTTCTGAGCTTTACTTCGCTCTTTCTGTCACAGAGAAGCGCAAGGCGCATATCCGTTATTTCCATACCGCCCGTAACTGCAAGTACGCAGACCTTTGCTTTTGCCCCGCGTTCTTCAAGCATCTGCTCCATTATCGGTGCGCGCTTTTCGTCCTTTACCGCGACATATACTTCGTAGCCGTTATCGGTATAGGCATATATATCGTCGCAAAGCAGTTTTATATCGTCATTCGTGCCGAGTTGTTTGCCGACAAATGCCTGAATGTCTTTGGGTTTTATATTTTTATATGAATGTAAAAAGTTATCAAGCAGTACAACGGTATGTTTCTCCGTTTCCTTATAAAAATCACCCTTACCAATTACAAAACGGCAGGTCTCGGCAAAGAGAAGTCCCCGTTCTATACCGCTTTTGATGTCCTCATCAAGAAGAGCGAGATAGTTTTTGACGGCAAGCGCCGTTTTATCCTCGTCTGCCACACAAATTATGCAGTCATCGGCATAGTCAAACAATGTAAAGTTTTTCTCCTTTACAAGGCTTGCATATTTCTCAAAACTGCGCTCCCTGCCCGTCGAAAGCACCTCTATCTCCTCTTCGATGGCGCTTGTGTCTATATTTTTCTTCTGATATTTTCTGTCCATCGCCGTAAGTTTTTTCACGGCTGCGGCGCGTTCTTCTTCGGTGGGTACGAATTCCGATGATGGAAGAATGTTTATCTCATCTATGTTTTCTATCCTGCGCTGGGTATAGACATCAAACGTGCCCATACAGTCTATCTCGTCACCCCAGAATTCAATTCGTACGGGCAGACTCTCTGACGGGGTGAACACGTCAAGTATGCCGCCTCGTTTTGCAAACTGTCCTCTGCCCTCTACAAGTTCGCTTCTCACATAGCCGAGCGAAACAAGCCTCTTTACCGTTTCGTCTATGTCTGCCATCGTACCTGTTTTGAGTGTAAAACTCGTATTTTTGATAAGCTCGGTATCTGCCGTATACTGCAATATTGCAGGCGGTGTCGTTACGATAATGTCACACTTACCGCTTATAAACTGATACAGCGCCTCAACTCGGGCAAACTCATTTTCCCTGCTCTGCGCCTCTGCCGAAAACAGGCTTATCTCACGGGCAGGAAACAGTTTTGCCCTGCCGCGAAAAAATGCGGATATATTTTTAAAACTTTCGGCTGCCGCAGAATCATCGGGCGCGATGTATATTATTTTCTTGCCCAAATCGCAAAAAAGGGCATGACAAACAAACGCCTTTTGCACACTGCCCACCCCTGTGAGCGCAACCGGCGTTTGTTTATTTTCCAGACTGAGCCTTATAGCATTATAAGGCGCATTATTAAGTTTTTCATCAAATAACCTATCCATTATACCTGCTCATAGCCGATACGGTATCCCCTGATACGACAAGTTCTATCGCCGACGCAACCCTGTCTGCCGTCTTTTCAAGTACCTCCATATCAGCCTGTGTAAACGTGCCGAGCACCCAGTCGGCAAGGTCTGCCTCATCAACAGGCTTTTTGCCTACGCCTATCCGCATACGCATAAATTCCTGCGTGCCGAGATGTGCGATTATGGATTTAAGCCCGTTGTGACCGCCCGCACTACCCTTAGTACGGATACGAAGCACACCGGTATCGAGATTACAGTCATCGCTGATTACTATTATATGCGAAGGATCTATTTTATAAAACCTCGCACAGTCTGCCACCGCCTGACCGCTGTTATTCATATAGGTCTGCGGTTTTTGCAGCAGTATCCTCTTACCGTCGTATTCAAACTCGCCCATAAGGGCATAGTGCTTGACTTTATTTACTTTTACACCGTACTTCAAAGCGATGTTATCTATCGCAATAAACCCTGCATTGTGCCGTGTATTTTGATACTTTGCGCCGTAATTTCCAAGTCCGGTTATAAGATATGTCTCTTTTGAGCGTGAAAAAAGTCCCATTACTTCTTTTTACGTTCCTTCCAGTTTTCCTTATTGACCTGCCTTGCACGCGCTATCGCCATTGCGCCGTCTGGCACTTCGTTTGTAACCGTGCTTCCTGCCGCAGTAAGGCTTGCATTGCCGAGTGTTACGGGTGCAACAAGATTTGTATTGCTTCCTATAAAGCAATCATCACCGATGACTGTTCTGTGCTTATTCTTACCGTCATAATTTGCAACGACCACGCCGCAGCCGAAATTGACATTCTTACCGCAATCGGTATCTCCGATATAAGTGAGATGACCTGCTTTAGTGCCTTCTCCCACCACCGAATTTTTAACCTCGCAGAAATTGCCGATGTGTGCATTGTCACATATCGTGCTGTTCGGACGAAGATGTGAATATGGACCCATTGTAACGCCGCTGCCTATTTTGCTTTTTTCACAGACACACATAAGTATCTTTGTGTTCTGTGACACGGTGCATTCATCAAGAATGGTGTCGGGACCTATCTCACAGTTGTCACCCACCACCGTTTCACCTTTGATTATAGTACCTCTGTGAATAACAACATTTTGTCCGAATTTTGCCTCGGGCGAAATCGTAACTCCTGTTATATCTGTAAATTCAACGCCCTCATCCAGAAGTTTATCTATAACTTCCGCGCGCTGTCTGTTATACTCTTCTAACAATTTTCTTTTATCGGATGCCATATTGACAACACCTCCACAGGTAATATTATAGCAAAATGTAAAAATAAAACAACGCTTTTCTTGACTTTAGACAATATTTCTACTAAAATATCTTTTATATAAATATTATATAAGGGGCGAGTACTTTGGATAACAATTTAAAAACTATGGACAAAATCGTCACTCTCTGTAAGGGCAGAGGTTTCGTATACAGCGGCTCTGAGATATACGGCGGTCTTGCAAATACGTGGGACTACGGTCCGCTCGGCGTTCTTTTCAAAAACAATGTAAAGAACGCATGGCTTAAGCGTTTTGTGCAGGAATCTCCCTACAACGTAGGTCTTGATGCGGCTATTCTCATGAATCCCCAGGTATGGGTGGCATCAGGTCATGTAGGCGGCTTTTCAGATCCTCTTATGGACTGTAAGGACTGTCATACACGTCACAGGGCTGACCACCTTATCGAAGAGTTTGCGGGCATTTCAACTGCAGGCTGGTCCGATCAGGAGATGAGCGACTATATCAGGGACAACAATATCCCCTGTCCCGACTGCGGTTCACACAACTTTACTGATATAAGAAAATTTAACCTTATGTTCAAGACTTTCCAGGGCGTTACGGAAGATTCCAAGAATGAAATTTTCCTCCGTCCCGAAACTGCACAGGGTATTTTCGTAAACTTCAAGAATATTGCAAGAACGACAAGAAAGAAGATTCCTTTCGGCGTCGGTCAGATAGGTAAATCTTTCAGAAACGAGATTACTCCCGGTAACTTCACTTTCAGAACAAGAGAGTTTGAGCAGATGGAACTTGAATTCTTCTGCAAGCCGGGCACAGACCTTGAGTGGTTTGCTTACTGGAAAAATGCCTGCAAGCAGTTCTTACTCGATCTCGGTATGAGAGAAGAAAATCTTCGTCTGCGCGACCACGAACAGGCAGAACTTTCCCACTATTCAAATGCAACGACCGACTTTGAGTTCCTCTTCCCGTTTGGCTGGGGCGAACTCTGGGGCATTGCAGACAGAACTGATTTTGACCTCACACAGCATCAGAATACAAGCGGCGAATCTATGGAATATTTTGACCCCGTTACAAACGAGCATTATATTCCCTATGTTATCGAGCCGTCACTCGGTGCTGACCGTGTTGCACTCGCATTCCTTGTTGATGCATATGATGAAGAGACGGTCGGTGAAAACGACACCCGTGTCGTGCTTCATCTGCATCCTGCTCTTGCACCTTTCAAGGCTGCTATTCTGCCGCTTTCAAAGAAACTCTCTGAAAAGGCTATGGACATCTATGCTGACCTTGCAAAAGAATTCTCCGTTGACTTTGACGATGCAGGTTCAATAGGTAAGCGTTACAGAAGAGAAGATGAGATAGGCACACCCTACTGCATCACAGTTGACTTCGAAACAGAAAATGACGGCTGTGTTACAGTACGTGACAGAGATACTATGGAGCAGGTTCGCATACCTGTTACAGAACTTAAGGCTTATCTTGCAGACAAGGTAAAGTTCTAATTTTTACGGAGGCGCATAATGGAAAGGATAGATAAAACAAATTACTATCTTGATATTGCAGATACCGTGCTTGAGAGAAGCACTTGTCTGCGCCGTAAATACGGTGCTATCATCGTAAAAAACGATTCAATAATATCAACGGGCTACAACGGCGCGCCCCGAGGCAGAAAAAACTGCAATGACTTGAATTTCTGTCTCAGAGAGTCTATGGGTGTCCCCTCAGGACAGAGATATGAACTTTGCAGAAGCGTTCACGCCGAAGCAAATGCCATTATCGCCGCAGCAAGAAATGATATGATTGGCGGTACGCTCTATCTTTCGGGCCGTGATGCCGCTACGGGCGAGCTTATTGCGGCTGACCCCTGTTCCATGTGCCGCCGCACCATTCTCAATGCAGGAATTGCAAAAGTTGTATGCCGTATTTCCGATACAGAGTACAAGGTGGTCGATCCTGCCGAGTGGATAGCAGAAGACGATACAGTAATAAAATAAGGGGCAATATTGCCCCTTTTATATAGGAGTGATTTTTATGTTTAAAAATACAGATATAGGTTCTTTTGTTTGCAGTCCTTTCAACGAGATAAGCAAGACACATTTTCTCGTTACCGCAGGCACAAAGGATGCCTTTAACACAATGACGGCAGGCTGGGGCGGCTACGGAGTCATGTGGTATAAAAATATTGCCGTTTCGGTGATCCGTCCCACAAGATACACCAAGAAGTTTGTAGATGAAAATGAGTATTTTTCAATGTGTTTCTTCGGTGATGACAAAAAAGATGCCGTTGCATACTGCGGTGTCAATTCAGGCAGGGATGTTGACAAGTGTAAGGAGTGTAATTTAACACCTGTATTTGACAAGGCTGCCCCCTATTTTGCAGAGGCAAAGAAAGTTATAATCTGCAAAAAAGTTTATATTGATGAGATAAAACCCGAAAACTTCGTCGATGCTTCACTTGACGATAAATGGTATCCGCTCAAAGACTATCATACAGTCTATGTCGGAGAAATTGTGGAGATCCTTATCAATGATAAATAAGGATATGTACGCTTTGGGTTCAAAGCGTTCGGTTATAAGAGAAATAGCGGAATACGGCTGGTCGCGCGCTGCCGAAATAGGCGCGGAAAACGTGTTTGATTTCAGCATCGGCAACCCAAGTGTTCCTGCGCCCGACTGTGTAAATGAGGCTATCATAGACATGACGAAGAACACCGACTCGGTGACACTTCACGGCTATACGAGCGCACCGGGCGATATGTCGTGCCGCACAGCGCTTGCTGACAATTTAAATGCGCGTTTTAACACATCTTACAGAGGGGATAATTTTTATCTCACCTGCGGCGCCGCCGCTTCACTCTGTATCTCGCTTCGCGCGCTCTGTTGCGAGGGTGACGAATTTATAGTCAACGCCCCGTACTTTCCCGAATACAAGGTGTTTATAGAGTCACAGGGCGGAAAAGCGGTAATTATACCGCCCGATACCGAAACTTTTTCACTCAATATCACAGAACTTGAAAAAGCGATAAATGAGCACACCAAAGCGGTGCTTATAAACTCACCCAACAACCCGACTGGTGTTGTTTACAGCAAGGAGGCTCTGTGTTTTCTTGCAGAACTTCTCAAAAAGAAGGAAGCAGAATTCTCTCATCCTATCTACATAATAGCAGATGAGCCTTACAGAGAACTTGCATACGATATCGACGTTCCTTTTATTCCCGAATTGTATGATAATACGATTGTATGCTACTCGTTTTCAAAATCACTCTCCCTGCCGGGTGAGAGAATCGGCTATGTCCTTGTCCCCGATGAGTGTGCAGACTCAAAAGAACTGCGTGCCGCCGTTGCAGGTGCGGGCAGGGCGCTTGGTTACGTATGTGCGCCCTCGCTCTTCCAGCGTGTCGTGGCAAGGGTTTCGGGACAGACCGCCGATATTTCGGTTTATAAGCGCAACAGAGATATCCTCTACTCGGCGCTTACGGAAATGGGCTTTAAATGTGTAAGACCCGACGGTGCATTTTATCTCTTTATGCAATGCCCCGAGGAGGATGCATCCGCTTTCTGTGAAAAGGCAAAGAAATACGAGCTTCTGCTCGTTCCCGGTGACGGGTTTGGCTGTCCGTCACACGTGAGAATTTCCTATTGTGTGCAGACAGAAAAAATAGAGCGCTCGCTTGAGGCTTTCAGGGCACTTGCAAAAGAATATGATATGTAAAAAGGAAGGTTTTAAAAACCTTCCTTTTATACTTTTGATTTCACTATATTGCCTGCGCTGTAACCGTAGAACTTCTTGAATTCACGGCAGAAGAAAGATATCGAGTTGAACCCGCTGCGCGCTGCCGCTTCTGTAACGGAATACTCGCCGTCAAGAAGCATATCAGCCGCCATTTTTAGACGAAGCTGAGTCCTGTATTCTACAGGAGTCTTTCCCGTGTATTCGATAAAGAGTTTTCTAAAGCCGACTTCGCTCATCGAACACATATCTGCATAATCACAAATCTTATGGTCTGCTTCAGGATGCGCACGAAGTTCTGCAATAACCGGGAAAAGTTTATGGAATTTATGCTGCACCTGCTTTTTGCAGTGCTGATTTATCTCGTAGATAAGTTTATATGTGAGCATATAGAAGAAACTGTGATCCTTGTCACGGTGTTCTTCAAGTTGCTGTGCAATATGCATAGCCGTCAAAAGCGCTTCACCGTTGCTGCCCTTTTTAATGATCTTTGCATCCCCGAGCATTCTGTTTGTGGGCGAAATAAACTTAATTACCATAAGTTTATTATCTTCATCAAGATAATAAGTAGTATTTTTTTCACCGTTTGGGATATACAGCAGATCGCCTTCTTCGGCAGTATAATCATACTTGCCGTCATTCTCGCTGAGTCTGATCTTACCTCTCAGCACGTATATTAAACTTTCCATATGTCTGTCTGTTTTTATGACAGAAGTATTATCGTGATATACAAAGAGCATGCTAAGATCTGAAATTTCAAAATTTTCATTTCCAACAAGGCATTCGTCTTTCAAAACTGCTATCTCCTTTCAATGAATTTGAAATATTCTCACATAAATATATTACATATTTTTAAAGTGCAAATCAACCCAAAATTGTTTTTTGTTTGAAATCATACAATTAATACTTTTGTGCTATTAAAGTACACATTTTTTTCACTATAAAACTAATTGACATTTCCACGTTATCATGTTAATATTACAGAAAATGCGCCTGTGGCGGAATTGGCAGACGCGCCAGACTTAGGATCTGGTGTCTACGACGTGAAGGTTCAAGTCCTTTCAGGCGCACCAGAAAAAGAGAGTGTATGAGTAAATCTTGTACCTCTCTTTTGTTCTTATTGAATTATATACCGTCTTGTTAATAAATTCATGATATGTTATAATACTGTTGTCAAAACTGCCCGATAATACAAAAAATGTTTTTGTAAAGGTGATGATATAGTGAAAAAATTATTAAAACGGACTTATTACAAAATCAAAAACAAAAATAAAAATGTTAAATTTGCTTCGGGCGTAAATATTGGCGGTACTTTTACACGTTTTGGCGGCAACAACAGAATCGGGCATAACAGTATTTTTGCAGGTGAACTCGGGTTTGGCAGTTATATGGGAGCAAACTGTCAAATCAGCGGCAGGATAGGCAAATATTGTTCGATTGGTTCAGATGTTAAAGTTCTTACCGGCACCCACCCAACAAAAGATTTTGTTTCAACGCATCCTGCATTTTATTCACTGAAAAAACAGGCCGGTTTTACTTATGCAAAAGAAAATTTGTTTGAGGAAAACAAATTTGCAGACGGGAATAACCCGATTATAATCGGAAACGACGTCTGGATAGGAAGCGGCGTTACAATTCTTGCCGGAGTAACGGTGGGTGACGGCGCTGTTATTGCAGCCGGAGCGGTTGTAACGAAAGATGTTGAGCCTTACACTGTTGTCGGCGGAGTGCCCGCTAAAGAAATAAAAAAAAGATTTGATGATAAGCAAATACACTTCCTGTCAGAATTGAAATGGTGGGACAGACCGCAGGAATGGATAATAAAAAATGCATATGATTTCCGCGACATAAACGAACTTATGAAGTGAAAAGAGTGTTCTTATTTCGAGAACACTCTTTTTAACAATTTGTTTATTTGTCAATAATTACGTAGTATGATATAATAATGGAAATTATTTTTATCAAGAGGACTTTCCGATGAGTAGAAAAAAGGTCTCCCCGGTATATAAATTTTTAGCAGCCATACTAAAGGCGGTTTATCCGAAAATAGAGGTTATCGGGGCAGAAAATATTCCCGATGAGCCTGTGATAATTGTAGGCAACCACTGCCAGATACACGGTCCGATCGCCTGTGAATTTTATTCAACCGCCCCTCGCTATACCTGGGTGGCAGGCGCAACGACACACTACAAAGACTGTCCCTCATATGCTTATGAGGATTTCTGGTCACAGAAACCAAAAATTACTCTGCCTTTTTTCAAGGTGCTTTCGTATATTGTCACACCGCTTCTTGTCCTTGTAAACAGCAATGCGCAGACAATACCCGTTTACAGGGACAAACGTATTCTTTCAACTTTTAAAAATACGATTTCTGCCCTTAAGGACGGTAAGAGTATAGTAATTTTTCCAGAACATGATGTAAAGTACAATAACATCATATATGAATTTCAGGATAAATTTATCGATGTGGCAAAACTCTATTATAAGAAGACCGGCAAGGAACTTTCCTTTGTTCCTCTTTACATTGCGCCGAAAATGAAGAAAATGTATTACGGAAAACCCACTTATTTCTGTGCCGACGCTCCCATAGAGCAGGAGCGCGAAAGAATATGCGATTATCTTATGAATGAGATAACTGATATTGCCGTCTCACTTCCGCTTCACACGGTTGTGCCGTACAGAAATATACCCAAAAAATATTATCCGACAAATAAGGAGAATATTAAATGAGAAAACCCGTTATTGATTACAGAACATTCCGTCTGTCGAAAATAAACGCTCCGCAGTTTTCACATCTCAAACTGTTACTCGGCTGGGTAGTTTATTTTGCAATGTACCTTCTTACCGAAAACTTAATTCCGAGAGAGAATTGTTATGTTGTACACTGCGCTCTTGATGATATAATTCCCTTTTTAGAGGTTTTTGTAATCCCCTACGTTTTCTGGTATCTGCTTGTGGCAGGCTCACTTATCTACTTTGCACTTTACAATGTTGACGGATTCAAAAAACTGATGAAATATATCATCATAACTCAGATTGTTGCAATGACGGTGTATATAATATTCCCCAACTGTCAGAATCTGCGTCCTGAAGTTTTTCCGAGAGATAATATCTTTACAAAATGCATAGGTCTGCTTTATACTGTTGATACGAGCACTAATGTATGCCCCTCTTTACACGTGGGATACTCGCTGGGAATACTCTCGGTGTGGCTGAGGGAAAAGACGGCGTCAAAAAAGGTCAAAGTCTTTGTAACGGTCTGCGTTATACTCATCTGTATGTCAGTAACATTTATAAAACAGCACTCGTTTGTGGATGTTATTGCGGCAATTCCGATGTGCTTGCTTGCAGAGTTTATCGTTTTCAGAAAAGAATATAAAAAGACAGGAATTAAAATATGACAGATACAAAAAAAGAATTGCTTCGTTCACTTAAATTTACACTCTTTTCGATCAGCGCAGGACTTATCCAGATTGTAAGTTATACTGTTTTTATGGAAGTGCTGCATTTTGCGCCTTGGGTATCCTATCTCATTTCGCTGATACTCTCGGTTGTGTGGAACTTCACATTAAACCGCAAATACACTTTTCACTCGGCAAATAATGTGCCTGTCGCAATGCTTAAAGTTGCCGCTTTTTATCTTGTGTTTACTCCCCTTTCTACATGGTGGACAAAAGCACTCACCGATATAGGTTGGAACGCCTATCTTGTAGAGATACTCACGATGCTCGTAAACTTTGTGACGGAATTTTTGTTCCAGCGCTTTGTGGTATTCAAAGACAGTCTTGATACCGCAGGAGGTAACAAGTAATACATGGGTAGTCACATATGAATAGAATCAAACGGCGGTAGTTTTATCGCCGTTTTTATCTTTCTTGATTTTTGTGTGATAATTATTTATACTTATCATATTAACTTATAAAAGGAATTATTATGTTATTTACAAGCAGTATTTTTATACTATTCTTTTTGCCGACTCTGTTGATATTGTACTTTTCGGTGCCGAGCAGATGGCTTTGGATGCGCAATTTTGTGCTTCTGTGTTACAGCCTCTTATTCTATGTCTGGGGCGGAGTGCGCTACTTTGTATTGCTTATGATATCTATAGGCGTGAACTATCTCGGCGGTCTGGCGGTAGGCAAGTTTGAAAAGACGTCTCTTCGCAGACTGTCACTTATTCTGACGCTTGGTGTAAATCTCGGAATGCTCGGCGTGTTCAAATATGCAGGCTTTGCCGCGAGAACGGTGGCTGCTCTCGGAATATCCGTCACAATACCCGAGATAGCGCTTCCTATCGGTATTTCGTTCTTTACATTTCAAGGGCTCAGTTATGTGGTCGATGTCTACCGCAGGGATGCCGCAGTACAGAAAAATCCGCTAAATGTGGCACTGTATATCTCACTTTTCCCACAACTTGTAGCAGGTCCCATCGTGCGTTATACCGATGTCGAAAGAGAACTTATCACCAGAAGTCAAACCATGCAGAATTTCTCGGCAGGTGCGGTGCGTTTTATGCTGGGCTTCGGCAAAAAGATGATAATGGCAAACCCGATGGGTGAAATTGCCGACAAGGTCTTCTCTCACGGTATGGGTGAACTGCTCACCACTCCCGTTGCATGGGTGGGTGCAATCGCCTACACTTTCCAGATATATTTTGACTTCTCGGCATACAGCGATATGGCTATCGGACTTGGCAGAATGTTCGGTTTCAAATTCAACGAGAACTTTAATTATCCCTATATTTCAAAATCAGTCACCGAGTTCTGGAGAAGATGGCACATCTCCCTGTCCACTTGGTTTCGCGACTATGTTTACATACCCCTGGGCGGCAACCGCTGCAGTGTGTCAAGACACATCTTCAACATCGCAGTGGTCTGGATGCTCACAGGTCTGTGGCACGGAGCGGCATGGACATTCGTTATGTGGGGCGTATACTACGGCATATTGCTCATTTTAGAAAAATACGTCTTTGCAAAATTCATTGACAAAATGCCCGTGATATTAAATCATCTGCTGACGCTTCTTATCGTTATCATCGGATGGGTGTTCTTCAGAGCCGAAGATATAAATGTCGCTTCTCACTTTATTGCCGTTATGTTCGGCGCAGGAAGCGGAGCGGCGGCAGAGGCGATATATTTCCTGCGCCAGTTCGCACCCGAATTTATTTTGTGCATCATCGGTATATTCCCGATAAAGGGCGTGCTCGAGCGCTTTATTGAAAAGCACTCCGAAAACCGCTTTGTATTCGTACTCGGCGAGGCACTTCCCAAAGTCTTTGCACTTGCAGTCTTTGCATATTCCTATGTAAAACTCATCGCAGGAAGTTTCAATCCGTTTATCTATTTCCAATTTTGAGGTGAACATATGAAAAAGAAGATAATATCAGGTGTTCTCTCCTACTCGCTTACCATAGCATTCGTGCTTTTTATGTTAGCAGGTATGGCGGCAACGCTCCTGCGTGACAAAACGCAGTATTCATATTTTGAAAACCGTCTTTTATCATCAAAGCCCCAGTTTACGGCAGAGGGTGTGCTTGACGGCTCGTTTTTCTCGGGTATAGACACCTATGTCAAGGACTATGCGGCAGGTCGAAACACTCTGCTCAAACTTGACACATATATAAACAAGTATATCCTGCACCGCCCCGTTGTGAATGACGTTGTCATCGGCGATGATATCCTGCTCCCCGAAAATGACTACGAGACCGTTGATAACGCGGCTATCTCCGCATCGGCTGAGAAGGCGGCAAAAAACGTGCGCGTACACGCCGACACGACCGAGAGTTACGGCGGACATTTCTACTATGTTGCAGTCCCCTGCCAGTATGTCTGCTACGAGGACAAATACCCCTCATATCTAAACAGCCGCAGTGAGTACACAAAGGCATCCTCCTCTGCTCTGTTTGCAGAGTTTGAGAAACTCGGCATAAACTACATTGATATGTACGACGCTTTTGTTAAAATGGGCAGGCCCGACTCCTACACCTCGACGGTGGATAACCACTACGAAATAGAGGGCGGATATACCACATATCTCGCCATTATGGAGAGGCTTAATACGGACACCGATTTGAATTTTGAAATTCTTACAAACTACACAAAAAGCGAACTGCCCAATACCTATCTCGGCTCACGAAGCCGCAAGTTATTCGGCATGTGGGACACAGAGGAAAAACTCTCTGTAATCACACCCGCAGAAGATATTCCGTTTAAACGATATGACAACGGAGAAGAGGTCGAAAGCAGAGTTTACCACAGTCCGCAGAATGAGTGGGACGATGTGCTCTACGGTCTGTATATGGGCGGCGACATTGCAGAAACTCTCATTGATACAGACAGAGAGGATAGACCCGACATTCTCATCTACGGTGACAGTTTTACAAATGCGGTGGAATGTGTGCTCTGGTACAGTTGTGACACCATGCGTTCCGTTGACTTGCGCCACTATAACGATATGACCATTGACGAATATATAGAAAAATACCGTCCCGATGTGGTAATATGTCTGCGTGACTACGAGGCACTTATCAACACATACGGAAACGGACAGTAAGAAAGGGGCATAATTATGAAAATCACCCACGACTTCCATGTGCATACATTTTTATCCTCCTGTACAAAAGAGTCCGATATCGCACCTATAGCAAGATGAGTAAGAAAGTTGTTATATCGGCGATACTTGCCGTATCATTGTTTTTATTTATACTGTCGTTTTCCATCTCTCTGCCGATATATGTACGTCCGTTTTACTATGCACATATTGACGCTATGGATCTGCCCTCGCAAAGCGGTTTTACCGAGAGTGAAATAAAGCAGGCTTACGATGATGTACTTGATTATCTTACACTTCCGGACAAGGAATTTAAAACGGGTGTTATGAAACATTCGGCAGAGGGTGCGGCGCATTTTGCAGACTGCAAGGTGTTATTTGATTTGAATGCGGAAATACTTCTCATGTCTTCTCTGTGCCTTTTAGTTTTGTTTGTACTACGCAAAAAGCAAAGTATAACAACCTATCATTCTGTTCCTTTCTATACTTCGCTTACGGCAATTATACTGCCCCTTGTGATAGGCGGACTTGCGGCGCTGAATTTTGACCGTGCCTTTGTGATATTTCACAAAATATTCTTTCCGGGTAAGGACAACTGGCTTTTTGACCCCGTGACCGATGAAATAATACAGGTACTCCCCCAACAGTTTTTTCTAAACTGCGGTATTTTGATTGCAGTCAGCATCGTGACTTTATCGGTTACAACAATCATAATAAGTAAAAAAAGGACTTCATAAGAAGTCCTTTTTTGTTATGTAAAAGATAAAAAAATCAGTTCTTAAATTTGTTGATCCAATTTAATATTTCACCGTATTTCATTTTTCCTGATGCAACAGATAAACCAAGATCAACAACATCTGCATTAGTACAATTCATCTTTATTCCCTCTGCTTCCAAAAAAGTCAACATGACATATACACCAATTCTTTTGTTGCCGTCAACAAACGCATGATTTGATATCAGCGAAAATCCAAGACTTGCGGCTTTTTCTTCTTTGGTTTTGTATAACTCTTCACCGTCAAATGTAGTATAAGCATTATTAAGAGCGCTTTCCAAAAGGTCAAAATCTCTCACACCTATACTTCCGCCAGTTTCCTGTGCGATTATTTGATGCAAAAGCAAAACTTTCTCTTTGTTAATTTTTATCATTTTGCCAACTCCTCAAATGCAGGTTTAAACCTATTCATAACCCTTTTGGCTGCCACATCAATTTTTTCATCATCTGTAATATTAAAATAAGAATTTGATTCAACATCAATAAGCAAAAATTTTGGCTTGTTGTTCTTAAATATAACTGCCTGACCGCTATTTTCCGCAATTTTTGCTACTTTTGAAAAATTCTGATTTGCCTCTGTCATGGATGCAATAGTTTCTGTATTGATATTCATGTCATTTCTCCTATCATTTATACAATAAATATATCCTATAATTTGTATTATATACAAATTATAGGATATTGTCAATCTATTATATAATTGTAGCAATTTCATCCACCGCTAAGGCGGTCCCCCTTCCCCTTGAGGGGAAGGCTGTCAAATTCCTAATTTATCTTTACCGTTTCCCAGAGGGTGTTGATGTAATCAAGCATATCGGTGTCGAGATTTCTGTATGCATACTTGTTGTACATCTCCGAGAAGTCCCCTATCTCGGGATAGAGCACGGCAATAACATCTTCACCCATATCTTCAAGATATGTCGGATTTTCATAAACTATCCTGTTTGGTGAAGCGTAGTAAGTGTACTCGGCATTTGCTATCGCAGGCTCTTCCGAGAGCATATAGTTTATAAAAATCTCCGCAAGTTCTTTATTCTGAGCGCCCTTGGGAATGCACATCGCATCCACATAGAAATTCGTGCGCTCGGGATAGTAGAACTGAAGATCCACATCCTCAGCCTGTGCATCGACCATCGTGAAATAGTCTCCTGCATAGTATGCGCCGATAGCCGCTTCGCCCGATTCCATAAGATTGAAAATCTCATCCATTACCTGACCGTAGCAGAGCGGACGCTGCTCTAAAAGTTCATCTCGTGCACTCTCCCACACCGCTTTGTCAGTTGAATTGACATCAAGACCGAGTTTGTACATCGCTGTGCCGAAAGCATCGCGTGAGTTGTTGAACTGCAGAATGTCGCCTGTATATTTTTCATTCCACATAAGGTCCCAACTTCCTGCATCTTCCTCATCTACAACATTGGCATTATAGATTACGCCGACTATGCCGTAAGCATAAGGCACCGAGTAGAGATTTTGTGCATCGTAGTAGAGCCCTTTAAAAGTGTCATCTATATTTGCATAGTTGGGAATGTTCTCAAAGTTGATCGTCTCGAGCATATCCTCATCTGCCATGCGTGCAATCATATAGTCGGACGGAATAATTACATCGTAACTTACCGCACCGCTTGATATCTTGTTATACATATCTTCATTTGAAGTGTATGTGTCATAATTCACAACTACTCTGACACCGTAAGTATCCTCATACCACTTTTCAAATTCGAGAATGGTATCAAAACTACCCTCACTGCCGTCAGAGATATATTCGCCCCAGTTATATACATTGAGCGTAAGCGTCTCACCGCCGCCGCAGCCGTAAAGCGAAAGACCGAGCATAAGCGAAAGCACGACACAGAGTGCGATTATTCTTTTCATTATATTACCTCTCTTTTCTTCTTTTTGAGTTCACGCAGTTTCCTGCTGTCCTTATTATCTACAACATTGCTTAAAAGTAACAGCGACATCGTAACAAAGAAAATTATAGTCGCCAGAGCATACATTTTCGGGGTGACTGTTTTTTTGGTCATTCCGTAAATGCGTATTGGAAGTGTCGTAAAACCGTTTCCCGCCGTAAAATAACTTATCACAAAGTCATCAAGTGAGAGCGTGAATGCCATTATCGCACCTGTCACAATGCCGGGCATTATTTCGGGCAGTTCGACCTTTAAGAATGCTTTTAAGGGCGTACAGCCGAGATCCATAGCGGCTTCGGGAAGCGATGTGTCCATCTGCTGCAATTTGGGAAGCACCTGGAGTATCACATAAGGCAGACAGAAGGTCACGTGCGCTATGAGCATCGTCCAGAAATTAAGACTTGTCGCCGCACCGAAAAGCCTGCCGACAAATACGAACATAAGCATCAGGGATATACCCGTGATGATGTCGGGATTCGTCATCGGGATATTGGTAACGGTATTCATCGCCGCCCTGTACCAGCGTGAACGCAGTTTATTTATTCCCACTGCCGCCGCAGTTCCCATAACCGTAGATATCGCAGTTGCTGAAAATGCGAGCACCAGCGTATTTTTGAGTGACTGCAATGTGTTTCTGTCACGGAACAGTTCCTTATACCACTTGAGTGAGAAGCCAGAGAATACAGAAAGACTCTTTGCTTCGTTAAACGAAAACACCAGAAGCACGACTATCGGAGCAAAAAGAAACAGAAAAATAAATGCGCTGTAAATTTTAGATGCTGTTTTCATTCTTACTCACCTCCGTATACGTGCTTTGCAGTAAAATATTTCACAAGTGCCATACACACCAGAAGTATGACCATTAAAATGAATGCAATAGCCGCCGCAAAATGCAGATTGTTTGCAACATACTGTCCCTCGATGGCATCGCCTATGAGGAAGAATTTGCCGTTACCGAGTTTCTGCGAAATGTAAAACGTGCTTATTGACGGAATGAGCACCATTGTAATTCCCGATATCACACCGGGCAGGCTTAAGGGAAAAATAACCCTTCTGAGTACTGAAAACCCGTTACAGCCAAGATCCCTCGCCGCCTCAAAAAGACGTGTGTCCATTTTTGCCATTATAGAATAAATCGGCAGTATCATATACGGGAAATAGTCGTACACCATACCTATGACAACTGCAGTTTCAGTACCTATGATGTGTACGGTGCCAAGACCGAAGTTACCGAGTATTCCGTTTAAAATACCCGTGTCCTGAAGTATCGTCATCCAGGCATATGTGCGGATGAGAAAGTTCATCCACATGGGTATCATAATGAGCGTCATCATCGTCTTCTGCGCTTTTTCAGACGCGCGCGCCATAATGTAGGCTATCGGATAGCCGAGAAGCAGACTTATCGCCGTCGATATCGCCGCAAGTTTGAGCGAGCGCATAAATATCAAAAGGTATGTTCGCACCTCACGAACCGTTCCGTCATCCTCGGTGATATTGCTTGTGGCAGTGAAAAACCTTGTTATGTTTTCCGTTGTGAAAGAGAAATTGTTATCCGTAAAAGCGTAGTACGCTATAAATATCAGCGGTACTACGACAAAGAGCAGTGACCAGAGCGAATACTGCGTTATCGCAAGTCTGCCGCCATACTTTTTTTTCATTCTTCGTCCTCACCTCCGGGATTTGAGAGTTCGTCAAGTTCGTTCGAGAAGGACGAATAGTCTCCGTACATACCTGAGTATTTGGACTTTTTCATAATGTGTATCGCATCGGGTTCAAGATAAATGCCTATCTTCTCATCCACCTCTGCACAGTCTGTCGTCTGTATCATCCACTTAAAGCCTTTGATATCAACGATTATCTCATAGTGGACACCCATAAATGTGACAGATGTCACGATGCCGCAGAGCATACCTTTATCCTGCGCAACGATGTCAACGTCTTCGGGGCGGATGACAACGTCAACAGGCTCGTTCTTATCAAAACCTGTGTCAAGGCATTCAAAGGTGTGCCCTGCAAATTTCACTTTTCTGTCCTCGAGCATAACACCGTCAATAATATTGCTTTCACCTATAAAATCCGCAACAAATGCATTTACAGGCTCATTATAAATGTCCTGCGGCGTGCCTATCTGCTGAATTTTACCCTCGCTCATAACCACGATGGTGTCCGACATACTCATCGCTTCCTCCTGGTCGTGGGTGACAAATATAAAGGTGATACCCGTGCTTTTCTGTATCTTCTTGAGTTCCTGCTGCATATCCTTGCGGAGTTTTAAGTCAAGCGCACCGAGCGGCTCGTCAAGAAGAAGCACCTGAGGGTGATTTATAAGCGCCCTTGCAATCGCAACTCTCTGCTGCTGACCGCCCGAGAGACTTGTCACGCTCCTGTGTGCAAAACCCGAGAGCATTACAAGAGAGAGCATCTGTTCAACTTTTTCCTTTATCTCGGCTTTGGGCGCCTTGCGTTCACGAAGCGGAAATGCCACATTTTCAAAAACATTCAGATGCGGAAAAAGCGCGTATTTCTGGAAAACGGTATTTACATTGCGCTTGTGGGGCGGCGTGTCATTTATCTTCTTACCCATAAACACGATGTCACCGTTATCGGGATATTCAAAACCGCCGATAAGACGAAGCGTCGTCGTCTTACCGCAGCCGGAGGGACCCAGAAGCGTTATGAATTCGTTATCGTAGATATCAAGGCTTATATTGTCGAGTACGGTTTCCCCGTCAAAAGCCTTTGATATATTTTTGAGTTCAATTATCTTTTTCATGGCGTTTTCCCTTCATAAAAAAAGCAGTATGCTGAGCGCACACTGCTTGTAAATACGGTATAATACACACCTCTGTCAAAGAGATGCTTTATTCCCAATGGATTTTAGAGTCTATATAGCAAAATACTTTTACTACTCTTATTGACCATTTCACAAGTTGTATGCCACAGGCATAGATTTTTTGTAACTAACTAGCAAAACTGAGCTTTTAACTCAATCAATAAGGCAACGTAAAGTTGCCCGAGCCGCAAATGCGGATATCTTGCTTCGGAAATACTCTTTCCAATTGAGATAATATTTTTATAACATATATAAATATTTTTGTCAATAGAACTTATTTAACCGACATGATTTTTTGCGCGTATCTTACCGCTTCCATTGCATCTTTGGCGTATTTATCCGCACCTATCCTGTCGGCATATTCCTGTGTCAGCACTGCGCCTCCCACTACCGTCCTGCACCAGGGCGCCGCCTTTTTAAGACTCTTTACAGTCTCCTCCATGGCTGGAACAGTGGTCGTCATAAGCGCACTGAGTCCCACAAGCGAAGCGTGCAGTTTTACCGCCGTTTCAACTATTTTTTCACTCGGTACATCCTTGCCTAAATCCACAACGTCAAAACCGTAATTTTCCAGCAGTAGTTTGACTATATTCTTTCCTATGTCGTGGATATCACCGTGAACTGTGGCTATTATAAACACGCCTTTTCCGCCTGTTTTTTCACCGTCCGCCATAAAGGCTTTTATATTTTCAAAAGCGCTTTTTGCGGCTTCCGCGCTCATCAAAAGCTGCGGAAGATATACCGTCTTATTCTCAAAGCCTTTTCCGACGCTGTTGAGCGCAGGGATTATCTCGTTATTTACTATATCAAGCGGAGGTACTCTTTTTAAGAGTTCTTTTGTTATCTCCCCCGCCTTGTCCTTAAAGCCTTTTATAACGGCTTTTTGCAGTTCTGAAGCAAATTCTTCAGCACTTTTCTTTGTCTCTGTTGTCACAGTCGTCGTAAACTGATCTGCCGCCGCAATATATTCGGCGCAGTTTTCATCAAGACCTTTGAGTGCCTTATAGGTATAGTAGGTCTTCATCATATCCGCAGAATACGGATTCATTATCGCCGCCGACAGTCCGTTTTCGAGAGCAAGTGCAAAAAACGTGCCGTTTACGGCATCTCGGTTTGGCAGTCCGAAAGACACATTCGACACACCCAGCGAAGTGTGGCAGTCAAGTTCTTTTCTGATGCGTCCGAGCGCATTAAGTGTCGCAATTGCGGCAGAAGTATCTGCGCTTATGGTCATTGCAAGCGTGTCAAAAATGATGTCCTTTTTATCTATGCCGTACTCTGCGGCGGTTTTTAATATCTTTTTTGCAATTTCAAATCTGCCCTCTGCAGTTTCGGGTATGCCCCCCTCATCAAGCGTGAGCGCAACTACCAGACCGCCGTATTTTTTGACAAGCGGAAATACCGCCTCCATACTTTCTTTTTTGCCGTTTACGGAGTTTATCATAGCCTTTCCGTTATAACGGCGCAGAGCGGTCTCCATAGCGGAAGTATTCGAGGTATCTATCTGTAAAGGCAGATCGCTTACCGCCTGGAGTTCACAGACGACAGACTTCAACATCTGCGTTTCATCAATATCGGGCAGTCCCACATTGACATCGAGTATATGCACGCCTTTTTCCTGCTGATTGACACCCTCTGCAAGGATGTAATCAATGTCGTTTTCAATGAGCGCCTGTTTGAAGCGCTTCTTACCTGTGGGGTTTATGCGCTCACCTATGAGAATCGGCGACTCGCCGAATCTTACCGCATGAGTGTACGACGAAACAACTGTAAAGTTTTTCACCTTAACAGGTGTCGGTTTTAAACCTGCCGTATTATCACAGAGACACTTTATATATTTGGGCGTGGTGCCGCAGCAACCGCCGACAACACGCACACCTTTTTTAACGATGGAAGCCACTTCATCTGAAAATTCTTCTGCCGTAACATCAAAAACCGTCTTACCGTCAACCGATTTGGGAAGTCCTGCATTGGGTTTGAGTATAACGGGAACGGAGGCGTTTTCAAGCAGTTCTTTTGCAACGCCGCGAAGCTGTTTGGGACCGAGCGAGCAGTTTGCGCCTATCGCATCGGCGCCCATACCCTCAAGCAGGGCGACCATTGCCGCAGGAGAGGCGCCCGTCATAAGTTTTCCGTCCTCACCGTAGGCATTTGACACGATGACGGGCAGAGTACTGTTTTCCTTTGCGGCAAGCAGAGCCGCCTTGGTTTCATAACTGTCATTCATCGTTTCGATTATAATAAGGTCGGCACCGTATTTCACGCCGAGTTTCACGGTCTTTGCAAAGACGGCTACTGCATCCTCAAAATCAAGGTCACCCAAGGGCTTTAAAAGTTTTCCCGACGGGCCTATATCAAGCGCGATAAACTTTTCTTTATCTGCGACACTCTGCTCCCTTGCAGTTTTTGCATTGCAAATTGCCGCTTTGACTATCTCTTCAAGTTCAGCATCTTCAAATTTGAGGCAATTTGCGCCGAAAGTATTGGTGCAGACTACATTACTGCCTGCATCAAAATAATCTTTATGTATCTTTGTTATCACATCGGGGTGGGATATATTCCAGCGCTCAGGATGTTCGCCGGGTTTCAGTCCGCTTTGCTGAAGCAGTGTACCCATACCGCCGTCAAGATAAACTATATTGTCTTTTAAAAATTCAATAAATGTCATATGTTACCTCTTATTTTTCTATACCGACAAATGCCGTGACGGATTTTGACGGCGACATCAGCAGACTATCGTTTAAAAACAGTCCTATGCGTTTTCCGCAATCAAGAATGGCAAAAATATCTTTTTGCGCTTCAAGCGGAAGATCACCGTATCCGGGGCTGAAACGGGGGCGCAACCCCACGCCGTATTCTTTTGCGATATCTTTGCAGAAGGCATCGCAAAGCGCCTCAATACGCTCCGCCCCGATAGCCTGAAACATCAGCGCTTTTGCGGGCGATATATGTCCGTATTTTGCTATAAGCCTGTCAATTTCAACACCGATGGTTGCGGCAAAAAGAACAGCCTTTCTACAACCGTCAAGATTTTTTGCAAGATGTTTTGATTTAAGAGAAAACAGTTCAAAATCGCAGTTGTCCTCCGAGTGCGACACCGACAGTTGCCTGTAACAGACCTTATATGATACCTTTCCCTGCACCTCTTTAATACACTCATTTAAAAGAGCCTCTGTTTTATCATCTGCCCGGGTGCAGCCTGCATAGCGCAGTATCTCCCTCTCGCAAAAGGGTATCCCGTCATAAAACTTTATCATCATTTTCCCAAAATATCCGAAAGATTGCTCTGTATCTTCTGCGCAACGTCAGGCTTGTTCATCGAATAGACATGGACGTTTGTTATGCCGTTTGCATAGAGGTCGATTATCTGATCTGTCGCATATGCGATTCCCGCCTGTTTCATTGCATCGGGGTCATAGCCGAACTTGTCCACAAGGCTCTTGAAACGCTGCGGCATAAATGAGCCCGATAATTTTATCGCCCTTGCCACCTGATTTGCGTTGGTTATGGGCATAATGCCCGGAATTATCGGAACGGTTATGCCTGCCTCGCGTATCTTATATAGAAAATTGTAGAGAAGATTATTGTCAAAAAACATCTGTGTGGTCAGAAACTCACAACCTGCATCGACCTTCTCTTTAAGATGTTTTATATCCTCTTTCTGATTTACGCTTTCGGGGTGTATCTCGGGATAGCAGGCGCCGCCTATGCAAAAATCGGTATCCGTCGCTTTAAGTTGAGCAACAAGTTCCACCGCATATCTGTAGTCCCAGCCGCTGCGGTCTGCCCCCTCAAGTTCTTTCGGAATATCACCTCTGAGTGCCATAACGTTTGTTATGCCTGCCGCTTTTATCTCGGCTATCTTTTGATGCACCGTCTCCTTTGTCGAGGAAACACAGGTGAGATGCGCAAGCGTCGGCACACCGTAAAGTTCCTTTATGTTTTTTGCAATATCAAGCGTATATCTGCTCGTTCCGCCGCCTGCGCCGTATGTAACGCTCATAAAAGACGGGCGCAGTTTTGCTATCTCTTCGGTCGCGGTTTTTACGCTGTCAAATCCGCTCTCCGTCTTGGGCGGAAAAACCTCAAAAGAAAGAGAAAGTTTATCGTTATTAAAAATTTCGGTCAGTTTCATATAAGTTACCGCTTTTTCTTAGAATATACATTGTATTATACTATACTGCAAGTAGGTAAATCAATAAAAAAAGACAGACCAAAGGTCTGTCTTTCTTCTTATTTACCAAATGTTTCTATCATTCTGACTATCACCGTTGCGACCTGCGCTCTTGTCGAGATGCCCTGCGGTGCTATCTCAGACTGACTTACGCCGCCCATTATGCCGCTTCCTGCAACATACTGGATCGCGGGAACAGCATATTCAGTGATATCATCAAAATCCGCATAGGAGAGAATGTTCGTATCTTCTCCGACACTTACATCGACGCCCTTATACTGCGCATAGAGGTATATTATAGCCGCCATCTGCTCACGGGTAGTGATGTTATCAGGCGCAAACTTTGTCTCGCTGACGCCGTTTACGATGCCTGCGCCATACGCCCATGCGACTGCATTTTCATAATAACTGCCTGCAGCTCATTTTCAAGCCTGTAAAGAATGGTCACGAACATGGGGCGTGTAAGACTGCCCTGCGGCTCGAACCTATTATTTCCGACACCGTTCATTATACCCATATCGGTCACCGTCTTTAAGTCCGTGGGCACCCATATACACATCGGAAAGAACGCCGCTTACTTTATACATCCAGCCCGAATTTTCGCCTTCGGTTTCATCGATAGTAGTGCCGTTGGGAGTCGTTATCGAATATACATAACTGCCGCGGCTCTTATAAGTGAAACCGTTGTCTGCAAGAGTTTTCTTAAATATTTCAAATACATTTGTCGTTTCATCGAGGTCTGTATAAGAGGTCTTGGAGATGAGCGTACTGTCGGCACTTTGCAGAGTAAAGGAAACATCTATCGTCTCTACAACGGGTACAGGCTTTGAGCCTGAACCTGTCACTCTGCCGCGAATGATAAGGTCCTGTGAAACCTCTCTGTAATACAGTTCTGCAAGATCCGCATAATCGGCATACCCTATCGGATCGCTGAGATAGAGTTCTCCGTATCTGCCGAGCGTCTCACTTGAGAGCACACTGCTCACTGTCACCGCCTTTGCATTTTTCTGAACCGAAACAATAAGATTTTCATGCGTTACCGCAGCGGGATTGCTTGATTTGAAGAGTCTCCACGCTTCAAGTTCCTCCCAGCCGTTTATCGGAACGGGTACGATGCCGTGACCGACTGTGTCATCGCTGTCACGCACCCATACAAGTTCTCCGTTTTTCTCGTAGACCTCAACAAAGGACTGCATATTTTTGCTTATATCGTCTGCATAGGTGTTTTTACCTTTGATGCCGTCAAAATACGAGGCAATGACCTTTGTCATAAGTGCTTTTTCAGTATCTATCTCCTCCTGCGTGAGCGCAGTTACGACGATATCAAAACTCTTTGATGCGGTGACATTCGTGTCCTTATCCGAGATAGTGACGGTCACGGTAACCTTCGCATCCTCTTTACCCACTGCGGGACGGTAAACTTCCACTCGCGCAGCATTGTTTACATCGGGCGCTTTTTTGTATGAAAGATGATTTAATTGCAAAAAACTTCGGATAGAGTCTGTCCGCTCATTATTCTCCTTGAGAGCGCCTTTCGGCACGCGTTGAAGCGATAGAAGAGTTTTCTCGCCTCCTCTGCTTTTTCGTAGACTCTCCACTCGCCGTACAGAACACAACCCTCGTCTTTGTGCTCTATAAAGCCGCGAATGTCGTGCAGAGGATAGCCGAGAAACGCTCCTATCTCGTGGGGAAAATTACTTCTTTTGAGTCGTTTTTTCAAAAGCGACAGATGCTCTTTAACATCTCCCTTGTATCCGTAGGATGCAAGAAAGGTTCTGACATCATCATTTTGCAAAACGCTCTGCAAGACTTTCTTGCGATAGACCATGAGCAGGAGGGCATCATCCCTATCGCAAAGCACCTCAATGAATATCCCCTTTTGAGCAAGTTCTTCACTGAGATTTTCAAGTCTTGCATAAATATCCGATATTTTGTTTTTCTGACAGTTTACAATATTTGCAGGCTTTATCCCTGCAAGTGCCGGGGCGCAGTGATATGCAATGATATCTTCCATTTTTATCACCTCGACTTTATTGTGCTGTCATTTTTGCAAAATATGAGTTAGGATTAACTAACATATAAGTAAAAAAGAATAGTTAGTATTGCCTAACTTATTTAGAGTTTACTATATTTTTTTCCTTTTGTCAATATTTTTTTGAATTGTTGTTATAATTATGTTATATTTAAAATGTATTTGATTTAAAAGGAAGAACTGTTATGAAAATATATAGTGACGTATCCGAGCTTATCGGAAGAACGCCGATACTCAAGGTCGGCAGATATGCAAAGGCAAACGGTTTAAAGGCTGAATTACTTGTAAAGTTAGAGTGCTTTAACCCTGCAGGAAGCGTCAAGGACAGAGTGGCAAAAGAGATGCTTGACGATGCCGAGAAAAAAGGGCTTCTGGGAGAGGGCTCCGTCATCATTGAGCCGACAAGCGGCAATACGGGCATAGGTCTTGCCTGTGTTGCCGCATCAAGGGGCTACAAGACCATTCTTACGATGCCCGAAACTATGAGTGTCGAGCGGCGCAAACTTCTTGCGGCATACGGGGCGGAACTTGTGCTGACCGACGGTACAAAAGGTATGTCAGGCGCAGTGGAAAAAGCAAAGGAAATAGCAAAAAATACGCCGAACAGTTTTATCCCGGGACAGTTTGAAAATCCTGCCAATCCCGATGCACACGTAAAGACGACGGGTGTTGAAATATACGACGACACGGACGGCAGGATAGACATTTTTGTTGCAGGTGTCGGCACGGGCGGCACACTTTCGGGTGTGGGAAAATATTTAAAAGAAAAGAATCCCGATATAAAAATTGTCGCGGTTGAGCCTGCCGATTCACCCTTACTTTCAGAGGGAAAAGCAGGTCCGCACGGACTGCAGGGCATAGGCGCAAACTTTATGCCCGACACGCTTGATAAAGATATTTATGACGAAATAATCACGGTCACCACAGATGAGGCGTACAGCGCGGCAAAAGCACTTGTCAGAAACGAGGGAATGCTTGTCGGCGTATCATCGGGCGCCGCCCTGCACGCGGCAACGCTTCTTGCGCGAAGAGAGGAAAACAAAGGCAAAGTCATTGTCGCACTTCTCCCCGACACGGGTGAAAGATACCTCTCAACAGGTATGTTTGAGTAAAAAAACACGCCCAAGGGCGTGTTTTTTACTATTCTTCGGGGATGTAATCGCAGGTAAAGGACGTGTTGTTGAATACTACGTTTTCTGCATTGGTTATCATCTGCACACCGGCAGACCTGTCGTGTCTCGAAGCGCCGTGCTGAATGTAATTGGGTAGCACCGTCTCAGCAACTTTTTCAAATGAGCAGTTGCTGAAACAGATATTTTTCAGTTTGCAGTCACGCTTACCCATAAGATACGGGAATTCAAGAGAACGCGCATGAATGTTGCTGAAATATATATTTCTTATGCCCTCGCAGAGCGTTTCCTCCGACTCGGGAATGTACACTTTTACGGGACGGGCATAAATGCCGTCCATCACAATGTTATCAAATGACAGATTTTCTATCAAGGTCGCTTCTCTTCCCTGGTCGGGCATTTTTTCACGTGAACGGCCTTTGGGCAGGAATATCGAAACACCAATTGTAGAATCGGTCATAACAAGATTTGAGAAGGTGCAGTTTCTTATAATACCGTCGTTCAGCCATGCGATACGTATACAGGCTGAATAACTTGTAAGATTACAGTTTGTCACCGTCACCTTTTCGCAGACCTTGTTTTCCGCAAGTGAGGCATTGTTGGCGCGCACGATGATACAGTCGTCCCCGCAGGTTATCATACAGTTTGAAATCGTGACATTTCTGCTGGAATTTATATGTATACCGTCGTTGTTGGGGTATCTCACTTCGGCATATATCTTGCACTTGTCAAATGTGACATAGTCGCAGTCGTGTATCCAGTACGACCAACCCGACGGCTGATTTACCATGGTGATATCCTCGACTTTCACATTGTAACAACCCGTGAAGAATACCACTCTCGGCGGGGTGGGAGCGTCTATTCTCTTGTATTCCCAGCCGCCCCAGTCGGGTCTGCCCTCGCTCTTTTTATATACGAAATGTGTGCCGTTACAGTCTATCTTGCCGCCGCCTGTAATTGAGATGTTTTTACATTCGTCCGCATATATGAGGCAGGCATTTCTCATTCTCGGAAGCATTGAAGAATTGACGTGCTTTAAATCCGTTCTTTCAGGATAATCTTCCACCTTTTCAGAGCCTAAAAGTGTTGCCGTGGATGTTATGTGCAGTTCAACATCACTTTTCATTATGACAGTTCCGATCTTATAAACACCGTCGGTAATATAAACCGTTCCGCCGCCCGATGATGATACCGTATCGATTGCTTTCTGAATTACAGCAGTATTCATTGTCACACCGTCACCGACGGCGCCGTGTTCTTTGATGTCGTATACCATTTTTGTCTCCTTTTTACCTCATTATTCAACCATTGGTTGTTTTTCACCAATATGTTATATCTTATTACCTGTAATTGCAAGTCAAATAAAAATTTTATAAATAACAGGCTTCGGCTCTTTTTTATTCTTATTAAAGGTCAATGAAGAAATGTATCTTTCTTTTGCATCTTCTATCGCACTTTCATCGTTCGTGTAAAGTGTGCAGAGTGTGTCACCCTTTGAAACTTTGTCCCCCGTTTTTTTGTTTATTACGATGCCTGCGGCATAGTCGATATCATCGTCTTTTGTTCTTCTGCCTGCACCGAGCACGACTGCCGCCATACCTATAGCCTCTGCATCCATTGCCGTTATAAAGCCGTCACACTCGCTTTTTACTTCATATTCAAAAGCGGTCTTCGGGAAAAGCGAAGTGTCATCTATATATGCAATATCTCCGCCTTGTGCCACAATCCATTCGCGCATTTTCTCATATGCTTCGCCTGAGTCGAGAGTCTTTATAACACGCTCTGCCGCTTCTTCCTGCGATATGCCGTAAATGAGTGACACCATTGTGGCAGACAATGCTACACAGACCTCTTTAAGGTCACCGCCCTGCTTGCCTTTTAAAACGGCGACAGCCTCTTTAATTTCAAGGGCGTTGCCGATGGCATTTCCCAGAGGCGCGTCCATATTCGTGAGAAGCGCCGCCATATTTCTGCCGCAACGTTTTCCGATTTCTACCATATTTTCGGCAAGTTTTTTTGCCTGCTCAGGCGTTTTCATAAATGCGCCGCTGCCGACCTTGACATCAAGCACTATTGAGTGTGAACCCGATGCTATCTTCTTGCTCATTATGCTTGAGGTTATCAGCGGTATACTGTCCACCGTCGCCGTCACATCACGCAGGGCGTATAACTTTTTGTCGGCAGGCGTAAGATTGCCCGACTGACCGATTATCGCCATACCCACTTTGTCAACCTGTGAGATAAATTCTTCATTTGTAAGATTTATCTTATAGCCGGGTATGGATTCTAATTTATCGACCGTTCCGCCCGTGTGGCCGAGTCCCCTGCCCGACATTTTAGTCACCTTGCCGCCGAGTGAGGCGACTATCGGACCGACGATAAACGAGGTCTTGTCCCCCACGCCGCCCGTCGAGTGCTTATCTGCCGAAAGTTCACCGAAACAAGTCAGATCTACTCTGTCTCCCGAGCGTGCCATAGCATCGGTAAGCGACGCCGTTTCACGCTCGGTCATACCCTTGAAATATATCGCCATACACAGTGCGGACGCCTGATAATCGGGTATCTCGCCTGCAGTATAGCCCGATACAAAAAACTCTATCTCCTTACGGTCAAGTTCCTGCCCGTTTCGTTTTTTAAGTATAATGTCGTACATTCTCATAAATTCACCTTGAAACTATGGGGTAACAATTCACTCAATGTGTGTTTTGTGTAACTGTCGCCCGATATTATCAAAATCGGAAAATCATCTTCACAAAATTCCGAGAGCACCTGTCGGCACAATCCGCAGGGGGATGCCGTAACAGCAAGCATTTCAAAATCTTTTTCTCCCTCGCTGACCGCTTTAAAGACCGCCGTCCTCTCGGCGCAGACGGTGGGCGTAAAAGATGCGTTTTCTATATTACAGCCCGTGTATACCCTGCCGCTTTTTGCAATCAGCGCCGCCCCCACTTTATACTTCGAGTAGGGTGCATAGGCATTTTCCATTGCTTTTACTGCCATTTGGCACAGTTCTTTTTCGTTCATTTTATCACCTCGTCAAGAAACGATGTTCCGTCACCTTTAAAATCAATGCCGAGATACTGTGCAACAGTTGCGGCAATGTCGGCAAATGTGTCCCTTGTGCCGAGATTTGTCGGCTTTATGCCTTTGCCGTACATCAACATAGGTACATATTCTCTCGAATGGTCGGTACTCTCATCACCAGGGTCACAGCCGTGGTCGGCTGTGATGATGAGCAGATCTTCATCTTTCATATCTGCAATAAATGAGGGCAGCCACTCATCAAACTCAGCAAAAGCCGCGGCATAACCGTCGATATCCTGCCTGTGGCCGTAGAGCATATCAAAATCAACTAAATTTACAAAGCAGAGCCCCTCAAAGTCCTTTGATTGCGCTTCTTTTGCCTTAGCCATTCCGTCTGCATTTGATTTTGTATAAACCTTTTCGCTTATGCCTTTGCCTGCAAAAATGTCATTTATCTTGCCTATGGCATAGACCGTCATACCTGCACCGCTCACCGCGTCGAGCAGAGTATCACGGTGCGGAAGAAGCGAAAAATCGTGTCTGTTTGAAGTACGTGTAAAATCGGGGTATTTGCCTGTAAAGGGCCTTGCTATTACACGCCCTACCGCATGCTCCCCGCACAAAAGTTCTCGGGCGGTGCGGCAGTAAGCGTAGAGCGAATCTATCGGTATCACATCTTCGTGTGCCGCAATCTGAAAAACACTGTCTGCCGACGTGTAGACTATAAGGTCGCCCGTCTGCATATGCTCCCTGCCGTAGTCCTTGATGACCTCTGTTCCCGAATATGGCTTATTGCAGAGAATTTTCCTGCCTATTCGATTAGAAAATTCATCTATTATCTCATTTGGAAAGCCGCCCGGATATGTCGGCATCGGCGACTCTGAGACAAGCCCTGCTATCTCCCAATGCCCAATAGTCGTATCCTTGCCCTTTGACTTTTCGGCAAGCCTTGCGACTGCGGCGGTCGGCACAGGATTTTTCTTCAAAGATACGCCGTCTATATTCCCCAGTCCCATTTTTATCAAGTTGTCCGCCTTAAAATGCTTTGATGAGGCTATCCTTTCAAGCGTATTGCAGTTTTTGTCACCGAAATCTGCGGCATCGGGCATCTCGCCTATGCCGCAGGAATCGAGCACTATTAAAAATACTCTTTTCATAACTTTTCCACCGTAGAAAGCGCAAGAGTCATCATCTCTGTAAAGGAGTTCTGCCTCTCCTCTGCCGAAGTTGCTTCACCTGTTATAAGATGGTCGGAAATTGTGCATATTGCAAGCGCATTTTTACCGCACCTTGCCGCATTCATATAGAGGGCGGCGGCTTCCATTTCGACCGCCATTACGCCCATTTTCGCCCATACGGCAGAGTCCCCGCCGTAGAATGTGTCCGACGAGAGCAGATTGCCCACATGGTATTTTACGCCCATTTCATCTGCCGATTCTATGCATTTTTTCATCATTTCGTAACTGCAAATATTTGAAAATGTGCCCGGCAAATTGTACTGCGCGGCGTAGTTTGAATTGGTGCACGCACCCATTCCTATCACGATGTCACGCACCTTTATATTTTCGCTCATTGCACCTGCAGAGCCTATTCTCATTATGTTCTCCACACCGAAAAAGTTGTAGAGTTCATAACTGTATATGCCCATTGACGGCATACCCATACCGCTTGCCATAACAGACACCCTTGTGCCGTTGTAGTAGCCTGTATAGCCCTGTATACCTCTGACATTATTTACAAGTTTTGCACTGTCAAGAAAATTCTCTGCGATGAATTTCGCACGGAGCGGATCGCCCGGCATAAGCACGGTTTTTGCAAAATCATCGGGTGTTGCATTGATATGCGGTGTAGGATAGTTCATTTTCGTCCTCCGAATATTTTATAAACTCATTATAAACCATTTGACAAACAAATAATAGAGTTTTATACTTTTATATATATTTTTACTTTAAGGATACTAATTATGGAAATCAGACCTGCTAAGAGACTGGATCACTTTGAAACAGGCATATTTGCCTCGCTCAACAAAGTTCGTGAAGACCTTGAGAAAGAGGGCAGAAAGGTTTACAACCTCTTTATCGGTACGCCCGATTTTACGCCCCCTGCTCACGTTATAGATGCGCTCATTGAAGCGGCGAAAGACCCTGTGAACTGGAGATATTCGCTTCGTGAAAGCGATGAACTTTTAGAGGCGGTATGCACATATTATAAAAACCGTTTCGGTGTATGCGTAACGCCCGACATCATCACTGCGGTAAACGGCTCGCAGGAGGGTATGGGACATTTAGGTATGTCCATCTGCAACAAGGACGATGTTGTGCTGCTGCCCGACCCCGGTTATCCCGCTTTTGAGGCGGGCGCATATTTCGGTGAGGCGGATATTCAGTATTATCCCATAATCAAGGAATACGGCTTTATGCCGAGGCTTGACCTGCTCCCCGAAGAACTCTTGAAAAGAACACGCTATATCGTGCTCTCCTACCCCTCAAACCCCGTAGGCGCGGCAGCACCCAAAGAGGTGTATGAGGAAGTTATCCGCTATGCAAAAAAATATAATTTTATCATTATAAATGACAATGCCTATTCCGATATTATTTTTGACGGTAGAGAGGGGTTTTCATTCCTCTCACTTGACGGCGCTATGGATGTCGGTGCGGAATTTTTCTCGCTCTCAAAGTCATTTAATGTTACGGGTGCGAGAATTTCATTCCTTATCGGCAACAAGCAGATAATAGACGCCATGAAACTGCTGCGCTCGCAGTACGATTTCGGCATGTTCACACCCATTCAGAAGGCGGCGATTGCCGCACTCAGCGGACCGAGGGACTGTGTGCATGAACAGTGTCTCGAATATCAGCGCAGGCGTGATGCGCTCTGCGGAGGACTCAGAAAACTCGGCTGGGATATTCCCGACAGTGACGGCACTATGTTCGTGTGGGCACCTCTGCCGAGCGGTTATACAGATTCAAAACTCTTCTGCGAAGAACTTGCAAAAAAAGCAGGCGTTATTGCAACACCCGGCATTTCCTTTGGTCCGAGAGGCGAGGGCTATGTCCGTTTTGCGCTGGTCTTACCGCCTGAAAAACTAAAAGATGCAGTAAAAGCAATAGATGAAAGCGGAATTTTAAAGTGAAAAAAATTGCAGTTATAAATGACATATCGGGGTTTGGTCGCTGTTCACTGACGGCGGCTCTTCCCGTCATATCTGCAATGGGCATTGAATGCTGTCCACTGCCGAGCGCAGTTCTGTCAAATCAGACGGGGTATGAGAGTTATCTCTGCCGCGACTGCACCGATTTAATGGACGGCTTTATTAATGAGTGGAAAAAACTTGATGTGCATTTTGATGCCATACTCACGGGTTATGCCGCAAGCGCAGAGCAGATTGAGAAGATGCGCCATTTTATATCGGCGTTTATGGATGAGGACACAGTCTTTGTCTGCGACCCCGTTATGGCGGACGATGGAAAAATATACGCCACATATAATGAGGCGATGTGTGAAAAGGTGTGTGACCTTGCAAAGCACGCAAACATCATAACGCCCAATCTTACAGAACTTGCGGTTTTAACAGGCGAAAACTACGAAAAATTACTGCACGCCGATTTTGATACGGTCGGTGCGGCGGCGAAAACGCTTCTTTCCGACACTCTGCACACGGTCATCGTGACGGGAATAAGAAAGGGTGACAGTGTGACAAATCTTGTTGTGACCGAAAATGCCGCAGTGCCCGTCACGAGCAAGGCGGTCGGCGGCAGTTATTCGGGTACGGGCGATCTGTTCTCTTCCGTCATTTGCGGCGGGGCGGTCAAAGGAATGGATATTATAGCGGCGGTGCGCCTTGCTGGTAATTTTATCAGCCGCGCCGTCTCCGACACCTACGCCGAGCAGACCGACAGAAACGACGGTGTAAACTTTCAAAAATATCTGGAGATGATAATATGAGAAAAACAAAGAAACTTGCATATGCGGCACTCTTTGCGGCGCTTATCGCCGTAGCCACCGCATTTATCAAATTCAATACCGGCATAAACAGCGGTTATCTCCATTTTGGTGACGGTATGATATACCTTGCGGCATCGGTGCTCCCCCTGCCGTATGCGATATCGGCGGCGGCTATCGGCGGCGCGCTTGCCGACATTTTAGCAGGTGCAGCAATGTGGGCGCCTGCAACGGCAATAATCAAGGCACTTAACACCCTGCCCTTTATACTGCTTGGAAAGCAAAGCAAAATTTTAACCAAAAGGGCGATACTTCCGCCCATTTTATCGGGCATCATCACGATAGTCGGCTATCTTATTGCCGAAACTATACTTTACAGTTACGAATCGGCACTCCTCAGCGCCCAGTTTTCACTGATACAGGCGACGGGAAGCGCGATAATCTACTACATTTTTGCGGCAGTTTTTGACCGCAGCGGTTTAACTAAGGAGCTTAGACATGACTAGTATTTTATATACATTTGAAAACAGCGTATATCTCAATATAACGAACACCTGTCCCTGCAAATGCAAATTCTGCATCCGTAACAACGGCAACTCGGTGGGCGATGCCTCTACCCTCTGGTTTGAGGGGCATAACCCCTCGTTTGATGAGATAAAGTCGGCAATCGACGCTTTTGATTTTTCAAATTACAAGGGCGAAATAATTTTCTGCGGCTACGGTGAGCCGACGGCGGCGTATAACAACTTTGTTCAGACCTGCCGTTATATCAAAGAGAAAACGGGACTGCCGATACGTCTCAACACCAACGGTCTTTCCGACCTTTTAAACGGTAAATCCACGGCAAAGGAAATATGCTCACTCGTTGACACGGTCAGCATCAGTTTAAATCAGCACACGGCAGAAAAATATAATGAACTCTGCGCACCCGCATTCGGTGACAAATCGTTTAACGCTATACTTGAATTTGCAAAAGAATGTAAAACGTGCGATAATGTAAAGGTAATCTTTTCCGTTGTTGATGTTATTTCGCACGAGGATATCACGGAATGTAAAAAACTTGCAGACGAAATGGGAATCCCGCTTCGTGTAAGAAAATATACAGATTAAAGGAGTAAACATTATGAAAAAGTTTTTATCTGAATTCAAGGAATTTGCTCTTCGTGGCAACGTTATCGACATGGCTGTCGGTATCATTATCGGTGCTGCATTCAAGGACATCGTGACGTCACTTATTGACAACTTTATCAATCCGCTTGTTAAGTTTATTACAATGCAGGAAAAATACGGTGGTGCAGACGTTGCGGCATTTGCAACAAACTTCGTTTCAGCCGTTATCAACTTTACAATAATGGCATTTATTCTCTTCTGCCTCATTCGTTTTATAAACAAGCTTATGACAATCGGCAAGAAGAAGGAAGAAGAAGCACCTGCAGCACCGACAACAAAGACTTGTCCCTACTGCAAAAGCGAGATTGCAATTGAAGCAACACGCTGTGCTCACTGCACATCAGAATTATAATTTGCAATTATACTTCTGAATTCGGAATTATGGATAATTTTTGATTTCATCAAAAATTAATTTAAAAAGGAACCTTTTACAAGGTTCCTTTTTTATTGAATATCTTCATTAATATAAAATATATTCCTGCGTGGAGGGTGATGCCTATAACAAGGTCGGTACCCAGTGATACTCTGCCCCAGAGCAGATTTGCACAGACCGCCTTTGATACAATTCCAGAAAATGCCGCACATAAAACAGGTATCACAAGCATACCGGCAATGTCAAAATCAAAATCAGATATTTTCAGCATCACACACAGTTTTATAAAGCAGGTGATTGCCGCCCCTGCAAACATTGCGCCGATATAAGCGGCAAGTCCCCATTTCGGCACTAAAAAGAGAATTACAAAAAGCATTGCCACCTGCTCACTGCTGTTGATTATGACAAGAAAACGCTGTCTGCCCAGTCCGTTTAGCGCAGATGATATTATACTTTCGGTATACATAAGAGGCACGATAAAGGATAGCCGCATGACATACGTGCCGATTTTAGCCGAGGAGTAGACCGTCCAGCCGAGTCTGTACGGAAAAAACAAAAACACAGACGCTATGAGCACGCTTGCCTTAAGTGTGAAATCAAGATAGGGTTTTACCTCCCTGCCGTCGCCGCTTTTTGCGACAGAGGGCATAAGCACAGTAGAGAGCGAGGTAAGAAGCGCCGATGGAAAAGTTATCATCGGCATTACCATACCGCTGAGCATACCGTACTGTGAAAGCGCGTTGTCCGAATGACGGGCGAGCATTCTCGGAAAGAGAATGTTCTCTGCCGTACCGATACCTGAGGAGAGATAATTTCCAAGTCCGACGGGGACACATATATCGAGTATTTTAGGTATTATACCCCTCTTTATCCTGCCGCGTCTTCCGCCGCTTTTTAAAAACACTGCGCCGATAAATATGCAGGAGAGCACCTCGCCGAAACTCATTGCCCAAGCGCAGGCAACAAGCGGTGATGTGCCCATTCCAAGCATAGTTTTGAGGACAACTATGCGAAGCGACTGTTCTGCTATTTGGCATAGTACAGGAATAAGCGTGTTTCCCTGTCCTATGTACCACGACGAAAAACATATCGACAATGACATAAACGGCACGGAAAATGAAAGTATCCTAAGGGGTGATGCCGCAGAGTGTGTACCAAGAAGCGTATCTGCTATACTCGGCGCAAATACAAATAAAAGCGCACCCACCGCCACAGATAACGGCACAATGAGTTTCTGTGCCGTAAAAACAAGACTGCGCCCGTAGATCTTACCCTCGCCCGACAGCCTGACTACCGCCATATTTACCCCCGAATAGGCAAGCGTCACAATGAGCAGATAGACCGAGAATATCATCTCATAGATGCCCATGCCCTCACTTCCGAGTGAGACCGACAGTACAGAGCGGAAATACATTCCGATGCTCTTGACGATAAGCGTGCCTACAAAGAGTATAAACGTACTTTTCAAAATCTTCTTCATACTGCATTTTATTTAAATTGCTGTGGAAATATAACATTATTTAATGTATAATTGTTTTATGAGACACAAAATGAAATTTATTATATCGCAAGAATGTGCAGGAATGGCGCTGCGCGACTATCTGCGCAGAGAACTCTCACTCTCGGCAGGGCTTGTAAAACGCGCCAAGTACAGGAACGGCGGTATCTGCATTGACGGCAGAGAAGTACATACAGACTATGTTCTTTGCGGCGGTGAAACACTCACCCTCACAACCGAGAGCGAAGATGATTTTTCATCGGGTGTTGAGTCTGCAGAGGGCAGTCTTGACACGGTCTACGAAGATGATGAAATACTCATCATAAACAAGGCGGGCGGTATGCCTGTCCACCCGTCACAGAATCACCATACCGATTCGGTGGCAAATATAGCGGCATACAAATATAAAAATATGATATTCCGTCCCGTAAACCGTCTTGACAAGGGCACTTCGGGACTAATGGTAATAGCCAAAAATGCCGACATCTGCGCCCGTCTTTGTGCGCAGTTGCATACAACCTTTAAAAAGGAGTATCTCGGCGTTTGCGAGGGTATTTTTGATAAAAAAAACGGCGTTATAAACGCACCGATAGGCAGGGCTGACGGCTCGGTTATAAAAAGAGAGGTGCGTCCCGACGGGAAGAGTGCAGAAACATTTTTTGAAGTTGAAAAAGAAAACGCTCTGCGCTCTCTTGTCCGCTTTAAGATAACAACGGGCAGGACGCATCAGATAAGGGTGCACGCCTCTCACATCGGGCATCCGTTGACGGGCGATTTTCTTTACGGAACAGAGAATAAAACGCTTATTTCACGCCCTGCACTGCACGCCTGCAGGATAGAATTTGACTACAGAGGCAAAAGTGTATCTTTTGATGCGCCGCTGCCCGACGATATGAAAGGACTTATAATATGAAACTTAATTTCCCATACGGTAAGGAAACAGTCGAATACGATTTTGAAAACGAAAATCTCGCCGCCGTTTTGACATCAGGCATACACGACTACAAATGCGAAAAAGACGGCGCTGCACTTGTCCGTGAGGCTATGGCAAACCCCATCGGCTCACCGAGACTCTGCGAGCTTGCCAAAGGCAAGAAAAAGGTCTGCATTATCGCATCTGACCACACGCGCCCCGTGCCGAGCAAGGTCATTATGCCCTCGATGCTCGAGGAAATAAGACAGGGAAACCCGGATGCGGACATAACTATACTCATTGCCACAGGTTTTCACAGAGGCACGACAAGAGATGAACTTGTGTTCAAGTTCGGCGAAGATATCGTTAACAACGAAAAAATTTATGTTCACGACTGTCTTGATGAGGATATGCTTGTAGGTATCGGCACACTGCCCTCAGGCGGTGAATGTGTCATAAACAAAATTGCCTATGAGGCTGACCTGCTTGTGTCCGAAGGTTTCATCGAACCGCACTTTTTTGCAGGCTTCTCGGGCGGCAGAAAGAGCGTGCTTCCGGGTGTTGCGGCACGTCAGACGGTGCTTGCAAACCACTGCTCTGAATTTATCGCATCCGACAAGGCAAGAACGGGCATAATCGAGGGTAATCCCATTCACAGGGATATGATTTATGCCGCTAAAACGGCAGGTCTGTGCTACATCGTGAACGTGGTAATAAACGAGAAAAAAGAGGCTATCTATGCCGTTGCAGGCGACCTTGAGGCGGCTCACGCCGAGGGTGTTCGTTTCTTATCAGATCTCTGCGGTGCAAAGGCTGTGCCGTCTGACATTGTAATAACAACCAACGGCGGTTATCCGCTCGACCAGAACATCTATCAGGCGGTCAAGGGTATGACGGCGGCTGAGTCGACTGTCAAAGACGGCGGCGTTATCATAATGCTTGCCTCATCGACCGACGGTCACGGCGGCGAAGGCTTCTTTGACACCTTTGACAGCGAGCCCGATACGCAGAAAATTTACGATTCCATTCTCGCCCGTGACAGGAATGAGACTATCGCTGACCAGTGGGAATCGCAGATTCTCTGCCGTATACTTCTAAAAGCGAATGTCATCTATGTTTCGGATGCGCCCGACAGTCTTATAAAATCATTCCACATGACGCCTGCGCATTCGCTTACCGAAGCGCTTTCCATGGCAAAAAAACTTGTGGGTGAAAATGCTTCAATTACAGCAATCCCCGACGGAGTATCCGTAGTAATTCGGAATTAGAAAAAGGTTCTCGAAAGAGAACCTTTTTTTATTTGTGGTACAACTTTTTCGTCTGATGTCTCGGTTCGCAGGTGATGTTGATTCCGAGTTTTCTGTAAACATCAAGATCGACCTGTGAGAGAATTACCGTTGAATGTGCTTCACAGCCACGCAGTTTTTCAAGCTGTTTTGTCGCAAGGGCTGCAACCTCATTGTGCACCGCCGATACGGTGAGCGCGATAAGCACCTCATCCGAATGAAGCCTCGGATTGTGGTTGCCGAGTATCTCAGTCTTGAGTTTCTGTATCGGCTCAATAACTTCGGGCGATATCAAATATACATCGTCGTCGATGCCGCCGAGTTCTTTGATTGCATTGAGCAGTGCCGCCGCAGATGCGCCGAGAAGATTTTTATTTCTGCCCGTGATTATCTTACCGTCGGGAAGTTCGATAGCCACGACAGGTTGCATATCCGCCTGCTTTGTCTTTTCAAGAGCGGCGGCAACGACCGCGCGGTCAGCAACCGAAATGCCTGCCTGATTCATCAGCAGTTCGACTTTGCACACAGCCTCTTTACTGCCCCTTCCCATTCGCTGATCGCACAAAACAGAGAAGTAGCGGCGGATTATTTCATCGCAAGCCGCCTTTTTGGTTGCCTCATCGTCGATTATGCAGTTTCCTGCCATATTTACACCCATATCTGTGGGCGATTTATACGGACTCTGTCCGAGTATCTTTTCAAACATGGTGCGAAGTACGGGAAATACCTCAACGTCCCTGTTGTAATTAACCGTTGTTTTTCCGTATGCTTCAAGATGATACGGATCTATCATATTGACATCGTCAAGGTCGGCAGTTGCCGCCTCGTATGCGAGATTTACGGGGTGCTTTAAAGGAATATTCCATATCGGAAAGGTTTCAAACTTTGCATAGCCTGCCGACACACCCCGCAGATAATCGTGATAGAGCTGTGAGAGACAGGTCGCCATCTTGCCGCTTCCGGGACCGGGCGCCGTTACAACGACAAGCGGCCTTGACGTTTCTATAAACTCGTTCTTACCAAAGCCCTCTTCACTCACAACGTGAGCAATGTTCATCGGATAACCGTCTATCACCCTGTGGAGATATACTTTCATGCCGAGACTTTCAAGTTTCTTCTTGAATGCCACTGCACTCGGCTGTTCTTTGTACTTGGAGATGACAACGCTGCCGACATAGAGCCCTATCTCACGGAAAGCGTCAATAAGACGCAGTACGTCACTGTCATAAGTGATGCCAAGGTCGCCGCGCACCTTGTTTTTTTCAATATCGATTGCGCTTATTACGATAACTATCTCAACATCTTCACCGAGATTTTTGAGCATAAGCACCTTGCTGTCGGGCTTAAAGCCGGGCAGTACGCGCGATGCATGGTAATCATCAAAAAGTTTGCCGCCGAACTCAAGATAAAGTTTGCCGCCGAACGCCTTTATACGCTGACGAATCTGCTCGGACTGCTTTTGTATATATGCTTCATTATCAAAGCCAATCTGCCACATTGCTTACTACCTCATTAAGAAAAACTATTTGTTTATTTTATCATATTTTATACATTTTTGCAATAAAAAACAGGGCAGGATTTGTAATCCCACCCTGAGTTTTTTATTTTGTATAAAACATCCATTCATTCTTTTTCAAATAAATGATTTGCGGTAACGAGAAGATAAGAAATGTTATTGCATATGATATTACGATAGCCAACGTACTAACGGTTGTAGAACGATTCACTGCAAGTTCAAGCATATGAATGTAAATAGTATCCAAATAAGGAAGAACCGGTGTTATAGTTAACATAGCTACAGTTATTTTGATATTAATTAAACTTCCGTTTCCCAATCCTGCAATAAGATAAACAATCATTGCGATGCTTGCAAATAACGCTAAATATGACAATGCAACAACTATTTTCTCTGACGTATATATCCCTTCAGGTTCATATGCGTTGTAGTACACATAAAAGAATATACATGCTATTAAGTATATCGGTAATACTACAAATCGGTATACTTTCATAAATTTGCTTGCTGATGCTCCTGTAATTTTACTCTGTTCCATATTTTCCCATCCTTTTATGTATTATTTTTAAGAATTGTACGTTCTTTTGAGTTCTTCGTGCCATTCATCTGCCAAGTCAAGCCAGTCTTTTTCTTCCACACCCTCCTCAGGATAATGGTACTCGGCTTTAAACTCACTTGTTCTGACATCGTAATAAAGTTTTGCCCATACAGGAGCCTCCATCCCGTTTTTGACAAAATGCTCGGTCATATAATGAATATTCATACTCAATTCATGCCCGAACTCTGCTGCTTTCCTTGAGGGTTTCAATTCTGCCTGTGTGCAAATCTTACCCTTTACATAATAATAAATCGTATATCCCGGTGCATATCTCGCCATATCAGCCAAGACAAATACCATATGCGGTTCTTTTTTTAAAACGTCACATGCATACGATACTATCTCTGCCTGATAATCTGATAACTTGTCATGAAAATTTGCGTCCATTTGTGTCACTCCTTCAGTCTGTAATTTACCATCGTTTTTTCGTGATAACTGATTTTGCCCGTTTTTTCGTGGATTTCATATTTTATTTTCATTGCGGCAGGCCTGTCCGAATTACCTTCATAGATAAGTTCTATCTCAACATTGACCGTATTTCCTTTGTTAATTGCCTTACGCCACGCCGCTTCAAGTTTTACGTACTCTATCCGATTGACCAGTCTGTTTTGTGAAAACATATTGACATGTCCACCTGAACCGCCGAACGAATCTGCAAAAATATGCCCTGCATCATCAGAAAACAACTTTTCCAATGTCTCCCTGACATATGAAAGCCGCCCTTCATGCAGTTTCTTTGCCAATCCCCTCGCTTGAGCAAGTATAATACGACCCAATGAGTCAGTTTTATAGCGGTATTTACGCTCACCCGCTTCACAAATAATATCTGGCTTTAACCTGCCGTTTTCATCATAAGCATCCTCTTCAGAAACGGCTGTTTCATCATAGAGTCCCGTATCAACTTTCTTGTTTTGATTATAATAAATTTCATCATATAAATCAACAATTTCATTTCTGCTAATTTCGACATTATTCGACAAATTATCATCCATTTTCTGAAGAACCGTTTCCGTCAGTTCCAGTGCCGCATTCAACTGAGGTCTGTATCTCGGGTTAAATCTGTCTATATTATTCCTCAAAGTATCTCTGTAAGCGACCAATATACCCCTGTTCCTGATACCGAATTCTACAAAATCAATAGTTTTATCACTGTCCAAAGCAACTTGTCCAATGTAGTTTTTTATAACTGCTTCTTCGGCTTGATATTTGTCGCCATAGCTATCAAACATTTTTCTTAAATTTTTGATGTAATTTTTTCCCATTTTTTTAGCAATATGGTTCGTAACATGCTTCAGAAGCAATTTATTGTCCTTTATTGTATTGACAAATTCATCGCCGGAAATAAAAGTTGCTTCACCCAGTTCACCTTCAAACAGACTGTTGTTCTCAACCTGTGCTTCTTTTTCAAGATAAATCTGTTCGGCATCTATGCTCTCGCTTCCTTTAAGAGAGTTTCTTACGGAATCGTTATTGACAGCAGTGTCATTTTGTGATACGTTGTCATTAACGGATATATCCTTTGTTCCTCTCGGCGAGTTTTTACTCGGTTGGGTTAACGAGGATATATCTGTTATTTTTTTTGCACTTCGTGATCTATCGGTTATGCTTTCTTCCACGTCCACAAATAAAGAACCGTCATCAGCCGTCTTTATACTGAATTTAACACCGTTTTCCGAAGACCCGTCAATGCTGTTCTTTGAGTCAATTTCGCCCTCTTGCGCAAGTCTGACTGTGACATTATCTGATGTATTCTGCATAGAATTGCTATTGACAGATAGAGCTTTTCGTAGTATATCTGTTATAAAGAGACTGTTTGTTTCGGAAAGCGGCCCTGTAGTGTTCAGGATACTGGTTTCTGTTTCAGCAGTCTCTTTTGCTATAACTACATCATGAGCATATAACCTCTGAGTTGCACTATCTCTTTGCAGCATCACAGCCATATAGTATCTATCTTTACTAATTTTTATAGGCGCAGCTACAACGATTCGCTCTACCTCTCCCAAATTCTTATTTTTACTATCTATTACTACTCCGTTTTTTATAACTTCAGGAACAGCCGCATAAGAAATAATCTTTTCGTTTGTGTGACCATGTCGTCTATCTGATCTGACACTTGATTTTGTCAACGCCACATCTCCAAACTGTTCAGAGTAAACATTATTTCCCAAACTGTCAAAGAAACTGAGAATTCTTGAATCAAGAGGTGTTCCGTCTTTAGCAAATTCATTACCACTTAAAAAGGCTACCTCTTTCATTTTGGGCAGTTTAATACTATTTTGATGAATATCCTCTTGTGAAAAAATCGGATACTTTATCAGCCATTTAACACCGTTTTCCGAAGACTGTTCAAAGTCTATGCTCTCCTTTGTTTCAAACTCGCCCTCTTGTGCCAGCCTGTCCGCAGCATCCGCGGCTTCTCCCAAAGCCTTTTCAAGTTGATATACGGCATCTTCCATTTTGCGTCTGTCATTTCCCGTAAATCGCTCTATTATGTTTTGAATAACTTCCAAGAATGCACGGAGAACACCTTTGTCGTTTCTGTTCTGTTTAATAAAACTTTCAAGCAGGTCGTTGTTGAGTGCTATCTCTCCTGCGATATTACAGATGGTTTCTTCGACAAGCAAATCATCGCTTATTTTGCCGCCGTACGCTCTCATAACCTTTATCTGCGCATCGACAAATTCTTCAGACATTCCGTTAATTACAGCATTTTTAAAGTTATCATAATTCTCCGGCGACAGTGATTTTATTCTGTGCGTTATTTCGTGTCCCAAAAGATACTCAAGCGGATTTTTATTGTTCTGCTCGATTTCTATAACCGAACCGTCTATCGCCGCATTGCTCTTTCCGCCGTTTACGGAAGCAACGAAATGAACTTTTACCCCCAATGCTTTTGCAATGCTATCGATTTTGTCGGCAACTTTTATATCAAGATTCTTTCTTACGTATTTATTGCGCACAAGACCTGCATCTTCATTTACTTTGACATTGGTATCTGTGTCAGATTTCTTATTGATAACACCAATATAATCCGCCTTTGCTCTCTGCCCGGATGCATACGTTATAATATCATTTTTGACAGTACCGTCACTCTTAAAATCCGTTCCGGCAAAATTGTTCATTGCGCTCCGTGCATGTTCGTTCCGTGCGACAAGTTCTATATCCGCCTGCGTTGCCGTACCGCTGATTATGTGTTCTATTGACGAAGAAATACTATCTGCATCAGCACTCTTTACACCCTCACTGACAAGATAACTGCGTATGTTTTCTGCAGTTTTGCTGTCGAGCGTTATTTCCTGTGTAATGCTTTCAATAAAATTCATCGGCTGTGTGCCCGTTGATTTTTTATTTATGTAATTGAGCGCAACATTTGATTTATGATGTACTTCACCCATGACAAAGCCTGAAAGTCCGCCTGCAATAAACGTTGCCGCATCCTCCGCCGCAATATCTCCTACCGCTTTAAGCAGTGCCTCTTTATTTGATGCACCCGCATCTCTGTACTCTTTTAATTTGAGTGCAAACTCGCTGTTTTTACCGTCTGCAATTATGTTTATAACGCGTCCGCCCCAGTTTGAGACAACTTCTTCCGAGCCTTCGGACACTACGTTATTTAAAGTACGTGCCAAGAACTTGCCGTCCGCTTCGAGTATTCTGTCTATACCTGCTTTTTCACTAAGGCACTCTACCGCACCTATTGCAAAGCCGTATGCAAGTGCCCCCCAATCGGTATACCCCTTTGAGAGCGCCTCATCTATCGCATTCTGCATCACGGTGGAGCCCGACAAAACCGATGACGTAACCGACGTGAATGCAGACAGCGCCCCTCCGGTGAGTCCCAGTGCCGTACCTGTGCCAAGCGTAAACGCCATTCTCATTCCGCTGTCTGCTATAGACATTCCCGCATTGTAAAGAAAAGCGCCTACCGTACCCAAATTCGAGCTGACAACCTGTCTCGTAATATCTATTTCCTTCTGGGGAAGTTTGAGCAGACTGTACGGGTCTATCTCGCCTCCCATTGCTACAGTTACGGCATCGTTGATGTTGGATACCACCGACACAACACTTGCTCCAACAGATTTAAATACACTTCCCACCGAAGCTAAAACAGGATGGTCTTCGGCAAACTCCGCCGCCTCTGCCGTTTCTTCTTCTGTCTCTCTCTTATTCATAAGCCTTTCAATCTTTTTCAGGTAAGCAAACGCCTTATCCCTGCCCTCAGTCGCATAAATATAATTGAAAGTCGCAACTTCATCATCATTCATATATAGATAATACTTCTCATATTCAGATATCTTCTGTTGAAGTTTCATGTACTTATCTTCATCACTTTCGGTATAGATATCCCCTATCACTATTTCACGCAATCTTTTTTTCAATTCATCAAGATACTCCTCATCGCCTCCCTTGAACGTACCATATCTGTCGAGCACGCCGCGGTTGAGCATTATATACAGCAAATCATCAGTCATATTATCACTCGTAGCATATTCTTGATTATACTGTGAGAGTTCATCAAAGTTTTCATTGCTGTGATAAGATAGTGTTTTCTCATTTATCTCAACATCTTTTTTACTTTGTTCAACAGAGTTTTTCTGCGATTCAAGCCATGATACGCGGTCAATTACCGTATGGAGTTTTTCGTTCAGTTCCCCATACAGAGTATTAATGATATGACTTATCTGTTCATCTGTGGCATCAGTTAAATCAATACCAAACGTGTTCTGAATATACTTTTTATCATCATCGCTGTAACCATTTATAACAGCGTCTCCGTATATCATTGTTTCAATGTTTTTCATTGCCTGATCATATAAATATCTGTAATTTGATGCCACTTCAATTTCGCGCTCGATCTGCTCAATACCTGTTTGATAATCGCCGCTATCTGTTTGTGCATACCCATTTACCACAGCCTCTATTGCCCTGTCAGTTGCATTCATATTTTTTATGTAGGTGTCGCCGCCTCGCAGTGTGCCGTCACCCCAGTCAGCCTCTGCACCGTAAAACACTTCCTTAACAACGGTTATGTTATTATATTCGGAAGCCAGTTCTCCTTGTTCTTCTCTGTTTTGGGCATCTGCTTGAAAATCCTCCAACTTCTCTATTTGTCCGTCAAACTTTGCTTCTTTTGCATCTTCAATCATGCCGAGAGCCTTGTCAAATTCAATAGCCGTACTTGTATATGCTACCGCTTCAGCGTCAGTTGCTCCATATTCAGACAGAACTGCGCTCTTGCCTATCAGATATGTTACATCCACACCGAGCGTCTCTTTCAGCCACTGAGCATCGGCTTCAAATTCAGCATAGTTTGCGTCATATTTTTTCAGTTTCGCCATGATACGTTCGTATCTTTCGTTATGCTCAAGCTCCGCCTCTTGCTGCTTGACTTCTTTTATTTGCGCGCTTATCTCTTCAGATGAACTGATTGACCAATAGTAGTCTTCAGCAATGTCGTATTCCGCCATTTGCTCGCGTACTGCAGTTAAATCTCCATCGAAGTTTTTAAGATTTTCTTTTATTCCTTTCAAATTGTTATAGAGTTTTTCATAATTTGTAATCAACTCTTCATTTGCTTTAATCCAGTTCAGTGCTTTTTCGACTTCAGGCATCAGCAATTCTATGCGTTTTTGGAACTTGACACCGAAATCGTCACCGTATTCGGGCGAGTTAATTGCATTATTAACATCCTCTGCAAGGCTGTTATACGCATTATAGACTGCTTCTAAATCATAGGGTTTATCTATCATTGCGATACCGCCTTCGCCGGTATCCAGTATATTGTTTAAATTGCCAAGGAAATTATATCTGCCGCTGTTTGTATGCGAATTCATACCCGAGGTGTCAATTCCGTCCTGTTTTTTGCGGGCAAAAGCAATTCCATTTGCCTGAGCCTGTGTCACCACGCCGTTTGCCACGAGATTGATGAGAATGTCGTTTGCATCGCTGTCGCCGTTTTCATCCATATCCCATAAACTTGTGTATATAGACGAAAGCAGTGT
>JAZQEF010000025.1:0-8772 GCA_045538835.1 Feifaniaceae bacterium | reverse complement strand
GCATTTAAGCTGCAAGCCTATAACAAGATCCGCAGAGTATTCAACTGCGCCCGATTCCTTAAAGGATTCAAAATCAATCGGGGTCAAGTAGTTCGCTCTATTCACGGAACTTACAGCGATTACAGGCGTTTTGAAGTCCCTGCTTATCCTCTTAAGTTCCATTGTGTTAATGTCTACGCTCTGTTTATCTGTGCTGTGTATATCGGGCTTTGCCATTATTTGCAGATAATCAACGATTACAACCGGGGATTTTCCCATAATAGCAGCGTGCTTCTTAACCTCTTCTCTTATGCGCTTATGCCCCATATCCCCGAAGCCCTCACGGATATATATATTCTGTGCGTAGTCGCTGTAGTTCTGTACCGCAGTTTCTATTATGTCCTTTTCTTCTTGGCTGTAGTTCCTGTAGCGATGCCCTGCAGTTATCCCCCTGTTGGTCTTTGCAAGCCTTGTACTCTTCCCGGTTCGCTCAACCTCTATAATAGTTTCTCTTGATATGGATTTGGCTATTAGTTCGTTCCTGTCCATTTCAAGCGAAAATATCATAACGTCACGCCCCTGCTGTGCAATTTGGTCTGCAATCTGCATTGTTAGCGTGGTCTTTCCTAACGAAGATATACCGCCTATAACAGTAAGCCCCTCATATAAACCGCCCTCTAATACTTCGTCTAACGTCTTGAAGCCTGTCGATATGGCGGGCGTGTCTGCTTTCGGATCTATGCCGTTAAGGAACTTGTATAAATCGAACTCTGCAGAGGTTCTTACATATTCCTCATAGTCTGCGTTCTCTTCCGTTTCTACGGCTTTTATGGCTTCCTCTTCTGCGTGTCTTATCACTTTTGATAGTCTTTCTCTGTCCGTTACTAATGCTTCGTTAGGGTCTTTGCTGTTTCCGCAGATGTTACGGCAAATGCAGATGCCCCCTAACTTCTTGATGCCCTGCGTCAATTCTTCCGTTGCCCTCTGTACTTGCTCGGTTTCTTCATTGTCCAGGGCGATAATAAACGGCTGTGTTAACGGCTGCCGTTGTTCCAATAAGGATAAGAAGCCCTTAACGTTCGCTATGCTTCCGATGCCTACGGCTTGCCCGCCCGCTTCAATTATGCTTAATGCGTCTATTTCACCCTCAACGATGAAGAGGGGCTTGTTGTTTGCGCTTATGCACTTGTGGTTGAACGTCCATATAACGGATTCTCTGCCCTTTGCCTTGCTCTTCTTATATGGCTGCGCTTCTTCGGGGATCTCGGCTCTTGTGTCCCTTGCTATATAGCTGTATTCCGATATAGGAATAATAAGGCGTGGGCTTGGTGGGGCGTTCTTCGCTTTCGGGTGCGTCCATGCAGGGTCATAACCTAACATGAAGTGTTGCGCTGTCTCTTCTGATATGCCCCTCTTCATGTAGTAGTCAGTTTCGCCCAGGTGCTTGTTACACTCTCGGAAGTACTGCAGGAAGTTAATAACCTCTTCATTTTGTGGCTGTTCTGCGTGCGGTCTGTCTGTATCAATCTTGATGCCTAACACTTCGCCCAGGCGGTTAACTCTGTCTGTAAACTCGGTTATATGTTCGTATTCGCCTATGAGGTCAAGAACGTCCCCGCCCTTACCGCAAGCCTGGCACTTCCATTTGATGCCGTTGTCATAGATCCCGAACGCCCCGGTCCTGCTTCTGCCTGTCCCGCTTCCGCATAAAGGGCAAATATACATATTGCGTCCCCTGCTTGGTTCGGTTATGCTGTTTACATAATCCTGTAAGTAAGGGCGTAAATTATCAATGTCAATCTTACTCATGTTGTTAGTTCCGTCCTTTCTGCAGCCGGGGTTTGGGGCTTGCCCTCAAGGTTGGCATTTTGTGGACGCTTTTCCTCTGCTTGCTAAAACGTCGCAGGTGTCAAAATGCAGTGCTTGCTAAACTTGTACGGCTGCCTATATAGTGAATAATCATTACGCTGTGGCTTCTGCGTGTGGTTATTATATAAAACGCCCTCTGCTGTTAAGATGCAGAGGGTGTTGCTTAATTAGTACTAATAAGTACTAATTAGTACTGAAGAAAACTCAACCTCTGAAACGCAGTAATTGCAAGGGTTTCGCGATTTCGTTGCGACAGCAGAATCCCCCTGTGCGACTATGGAATCCCCCCATGCGACTACAGAATCCCCCCTTTTTGAAGTATTGAAGCCCTTGCAAAACAAGATATTGTGTCTGCATTTTCTCATTTTCGCCTTATATTGTTGCGACAGCAGAATCCCCCTAACCTTTTTTCTTATCGGCTCTGTACTTGGTGGCTGCCTTTTTCTTCTTTTCATGTGCTTTGTTTTCTAATCTCTTTGTTTGGTCTTTCGGGTCTTTCAGTTCAAACTTAACGATTAGATCCCGCCAATCGTGATAATTGGTTATGTTATATGCTTCCTTATCGGTTAGCACTTTGCCCCGCTTTCCTGCGTAAGCCCAGGAAGATAACACGCCTACTTCGCATAGTGTTTCTAATGCTTTTTCAAACGGCTCTTTTATTTTCAGTTCCCAACTTCCACGCTGCGACAGTATAGTTTCATACTCGGGCAAATTGGTTTCTTTCAGCAGGGTTTCAACACGCAGGGTGTTATAGTTCCCCTTAAATTTGTTGTTATCCATGTTGTAGTGTTCGCACATTTTCAGCCCCATTGTATAGGCGTTCGGGTTTCTTCCGTCTATCGCCAACAGCCCCGGTGAATACTGCGTTAATGGAAGCATAGACAAGTAAAGCCCGAAACTCTGCGTAAATTCCATATAGATAACATCGCCCTTAAGGTAGACACGCCCAAACATTCGCATTTCGTCAAAGTTCTGCGCCCTGCCGTTAATTGTCTCTTCCCAACGAAGAGGTCTGCAGTTCAACAATAACTGCAAGTCCTTTTTAACGCTCTTCCTGGCGTCTTTCACTTGTTCCTTATTGGTGAGGTCATATCCCCTCTTATCTGCATATTCCGTAAATGAGAAGTGAACGCCTAACCTCGGGGATTTCATTTTTTCTGTTGCGATTTCAAAGTTATTGACGTTCGCAAATTCCCCCATAGCGACAGTAAGCAGCTTGTGGGCGTTTATCGTCAGCCCTCTTTTTATCCCCTCAAAATCCTTAATAACCGCCTGTAGGCTGTCGGCTGTATATAATGCCGTGTCTGCTTTTCTGTCCTTATCGGGCTTGGTTGCCCCCATTTTCGCAAGGGCGTCTGTTATCTTGCCGTGTGGCGATGGTATAGGCTGTACTGTGCTTGCTTTCTTATACCATTGAGATATAAAGGCGTGCAGGATCTTGTCATACTCTTCGTGGTCAAGGTCATAGCGTGCCAATACTTCTAACTGCGCCCTGCATCTATCGCCCAGGAAGTAATAAAAGTTCTCATAGGTTTCGGCTGTCGATTCGTCAAAATAACGCTGCCATTTATCCGTGATAAAGTCCTGTACTACTTTTGGGCTGCCCTCTGCATCAATGCCGGTTATATTTCGGTTTATCTCAAACTTGCGCCTGTTAAGTTCCTCAATAAATTCTTCCTGTGTGGTAGCGTTTACAATTTCCTTAACGTCCTTAAGTACTCGGCTCGGCTTGCTCTTAAAGGATTCAATATAGCGGTTTAAAACAACTTTCCGTATATCTCGGATATGGTTTATTACTTCTGTTAATTCCTGCTCAACCTCTAACCATTCGGGCGTTAATGGTTCGTATGATCCCCACTCTATGCGCAACTCTTCGGCTTTTCTGTTGCCGTCCTCGGTTGCCCTGCGCTCTTCGTCTTTCCAAAATGGTTGTAATTTGTCTATATACATTATTTCTCCTATAAACGGCAAAATTAGATATATGCCATAAACTCGGTGATTCCGTTCTGTTTTCAAGGGTTTATTGCCAATAATCACGGCAAATGAAGCGATATATTAAGCATTTACATTAAATTAATGCCCTCTTCATCAATAAATCCCTCATAAACTGCGGTTATTTATGCGTTTTTCTGTGTTTTTATAGGTTTATTAAGCAAAACTTGCTTGTCATCAACTGTTGCAACGTAGTTCCCGAAGTTATCACGGAAGTAGTGACACAGGAACGTATCGCAAAATTCTCTTGGTGTCATTTCCAGGAACGCCCCCAACGTCAACGCCTGCCCGAAAGTAAAACCGCCTGTCTGCAGCAGTTTCTTTGTGGTTTCATATGGTAACTGCAGTTCCTGTGCAACATAGGCTGTAAATCCATGCTCTGTGAAATATCCCCGGTCAAGTGCAATCTTTTGAAGCGTGTCTGTGTTCCAATAAGGGATAGGCGCAGACTTCGTTAAATTGTTCCTGTTGCTTCGCTGTATAATCTGCAATCGCTTCTGCAGGGTCATGAGGTTAGGCGGTCGCTTGTATGCTTTCCTCTTAACGGCTTCACGCTTGCGGGGATCTCGTTTAGGCGGTCTGCCCCGCTTCGGTCTTGGTGCGTTAACTTCCATGTACAGGATTCTTTCGTCAATCTCACAAAGTAATGCCCTCTCTTCGGCTGCAACTCTTCGGCTGTACTCTGCTTTCCGTTCTGCGCTCTTCCGGTCGCTTATGGCTTTCGCCCTGCGTGCAAATGCCGTTCTGTACTGCGCTTGGGATAAACGCCCCTCTTCATAGTCCCGCTGTATATCCTCACGGCTTTGTACAGGCTCGTTCTTTTCAAGCCAATACAAACGCTTCTGCAAGGCTTCTGCCCCTCTCTCGGATTTGTTAGCTTGCCAGGCGTGTACTTGCCTTTCCTGCTTCAACTCTTCAAGCGTCATTCTCTCTATAGGTTTGTTTATGATCTGTGGCATTTTGCCCCCTGTTTCAAAAAATGGTCTTTTGTCAGAAGCCCAAAGGGTAAACGGCTATTGCAAAAATTTCTTTGCGATTCTATGCACCCCTCGGGTGCGTCCCTCTTATGGCGTGGCTTTTATTTCGTCTGTGAGCGATTATATTGCCCTCGGTCGATACATAATACCTATGATGCAGAGGGTGTTAACGGCTCGGTGTCTGTCCTTATCGGTCAATAAATGACGTAGTGATACATAGTGTTTTTTACTTCTGCAAATGTATATTTATCGAAGTAGAACTATTTTGTACCGCCCTGTTCAATGAACTCTTGCAGGGCTTCTTCACTTATGCGCCATGTCCTGCCCGCCTTGAACGCCTTAATCTTCCCGCTGTCAATCCAACGATAAAGTGTCCTCTGTGTTACGTTCAGTATTTCTTCTACTTCGTGAAGTGTGTAAATAGTCGGCTTCCTCTTCTCACTCATTTTATTTATGTCTCCTTAAATATTCCTCAACCGCTTCAATGATAGTACTGTTCACGCTCTTCTTATTCGCCCAGGCGTAAGCGTTCAGCTTGTCATACAGTTCGGGTGTAAAGATAGTCTGCACCCTGCGTGTTCTTTTCTTCTCGGGTTCTAATAGATCCCGCTGCTTCCTGCCCCCGGTTGTCTTGGTGCGTGGCTTCCGCTTCGGCTCTTCCTGCTGTGGCTGTCCCTCTTCATTTTCTGTCTTGATGAACGCCATAGTGCTTTTAAAGTCCTTTCCCATTGTGTAACGTCCTCTCTTTCACTTATCCGTATAAATCGCCTGTAAGGGCAAATAAACGGCTTCTGCGCTATGTCATGCCCTTGCCTGTAAGGTAAATAAAGTTTGCTGTCAATGCTTCGTCAAATAGTGCCTGTATCAATTCCTGCGTGGTCTGTGGTTCGTCCTGCGATTCTGCGATGCAGGATAACTTATATTCCTGTTCTTCCGTTAAAATAATCTCTGCTGTCATATCTCGTCTTTCTGTCTGCGCAGAAGATAACAAGCACTGCATTTGTGTGCCCACAATGCGTATTTAGGGCGATGCCCTAACACCCTAACGCCTTGCGGATCGCTTCTCTTGTCTCGTCACTTACGCCTATATATTCATCAATAAAGGCGTTATAATCTGCGCTTGCGTTACTTCTTTTGCTGTAGGTAAAAATATCTGTCTGCATGGCTTCTGCTTCCTTAACGGCTGTACACTCTCGGATAGGCTGCGAAAACACTTTGGTGTTTAACAAGCGTGCTGCTTCCTGTAAGTTCTGCTTCATGTCTCGGGATAAAATAGCACGTCCGTTATAGCGTGTTATTAAAATGCCCTCTATCTGCAGATTAGGGTTAGTATTCTGCCTTACGGCTTTTATTGTCTCGTTAAGCTGTCCTATTGCCTGTAGGCTGTGTATCTCTGCCTGTGCCGTTATAACTGCGCTGTCCGATGCAGTAAGGGCGTTAACTGTCAAAATGCCCAGGCTTGGCGGGCAATCAATGATTATGTAGTCATACGCTTCTCTTATCGGTTCAAGGGCGTTTCTCAAACGATATGCACCCTCTATAACAAGATCCGCTGTCGCAAGGTCTGCGCTTCCCGGTATAACGTCCCCTCTGTCTGTGTGCTGTGTGGCTTCCTCTGCTGTCGCTGTTCCTTTCAGAACGTCCATAACGCTTAAGCCCTCGGAACTTGCGCCCAGGTCAAACGTTAAGTTTGCTTGGCTGTCCATGTCGATGAAGAGGGTCTTATATCCTCTAAAGGATAAGCCCGCACCCAATGCGTCCGCTGTGCAGGTCTTGGCTGTTCCCCCTTTTCGGTTCGTGATGCTCGTTACTTTCCCCATTGTTTTGTCCTCTTGCTGTGTAGGTTGTGTAACCTGTGTATATTGTGTAAAGTGTGTAACTTGTGTATATACGGCAAATGGCGGGATCTCTGCCCCGCCCTGTGGTTGCCTTATTTTCCGTGTGCTGCTCTGTATCGGTCTATCTCTCTGTTAACGGCTTCATACTCTGACATAGGCACATATACAATGTTTTGTTTCATTTGCTCATGCTGTAGTGTCGCAAGGCGGTCTGTTAACTTCTCGGTGTCTGCTTCCAGGTGTTCAAGCAACGTTTGAATTGTTGCCATTGTCTGCCTGTGAATAGGATAGATTTTGTCGCTGTCATCAAGTTCTATCCGCAGTAGGCACGCTGTCCCTGCAAGGTTTCCAATGGCTGCGCTCAACTCTTCCGCAAGGTCTGCAGCTTGGTCAAGCGTGCTTCTTTCTTTCTGTGGCTTCTGCATCTTATAGTGTTCTCCTTTCAAAATATGGCTGCTGCTATGGTGTTACTGCACTTGTTCTGTGCCTTGTCCTGCTCATGGAAGTAAACCATTGTTGTTGATATATCTGCGTGGCGTGCGAACTGTTGAACGTCCTGCACGCTGTTACCGCCTAATACTGCAAGCGTTACTGCGCTGTGTCGCAAACTGTGCGCTGTCAGTTTTTCGCTGTCATATCCTGCACGCTTAAGGGCTGTTTTGATAGTCCCGCTTACGGATCTTGTGCTAATCCTCTGCCCCCGGCTGTTATTGCTCAAACTGATGAAGAGGGGACTTTTTCCGTTGATGCCCTTGCGGTCTGCAAGTGATGCCCTTATTGCTTTCTCAACCTCTGCAGGAACTATTACGAAGTCCTGCCGTTCGTCCCTGCCTTTGCCCTGCAGATACAAAACTACGTTATCGCCCAGGCTTCGCAAGTCCTCAACGTTCGCCCTACTGATTTCAATATCACGAAGCCCGCCTGTTATCATCATGGCGGTTATAGCAAAATCACGTCTGCCCTGCTCTGTGCTTCGGTCTATCTGTGACAGAAGATTTTGCAGCTGTCCCGAAGTCAAATAATCCTTTTTATGGCTTCTGCTTATCTTCGCACCCTTAATGTGCTGCGCTATGTTCGGATAGATCCCCGCTGTTTCTGTCCATTGGAAGAACAAGCGAACTGCGATTACATAATTCTGTATCGTGCTTGGCTTGTGGGATTCCTTAAGACTTTCACGGAAGCCTATAACGTCCTCTCTTGTCGGCTGTGTGATGCCGTTAAGGGATAAATACCGCAGGAACTGTTTAACGGCTCTGCTGTACGTTCTCACGCTCTGCGGGCTTGCGTCCAGGTAGCGTTTGAAACTGTCCAACAGGCTTTCGCTTATCTGCGCCCCCGGCTGTATGCTTGTTGTGTAAGGTGTGCTTAATGCGTTCATTGTGTAACCTCTGTAGGCTGTGTAATATGCGTAGGCTGTGCAACTTACGCAAGGTATGCAACTTGTGTATGTTGTGTAGGTTGTGTAAGGTGTGTAACCTCTTTTCTTGTCTACTATTATATAGATGCTTCGTCACTTTGTCAACATATTTTGTCATTCAATGTCATATTAAAATACATCTGCGTGAGGGTTTACCATAAAATTATTATGGTTTAAAAAATCGGTTTTTTGTGACAAGACAAAAGGGGCTGTGTGTGCCCCTCTTTTTTCTTTGCGATTCATGGCACGCCCCGCCTGTGCCGTGTACGTTTTCGGTATCAATTTAGGCGTTTTTACGGCTCTTACAGGGCGTTTTATGTCCTCAACGATAAATTACCTATAAAGGGATAAAAACACGCTGTAAGGGGCGATAAATGCCCCTCTGCATCAATACATTTTCTTTTCCCACGGCTGTAATTCGCCCTCTTCATATAGGTTAAATTCGGGATAATATTTGAAGTCGATTGTGTCCCCTGTCTTGCCGTTTCGGTTCTTAAGTATGACAAGCTGTATCTGTCTCGGATTCGCACTCTTACATTCCTTAATGCGTTCTCTTTTTTCTTTTATCTTGCCCTGGGCGTTACCATTAAATAAATCTTCTTCAAGGCATTTAAGCTGCAAGCCTATAACAAGATCCGCAGAGTATTCAACTGCGCCCGATTCCTTAAAGGATTCAAAATCAATCGGGGTCAAGTAGTTC
>JAZQEF010000024.1:0-2243 GCA_045538835.1 Feifaniaceae bacterium | reverse complement strand
AGAGTATAGGGAGTATCGTATTCCATAACATCGAGCAATCTCTTTACATACTCCGAAACATTCTCGTCTGACATCGCAGAAGACTCGGCAATTTCCGAGAGTATTTTATCTATCTGCTCCAGCATAAACACTATAAAAGTATCAGAGTCGCCTTCTATATGACACTTTGCAATAGCATCGTAATATTCGCTCTGGAATTTTTCAATCTGGCTTTCAATCGGAATGTATTCAAACACAGGCTTCCACTTTGAAAGAAACGCCGTGTGCCAGAGTCTTGCCATTCTTCCGTTGCCGTCCGAAAACGGGTGGATAAATACAAATTCATAGTGAAATACCGCCGACATTATAAGCGGGTGAACTTTGTCTTTTGCATCGTTGAGCCAGGTAAAGAGGTTGCCCATAAGTTCAGGAACAAACTTTGCAGGCGGTGCCATAAATATGCATTCGTCGCCGTTGAAAACACCTTCTTCACCCGAGCGGAATCTACCCGACTCGTCTATCAGAAACTTTGTCATTATGCCGTGAATTTTCAGCATATCCTTCAAGTCAAACGGGTTAATGCTTGGCAGTTCTTCATACGCCGCATAGGCGTTTTTAACTTCCTGCACTTCTTTCTGCTCACCGAGTACAAGTTTTCCGTTGATAACATCTCTCACCTGTCCGATGGTCAAAGAGTTCGCTTCAATACGAAGCGAAGAATGAATTGACTTAATTCTGTTGTTTTTTCGCAGATGCGGCTTGTTTTCAAGGTTGGTAGTGATGCTTATCTTTCCGACTTTTTCAGAGATGCTTGCAACAAGCGACAGCATCTCGTTTGTTATTGTAAACGGAGGTGTGTATTTTTCCATAAAATCACCTTTCATACGTATTATCTTGCGTATTATCTATATTATACTATATTAATTTCCAAAAATCAATAGATTTATCATAAGTATTATCTTGAGTATTATCTTTTTTAAGGCAACAAAAAAACGCACCGTCCATTTTGAACGATGCGTTTAATTTTATTGATAATCATTTGTCGGAACCTTCCTCGAACAGTCTGATTGCATCTGCAAAAGAGTCTTCTGTAACATGTACATACTTGTCCATCGTAATCTTGATGCTGCTGTGTCCGAGAAGTTTCTGCAGGATCTTGGGTTGAATGCCTCTTTCAATAGCGCGTGTGGCGTATGTGTGGCGAAGCCCGTGCATTGATATGTGGCGTATTTTTGCTTTGTCACAGACCTTATACATTCTTGTGTCATAGGTGCTGTTTTTGGTCGGTTCGCCGGTACGCTGGTTTATAAATACAAGATCGCCGATTTTGAAAGAAACGGAAATGCCCATTCTGTCGTCTGTAAAGGAAAGAGTCTTTGAAAGAATATCTGACTTCTTGCGTTTTTTAGTATCTTCCTTTTCTTTTGTGAGAATTTCCACTGCTCTTTTTGTCAGGGGAATTGTGCGGTAACTTGTAATGGTCTTTGGCGGTCCTGCCTGCCAGATACCTGTTGAATATCTGTATTCTACCGACTTGTTTACGGTAAGGGTTTTGTTTTCAAAGTCCACCATATCCCAGGTTAAGCCTATAATTTCACCCGGGCGGAGCCCCGTCTCAAGTGCCAGTGCAAAAGGTGCGTAGTATTTGGTGTTTTTGGCTGCATCGGCGAACTTCTGTTGTTCTTCGATGGTAAAACACTTGAGTTCCGTACCTGTTTCCAGAGGCCGTTGATTTTTGATGCCGTCCATTGGGTGCTTGGATATCAAATCGTTTACCTTTGCAGATTTAAGTAGTGCTCCCAGCGCAATATATGTCTGATATATCGTTGATTGTGCATATCCGTCTTGCTTCATTTTGTTGAGCACCGTCCAGCAGTGCATCTGCTTGACATCGGAAAGAAGCATTCTGCCGAGCAGCGGGCGGACATTAAGTGTGTATCTCTCTGTGTAGTTTCTTCTGGTGTTGTCTGCACGGTTTGCAACAATGTTATTTATCCAGTAATCAAACCAGGCATCTACCGTCATACTGCTGCCTGCACATATTGTGCTGTGAGCATCTTCGTATTTTGCTTCTGCGAGCCACTTTTTTGCCTGCACCGCAGTAGAGAACAGTTTCTCAATTCTCTTTCCGTTCCTGTTTGTAAATCTTGCCGAGTACATTTTGTCTTTTCTCTGTACTATACCTTTTCCGAGTTCTTTTCCTCTTAAATCTTTTCCCATTATTTTATTCCTCCTTATATTTGTTAAGCACCGATTTCCAGTGC
>JAZQEF010000023.1:0-8921 GCA_045538835.1 Feifaniaceae bacterium | reverse complement strand
GCCGCCTTTTCTTTCACCGCCTTGATAAGCGGTACGCCCTGTTTGTTGTCACTTCCAGAAAGTTCTTTAATGCGATCTTCCGTAGGCTGATATCCTTTTCTGGGATATGTAGTACCGTCAACATAATGGAAGTTATCGTCTTGCAAATCCGTGAAGTGGTGCAATACTGTATATTTCATACTGTCCACCTCCCATTACTTTCTGCGGGTATATTGCCTTTTCTGTTTCGGCTGTTCTGCGACTTCTTCAACCACAGAAACAGGCGGCTCTACTTCGTGAGTAGAAACCGCCTTAGTTTCATCATCTTCGGGTAAAGTTTCGCCAGCCTTGTAATACCTATCTCCGATTTTGATAGTGTATTCGGCTACCATATCTCTACCTCCGCTTATCAGGAATTAACCTTCATAACAACAACGCTGTTCATGTTCTCATAGGACGGGAGAACGATCTCGGAAACAACGCAATGAGTATTAAGCGGATGATCGGTAGTGTAAGTGTAAACAGCAACACCTGTGTCAACGATAGACAGGTTGCCCTGTGCAAGACTTCCGCTGCGTTCTTCGGGAGTAGTACCATAGAATACATCACCAAGACGGGTAACGCCCTGAGAAATACCCGTAACGATACCATCAGGAATGAATGTAGTGGTGGAAGTACCGCTAACATAAATGTTGTTGTAAATAAGGATCGTAATGCCGTAGTTGTCAAGAAGGAAACTCTTAACATCTGCGTCTTTGATCGAGATACCGGCATTGTAAGCGATTGCACCAAGCACCTGTTTCTTAGTATCTTCTGCGTTTACGAGCCATTTCCATGTTTTGAGGTTCATCGCAAAAGTAGTAAGGTTCTGACCGTGGTTAGCCATCTGCTGTTCCTGTGCCGCAACGAGGTCAGCGATAGGCTTTGCGGTTGCGGAAACAGACCACTTGTTGCCTGCCGTGCCGGTAATGTCGATAAAGTTTTTTGCCTTGTAAGCCGTACCGCTATCGTTTGTATAGTCGATAACATACGCCTTGCTTGAATAATCGCCATCAACGGCAATCGTGATCTTCGGAACACCATCGGTCGGTGCAAGCAACTGCCAAATCATTCTCTCGGGAACGATGTTAGCACCCTGAATAAGCTGCATAGGGTTTTTCATGATCCTCTGCAAAACATTGTTAGCCGCACTCGCGTCAACACTGTTCATAAAGGTCATGTAGTCCTGTTCCTCTTTCTCAGTTACCATGTAACTTTCGCGGAAGAACGGCATATTCTGCTCGATCGTCTTGAATCCAATACCTTCACGAAGAGGCGCCTGTGCATCGAAATTCGATCCTTTCAGTTCACGGGGAACTGCATCCTCTCCAAGAATGTATTTCAGATCTAAGCCTGTCTTTTTCTGCGTTCCAAAAAAGGAACGACCAAGATAAGGCGGCAGAGCGAGCGATGCCTTGTAGGAATCCCATGCCGTGCCGATTGCCCTTGCGGTAAACGCATCTTTCAACGGTAATGCCATGATTCTCTACCTCCTTCTTATGAATTTGTGGATGTGGAAGTGCCGCCACTCTTGTATGCTTCCTCATAGAAAGTTACACGCGGAGTGTGTGCCTTCGCTGCATCGGTTACGATAATGTCATTAGCAGTAAGTTTAGCGGGATCAAGTACGCCCTCATAAACATAAGTGCCAGGTGCATCACCCTGAGTTACATCAACATCGGATAAAAGATATCCGAGGCAAGTGCCATCGTTCTTCGGGAACGGAGTACCGGCTTTGACAATCTTGTGTCCGTTAGCATCGGCAGAAACGCCGGTAGCGGAAACAAGGCAAGCCGCACCCTGATACGGGAAAAACTTTAAGCAAGTTTTTTCTGCGCCAAATTCTTTAGTGATAGGTGCGCCCATTTTTCTCTACCTCCTGTTTTATTTGTAGTAGTTTTGAACATCTGCCGCGTTTTGCGGTGCAACGCCGAAACTCAAGGTTTTGGCGTTTTTCACATCTTCCGGCGTAGCGTTCGGATTATCTGCTCCGCCCGCTTGTCCACCGCCAGGATTGCCCTGATTATTGGCAATTTCCTGTTCTTTGGCTGCTTTCGCCGCCGTTTCTCTATCGGAGATAATCTGACCTAAGATTTCGTAGTCAAGTTTTCCATCTTCGGAAATCAACTTTTCTGCCTGTTCGCCCGTTATCCCTTTTTCCGCAAGTGCCTTTAGCTGTTCTGCGCGATCAATGCGTTTCTGCAACGCCGCTACTTGAGCGAGTGCATCTTCCGTCGCTTTGTTCGCTTTTTCCACTTCGGAAAGGTTTTGGTTCGCGATCTCGTCAAGTTTCCGTTGAAGTTCCGATGCTTTGTCAGCGTCCAACTTGTACTTGTCTGCCCTGTCTTTTTCTTTCTTTGTTTCGCCGTTCACCGAGTTCAGATAACTTGTGATCTGCTCATCTGTCGGTTCAGCAATACCTAAAGAAACAAGGTTGCTCTTTGCCTGTTCTCTTGTCATTTTTACCTCCTACCCATTCACGCTTATTTACGCCGGTCGCATCGGCTGAATGTCTGTTGTTTATCGCACAACTGCATATTTTTTTATATTAAAAAAGCGAACCGTTACCGATTCGCTAATCTAACCTCTAAATCCTTTACTAAATCTTCATCATCCCAAAACTTCGCGCGGATTTGTTTTTCAAACCGATCATAATTCGCTACCGAACCGCCCAAAAGCCAATCAACGTGTTCGACCAAACAGGGATTCATGTTTTTGTATGGCAAATGATTTTCTTGTGCGTATGCCATGAATACTTCATCATCGCATTTTCGCCTTAGAATAAAATTGTTAAACCGCTGTTGTTGCTGTGTATTAAAAAACCATTCAGCGCATCCAGCGGCATATTTGTTTGGTATAAAAATACAAGGAAACGAATATTGCATACGAGGCATTGAAAACTTCTCGCAAGTGAAACCGCATAGGATTTCGTTACCGACTTTCTTTGTTTTTTCTGCAAAGTCACGGCAGATTAAAACATCGTCTTGCAAGTGCCATGTGCCGCCCGGATATTGACCGCATTCTTCAAATGCTTTCATGCAACTCATAAGGTTGCCTTCATTGTCAATATCTTCCCAAACATCAACATAATCTATGCCCTGATCGAACATGGACGGAATCAGATAATCTTCTACGTACCACATTCGTTTTGGTGTCGCATGAATTAAATATCTGACTTTCGCTTGTTCGTCTAACGCTATGCGTTCAAACGCGGCAATATCTTTCTTTTCGTCAATGTCGCACGTATAATCGTTGACAACAACGTAGTTGCCGTAAAAAATCTGATTGATAGGTGTTCGCTTTACTACTTGCCAAACTTCCCACGCAATCGGATCACGATTGAATTTTCCTTGTCTATCAAGTTCCTTGACTTCTTCAATGCAACTACGGAAATATGCCTGATCCTTTACCTTGAACGCAAACGGCTCGCCCCATATTTTCTGATACCGGTTATCGAAAGGCGGTGCGCTTGCGAAAAACTCTACTCTTTCCGTATTGGTGTTTACAATTTTTTTGATTGCATCAGGCGAAAAGTAAACATCACCGAAGATGTAGCAAACAGGCTTGTCCGTTGGATAAAAGCAATTTACCCATGCGCCCTTGCTATCGTATTTGATAACAGGAACGCCGCAATTATTAAACGCTTCGTCCGTGGCTGTTATCGCAATATCGGAAATCCCATTGCTGCGCAATAATCGGATTGTCCTGTCGATAACTCTTTCACCGCCGATTTCCACAAGTTGCCGCGGTACACCGTCTATTTTTTCGTGGTTTGAACCACACATCAACACATATTTCATGAGTAAGTACACCAGCACCGGCAACCGGCGATTTCTTCCATTCCCGCGCCACAAGATGTATCTTTTGGCTGATACATTTCATAAGCACCGACAGGAAATCTTTCCATGATTGGGATTGTAAGACTTTCAATATCCATGTGCGTATGCCTGACTTTGCTATCAAGCATTGTATTCCAAGTTTTCCTTGTCTTTCCGCTATCTACCGCATCTTGAAATGCAACGTATTCATAAACTGAATTGACTTCGTTTTCGGCAATCACCATCGCTCTATCGTCAGATACGTTCCATTCATCATCCGGCTTTTTCTCATTCTGCTTTATGACTTCTTCTGCGGCTTGCGTTATGTGACTATTCAGCCAAGGATATTTTTCAAGATAGTCAATGCCGAAGTAATCAAGCACATCCTTGTAATGCCGTTCTGCATATCCGACAAGGTAATCAACATCCAAAATCTTGCTTGCCGCCTTTTCTGCTTTGATAAGCGTAAAGAGCATGATAAACACATCGTCAAGCATTTCTGCTAACTCAATCCGTCTTGCAATCTCTTCTTTCGACAATCCCATTTCACCGAAGTATTGCTCATACGGAATCGCTATCAGATTGTTCAGTTCGTCCTTCTTTTGAAGTGCCATTTGCTATCAACTCTTGTGCTTTTGCGACCTGATCTTGTAAGTTCTGCTGTTCAATCGCATCATCTATCGTTTTGTAAAGGTTATCCAAGTAAGGTTTTGACAACATATAAACCTTTTCAGGATCATTCCATAATCCCGTAGTTTTGATCGCGACTAACGGATGTATGCCATTCTGAACAAGCATCTGGAATGTCTGCGCCTTGACTTGCATATTGTCAGTAGGCGAATGATTGATAACAGGTTCATAATCTGCAATCGTGATAGGCAATTCTTTTTCGCCTTTTCTTACACGGATTGCATTTCTGATGCAAGTGGATAACCGATATTCACTTTCCATCACATAGGCGTCTTTAATTCGTGCCGCCTGTTTTGCATGATCCCAACCGTTTCTCAGGTAGGTCGCACCGGCGCGATCACCGCCGCCGTTTTCCTGTCTGTTCGGAATCGCCAGGATATCAAGTGCGCTATCCCACAAATCTTCCTTTGCAACCTGTGTCTGCGTTTGGTTTAATTCCTGTGTCATAATGTCAACATCGGCTTTATTATCAGATCCGTTGTTTGACTTGACTACAAACGCGCCGCACATTTTCATCTTTTTGAATGTTTCTTCGTCAATATCGCAGTTGACAAACTTAATAAAACTATTGACAAACTGCTCCACGGAATCGACACGCTGAGATTGGTAGTTATCAATCGCATCGAGAAGCGTTATAACAATCTCAATGTCAGACAACCTATCCTGATTGTTCGGATATTCAACAATAGGAATTTCGCCAAATGTATGTAATCTTTCGTAAACCGGAGTATTCTCACCTGTCATCGAAAGAGGTAAAAGACCGCTATTCTGAATGCGATACTCATGCGTTTTTGTAAAGCATTGATAGTAAACGCGACTTTCTTCGTCTTTCAATTCTTGCACGGACATAATCGGTTCTTGTGTCTGTCGCTGATATATAACAAAAGTGTTCATAGGCGAAGGAACTACGATACGAAAGGGCAAATCCGCGCCATCTTCACGAAGCTGCACTGCTTCAAATCCTGCTCCCGTAGCACTCTGCCACTCACCCATCGAAATATCTTTTGCCGCTTTTCCGGCTGAACGCAAATATCCGTTAAACCTGTCAACAGCCTTATTGACATTCTCTTCTTTTGACAGACTGTTATACATAATTGGTTCGCCGTAAGTCTGACCTGTCTTAAACCGCACGATTTCCCATGCGTGATTTTCAACAACTTTGTTGCACACATCGTCACGGATAGTCTTTGTTCGATAAAGCGAAGGCTGATCTCCGTTTTTGTAATCCCAAAGATACTTGATCGCAACCTTGTTGAAATTAAAAACGCCGATAGCATTGCCTAAAACCTTGACAACATTATCGGCAGTAATACGTTCAACATCTGTATATGCAATTTTCCGTCCATACCGTCCTTTGACGATATCCTGAAAAGTCATTGAGTTCATGCTATGTTTTTCTCCACGCAAAAAGGCGCGACCAGGGAACGGAATCGCGCCTTAAATCGAAAGAAATAAGAAAATGAAGAATGTATTGGGTTACAAATCTACTTTCACATTTATCATTTTACAACATATTGACGGGCGTGTCAACACTAACCACAACATTTTGTGGTTTTAGTCGGTTTTTCAACGTATTTGTCCATCGCCCTTTTATGGATTTTCCGTACCCAGCTTGCATCCAGGTGAAGATCGTCTGCTATGTCTGTAAATTGCATAAACAAAATATATCTGCCATACAAAACATCTTTGTCACGTTCAGACGGAATTTTGTCTATGTTCGCTATCACCTTGTTTTTGTAAGCGATATATCTGTCCGTCATTTCGTCAACCTCTTTTTCAAGGTCAACAATTTCGGCAATCGCCCTTTCAAGCCTGTCCTGTCCGTTGCTCGATTGCACGGAATCACCGTCATAACGAATTGCAGAGCCGCTTATAGTTGCCCGAAGCATATCTATCTTGTCAATCCTCTTTTGGATATGTTTGTTCATGTAGTAAACACGCTTCAAATCATTCTCTGTCATATCGCGTAAACCCCTTTCGACCTAAACGGATTGAATACCGCTTCGATAGTTGCTAACTTAGGTTGCATACCGTCAACATATAGTCTAAAGTTTGCCAAACCATCCGGCACATCATCATGATTATTCTTTCCGACAACCGAATAACACAAAAGCCAATTCATCATTATTCCGTAATCGCTTTTAGGCGAGTAAAGTGACTTGTCGCGAAATATAATTCTATTTTTTACCCAATCGTTATTTGATATAATTCTCGTTTCTTTGTTTGTTTCTGTCGGTTTTGTTGTTATCGTGCAAGTGCTACCCATTTCTTTAAGTTTTTCTTGAACATTATGGGCAACTCTATCGCCGCCTGTGTTGCTTTCGTATTCGCAAGCCTGTACTTTATGTTCAAAAAGCAATCTCGATAATTTTTCGTACTGCCTATCATAATCAACATCATCATCACATACACAATCGACAAGATAAAAATCAACTCCATATTGATAAAAGATAGGTTGGAACATAAAATCAGTTCCTTTGTTTTTCACATCGCAAATCGCAAGTATAGCGTCAGGTTGTTTCTCCGGCAACGACAAATACCGCCGTAAATCTTCGTCATGATATAAAAGACCTTCTCGTTCGATGGGTTCATTCTTGTAAAGACAACGATAACTTATCTCATCCATTGCCAACGCCTGATCGTTAAAAAACTTTACAGACAATCCCAAATACTCATAGTCAAAATTACTATTTCCCGTTACGGGATCTATATCTGGAACGGCAATAAACTTTGTCCTTACATCTTTGTTTCCGTCATAAAGTCTTTGTAAGCGACCTATAACATCATGCACACTCCATCGGGTCGCGATGTGAATTTCCTTACATCCATCGAGTTTCCTTTGCCTTGCATCAACGGAATACACATTCCACAACTTATCCAAAATGTTTTTGTTCAACGCCTCTTCCAGCTTGCCGATCATATCATCGACTAACAAAAATTTACTTGCTCTAACCTTGCCCGCATTTTCGCTTCCTACACTTGCAGTTTGAAGTGATGGGAACGGCTTAAACTTAGTGCCGACATTAAATTGCCCCATTTTGGCGTTTGTTTTTGACACGGAAAGTCCGGCAAATATTTCTTGCCATGTATACTCTTGCGTATTAGTGCAAATATCCAAAACACTCATGTAATACATAGAGCAGATATCACCGGAATGTGAAAAGAACAGATTGAAATCATCAGGATACCAACCGATAACCGCAGAATTAAAAAACTTCTCACAAGTGGTTTTTTGGGTCGAAGGCGGCATGGAAATTGTAAGTATATCCAATTTATCATCAACCATATCTTGCAAAGCCGGAATAATACCATGTTTAATAAACTGCTTTCTCTTAGGCAAATAAAAGCGTTCTTTTTGCAACCTATTCTTCTCTAGGTACAGCAAATAACTGTCAAAATCCCTGTTCTGTGCAAGTAAAAGAAGCACACGCAGATATAGGTCTGTTTCTTCGGTCGCTTGCACATTGTCACGAAGTGTATCCATAATGCGCCAAACTTCCCGAACGCGCATTACTTCATCTTCGATATCCAGCACGATAATCCTTTCAATCCTGTCGCGCAAATATTTAGCCACAACGATGCCATCATCGTGCGTTTCCTCTTTCCCAAAGCAACTTACGGCAAGATCATATCCTACATCCAACGCTTCAAGGCTATTATTCTGTTTTACAATATCAAATACTTCCTGAACTTCTTTTAATATTTCTTTCACCTCTTTGCGTGTTGCTATGCGGAGTATATTTCAACTCCGCATAGTTATCTTCGGAGTTATACGCTATGACAAAACGTATAAGTTGATCGTCAAGAATCGGACTTGATATGCGTGTGCCTGTTACGCATCCACAACCATGTGCGACCAAACCGTTGTACATTGTAAAAAGGAGTTTATGTAAAACCAATGCCTAAATGTCATTTTGTTCTCTGTGCAAGCTGCGTTCAACGGCGAATCCGTCTGGATAACGCTTTTTCAGTTTTTCGATGTTGACTTCCATGCATTCGTCAAAACTGAATCCCTGTGATGTAAGATACTCGTTGACAAACCAAAGCAAATCACCTACTTCTTTCAGGATATGTTCTCTATCCGGCGCACCGTGACCTTGATACTCTTTCTGATAAAGAGAATGGATTTCACCGATTTCACCTACCATGCCATGCAACGCGTGATTTCTCTGTCCGACAAGCGTCAAATCTTTGTTGATAGTCCTTGCCGCTAATTCCTGGTATTCTCTGCCTGTCATGCTGTGCAACCCCTTTCAACCAAACATCGGCAAATCGTCATTTGCTCCTTCTGGAATGTTCATAAAGCCGTCAGATGCGTTCTGAGCCGGTGTTTCCAACTTTGCGGTTTCGTTTTCTGCCTTGCTGCCGATAAACTCTACGTTTTCAACTGCCACA
>JAZQEF010000022.1:0-90001 GCA_045538835.1 Feifaniaceae bacterium | reverse complement strand
TTTTGTCTGAACAAAAAATCTCTAACCCAAAACTGCAAAGCACCTCAAAAAACATTATTTTGGATGAAGAACAAGGCAAAAACCCTCCATTATCCTGTCGGATATGGAGGGTTTTTAACACAGTTATGCGCCAAAATAATGTTTTTTGGGCGAATAATCACTAAGCGAACACGCCCTTTCGTTTCTCTTTATAAATTATTCTACTGTAACTTCTTCGCTGACCGTTTTATTTTTTGTGAACAGCGAGGCGATGATGCCGATTGCCATAAGCCCCGTCCACATGATTATAGCGCCGCTCCAGCCGAATTTGGTCACAACATTCGCGGAAACCAGGTTTACTGCGGAGGCGGCAAAATAACCGGAAAAGTCCAGCACACCGTTCACGGTAGATGTAAGACCGCTTTTTGCCTGACTCGGAATGTAAATACTCCACAAAAGAGCGGATGCACAACTTACTGCCACGAGTGCAATCAACAAGAAAATAATATTTAAAAATTTATTGCCTGCAAAGAAAACGCCCACAAAGAAAAGTGTTGCAACAATGAATGAATATTTCGTCATTCTTACGGAATTACCTTTGAAATATTTGAATATTACAAGTGCACCAAACGGTGTAAGCGCCCTCATAAAGGATATTGCGGAGAAGATGAAATTAGATGTATTCTCACCAAAACCAAGATGCTCTGACAGATATGTGGGAAGCCAGAAGGATATCGAAGCATACGATATCTCGACAAGTGCGCCGACTATCATATAAAATATGAAGTTATCAAGTTTGAATACGGCAAGCGGATTTTTACTGTCCTTGACTTTCACGGAGGAGAGAACGGAAATTATGCCTTTCTTTTCAAGAACGGATAATGCGATAAATGCAAAAACACTCATCGCGATGCAGGCGGTACCTGCAACGATAAATACAGTATCCCATTTAAATAATAAAGCAAGAAGACTTGCCATGAGCGGACCGACAGATGAAACTACTGTCAAAAAGACACAGCATACACGTGCGTATTTCTCCAGCATATTTTCAGAAATGGTTTTTACCAAAGGACCGCGCAGCATTGAAAGTGCAAATCCCAAGACTGCAAAAAGCAGGGTTTGTGTAAGCGAAGTTTTGGCAAATGAAAACACAATGGAAACGGTACCTGCTGCAGCAAGACCTATAGAAACCATATATTTTGGTTTTATCTTGTCGCCGACTACGCCGTTTACAAGCTGTCCGAGCGCATATATCAGCATATATGTAGAAGAAAGTTTTGCAAGCAGGGCTTTTGTGTAGAGTCCTGTACCAAGCATCTCGGGAGTCAGCACGCCTAAAAGATTACGCATGACATAACTTACAAGATATGAGCCGACACATAAGAAACCTATCTTTGTGGCTTTGTTAAGTTCCTGTTTGTTGTTCATTGTTTATCCCTCTCTTGAAAAGTAGCATAAAACAAAGTTAAGTATAACATAACAGTAGAGTTTTGCAATATAAAAGTGCATTAAAAAAGATCATAACCCGAATTGGTACAGAGATAAAGTAAGGGATACTCTGTGCTCCTCGTTTTTTTGAGTGCTCCGAGCACTTACAAAAAAACTTCGGTGCTCGAGACTTCACAGTTCGCAAAACTTATCGCAGTTTTGCGACTGCTTCGACGAACGCTTCTGCTTCGCAAAAAGGTTCTCATCCCTTTACAGCGCATAAAAAAAGGCTATACCCATTAGGGTATAGCCTTTTTTGGCGCGCTGTAAGGGATTCGAACCCCTGACCTACTGGTCCGTAGCCAGTCACTCTATCCAGCTGAGCTAACAGCGCATTTCAAAATGCTAAATAATGATAGCACAAACAAAGTTAAAAATCAAGAGTTATTATAAAAATGGAATGGGATTTTTAGCAACATCTGCAATAAATGTCATTTCGCACCCGATTTCCTGCGCGTATTTTACGGTGTAATCCGTTCCACCGTGGTAGTGTGTGCGGTATGCAATGCCGTATTTTGAACGGTCTGCCATAAAGCGGTTGCGCTTATACATACAGCCTTTTTCGTATTCGTCACAGATATAGAACACATAGTCTGCCTTGGAGAGAATATTCTCATATCTGCGAATGTCTGACGCATTTCTCCACTTTTCTGTCTGGTTACGGCAGGGAAGTGCCATTATAAGCTGGATGCCTGAAAACTTTTCTCTTGCGGCAAGCACCCTCTCCGCAGCAAGCATATCAAAACCCATTGCGCCCCCGCAAAAAAAGTCGGTAACGCCGTTTTTGTTTATCATATTTTCAATTTCACGGTCAAGTTTTACGCATATCCTCGGCAGTTCGCCTGCAGGCAATATGCGGTGCCCTGTAAAAAAACAACTTTTATCGTGTGCCATAGTAGCTCCTTAAATGTAATATTCATATAATACCACAAATACGAACAAATGTACAGTAGTTTTTTTAATAAAATTATGATATTATTAAATCAACATACAAATATTTCGGAGGAAACAATATGTTTTACGGTATTATCGGCGCCATGCAGGCAGAGATAAAAGAGATAGTTTCGGCACTTTCTGAGTGTACGGTGGATGACGGCTCGTACATAACTTTTTATAAAGGAAAACTGCGCGAGCACGACGTTGTGGTATGCGAATGCAGTGTGGCGACTGTCAATGCGGCGGCTGCGGCGCAGCTTATGATAGACCGTTTTGACGTTGACTGTATAATCAACACGGGTATTGCAGGCGGTACGGCAGAGTATATCAAGCCTCTTGAAATGGTCGTTTCCAAAACGGCGGTATTCCACGACAGAGATGACGGTGTTATAAAGAATTATTTTCCGCATTGCACCGAATTTGTCGCAGATGACGACCTTGTCACAAAGGCGGTCACTTCGGCGGCATCAATCAATGTAAAGGCATATATAGGCAGGGTGGCAACGGGGGATACCTTTGTTACCAGCAACATACTTAAAGAGGCGATAATAAACAGATGCGAACCGCTCTGTGTTGAGATGGAGGGTGCGGCTATCGCACAGGTCGCATATATGAACAAAAAGCCATTTGTTATAATCAGAACGATAAGCGACAGTGCTGATGACAACGGACAGAATGAATATGATAATTTCTGGGAGGTTGCGGCAAAAAACAGCGCACTCACCGTTATAAGAATGATAGAAGTATAAAAAACTTGCAGTGAAAATTCACTGCAAGTTTTTTTATTTTATCTCAGTTATGTCGTAGGGAGTTGTCTGGTAAACGTAGTAGTTGAGCCAGTTTGAATAGAGCAGATTTGCATGCCCTCTCCATTTTACAAGAGGGTCTTTTGTGGGGTCGTCATCGGGGAAGTAGTTTTCGGGCACTTCGATGGGGAGACCTGCATTCTTATCCCTGTCGTATTCGGTTTTTAGTGTGCCGGCATCGTATTCTGAGTGGCCGGTGATAAAAATCTGCCTGCCCTGGTCTGTCATAACCGCATAAAGACCTGCTTCTTTTGAAGTGGCGATTATTTTAAGTTCGGGTACTGCCTTGACATCTTCAATATCAACTGTGGTGTGGCGCGAATGAGGTACATAGAAAGTGTCGTCAAACCCACGGCAGAGCATGGAATTCTTCCTCTCCGCCTTATGGGAATATACGCCGAACAGTTTCTTGTCAAGTTTATGTTTTTGTATGCCGAAATGGTAGTAAAGACCTGCCTGCGCCGCCCAGCATATGTGGAATGTTGAGTGGACGTTTGTCTTGCTCCACTCCATAATTTTGCAGAGCTCGTCCCAATATTCTACCTCTTCAAATTGCATATGCTCAACAGGTGCGCCTGTTATTATCATACCGTCAAACTTCTGGTCTTTTATATCATCGAAGGTTTTGTAAAATGAGAGCATATGCTCCATTGACGTATGAGTGGCTTTATGAGTGGCAGTCTGCAGCAGTTCAAGTTCGACCTGAAGGGGAGTGTTGCCGATAAGCCGCGCTATCTGTGTCTCTGTCTCTATTTTTTTTGGCATGAGATTGAGCATAAGTATGCGCAGCGGACGAATGTCCTGCGTCATAGCCCTGGTTTCTGTTATTACAAATATATTTTCCTTTGTCAGCGTTTTAGTTGCAGGAAGTTTATTCGGAATCTTTATCGGCATAAAAAGTACCGCCTTTTTATAATATTGTGTTAATTATAACACAAATATAAGGCTATATCAAATTAAAGTCTTCACATACATCGCAAAGTTGGCAGGGCGGTACAATATTGAAAGCAAGACGCTTTAGTATAAATTCGGCACTTTCTGCGTCTGTCATAGGAAGAAGTACTTCGGCGACACTCTCAGGTTCGTCTTCATAATATGCTCGGAGGGTGAGCGTGTCGGTCAGTTCATAGCATATGGTGCGCGATTTTATAAGCATGATTTTTCCTTTTCGTGTTCGTTGATAAGGGCAAGTGTCTCCTCACCCCATGAATAAGAAAGCATATATTCACCGAGAAATGCGTGGGAGGAATTTACTCCGTGGGCAAGATAGGCGTAAAAATCACAGTCAAAAAGAGAGGTGTCTACACATTTCTGATTGCGGCAGTCTACAAGTATGTCATCGGCGCCTACCGAATGAAGCGTATTTTTAAGATCGGCGATCACGGTGCGAAAAAGACTTGACGAAGCGCAGTCACAAGGTCTGTCCTCCCACAAAATTGAGATGGCACGCTCGACACTTACATAGGCGCCCTGTCTGTCAATGAGATATGCAAGAAATTCTTTTGCCTTTGCATTGGAAAAGTGTACTGATTTTCCGTCTGCAATAAAATCAAAGTCGCCGAAGGTGTGGGCGAAAAAGCGTTTCCTGCCTTTGGGCAGACGACCTTTAACTATTCTTTCTATTGCTTCATATACACATTCTTTGCAGGGAGGTTTCATTATATATGAAATAGCATCGAGGCAAAAGGCATCAACAGCACGGTCATTGTAACTTGTAAGATAGACGATGGATATATCTGAAACGAGTTCTTTTAGTTTTGTTCCGAGATCAATGCCGTCAATATCGGGCATTTCCACATCTAAAAATGCAATATCCAAACTATTACACTGTTTTACGTATTGCAGTGCCGTACGTGGATCGCTGAATGTGATGCATTGCCTTATTTCTTCGTGAGAAATGAGCATTTCACGAATGATGGGCAGCATAGTCTTGTCATCATCAACTATTATTGCAGTCATCGGTATACCTTCTTAGTTATCGTCGTTTTATTTATTATAATAAATGTAGCGCAAATAAAGTGCAAATTTTGTCATATAAATAAGATAAAAAGCACTTAAAAAGTGCTTTTTATGTCGTTAATTATAAGTTTTAAGTGTTCGACCGTTTCATCAGACAGATCAGTTACATCGAGGTATTTACGGTCATCAAGTGCGAGAAGATAATCTGTCGAAACAGAAAAGACAGACGCAATTTTTGTAAGCATATCGACAGAGGGCTGAATATTGTCATTCTCCCAATTTGAAATGCATTGCTTTGATACGTCGAGAAGTTTTGCCAGTTCTACCTGGCTGAGTCTCCTGCCAGTACGCAGTGCCTTGATTCTTTCACTTAACATAAAATTTACCTCATATAAAATATTACAATACTATTGTATCATTTTGGTTGACCTCGCCAAAAATACATAAGTATTTTAATATTGTACTTTAGTATTTAATAAAACAAAAGACAGATGAAAAACATCTGTCTTTATGTGCTTATAATACCTTTGCAAGGAAGTTTTTAAGACGGTCGCTTGTCGGTGCCGAGAATATCTTTTCAGGTGTGCCTTCCTCCACTATAACACCCTCGTCCATAAAGATGACACGGTCGGCAACTTCACGGGCAAAACCCATTTCGTGAGTGACGACTACCATTGTCATACCGTCCCCCGCAAGTGATTTCATAACTTCAAGAACTTCACCCACCATCTCGGGGTCAAGCGCCGAAGTCGGCTCGTCAAAAAGAAGCACTTCGGGCATCATACAGAGTGCGCGCACGATGGCAACGCGCTGTTTCTGACCTCCTGAAAGTTGGCTGGGATAAGCATTTGCCCTGTCCGCAAGACCGACTTTTTCCAAGAGTTCCATAGCATATTTTTCTGCTTCTGCCTTGGGTTTTTTGAGAAGTTTCATGGGTGCTATGGTCATATTCTTAAGTATGGTCATATTCGGGAAGAGGTTAAAATGCTGGAACACCATACCCATTTTCTGACGGTGGAGGTTGATGTTTGTTCGTGGGTCTGCAATGTTGACACCGTCAAAAAATATTTCACCCTCTGTAGGTATCTCAAGAAGATTGAGTGATCGCAGGAAAGTAGATTTACCGCTTCCCGAAGGACCGATAACAACAACGACTTCGCCCTTTGAAATCTGTGCATCAATACCGTCAAGCGCCTTTACGGCACCGCCGTTATAGTGCTTTTTAAGGCCGTTTACCTTAACTAAAACGTTATCTTTCACTGCGGCGCAACCTCCTTTCGAGAATATTTACGAGTCTTGAGAAGAATATAACCAAAACAAGATAAATGAGTGCAACTGCGATAAGTGGCAGGAATGCCGAATAGGTTGCCGCACGGATTATGTTGCCGCCCATAGTAAGATCCCTTATCGTTACATAACCTGCAACGGAGGTTTCTTTTAAAAGCACGATAAACTCGTTTGCAAGCGCAGGCAAGACATTTTTGAATGCCTGCGGAAGTACAATGTATATCATTGTACTCTTATAATCGAAACCGAGACTTCTCCCAGCCTCAAACTGTCCGGCATCAATAGACATAATGCCTGAACGGACAATCTCCGCAACATAAGCGCCTGAGTTTATACCAAAGGCGATAACTGCAACCATAAGGCTGTTTCTAGAAGATGCAAAGATTATGTAGTACATTATCATAAGCTGAACTACTACAGGTGTTCCTCTTATTACAGTAAGATACAATCTGCATATGCCATTTGCGATTGAGAAAAGAAATTTCTTTGCACCGCCTCGCATTTCTTCGTAAGTTTTATCGTAACTTGAGCGTACAATGGCGATGATAATACCTAAGACCACGCCTAATATCAGAGAAAGAAGGGTAATTATAAGGGTGTTTTTAAGACCTGTTGTAATAAACTTCCATCTCTGCTGGTCGACAAAATTAAGTATAAAATCTGCCTTAAAATCGTTAAACCATGCAATAATACTGTTCATTATGGCACCTCGTAAGCAGTAGTGTCAGCAGGCGAAGCCGTTTTTTATTCGCCTTTTTACGCCACTGCTTTGTTAAAATACTCGGTAATGCGTCAGCATTACCTGTGTTTTTGCCTTGCATTGACCTAAAAATCCTGTATAAAAAATTCTTTGAACCCCAGACAAGAAAAATAACTGTCTTTTCAAGGCGTAAGGGTGCAGTAATACTTTCGTATTTCAAACCCGACAACACAGAAAAACTGTTATTTTTCTTGTCCGGGGCGGGTTCGACTACTGATACTACTGCTTAAAAAAAACAGAGGGCAGAGAAGCTCCGCCCCCTTAAAGAAACTTATTGTTATTTGTTGTTAGCTGCAACATATGCCTTAGCAGGCTCGTTGTCAATAATGACGCAGTCAACTTTTCCTGTGATGAGAGCCTGAACTGCTTCGTTACCTGAAGCGTACTTCATAACTCTGTCTGCACCGAAATCGCCTTCAGCGTAGATATCGCCTGTTGTACCTCTCTGTGTACCAACAAGGTATGTTGCGCCTTCTGCATAGAGGTCATCAACGGATGTGATAGCTGAACCTTCGGGTACGATAACTACCTGGATACCTGTTGCATAGCTGTCTGAGAAGTTGATGCTCTGTAGTCTCTCTTCGGTAACTGTCATACCAGCCATACCAAAGTCTGACTTACCTGTCTGAACAGCAGCGATGATTGAATCAAATTCCATATCGTCAATAACAAGTTTCATACCGAGTTTGTCAGCAATAGCTGCTGCCATTTCAGCATCTATACCAACGATTGTATCGCCCTCGTAGTATTCATAAGGAGGGAACTGTGCGTTTGTAGCCATATGAATTTCTTCTTTGCCTTCAGCGTCAGCCTGGAAAACGAGGTCGTTTTCTACGCCTGAGATGTAATTGTCAACGATAGCCTGTGCCGTACCGTCAGCAGTGAGCTCTGCAAGAGCAACGTTGATTTTTTCAAGAAGGTCTGTGTTTTCCTTTGCTACACAGATAGCATAGTCTTCTACTGCATATTCTGTGTCAAGAATTTTAAGTGTTACGGGTTCTTCCTTTGCGCAAGCAGCGAATGAAAGTACCATTACAACTGCGAGCAAAATTGAAATAAGTTTTTTCATTTTAAGTAATCTCCTTTTATTTATTGTTAATTACAATGTGCATTTTACCACCGTATGGTATAAATTTCAATAGTTAATTTAGAACTGTTCAAGTGAACTGCTTAAAAACGCCCTGGTTTTTTCGGATTTGGGATTGCCAAATACTTCTCCCGGTGTGCCCATTTCTTCAATAACGCCGTCTGCCATAAACATGATTTTGTCGGACACGCTTTTTGCAAATTCCATCTCGTGTGTGACAATAACCATAGTAACATTCTCTTTCGCAAGTTGCTTTATAACTCTTAAAATTTCACCTGTAAGCTCAGGGTCAAGAGCTGATGTAGGTTCATCAAAAAAGAGTATTCTCGGTTTAAGTGCAAGTGCACGGGCAATAGATACCCTCTGCTTTTGTCCGCCTGAAAGCTGACAGGGATAATTATTAATTTTATCTGTCAGTCCTACTCTGTCAAGAATAGAAAACGCATTTTTTTCTATATCCTCAAAAATCAGTTTTTTGTTAGTCTTAAAATCATCACGTTCTTTTGCTAGTAATTTTGGTGCAAGAGTAACGTTTTCCAAAACTGTATATTGCGGGAATAAATTAAAATCCTGGAATACAAGTCCGAAATTAAGCTGTATGTTTCTTATTTCTTTCGCAGATGCTTTTTTATGCTCATCACCGTCGAAAAGAATTTCTTCGTCTAAATAAATTCTGCCCTTATCTGCTCGTTCTAGAAAATTAATACATCTTAAAAGTGTAGTTTTACCACTGCCAGATGAACCGATAACACTTAAAACTTCACCTTCCTGCATCGTAAAGTTTACACCCTTCAAAACCTGGGTTTTACCGAAATTTTTGTAAAGATTCTGTATTTCTAAGATATTCATAGTACACCACCTTACTCAAAATAGCTTAACTTCTTCTCGATACGGCTGAAGAGTATGGTAAGTAAGCCGTTGAATATAAGAAAATATATTCCTGTAGAGAAAAGGGGCCAGATCAAACCTTTCTTGGTAAATCTTTCTGCACTCATAATAATTTCAGGAACACTTATTATTCTTGAAAGGGAAGTATCTTTTACAAGTGTTATGACTTCATTACTGATCGGGGCTACTATTCTTTTTACAACCTGGAACAGTACTACCTTAAAAAAAGCCTGAGTTTTTGTCATGCCAAGTACCTGACAGGCTTCGTACTGTCCTTTTGAAATGGATTCTATACCGCCTCTGAAAATTTCTGAAAAGTAAGCTGCATAATTTATTACAAATGCAATTAATGCCGCCGTCATCCTTGATTTTATAGGCATATCAAAGAGCATACCCGGAGCATACATAACAACAAAAAGCTGGAGCATCAGAGGTGTACCTCTGATGATCCAGACAAAAGTTCTTGTTAGCCATCTTATGGGTGCAAATTTCATCATTGAACCGAATGAAATTATAAGACCCAGCGGCAATGACATTAAAAGAGTGAGTATAAATATAATACAGTTTACATAAAAACCTTCAAACAGAGAAGATATAATAGGTAAAATATTATTCATATCATATCCAATCTTTCAAATTATTTTACTTTTGATACCATAACCTGCTTGTTCTGCATATATGGTGCTGAAATGCTCATATTTTCGAGTCTGTCTTCAGTAATTGTCATACCATTCCAGATGCAGTCAATATTCTTTGAATTAAGTTCGATTTCTTTTGCATCCCAGTTAATTTCAATAAAGTTAGCTTTAACACCTAATTTAGCGCAAACAGCTTCAGCAAATTCTGTTTCAAAACCTATAAGTTTATTTGCATCATCATAGTAGTTCATAGGTGCAAAGAGTGTAATACCTATGTTAAGTACGCCTTTTTCTTTAACGTAAGCAAGGTCACCTTCTGTAATTTCTGTTTCATTAGCTTTGCCGTCTTTAATAACAAGAGCATCAAGCTTATAATTCTTACCGATAGTATCCAATGTTCCATCAGCTGCGAGTTCAGCAATAGCTTCATTTACTGCATTCGTAAGGTCGCTGCCTTTTCTGAATGCAATACCGTATTCTTCGGGACTGAAGTCTTTGCCTTCGACAACTGCTAAATCAACAAAATCTGTGCCTTCTCCGATTGAACCGATTGATGTTACATAGTCAACAATAGCAATATCTGCTGTGCCTGATTCAACTTCCATTAAAGCTTTTGCCATTGAATCTACGGGAGTAAATTCAGCATTTGCAAAGAAATCATCACCTGTTGCGAGCTCTTCGCCGGCTGAACCTGCTTCTGCAACTATCCTTGCACCTTCAACTGACTGTGAGTAGTCAACGTTTGTAGTTGTGTTGTTGCCGCAGGCTGCAAGTGAAAGAACCATTACAACTGCAAGCATAATTGCCAATACTTTTTTCATTTTAATTTATCTCCTTTGAAAATCAATTTGATGAAGTCATTATACTTTACTGCAATAAAGTTGTAAAGTGATATTTAAATAAATCAAGTAAAATAAAGTTAAAACACTCAAAAAAGTGATTTTAAGTGTAAAACACCTAAAAAAATTAAAAAATAAAGGACACCTACCTAATCGGGTGTCCTTTCATCTGCCTTTTTAATATCCGATTTCTTCGCCGATAAGTATCACTTTGATACGGTCGGGTATATGTGAACGCCTTGTAATTACTATCTGACTGCATATACAGTCGGGTGACTGACAGTCGCCGCATTTTCCCGTGACTGCGCAGGGGGTGTTTCTTGAAAGTCTTACCGCATTTGGCGGTGCAGCAACATTTCTTGCCCTTGCAAGAGCGGTGTCTGCATCAACGGCGACTTTATTCATGCCTGCGATGATAATGACGTTCTGCGGACCGTAGCAAAGATAAGATACCCTGTTTGCCCTTCCGTCAACATTTACAAGTTCACCGTTCATTGTGATTGCATTTGTGCTCATAAGAAAGAAGTCACTGCAACAGATTTTGCCGCTCATTACTCTTATTTCTTCGGGGGTTTTTGCCGTGTCTCTGTCTATTATTTCATAGTCGGAATTCTTGATAGCATCCATAAGTCCGCATTCAAAAAGTGACATTGAACCACCCCAGGCAATACTGCTTCCTGCAGGCATAAGAGAGAGAGCAAGTTTAACTGCATCTTCTTTTGTTTCGCAGTAGTAGCCCTTCATCTGCCTTTTTGCAAGGTTTTTTATTATTGTATCAGCCGTATGCTGATAATTTATTTTTTTCGGTGTCATATTTAACTCCTTATACCTTAAATAGAAGGTCGCTGTATGCAGGTACGGGCCAGTATTCTCTGCCCACCATGAGTTCGAGCGCATCGACATTGCCTCGCAGACTCTTCATTATGGGCAAAACGGTGTCGTGATAATACTTTGCCGCCTTATAGGCATCCTCTTTATTTACAGAGGATATTGCTTCATCAAGTGCCTTGACATCGGCATATATCTTATCAGTTGTTTCACTTGCCGCTTTTGCGGCATCTTCCATATGTTTTGGTGCAAAGCCTGCGGCTTTCTGCGCCGCTACGCTGTCGCATATGTCGGTGAGAAAGTTTATTGCGGCAGGCAGATAGTCCTTTTTGACCATATCCGACATTGTGCGTGCCTCGATATTTACCGTCTTATAATACTCTTCCGCCTTTATCTCATACCTTGCATATACTTCATGCTCGGTGTATATGCCGTGATCCACAAAGAGTTTTATATTCTTCTCTGAAATATATCTGGGAAGTGCATCGACGGTGCTTACTAAGTTTGGAAGGCCTCTTTTTTCTGCCTCTGCTATCCACGCCTTGTCATAGCCGTTTCCGTTGAAGATTACTCTCCTGTGGTTGTGAATCGAATCACGGATAAGTTTGTCAAGTTCAGCCTCTCTGTCTTCAGCCTTTTCAAGAGACGCAGAGTATCTTGAAAATACCTCTGATGCAATGACATTTAGCGTGACATTTACACCCGCTATCGACTGCGATGCGCCCGGCATACGGAATTCAAACTTGTTGCCCGTGAAGGCGAAAGGCGAAGTCCTGTTACGGTCGGTATTATCCTTTCTGAAGGTCGGCAGTATCTCAACGCCGGCGTCGTATTTTATCGATGACGGAGCTTTATACTCTTTGCCCTTGTCTATGGCGTCTATGATAGCCTCCATCTCGGTGCCTATAAACATGGAAACTATTGCAGGGGGCGCTTCGCCGCCGCCGAGTCGGTGGTCATTTCCTGCCGAGGCAACAGAGAGTCTGAGCATATCGCCGTATTCGTCCACCGCCTCTATCATTGCGGCAAAGAAAGTGAGGAAAAGTTTATTCTCGGCAGGTCTTTTGCCCGGATCAAGCAGATTTACACCCGTATTTGTGCTTATCGACCAGTTATTGTGCTTGCCGCTTCCGTTTACGCCTGCAAAAGGCTTCTCGGCAAGCAGGCAGACAAGACCGTGTCTGAGCGCCACCTTTTTCATCGTGTCCATTATAAGCTGGTTGTGGTCGGTGGCAACGTTTGTTGATGTATATATCGGCGCAAGCTCGTGCTGAGCGGGTGCGCCTTCGTTGTGCTTGGTCTTTGAGAGGATTCCGAGTTTCCAGAGTTCCTCGTCAAGTTCTTTCATATATTCGGCAACGCGCTGTTTAAGTGAGCCGAAATAGTGATCCTCCATCTCCTGTCCTTTAGGCGTCTTTGCGCCGAAAAGTGTTCTGCCTGCAAGTTGAAGGTCGAGACGTTTGTCATAATTCTGTTTATCTATAAGAAAGTATTCCTGCTCTGCGCCGACAGTTGTTCGTACCGTCTGCACTTCGGTGTGTCCCATAAGGTGAAGAAGTCTTACAGCCTCTTTGTTTACCGCTTCCATAGAGCGCAGAAGAGGGGTTTTTTTATCAAGCACTTCTCCTGTAAACGATGAAAATGCTGTCGGGATATACAAAGTGCCGTCCTTTACAAAAGCGTATGAAGTCGGATCCCACGCAGTGTAACCGCGTGCTTCAAATGTTGCGCGCAGACCGCCTGAGGGGAAAGAGGAGGCATCGGGCTCGCCCTTTATAAGTTCTTTGCCCGAAAATTCCATTATGACTTTGCCGCCCGGCGCGGGAGATATAAACGAGTCATGTTTTTCGGCGGTAATACCCGTCATGGGTTGAAACCAATGGGTATAGTGTGTGGCACCCTTGTCTATTGCCCAGTCCTTCATTGCATTCGCAACGCCGTTTGCAACGCTTAAATCAAGCGCCCTGCCCTCGTTAATGGTCTGTGTGAGCGACTTGTAAACTTCTTTGGGAAGTCTGTCTCTCATCACTTGCTCATTAAACACATTGCAGCCGAAATATTCCTGTACGGTCATCGCATTACCTCCGAAAGTTTCATAATAAAATATTTATAACATTCACTTCGTGAAAATGCAAGGGCAGCCTAAAAATGTAAGAAATGTTTTCGTTTTAGAAAGCCTGAATAACCTGCTGCCTAATATAATTAGGAAAAAGACTTTTTATAAAATATTGATAATATCAAGAAAATAACAAATATCCACCTGTTATGCGGGTGGATATTTATTTCAAAGGGTTTTGGTCAATATATTGGCATATGTTTATATAATCTTCTTCATCTCGGATAATATGGTCGTAATATGATTTTTGCCATAATGAAAAACCGATCTTTTTTGAAATCCATCGTTTCATTTGACCGATAACCGTCATTATCGTTGGTGTAGGGGCGGATATTATCCGCCCGTTTTTATGTTCATCAAATATTATTAAAATCAAATGAATATGGTCGGGCATAATTATATATTTATCAATTTTAATATTAGAATAATGCAATGGTATTGCATTTATTGCCACATCTGCAATTTCTCCGTATTTTGATAATTTCGGGCGGATAATATCCGCCCCTACGGTCGCTTCCGTGGGAATTTCTGATAATATTTGTTGTCTGTTTTTTGTACATATTGTTATAAAATATGCACCGCCCTTACCGTAATCATAATTCTCTAATCGATTAGGCTTTCTTGTAGGTAATGTCATTTATATCACTAATTGTATTTTAGTATAAAAAATTAAAGATAGCAATTGTGAATTATATTTATCATTCAAAATTTTCGCTTTTATAATTTATAACTTCCACCATCATTTTTACACCAATGCAAAATCCGTTTGTAAAACACTCTTCTTCGGAAATACTGTTGATATAGTAAATACTGTCTATAATTTTTTCAAAAAGTTGATTTTCTTTATCACTTAGTAATCCCATAAACTCATCAATATCATCCGATAGTTTTACGGACAGTTTATAATATTCACTTTCTCTTTTAACATACCTTTCCGACGGTTTTATATCACTGAAATAAAAATCTTTAATAACACCCATTTCATATTCTCCTTAATTAAATTTGTTATTGGTTTTGGTTTATTATATATCATAAGAAAATAAAAAATTGACCGTAATACCGGTCAATTTTTTTGCGTAATAAATGGATGTTGTAGGGGCGGATATTATCCGCCCGTTTTTATTTCATTTCAAATTGTGTACCGCCGAGAAGAGCACGCTCTTCTGCGGAGTGGGTGGCAACCATGACAGGGATGTCAAGTGTCTTAATCAGCGGAATAAGCCGCTCGATGAGCGGTTTGTCAAGTCCCTTGAAAGGCTCATCTAAAATCAGCATATCGCCGCCGTAGGCGAGTGCCCTGGCAAGCGCAACTCTGCGCTTCATACCGCCCGAGAGCGAGTCAGGGAATGAAGCAGCCTCATTTTCAAGTTCGACCATTTTCAAATAGTCTATGGCGGTGTGCCTTTTCTCGGGCGACATAACTACCGCAACATTTTCGAGCACGCTCATCCAGGGGAAAAGCCTGTCCTCCTGAAACATAAACGCTATTTTTTTCGGAACGTCTTCAAGTGTGCCCGACTGCGGTTTTATCAGACCAGCGCAGGTGCGCAGAAGTGTCGTTTTTCCGCAGCCCGAGGGGCCGAAAATACAGGTCAGCCCGCTAAACTCGGCAGAAAATGATGAGAGCACTTTTTTATCGCCGTAAGATACGCTTATATTGTTAAACTTCATACCCGTGCCCCCTCTCTGAAAAGAACTTTGAAAAGTTTTTCCAAGATATAACTCAGCAGTATCACGACTGCCGTCCATGCAAAAAGGTCGGGCGTTTCGAGATAGTATCTTGAGTAGTATATCTCAGAGCCTATCGCATTTTTCGGTTGGCAGAGCACCTCTGCCGCAATGCCTGCTTTCCAGGCAAGCCCCAGCGATGTGACACAGCCGGAATAGAGATAGGGACGAACCGAGGGCAAATAAACTTTTGTCAGCGTTTTTATCCTGCCGAAACGGTATATTTTTGCGACTTCGAGAAGTTCACTGTCGGTCTGCGAAATACCCGTTTTTATGTTGCCGTAGATTATCGGGACGACGAGCAGAGCCGCTATGAAAATCGGCACGTTCGAGTAGCCCAGCCACAGCATAACAAGTATTATGAATGAGGTGACGGGTGTTGCGCGAACCGTGTGTATCACGGGGGATATCAGACTGCTTAAGACAGACGATGCCGACGCCAGCACCGCAAGGAGAGCGCCTGCAAGAATGCCGATTGCCCACCCGAAAAATATTCTGAAAAGCGACATTCCGGTCTTTGCCCAAAACTCTCTCGTCGCAGACAGCGACAAAAGCCTTTTTGCCACAATCAGCGGTGAGGGGAGCAGTAACACCTGGTCTATCGCCGCAGCGCAGAGCGCCCATACCGCTATCCAGAATATGAGCGACAATACGCCTTTTAGAATCTTTTTAGCCGACATAGTAGAAATTATCATCGGGCAGAGCGCCGCCTACTGCTTTGGGATCGGCATTGTACAGAACATTGTAATAACCCTCAACAGAGGTCTGTATATCTTTGCCTGTAATGCATACAAGGTTACAGTCCGGAATTGCCTTCTCTGCAATAGCGGCGGAGCCTGTTATCTCATATTTTGCAACGAGTTCGGAAGCCGCTTTCGGCTCGGAAATGACCTTTTCAAGTGAGTTTTCATAATTTTCGAGGAATTTTGCAACAGTTTCGGGATGTTCGTTTATAAAATCCGTTCTTGCTACGACACAGCCCATTGTGAGCACGCTTGAATCATCGGTGATGTTGTCGTATTCGTCGGTGATGTCAAGAGCAACACGGACTGTGGGGTTTTTCATAAGCACTGTTGTGGCGTGGGGAACGGGAAGCATACAAATTTCGGCTTCGCCCGATGCCATAAGAGTTGCTATTTCTGTGGGATCTTTGAAAATTATCTCTACATCTTCAAGAGAGTTTTTCTCAAGAATGTAATTTAACACAAATTCGGGATTTGCGCCCTGTCCGTGTACATATATTGTTTTACCTGCAAGGTCGGAAACGCTGTTTATAGTGTCGCCGTTCTCTAAAACGTAGAGTACGCCCAGCGTGTTGAGCGCGATTATCTGGACGCCGCCGTTAGTCTTGTTGTAGAGCGATGCGGCAACGTTTGTGGGAAGTGCGGCAATATCAAGATCACCGTTTGAGAGTTTGGCAACAAAATCAGTTGCTTCTGAGGTGATGGTGAATTCGTAAGTATCTTCATATTCGCCATCCATGAGGTAGACGCTGCCTACACCTGTGGGGCCTTTGAGCATACCGACATTTACAGTCATACCCGTATAAGGTGTTTCGGTTTTGCCGCATGCGGCAAAAGAAAACATAAGAGCCGCTGCAAGAATAAGTGAAATAATTTTTTTCATTTTGATATCTCCTTTAATTTTATTTTATCTTTGATAGTGACGGTCTTGCCGTCACGGTATATAAGATCATTTTTAGTCAGTGTGTCAAAAGCGCGGTAGAGCGATGCCCTGCCCATACCCAGTGTCTTTGCAAGAGTTGAGAGTTGCCCGACGGAGCATATACCGTCTTTTTCATTTGCAAGCAGATGCTTTGCAAGCGACTGCTCAGCATCGGCGCACGAGAGAGAGCGTATCTTGTCATTTAAAAAATGTATCCTGTCTGTCAAAAACCGGATGTAGTTTTCGGCAATAACAGGCTCTTTTATCATTTCGGACAAAAGTTCCTGTGAGAAAAATATAACTGTGCACTTTTCGGTTGCCGTCAAGGTCGTTTCATATTCCTCGTTTTCTGAAAATACCGAGGCGGCGCCAAAAGGTGAGCCCTGTCTTATCGTATTAACAATGAGTTTTTTGCCCTTCTCATTTGTGACAAGCACTTCGCCTGAGAGCACAAGCCCGACACTCCGAAAGAATTTATCGGGTGTATAAATATACTCGCCCTTTTCAAAGGTTTTGAGTGTGCAGCCGTTATTTTCAAGATAGCGGTTGACATTTTGTGCGCCTTTAAAAAGGAAACAGGAAAATATTATATTTTTGTGTCTCGGCTTTAAAAGTTTAGTATCCATAAAACCTCGAAAAATGTCTTATTTGATACAAATATACTATATTTTTCCTAAAAGGTCAATATGCTAAGTTGCATTATTACAAATAGTATGCTATAATCTCATTTATAAAAAATTAAGGTGGAGTAAAAAATGAACACAGTAATGACACTTATTACCATTGCTGTATACCTTGCAGGTATGATACTTATAGGTGTAAAGTACGGTAAGAATAACAACACTACAGGGGAGTTTTATCTTGGGGGTAGAAAACTCGGTCCTCTTGTAACTGCGATGAGTGCTGAGGCATCTGACATGTCCTCGTGGCTTCTTATGGGTCTGCCCGGTCTTGCTCTGGCAAACGGTTTTGCGGAGGCAGCATGGACGGCTATCGGACTTGCAATTGGTACATATATAAATTGGCTCATAGTTGCTAAAAGACTCAGAAGATATACAGAAGAAACTAATTCTGACACAGTGCCCGACTTCTTTTCAAATCGTTTTGCGGATAAAAGCGGTGCGCTTCTTGCAATATCGGCAATAATTATAGTTATTTTCTTCGTGCCCTACACGGCATCAGGCTTTTCTGCTATCGGTAAACTTTTCAACAGTCTTTTCGGTGTGAATTATCATACCGCAATGATTGTAGGTGCTGCAGTTATTGTGCTATATACGGTGCTCGGTGGATTTTTGGCAGTAAGTACGACTGACTTTGTACAGTCTGTAGTAATGACAATCGCTTTGTTTGTAATTATCTGCTTTGGTATGAATCAGGCAGGCAGTATGGATACTGTTCTCGGAAATATCAAAGATTACACGGGATATTTCAGTCTTACTGCAAACGGTGCTTACGGTGCACTTCCCATAGTATCAACACTCGCTTGGGGACTTGGTTATTTTGGTATGCCTCACATACTTCTTCGATTTATGGCGATTGAAGATGAAAATAAACTCAAGACATCAAGACGTGTTGCAAGTATATGGGTTGTTATTTCAATGGCAATGGCTATATTTATAGGTATTGTGGGTTATACGTTTGTCAAGAACAACGGCTTGCTCGGCACAGATGGTTTTGATGCTGAACGTATTATCGTTTATATGTCAAATGCAATAAAGGAAATCGGACCCGTATTTGCAATAATTGCAGGTCTTATCCTCGCAGGTATTCTCGCAGCGACAATGTCAACTGCAGATTCACAGCTTCTTGCAGCATCTTCAAGTGTTTCAGAGAACATCGTTCACCGCTTCTTCTGGAAGGATATGTCGGTTAAGGCTTCAATCTGGGTTTCAAGACTTACCGTATGTGTTATCGCAATAGTAGGTATGTTCTTTGCATGGAATGAAAACAGTTCCGTGTTCAGAATTGTTTCATTTGCATGGGCAGGCTTCGGTGCCGCATTCGGTCCGCTCGTACTCTTTGCTCTTTTCTGGAAGAGAACAAACAGATGGGGCGCACTTGCAGGTATGGTTTCAGGCGGCGTGATGGTGTTTGTATGGAAGTTCCTCATCGCTCCTATCGGCGGTCTGTTTGCCATATACGAACTGCTTCCCGCATTTGTCATCAGTTCGATACTTATCGTGGTAGTAAGTCTGATTACAGAGAAACCAGATGATGAAGTAGTCGCTACATTCGAAAAAGTAAACGCAAAATAAAAATCTTTTATAGAAAAATGCACCTGCGGTTAATTCCGCAGGTGCATTTTATATTTTTAATATAAATATATATCGCTGTATGCTTTTAATGTGTCATAGGTCTCTTTGTTTGTTTCGTCAAGTGTTGTCCACACCCTTATCGGACCTGTGTTCTCGTAACAGTTCTGCAAATATTCATAGTAGGGTGTGAGCGGTGCGTCAATGGCATTTAAGAGGAGTTGTCCCAAATAATAGGGCGCCGTCTGAATATCCGACTGGGGTGTTATATCAGCCTCGCTTGACCATATGAGGAAGGGCACGGCGTGCATCTTGTCCTGTGTTGCCTCGTCCCAGTTTGCCTCGTTTCCGTCGTCAATGAAACCGCCGTTTACAAAGCCGTGATAACTGCTGCCGAAATAGGGGAGATGGTCACCGTAAAACAGAATGACCGTCGGTTCACCGCTTTCGGTGGCGTAATCGCTTATCATTGTCAGCACATCGTCGCAGTGCTTGACTGCTTTTGAAAAACTGCCCAAAATGTTTGTTGTTTCTTCATCAAGGACATCGGTGCCTGTGACTTCGACTTCACCTTTGTTGTCCTTGCCGTAATACGGACCGTGGTTTTCAATGGTTATAGCCATTATAAACTGCGGTTCTTCATTTTCTGCCAGAGTATCGGTCACCCACTGTCCGATTATCCTGTCGGGGACATAGCCGCCCTGGGGTGTATAGTCATATGTGATGTCGTTGATGTCGAGCATTCTGTCAAAACCCATAGTCGAGTATGCCACATCTCTGTCGTAGAAAGACTTTTCGTAGGTGTGCATAAAGGTCGTCTCATAGCCGTTATTTTCAAAATACGAGCCGAGCGACGGCAGATATGGGGTGGTGACAAAATTGTAGGCGCTGTTACCCTCGGGCATACCGTCGGTTATAAGCGAAGTGAGTACTTCAAATTCGGGACGGACCGTGCCGCCGCCTATCGTGGGGGACAGCATCGTGCCCGATATACCCTCGGCTGACAGCCTGTCGTAAGCCTCAGTCGGATTTTGAGAAAACTGTGCGTTTACTAACTGTTTTGGATCCCAATACGCCTCTGCAAGCACGACTATGACATTGGGTGTCTTTTCCATTTTCTCATCTGTAAAAAATGCCGCTTCACTGACTTCCAGATGAGAATAATCCTCTCTGTTCGAGTAGTTGTAGAGAGATTTGAAAAAAGTGGGCAAAAAGCCGTTTTTGCCAAGTCCCACAGCGGCGTTTTCGGTGTTTTCTATGTCTATTCCGGCAAGCGAATAGGCAAAAGGCGCCGTAATGACAAGTTGAAACATAAGAAGTATCACCAAAGCACCGCTTGTCCATATTCTTACATATTTATTTATATTTATTTTCCTTGTGAAAAGCAGGAAGAGCAGTGTTGCCGCAAGATAAAGTAAAATGCCGATTATCATTGTGCCGGGAATAACAAGCCCCTCGCCCGTAAATTCTGCGGTGAGTTCACCCACAGATGCTGCAAAAGCAAGGTCGCTCGCCACAAAGGGAACTACGGAATACTGCATCTTGAAGTAGTTTACCATACTAAACAGTATAAACGGCAGACCGCCTGCAAGCGAAGCGATCCATGCGCGCCTTGTAGATATTAACAGCGCAAAGAAAACTATCGCAATCAAAAACACTGCAGGAATAAAACTCTGCGGTGCGCTTTTAAGTATATTCAAAAGGTTTGTTTTGCCGCCGCAGGCTATATATTCACAGAGAATCGTCACATATATGGGATAGATAAGTGCACCCATCCACAGAAATATACAGGACAGTTTTCGTGATCTTACTGTCACAGTTCTCGTCTCCCTTCAATTGCACGGGCAAGCGTGACCTCATCGGCATATTCAAGTTCGCCGCCGACGGGTATACCGTAGGCAATGCGCGTCACTTTTACGCCGAGCGGTTTTACAAGCCTGCTTATGTACATGGCGGTCGTCTCCCCCTCCACTGTGGGGTTTGTTGCAAGGATTATCTCCTTTACAGTATCGTCGGAAAGACGGTTTAGAAGTTCTTTTATCTTTATGTCGTCGGGACCGATACCGTCAGACGGCGACATTGTGCCGTGAAGTACGTGGTAAAGTCCCTTGTATTCCCTTGTTTTTTCAAAAGCAATAACATCCTTAGGTTCTTCAACTACGCAGATTGTGGAATTGTCCCTCGCCTCGTTTGAACATATTGAGCATATCGCCGAGTCGGACAAATTCTGACATACGTTGCAGTAGCAAATGCCCGTCTTTGCGCCTTTTATTGCGGATATAAATTCTTCTGCAGCACCGTCACTCATACCGATAACGGCAAAAGCCAGGCGTGAGGCCGTTTTGTGACCTATTCCCGGCAGTTTTGCAAATTGTTCTATCAGTTTTGAAATAGGGGGGATGTAGTACTGCATCAGAATAACCCCGGCATCGAGGGCATCTGAGCCTGTATCTTTGCCATTTCTTCTTCGGCATCCTTTTCTGCCGCTTCGATAGCGCTGTTTACGGCAGCGACAACAAGGTCCTGCAGCATTTCTATATCATCGGGGTCAACAACATCGGGAGATATTGTAATGTCTGCAATGTGCTTTGTGCCCTTGACAGTTGCACAAACGAGTTCGCCGCCTGCTGTTGCGGTATATGTCCTCTCCTCAAGTTCGGCTGACATATTCTGCATATCCTCCTGCACTTTCTGTGCCTGTTTGAGCAGATTCTGCATATTGCCTGCGCCGCCCTGATTATATCCCTGAGGTAATCTTGCTTTCATGATATTTTAACTCCTAATCAATAAATTTGATGCCCGTATCCCGAAGCGAGTCAAAAGCATCCTTTTCCTCTTCGGCGCTTTGTACGGTTATCTTTATGTCCCTGCCGGTAACGGTCGATGCGACTGTTTTTATCTGCGATACTATTGTACTGCCCGAAGTCAGCAGTCTGTATGACATACCTTTTGCTTTTATAACAAATTCGTCGGTATATTCAATAACTTCGCAGTTTGCCGCAACAGATGCGACTGACGGTTCGAGTTTTGCCTTTATCTCAGCCCAGCTGTTTGAAGGTGTCTTCGGCTTTTCTTCGCTCACTTTAGGCTTTTCTTCTGCCGCTTTGGGTGCCTGAGTCGGCACGGAAACGGTGTCTACACCCGAAAGTTTTCTCTCAAGTTCAAAAAGACGCTCTTCATATGCTTCAAGAGAGCCGAGTGAAAGCGGTGAGCATAGTTTGAATACAAACACCTCAAAATCCGTCCTCCGTCCGCCGAGGCGTTTTATCTTGTCCGCCTCGTCCTGACATATTGAGCAGAGGTTTAACAGCCGTGCTTCGCTTAAATCAGAAAGCGAGCGTGCAACCTCATGGTCGAGCGGAGGGGAGGCTAAAAGTTCAGACGGTTCCGACACACTTTTTATTACAAGTGCGTCACGAAGTAGAACAAGCAGTTCCTCAGCCGCCGTAACGTAGCCTTTGCTGGTTTTTGAAAGTTCCTCCACCGCTTCGAGTGCGGCAGGGAAGTTTGTATCTATTATAGCCTGAGCAAGACCGCCCAGATATGTTCTTGTGCCGATACCTGTTATCTTTGCGGCAGTTTCATATGTTATGTTGTCGGTCGATGCAAAACACTGGTCTAAAATAGAGAGGGCATCACGAAGAGCACCGTCTGCAAGTTTTGCGATGAGTTTTGCCGCATCTGCCTCTATTTTGATATTTTCTCCCTCGCAGACCGAAAGAATACGCTTTTCAATGGTCGAAACGGGGATACGCCTGAAATCGTAACGCTGACAGCGTGACAGAATAGTTGCAGGCACTTTTGCAAATTCGGTTGTTGCGAGAATGAATATGGCGTGTGAGGGCGGCTCTTCAATGGTCTTAAGAAGCGCATTGAAAGCGGGAAGCGTGAGCATATGCACCTCGTCTATGATATAGACTTTATACTTTGAGGAAACGGGTGCGAAAAACACCTCGTCCCTTATACGGCGCACATCGTCAACACCGTTGTTTGAAGCGGCGTCAAGTTCAATGACATCAACGCCCGAACCGCTGTTCACCGCTCTGCATGATTCACACTCGTTACAGGGGTTGCCGCCCACGGGATTTTCGCAGTTGACCGCCTTTGCAAGTATCTTTGCAATGCTTGTCTTACCCGTTCCGCGTGTGCCGCAGAACAGATATGCATGAGAAAGTTTATTTTCTTTGACTTCGTTTCTGAGTATCGACACGATATGTTCCTGCCCTGCAACATCGTCAAAGTCCACAGGACGCCATTTTCTGTACAGCGCACGGTATGACATACAAACTCTCCTTATAAGCAGTTGCATCGGCAGGCGAATCCGTTTTTTATTCGCCTTTTTACACCACTGCTTCGTTAAAATACTCGGTAATGCAAAAATTTCCGACAGCGCACAAAACCGCACGGTGCGGATCTGAACGGCGGCTACGCCCGCATCTCCGTCCCCGTTACTCAAAACAGCTTTTCTTATGGCACATCATAAAATCCGCTTACGGCTGCTCGGTTCCCCGCCTGACCGGGTTCACGGCATATGATCGCATAAGGACTGCTTATCAACGCTTCAGGGGCGGCTGCTGCGACACAGCCGACGCCCTCGGCCGCACACCTCTCTCTGCTATAGCGGATTGCAGACTACAGGGTGCCGCTACATCCCCGATTAGTGCGGTTTTGTCCACTGTCGGCATTAATTGATTATAACAGACAATATTAAAAAAATCAATATAAAAAGGGCGTCATAGGGCGTGTTCGCTTAGGGATTATTCGCTCAAAAAGCATAATTTTGGCGTATAACTTTGTTAAAAGACCTCCATATCCGTCAGGATTATAGAGGTCTTTTGCCTTGTTCTTCATCCAAAATAATGCTTTTTGTAGTGCTTTGCAGTTTTGGGTTAGAAATTTTTCGTTTAGACAAAATAAAAAAATTCAGCAATACTTCGTGTATTGCTGAATTTTTTTATGAAGTATTAACGGAAAATATCAAGCCAAAACCGATTCATTCCTAAGCGAATACGCCCTACGGACACCCTATGTCTGTCATTTTAATATTATTTCCTGTCCGCCTATTTCAACTGAATTGTCACCAAACTCAAAATCTGCAAAAAAGACGCAGAGAAGCAGAGAGGCTATGATGATTATTATTGCTGCAACCTTATTTTTCATATGCTACCGTGACGATAAAACCGTCATCCTCAAATGTTTTTGTCTCGTATTGCCGTGCGATATCACTGATATCACCAAGCATTTTTATAATGGACAGCCCGTGCGCTTTGGCAAGCGCTTCACGCAGAGTCCACTCGGCAAAAAATGCCTTATCACTGTCTGTGCCGAGCCTTGCTGAAAGGCGTGGGGGCGCGCTTCGCAGACATTCGCAGTCTATACCGACAGGCTTTTCTAAAAAAGCCACATATGCGCGGTTCTGACAGTGAGTTACACTGATATATCCGTTATCGACTTTCGGAACGCCGCCTACCTTATAAATACGTGAATAACCTGCATCTTTCGCAAATGATAAGGCCTCATCAGACAGTGAAAAATCTTTTTCCACAAAATTATTTGAGACGAATTTATAGTATTTCAACATTCGCACCTCACATAATTAAGTCATTGCCTTATATATTATCAAAGTGTAAAAATGTTGTCAATTTAATTGAAATATTTTTATATTTGTGGTATGATAAACTGAAAATGGGGGGATTTTTTGGAAAATGTACTTTGCGATATCAAAGTTATAAATGCTATCCGCGCGAAATACGGGTTTTCATTTTCAAAAAGTCTCGGTCAGAATTTCTTGATTGACCCTGAGATTCCAAGAGAAATAGTACGTCAGAGTGAGATAGATAAAAACACTGGTGTCATCGAAATAGGTCCCGGTTTCGGGCCGCTCACATATGAACTGTGCTCTGCGGCAGGCAGGGTGGTTGCTGTCGAGATAGACAAGTCGCTCATCCCTGTTTTAGACGATACGGTCGGTCATTATGAAAATCTGAAGGTTATAAATGCGGACTTTCTTAAACTTGACGCCGCATCCCTCATTGAGGAAGAGTTTACTTCACGGGGCATTGACAGGGTTGTCGTATGCGCCAATCTTCCTTATTATATTACAACGCCGATAATAATGGGGCTTCTCGAAAAGAAACTGCCGCTTGAAAGAATTACCGTAATGGTGCAGAAGGAAGTGGCGGAAAGACTTTGTGCAGATAAGCCGTCACGGGATATGGGGGCTGTCACCCTTGCGGTGCAGTACCGTGCAAAGACGGAGATACTTTTTCCTGTCGGGAAAGAGAAGTTTATGCCCGTACCCAAGGTCGATTCGGCTGTGATATCTCTCGTTCCGCTGGAAAAACCGCCTGTGCAGGCGAAGAATGAAAAATTCATGTTCACGCTTATAAAGGCAGCATATTCACAGCGAAGAAAAACGCTTGTAAACGCCGTCGCAGGTGTTTGCGGCAAAGAAACTACGGCATCAGCACTCAGGGAACTTGGTCTTTCAGCCGACATAAGGGCGGAGAGGATGTCTCTTGAGGATTTTTGCAATTTGTCAAATATATTAAAATAATTTATAAAAGGAGAAAAAACTATGGTTATCAACAACGCAAAAGTAAACAAATGGGTTGAAGAAGTAGCTGCTCTCACAAAGCCGGACAGCATCCTCTGGATTGACGGCAGCGAAGAACAGCTTGACATGCTTCGTGCAGAAGCTTGTGCTACAGGAGAAATAATTGCTCTTAACAGCGAACTTCTTCCCGGTTGTTACTATCACCGCACAAAACCCACAGACGTTGCACGTGTTGAAGCAAGAACATTCATCTGTGCAAAGACAAAGGAAGAAGCAGGCCCGACAAACAACTGGATGGACCCTGCTGAAATGCATGCTAAACTCGACAAGCTCTATGACGGCTCAATGAAGGGCAGAGTTATGTATGCTATTCCTTATTCAATGGGCGTTCCCGGTTCACCCTTTGCAAAGATTGGTGTTGAACTTACAGACTCTATCTACGTTGTACTCAACATGGCTATCATGACAAGAGTTGGTCAGCAGGTTGTAGACGTTCTTGGTCCTGATGACGATTTCGTTAAGTGTCTCCACTCAAAGGCTGACCTCAGCGATGATGACAAGTACATCGTTCAGTTCCCCGAAGAGAACACAATTATGTCAGTTAACTCTGCATACGGCGGTAACGTACTTCTCGGTAAGAAGTGCTTCGCACTCCGTATTGCTTCATATCTCGGTAAACTCGAAGGCTGGATGGCTGAGCATATGCTTATTCTCGGTATTGAGAATCCGCAGGGCGAAGTTAAGTACATCTGTGCTGCATTCCCCTCAGCATGCGGTAAGACAAATCTTGCTATGCTTATTCCTCCCTCAATCTACAAGGATAAGGGCTACAAGGTATGGTGCGTGGGCGATGATATCGCTTGGCTCCGTGTAGGTCCCGACGGCGGTCTCTGGGCTGTTAACCCCGAAAACGGTTTTTTCGGTGTTGCTCCCGGTACATCTAAAAAGACAAACTACAATGCTCTTATGTCAACACAGAAGGGCACAATCTTTACAAACGTTGCAAGAGATATTTACAACAACACAGTTTGGTGGGAAGGTCTTGACAGGGTAGCTCCTGTCAATGCTGAAGACTGGCTGGGCAATAAAGTCAACGGTAATGAAGCTGTCGCTGCAGGCGAAAAGCTTGCTCATCCCAACTCAAGATTTACTGCTCCTGCTGAAAACTGCCCCTGCATCTCCAAGGAATTCAACTCCAAGGAAGGTGTTCCGGTATCGGCAATCATCTTCGGCGGCAGACGTGCTAAGGCTGCTCCGCTGGTATACCAGTCAAGAAACTGGCAGCACGGTGTATTTGTTGGTGCTACAATGGCATCTGAAACAACTGCAGCAGCAGCAGGCGCTGTCGGCGTAGTCCGCCGTGACCCCATGGCTATGCTTCCGTTCTGCGGTTATAATATGGGTGACTATTTCGGCCACTGGCTCGAAATGGGCAAGAAACTCACAAAGCAGCCCAAGATATTCAACGTTAACTGGTTCAGAAAAGACGATGACGGTAACTTCATCTGGCCCGGCTTCGGTGACAATATGAGAGTTCTTATGTGGATTCTTGACCGTTGCGAAGATAAGGTAGATGCTGATGAAGTGGCTATCGGTTACGTTCCGAAGGCTGAAGATATCAATATCGAAGGTCTTGGTATCGACCTTGACACTGTTAAGGAACTTCTTTCGGTTGACAAGGCTGTATGGCAGGAAGAAGCAGCAGGCATTAAGGAATTCTTTGCTAAGTTTGACAGACTTCCCAAGGAAATGGTTGACGAACTTGCTACTCTCGAAGCAAACCTCAATAAGTAATTTTAAAAGACGGCTGAAAATCAGCCGTTTTTTTCTTGGATAAAAAGCATATTTATGATATTATAGTAGTGTATCAGACCCATGATACAAAATATAAATATAAAGGGGTAAATTTTATGAATTTAGCAACAGCATGCGGAGTGGGCGGAATAATAGGTCTTATCGCAACTATTGTTCTGTGCATTATGGTCGTTCCCGAAAAAAAGAGGGCGACTCTTAACAACAAATTCCTTGTGGTTCTTCACGACATCTTTAATTTTAAAGATCTTCTTCTTGAAAAGATACTTAAGGTGCTGTATGTTCTCTCTACAGTTGTAAGCGTATGTATAGGTTTCTTTATGCTTTTCGCATCAGAAAGATACTACGACTACTATTACGGCGGATACTACGGCGGTCAGAGTTACTTTTTAGCAGGTCTTCTCGTTATAGTTCTTGCTCCCATTGTTTTGAGAGTTGTATATGAATTTATGATGCTCACGATTCTTCTTGTTAAGAATGTTATTGACATCAACAAGAAACTTGCGGCACCCAAGGCTCCCGAAGCACCGGTCGCACCCGAAGCACCCGCAGCACCTGCAACACCTGTTGCAGAGCCCGTTGTTACAGAAACACAGGAATAAAATAAAAAAGACGGCAATGCCGTCTTTTTTTATTCATTTAAAGTGCAGAGTCTTACGCTGAGAAGTCTTATAACAAAAACTGTCACAGCACCGATCACCATTGCTGCGGTGAGACCTGCAACGCCGACAAGCAGAGCGCATACGATTGCACCGACAATCGAAGCGCATGCATAGCCTCTCTGTACGAGAAGAGCGGGTGCTTCATTTGCGAGAACATCACGCAGTACGCTGCCGCTGACACCCGCTATCACACCCACGAAGATGATGGAGAATACAGGGGTAGCGGGTAAAACGGTCAGGGCGGTTTCCACACCTATGACTGTAAATATACTAAGACCTATTGAGTCAAAAATAAGCATAAGAAAGTCGGAAAGTGCAGCGTTTTTGCCGAAAGAAAAGTATACAAGAATCGAGACGATTATTGCCGTGATCGCATATACCGGGCTTGTGAATATTACCGAGGGGATTATTCCGAGAATGAGATCGCGGATAATTGCTCCTCCGACAGCGGTTATAAGACCAAGTGCTGTAACACCGCAAATGCCGTATTTCTTTCTTACGCCGACCAAAGCACCGCTTACAGCAAGTGCAATAGTGCCGATGATTTCAAGAATGAATATAAAAAGTGCCATAATAACCTCCTTTCAAAGCATTATATGCTTTTGGGAAGTTCGATGTTATAAATGGCACTGTCAGGTATGAATAATGTCTGCCTAATTAATATAAAGAGCATTTCTAAGGTTAGCAAATTCGCCGAGTTCCTTGCCGTTTACATCAAAGATTATATATGGGCCGTTTCTTGTTCTTGCAACGGCATATCCGTCATCATAAAAATCTGTCGAAACATCAAATTCTGGTTCTATCACAAATTTGCCTTTGGTATTGATATATCCCCACTTGCCGCCAACCTCAACTCTTGCGAGCCCACAGTTAAAGTCATAGGCAGTGTCAAATTCAGGCTCAATTACAACTTTGCCTTTTGTGTTGATATATCCATACTTATCGTCTGCCTGAATTTTTGCAAAGCCCTCGCTAAAGTCCCAAGCCTGGTCAAATTGAGGTTCAATTTCATATTCACAGTCGGTATTGATGTATCCCCACTTGCCATTCATTATAACTTTTGCGAGTCCGTTATTAAAGTCCCAGCCACAGTCGAATTCAGGTTCAACTGCAAATTCGCCTTTGGTGTTGATATATCCGTATTTATCACCTATTTGAATTAATGCAAAGCCCTCGCTAAAGTTCCATGCCCGGTCAAATTGCGGTTCAAATACATATTCGCCGTTAGTGTTGATATATCCCAACTTGCCGTCCATTTCAACTATAGCAAATCCTTCGCAAAAGTCACGTGCCCAGTCAAATTTCGGTTCTGCTATATACTCGCCGTCAGCGTTTATATAACCCCACTTATAACCCGATTCAGCGGTTGTACGGACACATCCTATACCGTCACTGAATTCTGATGTGTATTCGAATTGCGGTTCTGCTATATACTCACCGTCAGTGTTAAAATAACCCCACTTACCGTCAATTATGACAGATGCTACGCCGTCGTTAAAATACTCTATAAAGTCAAATTGCGGTTTAATGATATATTCACCTTTGGTGTTGATATATCCCCGCTTGCCGTTCTCTTCAACAAATGCTGCACCGTCAAAAAAGTATTCTGTATAGTCAAATTTCGGTTCAATTGCAATTTCACCTTCGGTATTTATGTATCCGAATTTATCGCCAATTTTAACCATGGCAAATCCTTCGTTAAAATCACGTGTATCGTAATATTTCGGCTCGACTACAATCTCGCCTTTAGTGTTAATGTAGCCGTATTTGCCGTCTATAGTAACTCTTGCCATCCCTTCGCAAAATTCATCTACCAGAAAAAATTGCGGTTGGATAGCCACTTCGCCTTTGGTGTTGATATATCCCCATTTACCGTCTATTTCAACGGCAAGTAAACCGTCATGGAATAAAGGGTTTTCAACATCATTTGTAACAGCTTCGTTATTTTTACAGGCTGTAAAAATTTCAAAAATCAAAACAATTGACAGAAGAACAGCCAGAAGTCTCATCTTTGTGCTGACCTTGTTTTTCAATATTATGTTCATAAACAATTCCTTTCTTTTGGCAATTATATTTTATAAAGTTCTGTTATAATAGTCAAGAACACTGTAACCGTGTTATAAAAGAAAAAAGCACGTAAAAACGTGCTTTTTTCTGGTGCCGGTGACCGGGATCGAACCGGTACGGGTATCGCTACCCACGGGATTTTAAGTCCCGGGCGTCTGCCAGTTCCGCCACACCGGCGAAGATAACATATGAATTATACCAAACAAAACAGCCTTTGTCAATTTGCTTTGCACAAATATCGTTAAAGTTTGGAAGATGTATCTATTGTTATCTCAGGCGGTAATTCCAGGCTTTGAATGTATTTCAGCAATTCTTTAGTAACATAGTCTTTTGTTATACGGGTTTCACTACTTGGCTCTTTTTGTACAAAATCGCAACAGGTCTTGCTGAATATGGATATTCTTTTTGTTATGTGCTCCGTACAATGTCAGCAATTTACCCAAGTGCAGTGGTCTTCATTGATAATATAGTGCTGTCGAAAGTTCTGACAGTCACTGCAAGTTTTTGTATTCATTTTAATCACCTCGCGTTGATTATACAATAAATTAAAAATTGATATTGACATTTAGAGTTATAAACTCTATAAATATTAATTATGATGCGATAAAATTGCTGTATATTTGGAGAAAGAAATGATAAGAAAAGCGACGAAAGACGATATTGAAGGTATCGTTAAAATATATGATGAAATACACACCGAAGAGGAAGCAGGCAGGACAACCACGGGTTGGGTAAGGGGTGTTTATCCGACTCGGGATACGGCTCTTACAGCGCTTGAAAAAGGTGATTTGTTCGTCTGCGAGGACGAGGGGAGAATTGTTGCGTCTATGCGCATAAACAGGGAAATAACGCCCGAATATGACCTTGCAGAGTGGGAATTTGAGGCTTCGAAAGACGAATATATGGTGCTTCATCTGCTGACCGTTTCTCCGTCTGCAAAAGGTAAAGGAATCGGCAGAAAAATGCTGGAGTTTTATGAAGGTTATGCAAAAGAAAACGGCTGTAAATATCTTCGTATGGACACGAATGCACGAAATGTACGTGCAAGAAAAATCTATGCAAAATACGGCTTTAAAGAGGTCGGCATTATGCCATGTGATTTCAATGGAATCAAGGGCGTTAAGCTTGTTTGTCTTGAAAAAGCAATTACTAAATAAAAAGAAACTTACGTGTAGAAGTTTCTTTTTTATTTGCGCTGACTTCCTATAAAGTCAGTAAGTTACTGACTTACCGAAGGTGAGCGAGTGTAAGTGAGCGTGGATGAGGGTAAGCGTGAAGGAAACAATCGTGTAGGGGAGTAAATGTGAGACGGTAAGTAATATGGATTTGATATATTGAATTTTTCTGGGGAATGTAGTATTATATAGTCACAAAATAAAAGGAGAGTAAACTTATGGAAAAGAAATTACGCAAGTCTAAAACAGATAAAAAACTTTGCGGTGTATGCGGCGGTATTGCGCAGTATCTTGGCCTTGATTCTACGATAGTAAGACTTATTGCGGTGCTTCTTGCAGTATTCTGCGGCAGCGGTCTGCTGGTATATATTATTGCGGCGCTCGTTATGCCCGAAGGAATTGAAGAGTAATTCGGAATGCGGAATTCGGAATGCGGAATTCGGAATGCGGAATTATGGAAAGATTTTTGATTGCATCAAAAATCAATTAAACAGGGTTTACGTCACAATATAATGTATAATTTATAAATAAAATGCTTTACATTTGAGAAAACTTTTGTTATAATCTATTTTGCGCTGTTCTGGGTTCTGGCATTTAGGGGCCTCCCACCATTGCCCGGGCTGACGCTAATATATGTAGGAGGTAAAAGAAATGGATAAGGCAAAGAAGGCTGGAATTATCGAGGCTAACCGCACTCATGAAACTGATACAGGTTCGCCCGAAGTTCAGATCGCTATTCTTACTGAGCGTATCAATCATCTTACAGAGCATCTCAGAAACAATCACAACGATGCTCATTCAAGACGTGGTCTTTACATGATGGTAGGTAAGCGCCGCAGACTTCTCAGCTATCTTCAGAAGGTAGACATCGAGAGATACAGAGCAGTTATTGCAAAGCTCGGAATCAGAAAGTAATTCAAAACGAGGGGGAAAAGCATATTTTCCCCCTTTTTGAACATTTGTAAGCAGGGGTATTTAGCAGTTAAATAAGCGCCCGAGAGGTCGGACTTTTATTTAAGTGCTAAAGCCTTCACTTACAACAAAAAAGAAAAGGAGAAAGAAAAATGTACGAATATCCTAACGTTAAGGTCTTTTCGACAGAATTCTGCGGAAGACCGCTTGTTGTAGAAACAGGCAAATTTGCATTCCAGGCAAACGGCGCATGTCTCGTGCGCTACGGTGAAACAGTGCTTATGTGCACTGCAACCGCTTCAAAGAAGCCCCGTGAGGGCATCGATTTCTTACCTCTCTCGGTAGATTTTGAAGAAAAACTCTATGCAGTCGGTAAGATTCCCGGCGGCTTTACAAAGCGTGAGGGCAGACCGAGCGAAAAGGCAATCCTTGCTTCAAGAGTAATTGACCGTCCCGTTCGTCCTCTCTTCCCTAAGGATCTGAGAAATGATGTTGCACTCTGCCTCACGGTTATGTCGGTCGACCCCGACTGTTCCCCCGAAGTTGTGGGACTTGTGGGTGCATCTATCGCACTTTCAATTTCCGACATTCCGTGGAACGGTCCTGTATCTAGTGTTGTTGCAGGTCTTGTTGACGGTCAGATAGTGCTCAACCCCACAGCAGAACAGAAGAAAAAGAGCGAAATGGCTGTAACAGTCGCTTCATCTGCCAAGAAGGTAGTTATGATTGAAGCAGGCGCAAACGAAGTTGACGATGACACTATGTTTGCCGCTATCATGAAGGCTCATGAAGAAAATCAGAAGGTCGTTGAATTTATTAACAGCATTGTTGCTGAGATAGGTAAGCCCAAGTTTGACTATCCCAGTGCTGACCTTCCGCATGACCTTTATGAAGAAATTTCCGCTTACTGCATCGAAGATGTAAGAAAAGCGCTTGATAACGGCGACAAGTCTGCAAGAGATAATGCGATTGCAGAAATCACAGAAAAAGTCGAAGCAGAATTTGCTGAGAAATATCCCGAACAGAAGCATCTTTTTGGCGAAGTACTTTATAAAATCCAAAAAATGGTTGTAAGAGAGTGGCTCAAGACGGGCAAGCGTGTTGACGGCAGAGGTCTTCGTGATATGCGTGACCTTCATGCAGAAGTCGGTCTGCTTCCCAGAGTTCACGGTTCAGGTCTCTTCTCGAGAGGTCTTACACAGGTGCTCACGATAGCAACTCTCGGCGCTATCAAGGAGCAGCAGATGCTCGACGGTATCGACGATGAAGAATTCAAGAGATATATGCATCACTACAATATGCCCGGCTACTCAACAGGCGAGGCTAAGCCTGCAAGAAGTCCCGGCCGCAGAGAGATAGGTCACGGCGCTCTTGCTGAACGTGCACTTCTCCCCGTAATTCCTTCTGAGGAAGAGTTCCCCTATTCAATCCGTCTTGTTTCCGAAGTTCTTTCTTCAAACGGCTCTACTTCACAGGGCTCTGTCTGCGGTTCAACACTTGCACTTATGGATGCAGGCGTTCCGATTAAGGCGCCCGTTGCAGGCATCTCCTGCGGTCTTATTACAGACGGTGACGACTATCATCTCACATTTACAGATATTCAGGGTATTGAAGACTTCTTCGGTGATATGGACTTCAAGGTGGCAGGTACACACAAGGGTATCACCGCTATCCAGATGGACCTTAAGATTGACGGTCTCACACCCGAGATAATCAGAGAGGCGTTTGAAAAGACTCATGAAGCGCGTCTTTACATTCTCGACGAGGTTATGCTCAAGGCTATTCCCGAACCGAGAAAAGAACTTTCAAAGTATGCCCCCAAGATGCTCAAGACTGCTATTGATCCCGACAAGATAAGAGACGTTATCGGTAAGGGCGGCTGCGTTATCCAGAAACTCTGCGCTGACTATGACGTTAAAATCGATGTTGACGAAGAGGGTAACGTATTTGTCGGCGCTGTTGACGGTGAAAAGGGCGAGCAGGCTATCAGAATGATAGAGATGATCGCACGCGACCCCGTGGTAGGCGACACATTTACAGGTACGGTTACGAAGATAATCTCAGGTACAGGTGCTATCGTTGAATACGCGCCCGGTAAGGACGGTCTGGTACACATTTCCGAACTTGCTCCGACAAGAACGGAAAATGTTGAAGACGTTGTATCAGTCGGCGACACTATCCTTGTAAAAGTCATCAGATTTGACAAGGAAAAGAACAAGACAAGCCTTTCAAGAAAGGCAGCCCTTGCAGATTTAAGTAAATAAAAAATGTCCCCGAGTGATGAACTCGGGGATTTTTTATTTACAATTCGGAATTACGGAAGAAATTCCCGTGGAATTTCAACCGAACTTATTCACTCTTCACTATTATCTATTACTTCAACGTTGTAGGGGACGGCGTTACCAAATAAAAATCGCCTTACAGATTTCTGTACGGCGATTTATTTTTTGTCTGTTCTTCCTACAAGATAGTCGAGGGAAACGTTGAAAACGTCTGCAATTTTAATAAGAATCTCTATTTTAGGTTCTCTCGTCATCAACTCGTAGTTCTGATATGTTTTTTCCGTGATATCACAGTATATTGCAACCTGATTTTGTGTTAAGCCTTTTTCAATTCGGCATTGTTTTAAGCGCTTTGATAAAATATTTCTCATATTTTTCACCTACAATTGTTCTTGACACAATTAGTATAGGGAATTAAAATAAACAATATACCAACGATTGTTGGTGAAATATAATTGAGGTGAAAAAATATGGCAGAATTTTGTGTAGATTGTTGGAACAGATTAAATGGAACAGATGAAAAAGAGGAGAAATACTTTCTTACAAAGCATCTTGATTTGTGCGAGGGTTGCGGAGAATACAAGCACGTAATTATAATAGAGCGCAAGTATTATTACAAGCGTATTTTAAGATTTATTACGTTTCCGTTGTATGTTGTATGGCGTTGTCTGGTTTTTCCGTTTGTGTATTACAAATACAAAAAGGAACTAAAGCGTATTAATGAGAAAAACAAGGGAAAATAAAAGAGATATTTTTTTCTAAAAAAGCCGTGTAAGCCTTGATATGACAGCGTTTGCAGGTTTTTGACAAAAAATAAATCTCGGATTTATCCCACAAAGTAAAGTAAATAAAATAAAAGTAAAGTAAAGTAAAGAAAAGTAAAGTATTTCGGTTCCCGAAATGACAGCACAAGTGTAATTTTTGTTACGAAAAAGGCGATTTTTGTTACGAAAATGCAACAAAGAAAAGAAAATAAAAGAAAAGTAAAGTAAATAAAAGTAAAGTAAATGTTCTCTGCACGTGCGTGCAAAAAACATTTTAGGAAATCACAAAAAATACTTGACAAATTCTGAAAATCCGAATATAATGTAACTACGATTTAAGGAATTCCGAAAACAACACGGTTTCGCCACTTTAAGGGGAAGGCATTGTAGGGGCAATTCGTGAATTGCCCGTTAAAACACCTCACCACCGCTTTGACAAGTGGAGCCTCTCCTCAAGGAGAAGCCTTTGTGGACGAAGGGTACACGTTGACAAAAAAACAGAGCAGAATTGCTTCTGCTCCTGTTTTTAAAAGTATTTTCTCATTCGGATGTGGTCGGTGGGGGAGTTTTTCATTAAATAAATCTTGCCGTACGCCTCATACCCGTGCTTTTCGTAGAATTTCTGCGCACTCGTTCTCGCTTCGAGAATGAGAACGGGAGCACCCTTTGATGCGACCCACTTCTCAACGTCCTTGATAAGCATTGAGCCGATGCCCGATTTCTGCACCGTATCGTCAACGCACAGAAAATCAAGACAGTATTCACCGTCAAGTTTGCCGACTATACTGCAGCCGAGCATCTTATCCCCGTCAAACGCCCCGATTATACGTGAATTCACTTCAAACGTGTAATCCTGGTCGTATATGCTCAGCCCTATCGGCACTCGCATAATTCTGTTACGAAGCTCACGCGTCATCTCGTACTCGGCGGAGCCGTATGTAATTTCTTTTAATTCAATTCCCATTTTACTCTTCCCAGTTGTGCCAGACGTTCTGAACATCGTCATCCTCATCAAGCATATCGATAAGTCTGTTCATAAACTTTAAGTTTTCGTCACCCTCGATCTTTGAATATGTAGAGGGGACCATTTCGTTTTCTGCAGAAACAAGCGTGTAATTCTTTGCCATAAGCGCCTCTGCTACTGCGGAAAGTGCCGAAGGCTCGGTCGTTATCGTAAATGCGCCTTCTTCTTCAGCAAAGTCAGATGCGCCTGCATCAAGCGCGTCCATCATAACGGTGTCGGCATCAAGACCGTCGCTTTCAATAATGATAGTACCCTGCTGTGAGAACATCCAGCCGACGCTGCCCGTCTGTCCGAGATTGCCGCCGTTTTTGTCAAAATAGTGGCGCATATTTGCCGCCGTTCTGTTTCTGTTATCGGTAAGCGTTTCAACCATAAAGGCAACGCCGCAGGGACCGTATCCCTCATAGTTTATAGCCTCGTAGTTTTCGTTATCGTCAGCAGAACTTGCCTTTTTGATAATACGGTCAATATTGTCGTTGGGCACGTTGAGCGATTTTGCCTTGACGATAAGGTCACGCAGTTTGGAGTTTGATTCGGGGTTGGGGCCGCCTGCCTTGACCGCCATACTCATCTCCTTGCCGATTTTAGTAAACACCTTTGCTTTTGCGGCATCGGATTTTGCCTTTTTGTTTTTAATGTTATTCCATTTTGAATGTCCGCTCATAATTGTCTCCCTTGTATATTAAAAAATTATTCCTGAAGTTGAAATCCGTTTCCAAAAACTTCTGTTGCATCGGAAAAGATTATAAATGCATCAGCATCCGTCTCCTTGACTATCCTGCGCAGTGAGGCGAGTTGATAGCGCCTGATAACAACCATTATAACATCTTTTTCCTGCCCTGTATAGTATCCTTTTGCGTGTAGCAGGGTAACACCCCTTGAAAGCCCGGTTGCTATCGCATCTGCCATTTTTTCGGTATGGGCGGTCATTATGTGGACAAGTTTACCGTCATCAGCACCCGACACTATCTTGTCGGCAACCGTTGAACTTACAAAAATGGCAATGAGCGCATAGAGAGCGCTCGTCATCTCCCTATAGACAAGCGCCGCAAATGCGACAGTGAATAAATCAACTGTAAATACCAAAAACGCCACCGAGAGCGCGGGGTTTTTCTTTCGGAGCACCCTAACTACTATGTCGGCACCTCCTGTGGTTGTCCCGCACCGCATCACTATGCCAAGTCCCGCACCCATAAGCAGACCGCCGAACAGGGCAGAGAGCAGCCTGTCTTCAGTATAAACGGGTATAAGCGCTGTGACGTCGAGAAAAGCCGACACCAAAAAGGTGGTCAGCACCGTTGAAATTATAAAATTCTTGCCGATGGCACGGTATCCCATAATAAAAAGGGGTATATTAAATACAAATGTCAGCGTGCCTATCGGCAGAAATGAAAAGAGGTAATTAAGCGCCGTTGCAAGACCTGTCACACCGCCCGGTGCAATATTATTGGGCGCTAAAAACACATTCACGGCAAGTGAATATATGAATGCGCCCGCTGTTACAAAAAGTACAGTCTTATAGGGGAATTCTTTCGATAAGTTCTTCAAGTCTCTCTCTCCTACCCGACAGATAAAGCCAGCCGATAAGCGCCTCAAAGCCCGTAGCCTTGTGATGCATTATCGGTAAATTTTTCTTTGATACGGATAGTTTGGCATTTCTGCCCCTCATATATACAGAATTTTCTTCTTCTGTAAGATGCGGCAGAATTATGTCAGCCCACTTGCTCTGTGCACTTGCAGATACAAAGCCAAGCGCAGTTGTATGAAGCGTGCCGTTGTCGTGTTTTGGCATTTTGAGCAGTTTTTCCCTTATCATAAGTTCAAACACGGCGTCACCTATATATGCGAGTGTGAGCGCCGGCATAGAGCGCAGTTCTTCGGCAGTTCTCATGCACGGTGCCATTTTACACCCTGAGGTGTATCCTCAAGCACAATATTCATCGCTTTGAGTTTATCTCTTATAGCGTCGGCAGTGGCAAAATCCTTTGCCTTTCTTGCCTCCTGACGCTGAAGAATGAGAGAATCTATCTCAGCATCAAGAGAATCTTCTTTCGCATCGCCTGCCCAGAGGTTGAGAATACCTGCAAGACGGTTATATATTTCGCCTGCCTGCCTAAGATATTCCTTTGATGCGCCGTTTGATACGGTATTTATCTCCCTTGCTATGTCAAAAAGTGCGGCGATGGCATCGGCTGTATTGAAGTCGTCATCTAACGCTTCAAAGTATTTTGCTTCAGAAGATTTGCATTTTTCAAGAGATGCCTTTTCGTCATCGGTCAGTTCACCGTCTGCGTGTGAAAGCAAAAATTCGATATTGTCGCGGCAGTTTTTGAGCCTGTCAAGCGCCGCCTTTGATGAGTTGATTATCTCATCAGAGAAGTTGATGGGACTTCTGTAATGTGCCGAGAGCAAGAAGAAACGGATAACACCGTAGCCGTATTTTTCAGCAATGTCACGGACGGTTAAGAAATTGCCCAGACTCTTACTCATCTTCTGATTATTTATGTTGATGTATGCATTGTGAAGCCAGTAGTTTGCAAAGGCGCAGCCGTTTGCCGCTTCGCTCTGCGCAATCTCATTTTCGTGGTGGGGGAAAGTTAAGTCCATTCCGCCGCCGTGAATATCGATGGTTTTTCCTAAGAAACGGTTGCTCATAGCCGAGCACTCGATGTGCCAGCCGGGACGGCCGCGTCCCCAGGGGGAATCCCAATAGGGCTCACCCTCTTTTGCGGCTTTCCACAGCGCAAAATCAAGCGGGTCTTCCTTGACATCACCGACTTCTATTCGCGCACCGCTTTCAAGTTCGTCAATGGGCATATGCGAAAGTTTACCGTAGGCATTAAAACGGCGTGTTCTGTAATATACGTCGCCGCCTGCGGCATAGGCGTAACCCTTGTCTTCAAGCGTTTTTATAAGTTCTATCATAGCGTCGATATTTTCCGTTGCTTTGGGGTGTGTCGTCGCTTTCTTTACGCCGAGTCCCTGCGCATCGGTAAAATATTCTGCGATATATTTCTCGCTGACTTCTTCAAAGGAGATACCCTCCTCATGTGAGCGCTTGATAATTTTATCGTCAACATCGGTAAAATTCTGTACGAAGTTCACCTTGTAGCCTTTGTATTCAAGATAGTTTCTCAGCGCATCAAACACAACAAACGGACGCGCATTGCCTATGTGAAAAAAGTTATACACGGTCGGACCGCATGAGTACATAAGCACTTCACCGGGATTTACGGGTACAAATTCTTCTTTTTTTCTTGTAAGGTCGTTATAAAATCTCATTTGAGTACCTCTTTGTTTTTATAGATATAGTTTACTGCGGAAATTATGGCAAGCACTGCCGCCACTGCAAGCAGATACACGCTGTAAAAGGTTTCAAATACCGCATATTCGATAAGCATAACGAATATCGCAATATCCTGTACGACGGTCTTTACCTTGCCCCACATATCTGCGGCAATGACACAGTTTTTTCCTGCCGCAAGGCAACGGAAACCCGTCACGATAAATTCTCTTGTAAGAATGACAAATGCCGACCACACGGTGATTTCACCGCCCCAGCCGAAGTATATGGCAATGAGCATACCCGATAAAACGAGTATCTTGTCGGCAATCGGGTCAAGGAATTTGCCAAGGTCGGTTACAATATTGTTCTTACGGGCAATGTAACCGTCGAGCCAGTCGGTAAATGCGGCAATCAGATAGAGCGCCGCTGCTGCATAGTAGTATCCCGATATAAACAGATAAAGAAATACGGGACACATAAGGATTCTTGCAATACAGATTTTGTTGGGTAAATTCATATCAAACAGCCTCCCCGTAAAGATCGTATTCAACTACGTCGGTAATTTTTACATTTATTATTTCGCCTGCCTGTATGGGTGAACTTGCGGTAAAGAATATCTCACCGTCAACCTCGGGCGCGTAGTAGCGCGACCTGCCGAACCAACATTCTGCCAGACGGTCATACCCCTCAACCACAACGTCAATTTCTCTGCCGAGCAGTTCTTTGTTTTTTTTGTCTGCAATGCGGCTGGCGATTTTCTCGATTTCTTCCTTGCGCGCGTTTTTGATATCCTCATCAATCTGATTATCAAACTCAGCCGCAGGCGTACCCTCTTCGGGTGAGTAGGCGAAAACCCCCACACGGTCAAAGCGCACTTTTTCGACAAAGTCGCAAAGTATGTCAAAATCCTGCTCACTTTCACCGGGGAATCCCGTTATAAAGGTGGTGCGAAGTGATGCATCAGGCAGTTTAGCACGTATTTTTTCTATAAGTGTCAGAATTTCTGCCTGCTTAGAACGCCTTCTCATTGCCGAAAGCATATTGTCCGAAGCGTGCTGAAGCGGTAAATCAATGTAATTTACTATCTTATCATTTGCTGCCATAACATCGAGCAGTTCGTCTGTGATACCGTCGGGATATGCATATAAAATGCGTATCCATTTTATACCGTCAATTTCACAGAGACGCGACAGAAGCTCGGGCAGTTTCCTCTCACCGTAGAGGTCAAGTCCGTAACGGGTGGTGTCCTGCGCTATGATGTTGAGTTCAAACACCCCGTTTTGTGCAAGTGACGCTGCCTCCTGCACGATTTCTTGGATGGGACGGCTTACAAATTTTCCTCTTATAGAGGGTATCGCACAGTAACTGCATCTGTTGTCACAACCGTCTGCAATCTTGAGATATGCCGTATAAAACGGTGTTGAGAGCAGTCTGTCACCGCCCGGCGTATATTCGCAAAGAGGTGCAAAATCACAGTATTTTTGCTTGCTAGAAACTGTTTCTACTGCCTGCACTATCTTATCTCTTGAGGCAATGCCGATAAAGGCGTCAACCTCCGGAAATTCCACTGCAATTTCGTTTTGATATCTTTGTGCCAGACATCCGGACACGATTATGTGGGACACGGGTGTCGTATCGTCTGCTTTAAGAGCGGCTACTTCAAGAATATTTTCTATCGCTTCTGCTTTTGCGGATTCAATGAAACCGCAGGTGTTTATTATAACTGTCTCTGCTTTTGCAGGGTCGCCCACAAGCTCGTATCCTGCAGATTTGAGGCTTGCAAGCATAATCTCGGCATCGACCTGATTTTTGCTGCATCCCAGAGAAATCATTGCAATTTTCATTCGCACTTCTCCTAATACTATATATCTAATATATTATAACTAATATACTCCGCTTTTTCAAGAGGATAGACGTTCGTTGCAGTTTGTTTATTGTGTCGAAAAATGTCATATTTTCTGAATGCTTGCAATTGTGAAAATAATGTTGTATAATAAAAACAAATGTACTAAAACAAGGAAAAGGAGAAACAAAATGATTAATAAAGAATGGTATGAAAACTACGAAAAAGTAAAGGACAAACTGGATTGCAATGTTGATTTGGAATCATATTTTAACAAAAGCAATATTGCGGGAAAGGATATCAGGGTGATAAATGCGGGTGAACTCAATTTACCCACCGGAAAGGTATTCGCCTGCGACCCATATTTTGATATGGAGGATGCAAAACCTTTTATTCAGAGTGTACCTGCCGGAAAATATCCTGTCAGCGTATGTGAAGTATCGCTCGACGAAAAGCATAAACGGTTTGCTTGTCTAAAGGTTGCTATCAGTGGTAATAAACCTGTCAGATACGAGCTAGGAATGTTCGGAGATGAAATTTTTAACGATGAAACCGAATATAAAGAAGGAGAGTTTTACGGCTACAGTGTGGAAACAGGCATGTCTTGTATTGCCGACATGCAGACTCAGGAAAAACTTGTAGAATATGCAGAAGAACTTCAGGAAGATGAAGATTATGTAGATTACGGGGACGTCTTATCGGAAATAGAAAAAGATGAAGATAATAAGAATCCCAGTAACTGGTTAGAATTGCTCAACAGTACCGTTCCCGGAACTGACTGTAACATAGTAATTTTAGAAGGCGGTTTTGGCGACGGTGCATACCCCACTTATTTTGCTTATGATAAAGATGAACAGGTGTGCGGAATTTACATTTTCTTTATCGATATTGAAAAAGTAAAATAAAAAAGAATAGTACAACAACATAAAGAGCAGCCCTATTGCAGGGCTGCTCTTTATGTTGTTGTAGTTAAAGGAAATAAGCAATGAAAATCCTTTTTCGTTGACATTGATATTACAATAGTATATTATATAATAGGGTAAGATTAAAGCAGAGGTCTTTACTTGCCCTATTTATATATTTATCACAGAAGATGAGGAAGTAAAAATGAAAGTTTTACTTGTTTCTCCCAAGCCGCCGCCGTATGGCGGTATAGCAAATTGGACAGCCATGATTCTTGACTATGTCAATCACACCGACGATGCGTTTGATACAATTGATATAGCACCTAAAAAACGTTCTACGGATGGGCGTACTCTGTTTGACAGAGTGGTTGTAAGCGGTTTTGAAATGTTTTTGCAAAACCGTCTTCTGAAAAAGAAAATAAAGCAAAATACCCCCGATGTAATACATATGACCACAAGCGGTCAACTTGCAATTTTTAGAGATATTTTGTTGCTTAAAACTGCAAAAAAATATCATATCCCTACGGTTTACCATATAAGATTCGGCAAGACTGCAGAAATGGCAGAACATGGCACTATAATGTGGCGTTTTTTCAAAAAGGCAATGGAAATGTCTTCGGCAGTTGTGGCGATTGACAAAAAAACACACGATGTAATAAAAAAGTATGTGCCTGGGGCAAATGTGATGTTACTTCCTAACCCTGTCAACATGGCGTCGCTTCCAAAGTGCTGTAATGAATTGAAAAAACAGATAGTTTTTGTAGGCTGGGTTGTACCCACAAAAGGCGTGGAAGAACTTGTGCAAGCCTGGAATGTTGTGGGTGATGAATATCCCGAATATGAACTGCTTGTAGTCGGGCAGGCAAAGCCTAAATATCTTGAAGAACTCAAAAAGACCGTAAAGGTTAAAAATATTGAGTTTACAGGTGAAATGTCGCACGATAAAGCGATGGAAACTGTGGCGGAAAGCGAAGTGTTTATTTTACCGAGTTATACCGAAGGCTTTCCCAACGCAGTAGTTGAAGCGATGGCACTTAAAAAGCCTGTTATTGCAACAGATGTGGGGGCAATTCCTGAAATGCTTGAGGGTGACAGTGGAGTTCTTATAAAATCCCAAAGCGTGAATGAGATAATTTCTGCTTTGAGAAAAGTTTTAAATGATGAACAGTTCAGAAATAACATATCTCAAAATGCACTAAATAAAGTTCATTCCGAATACGCTATTGATATTGTTTATAGCCGATATAAAGAAATATGGAACAGTATAAAGGAGTAATAAGATGGCTCTATATGAAAAGATTTTAAAAAGAGAAGAAAAAATCTCATTAGTAGGTTTAGGATATGTAGGTATGCCGATTGCTGTTGCTTTTGCAAAAAAGGTGGATGTGATTGGTTTTGACTTAAACAGAAAAAAAATAGAACTTTATAAATCTGGTATTGACCCCACAAAAGAAGTGGGTGATGATGTTATATCAAAAACTACGGTAGAATTTACCTGCGATGAAACGAAACTGCGTGAAGCAAAGTTTCACATAGTGGCTGTGCCTACTCCGGTAGATGATCATCATGCGCCTGACTTGACCCCTGTGGAAAGTGCAAGCAGAATAGTCGGCCGTAATATTACAAAGGGAAGCATAGTTGTTTATGAATCCACCGTATATCCCGGAGTTACTGAAGATGTATGTGTTCCTATACTGGAAAAAGAATCAGGTCTTAAATGCGGTGTGGATTTTAAAGTGGGCTACAGTCCCGAACGTATAAATCCGGGTGACAAGGTGCGTCGTCTTGAAACAATAGTAAAAATAGTTTCGGGTATGGACGAGGAAACGCTTGATACTGTTGCAAAAGTTTATGAACTTGTTGTTGAGGCTGGTGTTTACAGGGCAGAAAGCATCAAGGTTGCCGAGGCTGCAAAAGTTATCGAAAACAGCCAGCGTGATATCAATATTGCGTTTATGAATGAACTCTCGATAATATTCAACAAGATGGGCATAGATACAAAGGCGGTACTCAAAGCAGCAGGCACAAAGTGGAATTTCCTGAAATTCTATCCGGGTCTTGTCGGAGGTCACTGTATAGGCGTAGACCCGTATTATCTCACTTATAAAGCGGAACAAGTTGGTTACCATAGTCAGATAATTTTATCAGGCCGCCGTATCAACGATGATATGGGAAAATATGTTGCGGAGAATATAGTCAAGAATCTTATTCAGGCAGATATTTCAATCAAACACGCGAAAGTTGCCATTCTCGGATTTACTTTTAAAGAAAACTGTCCTGATACCAGAAATACAAAGATAATGGACATTATCAAAGAACTGAGCGAATACGGCATAGTTCCTGAAATAGCAGATCCTCAGGCAGATGCCCAAGAGGCAAAGAAATTTTACGATATTGATTTTGTGGACATCAGCGATATTAAAAACTGCGATGCGGTGGTCCTTGCAGTTGCTCACGAAGAATTTGCAAGTCTCAGTCAGAGTGATTTTGACAGAATGTTTGCAAGCGCGGACAGGAGTAAGAGAGTTTTGATTGATATCAAAGGTCTTCTTGACCGCCGGGAATATGAAAAAGCAGGATATAAATATTGGAGACTGTAAAAATGGCATATAAAAATCTGAAATTCCCTGAAAATTCATTGTTTTTAGTCACGGGAGGGGCGGGCTTCATAGGCTCCAATCTTTGCGAGGCTATTCTTTCTATGGGTTACCGTGTAAGATGTCTTGACGACCTTTCAACAGGTAGCCGTAAGAATGTTGATGAATTTATCACAAACCCTAATTATGACTTTATCAAAGGGGATATTAAAGACCTTGATGTTTGTATGAAAGCATGTGAGGGTGTTGACTTCGTTCTCAATCAGGCGGCGTGGGGAAGTGTGCCCCGTTCAATAGAAATGCCGATTTTTTACTGTAAGAACAATATTGAAGGAACGCTTAATATGTTAGAGGCTGCTCGTCAGCAGGGCGTTAAAAAATTTGTCTATGCCTCAAGTTCGTCTGTATACGGAGATGAACCTGTTCTCCCTAAAAAAGAGGGTAAAGAGGGGAATCTGCTCTCGCCTTATGCAATTACAAAACGGTGCGATGAGGAATGGGGTAAAATATATAAGAAACTCTACGACCTTGACACCTACGGTATGCGGTATTTTAATGTTTTTGGAAGACGGCAGAATCCTGACGGCGCGTATGCCGCAGTTATCCCTAAATTTTTAAAACAACTCTTAAAGGGCGAAACTCCAACCATAAACGGTGACGGCAGACAATCGAGAGATTTTACTTACATTGATAATGTTATAGAGGCAAATCTCAAAGCATGTCTTGCATCAGGTGAGGCGGCAGGCGAAGTATATAATATTGCCTACGGCGGCAGAGAATATCTTATTGATATTTATTACGGTCTGACACACGCTCTCGGCGTTGATATTGAACCGATTTTTGGCCCTGACCGTAAGGGTGATATAAAGCACAGCAACGCCGATATAAGTAAGGCAAAAGAACTTCTGGGTTACGATCCAGAATACAGTTTTGCCGACGGAATAAAGCTGGCAATTGAATGGTATAAGAATAATTTATAGTTGATAAACTTAACATAAAAAGAACACAGCAGCCCAAACTGCTGTGTTCTTTTTATGTTAAGTCATATATAATTATTATCTGTCTTCTCTGAAGTAGGGGAGACCGAGTGCTGCAGGCGCCTGGTTATCCTTGCGCTTTCTGCAACTTGCGATAATAAGAACAACTATAGTTACTATATAGGGAATCATATTGTAGAGATTCTGCATATGCGCCGGCTTAGCAAGACCGAAAAACTGCGCAAGTTTTGAGGAAATGCTGCTTGGCAGATAGAGGTAGAGCCAGTAGCAGAAACCGAAGAGATATGAGCCCCATATCGCATTTTTCGGCTTCCAGTTTGTAAAGATTACAAGAGCAACTGCGAGCCAGCCAAGTGCTTCGATACTGCCGTCGTTTGCCCATGTGCCCTTGATATAGTCCATTACATAGAACAGACCGCCCATACCCGAAATACCTGCACCGATACAGGTCGAAAGGTATTTGTAACGGGTGACATTTATACCGGCTGCATCTGCGGTTGCAGGATTCTCGCCGACTGCACGCAGATTGAGACCGGTTTTTGTTTTTGAGAGAAAATACTGTGCCACCGCAGCAATTATGATGGCAATATATGCCATAAATCCGTAAGAGAAGAATATCTTACCGACTGCGCCCATAGAGGACAGACCGGGTATCTGTGTACGGAATACCGAACTTGTGACAGGGACGGAAATCTGACCTACGCCGCCTGCAAGTTTGTTGAGTGAGCCGCCGAAGAAGTTGGCAACACCCGAGCCGAATATCGTGAGTGTAAGACCTGTCACGTTCTGATTTGCGCGGAGTGTAATGGTGAGAAAACTGTAAATCAGACCGCCGAGTGCCGACGCGACAAATGCCGATACCATTGCAAGTATAAAGCAGATGACGGGACTTGGGTTGGGGGTACTAAGTTCATACATAAAAGTCGATGCGAGCGAAGCGATACCGCCGAGATACATTATGCCGGGTACACCGAGATTTAAGTTACCCGATTTTTCGGTGAGCGTTTCGCCTATTGAGCCGTACATAATGACCGTACCAAAAATTACGGCACCCTGTATCCATGATATAAGTGAGGATAATGTCATTTTGCACCCACCTCCTTATGTTTACCGCGCAAAACGAGGCGGTAGTTTATAAAGAATTCACTTCCTAAAATGAAGAAGAGTATTATACCCGTTACCATTTCCGAGGCATACTCATTTAAATTGAAATCGGAAGCAATCTGCGCCGCACCTTTATCAAGAAATACCAGCAGGAATGAAATGAGTGTCATGGTCAGAGAATTGAACTTTGCAAGCCACGCCACGATGATGGCGGTAAAGCCTCTGCCGCCTGCCGTAGATGTTGAAATCGTGTGCGATACGCCTGCAACTTCAACAAAGCCTGCAACGCCGCAGATAGCGCCTGAGATGAGCATCGTTCTGATAATGACTTTTTTCACATTGATACCTGCATAACGTGCGGTATTCTCGCTTTCGCCGACAACGGTTATCTCATAGCCGTGTTTACTTGTCTTGAGGTAGAAATACATTCCTATTGCCAGCACCGCAACTATGATAACATTGAGAATATACTGCTCGCCGAAAAGGCGGGGGAACCAGCCTTTTCCCGTATCAAGATTTATGATACCCACAGAGTGTGACTGCTTTTTGTCCCAAAAGTCAACAAAAAACGAAGTGAGATAGATTGCCACATAGTTCATCATAAGTGTGAAAAGCGTTTCGTTTGTATTCCACTTTGCTTTGAATATTGCAGGCAGAAGTCCCCACAGCGCACCGGCAACGCAACTTGCAAGAAACATTACTATAAGAAGTAAAACTGTCGGCATCGACTTGAAATATATCATACAAGCCGCCGTCACAAGACCGCCTACGAGTATCTGTCCTTCAGCGCCGATATTCCAGAATCGCATTTTAAATGCGGGAGCAAGACCGACTGAGATACATAAAAGTATCATTGCATCGCGAATGGTGTTCCATGTCTTTCCCGTTGTGCCGAATGCGCCTCTGTACATAGAGCCGTATACAGCAAGGGGATTAAGTTTGGTTATCGCAAAAATCACAACGGCAGAAACTATGAGAGCAAGTATTACCGAGATAATGCGGATAAGCCACGCTTTCCACCATACCATAGTATCACGCTTTGCAATTCTTATAAGCGGTTCATGGTTTTTGTTCATTTGCTCTCACCTCCGTCATTAAGTTTTGTCATAAGCAGACCAACCTCTTCTTTTGTGGTGGTACGCGCATCGACGATGCCGTTTAACTTACCGTCACACAGAACGAGGATTCTGTCTGCAAGCGCAAGAAGCACGTCAAGGTCTTCTCCGACGTATATTACGGCAACACCTTTTTTCTTCTGCTCATTGAGCAGGTGATATATCGTGTAAGAAGTGTTGATATCAAGTCCTCTTACCGCATATGCCGTCATAAGAACTGCAGGGGCAGATGCAATCTCTCGTCCGACAAGGACTTTTTGCACGTTACCGCCCGAAAGTTTACTTACAGGCGTGTTTATACCGGGAGTTACAACACCGAGTTCTTTTTTTATCTTTTCGGCAAGTTTTTTAGGCTTCTTGCGTTCAAGGAAGAAAGAATGACCGTCCATATAACTCTTGAGCATCATATTGTCCGACATACCCATACTGCCTACAAGGCCCATGCCGAGCCTGTCCTCAGGAACAAATGAAAGCGCAATACCCAAATTGTGTATCTGTTTGGGTGATTTTCCTATAAGTTCAACGGCAGACTCGCCGTCGGGACTGTCGTAGAGTATGCTTGAGTTTTCACAGGTGTTCTGCAGTCCTGCAATAGCCTCAAGCAGTTCCTTCTGTCCGCAGCCCGAAATGCCTGCGATACCGAGTATCTCACCGCCGAACACGTCAAAGTTGATATCCTCCAAAACCGAGACACCGTCGGCATTTTTAACAGATAAGTTCTTGACTTCAAGTCGCTTTACGGGGTTTTCGGGTTCGGGACGGTCGATGTTGAGAACCACTTTTTTACCTACCATCATTTCGGTAAGGGAGAGTTCAGTCGCCTCAGACGTGTCAACCGTTCCTACATACTCGCCCTTGCGCAGAATAGAAACTCTGTCCGAAATGCTCAGCACCTCGTGCAATTTATGAGTGATAATGACGATGGATTTTCCGTCAGAGCGCATATTGCGGAGCACATTAAAAAGTTTTTCCGTCTCCTGCGGAGTTAAAACTGCAGTCGGCTCATCAAGTATGAGTATGTTTGCGCCTCTGTAAAGAACTTTGACTATTTCAAGCGTCTGCTTCTGAGAAACGCTCATTTCATAGACCTTCTGGTCGGGATTCACATCAAAACCGTACTTTTCACAGATTTCGCCTATCTTAGCGGAAACTTCATTTAAATTCAGTTTTTCTTTTATACCGAGAGCGACATTTTCTGCCGCAGTAAACACATCAATGAGTTTAAAATGCTGATGTATCATACCGATGCCAAGGTCAAACGCATCTTTGGGCGAGCGTATGGAAACCTTCTTGCCGCCAACATATATGTCGCCTTCATCGGGAAAGTAAATGCCCGAAAGCATATTCATAAGCGTGGTCTTTCCGCTTCCGTTTTCACCGAGCAGTGAAAGAATTTCGCCGCTGCGGATGTCAAGTGTAACATTGTTATTTGCAACGGTCGAGCCGAATGTCTTTGTGACATTCTCCATAAGGATTGCTATTTTCTTTTCCGTTGTGATCACCTCACTTTATTAAATTAAAGAGGGAAGCCGATACCGACTTCCCTCTGTTTCGTTAATACAGATTATTCTTCAACGATGCCGTCGATTCTGAGTTGGAATGAGGGAGCACTCTGGAAGTATGATTCGTGGTAGTAACCGTCGAATACAGCTTCGTCTGCATCCTGAACGAAGTCACCGTCAGTATCTGTTGCAAATGCCGATGTAACTTCTGCACCGTCTACTGTGAATGTTGATGTGTCAAATACGTGGAGAGTACCGTCCTTGAGAGCGGATTCAACTTCAGCAACCTTTTCAGCCGTACCTTCTGCACAAGCAGGACCGAGATCTGTGATGCCTACTGCGTCTTCGCTGTAGCCCTTGGACCAGTTTGTGGGAACGCCGTTACCGTCCATGAATGACTTGATTGCTTCTGTGTAGTAAACACTCCAGTTATTTGTTGCTGATGTGAGAGCAACTGTAGGAGCAACTGCAAGCATATCTACGTTGTAGCCTACTGAGAAAGCAACAGTGCCGTTCTTTGCAGCAGCCTCAACTGCAGCGGGAGCGCCTGTTGAGTCAGCATGCTGACCGATGATAACGCAACCGTCAGCAAGGAAAGCATTTGCTGCTTCGCCTTCTTTAACGATGTCAAACCATGAACCTGTGTAAGTGACCTTCATTGTAACATCGGGGTATACAGACTTGATACCGAGATAGAATGCTGTGTAGCCTGAAACAACTTCAGCGTAAGGGTGTGCGCCTACGTAACCGACCTTAACTTTGCCGTCTTCATAGTTAGCATCTGTAAGTTTGCCGTCAGCGACAAGTTCAGCGATCTTCATACCTGCAACAACGCCTGAAACGTATCTTGATTCATATACGCCTGTGAAAGCATTGCAGAAGTTTGCGAGACCGCTTGCCTTCGCTGTATCACCTGTCATTGCAACAAATGTGACATTCGGATATTCCATAGCAGCAGCCTTCATAAAGTCCTGATGACCGTAACTGTTTGAGAAGATGAGTTCACAACCGTTTTCAACGAGGTCAACAGCAGCGTCATGACAAGTCTGATCTTCGGGAACCGTGTACTTCCAGAGAATGTTGGAATCAGCGATACCGAGAGTCTTGGCAGCTTCCTGTATGCCTGCGATGTGAGCATATGTGTAGCCTTCGTTTTCGTCACCGATGAGAATAACACCTATTTTAAGTGTGCTTTCAGCATCGGCATTTGTTTTGTTGCCGCAAGCGGCAAATGATGTGAGTACCAGCATTACTGCAAGTACAACTGCGAGAATTTTCTTTGCCATAAATTTTTCCTCCCAAATGTTTTCTTATTTATTATTACACATTAAGTGCTATAATACAAAATGAACGCCGTTTTCATCCATTGATTCTATTCTTGCAAGCGATTCGACACGGATACCCATATCACGGATTATCTTACCGCCGTCCTGATAGGCTTTTTCTATTACGATGCCTGCACCCACAATTTCTGCACCCGCATCTCTTATAAGCGATGCAAGCGCCGCAAGCGCACTGCCCCTTGCCAGAAAGTCATCAATGATAAGGACTTTGTCATCGGGTGAAATATAATCCTTGACAACTACTATATCATAGGTAGTCTTGTGAGTGTACGATTCAACTTTCGCTGTATACATATCGCCGGAAATATTTGTTGTTTTAGACTTTTTTGCGAAAACTACGGGAACATCAAAAAATTGCGCTGTCAGACATGCTATACCTATACCCGATGCTTCGATGGTAAGTATTTTGGTGACACCGCAATCTTTATAAAGCCTGTGAAATTCACGGCCGAGCTCACAAATAAAAGCCACGTCAATACAGTGGTTGAGAAAGTTATCGACTTTAAGGACATTTCCTTCAAGTACTCTGCCGTCTGTAAGAATTCTGTCTTCAAGCAGTTTCATAAATAACCCTCTCTCAACGTAATGTACATATTATATACCAGATATTACAAAATTTCAATCTGGAAGTTTACTAAATACGTCAAAGTTTGTATTAAATTTTATTATGTAAAAATATCTTTACAAATTGTCGAATTAAAGGTATAATCTAAAAGGTAAATCTACAGCCTCGTTACCGTGTGACTTTAGATTGCAATATATGTATTTCCAAGCAATCTTGCCGTCATAGGTAAGGTTGCTATTTTTATCGCAAAACTACATATAAAAGGAAAGAGGTAAACAAACATGAATCTCGTCTACAAAGTTGACGCCAAGCTTAAAGAAATAGGCTTTGGCAAAGCAGTCGTATTTGCAATCCAGCAGTTGCTTGCAATTATGGCTGCTACACTCGTCGTTCCGGTTATCACCAACGGAAATGAAGCTTTAGTTGAAAAATGGGGCGAAAATGCAATAGGTATGTCTCCCGCAGCAGCACTTCTTGGTGCAGGTGTAGGTACACTCGTGTATCTTCTCTTCACAAAAGGAAAAAGCCCTGTATTTCTTGGTTCGTCATTTGCATTCCTCGGTTCTATGGCAGCTGCTTTCGCAGGTGCAATATCGGTTTCAGTAGGTTATCTCGGCCTTGTTATCGGTGCAATTGCTGCAGGTCTTGTTTACGTTATTATTGCTACGGTTGTAAAATTTGCAGGTGTTAAGTGGATTTCATATCTTATGCCCGCAGCGGTTATAGGACCCACGGTTACAATCATCGGTCTTTCACTTGCAGGAAATGCTGTAGGCGATCTTACAAAGGCAGGCGTTGAGACAGCAAGTCCCTATCTTGCACTTCTTGTAGGCCTCGTAACACTTGCTATCACAATGCTTGCTTCTTCATACGGCAAGAAGGCCGCTCGCCTCATTCCTTTTATAATAGGCATTCTTGGCGGTTACGCATTTGCACTTGTTCTTACGGTTATAGGTACACTTAAGGGTGTTCCCTCAATGATGTTGATCAATCTTGACCACTTCAAGAATCTTCTTGTTGAAGGTAAGGTTGCACTTGGTACATTCTTCTCAGTTCCTGATTTCACTTTTGTTACAGCGCTCGGTCAACTTAAAAATATTACTACAGAATATATTGTTACTGTATTGGTTGCTTATGTTCCTGTTGCATTTGTTGTATTTGCTGAACATATTGCAGACCACAAGAATCTTTCTTCAATCATTGGACAGGATCTTCTTGAAGAGCCCGGTCTCCACAGAACACTTCTCGGTGACGGCGTTGGTTCAATGGTAGGCGCATTCTTCGGCGGTTGTCCTAACACAACGTACGGTGAATCTGTTGCATGTGTTGCTATCACAAAGAATGCATCTGTTATCACAATTCTTTTTGCAGCAATCGGTGCGATTCTTATCGCATTCTTCAATCCTTTTGTTGCCTTTGTCAACTCGATTCCCTCATGTATTATGGGCGGTGTTTGCGTTGCACTTTACGGATTCATTGCAGTATCAGGTCTCAAGATGGTACAGAAAGTTGACCTCGGAGAAAACAAGAATCTCTTTGTTGTATCTGTAATTCTTATTACGGGTATCGGCGGTCTTACAGTTTCATTCGGTGCTGTAACACTTACATCTATTGCTTGTGCACTTATACTTGGTATTCTTACAAACCTTATGCTTTCAAAGTCAAAAGGCTAAACAAAAAAATAACACCCGAAGGATTCCTTCGGGTGTTTTTATATGCTTTTATATCTGTGCAAGTGCCTGTTTTACGTCATCTAAAATATCTTCAACATTCTCTAAACCTACAGAGAATCTTACCAGACCGGGGTTGATGCCTGCTGCTTTAAGCTGCTCTTCGGTAAGCTGACGGTGAGTTTCGCCTGCGGGGTGGAGGACACAGGTGCGGATATCCGCAACATGAACTTCATTTGAAGCAAGTTTAAGACTGTCCATAAACTTGATAGCCTTTTCCTTGCCGCCCTTGATAACGATTGAAATAACGCCGCTTGCGCCCTTTAAGTATTTCTGTGCAAGGTCATAATACTTATCACCGGGGAGACCGGGATATGTCACGGATTCTATCTTGTCGCTCTCTTTAAAGAACTTTGCAACGGTGAGCGCGTTCTCACAGTACTGCTTCATTCGTACCGCAAGTGTCTCAAGCCCCATATTGAGCAGGAATGCGGAGTGCGCCGCAGGGTAGCAGCCAAAGTCACGCATAAGCTGCATACGCGCCTTGATTATGTATGCCGCTTTACCGTAAGTTTCAACATATTTAATTCCGTGATATGACTCATCAGGCTCTGTAAATTCGGAGAAGTTGCCGTTCGTCCAGTCAAAATTACCGCTGTCAACGATAACACCACCGACCTGTACAGCATGACCGTCCATATATTTTGAAGTTGAATGGATAACAATGTCTGCACCGAAGTCAAAAGGTTTGCAGAGCACGGGTGTTGCAAAAGTGTTGTCAACGATAAGGGGAATGTTGTGCCTGTGTGCAACTCTTGCAAACTTTTCAATGTCGAGCACCGAAAGTGCGGGGTTTGCTATCGTTTCGCCGAAAACTGCCTTTGTGTTCGGCTTTATTGCTTTATCGAGTTCTTCTTCGCTTGCATCGGGGTCAACGAAAATACACTCGATATTCAGTTTTTTGAATGTATATGCAAGCAGGTTTATAGAACCGCCGTATATCTGTGATGAAGCCACTATGCTGTCGCCTGCTTTACAGATGTTGAGTATCGACATAAGTGTCGCTGCCTGACCTGATGAGGTGCACATTGCACCAACACCGCCCTCAAGTTCAGCAATCTTATTTTCTATAGCCATGACCGTGGGGTTGGCAAATCTTGAATAGATGAGGCTCTTTGTCGGCTCATCAAATACCGCAGCAACGTCGGCAGTCGAATCGTAAACGTAAGTAGTGCTCTGAACTATCGGCACAACTCTCGGTTCTGTATTTTTAGGTTTGTAGCCTGAATGCAGGCATTTTGTCTCGTCTCTCATAATATATTCCTCCGTTTTATATAGAATAGCACAAGTTAATGACAATTAACAACATTTTTTTATATTATTGACTTATAGATTTATCCGTGATACAATTAACAAAACAATTATTTTGGAGGCCAACGGTATGAAACATATTATGACTTTGGATACTAAGAATCTCTGCGAAAGCGCTAAGAACGGCGGCTGCGGCGAATGTCAGACTTCTTGTCAGTCTGCTTGCAAAACAAGTTGCGGCGTAGTTAATCAGCAGTGCGAAAACACAGAAAGCAAGTAATTTAAGTGCAAGAATGCCGCTCGGTGAGCGGCATTTTTTGTAGAATGGGGAGTAAAATGATACACTGTTACAAACTCGGCGGTATGAATATCGTGCTGGACATATATTCGGGTTCAGTCCATATCGTTGATGAAGTTGCATACGACATAATTGAAAAATACGAAAGTCAGGGCAGGGAAGAAATAACTGCCGGCATATTGGAAAAATATGATGATGTTACCGCATCTGACATTGCAGAATGTTTTGAGCAGATTGAAGAGCTTAAAGAGGCGGGCAAACTCTTTGCAAAAGACACTTTTGCCCCTATGGCGGGCGATCTTAAAGAGAGAAGCGCAGGTATAGTTAAGGCGCTCTGCCTGCACGTTGCTCACACCTGCAATCTGAACTGCTCATACTGTTTTGCAAGTCAGGGCAAGTACCACGGCGACCGTGCGGTGATGTCCTTTGAAGTGGGCAAGAGGGCTCTTGACTTTTTGGTTGAAAACTCTGGCAGCCGCAGGAATCTTGAGGTCGACTTTTTCGGCGGCGAGCCGCTTATGAATTTCGATGTTGTCAAACAACTTGTCGCATATGCGCGTACAATAGAAAAAGACGCAAATAAGAATTTCCGTTTTACACTCACAACAAACGGCGTGCTTGTTGATGACGATGTTATAGAATTTTCAAACCGTGAGATGAGCAATGTCGTGCTCAGTCTTGACGGTCGTAAAGAAGTGCATGACCGTTTTCGTGTGGACTATGCAGGCAACGGAAGCTGGGAAAAAATAGTGCCCAAATTCCAGAAATTTGTCAAGGCACGCCAAAATAAGAATTACTATATGCGCGGCACATTCACACACGCAAATCCCGACTTCTTGAAGGATATTGAAGAAATGCTCAGACTCGGGTTTACCGAACTAAGTATGGAGCCTGCTGTCTGTCCTCCGGGTGACCCGTCAGCACTGACGGACGAGGATATGCCGATAGTTTTCGAGCAGTATGAAAAACTTGCAGAACTTATGCTTAAAAAGCACCGTGAGGGGAATCCCTTTACTTTCTATCATTATATGGTCGATTTAAAGGGTGGCCCGTGCATATATAAGCGTATTTCGGGATGCGGCTCGGGCACTGAGTATATGGCTGTCACACCGTGGGGTGATCTCTATCCCTGCCATCAGTTTGTGGGTGAGGAAAAGTTCAAACTCGGCGATGTGTGGAAGGGCGTGACAAACACAGATATTCAGGACGAATTTGCCTCCTGCAACGTATATTCGCGCCCCGAGTGTAAGGATTGCTGGGCAAGGCTGTACTGCTCGGGCGGCTGTGCGGCAAATGCATATCATTCGACAGGCTCCGTCAAGGGCGTATATAAACACGGTTGTGAACTTTTCCGCAAGCGTATGGAATGTGCCATTATGCTTGAAGCGGCAAAGACACTTGGTGGAGAATAATGAATACACCTATCTGTGATTTTGTAAAGGAATACGAAAAAAAGGGTACTTTGCGCCTTCATATGCCCGGACACAAGGGTATTGGTGAGGTTGAAAAATTTGACATCACCGAGATAGATGGTGCAGATGTTTTATACAATGCAAAAGGCATTATAAAACAGAGTGAGGATAATGCCGCATCACTTTTCGGCACGGCAAAAACGCTTTATTCGACAGAGGGTTCATCCCTCTGCATACGCGCCATGCTTTATCTGGCAAAACTGTGGGGCAAAAGGCCGCTCATTGCGGCAGGGCGAAATGCTCACAAGGCATTTATATCTGCGGCGGCGCTGTGCGATTTTGAGGTTGACTGGCTCTGCGACGAAAATGAGGGTATACTAACCTGCAAAATCACGGCAGATTTTTTGGAGAATTATCTTGCTGAAAACAAACCGATTGCAGTATACGTAACAAGCCCCGACTATCTGGGAAATATATCTCCGATAGAGGAAATAGCAAAGGTCTGTCATAAATACGGCGTTTTGCTTCTTGTGGACAATGCTCACGGGGCATATCTGAATTTTTTGGACAAATCTGCCCATCCGATTGCGCTCGGAGCGGATATGTGCTGTGATTCGGCGCACAAGACACTTCCCGTTCTGACGGGCGGCGCGTATTTACATATATCAAAGAATACAGATAAAATGTTCTGTGAGCAGGCGGAAAATGCACTCTCGCTTTTTGCTTCGACAAGTCCGTCATACCTTATTTTGCAGTCACTTGATGCGGCAAATAAGTATCTTGAAGAGTACGGCAGAAAACTTGTTAGTTTTACAAAGCCGGTTTTGTCTTTGAAAGAAATGCTTGTAAAAATGGGCTACACCTTAGTGGGTGGTGAGGTGCTGAAAATAACACTTGCCCCCAAATCCTACGGATATACGGGGGAGGAACTTGCAAAATATCTTGCAAAGCAGGGTATTATCTGTGAGTTTTCCGATCCCGACTATACGGTGATGATGCTCACCCCCGAAATCGGAGAAGATGCACTTTTGCACCTTGAAAAAGTGCTTTGCAGTATACCAAAAAGACAAGAAATAACTGTAACGGCACCTCAGTTGCACAAGTGTGAAAAAGTCCTTTCAATAAGAAAGGCGCTCTTTTCGCAATCGGAGGAAATTCCGGTTTCTCTTTGTATCGGCAGGGTGCTTGCGGATGCGGCGGTTTCCTGTCCGCCCGCAATTCCTATAGTCGTATGCGGGGAGAGGATTGACAAGGATGCCGTAAAACTCTTTGAGTACTACGGAATACACACCCTGCGTGTTGTAAAAATATCATAAATAAACATCTAAAAATATATTTTTCAATCATCATATTTTTATCTATACAAATAAAAAAATGTGTGTTATAATACATTTTGTTTTTAATTCCATACATAGAAAAAAAGGAAGTGCTTCAGATGAAAAAGATTTACGAAGGTAAAACAAAGGACGTATACAGTCTTGACAATGGCAATGTAATGCTCAAGTTTAAGGACGATTGCACGGGTAAAGACGGTGTGTTCGATCCGGGTGAAAACAGTGTCGGTCTTACTATTGAAGGTATAGGCAAGGCAAACCTTGAAACATCCATACACTATTTTGAACTTCTCAAAAAAGCAGGCATAAAGACTCATTATGTTTCTGCAAATGTGGAAGATGCTACCATGGAAGTTCTTCCTGCAACTGTTTTCGGTCATGGTCTTGAAGTTATCTGTCGTCTTGTAGCTACAGGCAGTTTTATCCGCAGATACGGTGAATATATTGAGGACGGTACCATTCTTGAGGGCGGCTATGTTGAATGTACGTTTAAAAATGACGCTAAGGGCGATCCGCTTGTTACGGGTGAAGGTCTTGCGGCACTCGGTGTAATGACACCCGCTATGTTTGAAAGCATGAAGGAGCAGACTCTCAAGATAACAAAGATCGTTGCTGATGACTTGAAGTCTATCGGTCTTGACCTTTGGGATATCAAGTTTGAATTCGGTTACAACAATGATGAAGTTATTCTTATTGACGAGATTGCATCAGGCAATATGCGTGTTTATAAGGACGGCAAGATTGTTGAACCCGTAGAACTCACAAAACTCATTCTTAACAGATAAAAAAACTCGGCGGGAAATCGCCGAGTTTTTTATTAGTCTATTACGTAGAAACGGTCTGTTATGTTTTTTAATGTTGTCTCGTCATAAGATGATATGGTGATGGTAGCGAGATACTCGCCCACCTTTTTGCATATTTGCACCTGGTAAAAATCTGTCTCCCCGATAGTACTGTGAATTATAGTTGACGGGAAACGTTTACCGTCAATTTCGGTAACTGTAACATAGGATTCTTTGATATCCTGGAATCCCATAGAAGTAAGCATTTCTTCAATTTCGGGAAGCCACGTTTCCAACAATTTAAGCAGCGCTGCTTCATCAAACTTTCCCTTGCCGTGTTTTTCCAGAATAACATTAATGTTGGAAAAATCGGTAGTGTTTTGAGCAAACATATCGTATATCAGATCAGCATCTTGAATTTTTTCTTCGTACTCATCTCCCAAAAGGTCAGTTGCAATATTGTTTAACTCTCTGATTTCCTTATCTGATTTGAACGACCAATCGCTGTCAAGTTCGATTCCAAGACCAATAAATTTATTTTCATAAGTGTTTCCCACAGTTGTACCTAAAGAAAACTCGGGTTCCGGCTCTTTTATCTGCTCTTGCTGTACATCGGGGGTGTTATATGTTATCTCACCGCGGACATTTGTGTCATTTCCGCATGCGGCAACAGAAAACAACATAACAAAAACGAGTAGAAATGATAGTAATTTTTTCATAGTTGACCTCTTTTCTTAAGATTGTTTTGAACAAATTTCTTTCACGATTTCCAACGTAGAATCGGTTATATTAATTCGAGGAATTCCTTTTTTGTTTCCTTTTGTCAGGAAATTCAAGGGTCTTTTTACAGTGGATACACAAAAATCATATACACAAGCATATTTTTGGCACACAGCATCGTACTGACCGTGCGAGTATGCAAAGCAGAATACGTCTTTTTTTATTAAAGACTCAAGAATCTTTTTGGATTCCCGTATTTCGTATTTTTTCTCATCGTCTGTCAACTCAGTCAGTATTTTATGGGTGATTCCGTGTGAACCCACTGTAACAAGTTCATCCATACTCATCTCAATAAGCTGAGCTGTTGTTATATAACCGGGTGTGTCCAGAAGTTCGGTTGCGATAAAGACGGTAAAGGGGATTTTTTTAGATTTAAGATATGGATAGGCAATGGTATACAAATCGGAGAGTCCGTCATCAAATGTGACGGCAATCTTTTTTTCCCCGGGGTTTTTTACAATGTTTTTGAGACTGTCATAGTTGTCCAGCAAATCAATACACTTGTAAAAGTTCTCTGTTTTCATCATGCAACTGCTCTTTGTATATTCCGGACAGTCTGTTACATGATGAAACATAAGAATAAAAGATGAGGGAATACTCCACAGGATTTTTTTTGCAATATTTCTCATTTGTTTCATTTTATAAACCTATTATTTTTTTAAAATAATATTTCAACCATTTAATTTGATTGTTTTTCATATATGTTTTTTTTGATGCTTTTTCAAAGCCGTACTTTTTATATAACTTATAAAATTTTTCCCTGACAGGGACAGAAGCGGAGTAATCTTTTTTTGCAAAAGCATATTCAGAAAAACTGTTCTCCAAAGGGGTAAGTTCAAAATTTTTCAGTTCTTCAACAGATTTGTTACCTTTTTCATTGTTTGCTATCAGCAGAGATATTCCTTTTTCGTCATTGATTTTTTTATTAACTGCCTTATATCCCCAGAAATCTGCTATAGTTATATCGGCATAATGTTTGGCACGGAATTTACAGTCATAACAGCTCTTTCTTAGGATGACATTTGCTGCCATAAATCCATAATAGAAACTGTCCATACGGTATGGAATTACCCTGACTGAGCGTTCAGTTTCAACTTTAAGATTTTTCCCACTCCATCCAAACTCTTTGGGCCGAAAATCAATTTGTTTGATTTTCCTGTTCGTCAGTTTATTTAGGTGTTCTTTAAAAAGCATGGACGAGGGAATGCCATGACAAATAAAATCTATTGTCAGGAGCAAATTATTTTTATCCTTAATGGCGTGTTTTAGGCCACTCACTTGACAGGGAGTGCCGCAGAAAAGCACAGGACGTCCGTAATCGAGATCTCTTTGTACACTTCGAATTGTGTCGCCCATATAACTTTCAATATACTTGCTTTTTTGTAAAGCTTCAAGACCGACGGTATCAGAATCGGCGTGCTTTAACAGTAACGATTCATAATCAAAATGTGCGCCGTAAACATTGCCGCCTTTTTCGATAACATTCTTGGCAAGTGCGGCAAATGCACCTCCGGACGTGCTGGCATTTCGAATACTTTCATCTTTGGAAAAACCGTAAAAAGATTTCTTTGTGATGTTGATATCCATCGGATTTAAAACATGACAAACACGGTTACATTTTCCGCAATTTATACATTTATCTTGAGCAATTTTTGGGAAATAAAAACCTTCTTCATCCCATTCGAGAGATATGCACTCTTCAGGACACACAGATAGACATGCGCCGCAACCGGTGCATATTTTATTAATCTTTTCAATGTCCATAGTTTTCTCCTTGTTCATTACTGAAACTTTTCAGAGTGTTTTCGATAAACTCACGGGACTTTGCTATATATGCTGATATATTTGAATTTACCTCAGTGTAATCAATTGGTATATTTAAGTCATAACTTTTGAGATATGCTTCTTTTAATATTCCTGCTTTGAGTAGTAAATTGCAGCCTCTCTCTGCCGTTAACGGAGATGGATCCGAAAAAACGAACTGTTTTCCAAACAGGAGTGAAAATGCAATCCCGTGAAAAGAGTCTGTTACAACAAACTCTGCACCGGATATCAAATCAAGAAATTCCTGCGGTCCGACATTTCTTAAAACTCTGCCCTTAACTCTCCGTACAAGACCGTCAGCCATTATTAGCAATTGAAGACCTTTTTTCTTTGCAATGTCCATTGCTGTTCTGTCACTTTCCGGTGAATCCATCAATTTATAGTATAAGAGATAGTTGCCAAATTTTTTTCCGTATGTCTTTTTATTGGCTTCCCAGAAATCCTTAGTGTTTAAAAACACAGGATCTAACACTTCGGTTGCTTCATTTCCGGTTAGTTTTTTTATTATTTCAATACCGGAAGATTCTCTTACAGAAATATCCTTGAAAGTGTTCAAATATTTGGTTATTTCATCTTCTCTGTCTTTGGGGATTAAGTTAATGCCAAAACTTGCAGCATAAGATATTTTTTTGCAATTCTGCGGTACAAAATCAAGATAAAAAGCTTTGCGCTCATCTTCAATCCTGTTCGGGTTAAATACCTGATCGCTACCGGTAACGAAAATGCAATTCTCCCAGTTTTCGTTTTCCAATTCTGCAAATGAATTATATCTTTTTGTTAAGGCCAGTTTATCCTGTACAAAACGTTCGAATTTTATAAATTTATTTTTCTTTTTTGGATAATACTGCAGTTCAATGGCAGTTTTTACAAACTCTTTAATACTATGAGGCTTTTTTATGATAGAGTACATGTTTCTCAAATGCTCGGTATTAAAATCAACGATTTTAACATCTTCTGATACTTTTTTTAAATATGACATCAAAGAAAATGCCTGAAGAACAGCACCATAATTTTTAGGAGTATGAAATGTAACCAATCTGATTTTCATATTACAAAATTCCTTTATTTTTAGAAATATAGGACGTATTATTTAAATTATATCACATTTTAATTTAGATGTATATATATTAAAAAGTACTGAGATAGAATTATAAAAAAACTCGGTGTTTTATCACCGAGTTTTTTTATAAGAACTGTCTAATATCAACGGCAAGTTTTTCTTCCAGATTAATAAGACGTTTTGCAATGTCTTTTGACACTTCGTCTGCCGCCTCGTACTGATTTAAATATCGGTTGAGCGATTTAACACCCATATTACAGCCGTCCGTCATCAGATCGGCTATCGTCTTGTCCGAGTCGTCCATCGTGATTTTCATATTTGTTTTCATCCACGACATACCTTTTGCGATAGGGTTTGGCTCTTTTCCGTTGTCCTCGTATTTGTCAAGAAGTTCTTTTATTTCGTTTTCCAACTTGTTATGCTCATTCTTGCAATTTGTGAGGTATTCTTTGAATTTTTCACTATGAACATATTTGAGGACATCGTCTATCGACTTTGTTCCCATCTTGACGCCTGCATCGCATTCGCGAAGCAGTTTAATTGTATCCTGTTCTATCATATTGCTCTCCTTTTATCTTTTAAAAGCAGTATACCCAAGTCTTGTATATTTTATAAAATACAAGAAAATAATTATATGTAAACGAAAGGGGAGATGATATGCGTGACTCTTTCTGCGGCTGGTATTTCAAGTGCCAGTCCGACACGCAGACGATGGCTGTGATTCCTGCTCTTCACGGTTCAAAGAGTTCTATTCAGTTCATTACGGATGAAGGCTCTTTTAATATTGACTTTCCGTATGAGCAATTTAAAAAGCCAAAGGGCAATTTTAACATCACGGTAGGAGAGAACTATTTTGGAAAAGACGGTATCAGACTGAATCTAAACACAGCCGTCGGCTCACTTCGCTTTGATGAGTTGTCGCCCTTAAGGTATGACATTATGGGCCCCTTTTGCCTAGTTCCGTTTATGGAGTGCCGTCACAGCGTCGTGAGTATGCGGCATAAAGTAAACGGAGAACTGTGTATAAACGGTGTAAACTATCGATTTTCTGACGCACTCGGATATATTGAGGGGGACAGGGGACATTCCTTTCCAAAGCAGTATACATGGACACAGAGTTTCTTTGATGGCGGCTCGCTGATGCTCAGCGTGGCGGATATTCCTCTGGGCAAATTTCGTTTTACCGGTGTGATAGGGGTGATACTGTGGCAGGGGAAGGAATACCGTCTGGCAACTTATCTTGGCGCAAAAGCGGTGAAAATTGAAAAGGGCGAAATTGTAATTCGCCAAGGCAAGCGCACTCTATCAGTCAGACTTATTGAAAGAAATGCTCATCCGCTTCGTGCTCCCGTAAGCGGCAATATGAACAGAACCATTCGCGAGAGTGCCGTCTGCCGCGCAGCATATCATTTTGAGCAAGACGGACATACTCTTTTTTCGTTTGAAACCAAAAAAGCATCTTTTGAATACGAATACCCTTTTTAAATTAACTTAGTTGTGCTATAATGGTTTAAAACGCATAAATAAGAGAGGATAAACTTTTATGGGAACAACAAAAAATAAAATGTCTACTCAGACTTTGGTACTCGCTGCCGTAATGACTGCGCTTGTAATAGTGGTACAGTTAATAAGTGCCTACACAACATTTTTTGGACCGTTTTCTACTGCACTTGCACTAATTCCAATAGTAATCGGTGCTGCACTGTGCGGAAGAAGGGTGGGTGCCTGGCTAGGATTTGTATTTGGAATAGTGGTTTTACTCAGTGGCGGCGCTGCACTGTTTTTTGCATTCGATATACCGGGCACGATAGTGACGGTTCTTGCAAAAGGTACGCTCTGCGGTCTTGCGGCAGGTGTAGTTTATAAACTTCTTGAAAAGTTTAATACATATGCTGCGGTTGTCGGAGCAGCTATTATATGTCCTGTTGTGAATACAGGGGTATTTATGCTTGGCTGTATTCTGTTTTTTATGGATGACGCAATTAAAATTGCAGAGGCAATAGGAAGTGACGCAACAGGAATAGCGCTTTTTGTGGCACTTGCTTTAGGTAATTTTTTGTTTGAACTTGGTGCAAACATAGTGCTCAGTCCCATTGTTGTAAGATTACTCAATATAAGAAAAAACGGAAGATAATTCTTCCGCTTTTTTCTATTTGGATAAAATTTCTTTGTCACTGGCAAATTCACTTCCACTTCCCACTTCAAACAGTTTGAGAAGCTCAGCCTTTGTGAGTTTTTTCTTTTCTTCACCTGAAATGTCTACCACGATGTGACCTTCGTGCATCATTATGAGACGGTTGCCGTAATTAATGGCATCGTTCATATTGTGTGTGACCATAAGTGTGGTAAGTCCGTTTTCGGTGACGAGTTTGTTTGTTATCTCAAGCACTTTCGCCGCAGTCTTGGGATCAAGTGCTGCAGTATGCTCGTCGAGCAAAAGCAGTTTGGGGTGTTTGAGTGTCGCCATAAGAAGTGTCACCGCCTGTCTCTGACCGCCTGAAAGGAGACCGACTTTCGCCCCAAGCCTGTTCTCAAGACCGAGGTCGAGTTGGGCAAGAAGTTCTCTGTAACTCTCACGCTCTTTTTTCGGAAGTCCCCAGACAAGTTTGCGTTTTTTGCCTCTGCGAGCAGCAATGGAGAGGTTTTCTGCAATCTCCATATCGGGCGCAGTGCCCTTCATGGGGTCCTGGAAAACTCTGCAAAGCAGGGCCGCCCTTTTGTATGCAGGCATATTTGTAACGTTTATACCGTCTATCTCAATTGTGCCGTAATCGGGCTTCCATACGCCCGAGATGGCGTTGAGCATCGTGCTCTTACCAGCACCGTTACCGCCGATGACCGTGACAAAATCACCCTGATTCAAAGTTAAATTAAGTCCCGAAAGCGCACGTTTTTCATTGACGGTATTTGTATTGAATGTTTTGTAGAGGTTTGTTATTTTAAGCATTGCCGTCACCTCCGCGATCTGAACATTCCGCAGGAATCTTCGGTTTGGTGAAGTATTCACTTTTGAGGTAGGGAAGTGCAAGGAAGATTGCAACAACTACTGCGGAGAGCATCTTGAGCAGGTCGGTATCAAGACCCAGCCAGATGACAAATGTATAGACAAGGTAGTATGCGATACTTCCGCCGACCACGCCTATCAGACTGACAACAAAATTGGGCTTAATCTTTGTGGAAACAGAAAGACCTATAATAATAGCAGCCAGACCGATGACTATGGCGCCGCGTCCCATATTGATATCTGCAAAACCCTGATACTGTGCAAGGATAGCACCCGACAGAGCAACGATACCGTTGGAAATGGAAAGTCCCAACACCTTGTTGAATTTCACATTGACGCCCTGCGCCTCGCTCATATCCGCATTGTCGCCCGTGGATTTTACCGAGAGGCCGAGTTCTGTATAGAAAAACAGAAACAGCACTACGATAATGAATACACAGAATGCGGCAGCGACTATGATAGCCAACGAGTTGTTAAGTGAGGAGAGAAGTACAGGGAAAGCGCGGGAATTGATGGTAAGATTTGCTTTTCCCAATATCTTTAAGTTGAGAGACCACAGGATAAGTTGTGTAAGAATTCCTGCAAGAATTGCAGGAATTCCCATAACCGTGTGAAAAATACCCGTTATGAATCCTGCAGCAGCCCCTGCAATAAAAGCAATGAGCAGACAGAGATATACATTTATTCCGTTTGCGAGCAAAACTGCGCAAACGCAGGCACCCGTACAAATGGAACCGTCGACGGTGAGGTCGGCAATATCCAGGATCTTATACGATACGTAAAGACCTATAGCCATAATGCCCCATATAAGTCCCTGCGCAATTGCACCGGGTAATGCATTAAGAAATCCCATTATCAGCCCTCTGCGCTTTCACGGGCAACATAGCCGTCTGCATCGAGTTTAGCAGTGTCGATACCGAGTTCGTCACAGATAGCCTTGTTATACTTCTTAACGGGCTCTGAATCATAGCGGATAGCCATAGTTGTGATGTCTTCTTTACCGAGAAGAATGTCAGCAGCCATTTTACCTGTTTCAATGCCTATGTTGTAGTAACTGATAGCAAGTGTTGCGAAGCAAACGTCGCTCTCATAACCTGTGAAAACAGGTGTCTTGTCGGGACCGCAGATGTTTCTTACGATTTCGTCATTTGATGCAACCGTGTTGTCTGTGGGAACATAGATGGCATCACATTCGGAAGAAGCCTTTGTAACGATGCCCTGAAGTTCTGTCGATTCGGAGAACTTGTATTCGTTTACAGTGATGCCCTTACCCTCAAAGTAAGCCTTGACAACATTGTACTGATATTCCGAGTTAGGTTCTGCCGAGCAGTAGAGGATACCTACTGTAGAACCTTCACCAAGAGTGAGAACATCAATCATCATCTGAGCCTGATCCTCAAGGGGAGCAAGGTCTGATGTACCTGAAACATTGTTTCCTACAACGCCGTCGAAGTTCTCAAGTCCAAGCGCCACGCCGTATTCGGTGATAGATGTGCCCAGTACGGGGATAGTTTCAGTTGCATTGTATGCAGCCTGAAGTGCTGCTGTAGCGTTGCCGAGAATAAGGTCAACATCTTCGGAAACGAAGTTGTTTACGATAGTAACACAAGTGTTTGTGTCACCCTGACCGTTCTGATCCTTGAATACAACGGTTCTGCCCTCTGCTTCGAGTGCTTCTGTAAGAGAATCTTTGAAGCCCTGAGTTGCAAGGTCAAGAGAGTCGTGTGTAACAAGCTGACAGATGCCGACAACGTATTCCGACTTGTCGGGATTAACTTTGATTGTGACTGTGTCGCTCTTGCAGGCAGCCATAGAAGCGCACATTGCAAGGCAAAGTGCAAGCAATAAAATAAGTGATAAAATTCTTTTCATTTTTCTAACCTCTCTGAAAATAAAATTTATAATTCACATGACAAAGGCATGCAATTAACAACAAAAAAGCCCTGCTCTTTCATCTTGAAAGATGCAGGGACAGCCATAGACCGTGTTACCACTCTGCTTTACTCTTTTCTCACAAAAAGAGTCTCAGTAGGTGCAAAGATGCACCGTAGCGATATAACGGTCGCCCCCGGTAAGACCTACACAGCGCACGCACCTTCAGCCCACAGCTCGCGAAATGAATTCACCGCCCTCACATTACTGTTTTGCACCGCCCAACAGCTCTCTTAAATGCAAAAAACGGGTACTGCTTTCCGCTCAAACGCTTTATATATTATAATCATTCTATAAAATAACAATAACTTTGTCAAGTAGGTATTGTTTTCGTTATTATAGCAAAGAGAACAATGTTTTAAAATTAATAAAAAGAAGATTAAGTATTCCGAAGTGTGTTAACGATCAAAGATATAGCACCTGATTGACCACGCATTTCCGTCTGTAATATTATCGGTGTATGTAAAAACACCATCGGTTTGTGTATAATCTGTCAACTGATAAAGATATTTGCCTTTTCTTCGGTCAATAGAATACACTCTTATTGTTTTAGGCAGTTCATGAAATTTTAACTGTACACAATAACTGTTTAAAGGTCTGTCTTTATATAAAACGGTTGATACATAGTAGTCTTTTCCGCTTTTATTGACGCTGTTCTTTATAAACTGATGTGTGAAATAGTGGAATACGGTATTATATTTAATACGGTTTATAAAATGAAATACTACTCTGCTTGTTGCCCCGCGCGGAGTTACCGGAGTAGGTTTAATAGGATTTTTTCTGTGCGGATCGGATTTTAAATCAAAGGCGTACCAGTCCATATCTTTAATATCTGTTATATCATGCGAATATGAAGAGGTGGCAAAATGCTCACACCCGTTTTTATCACAGCATAATCCATAGTACTCAAATTCCAAAATTGCATTTTGTCCGTTTATTTCGCAAGTGTGGACAACATTGATTGGATTCAATTGGTTTTTTCGCGGAACAAAAAGAGGTATATTGTCTGCTTCTTCGATTCTAAGTCCTTCAATTTCTGTATACTTTGGTATGGATTTTATATAATAATGTATTATTACACAGAGTATGGTCAAGGTAATTCCCAAGAAAAAAGAAATAATGTTTCCCTGTATATCGGTCATAGCAAAAAGTGTAAAAAAGAAACCGATAATTCCCAGTATGGCTGAAATAAAACTGATAATATCATATATCTTTTTCAATGAATCCTCACCTCGTTTTCTGCCTGTTCAGAAGGCTTTCTTCTAAATATAATTTTACAATAAGGCACAATCTAATGCAACCTTAATGTTTTATGTAAAATGCCCTCTCAGGCTTCGGTTCCCCACGTTAGTTTTCATTAAATATAAAAAAGACACCACGAGGGTGTCTTTTTGTATTTGGTGGAGTGTATGCGGTGATATCCGAACACTCACCTTCTGCAAAAGATATTAACGATTCTTCGTGTGTGTTGGTTTCACGGTTGGAGTAGTTGTAGATGATGAGTAATTTATCATCGTACAAGAAGATTTTATGCACGAAAGTGTTTATAAGTTTTCTGCGATAGTTGATGTCCGATAAATCACCGTCTCGGAGTTGGTCTAACATAAAAACAATCATATCTCTTTCGAGTTTTGGTTTTGCTGTTTTTTCGTTTTCTATTTCAAACTCTAAATCGTCAATGGTCGCTTCGAGATCTTCGAGGCGTTTCTTTGTGGTTTTGGTAATGACACCACTCTCGATAGCTGACATTATGTTGTTCAGAGACTTTTGTGCTTCAGCAAGTTCAGCCTGTAACGCTTCGAGAATACCGTCGGTCTGTTCGTGTGAAATGGCTTCCATAGCTTTATCGGCAATACGCTCAATCAGTTCATCACTTCCGAGAACATTGTAGTATATGTTTTCTATAACAAGATTTTCGATGTAGTCTTTTTTAACATTCTTCTTGTCACATTGTAAATGGCGGTTTTTCTTGGCAGCACATTTGTAGTAGTGGTACGTGGTTCCGTGCCGTCCTGTGCCACTTTCACCTATCATCATAGACTTACAATGACCGCAGAACAGTTTAGAAGATAACAAATATTCGACTTTTGCCTTTTTTGTTGCTCCGGTTCTTTTGTTTTTCTTTAGCATATTTTGTACCTTGTCCCATAATTCATCTGAAACGATACGGGGTATTGCATCAGGAACAGTTCTGTCCCCGTAAATATAGACACCTTTATATCTTGGATTTGAAAGAATACGGGGGAGACTGTTCTTATTGAACGGTTGCCCTTTTTGTGTTTTCAAGCCTTTTGAATTTAAGTATGCTGTGATTTCCGTTGAAGTCTGACCTTCCGCATACAGTTCAAATATTTTGGCAATAAGCGGGGCTTTTTCCTCGTCAAGAATAATGTTTTTATCGGAATCAGACTTATATCCGAGAGGGAGAGCACCAGTAACCTTACATTTCAATGCACTTTCTCTCATTCCTCGTTTTATTTTCTGTGCAAGCTCGGCAGAGTAGTATTCCGCCATACCTTCCAATAGTGACTCAACGAGTATTCCTTCAGGCTCATCGGATATGTTCTCCATAACGGAAACAACCTTAACACCGTTACGGCGAAGTTTCGCTTTATACGTTGCAGAGTCATAACGATTACGGCAGAAGCGGTCCAGCTTCCAGACGAGAATAATATCAAATAAACCTTTTTCGCTGTCCTTTATCATCTTTTGAAATTGAGGACGATTGTCAGTTTTAGCGGACAAGGCACGGTCAATATATTCTCCGACTATACGGATACTGTTTGTCTTAGCATATGAGAGACAGTCTCGCATTTGTCCTTCAATACTTTGCTCTGTTTGATTGTGTGATGAAAATCGGGCGTATATTACTGCTCTCACAGATTGCTCCTTTCGTGATTATGATTTTTCATTGATTAAACTCGTATTCAGTCTGACGAATTGTTGTTATATATGACTTAATATAGTCTGATATTTTTAATTCGCTTTTTGACAGCATATGAAAGACACGAAATGCACAAATTTCGGTATCGTTAAATGGGACACCATACTGTTTTTTTGTTATAGACAAAATCACGTAGTTTTGCAACAGCGAATATACATATAACGTAATACGCAACAGAAAATACGGAATTATTAGGTAAGTAGTGTCAAAAAGGAAAACTAAGATAATTAAGGCTATATACCATACCCACCGAAACGAATTGCATAAAGTTGAGAAGAAGTGGAAAATAGAGGCGGGTATATTTTGTTGGGAGGAACATCTCCATAAGCAACCAAATACGTATAGAATCACAGAAGTGATACAAAACAGGGGAGTCTGAACACGGAGGCCTGCAGCAATCAAAGAAAAGACCTGTAACAGCATCACCGGTGTCAAAAATATGTTTTCAATGCATAGTGTTGCATAATACATTGTGTCGTTTTTTACAATTTCTTCATCAGTGCAGCATTTATCTGTTTTTGTAAGTTGATAGAAAAAATAGCGGTGATTTAATCTGATTTTTAAGCCGGACGGGGTTTTGAAGTTTATATGTCCATGCATAGAATTAACTCCTTTTAAAATAGTTTTCCACTAAATAGGCAGTAAAGACAAGCACCTACAGCAATCAAGATTGCAATAACGTATAAACACACACATACCCACGCCCATATATGTAGAAACACATCCCATACTATACTTAACTTTTCTTTCAAACTTAAATTAAATCTGTCCATAGTTTAATTTTCTTTCTTGTAGTGATGTAATTACTCTTGTGGTGAATTGTTCTGTGCCTTTGCTGATTCGTTTTCAAGCCTTTTTATTTTGTTCTTAAGTTCTTCGTTTTCTCTTTCGTTTTCTCTATATGCATAGTAATAAAGAAAGGCCATAAATGTTGTGTAACCAAATGCAGTCGATGTTATGAAATTATCCTTAACTACAGTAATGGAATTTGCTGAAATAAATATCGCCACAATAATAGACGTCCAAAGCAACGCTCGAAGCAAAGTGCTTTTTGAGAGAGGAATACCGTTATAAGTCCAAGTTCTTTCTTTTCTCTTTTTGCGGACGTTAGCTTTGTAGCGCGTTTTTTTGTGTGCGTTAGATTTGTAGTATCTTTTAATCAATTCCCTATACATACTTTCATCAATTCGTCTTGAACGAACAAATCCGTATAAGGCGTTTTTAGCGTGCTTTTCTCCGTTTTTTAAGTCTTCAACGGCATCGGCAATATCTTTATGGGATAATAACCAGTTAAGCTCATCTTGTACAGCGTTTTCGTAATTGGTTTCGGAATTGTTTATTGATGCCTGATAACTTTCTTTTTCAACACGTTCATATAATTCTTGTAGAGCGTTTTTTTCACCTTTTTGCAAAGTTTCACCGGCAACACGTTTTTTACTTTGATTTCTCAGATAATCTTCAGCATCGGTTTTTAACATTACATCTCCGCCGTTTTCGCAAAACTCCTTTAAATTTATATGTTCAGTCATAATGTAACTCCTTTTACTTTTGCTATGTTGTAAATAAAAAACGTCTACCTTTGACACAAACTATAACAAAATAGCAGTATAAAATAATTTGCAAATGCACAGATAATTACTGAAAAGCATGCAGATTTTACGGGTTTTAAAAACTTACGAGAGGCTTCTCCTGCAAGAAGAAAATCTTTTCGTCTTTCTTTATATCGGGGAAGTATAGAAAGGGCATAAAGCAACGTAAGATAAAGGGAAATTGTATTCCATATTTCGTTGTTTACATACCACATAATAAGTGCAAATACAAAAGGAATAAGAGTGTGTCTGAAGGCAGAAAAAGTAAGGCTCATAAACCTATCGTCACAGGGCCAGATGCGAGATAGGATATTGTACCGTCTTAGCCTATCGATGAGAGGAAAAAGCCAGTTCCTATCACTTGAGTACACTTTCCATTTTGAGTTAATAAATATTGCACATGTTGAAAATGATAAGATAAACATTACTATGACAATGAACATAATTGCATAAGGCACCTTCTATAAAGTTTGTTTTTTGTTAACTGAAAGTAATTACCAGTAGATGATATAGCCACGTCCTTTTATATTTAAAGAGGAGGTGGTTTTATGGACTACAAAAGATACAAATACTCCCGAAATTTAGCGTGGGAGATACTAATTAGAGAAAGGGTAAGAGAACTTCCGGTCAAAATCATACCGCTGTGTCAGAGAATGAATATCCGAGTCATACGGTATTCGGATGCACCGCTTATGGCCGACGTCAGCAAGGACGGTTGTCAGGCGGTGATTGACGGTAATATGTACATACTCTATGACAATAAGATATCATCGGTGAGAAAACGTTTTACCATTGCACATGAACTGGGTCATATCCTTATGAAACATTCGGGAGTGCCTGAGGATGAAGCCGAAGCAAACATATTTGCTTCAAGACTTCTGATGCCTGCGTGCATATTGTACGAATGTAAAGTTTCATCTGCTGAAGAAATAATGCAGATGTGCGGTGTGAGTAGACAGGCGGCAGAAATAAGGTTGTCACGACTTAATATGTTAAAAGCACGAAACAAGTTTTACTTGCACCCGTCAGAACGCAAGGTCAGACGGAAATTTAAAAAATACATTAAAGGTCTTCGTCAGAATCGGGGAGCTGTTCAAGCATTGAAATCATTTCGGGAGTAAGTTTTTTGAATTTAACGGTCCCGTCCCTGCCGATAAATTTAACATTTTTTATTTTAAGCTCGTCCTCCAGGACGGGCTTTTTTTCTTCGTCCTCCAGCAAATATGCAACTGACACACCAAAATAAGATGCTATTTTTGATGCCGTTGCATCGGTCGGACTTCCGCCGTTTTTCCATCTGTTAACTGTTGGTTTTGACAAACCGATATCGAGAACTACGGCAGACGGAGATTTGCCTATTTTGTTACACAGTTCAATGTATTTCTTGTAAAAGTTCACAAAATTACCCCCACTTCTTTAGATAAAAGTAACAAAGTTAACAAAAGTAACAAATGAACGTTGACAGTTAACAAAGATAACAGTATAATGATAACGAGAGTTACGAAAGTTAACATTTGCGTGTGAAAAAACATTGTTTTGAGTACATTTATTATTCTTGTACATTAAAAATACCATACTTTGTTAACTTTTGCAACAAAAATATAAAAGGAGGGATTATGTGGGCGAGAAATGGACAGGAAACTTAATTGGGAAGATGCACAACGAAAAAGTGACCTATCAGGACATTGCTGACGAAATGGAGATTACAAAATCGTATGTTTCAATGATTCTTAATGGTTCTCGAAAACCGAAGGGCATACAAAAGCGGTTAGAAAAGGCTTTTGCAGCCATTGTAGAAAGACGTAAAAACAATAATAAACAGTAAAGAAAAATGGGAGGAGAACTATGCAAGTAATAACGAATGCTGCGGATATAGACATCACAAGCATACCTGACAGCGAGATTGAAGGCATTGCAAGAAGTCTCCTTGCACTTGCGGACACGGTCATGGCTATGCCGGGAATGGCAGAACGCTATGAGGAGTGGAAGAAAAAGAGAGCGAACTAAAAAACTAAATACTTGTGGGTGCTGACAGGCGGCGCAACAAATAATTCGGAATGCGTAATTCGTAATGCGGAATTGTGGTAGGTTCTGCATAACTTTTCATCCTTTTTATTTTGTTTTGACTCCTGTTGTTGATTGCCATTTTGTTTGATTTGTGGAAAGAGGGTTCCCATTGCGAGGTAGCGAAGCGGCGGTTTGGTAGTGAATGACATTCCGGTGGACTGTCAGAGCCAAACCGTGACCGAGCCGCAGCGAGACAGCGTACTGCGTTGCAATGGGATTGAGGACGAGCCGTGAAGTGATAGAGTTTTTGTCAAGGGTTCCTGTTGCGAGGCAAGTGAAACGCGTTGCAATGGGAAGAGGAAGAACAGATGAAATGATGTGAACTTTCGTATTTATACGGAAGTGATTTGAATGTAATCTGTTCTGACGATGGAAACGATTGATACGGAACTTGCGAGGACGTTGCGCCGTCTGTCAGTGCTCACAAGGGAAAGAGGAAGATATGAGAAAGATATTATTCAGAGGCAAGAGAACAGATAACGGTGAGTGGGTACAATCGGGCAATGTACTTACTTTTAATGATGAAGGTGAAGGCAAATTAAATTTTATTCCGAAAAAAGATACGAGATGTGTTTGTGTTCACGATGATGACGACAATGTTATTTCATTTAAAGAAGGAATGTTTTACAAAGTCATCCCCGAAACCGTAGGACAGTACACGGGTTTGACTGACAAGAACGGCAAGAAGATTTTTGAGGGGGATATTCTGAAAGGTTCTTGGGAAACGATTTTAACAATTTTCTTTGATGAAATTTCTTCATCGTACAGGGTTAAAACGTCAACAGGACACGAAAGAGAACCGTCGTATTATGGAGTTGATAAGTGGGAAGTCGTCGGAAACGTATACGATACGCCTGAACTTTTGAAAGGAGAAGGAAGGTGACGGAGAATAAAAAATCATATTATGCGGTGATACCTGCGAACATCAGGTATGACGAAAGTTTACCGCCGAATGCAAAGTTATTGTACGGTGAGATAACCGCTTTATGCAATACAGAGGGTTATTGCTGGGCAAGCAACAAGTACTTTGCAGCTCTGTATGGAGTGACCGATAGAACTATTCAAAGGTGGTTAGAGGTTTTAACCGAAAGAGGGTATATTGAGATACAAATTTTTTGCAAGAACGAAAGCAAAGAATTTGAGAACAGGCTTATATCAATCACCGAACTACCTCCTGACAAAAATGTCACCACCCCCACGACAAAAATGTCACCACCCCTCCCGACAAAAATGTCGCCACCCCCACGACAAAAATGTCGTAGAGAATATTACAAACTTAATATTACAAGTAATAATACAAAAGAAATATATAAAGAAAAGTCGGACAAGCCGACTCGCACGTGCTTTATTCCACCAACGGTTGAAGAAGTGAAGGCTTATTGTAAGGAACGTAACAACGACGTTGATGCAGAAAGATTTGTAAACTATTACACGTCAAAAGGTTGGAAGGTAGGCGGTGACAAAATGCAGGACTGGAAGTCTGCAGTTCGGAACTGGGAGAAGAACGATATACCAAATAAGCCCGGCAAGAAAAAAAGTTACTTAACAGGCAAGACGGGGGAATCCACTTTCGATGCAGAAGCATTTGCAAAGTGGGACTTTATGAATACTTACGGGAAGAAGGAAACTACGAATGAAGACTAAAACAAAGCTGTTAATTACTCTGTGGGTTGCCTTATGGGCTGTGTTGGCGGTCATTATGGTTGGTTGTATCTTCTACATAGAATGTGGCGTTAAACCGACAGAGACGAAAAATGAGGTTGTCATTGAGGTTATGGAAACAGGGGAAACCGAGAAAGACTACTTGCTTGACATACCGCTTACAGAGGAATTACAGGACGAATTGTACGAAGCATCACAAGAATTTGGTGTTGATTACTACACTATGATTGCTCTGATAGAGCGTGAGACGAATTTCCGCAACGTATTCGGGGACGGCGGTGATTCATACGGTTACTGTCAGATACAGCCTAAATGGTGGAGTGAGTTAATGACAGAGATTGGTGTAACGGATTTGAATGATCCACAGGACAATTTCAGGACAGGCTGTGCGATTATGGCAGAGCTTACCGAAAAACATCAGAGTATAGAGGGAGCGTTGGTAGCGTATAATCAAGGCTCTTACAACGGAAGGGGGACGGCTTACAGCAGGGCAATAATGGCAAATGCCGAAAACTACAGGATATAGAAAAAGCCACTTCCGAGCGGGAACTACGGAAGCGGCAAGTATAAAAATACCAAAGAAATGATATCACAGATATTTTTAATTGTCAAATACGAAAGGATTTAAGATATGGAACAGGCTTATAGATTAGCGTTAGAAATAATACTTAGCAAGTGCGAGAATGACGGATACGTGAGCGTAGAAGAAGTCAAGATGATATGCAGGGCGGCGTTGAAACCAAACAAAGAAAGTGAGAATTCCAAATGTTAGATTACAACGATTTGTTTATGGCACACGATGCAGAGACTCAGGCAGCACTTGATAAATGTCCCGTATGCTCGTATTGCAAACAGCCGATACAGGATGATTATCTCTACGAGATAGACGAGAGTGTTTACTGCGAGGACTGCATGAAGGATTTATTCAGACGTTACGTTGAGGTGGAATAATGGGACAGTTTGAAAGCGGTGTATCAAGATACATAATAGGCAGAGCAACGGTTACGGTAGGCTTTCCGGTAGATTTCAAAGGAAATGCAGAGATAGCCTGTAAGCATTGCCAGTTTTATATCAGAGCGACACAGAGATGTGCGATAAATCAGGAAGTTATAAATTACCCTGAAAGATTTGTAGGGACGGAATGTCCGTTAGAAAGGATAGACGAAGATGAAGTTTAGAGAATTAAGAGCAGATGAAATAGAAGTAAGAGTACAGAGCATAAAGGTACAGGACGGTCAGCCGAGTGGCGTAATTCTGCTTCTGTATAAGAATGCAAGGTGTGATATGAACATACTTGATGAAACAGTCGGTGCGGGGAACTGGCAGAGAGACCATTACGAGTGTAAAGGTAATCTGTTCTGCCGTGTCGGTATAAACACTAATTTCGAGCATCCCGAATTGCCTGAACGGTGGGCGTTTAAGAGTGATTGCGGAACGGAGAGCAACACCGAAGCAGAGAAAGGCGAAGCGTCCGACAGTTTTAAGAGAGCTTGTTTTAATTGGGGTATAGGCAGAGAACTGTACACAAGTCCTTTTATATGGGTGAAGCCTGAGTATTGCAAGATATACAAGAGGGATACCGACAAATACGGTAAGCCTGTATATGCAACGAATGACCGTTTTTCTGTAGAGAAAATCATAATCGAGGACAAGAAGATTAAGGCTATATCCATTGTCAATGAAACGCAGAAAGCAAGAGTCTTTGTATGGCAGAGTGAGGTAAAGAAATGAAAGCAAGAGTTAACGTCGTAACAAGACTGACGGCGAAAGAGAAGAAAGCGTTAAAGGGGACTATAGAAGACATCACAGAGGAAAAGTGCAGAAGGGCATTGGTGAGGGTGCAGTACCTTATGTTTCTTACTATGCACGACGTTTTCAATGTCGGAGAAAAAAGGTTCTATGAGCAGTTCTTGCCTGCATACCAAAAGTTACTTGATACCTACGAAGTGTGGAAGGATGACGAGGTGCAAGACGTTATGCTTCAGAGGGCTGTCAAGAGTGCGTTTCCCTCTGTGGAAGATATATTCAAAAATTGCCCTGAAGAAAAGATAAGTTTTTTGAGAGATTGAGAGGTTATGTTATGAAGGCTTCACAATGCGAAAGAATATTAAGCTACATAGAAGAAAAGGGGAGCATAACACAGCTCGATGCGTTAAGAGAGTTTGGCTGCATGAGACTTGCTTCTCGGATAAGCGACTTAAAGAAACAGGGTGTCTGCATAAAAAGAACAATGGAATCATCAAAGAACAGATACGGGGAAACGGTCAGCTATGCGAGGTACAGTTTATGCGAATAGATGAAGTGAGAGTAGCAGGAAATGAACTGCTACTCAAAACAAAAGACTTAACGGAGATACGGCGTTTTGCTTATCACTTTAAGCAAGGTGATTATGACATAGTAAAGCACCGGAAGAAAAGAAGCAATGATGCCAATGCTCTATGTTGGGCAATCTGTACGGAGATAGCAAACGTATTGAGGACGGACAAGGACAGCATTTATCTCGATATGCTCAAAAAGTACGGTCAGAGTGATGTTGTTTCGGTAAGAACAGATGTAGACGTTAAAGGCTATTTCAAATACTACGATGTGTTTGGTACAGGCACCGTGAACGGTAAAGAGTTTACACATTACAAGGTGTATAAAGGCTCATCAGAGTACGACACAAGGGAAATGAGCATATTGATTGACGGCATCATAGACGAGGCAAAGGCACTTGATATAGAGGTTATATCAGAACGAGAAAAGAGTCTGTTGCTTGAAGAATGGGGGAACAGATGAACAAGAGGACTAAAGCTCTTGATATATCCCCACAGGTAAAAAAGGCGGTTGCAGACCGTGACAGCATAGACGGACATCCCTGCTGTGTCTATTGCGGGAAACCTGCACCTACGGAAAATCCGCTTGCCTTCTCGAATGCACATTACATATCGAGAGGACAAGGTGGTTTAGGGATAGAGCAAAACATACTTACTCTCGATTGGGAGTGTCATTTAAGGTACGACCAAAGCGAATACAGAGAAGAAATGAAAGCGTTTTTTCGAGAGTATTTAGCAAGCAAATATCCAAATTGGAATGAAGAAAACTTAATTTACAAAAAGGAGTAGCAATGAAAGTTTTAGTAGCGTGTGAAGAAAGTCAAAGAGTTTGCAAAGCTTTTAGAGCAAAAGGACACGAGGCTTATTCTTGCGATATTCAAGAATGTAGTGGAGGGCATCCCGAATGGCATATAAAGGGTGATGCTTTGGAAGTATTAAACCCTGTAACAAAATTTGATTTTAACGATTATATTGTCTTTGAAACAATGGACGGAGAAGAGCATTGGATTGAAGACAAATGGGATTTGATAATTGCACACCCACCTTGTACTTATATGAGCAAGGCAGGAGCAAGATTTATGTATTTAACAGCAGGGAATGTAAATCAAGAACGGCTTGAAAAAGCTTTACAGGCAAAAGATTTTTTTATGCAATTTATGAACGCTGATTGTGAAAAAATCTGCATTGAAAATCCGACGCCGTTAAAGATTGTTGGATTGCCAAAAGAAAGTCAAGTTATTCAGCCTTATCAGTTCGGACACCCTTATTCAAAACGCACTTTATTATGGCTCAAGGGTTTGTCCGAATTGAAACCAACAAACATATTGACCGAATACACGCCATATTTACCGAGCAACACAGGCGGTTTTGCAAGAGGTAAGGGCGGTAGTAGGGGCGTGGCACATAACGCCAAAATTGCAAGTAAAACATTTAGCGGAATTGCACGAGCAATGGCAGAACAATGGGGATGATTGTGCAAAATTTCACATATTAAAATTAAAAAAGGAGATATAAAAAATGTTAAACAAAGTAATTTTAATGGGCAGACTCACGGCAAATCCTGAACTCAGGAGAACGACAAGCGGAACGGACGTAGCAACGTTCACCGTTGCAGTTGACAGGAAGTATAAAGACCAAAACGGTGACAGACAGACCGATTTTCTTAACTGTGTAGCGTGGAGAGGCACGGCAACGTTTGTTGAAAAGTATTTCAAGAAAGGTCAGCAGATTATTGTTGAAGGCAGCATTCAGAACAGAAGTTACGAGAAAGACGGCCAGAAGCGTTACATAACGGAGATTATTGCTGAAAATGCTTTTTTTGCCGGGGAAAAGAAAGAGAGCGACACTACTTACCATAACAGTACGCCCGACATTGATATTAACCCCGATGATTTTGTTGCACTTGCATCAGCAGAAGACGTACCGTTTTAAAGGAGAGTTAATATGAATCAGACAGCAAAAGCAGATGCAGGTAAACCGAAACTGACGTTAGTGCCGAGACAGATTATATATGACATAGCAGAGGTCCGAGAGTACGGAAACCGTAAGTACGGCAATCCTGATAACTGGAAGATGGTTGAGATAAAAAGATACAGGGATGCTGCATTTAGGCATTTTATGGCGTATCTTGATAATCCGCAGGGGACAGATGAAGAAAGCGGAATAAGTCACCTTAAACATTTGGCGTGTAACATAGCGTTTCTGTGTGAGTTGGAAAAACCGAAAGAGAGAGCAGGAACATTGTACGAGGAATGTTTGAGAGCAAGGCTGATAGATAAGCAGAGAAAGGAAGATGAGAAGAATGGATAACCCTTGCAAGTATTGTGATAAGGCAAATATGGATTTTGTCAATGATTGCGAATATGGGTGTGATAATCCTTGCCAAAAGGCAAAAGACTTTTATAAAAAAGTCGGCAATAAACTTGATGAATTGCTTGACAAGTGCCGACAGTTATTGAGAAAGGAAGATGAGAGGAAATGAAAGAAATTGTACCATCAATACCGTTTGCGAATGGTATGAGTTATGAGTTTTTTCTTGAAAACTTTTGTTATCGTTGCAAGAAACACAAAGTAGATAAAAACGGCTTTTGTGCTTTTATTGCTGATGGCGGTTGTCCTATTGAAAATGCTATGGAAGATGCTCGTTTTGGATATGATTTTCCGAGCGAGGACATTGTGCGAATTATTGAAGATGGTGAAACAAAGTATTGGAATGTTTGCAAGGCATTTGAAACAGACGATGCAGACATTATGAAATTATTTCAAGCATTGTTTGACGCCCACCCAACCGAGAAAGGCGGTGATTAAGTGAGGATAGTAATTAACGAGATTCCACCTACCAACAACAAGTATATGGGTAACTCCCATAATTTTAACGATTACAGGAGAGAAAAAGAACGGTGGCATTTACTTATTAAGTGTGCATTAAACAAGGCGGAAAAACCGAAAACACCGATAGAAAAGGCTGTTGTGAACATAACTTATTACTTTAAGGATAAGAGACGGAGAGATCCTGACAACTATTCGGGGAAAATGCTGTTAGACCCATTAGTGAGAGAGGGCGTTCTGAAAGATGATAGTTTTAAAAACGTAACGTTGGTGTTGGCAGCAGGATACGACAAGAACGAACCGAGAACAGAAATTGATATCGAAGGAGTGTAAAAAATGGAGAAACAGAGCAGAAGTCAGAAGTGGATTGATTACCTCGAAGCAGCACTTGCAGAGGAAAGGGTCAAGGTAAAAGGATATGAGCAGATAGCAAAGATGCATGGTGCTTATATTGCTATCCTTTTGAAGAAGCTGGGGGCGACAGAAGAAAACAAGTTACATATACCGGCATCGGAAGTTAAGGAACATATAGAGACGTGCGAAGTAAGAGCAGAAATGACGGATAACGGTTACAATCTTTACTATGCGGAGTAATGCTTATGGATTTTAAGCATAGGTTACAGCAGTTGAGGGAAAAGAGAGGCATAAGCAGGAAGGTGTTGTCGGAGTTATGCGGACTACATTCCGATGCGATAAGAAGATATGAACGAGGGGAAGACGAACCGACACTTCATGCACTTGTATCTATAGCAGAGTTTTTTAACGTGAGCGTAGACTATCTTGTGGGACGTGAAAACAAATAAGAGAGGCATCCGATAAGGGTGTCTTTTCTTTTTTTGAAAAAATTTTTGAAATTCCACTTAAAAGGGGAATTTTTTGTTTTGACTATGATACAGTGGTACTGTGAATTGGTGTAACAGGTAAGCACACAAGACTTTGACTCTTATTCACAGCCATTATTAATGCAGGGCTCCCGCCACAAGGCAGAACGAAGTGCGAAAAAAGGACTCCTGTCACGAGGTAAACGAAGTGCGTCGTGATAGGAAGAGGAGAAGCAGCGGAATGAATGAGCTTTCGTATACTTGCGGAAGCGATTTATATGGAGCTTGCGAACGACGAGGGATAGAGGACGAGCAACGAAACAGGTGTAATTTTGCGGATAGCAAAATGAAACTATGTGAAGTTTGCGAGGACGAGAAAGGTGGTGTTGATATGCCTGCTAACAGGACAAAATCAGGACAGTTCGCCAAAGGGCATAGTGGAAACCCGAAAGGGAGACCGCCTCTGCCTCCTGAACTTAAGGAATATGCGAAACAATCTCCTTCGAGGTTAAGAGCGATAGCAGATGCGAAGGATACGCCTGTTAAGGTGAAAGCAGACATTGAGAAATGGTTTGCAGAAATGTATTACGGCAAGTCGGCACAGCAGGTGACGGTAGACGGGGAGATGAGCGTACAGCCTGTAGTGTTTACAGGAAGTGATGAAATTGCAGACTAACAAGATATACTTGCCCGACATCATAGGCGGTGGATACGGCGATTATTGGCGTTTCAAAGGCAGATACAGAGTGTGCAAAGGCAGTCGTGCATCAAAGAAGAGTAAGACTACTGCATTATGGTACATCTACAATATGATGAAATACCCTGAAGCAAATACTCTTGTAGTACGTAAGGTATTTACAACGTTAAGAGACAGTTGCTATTCAGACTTGCAATGGGCGACAGAGAGACTCGGTGTGTCGCATCTGTGGGATTTTACACGGTCACCATTATATGCAGTATATAGACCGACAGGGCAGAGGATATTCTTCAGAGGTCTTGATGATGCTTCTAAAATCACGTCAATATCAGTTCCGAAAGGATATCTGTGTTGGCTATGGATAGAGGAAGCGTATGAGATAGACAGCGAGGCTGAATTTGACAAACTGAATGAGTCTATAAGAGGTAAAATACCTGACTACCTGTTCAAACAAACAACATTGACGTTCAACCCGTGGTCTTCAACACATTGGATTAAAAAGCGTTTCTTTGACGTAGAAGACCCTGATGTACTTGCCAAGACTACAAACTATATGTGTAATGAATGGCTTGATGAAGCTGATGCACGAGACTTTGAGAGTATGAAACTCCGTAATCCCAAACGATATAAGGTTGCGGGACTCGGAGATTGGGGTATAGACGGTGGGCAGGTGTTTGAGGAGTTTGTCGATGACCCTTCACATTATGAGGATAGACGATATACACACGTTATTAAACCGTTTGAGCCTCCGAAAGAGTGGAATATATGGCGTAGCTTTGACTTTGGATATGCAAAACCGTTCTCTTGTGATTGGTGGGCGGTAGATTATGACGGTAGATTATACAAGATACTCGAATTGTATGGCTGTGTTAAGGGTGAAGCTGACGTTGGCGTTAAATGGACTCCTGACGACATATTCAAAGAGATAGCACGCATAGAGAAAGAGCACGAATGGCTGAAAGGAAAATACATACACGGTGTAGCTGACCCTGCTATATGGGACAAGTCACACGGTATAAGCATAGCGGAAACAGCAGAAAAGTACGGTGTTTACTTTGATAAAGGCGACCACAAGCGATTAGCAGGACTGATGCAGATGCATTATAGAATGCAGTTTGACGAGAACGGTATACCTATGATGTATGTTTTTACGAATTGCAAAGCGTTTATAAGGACCATTCCTCTGTTGGTGTATGACGAAAACAGACCTGAAGACGTGGACAGTAAGCAAGAAGACCATTGTTATGATAGCAGTCGGTATCTTTGTATGGCTAATCCCATGAAGCCTATCAAGGTGGAGGACAGAACACCTGCGGTTTATAATCCGCTTGAAAGTGATATAGAAGTCGACAGATATGCATTCTACAGAAAGTATTGAGGTGAGACGATTGGATATTAATACTCCAAATAGCAAGGGGAAGACCCTACTTGATTATATTCCCGATGCTATACGGAAACTGAAAGGTAACACACAGCCTGAAGGAGTGGCACAGGAAACTGTAACAGAGGGAACGCAGGTTATAGACAAGAAGGCCATTCAGAAGGCGGCAGAAACCTTAAAGAAGTATAAGGACGGTAAGCGTAAATTCGAGGACAGAATCGTTGAGGAAGAACAATGGTGGAAGTTACGCCATTGGGACGTTATAAATGGCGGAGAAAGCACGAACAGACCGCAACCTGCTTCTGCTTGGCTATTCAACTCGATAGCATCAAAGCACGCTGACGTTATGGACAACTATCCCGAGCCTAACGTGCTGCCGAGAGAACGGGGAGACGAAGAATCGGCAAAGATACTCTCATCTGTTCTTCCTGTTATATACGAGAGAAACAATTACGAGGAGACCTTCTCTGATTCAGCGTGGTACAAACTTAAACACGGTGTTGTTGCAAAGGGTGTATTCTGGAACACGGAACTTGAAGAAGGTTTGGGAGATATTGATACACAGTTTATTGATATGCTTAATATCTTCTGGGAGCCCGGTATAACAAATCTGCAGTCGAGCAGAGATTTGTTTATTGTATCTCTTAAAGACAATGACTTACTTGAACTTGAATACCCGCAGCTTAAGGGAAAAGTCGGCGGTAAGGTTATAGACGTTAAAGAGTATGTATACGATGATACCGTTGATGTGACAAACAAGTCAGTTGTGGTTGACTGGTATTATAAGAAACGCAACTCAGCAGGAAAGACGGTACTGCATTTCTGTAAGTTTGTTGGCAATGAGGTGTTGTTCGCTTCCGAGAACGAGCCTGAATATGCCGAGAACGGTTTTTATAACCACGGTCAATATCCTGTTGAGTTTGACGTGCTGTTTCCCGAAGAGGGAACGCCTATCGGATTCGGCTACATAGCAATAATGAAGTCACCTCAGATGTACATAGACAAGTTACAGCAGGTGATACTTGAAAATGCTATCAAGGCAACGAAACCGAGATTTTTCGCAAAGAAGAACATAGGCATCAATCTTGATGAGTTTAAGGATGAAACGAACGACATCGTATTCGTTGAAGGAGACATAGATGAGGAACGCCTAAAGCAGATTGACGTACAGCAGGTAAGCGGTGCGGTGCTTAATATCCTTCAGATGAAGATAGACGAGCTTAAGGAAACATCATCTAACCGTGACGTGTCGCAAGGCTCAACAAGTGGCGGTGTTACGGCAGCGGCGGCAATTGCGGCGTTGCAGGAAGCAGGAAACAAGCAGAGCAGGGATATGATTTCGGCTTCTTATCGGTCATATACGAGGGAATGTTATCTCGCGATCGAGCTTATGCGACAGTTTTATGATGAGACACGCTCATTCCGTATCACAGGAGCAACAGGCAAATATGAGTATGTTGATTTTAATAATAAGATGATGCAGGGCGAGGCTATTCCGCCGGCATACGCAGGACAGGAACTTGAAGAAGGCTACGTTGAACTCTTCCGTAAGCCTGTCTACGATATTGTTGTTAAACCGCAGAAACGCTCGCCGTATTCAAAAATGGCGCAGAATGAGTTGGCAAAAGAAATGTACAACATGGGATTTTTCAATCCGCAGTTGGCGGAACAGTCAATGACGGCTCTTGAACTTATGGATTTTGACGGTATCGAGGCTGTAAAAGAGAAGGTACAGCAGGGACAAACGCTGATGAATATGGTTAATCAGCTTACACAAGAACTTGCAATGATAAAAAGCACCTTAAATATGGGTGTCCCAAACGGAAATCCAACATCTGTTGCACCGAAAGCGAAAAGCGGCAGAACAATGGGACAGGCACAAAAGCAGGCACAGCAGGCTACTATGACGGATTACGGAGCGAGGTTAGCATCAAGAGCTAATCCCGATATGAACAATGGTTAAGGCTATATACAGAGTTAATGGTGACGTGCATACGTTGACGGTATTGGGACACGCAAATTATGCACCTTATGGGAAAGATATAGTCTGTGCCGGTGTTTCTGCATTGGTACAGGCTCTCATAGGGTGGATAGAGGATAACTATTACAAAGCAGAATGTATAAGCGTAGACCATAACGAAGGAGAAGTCATCATATCTTGTGCAGGCGGTGACGATGTCGCATCAGTATTTCAAATGGCATTCATAGGATTGGGACAGATAGCAGATGTCTACCAAGACTATGTGCAGATAAATATATCGGAATAGCCGATTGACTCTTGGGAACAGACCATGAGAAAGGAGACATAGAAAATATGTCTAAAGAATTTAAGAAAATGCTCAAAGTAGATTTGCAGTTGTTTGGTGACGGCGGAACAGCAGGGGCAGAAGGCACCGTTGCAACTACAGAGAGCGCACCAAAGGCTGAAAGCAAACCGAGCGGAAGCAGCCGCCGCTCAAAATCGGGTGAATTTGATAACGTGGTATTCGGAAAGCAGGAAGGAACAACCTCTGACGGAACTACAAGCCTTGCCACCGAAGGCAGTCCTACGGGTGCAGGAAAAACGGACGCAACAACTACATCTGATACGCTTGAAGCAAGAAGAAAAGCCTATAACGACCTTATAAGCGGTGAATACAAGGATATTGACAGGGAGAGGTTTCAACAGGTATTTGACAGGCGTTTCAAGCAAGTAAAGGGTATGGAAGCGGAGCTTGCATCAAATAAAGAAGTCATTGATATGCTTAAAAGCAGATATGGCGTAGATGATGTGGCGAAGTTAAAAACAGCTCTTTCGGAAGATTACGATTTTTGGGAATCGGTAGCCGAAGAACACGGTATGTCGGTAGAACAGTATCACGCCATGCAGAAACTGGAAAGGGAAAATGCCGAATTAAAGGCGATTCGCCAGAAGCAAATCGGACAGCAGCAGTTTCAGCAGCAGATTGATAACTGGTATAAAGAAGCAGAGAAAGTAAAAGAACTTTATCCGTCTTTTGATTTTAAGAAAGAGGCACAAAACCGTGAATTTCTTAGTTTACTCAGAAACGGTAACAGCGTCGAACACGCATACAAAGTTCTTCATTTTGACGAATTAACGCAAAATGCCGCAAGAGCAGCCGCACAGACGGCGGATGCACAGGCACAGGCGAGAATTAAACAAAAGGCTTCCCGACCTTCCGAAAACGGTACGTCTTCACAATCAGCCGCCATAGTAAGAAACGACGTTTCGTCTCTTACGCGTAAAGAACGTGCAGAGATTGCACGAAGAGTACAACGGGGAGAAAAAATAGTATTTTAAATCGAACTCCCCGACTTATGAAAGGGGAAAAACAAAATGACAAAGTTTAAGTACAACCTTCAGCTTTTTGCTGAAGCAAACACAAACGTAACAACATCATCGGGTCTTTCTGATGAAATGAAAACCTATTACAGCGATTATCTCATTGATAACGCTATTCCGAAACTCGTTCACGACCAGTTCGGACAGAAGCATCCCATTCCCAAGAATGGTGGTAAGACTATTGAATTCAGAAAGTATAGTCCGCTTCCCAAGCAGACTACGCCTATTACTGAAGGGGTAACACCTGACGGACAGAGCCTCACAGTATCAACTGTAGAAGCAACTGTAGCACAGTACGGCGGCTATATCACACTTTCTGACGTTCTTATGCTTACTGCTATTGATAACAATCTTGTACAGGCCACCAAGATTCTCGGTGCACAGGCAGGGGCTACACTTGACACTATCACAAGAGAAGTGCTCAACGGCGGTACAAACGTCCTCTATGCAGGCGGTAAGGAAGGAAGAGGTGCACTTACAGCAGATTCTGTACTTACAGTAGATGACATTAAGAAGGCTGTTCGTATCCTTAAGAGTCAGAACGCAGAAAAGATTAACGGTGATTGGGTAGGTATCATTCATCCTGACGTTGCATACGACCTTACAAATGATAAGGCGTGGGCTGACGTTAAGACTTATTCTGATCCTGAAGACCTTTACGAAGGTGAAATCGGTAAGATATTCGGTGTACGTTTCGTAGAAACAACCGAAGCAAAGATTTTTGAGGGTGGTGTTTACTCAACACTTATTCTCGGTGACAATGCATACGGCACAACTGAAATCGCAGGTGGCGGACTTGAACATATCGTTAAACAGCTCGGTAGTGCAGGTACGGGTGACCCTCTCAATCAGAGAGCAACAGCAGGCTGGAAGGCTACAAAGACTGCTGAAAGACTTGTTGAAAACTATATGGTACGTATTGAATCTAAGTCTACATTCAGCGATGCGGTATCAGCAAACTAAAAAATCCGTCTTTAGCGGAGTATAAAAGGAGAAACTACAATGGCAACTGAAAAGAAACCCGAATCAATTAACCTTGCTGACGTAAAGGCACAGGTTGAGGCAATGCTTGCAGAAGCAAAAGCGGAAGCTGAAAAAATGAAAGAAGAGGCTGAAAAAATGCTTGCCGATGCAAAGGCATCTGCAGGCGGTGAACTCACCGAAGAACAGAAGAAGGCTGAGGAAGAAGAGAAAGCCTATTATAACGAATTGGTAGAAGTCAGACTGTTTAAGGACAACAACAAGTACAAAGATGAAAAGTTTGTTGCTGTAAACGGCGAAAACTGCGTTATAAAGCGTGGTGAAAAGGTGAAAATCAAGAGAAAGTTTGCGGAAGTTCTTAGCAATTCTGATTTACAGGACTACGAGACAAGCAAGCTTATCGAAAAGAAGTCAAGCGAATTTGCTAAGAGTGAGTTTTAACTGAATATTCCGCGATAAAAGATAAAACTCTATGACACGGCATGGGGGCAACTGACAAGGGTTGTCCCCATTTTTACATAAAGGGGGGTAGAAATGGCTGATTTAATTTTAATTAAGGGCGGTAACGGGACCGTCCCTCATCTTGAAGAAAGAGAACCCGCATACAGCAAAGACGAAAAAGCCTTATATATAGGTACTGAGAGCGGAAATGTACGCTTATGCGGTAAAGATGATGCGACAAGGTTAAATGCACTTGATAAAACGATAAGTGAACTAAACGCAAGAATTGAAGATATTACTGCTCGTTTGGAAACATTGGAAACACCGACCGAGTAAGAAAGGAGACAGATAATGGATAGAATTATTGAAGTTAAAGCAGACGGTAACTATCTTACCAAAGACAGTAAGAACGCCGGCGTCAGAGGTGAGTACAATGTTACTACACTGCGAATTACCTTTGATGAAGAGTGGGACGACTATACTACAAAAACGATTACATTCTGGGATGCTCACGGGGCAAATCCTGTAGGAATTATACTTACAGAGGATCTTCTTGAAAATAAAGAAGAAAGCGAAAGAGTATATCTTGTTCCTATTCCTGCAGAGCCTATGGCAGAAGCAGGTATGCTGACTTTTGTAATTGACGGATGTATTGGCAGCAAGAGACAGAGAAGTATGTCTGACAAACTGGAAGTTAAATATGCACCTAAAGCAAACGATGCAGCAGAGCCGGAAGATCCCACACCGACACAGGCAGAACAGTTGCAGGCACAGATAAATGATTTGGTAAGTGCAACAGAGGCAATCAAAACGAATTTATGGCTAAATAACGGAGAACTGGGGACTGAAACGGCACGGCCTTGTATAAATGTCGTAAGAGGCGGTAGTATTTCGGATGATACTCTCACGATAAGTACACTTACTAATCGAGATGTAGAAAATCTTAATAACCTTGAAGATAACTTACGGAAGAAAGTTGAAATCATAAAAGTAAACGGAGTTGAGGTAGAAACAGAGATTATACGCCCTACCATACGTGAAGGAAACCATTTTTTTGCGGGAGATCGGGTAACGGCCGTTAACTTAAAGGTCCTTACTCTTGATGATGTAGAAGCCAATATGAATGGAATTACAAATGCTGAAATTGACGCTGTTATAGATGCACACAACGTCGTTTACACAGGTTGGGCAGAAGATTTTGAACCCGAAGCAATCGAAGTAGAACTCGGCACAAAGTTTGCAGGTATCGAATTTGTTGACGACATATATCTTCAGGATGCTGACGGCAATATAGAATGGTTCTCAATGGCTGAAAGCGGAATTGAAGTAGTTAGTGTTGACTATGAGCCGAATGCAGTAGGTACATACTATGCGAAACTTAAGATGCCACCGACAATTATTGTTGCCGACGATGCACAGTTGCGTATTGAAATTGTTGTTACAGATTCTGCTCAATAATTGAAACATAAAGGAGATTTATAAATGAAATTTTTAGATATGTACGGTTTATCTCACTTATGGGGTAAAATTAATACTTATTTTGATAATTTACACAAAGCACTTTTAAAAAAAGTGGACAAAGACGGTGATAAGGTATTGTCGGACAACAATTATTCTGACGAGGACTGTGAGAAACTTGACAGCATTGAAGAGGGTGCACAGGCAAATGTCATAGAGCATATACAGGTAAACGGTGTTGAAGTTGATGCGCAAGAAAAAACAGTTAATTTGGAATTGCCTACTCCTGAAGAAGTAA
>JAZQEF010000021.1:0-22998 GCA_045538835.1 Feifaniaceae bacterium | reverse complement strand
ATTCCCGAATCTTCTTCTTTTTTCTTAATTGAAACCGACGGGTTTTCTCTTTAAAATATCCTCAATCCTTTTGCCGCCGGTTATTCTCATATCCGGATTGTCAGGCTCTACTATATCAGGCATTCTGTCAAGTCTGTCTCTTTCTTTCTGCAATCTGTCGTATACCTCGCCAAGCAGTTTATCTTTATCCTCTCGGCTTATTGACGGGTCGTAATTTTTTATCCGTTCCTTAAGCAATGCATCGGTATGCTTGTTGCGAATGTTCTTCATTTCGTTTTCTATCTGCTCTTTACGCAAATCCAATTCACTTTTTGTTTCTTCAGCCTCGTCATACCCTCTTTGCAACTCTGCATACACTTTTGCCAGTCTTTCTTCCTTTTCTTTTTTGCTGAGGCTGTCTGCAACTACACCGATATGCTTTCTTGCAACCGAATCGGTATCGCCACGAAGAATCTCATCCATATCATTTTTCAATTTGTTTCTGTAATCCATTTCTTTCCCCTGTTTTTTATCTTAAAATAATAAAACTTCTTTGAAGTTTCTTGCATAATTCCAAATTGATAATGCATCACATTATCGTAACTTTCCCTCTGAGCGTATTGTTTTTTGGTTTTTCAACTGTAAAGTTATACTTCTTTACAGGTGCTGTTTTGGGCGGTGTCACCGACTCTTTGGAATACCACTCACAGCAGGCGTATCTGAGCGCCGCCATAGCGTCGTCGCGGTAGGGTACAGGCTCGTCGGTGTAGTCGCCGTTCTTGTCTTTCTGGTAACGCCACGATGAAATCTCATCTATCGTATGCTCGCAGGAGGGATGAATAAAAATCTTCCGGCGTTTCAGCCAGTCGTTACAGAAAGCCACCGGCTTTTTTACGACTCCCTTTGCATTAAATCCCGCCCTGTGCCACATAACGATGCGGTCGGGCTCGGCGCAGTCGCACCACATGGGGACGCTCTTGTCAAAATCGGCAGCGAGTGCGATTATCTCATCCGTCGTTTTCTCTTTGACATAGAGTTCCCTCAAAACATAGATGTCACCGTCCTTGATGCCGATTTCAAGCAGGGCGTTTGCGTGGTTAAAACCAAAGTCCTGACCGTAGCGCACATAGTCGTAGAACTGCGGCTCAGTCGGTATCTCCTTTATCTGATAATTGCCGAAAATAAGCCCTCCCGACTCGCCCCACTCACCGAGACCGTATATGCGATATCCCTCGGGATCAAGTTCTTTTCTTCGCATCATACGCTGATGATAACCTTCGTCGCAGAAGGCATTGTCGAGATAAGTGGACTGCGAGAGTGTCACATCGTCACGCTCACGGTCAAAAAAGACTCTTTTTATCCAATGACCTGCCGACACGGGATTAAAGGTTAAGCGTATCTGATAAAATATGCCCTCGGGCAGTATGCCTCGCAGACGGTCGTCAATTATTTCAAAGTCGTCCTGTGATAGTTCTGTCGCCTCTTCTATCCAGACGTCGGTGATATTACCGTTTGAGGCGGTAACGGACTTCAAGCGTTCTCTCTGAGCATCGTCGGAAACGCCGCCGAAAATTACCTCGCCCCCGTTAACACACCTTATGTGCGGCGGTCTTGTGGTAAGACTGAAATAGTCGGACACCCCCAAACGCTTAATTGCCTTTTGAAGTTCACGAAAGGTCGAGCGCTCGTTGCTCTCCGCAGTTTTTCTGATGCAGAGCAGATTGCGCCCCGCCTGCGAGAGCAGGCGCACGATGTAAAACATCGCGGAGTCAAAACTCTTGCCGCTGCCCGCGCTGCCCTTCATGACAACATATCTTGTTTTTGCTTCCCAACAGGGTTCAAACACCCCGTTGCGCTCTATTTCTATTTTCATTATTTTTTCCCTTAATTTAAATTCCCAATTAATATATTAAAAACGGTACGATATGGGCATCGTCCCCTACAATCCGATTGAGTCTTATTTATCTGCATTTTTTACAATTATCTCAAGTTTTTTGCCGTCCTGCACGGCAGAATTATCGATTATTGAGCGTATTTCTTTTACTGCCGATACATCGCCGCCGTTTTGCGCTCTGCCGAGCAGAGCAGCCGCAAGCAGCATCGTGCCTGTCGCCTCGTCTTCACTTAAAGAAAATCTTTCTTTTAAAGCCTCTGCCGCCTCCCCCTTCGTCTCAGCAGAGAGGAGATATTCCATACACTCTTTTAAATTCTTGTTTTTCTTTTTCTTAGCCAATCTTTCACCTCCTTCGTCCTCGCAAGTTCCGGACAGTCGGGGACGCCTGTCCCTACATTCAATGAAATTCCGTAGGAATTTCAACCATAATTCCGCATTCCGAATTACGCATTCCGAATTCCTAATTATTTTCTTACTGTACACTTTTTCCCTGCCTCGCACGGACGTCTTTCTCCTGTATGCAGCATATAGTGGCAGGCAAACAGATCATCATAAAGTTCCCGCCAATAAAAACAACCTATACACCCGTCCTCGCAAAGTCCGCTTTTCTTACAAAGTCCGCTTTGCTCCATTTCCAACATTATTTTTTTCATCAATCAATCCCTCTTGTCTTAATAACTTTGTCCTGACAACTGTGAATTACAAACTTATTTATAAGTTTGTTCAAACTCCCACTTGGCAAATGCTTCTGCATCAAAGGTTTTGTCCCCCGTCTTTCCTTTGAGATAAGAATATTTTCCTTTACTTTCATTTACTTTTCTTTTCTTTTCTTTACTTTTCTTTGTGGGATTATTTCCGAAACAATTCATATCATCTGAGCCAATAAAGTGCTCTGTTTCTTCATTCTCAAGTAGCCAGATGTCTTGGGACACAAGGATTTGCCGATGTTTCCCTCTTGCCTTTACACACTCCTGATACTGTTTTTGTATCTCCGTTGAAGTAAGCACATTTTTCTCAAAAAGAGACTTTGAGAAAAAATCATGCTTGCAAAAATAAGTTACTATTTCTTTCGCCGTATCAGCAGATATACCGTTGTCATCGGCTACAATGCCGTAAAAATCCTCATCAATTTCAAGATAGTAGCCCTTGTCGCGGTATATTTCGGCAAGCAAATAGATGTAAAGGCAGATACCATCACACCCAAATTTCGAGCGCAAAGCCTTGATTTTTCTTCCGTCAAAAAAAGACACATCAAACGGAAAATAGGCAAGTCCGTCCTGCTTAATGCGCGCCATATTTTGCCTCTCTTTCGAGATGGTCGTAGACGGTGAGTTCATCTACGCAGTAAGCACAGCCGATAATGTCGCGTCCGCTTAAAAATACATCATCATCCTCACAAAGTTCCATATTGCAAATGGGGCAGTTAATTTTTCTCATTTCTCGCTCTTGTCCTCCCCAAAGCTCGTACCATTCGTAAATATTCATATTTTTCACTTCCTTTAAAAACATTTGTTCTATTTTATGAGTTTAAAAAATGAAATTCCGTCAAGGAATTTCTTCCGTAATTCCGCATTCCGCATTGTAGATAGTTCAGCCTGTCTGAACTATCTACATTATACTCGGAAATTTCGGTTTTGTCAACCCTTATTTTCTGTTTTCCTAAATTATTTTGAGAGAAAAAGGTACGGTATAGGCACCGTACCCTTAATTCCGAATTGCAAAAAGTGATGAAATCACTTCTTTCCCGTGAGTCCTTTAGTTCCTTTCATCGCGAACACATTTTCCTTAAAACTGAAGGTGAGCGACTTTTTCTCTCGGTCACGCTTAAAAGCGAGGTCAATAAGTTCATCGCAGAGCGTTTCAAAGGACTTGCCTGCCGCCTCCCACAGATAGAAGGAGAGCGAGCCGGGAATGGTATTTATCTCATTTACATATACCTTGTCATTGTCGTCGGTATCCATGAGGAAATCGACTCTGGACACACCGCTGCAGCCGAGCGCCTTAAAAGTTTTTTCGGTGAGATCTCTTATCTCCGCCTCCTTTTCCTCAGATATCTCTGCAGGACACTTTCTCTTGAGTGAACTCATACCCTTAGAGCCTTTCGAGCCGCCCATATACTTATCTTCATAACTTAAGATCTCATCACACTGAACAGGCTCTTCGCAGACGGAGGTCTGAACGCTGTCGGCATCGCCGAGAGCGGAGCAGTTAATCTCACGCAGAGCGGTTACTGCGTGTTCAACGAGTATTTTAGAGGCGAAATCGGAGGCGTATTCAACCGCCGCAATAAACGAATCCCTGTCCTCCGCCCTCTTTATTCCGACGCTTGAGCCGAGATTTGCGGGCTTTACGATGACGGGATATCCAAGCGTTTTTTCGACATCATCCGACAAAATATCTCTCTTTTCGATAAACTCACGCGCAGTAAAAGCCATGTGAGGCACGACGGGCAGATTATTAGCCTCAAGCACCTTTTTCATGACATATTTGTCCATTCCGAGTGCCGACGAGAGAATATCGCAACCCACATAGGGCAAAGATAAACTTTCAAAAACGCCTGAAAGCGTACCGTCCTCGCAGTTTGTGCCGTGAACAACAGGGAAAGCGACGTCAATTCTTGCATCAAATCCCTTTTTAAAGAGTCCCCTCTGCACCGAAACGACGTGCACACCGTCCTTTTCCTTGGAGAGAAGCACCCTCTCGCACGAAGCAACAAGCGCCTGCATATCGGCGAAATTGTCGGTCGAGGTGAGTTTTTCACCCGTGTACATCATGCCGTCTTTGGTTATGTATATCGGCAGGACATCGTATTTATCCTTGTTAATCGCATGGTATGCCTGAATTGCCGAGATGACGGATATCTCATGCTCGACCGAGACACCGCCCATAAAAAGACCGATAGTTGTTTTCAATTAAAATCACTCCTCATAGTTGTCGGGCAGGTCGTTTTCAAAGAGTACGACCGTTTTTTCACCCATTATCGTCTGTAATTTCTCAAGTGCCTCGTTTAGATTCTTAACTAAAACAGCCTCGCCTGCACCCTCTTTTATAGCCTCGCCGTTTTTACCGACGGCAATAATGTAGTCAGCACAGTCTTTTGCCTTTTCACCGAGTTCCCTGTTAAGTTCATATGTCTTGTCACCGAGTTCGACCATACCGGGCGTTATTACCACCCTTGTGTAGCCCTCAAACGAGGACAGCACGGAGAGCGCCTCCGCCGCGCCTGCGGGATTTGAGTTGAAGGCGTCGTCTATGACAATATAATTTGAACTTTTTCTGTTTATCTCAAGGCGGTGCGGCACAGGCTTTAGACGTGCGGCAGCAAATCTGATATCCTCAGCGGATACGCCGAGTTCCATTGCCATTGCGGCAGCCATCGTGATATTCTTCACGCCCGACATACCCAAAAGCGAGGTCTTTATTCTAATTTCGTCACCTTTTGCGACAAGCGTAAAGGTCATACCGTCGGCGCCGTAGGAGATATCTTTTGCAAAATAGTCGCCCGACATACCCGCGCGGATAGCCTCACACTCTTTTTCAATGTCCGAACCGATTATTTTAATACCGTCGCAGGCATCAAAAAGTTCAAACTTGGTCTTGACTATATTTTCCATCGAGCCGAAATTTTCTAAGTGGCAGGGCCCGATTGAAGTTATTATACAATGAGTCGGTTTTACGATATCGCAAATTTCCTTGATGTCGCCGACCTGCTTTGCGCCCATTTCGCAGATAAAATACCTGTGCGAGGGCAAAAGCTGCTCCCTTATCGTCCTCACTGCACCCAGCGGCGTATTGTAGCTCTCGGGTGTCATGAGCGTGTTGTATTTCTGCGAGAGAAATCTCTCTAAGATATATTTTGTACTCGTCTTACCGTAACTGCCCGTAATGCCGATAACGGTGACATCCATAGTAGAAAGTTTCTTTTTTGCATCATTTATATAATAGTTTGCACACGCCTTTTCAATGGGCGAGTTTAAAAAGTTGATAAATCTTGTCGCGACATTGCGGTAACACACCGCAAAAACGCTTATCCAGAAGATCACGAATATCGCAAATCTGTCGGATACACCGAAAATCGTTCTGCCTATAACAAAATTCAAAAGGACAAGCAGTATCGCCGACAAAACGGTTGCCGCCCCATACAGCCTCTTTACCCTTGCGGTGATGACAAGTTTTTTCTTTTCCGCCTTTCTCGGCGTAAAGATGACGGCAAGCGCAAGCGTTACCGCAAAAACAAGCGTAAACACCCATAAGGGCAGAGCGCTCATAACAATCATGCAGGGCACGATGACGGGGAAAATGTACCACACGGTCAGTTCCCGTCCGAAGTTTTCCTTTGCCCATTTTTTGTAGCGGTCATTGCGATATGATGATAACTGTAAGATATGAAACTGATGCCGAAGCAGTATCATAAATGCCGCTATAGCGCACAGCATAGCAATATTCAAAAAGAGCCTGTTCATAACTCAATCCTTTCGTTGAATTCGGAATTCGTAATTCGTAATGCGGAATTATGGTAGATTTTTGCTTTGGCAAAAATCATTTAATTATTCCGTTTTTTGATTTTTTGTTATAGATACCAACAACTTGATAAGTTCCTGACAGTCATCATAAATACTGCGAAAGTGAGATGTCTCTATGTAATCACTTTCATTAAGCAGTTCCAACCAATACTCCGTTTCACTTGCTTCTTTCAAAGCAATATTGAGTTTAGAATAAAAATCTGCCTTACTCTGTCCTCTAAGCGCTTCTTTAATAATAGCCCCAACTGCAGTACCGCTTCGAAGTATTTGTTTTGATAAAATAAATTCGTTTTTCTCGGCACATAAATATTTGTAGAGTTTTATTATTCTGAGTGCAAATAATTTACTTTTATCTGCAACTGCATTTTCCTGTTTCATTTCATTCTCCATTTAAATGAAATTTTGTAAAACAAAATTTCTTCATTAATTCCGAATTCCGCATTACGCATTCCGAATTTGTAAAAACGATTTTACCGCCGCGGCAAATACCACAGGGCTGTCAAGATAGGAAAAGTGTCCTGCGCCTTTAAGCACAACAAGACCGGCATCGGGAATAAGACTTTCCATTTCCCTTGCGGTGTAAAGAGGCGTCGCCGTATCATTTTCGCCCCATATGAGAAGCGTCGGCGCAGTTATATTTTTCATCTGCTCCCTCATATCAAGGGAGAGCATATTGACCATGGTTTTCTTCATAACGGGCGAGGCGTTGCGATAGTCCTCACTGCCCATTTTGTTTGAGAGTTTCTCAAGCATTTCCGTCGCACCAAGCACAGAGAGCACCTTTTTGCCTATTTTAAATACCCTCGTCCTGCATTTTACCTTAAAACTCTTTTTAGCAGGTATGCCTGCCGTATCAATGAAAATGTTTTTAGTCACCTTTAAAGGCGAATTTGTACCCAGTTCCACTGCAATTCTGCCGCCGTTTGAGTGTGCGATAAGCGTGCAGGCAGTGATATTTTCCTCTTTACATATTGCAAGCACGAGGTCGGCATAATCTTTTATGCCAAACGGGGCAGACGGCTCATCACTCTTTCCGCAGGCGGGTAAGTCGATAGCCGTCACCCGAAAGTGAGGAGTAAGCAGTTTTACAATCGGCATGACTGCGCCGATAGACGCGCCCCAACCGTGGAGAATGACAACATCCTCCCCCTCACCCTCTGTTATGTAATTTATGTTCATATCTCTGTAGTTAAACAAGACACGTCACTCCGTCTGACAATGATTTGTTATGCGGTATGCGGGCGACAGATTGTCGCCCCTACTGTTTAAAATATTATACTACAAATATAAACAAAATAAAACACATAAAAAAGAATAATTATTTATATTGATGGAAAAAAATATTTATATTAAAGAAACTTCGCAGAAGTTTCCACCATAATTCCGAATTACGCATTCCGAATTCCGAATTAAATTTTTTACGGAGTAAAAAAACTATGTCTTATCTTATTCACGCAGGCAGAGGACTGTTTTCAATCGCACTTTTATTTTTGCTGACAAAACTCATCGGCAAACGTCAGATGTCGCAGGTGTCGATGTTCGACTATATCATCGGCATATCAATAGGCTCGGTGGCGGCAGAACTTGCCACACACCACGACAGTATACCGGGCGGCATCATCGCAATGCTCATCTACACGGCGGTGACCATTCTTTTTGCCGTAATATCAAACCGATTTATCGGCGCGCGCAAATTCATAGAGGGCAAAGCCGACATCATTTTTGAAGATGGCAAATTCCACTTTGAAAACATGAAAAAAAACCGTTTTGACATGCATGAGCTGCTCATGCAGGCGCGTATTGCAGGATATTTTGACCTCTCAAAAATAAAGATTATAATGCTTGAGGCGAACGGACAACTCTCCTTTCTGCCCTACGGTGCGGAGCATCCTGCAACGCCGCGCGACATGGCGCTCACCGTCACGGACGACTACCTGCAATATAATATAATAGTTGACGGCCAAATACAAAAAGACGTGCTGAAATACACCAAAATGAGCGAAAAACAACTTCTCTTTCGCTTAAAAGAGCAAAAGACGGAACTTCGGGAAGTCGCCCTCGCAACATTTTCCGGCGACGGAAAACTTAACATCTTCAAAAAAATGTGATTTTTTACAAAACTCCCGTAATTTCACAAAATTTTACTAAAATCGACATATAAATTTACCTTACTTCCAGATCATTTTTTGTATGGTTATGTATACCTGAGACTGAAATTCTTCAAAACGAAGTTATTGACTTTGCGGACCTGTCCAAAATTTGAGGCAAAATTCAAAAATTCCTTGTCCCTCAACGGATTACAGCCTGTTTATAACCCTGTTCAAAATGTTAATAACATTTTTTTCCAATTAGGTTATTTATCCGAATTATGTAAACACAAAACTTCTGCAAATTACTAAACTTCGCCCCAAAGTTTCTTCCGCAATTCCGAATTTAATTGAAATGCCCACGCATTTCAATTATAATGTATTTGGTGGTGAAAACATTGGCACATCAACTTTCAAGGACAGAACTGCTGCTCGGCAGAGAGGCAATAGAAAAACTGAAAAACTGCCGTGTTGCGGTATTCGGCATCGGCGGTGTGGGCGGTCACGCCGTTGAAGCGCTGGTGCGAAGCGGTATCGGTGCAGTAGATATCATAGACAATGACACCGTATCTCTCACCAACATAAACAGGCAGATTTTTGCCCTGCACAGCACTATCGGCAGACCAAAGGTGGAGGTTGCAAAGATACGGCTTCTTGACATCTCGCCCGATGTGAAAATTTACGCACACAACGTATTTTTTACAGATGAGACGGCAGACCAATTTGATTTTTCAAAGTACGATTATATAATAGATGCGATAGACACCGTCGCAGGTAAACTCACCCTTGTCGAGCGCGCACAGGCGGCAGGCGTGCCGATAATAAGTTCAATGGGCGCAGGCAACAAACTCGATCCGACAAGATTTGAAGTGGCGGACATTTATAAAACCTCGGTCTGCCCCCTTGCAAGAGTCATGCGTTATGAACTCAAAAAAAGGGGCATAAAACGCCTTAAAGTGGTCTACTCAAAGGAAGAGCCGATAAAACCGCTCGGCGAGACAGACGAAGAAAAAGGCGCACGGCGCTCTCTTCCCGGCAGCACGGCATTCGTGCCCTCGGTTGCAGGACTGATAATCGCCGGCGAAGTGGTAAAAGATTTAATTCGTAATTCGGAATGCGTAATGCGTAATTAATGAAGAAACTTCCTCGGAAGTTTCGGTTAAATAAAAAAAAGAGATGCTTTTCAAGCATCTCTTTTTCTGGAGCTTGTGATCCGGCTCGAACGGACGACCTGCGCATTACGAATGCGCTGCACTACCGACTGTGCTACACAAGCAGATTTAAATAAATTCGGAATGCGGAATGCGGAATGCGGAATTCGGAATTATGGTGGAAATTCTTTACAGAATTTCAATTTGAATAAATCAAAGATAATTTACTTAGTAAGTATACCACTAATTTTTTTAATAGTCAATTAAAAAATTTTACTTGACATTCTAAAAGTTATAGTGTACAATAACTCTTGCGCTAGAGAATAGTGCAAACAATGTGGCGGCGTAGCTCAGTTGGCTAGAGCAATCGGTTCATACCCGATCGGTCACCGGTTCAAGTCCTGTCGCCGCTACCATAAGGCCCGTTGGTCAAGCGGTTAAGACACGGCCCTTTCACGGCTGTAACATGGGTTCGATTCCCGTACGGGTCACCAACAAAAAAAAGACACCATTTCGGTGTCTTTTTTTATTTTATATGAATAGTACGGGAATCGAAGCCTGAGAGGGCATTTTGCGTTAAGAAAACGATTGAGTATCGTTTTTAGCAAAATGGTGTGCAGTCGGGTACCGAAAGGCTTTAGCCTTTGGGTCGACAAGCAGTCAAGGCGCGTAAGCGACTGTTTCCCGTACGGGTCACCAACAAAAAAAAGAGATACCAAATGGTATCTCTTTTTTTTGTTATTTGGTAACCCGTACGGGACTGAGAACCTTTTTGCGAAGCAAAAGCGTTCGTCGAAGCAGTCGCAAAACTGCGATAAGTTTTGCGAACTGTGAAGTCTCGAGCACCGAATGTTTTTCGCTACCATTCGGAATGGTCGAAAAACAGAGGGGTCGCAGAGTTTCCCGTACACCAAAGCCACATCAGTGTCTTCATTTTAATTTATTTAATCATACATCTTCCTTAAGGCGATAAAATCGCAACACCTCAATTTAACTTGCTTTCTTCAAATGAGAGGTGTCTACTTGATTTTTATTGGTATGTGGAATATAATCAAAGGAGAAAATCTGTGCTGTTTTTCGTTATCTTGCCACATACGAATTATGTAGTAAAGCGGTGTATGTGGACATCGACATTTTCAACCGTGCCATCGAACCACCCCCTATCAGGCTGTGAACATCACTACCGTCTGTAGTTACTTTAAATGAGGTACATAATATGTATGAGAAATTTTTCAAGCGACTTCTGGACTTTGCGCTGTCTTTGCTGGCACTGATCGTGTTATCCCCGGTGCTACTGGTGTTGACAATATTGGGCACCATCAAAATGAAAGGTAACCCATTCTTCACCCAGTTCCGTCCCGGCAAGGAAGAGAAAATATTTAAACTCATCAAGTTCCGCACCATGACCTGCGAGACAGACGAGAGAGGCAATCTGCTCTCCGACGAGCAGCGGCTGACCCGGTATGGCAAGATACTGCGTTCAACATCTTTAGATGAACTGCCGGAACTGTTCAACATCTTAAAGGGGGATATGTCCATCGTCGGTCCCCGACCCTTGGCGGTGCAGTATCTGCCTTATTATAACGAGCAGGAAAAACGCAGACACTCTGTTCTGCCTGGCTTGACCGGTATGGCGCAAGTACACGGCAGAAATGCTACCACTTGGGAGCAGCGCTTGTCTTACGATATCGCATATGTGGAGCATGTCACCTTTTTGACAGATGTAAAGATCCTCTTTCAAACGGTGGCTATTGTATTTCGCCGCAGCGGCATTGGCGTCCGAGGCGTGGACAGCCCTATGGACTTTGATGCTTACCGACGGCAGCAATTGGAAGAAGGGAGTGCAGTGAAATGAATATTTACGGAGAAAAGGTACTGCTTCGCGCCATTGAACCCAGCGACAATGCCTTGCTACTGGAGATGATCAATGATCCACACACCGAAAAAATGTTGGGCGGTGGATCTTTCCCTGTATCGGAGGCGACCCAGGCAAAGTGGATCATCGACCAGACGGGCAGAACAGATATATTGCGTTGTATCATTGCAGACAAAAAAGCACCTGAGAAGGGCATCGGCACAGTAATTCTCAGCGACATTGATCAGAAAAACGGTGTTGCCCAGGTGCATTTGAAACTGGTTGCAGAGGGTCGTGGCAAGGGCTATGGCTCTGACGCACTCAAGGCTGTGGTTGATTATGCCTTCTGCCAACTACGCCTGCACTGTGTATATGCCCATGTTTTGGAATACAACTGCGCATCTCAAAGAATGTTTGAAAAGTGCGGCTTCCAAAGGGAAGGTTCTCTTCGCGCAAGAGCCTATAAGAATGGTGCCTATGTGGATGCTGTGTCCTACAGTATTGTAAATGATGGTATTTGAGATTGGAAGTGAATTTTGGAATGGGAGCACCCCTTTGGACGGCATCGGTGTCACATCGCTGCTGCCTGCCGGGATGACCTGTCACTATACCCTGTGCGGACGTACAGCCCTGGAACTGGTTCTCCGTGATGCAATGCAGACCCGTGCCATCCGTAAGGCTTATCTGCCCTCCTATTGCTGCCACACCATGATTGATCCCTTTATGGCAAAGGGAATCGAGGTGGTGTTCTACGATGTATTCTTTACGGACATCGGCATTGTCTGTAATTTCCGCGAGGACAATGGCTGCGACCTGGTATTTCTTATGGATTACTTCGGCTTTCGGGATGAAAAAACCGCCTTGAGAGCAAAAAGTCAAAAGATCAAGGGGAAATGCGTGGTCTACGATGCCACCCATGCCATGTTCTGTGAAAACATAGACTACAGCGCCTGCGACTATGTGTTTGGCAGCTTTCGTAAATGGTTTGGCGTCAATGCTGGCTTCTGCGCCAAGGCAGGTGCCTGGCATCAGTTTCCTGCACTAACGGAAAATCAACGGTATGCTCAGTTTCGCAACGCGGCTTTTCAGGAAAAGCAACGGTTTATGGCGGGACAACCGGTGGAAAAGGCTTCATTTTTACAGGCTTTTTCTCTGGCAGAAGAGCGCCTGGAAACGGATTATGTGGGCTATGGTCCGGATGATGCATCTCTGAATATCCTGGAAACCGTTAATGTGAACTTTATTCGGCAGAAACGGCAGGAGAATGCGGTCTTCGCCATCGCCGCTGTCAACGCCATGTCATCTCGGACGGTTTGCAGCCCCTACAGGCAGGTAAAAAGCGGCGAATGCCCCCTGTTTGTGCCACTGCGGGTGGATAGCGGGGCACGGGCAGAGTTACGCCTAAAGTTGATTCAAAACAGGATCTACTTTCCCATCCACTGGCCGTTAAGTGACCTGCACAAAACCGACAGTATTTCCCGGTCGATCTATGACACAGAACTATCCTTCGTGTGCGACCAGCGCTATGGGGCTGAAGATATGAAAAGAGCAATATCGATAATAAGGAGTTTTTGTGATGGCTGATCTTTATTTTGATCCCAAATATGCCAAGATTTATGAGAATATCGACGGCAGAAGTGAGACCTTTTGCTTCAGCTGCCCCTACGGAAAAATACAGAACACCTTTATCCTGCGCCCTGTAAAGTGGGAGTTGGACGATAAGACATGGTATGACATCGTGACCCCCTATGGCTACGGCGGTCCGGTGACGCTGGAATGCAGCGACATGGAAAAGCTGATGGAAGCTTACCGTGAGGCTTTTACCTCTTTCTGCCTGGAAAATAACATCGTCTGCGAATTCATCCGCTTCCATCTGTTTGACAATGTTGATGTCAGAGAGCACTATTACGGCGAGACGGTCAATGTGCTGGACAATGTAGTGGTTAATACTGCGCCGGATTATGAAACCATCCGCATGAACTATGAGCACAAGGTCCGCAAAAATGTAAACAAGGCAATAAACAACGAACTTGAAATGTGCATTGAGCAGAGTCTTGACCATCTGGATGACTTTTTGGACATTTACTACGCCACGATGGACCGCAACCAGGCTTCGGATTACTATTATTTCAAGCGTTCCTATTTTGAAGATATTGCTCGGTTGCTGCCGGAAAACTATATATATTTCCATGTGATGAAGGACGGTAAAGTGATCTCCACCGAGTTGGTGCTTTGCTCCAAAGATTACGCCTATTCATTTTTGGGAGGCACCGACGAAGAGTATTACGCTATGCGGCCCAACGATTTTCTGAAGGATGCCATTATCCGATGGTGTAGCGACACCGGCAGAAAATTTTTTGTCCTGGGCGGCGGCTACCATAAGGACGATGGAATTTACAGGTATAAACGCAGTTTTACCAAAGCATCGGATGTGCCCTTCTTTACGGGTCGTGCCATCCTCAACCGGGATGTCTATGATCGACTGGTAGATCTGAGGGCTTTGGAGGATCCCGAATTTGACAGGGATTCTGAGTATTTCCCCCTATACCGAGCATAAATTCCTCTTGATTTGTGATTTTTTAGATTATATACAACAAAAAAGAGATGCAAAAGCATCTCTTTTTTGTATTTAATTGAAACTTCGCCCCGAAGTTTCTTCCATAATTCTGCTGTAAGCAGAATATCACTTGCCGAAGGCAAATATCGCTGCACAGCAATATCACTCGCCGTCAGGCGAATATCACGGTGAAGTTTACTTCACCTTATATCCTTGCGCTTCTACTGCGCCGACTAATACATCAACTGCAATTTCTTTTGAAAGCGTCACGACTGCCGTGCCCTTTTCGTGGCTTACGTCAGCACTCATAACGCCGTCGATTGCAAGCAGAGTATCTCTCACTCTCGCCTCGCAGTGGGGGCACATCATACCTTCGATACTAAGTGTCTTTTCCATAACTTTTTTCTCCTTTTTTCTGTCAAATAAATTTATTCGAAGTGCGTTGGTGACAACGCAAAAACTCGACAAACTCATTGCGCCTGCAGCAAACATCGGATCGAGCGTCAGCCCGAAGAGTCCTGCCGCAAGCGGTATACCTATTAAATTATATACAAATGCCCAGAACAGATTTTCTTTAATTATCTGAAGCACTCTCCTTGAAAGACGAATTGCCGCCTCCACGTCCATAAGCGAACTGTTCATGAGCACGACGTCAGCCGCATCTATCGCAATATCCGTGCCTGCGCCGATAGCAACGCCGATGTCTGCGCGTGTTAGCGCAGGCGCATCGTTTACACCGTCACCCACCATCATAACAGGACCTTCAAGTTCTTTTATAACGCCCTCTTTGTCCTGCGGAAGCAGTGACGCGCGTATCTCGCTGACCGCCGCCTGTGTGCCGATGGCTTTTGCCGTAGCCTCATTGTCACCCGTCAGCATAACGACCTTTATGCCGAGTTTTTTTATTCTCTCTATCGCCTCACGGCTGTCGGGTTTTATCGTGTCGGCAATGCCGAGCATACCGAGATACTTATCCCCCATTGAGAAGAGTATCGGCGTCTTGCCCTGCGAAGCAAGAGCGGCTGCCTGCTTCTCAGTTTCCTCAGAGATTTCGACATTTTTCTTCATAAACCGAAGATTTCCACCGTAAAGGCGTACACCTTCACACATGGCAGTTACACCGTTGCCCGTAAGTGCCTCAAAGTCAGTAACCGCAAGGCTTTGCTCGCCATCACAGTATTTTACTACCGCCTTTGCAAGCGGATGTTCGCTTAAGTTTTCGAGTGAATATGCAACTTTGAGCAGCATATCATCATTTTCTATCACATCGGTCACAGTCGGCTGACCAAGAGTGACCGTTCCCGTCTTATCCAGTGCAACGGTTTTGACTTTACCCGTATACTCAAGAGATGCAGCCGTCTTAAAGAGGATGCCCCGTCTTGCGCCGACGCCGCTGCCCACCATGACAGCAACAGGCGTTGCCAGACCGAGCGCACACGGGCAACTTATTACAAGCACCGCAATGCCCCTTGACAGAGCGTAACTGAAAAGTTCACCCAAAAGCAGGTGCGACACCGTCGTTATTACCGCAAGTATTATAACTACAGGTACGAATATGCCCGAAACTTTATCCGCAAGTTTTGCGACGGGCGCCTTTTCTGCGGCGGCGTCCGTCACAGTCTGAATAATTCTTGATAACAGCGTGTCCTCGCCGAGTTTTGTCACCGAGCATTTTAAAAAGCCGGAGCGGTTTATCGTGCCTGCGAAAACGCTGTCCCCCTCCGCCTTATCGGAGGGAATACTCTCACCCGTGAGCGCCGACTCATCGACCGAGCCGCTGCCCGTGATTACAACACCGTCAGTCGGCACGCTTTCACCCGGGCGGAGCACAAATATGTCACCGAGTACAAGTTCATCGACAGAAACCGTGACTTCTTTGTCTCCTCTGATGACATTCGCCGTTCTCGGCGCAAGCGACATAAGGCCGTTTACGGCGTCCGCCGTCCTGCCCTTCGAGCGCGCCTCAAGCAGTTTACCGACTGTAATAAGTGTCAGTATCATAGCCGCCGACTCGAAATACAGTCCGTGCGTTTCGCCCTGCAAAAGCAAATAAATACTGTATACAAACGAAATGCCCGAGCCCATTGCAACGAGCGTGTCCATATTGGGACTTCTGTTTATGATGCCCTTTGCCCCCGAGACAAAAAATCTTCGATTTATAATAAGCACTGCCGCCGACAGCACAAGTTGCCAGACACCGCCGTATTTGTGGTGCGGCAGTCCCACCATATGCCCCATCGAAAAATACATCAGCACAAGTGTGAGTATGACGGATACGATAAGTATCTTTTTTAATTTGTTTTTCTTCTCATCATAATTCTGCGCCTTACGCTCATACCCCGAAACGCCGTAGCCTGCGCGCTTTACCGCCTCGATTATGACCTCATCGCTGACAGCACCCTCGACCGTCATGGAATTAGTAAGCAGATTTACCGAACAAGACGTCACGCCCTCGACAGACGATACAGCCTTTTCCACCCTTGCAGAGCAGGCGGCGCAGCTCATTCCTGTTACTGTAAATTTTTTCATTTAATACACCAGTCCTTCAAAACTTCCAGCATATCTTTTGCAACTTCCTTTGCACCGCTTAAATCATGTTCAAGGTAATTTCCGCACTCCTTTTTTGAACTGCCGGGAATAACACCCTCAAAATCCGCGATAAATGCAAACGCCTCTTTGACAAGTGTTTTCACATCATCTTTTGAAACATCATCCCTCATAAGCAGGTAAAAACCCGTTCTGCAGCCCATAGGGCCGACGTATATCACGCTTTTCTCAAACTTACTGTTACGGGCATATGTCGCAAACAGATGCTCAAAAGTGTGCATTGCTCCGTTTGCCAGATAATCACCGCCGTTTGGTGTCTTCATTCTTATATCGTAGGTTATGATGTCGCCGTCGATTCTGGAAACGTACATTCCCTTTGTAAGCGTATCGTGATCAACCGTAAAACTCGCTATTTTTTTCATATTATCTCCTTATAAGCCTGCGCATTGAGCGACATATTGGCTGTAACTCCCGCCTTGTATTCATAAAAGGCCTGCGCGCCTATCATTGCGCCGTTGTCACCGCACAGATAAAGCGGCGGCATATATAATTTATAACCGTGTTTCTCACAAGCCGACTGCACCGCCTCACGCAGTTGTGAATTTGCCGAGACGCCGCCCGCAAGCACGATTTTTTTGTGACCTGTTATTCTCGCCGCCTCCATAAGCCGTGAGCAGAGAATATCCGCAACAGAGCGGCAAAACGATGCCGCAAAATCGCATTTATTTATTTCTATACCCTTTTGCTCGGCATTGTGAATAGTGTTAATCGCCGCCGTCTTGAGTCCCGAGAAACTAAAGGAAAGCGGTTCCCCCGTCACCTTGGGGTCAGGGAATGTAAAGGCGTCCACCTTGCCACCATGCGATAACTTATCTAAATTGACTCCGCCGGGATATGACAGCCCCAGCACCCTAGCCACCTTGTCAAAGCACTCGCCTGCCGCATCGTCGTGCGTACTGCCGAGTCGTGAAAACTCGGTATAATCTTTAACCTCGGCTATCATCGTGTGGCCGCCCGACACTATAAGGCACAGAAAAGGCGGCTCAAGGTCGGGAAAGGCTATGTAATTTGCCGCCACGTGTCCCCTTATGTGATGCACGGGGATAAGCGGTTTGCCTGATGCAAGCGCAAGTCCCTTCGCATAGTTTACGCCGACAAGCAGCGCGCCGATAAGACCGGGATATGCCGTCACCGCAATGGCATCGACATCGGATAAGGTCATTTTCGCCTCAGACAGCGCCTGCTCCGTCACAAAACAGATTGCCTCTGTATGCTGGCGTGATGCAATTTCGGGCACGACTCCGCCGTATATTTTATGTGTTTCTATCTGGGATGCGACTATGTTTGATATTATTTTTCTTCCGTCCTCGACAATTGCCGCGCAGGTCTCATCGCAGGAGGATTCGATTGCAAGTATTCTCATTTGAGTCTCCTCGTCATCAGCAGGGCGTCCTCGGTGGGCGCCGTGTAGTAATTTTTTCTTGTGCCGACAGTTTCAAAGCCGCACTTATTATAGAGATGTACCGCATCATTTGATGCACGCACTTCAAGATTTATCTCAGCAATACCGCGCTTTCGGCACTCGGAGAGCGCCTCATTCATAAGCGCAGTGGCAACGCCTTTACCCCGATATTTTTCATCGGTGGCAACACACAGCACCTCTGCGGTATCAAGTATTATTTTAAGTCCGATAATTCCGATAATATCGTCCCCGTCCTCGCACACGAAAAACAGGGTGTTTTCACTTTCGCACCAACTTGACGGAAAAAATCGCAATTCAAATTCTGCGCCTTTTTTGTAATCGGTAAGTATTTTATTTTGCATCATACCAACTCTTTCCGACACCGATGTCAACTTTGAGCGGAACTGAGAGGTCTGCCGCACCCTCCATCTCACGGCGGAGAATTTCTTTTACTTTTTGGGTTTCATCTTCGGGACACTCGATTATAAGTTCGTCATGCACCTGCAAAATGAGTTTTGCTTTCAGTCCCTCCAGCGCCTTTTCGGTTCTGACCATTGCATATTTGATTATGTCTGCTGCCGTTCCCTGAATGGGAGTGTTTCTCGCCGCCCTCTCACCGAATGAGCGCACCATAAAGTTGGAAGATGACAGTTCGGGCATATAGCGCCGTCTGCCGAAAAGCGTCGTGACATAGCCGTCATTTGCCGCATTTTCAACAGTTTTGTCAAGGAAGTGCTTTATACCCGTATATTTTTCAAAATACGCCTCGATATACGCCTTCGCCTCTTTGTTTGACACGCCGATATCCTCTGCAAGTCCAAATGCCGATATGCCGTAGACGATGCCGAAATTGACCGCTTTCGCCTTACTTCTCATCTCGGGTGTAACATTATCAAGTTCTACACCGAACACCTGCGAAGCGGTGATGGAATGTATGTCTTTATCTTCTGTAAAGGCTTTTACCATTACAGCGTCGTCTGCCATGTGCGCCAGCACACGCAGTTCTATTTGTGAGTAGTCGGCATCGACTAAAACGTTTCCCTCACCTGCTACGAACATTCTGCGCAGTTCACGCCCAAGTTCGGTGCGGACAGGGATATTCTGTAAATTCGGCTCTGTTGATGAGATTCGTCCCGTCACCGTCACTGTCTGATTGAAGCTTGAGTGTATCCTGCCGTTTTCGGCTATGACCTTTACAAGCCCGTCGGTATATGTGGATTTGAGTTTTGACAGTTGTCTGTAATCGAGCACAAGTTTTACTATCGGGTAATCTACGGCAAGTTTCTGCAGGCGGTCGGCATCCGTTTTATATGCGCCGTTTTTGCCCTTTTTGCCGCCCGGCAGTCCCAGTTTGTCAAAAAGTACTTCGCCGAGTTGTTTGGGCGAATTGATGTTAAACTGCTCGCCCGACATGTCGTATATGAGTTTTTCTTCTTTTTCTATACTTTTTGCAAGGCTCTCCCCAAGCGTCTGGAGCGCCTGCCTGTCGGCAAGCACGCCCCTTTTCTCCATGTTGTAAAGCACAAAGGAGAGCGGGAGTTCAATATCGCTGTAAAGTTTCTCCATACCAAATTCGACAAGTTTCGCACTCATCACATCGGCAAGTTTCAGCATAAGAACCGCCTGTGATGCGCAATCCCCTGCATTTACGCCAAGATACTCTAAAATGAGCCCTTCTGCCTTGTATGACGATGCGCCCGGATCGAGCAAATACGCCGCAAGCAGTATATCAAATGACACCCTGCCCCCGTCTATCTCGCCGATATGCTGCATAAAGTCCTTAACACCGACTAAAACAAGTTGTGTGTTTGCCTCAAGCAAGGGTGTCGCCAGAGATACGGAGAATTCTATAACTTCACTGCCGTCCGAAACAAAAATACTGTCCTCACTTGCAACAACCGACACTCTTTTACATTTTCCGACAAAATCAGACACTTCTTTTTCAGTCATAACGGTTCTGCTTTGGGTGGCAGCCGTCTCTGTCGGCGCCTCGTCCATAAGGGCGGCGGCAAATTTGCGAAGTTCAAGTTTCGTATATATTTCAAGCAGATTTTTTGTGTCTTTTTCTTTTATCGCAAGGTCGGATATCCCCACATCGAGAGGCATATCCTGCACGATAGTCGCAAGCTGTTTTGACAAAAATGCGCTGTCTTTCCCCTCGATAAGACGCGCGCGAAGCGTATCCTTGATATCAAGAGAATCAATATTTTCATAAATCTCTTCAACAGTGCCGAATTTTGTGACAAGTTCAGTCGCCGTCTTTTCACCGACTTTGGCAACACCGGGAATATTGTCCGACGAATCTCCCCACAATGCCTTTAAGTCAATAAGTTTTTTCGGCTCAAAGCCGTATTTTTCAAAGAAAACGGCAGGCGTGTATGAAACGGTTTCGTTACTGCCGCCCTTAGTCACCGTCAGTTTACAGGTGACATTGTCGCTTACAAGCTGCAGGTCATCACGGTCACCCGTGATTATGACGCACTTGTCCCCCTGCTTATCACACATAGCAGCAAGCGTGCCGATAATATCGTCAGCCTCATACCCCTCTTTTTCAAGGTAGGTTATGCCCATAAAGGAGAGTATATCTTTTATAAGCGGCATCTGCATGGCAAGTTCTTCGGGCATACCCTTGCGGTTCGCTTTGTAAAGGTCATACGCTTTATGCCTGAAAGTCGGCGCGCGCAGGTCAAATGCGACCGCCGCCGCATCCGGTTTTTCTGCGGCAAGTTCTTTTTCCAAAATGTTGATAAAGCCAAAAATGGCATTTGTAAAAATGCCGTCTTTAGTCGAGAGCGCCCGTATACCGTAGAACGCCCTGTTCATTATACTGTTACCGTCAATAAGAAGAAGTTTCACACTAATACTCCCAAAATCATTAGTACTGTTATTATACCACAATTATATAATGAAAAAAAGCGGTCTTTTGACCGCTTTTTCCATTTGTTTACAAGTGCCACCGAATTGTGTTATAATATATTCATGAACAAAAATTTATTTAAAGGAAAACTGATACTTGCGCCTATGGCGGGTATCTCAAATAGTGCATTCCGTGAGATATGCAGAGAGTACGGTGCGGATATGAGTGTCGGCGAAATGGTGTCGGCAAAGGCGCTGTGGTACGGGGACAAGAAATCGGAACAGCTTCTTCATACGAGTGAGGCGGAGCAGCCCTGTGTCCCGCAGATATTCGGGAGCGACCCTGAAATTATGGGGTGGAGTGCGAAAAAGGTCATCGAACTGACAAAAGCGCCCGCAATAGACATAAATATGGGCTGTCCCGTACACAAGGTCATATCGGGGGGTGACGGTTCTGCTTTAATGAAAAATCCCACTCTGATTTTTGATATTGTTAAAGCGGTCAGCTCATCAGTCGACGTGCCAGTCACGGTCAAAATCCGTGCAGGATTTGACAGTATAAATGCACTCGAATGTGCCAAAGCGGCGGAGGATGCAGGTGCGTCTGCAATCACCGTTCACGGCAAAACTCGTACACAGATGTATGCACCGCCCGTAAATCTTGACGTAATCGCGCAGGTCAAGGCAAACGTAAAAGTGCCGGTAATCGGCAACGGCGACGTAAAGGACGGTAAAAGTGCAAAGGAAATGCTTGACGTAACGGGCTGTGACAGCATAATGGTCGGCAGGGCGGCGCTTGGAAACCCGTTTGTTTTTGAAGAAATAAAGGCGTATCTTTCGGGCAAGCCTTACGAAAAGCCGTCACTTTCGGTCATAATGGAAACGGCACGAAAGCATGTCCATGCTCTTGCAGACCTCAAAGGCGAGCGTGTCGGTATGCTTGAGGCGCGCGGTCAGCTTGCCTGGTACATAAGGGATATAAGAGGCGGTGCTTCGCTTCGCGCGCAGGCGACCAAGATTTCCACTCTCGCAGAGGCAGATGAATTTATAGATTCAATTCGGAATTCGGAATTCGGAATTCGGAATTAAGGAAATAAACTTCCAAAGAAGTTTCTGTTGAATATAAAAAAGGATGAGAATTTTCTCATCCTTTTTTGTTATCATATGCTTCACGCACATCTGTTAATCCAAGTATATAATCAACACTTGTCTGGTAATATTTTGCAAGTTTAATTACTGCCCAGACAGGAATCTCGTAAATCCCCTTCTCATAACGTCTGTAAACTTCTCTTTTACACTCTAAAATACCTGCAATATCCTCTTGTGTCTTATCGGCATCAATTCTCAAATCTTCTAATCTTTGAAAAAACATAACAGCAACTCCTTACAGGAATATGCTACTATTTTGTTGCTTTGATATTTCAAATATGCTACAATATTGTAGCATATTTATTTACAGAGGACGGATATAAAGTAATGAGTGACTATTCCAAATTGAGTAAAATTATTGCCCAAAAGGAAAACAAGCTTTTTGAAACATTGAGTGACGAACAGAAAAAATACTATAATGAAATCATATATCTGATGAATAAAAAGACATATATACTGCTTACAGATTTATTTAATCAAGATGTTAAATTATCGAGAAATATATTGCTCAGACTATTCGAAGAAGATTTATGCTAAATTCGAATTAAAGTATATCTTTTTGTTTTTTCGCCATACTATTTTAGGGGTGTGCGGATATGAAAAAAAATGACGGCAATACGGATATACTTGCCGAAGCGCAGCGCATTATAAATGACTATTCAATAAAATATTACCGCCGTGAGTGCCGTAAAAGGCGGGCAAAGCTTGCCTATCCGCTATGCCTGCTGTTTATAGGTCTTGCAGTACTCATATTTATATTAAAAGGATAACCGGGACGGTTATCCTTTTAATAATTCGGAATTCGGAATGCGTAATTCGGAATTAAGGTAGATTTTTGATAAAATCAAAAATCAATGAAATTATTACTTTTATAATTTAGAATCTCCCACATCATTTTTGCACCTGTGCAAAAACCTTCAGTAAAGAATTCTCTTTCG
>JAZQEF010000020.1:0-41959 GCA_045538835.1 Feifaniaceae bacterium | reverse complement strand
GAAAGTTTTTTGAAAACAACTCCGTTTATAGTAAAATTTTTTCGTAATATTTATATGCTTTTTAAATAAAAAAAGAACAAAAATGCGCAAACATTTTCGTTCTGTATTTTTACCCTATTTTACCCTATCTAAACATTTTCTTCATTATAATAAAAAGGGAGTGTAAAATCACACTCCCTTTTTTAAATTAATATTTTTCTCTCTTCTGATATGTCGTATGAAGAATTTCATGTGCCTTTTGACTGCCCGGCTGACCAAGATATGTATCATATATCTCTTTGATAACGGGGTTCTCGTGACTCTTTCTGAGTTTCATAGCCTTATCAGCCGAATAAAGCCCCTGTGCACGAAGTGCAGTAACATCAACAAAGTTTGTTATTCCCGATGAACGTATCGGCTGACCGCCGCCGTTTACACAGCCACCGGGACATGCCATAACTTCAACGAAGTGATACTGCTTTTCGCCACTCTTAATAAGTTCAAGCAGTTTTCTGGCATTGGCAAGACCTGATGTGACAGCAATATTTATATCCTTACCTGCAATATTAAAGGTTGCTTCCTTTATGCCTTCAAAGCCGCGCACCTGTTCAAAGTCAAGTTTTTCAAGTGTCTTACCTTCAAGAACTTCCGCAACTGTACGGAGTGCCGCTTCAGTTACACCGCCTGTAACGCCAAAAATGTGACCTGCACCTGATGCTATGCCAAACATGGGATCAAATTCACTGTCATCAAGATTTGCAAAATCAAGACCGTATATATCCACAAGTTCTGCAAACTCGCGTGATGTGATTGCAATATCAATCGGATCAAGACCGTTAACTTTAAGATCCTCTCTCTTTGCTTCAAACTTCTTAGCCGTACAGGGCATTACAGATACAACAACAAGTTTCTCAGGATCTATTCCCATCTTTTCAGCATAGTATGTTTTCATCATACTGCCATACATACCCTGAGGCGATTTACATGAGGATATGTTTGGAATAAGTTCGGGATAATAGTATTCTGCAAACTTTACCCAACCGGGTGAGCATGATGTAATCAGCGGGAAAGGACCGTTGTTCTTTATTCTTTCAATAAGTTCATTTCCCTCTTCCATAATGGTAAGATCAGCCGCTGTATCAACATCAAACACACCGTCAAAGCCCATACCTCTAAGCGCTGTTGCAATCTTGCCCTGAACATTGGTTCCTATCGGCATACCGTAGAATTCGCCCATATGTACTCTGATGGAAGGAGCAACTGCTGCTACTACATACTTTTCAGGATCATTGATTGCTGAGATAACATCGTCAACATTATTTCTTTCACGAAGCGCACCCGTGGGACATACTGCCACACACTGACCGCAACTTACGCAGGGAACGTTTGAAAGTTCCTTTTCAAATGCGCAGGCAATCTGTGTATCATGGCCTCTCTGTGTAGCGCCGATAACTGCTACAGCCTGATTTGACTTACATGCGGCGATACATCTGCGGCAGAGAACACATTTACTGTTATCTCTTACGATTACGCCTGTTGAATCGTCTATACCGCAGTTAAATTCAGACTTGGGGAAACGGACATCTTCAATGCCGTATGCCTTTGCAAGAGTCTGAAGTTCACAGTTTCCGCTTCTCTTACATGTGAGACACTGCATATTATGATCGGAAAGAATGAGTTCAAGCGTCATCTTTCTTGATTTTATAACCTTTTCGGAGGATGTGAATATTTCCATACCCTCATTTACGGGATATACACATGCTGCAACAAGCGAACGCGCACCTTTTACTTCTACTACACAGATACGGCATGCGCCTATTGCATTGATTTTCTTCATATAGCAGAGAGTCGGTATAACAACACCTGCATAATGTGCGGCTTCAAGAATAGTTGAGCCTGCAGGAACAGAATAATCTTTTCCGTTAATCTTAATATTTACATTTTCCATTATACTCTCTCCTCTCTTACTTTTTAACAATTGCATCAAACTTACAGTTTCCGAGACATACGCCGCACTTGATACACTTATCTGTATCGATTACATGCGGATTTCTGACCGTACCGCTGATTGCATTTACAGGACAGTTTCTCACGCAGAGCGTACAACCCTTACATTTCTCTTCAATAATAGTAAATGAAAGAAGGTCTTTACATACGCCTGCAGGACACTTCTTGTCCTTGATATGTGCTATGTATTCATCTTCGAAATAGCGAAGTGTTGACAAAACGGGGTTGGGTGCTGTCTGTCCGAGACCGCAGAGTGAATTCTCCTTAACGTAGTTGCAGAGTTCCTTGAGAAGTTCAAGATCCTTCATCTCTGCTTTACCCTCTGTGATCTTACAGATTATTTCATAAATTCTCTTTGTGCCTATACGGCAGGGTGTACATTTACCGCATGATTCATCTACCGTAAATTCAAGGAAGAACTTAGCGATATCAACCATACATGTATCTTCGTCCATTACAATTAGACCGCCCGAGCCCATCATCGAACCGATTTCCATCAGTGATTCATATTCGATCTTTGTATCGATAAGAGATGCAGGAATACAACCGCCTGAAGGACCGCCTGTCTGAGCAGCCTTGAATTTCTTGCCGCCGGGGATACCGCCGCCGATATCCTCGATGATAGTACGAAGCGGCGTTCCCATGGGAACTTCAACAAGACCTGTATTAGTGATCTTACCGCCGAGTGCAAATACCTTTGTACCTGCCGATCTTTCTGTACCCATTGAAGCATACCACTTTGCACCGTTAAGAATAATTCTCGGTACATTTGCATACGTTTCAACGTTATTCAGAAGAGTGGGTTTGCCGAAAAGACCTTTGATTGCCGGGAACGGCGGTCTGGGTCTGGGCTCACCTCTCTTGCCTTCGATAGAAGTCATAAGTGCAGTTTCTTCACCGCATACAAATGCGCCTGCGCCAAGTCTTATATCAATATCAAATGAGAAGTCGGTACCCATAATATTTTTACCGAGCATACCGTATTCTCTCGCCTGTTCAATTGCAATCTTAAAACGGTTAACGGCTATCGGATATTCAGCACGGACATACACATAACCCTGTGTAGCATCAATAGCATAAGCAGCAATCGTCATCGCCTCGATAACAACATGGGGGTCACTTTCGAGAACCGAACGGTCCATAAATGCACCCGGGTCACCCTCATCGGCATTACAACATACATATTTAACGCCCTTGGGCTGTGCCGCACAGAACTGCCATTTTCTGCCTGTGGGGAAACCTGCGCCGCCGCGTCCGCGAAGGCCTGAATCAAGTACTTCCTGAATTACCTGTTCGGGAGTCATTTCGGTAAGCGCCTTTTTGAGTGCAAGATAACCGTCTGCCGCTATGTATTCATCAATATTCTCAGGATTAATCACACCGCAGTTTCTGAGTGCGATTCTTGTCTGTTTTTCATAGAAGGGTGTGTGGTCAAGAGGCTTTATCTCATCACCGTCAAGAGTTTCTTCATAAACGAGATCTTTAACTGGATTTCCGCCGATGATATGTTCATCAACTATTCTCTTTACATCTTCGACCTTTACACAACTGTAAAATGTTCCTTCGGGATATACGATAACAACCGGACCGAGTGCGCAAAGACCGAAACAGCCTGTCATAACAATTTTGACATTGTCAAGTTTGTTATCTGCAACCTGCTTTTCAAACTCTTCAATAATGTCTTTTGAATGTGAGGACGTACAACCTGTACCACCACAACAGAGTATGTGTTTCTCGCTCGAGTTGGGATCAGTAGATATGCCGTGTCTTAATGCAATGGCATCTTTATTCAACTCTCTGATCTCTGCGAGTTGAGCATTTGTTTTCATAATCAATTTCACCTCTCTTTAGCCTTTCTGCCTGTACTCATCAAGAATGGCTTTTACGTTTTCGGGGGCAACTTTACCGTACACTTCATCGTTTATCATAATGACGGGTGCAAGTCCGCAGCAACCGAGACAACGTGTTGCATCAAGCGAGAAAAGACCGTCAGGTGTGCATTCACCGTCTTTGATGCCAAGTTCAATTTCAAGGCGTTCAAGCACTTTCTGCGCGTCCTTAACGTAGCATGCGGTACCCATGCAAACACCGATCTGATACTTACCCTTGGGTGACAGATTGAACTGTGAATAGAATGTAGCAACACCGTACACTTCAGCAAGCGAAATACCCATTCCCTCGGATATCATAAGTTGTACCTCATACGGAAGATATCCGTAGATATCCTGTGCCTGCTGTAAAACAGGCATTAACGCACCGTCAGTACCCTTGTAGTTTTTGATGACTTCACCAAGTTTTGCTTCCTGCTCTGCAGTGCCCTTAAAGGGTAACGTGGTAGGAACTTTCACACTCATTGACTCTCAACCTCCTAATTATGTCAAATATTGATTAATATAATTTAACTTTGTTTATTATATAACAATGTATCTCTCTTTTCAACATCATAAAACAAAAAACACTCAGATTTTCTGAGTGTTTTTATAAATTCAGTTCGGAAAATGTGCTGACAGGCGATTTACATACGCTATTTTCGCACAAATACCACATTGTTCCGCTATCGGGAACACTGTATGCCTCTGTAAAAGGGGCTATTTTTGATATTAATTCAGCATTCTCTTTGGATTTAAATAAAACATTCAGTTCATCTGCGGTATGAAGCCTAAGGTATTGTATTATTTCACCGGGAACGGTGCTGCCTGTGCATATCAATTCTTTATTGGGATACAGAAGTTTCATCATGGCGAGCAACGCAAAGCAGTACCCTGACGGATAATCTTCCATCTTACCTGCCATAAAACGATGCTGGGAATCCGCCCTTGTTCTCCATACAGTTTCTCCGGTCAGTGATGCCAACATTTCAAATACCATAGCTGCAACCGAATTGCCTGAAGGCACTGCGCCGTCATACGCCTCTTTAGGACGTGCTATCAACTGCTCCGCATCAAATGCATTTATAAAATATCCGTTATCCCCTTTATCTCCAAATAATCTGACCATCTGCTCTGCACGGGATATTGCAGAGTTTAAAAACTCAGCATCAAATGTCGAGCGGTAAAGAGTGAGAAGTGCAAGCGAATAAACCGCATAATCCTCAAGTTGTCCAAAATGCGCCTTTTCGCCGTCCTTATAGCGTAAAAACAGTCTGTCATTTTCAGCAGTCATCTCAGTTTCAATAAAGTTCTGCGCATTTAATGCGGCGGATAAATATCTACCCTCATTCAATATCATTCCCGCTTCTGCCAGCGCTATTATTGTCCACGCATTCCAGGACAGCAGACACTTTTCATCACGGTGTAATACTGTACGTTTTTTTCGGTAATCATAGAGTTGTTTTAATCTTATATCATCGGATTCCCATCCCTGCTTTGTATCAATGAGATTTGGTATACTTCCTCTCTCAAAGTTTCCTTCTTTTTCTATTCCGTAACGCATACAAAAGTCAGCACCGTCTTTCTTACCAAGTACACTTATCACTTCGTCCGGTGTAAACACATAGTATTTACCATCAACACCCTCGCTGTCAGCATCCTGTCCGCAGTAAAATCCTCCCGAACTATCGGTTAGTTCACGTAAAACATAATCCGCCGTACGCCTTACTACATCCGCATAAAACTCATTTTGTGTTATCTGATAGCATTTGAGATAAGTTATTATAAGCAGAGCATTGTCATACAGCATCTTTTCAAAATGCGGCACAAGCCATTTTCTATCAGTAGAATAGCGTGAAAACCCACCGCCGATATGGTCGAACATCCCCCCTTTTGCCATAGCTTTCAAAGTTGTTTCGACCATTTCCAAAGCCTTAGGCTCATTTTCTGCCTGCGCATATCGCATTAAAAAGAGCAGATTGTGCGGTGACGGGAATTTTGGCGCTCTCCCAAATCCTCCCCACTCCTTGTCAAATCTGTTATTAAATGATAAAAATGCCTTTTGAAACAAATTTTTCTCAGGCTCAGCACAGTGCGTTTTTTCACTGTTTGATATAAACTTAGTTATCTTGTCACCGTCTTCAAGCAGGGCTTCCCTTTTCATTCTCCACAGATGCACTATCTTCCCGAGCAATTCAGTGAGTCCCATCTGCCCGAAACGCGTTGTCTTAGGAAAATATGTCCCTGCAAAAAACGGCTTTTGTTCTGCAGTCATAATAACAGTCAGCGGCCAACCGCCAGAGCCTGTCAGTGCCTGGCATACCGACATGTAAACTGAATCAACATCCGGTCTCTCTTCACGGTCAACTTTGATGGCTACAAAATTTTGATTGAGCAGTTTTGCAACTTGTTCATCTTCAAAAGATTCGTGCGCCATTACATGACACCAATGACATGTAGAATATCCGATACTAAGAAATATCGGTTTGTCTTCATCGGCTGCTTTTTTGAAAGCCTCTTCAACCCAGGGATACCAGTTTACCGGATTATTTCTGTGCTGAAATAAATACGGAGATTTTTCATTTTTTAATCTATTCATCTGCAATTTCCTTTCATTCAGATGTAAATAGTATCTCCATTTAACACAAAAATCCTGCAACAATAACGTTGCAGGATTTTCATTATCTTTTTCTTTTATGTTTTTGTGTCTTTGCAACAGTTGAAAACGGTGCTACAAGGCAGTTTTTGCCTGTGCCTATCAGATCATTTCGACCTGCTTTTCTGAGTGCCTCAAGCACGATTTTTCTGTTTTCGGGTTTGAAATACTGTAAAAGCGCCCTTTGCTCTGCTTTATCACGCGACGTGCGCGGAACATACACCTTTTCCATCGTATAAGGATCAAGACCTGTGTAGAACATACAGGTAGACACCGTTCCGGGAGTAGGATAAAAGTCCTGCACCTGTTCGGGATGCAGCCCCTCTTTTTTCAAAAACTGTGACAATTCTATAGCATCGTTTAATGTGCTGCCAGGATGTGATGACATTAAATACGGCACGAGAAACTGCTTTTTACCGACACTCTGTGTCAACTCATAAAATCTCTTTTTAAATCTGTTGTAAACATCGACCTGCGGTTTACCCATTCGCTTAAGTACATTAGCTGAACAGTGTTCGGGCGCAACTTTAAGCTGACCGCTGATATGGTGCTGAACAAGTTCTTTAAAAAATGACTCATCCTTATCTGCAATAAGATAGTCAAAGCGTATTCCTGAACGAATAAATACCTTTTTTATTTTTGGTAAAGCCCTCAGTTTTCTAAGTAACGACAGATAATCGCTATGATCCACCCTCACCGCAGGACAAATCGACGGAGCAAGACATTTTTTATCGGGGCAAACTCCCCTTCTCTCCTGTGCTTCGCAGGACGGCGAACGGAAGTTTGCCGTCGGACCACCTACATCGTGTATATATCCCTTGAAATCGGGCATTTCAGTAATAGTCTTTGCTTCGGAAATGACAGATTCGTGACTGCGACAACTTATCTGTCTTCCTTGATGATATGCAAGCGAGCAGAAATTACAAGCGCCGTAACAACCACGGTTATGAATAATGGAAAATTTCACTTCTTCAATACCGGGTACACCGCCTAAGGCTTCATACGACGGATGATAATTTCTCATAAAGGGCAGAGCATATACCTCATCCATTTCCTCGGTAGTCAGCGGAGGCATGGGCGGATTCTGTATCACTATTTTATCTCCGTGTCGCTGGATCACGGTTCTGCCACGAATGGCATCATGTTCTTCCTGTTGAATACGGCAGGACTTTGCATAACATTTTTTACCCTGTTCAGAGTCTTCCGAAACGGCATCAAAACTCGGACATTCCTTTACAGGTCCGGGTTTATAATCGCAGGTTTTCACGGCATAGCAAGTGCCTCTTATATCGGTAAGCGAAGAAATATCTTCACCGCCGTTTAAACGGTCTGCTATTTCAACAACATGATTTTCACCCATACCGTACATAAGTATGTCGGCGCCCGAATCTATCAGAACGGAGGGACGCACTCTGTCATCCCAATAGTCATAATGGGCAAATCGGCGTAGTGATGCCTCAATTCCGCCGATTGCTATCGGAACATCACCAAACAGACGGCGAAGATTCTGCGAATAAACTATAACTGCTCGGTCAGGACGTCCGCCTGCGCGACCGCCTGCGGTATAAGCATCATCGTGACGTTTTTTCTTTGCGGCAGTATAGTGCGCCACCATCGAATCGATATTACCGCCGTTTACAAGAAATGCGAGACGCGGTCTGCCAAAGCGCATATAATCCGCATCAGATTTCGGCTGCGGCAATATACACACACGGTATCCCGCATGCTCAAGCACGCGTGAAATTATAGCCGTACCAAATGACGGATGATCCACGTAAGCATCGCCCGTCACGATTACAAAATCGGGACAATCCCAGCCAAGCGACAGCATTTCTTTTTTTGTAATCGGCAAAAACGGCATAACAGCACTCCTTAAAACTTAATGCGGTCATTATAACATTTTTTCGTATCAAATACAACAAGCCCGTTGCAAAAGCAACAGGCTTGTATGTTAAAGTTTATTTAACTCAAAACACAATATATACACATAACTAACCAAATAGCCGAAAATGTAACAGGTAAAATTCTATCCAACTTTATACGAGTAATCCTAAAGTTATGCTTTAGTTTTTCATCACCTATTAATTTCGAAAGCACAGCATTTGCTTTCTTTCTGATTTTGTTGTTATCCACATATACTTCTTCTGTCAAAGGATTTAATGTATGCTCCTCAAATTCGCCATTAATATTAATATTTTTAAATTCTTCATATTTCGCACTAAATTTATGAAAATCTGAAATAATTGTTCTTGCTCTTATCACAGGAAACCAAACATACCACATTTGAAAAAAAGCAATCAAAGTGACAAAAATAATCAAAAACAAACTCTTGTCAATAAATAGTGCTCCTACAGTCAGCAACAACGATTGAGAAGAAATAAAATTTGACCTATAAGCCTGCACGTTTGTGTCATAAACCGACCATTGATCTTTATGTTTCATATTAACCTCTTTACTTACACCTTATCTGTTTTATATTTTTATTAATACTTTAATCCAATTCTTGAGAATCTAATTAACAAACCTGCTACAAAGTAGCAGGTTTGTGTTGTTGAATTATTTTGCTCTGTATTGAACCCATTTCTGAACATTGCTAATTGTATCTGTAGCTGTCACTTCAGAGAAAGACTCTTTTGCTTCTGTCTTTGTATGATAGTATGTATACACCTTGGAACGATCTCTGTATCTGTATTCTGTATGAGTTACTGCAGGCACCCAAGTTGAGCCTTCATAGAACCATACATTCTTAAGTTTTCCGTGTCCGCAATCATAAGAACCATATAATCCAAGATCAGAATCTTTTAATGTTAAACTATAGTCTAAATTAATTTCTTCATAAGTGTAACAGCCATTCCAACCTCTTGTTCCACCATAATAATGATCTGAGCTTACATATCTCCAGTACTTGTAACTGGTGTATCCAGCCCTATCTGTAACAGACTTGCTTTCAACTTGTCTGGAGTCACTTGATGATACTACGGTTTTACTCCACTCACTCCAATCTCCATAACTGCCCCAAACCCAAGTAGAATCATAGAGTGTATATCCCGAAACAGAATTACTGCTTGATGTAATATTAGTCGTTAAATCGTATGTCCATTTTTCATTGACAATTTCAGCATCTGAAGGAACTTCAGACGCCAATACCCAACCAGAAGCATCGTTTTTTGTCCAATGAGCAGTAAGAGTAATATCTTCAGCTTCTGTCATAATTGTGTCAGCATTCACTTGTGTACCATCCTCATCATACCAACCGTCAAAGGTATGGTAATCAAGTGTAGGAGTCGGAAGTGTTCCGAATGCAGATCCATAGAAAACAGTCATATCAGCTGTATCCACTTGCCCTCCGTTAGCATTAAAAGTAATAGTATAAACACCTTTTATGTAATTTTCAAATTCGCTTTCAGAAATATAGATAATTTCACCATCGGCAACGCCCATATAATCTATACCGTTGATAGCACCATATGTATACACATTACCGGTAATATCTAATGTACCAACAGCATTATCAATAACTTCAGAAACAATTGTGGGATTGCTCCATACAACAGCTTCTTTTTCTATAGAAATCAATCTACTATCTCTCGTCAGCGAAACGGTAGGTGCGCTTGCATTAAGCAATAGTACGAATCCAGTTCCTTCTACGGAAGCAGCATCTAAATTCAAGGTTTCTGAGTAAATTTCCAAAGGAATGCGTGTACAATTATGCACTGTAATGTCTTTTATTGTTGTAGTATTTGCTTTAGAAGTAAGTTTAAGGTCGTTATACTCCTTTAACCCACCATTCAATTCAAAAGATGATATTTCAGGCACATCAAGCGTCAACACAGTTCCATCAGTGATATCGGAAATATCCAATATCACATTGTTAGCCCCTGAATTTATAGCCGAATTTACTACATTTTGAGTTATTGCACGTGCATTTGCAAGCAATGCTTTAGAATCAAGATTCGGATTTTGTTCTTGCGCTTCTTCAATAGCATTTTTTGCATCTAAAGCAATAACACAAATTTCTTCAACTCCATCAAATGCATTCTCACCGATTTCAGTTATGCTTGATGTTACATTATATTTTTTTAGGGAGGTGCAACCACTAAATGCTTCCGCACCAATTCTTGTAAAGTATCCAGAAACCTCTTCTAATTGTGTGCAATTTTTAAATGCGCCTTCCGGTAATTCAGTAATGTAATCACTTAAAATTATAGAACGGACATTCTTTCCCGCAAATGCGTTTGCCGACAAACCTGTAACCTTGTAGGCAACATTACCTGAAGTAATGTAAGACGGAATGGTAACCTCATCATCTGTTCCGGTATACGCAATAACAGTTGCAGTACCATTAGTTGAATTTGTCTTGAACGACAAACCGGAAGTCATCACAGTCTTTTCCGTCACGTATTCATGAACAAAATACGGAACCTCGAAAGGAATAGCACCATTCTCATAGTCATTAAAGCTCAATGTAGGCGAATAATCGAGAAATTCATATGTTTTATCATCTAAAACATTGTATGTATATGCAAAGTAAGATTTGGTAGCCACATCATATCCTACAACACCAAACACATGAACAGTACCAGCAATAACTAATCGATAACAACCTTCACTCTTTCCATCAGTTGAATATGTAGTAGTCGTTGTTTTAGTTTCAGACGTAAAATAAGTCAATGTTGAAGAAGAATTTGCACTTCGACTATCAGTAGAACTAAATCCCTGTGATTCACTATTTTCTCCACCTGTGGAATACGACTTACCATATCCCTTGGTATTGCTAATAATTTGTGACATAGCATTCTTCACACTAATACTTTCGCTTGCAGACTTTGTGTTAGAATTGGTAGTCGTATCATTCCATGTAGTAGTGCCCGTATCAACAGTGGTATCTACGGTTGTAGTATCTGTTCCTGTATGTTCGTTAGTTTCTTGATGTTGCACATAACCACCGCTAACATCAGCATGAACTTCGAAAGTACCAGCAACTTTGCTTAATACGTTATTTGCATTTGAATACGAACCACCAATTTCCGCCTTAAACTCCGCACTATTTCCGTGTGTGTAATTTTGGCTATTATAATCAACGGTAGTTGTTCCATCCGTAGTTGTGATTGTATTGGCGCCGCCATCTGACTCAGTAAAACTATATGTATCAGACCTGCTCTTCGTTTTTGTGTTCGCTTCTTCCTGTGTCATTCCATGTTCTTCTGCCCATTCTTCGCTGACTTCTGTTACATCATTCCAATCATTTGACAATGTCCACGTTGCAGAATCAACAGTTGAACTTGAAATCGTATTAGCTATAGCAGAAGCTTGTTCTTCAGAAATCGTTGTAGAAACAGTTTCTGATTTTTGTTGCGCTAAGCCAGCTACACTTTGGATTGTCCAAATAGCATCTGACAAAGGAACATTTTCTATTGTTCCAAGTTCATAAGTGAAGTATATTACTCCATCATCACTATTTTCAATAACAATTGGATCTTCTAGGGTTTTAACCACCTTTGTAAGATTCCTTTTGCTAGTCCAATATGCATTAAGTGTGATATCATCTGTCGTTCCCACCGGAATGCTTGTCATTTCTGTGCCATCATCAAGATACCAACCTAAGAACACATAATTGTATAATTCAGGATTCGGCAAGTCAACAAGACCTTTGTTTACGGTATAAGAAAGGTATTTTTCATTTGTTATTTCACCAAGAGGTGTCTGATACAATTTGTAAGTAATATCATATTCGATTAACTGCCAATTAGCATTTAATGTAATCTGTCTCGAACTACCAGGCTCTATTTCTGTAACAGGCGTTCCCGAAGCAGTCGTCCATCCTTTAAATATGTATCCCTTAGGAGCAATAAGATCATTTAATACCAAGCCTTCTTCAGAAACAAAAGTATTTGGATTGGGATTATCAACACCCACACTTTCCAGATATTTGTCTCCTCCGTATATGTTATACTCAACATTTGACTCATTCTTCGTGATTGGCAAAATAACAACGTCGCTTTCCTGGAGTTCGGTTGTTCCTTCTGAATTTGCAAACAACTTACCACAGATATCACATTTCCAATGTTTTTCGTTTCCTGCTGTTTCAGTTGTCGGTGCTTTGTAGGGAATTTCAGTAAGTATATGTCCAGCCTTGATGAACGTGTCTTCACGACTTATGGGTATGCTGCCGTTTGCGTCACTGAAACGCTCTCCGCACGAGTCACATGTCCAATACGCTTTATTGCCGTCTTCCGTACAAGTAGCCTGTTTTGCTTCTGTCGCAGTCAGAGAGGTATGGTCACAAATTTTAGAAACTATCTCTCCGTAGTGCAATTCAACGTCATGTCCTGCAAAAAATCTGCGTAAACGTGTCAGATCTTTCGCATTTACCGAGCCATCACCATTGCAGTCCATTGCAACAATATCTACCTCAACTTCGTGTTGTGCAAAGTATCTGCGCATACGTGTTAAATCTTTCGCATTCGTTACCTGATCTCGATTAATATCACCAGGTTTGCCATTCACTATGTTAACCGTAGCGTTATCTATATGAAAAACAACATCTTCTTCGTCCATATTTGTGACATCGCCGTCATTGTAGTTAACTATAACGTCATAGGTTTCTCCTACTTGGGCATTCTCGCTGATTTCAAACGTCAACTTGAACATAGTTCCGTTACTGATATTGTCTGCCAATTCAGACGATTCCCACATAAGCGCTACGGGGCTTTGTAAATCAGGTGATGGAGTATATTGACCTCCAAACGTCTGGTCGAGTTCTACATTAGTCAGTGTCATAGCAGTTTTGTCATATACCAGAGACAAAATTGCTACTAATATACCCGGGTTATTCTCAATGTTTATATTTACCGTCACGCTATGTCCCGGTACTCCGATAAAATCATTAATTGAAATTGTTGGTTCTGTTCCCGCCAATGCAACAACCGGCATCGATGTTACCATTAGCAGTATAGCCAACGCTAAAGATATTAGTCTTTTTACTACTGTTTTCATTTTATCTCTCCTTACTTAATATTTACACTTCCGTCTATCACATCAAAAAGAACGTCGTTTTCATCAAGATTACATATGTTCCCTTTGTCATATGATAGTCGGATATCTGTAACGGTATCCGATTTAGCATTATCTTTAACTTTGAATTTTAAAATTGCCATTTCAGAATCCTTAGTATTGTTTTCCAAAGATGACCAAACAATTTTTACAGGATTTTTATTAAAATTTGCTTCTTCTCCACCATCTTCATAATCTTTTGCAAAATTTATTTTTTCAAGCACAAGAACATTTTCATCATACTTTACATCCAAAATTGCAGCAGCAAATCCCGGATTGTTTTTTATTGTTAATGGTATGCATACCGTTTCACCGGGTTTTGCAGAAGCTTTACCAAGCACCAATGTCGGCTCAGTATACTCTTTTTGAGTATTACCCGTATTACCACTTGAAGCAGAACCTTGTTCTTTATCGGTTTCAACCTGTTTATTCTCAGACAACAATTTATCTAATCTCATAAAAATTGTCGCCGTCTGTGCACGGGTTGTCTTTCCTTGAGGCGAAAGTTCAGTATCCGTAACACCGTTTATGATTCCGTTGCCGTTTGCCCATCTCATTGCAGTGTAAGCATACTTGCTTACACTGCTCTCATCATCGTACGACGTCAACAACGAATCAACATTTTTTCTCGCAACATCAAATCCTTTATGATTTACATATCTGTATACTATTGCAGCAAACTGTTCCCTTGTTATTTCATCATTTGGTCTAAAAGTATCTGCCGTATATCCGTTTACTATGCCGTTTTCGTTCGCCCAAATTACAGGATTGTAATAGTACGCATCCTCTCTCACATCCGTAAAATCAGTTTCATCTTTAACCGACGGAGAACCTTCATAGCGATAAAGTATCGTCACAATCATTGCTCTGGTAACATTGCTTTGAGGATCAAATACGCCGTCTGCCGTACCGTTCATAAGTCCGTTTTTATCGACATATTCTACACTCTCGGCATACCATTCATTCTGACCGACATCAGCAAACGGTGAATTATATCCGAAGCAACAAATCGGCGTTACAAGCAAAACAATTACACACAACAAGATTACGATTTTTAAACTTTTTTTCAAAATCTCATCTCCATTTATTCAGCATCTTATTCAACTGTGATTTTGCCATTTATCACTTCAAAATCAACATCATCTTCGTTAAGGTTGCAAATGTCTCCCTTTGCATATCCCACTTCGATTAAATATGTTCCAACTATGGCATTATCTTTAATTCTAAAGGTAAGCGTAAACATTACTCCGTCATTTGAATTATCAGCAAGGATGCTTTCTTCCCAACGTAATGCTACGGGAGCATCCAATGATGGAGGTGCTGTATAAATTCCACCAAATCCACTATTTAAAGTTACTGTTGTAAGTTCCATTGAATCCTGATCATAATTAAGGGTAAATCCAGCCGCAAATATTCCCGGATTGTTAACTACGGAAATTTTTACATCAACAGTTCCTCCTGCATTTGCAACAACTTTGCTGACTCTGATAGCAGGTTCTGTTATAGCTTCATCTTCTCCGCAATATTCACAAGTACCATCTGTATATTTATGATCACCATATTCACCTGTCTTGCTTGTTCTGGTGAGTTCGTCTTCACATACTGAGCAGTATACAACCTCGTCATATGTGTCCTTAACTTCACAAGTACCTGCTACTTCGTTCTCTTTTACTGCTGTTGCAGGTTTATGTGCGCCGTATTCACCCGTCTTACTTGTTCTGCTGAGTTCATCACCACATACTGAGCAATATACAACTTCGTCATATGTTCCTTTAACTTCACAAGTACCTGCTACTTCGTTCTCTTTTACTGCTGTTGCAGGTTCATGCGCACCATACTCACCCGTCTTACTTGTTCTGGTGAGTTCGTCTTCGCATACTAAACAATAAACAACTTCGTCATATGTGCCTTTTACTTCACATGTTCCTGCTACTTCATTTTCTTTCACTGATGTTGCAGGTGTATGTGCACCATACTCACCCGTCTTACTTGTTCTGGTGAGTTCGTCTTCGCATACTAAACAATAAACTACTTCGTCATATGTGCCTTTTACTTCACATGTTCCTGCTACTTCGTTTTCTTTTACTGCCGTTGCAGGGATATGTGCGCCGTAGTCTGTTGTCTTCTGCGTTCTGCTTATTTCATCTCCGCAAACCGAGCAGTATACTACTTCGTCATATGTGCCTTTTACTTCACATGTTCCTGCTACTTCATTTTCTTTCACTGCTGTCGCAGGTGTATGTGCGCCGTAGTCTGTTGTCTTCTGTTCACGGCTTATTTCATCTCCGCAAACTGAACAGTATACTACTTCGTCATATGTGCCTTTTACTTCACATGTTCCTGCTACTTCGTTTTCTTTTACTGCTGTCGCAGGTGTATGGCCGACAATATCTGATGTTTTGGGCGCTCTGCTGAGTTCCGTTTCACAAACCGAGCAATAAACAACTTCATCGTATGTCCCTGCTGAAGTACAGGACTCAGCAACAACATTTTCCTTTACAGGTATACCTTCCGTATGCTGATCATTATCCGAAAGTTTCGGTATAACTTCAGTATAATTGTCACCACATATGCAACTAAATGTTTTTATGCCAGCAGTAAGACAGGTTGCTTTTGTAGTAACTTCCTCTGTGTATGAATGATTGTGACCGACACCGCTTGCTCCGCCGGAAACAATCACCTGTGTTTTGACATTTATTGTGCTTCCGGCAGTAATCTTTTCTCCGTTTACTGTCACATTTTTTACATCATCAGATACTTTTACTTCAATACCGTTAGTAGCATTTTTAACCGTAATACCATCTGCAACAATAACAACTTTTACATCAGCTGATGCACCTGTAAGCAGAAGCTGTGCATCATCTTTCATCACAAGAATTGTTCCTCTGAATCCTTTTTCAACCTTAACATTATCGGCAAGAACAAGTGATAAACCATTTTTGTGAGATTTCAAAAGTGAATTATCCTGTACAGCATAATTTACTATCAGTCTGTCAATAAGAGTAACAACACTTGCTCTGTTAATATTTTCGGTCGGTGCTATTCTGTTATCAGAAAGACCATTTACATACCCATTGTTAACAAGCGCATATACAGAATCTTTTGCCCATGCAGATATTTTATTTGCATCACTTATTTCTTTAGAGAGAGTGCTTTCCGGTGCAATATCCAAAGCCCTGACCAACATTGTGAAAAACATTTCACGTGTAATTTTACCGTCAGGACTAATTCTGTTGCCCTCACCGCCAATAATTCCTGCAGCTACACACTTTTCAAACGCATCTGTATACCATGCACCTGATACTACATCAACAAATCCTTTAATATCTGCCTTTTCTTCCAATTTAAATAATTTAGAAAAAATTGTAGCAGCCTCCGCCCTTGTCATTTCTTTGTTAGGTGCGAATGATTTGTTATCAATACCGTTGATAATGCCTATATCGCTCCAGTTTTGAATTGATTCTTCGGCCCAATGTCCAGCAATATCTTCGTAGTTTTTTGCCCCAACAAGCATTGAACTCGATAAAATTATTGCTATCACTAAGCAAAGTATAGTCAGTTTGTTTTTCATTGGTATATAACCCCCTTTTATTTTTCCTAAATTATAGACGTTTTCCGTCTAAATGTCAATAGAAAGTTAACGTCTAAAACATAATAATAAAGGTGATTATATGATGTTAAATTTCGGAGAAAAAATAAAATCTCTACGCGAAGATTTAGACTTAAATCAAACAGAACTTGGTAAAGCCGTTAATATGACGCAAAGAAAAGTTTCTTATATCGAATGTGGAAAATACGAACCAAGTATTGATGATATAATTGAATTATGTCATTTTTTCAAGGTGTCTTCTGATTATCTGCTTAATATTCCCCGAAACTACACTTATCCAAGCGGCACCTGAGTTATGTCTCTCAATCCAATTTTATTGTTTGGCAGGGGCAGAAGGGATCGCTTTTCTGTGGAAACGCCACGGCGGTTCTTTGTGCCACCGGCACAAATTCAAGTGCCTCCTTTCAATCCCTGTTTTACTTTACAAAAAAACAAAGCACACCGTGGGGTGTGCTTTATTTATTGGCAGGGGCAGAAGGGATCGAACCCTCGGCACGCGGTTTTGGAGACCGCTGCTCTACCGGCTGAGCTATACCCCTGTATTTAATTGCTTTATTATCTTACTAAAACATTTTCAAAAAGTCAAGTATAAATCGTTATAAATCGGAAAAAGTATTTACAGCACATTTCTTTGAGGTGTTTTATGAATGAAAAGATACACAAAATAATAATGTTCATCTCGGTTTGTCTGGCATCTTTTTGTGTAGCTGCCATTGTGGCGGTAATTATTGTTGACAGTAAGGCTTCACAGATTGATTTCAAACCGACAAAACCAAATTATAACGGTGTTTCTTTCTCTGAAAATATAGTACCCGAAAAAAGCATAAGTGCCGATGAGACTGAAGCATCTTATGATATCACAGAAAATGATACGCCTACAGAAACCGAAAAAACAGAAGAAACTACAACATACAACATAGAAGTAGGCGAAGGCACAGATATTGAAAATGTTACTGTAAATACAGAAAAGAAACTGCGTCCCTCTCCGAAAGAGGTAATAAAAAGTATACCTTTTACAGAAAAAACAAAAATACTGAGAAAGTATTTGCCCAAAATGTCAGCGCAGGACATTAAGTATTTTACAAATCTTCTCAAAGAAAAGAAACCTGATTTTGAAAGTGCAAATAAAAGACTTTTAGAAATATACACTCCTGAAGAAATAACGGAGTTATATAATATTTACAAATCATACGAGGAAAAAATTTATGAAAGCTATAGTTGATAAAGAAGTATGTATCAGTTGCGGAATGTGTGTTAACACCTATCCCGAAATTTTCAAATTCAACAGCGATGATAAAGCTGAGGCAACAGAATCTGAACTTCCGAAAAATCTTGAAAATGCGGCGCTTGACGCTGTGGATTTCTGTCCCACGGGCGCAATTGTAGCGGAATAGGTGAAAAAACACCTACTCCGCTTTTATTTTGTTAAAACAGCCTGTTGCAAGGCTTTGCGCTTGTAAAGGTTAGGCGCTTTACATTTGTATTCATTCTTCTTTGATTGACTTTTTCTGCGAATGGTGTAGAATAAATATTTGCATAAGGAGGTATCTATGAATACGAATACAAATAATGCAGAAAAACGTAAGACCGTGCTTATCGCAGTGCTGATTTTTGTACTGCTGGTATCGATGTTTATATATGCGACGCTCAATGACAACGATAACTTTTCTCTTTTCGGCGGCGCTGACGGTTCTGAAATAATCTATGTTGCCGATGATACTTTGGACAGAATAGTTTCTCGCGCGATTTTTGACAGCAACAAGCGTGTCGGCGGCGAAACAAACGGAGAGGGACACCTCGTACTCGGTACGGAAAACGACGGAGAAATACTTACCGTATACGCTCTGACACAGTACGGCGAATACGAATTCAAAAACAGTAATTTGGTAAGAACAAGCGATGCCGTCATTCTGCCGGCCGTTCTCAAATACAGGATAAGCGGTACGGAAACATACAATTTCTTTAGCATTGAATATCCGCAGGAGGGCGAGAATTACGCCGACTCGGTAAGAGCACTCTTCCCCGAAAAATATGTCTCAAGAATACTTACCGTATCCCCCGATGATGCTGACATTCTTAGTGATATTGAAGAAATATATGCTGATGTATATCTCGAATCTATAGGACGCAGCGCAGATATCGGCGAACCGCAGGACTTTGACTACATTTATCTGTCTGACATTGGCATCCCTGATGAAGTGACAAGTCTTATTTATGCATCTTATCCCGAATATCCCACATATATAGGTACTCTTGAAGTTTTGACAGACGGTATACATTATGTCTATGAAACAGGTTATAATTCAGAAGAAAATACGATTTCTTTAAAAACATATGAATACGGCAAAGGAGATCTTGCCGTAACAACAAAAATCGATGCCACTACAGGTCTTATAAAAGAATAAAAACGGATGGTCAATTGACCATCCGTTTTTTGTACGGGAAACTCTGCGCTTCTCACTTTTTATTTGGAGCTGATGACGGGAATCGAACCCGTGAACCTCATCCTTACCAAGGATGCGCTCTACCGACTGAGCTACATCAGCATTTAATGCTTGTCCATTGTAACTCAATTTAGAGTTCAAGTCAATAGCCTGCGCAAAAATTCATCTCGGTATCCTTCCAAACTGTGCCGCGCATGCACCTTCAAAAATATTTTTACCAAGTATGATGCCCCTTGTTACCGCCTCTTTCCCAAAACGGTCTTTGAGGGCATCATATGCCCTTTCACACCGCATTTCTCTTTCGCTGCGATAGATAAAACCTTCAAAATCAAGTTGTTCGGAATAAGGAGTGTTTGAAAGAGCGTAAAGTCTTACCCCGACTGCCCTGACAAGTGTTATATCCCGACAGTTTTTCAAAAACATCTCCATCGCCTTACAAGTGATGAATTCGCTGCTTTCAGTAAGTTCTATTGCCTCATCAAACTGTCTTGTTATACGCTCGTTATCCTTTATCGATATAGACACTCCTCCTGCATAGAGCCCTTTTTCACGAAGCCGTTTTCCCACCTTTTCAGCAGCCATTGTTATCGCCTCTGCTATCTCACTTTCAGTAGAAAGATCTTTTGGGAAAGTTCTGCTGTTTCCTATGGATTTGGGCGGCGGCGAATAGGTCGCGTGACACACACCTGATGTATCTTCACCTCTCGCATAGCGACTCAGAAGAAGTCCGTTTTTTCCGAATTTATTTACGAGCAGATTTTCGTTTGCAAGTGCAAGATTTCCTATGGTAAATATCCCCATTTCATGGAGTTTTCTTTTAGTTGCCCGTCCCACAAAAAGAAGTTCTTCCACAGGAAGCGTCCAAACCTTATTTTTGTAATTTTCACGGCTTATGACGGTCACTGCATCGGGCTTTTTCATATCGCTGCCGAGTTTTGCAAACACCTTATTGAAAGAAACCCCTACTGATACAGTAAGTCCGAGTTCGCTTTTCACATCCCGTCGGATTGACTGTGCTATGTCTTCTCCGGGTATGTCCGAACCACTGACATCAAGCCAACATTCATCCGGCCCGAATGACTCTACCAGATCGGTATATCGTTCATATATCCTTCGCACCAGAAGCGAGTATTTCTGATATCTTTCAAAATTCGGCGGCAATACCGTGATATCGGGACATTTTAGCCTTGCCTCCCATATAGTATCCCCTGTCTTTACACCGCATTTTTTTGCCTCTTCGCTTTTCGCAAGAACTATGCCCTTTCTCTCTTCTGCCCTGCCTGCCACCGCTACCGCCTTTCCTGCAAGTTCGGGATGATACAGTTTTTCTACAGATGCATAGAAATTATTCAAATCACAGTGCAGTATGCTCCTATCCACTTTTTTCACCTCAACACCATTATAAAACAGAACATTCGTTCTGTAAATAGGTAATTTTTGTAATATGCTTAATTATTTATTGATTCGAATATTTAATTGGTATATACTGTTATATATTATTTTTTACTATTAAAGAGGAATTATGAACAGAGTTACCTGCGAAACAGCAAAGAAAAACAATAGTTATGATATAACTATCGGCAAAGGTTTGCTTGAGAATGCAAACACATATATCGGACATTTTATAAAAGGCAAAAAAGTTGCCATCATCACTGACAGCAATGTTGCCCCTCTTTATGCGGATCGACTTAAAGAAGCGTTGTCGGCATACAAAGTATTCACCTTTGTATTTCCTGCAGGCGAAGCGTCAAAAAACTTTTCAACCATCAATTCGATATACGATTTTCTCTGTGAAAATGAATTCACAAGAGAAGATACGCTTATCGCTTTGGGCGGCGGCGTAACGGGTGATATGTGCGGCTTTGCAGCGGCAACATATCTCAGAGGTATTCCCTTTATACAGATTCCGACCACACTTCTTTCGGATGTCGACTCTTCCGTCGGCGGCAAAACGGGTTATGATCTACCCTGCGGCAAGAACTTAATAGGTGCATTTTATCAACCTAAATCCGTTCTTATTGATACTGAACTTTTATCAACGCTGAAAAAAGAAACATTCTCCGACGGTATGGCAGAAGTTATCAAAACTGCACTTCTCTCGGACAAGGATATGTTTGATCTGATATCCAAGAAGCAGCTTGATGTTACAGAAATGATAACTCGCTGTGTCCACTTTAAAAGTACCATAGTTCAGGCTGATGAACTTGACAGCGGTATAAGAGGCATTTTAAATCTCGGTCACACTTTCGGACATGCCATCGAAAAACTCGGCGGCTACAGCACACATTCACACGGTCAGGGCGTTGCAATAGGCACAGTCATCGCCTGCAAAATAGGCGAAGTGCTCGGTCTTACAAAAAAAGGGCTTGCAGATCTCGCAAAAAATGCATTTGAAGCATACGGTCTGCCGACTGTTCCCCCTTATTCAGCAACAGAAATATTCGGAGCACTGAAAAACGACAAAAAGGCAAATTCAAGCGGTATAAAACTTGTTTTGCTTAGTGATATAGGCGGTGCTTTTCTGCACCAGACAGATTTTGACTCTCTCGAAAAGTTACTTGCAGAGGTCATATAACGGTAAAGGAGTTAGTATATGGGTTCTACATTCGGCACTTGCTGTAAAATATCTATCTTCGGTGAATCTCACGGAAATGCAATAGGCGTTACAATAGACGGATTCCCCGCAGGCATCACGTTTGATGAAGAGTTTATCAAATCAGAAATGGCAAGACGCGCCCCCTCATCGGGTGTATTTTCCACCGCAAGAAAAGAAGCGGATGAATTTGAAGTTCTCAGCGGTGTGTTTGACGGTCATACAACGGGTGCGCCTATAACAGCAATAATAAGAAATACAAACCAGCGCTCCTCGGACTATGAAGGTCTGCGCACAAATCCCCGTCCGTCACATGCAGATTTTACGGCATTTATCAGATATAACAATAATCACGATGTACGAGGCGGCGGTCACTTTTCAGGCAGACTCACTGCGCCTCTGGTATTTGCAGGCGCGCTCTGTAAACTTGCGCTTGAGCAGTATGAGATACACATAATATCCCACATTTCATCTATCGGCGAGATCAAAGACACTCCCTTTGACAAGGTGCATATAACACTCGAAACTGCAGACCTGCTTGCAGAAAAGGCATTCCCTGTTATCAGCGAAAATTCCGCAGAGCAGATGACCGAACTTATCTCCAAAGCCCGTATGAGTGCAGACTCGGTGGGCGGTACTATTGAATGTGCAGTGCTCGGTCTTCCCGCAGGACTTGGCTCACCCATGTTCAGCGGTGTGGAAAGCGTGCTTTCACAGATAGTATTCGGTATACCCGCAGTCAAAGGTCTTGAATTCGGAAGCGGATTTTCGATGTCAGCAATGTTCGGCAGTCAGGCAAATGATGAATTCTGCATAGACGAAAACGGTGAGATTGCTACCCGTTTAAATAATAACGGCGGTATTCTCGGAGGTATTACTTCGGGTATGCCCGTGATATTCAAAACAGCAATCAAACCGACTGCTTCAATCGGCCGTCCTCAGAAAACGGTCAATCTCAAGACGGGTACAGAAACCGACATCACAGTCGGCGGCAGACACGATCCCTGTATCGTTCCCCGCGCGGTTCCCGTAGTTGAAGCGGCAGCAGCCATTGCATTTCTCGATATGATGCTTTTAAAAAACGGCTACGGCAAGGAGTAAACAAAATTGGAAACACTCGACCAGATAAGACAGGAAATAGATCAAACAGATAAACAGCTTACCGAGCTTTTTATAAAACGTATGTCGCTCGCTGACAGAGTCGCTGCTACCAAGATAAGCACTTTTGCGCCCATTTTCCGGGCAGACAGAGAGCGTGCCATACTTGACAGAGTCGCTCAGGCTATGCCTGCCGATCTCACCACAAAGGGAAAGTCATTTTTTTCTTCACTGATGCTTCTGTCAAGAGAAAAGCAGTACTCAGCCTATATTACGGGCGGCGCTCACCCCAAAAGCGTTTCGCCCTTTTCAAATTGCACACCTATCCCTAAAGAAAAGGTATGTTATTACGGTGACATAGGTTCATGGAGTAATCTTGCGGCAAAAGAGTTTTCAAAAACATCTGATATGTACGGTGTTGCGAAATTCTCCGATGTCTTCCGTGAAGTTTCATGTGGAAATGCCTCAGCAGGTGTTCTCCCTATCGAGAATTCCACAGCAGGCTCGATAAGAGAAGTGTACGACCTACTTTCGCAGTATGACCTCTTTATCAGCAGTGCGCTGACGCTTGAGATAAAATATTGCCTTGCATGTACAGAAAACGCCGATATGTCTACCGTTAAAAAGGTATACTCCCATGTTCAGTCACTTGCACAGTGCAAAGAATATCTTGAAAAGCATGATTTTTTTGCTGAGCCTTTCCAGAATACCGCAGGCGCTGCAAAATATGTAACTGACAGTAATGATAATACCTGCGCCGCTCTGTGTAACAGATGGGCCGCAGAAGAATACGATCTCAAGATAATAGACTCAGATGTATGTGACGAACAGTCAAATACCACCCGATTTATAGTGGTAACAAAGAGTCCGTTTATATCCGAAGATGCTGACACGATAAGCATAAAATTCACCGTAGATCACGAAAGCGGTACACTCTCCCGTGTACTTGACACTTTTAAAGATCTCGGTCTTAACATTAACAAACTTGAATCACGTCCCATACCAAATGAGAGATTCAAATATTCTTTTTATCTCGATTTCTGCGGCAGGCTTGATGAGCACAATGTACTGGCACTGCTTTTACAGCTTGAAAGCGAGTTAAATGAACTTAAAGTACTTGGAAATTACAAAGTTAAGGAGCAAACATCATGGTAATTATAATGAAACCCGGTGCCTCACAGGAGAGCATCAATCAGATATGCAGTGTTATTGAGTTAAAAGGACTCGGCACACACGTAGTAACAGGTGACGAAACGACTATCATCGGTCTTATAGGTGATAAGACCAAGATCGTAGACTATCCTTTCGAAGTAATGGAAGGTGTTGAAAAAGTCACACACATTTCCGAAAGTTATAAACTTGCAAACAAATCCTTCCACCCCGAACCGACAGTTATAAAGTTTGATAACGGCGTTGAGATCGGCGGCAAGAAGATAGTTATTATGGCAGGTCCCTGCGCTGTTGAAAATCAGGATATGATCACAGAAGCCGCTAAATATGTAAAGAGTGCAGGTGCAGCATTTCTTCGCGGCGGCGCATATAAACCCCGTACTTCGCCCTATTCTTTCCAGGGACTTGAAGTTGACGGTCTTAAACTGATGTATAACGCAAAAAAAGAAGCGGGTCTTCTTATGGTAACCGAAGTTATAAACGAGCGCAGTCTTGAAGCGGCTTACGATTATCTTGACATTATTCAAATCGGCGCAAGAAATATGCAGAACTTCTCACTACTGCGTGAAGTCGGCCGTCTGCACAAGCCCGTTCTTCTCAAGAGAGGTCTTTCATCCACTATTGACGAATGGCTTAATGCTGCCGAATATATTATGGCTGAGGGTAATGAAGAAGTTATGCTCTGCGAACGCGGCATAAGAACTTATGAAACGGCTACAAGAAATACGCTTGACCTTTCAGCAGTTCCCGTTCTCAAGAGCAAAACACATCTTCCCATAATTGTTGATCCGTCACACGGCACAGGTAAGAATATCTATGTTCCCTCAATGGCAAAGGCTGCGGTTGCGGCAGGCGCTGACGGTCTTATAATCGAAGTTCACCCCACTCCCAAGAAAGCCGTATCTGACGGTGATCAGAGTCTTGACTTTAACGAGTTCGGCGAACTTATGAGCAAACTTAAGGTAGTTGCTAACGCTATTGATCGCGAAATCTGAGATATACAAGCAAGAGGTAATTTAAAATGATTATAGTAATGAAGCCGCACGCGGCACAGGAATCGGTTAATAATATATGTTCATTCCTCAAAGACAGAGGGTTTGATACCCACCTTTCAACAGGTGAAGAGCGCACTATCATCGGTGTCATCGGCGACAAGTCGAAACTTGCCGGTGTTGTATTCGAGCAGATGGATGGCGTTGACAAAATCACTCAGATCACAGAGAGTTACAAACTTGTCAACAAGGCATTCCACCCCGAACCGACAGTTATAAAGTTTGATAACGGCGTTGAGATCGGCGGCAACAAAGTAGTTGTTATGGCAGGTCCCTGCGCTGTTGAAAATCAGGAAATGATAATAAAAGCTGCAAAGTCAGTACATGCTGCCGGCGCAGATTTTCTTCGCGGCGGTGCATACAAACCCCGTACTTCACCCTACTCTTTCCAAGGTCTTGAAGAAGACGGTCTCAAACTTATGTATAATGCCAAGAAAGAAGCAGGTATGCTCATGGTGACTGAAGTCATCGACAACGAGAGTCTTGACGCCGCTATGAATTACACTGATATTCTTCAGATAGGCGCAAGAAATATGCAGAATTTCAACCTTTTGCGCGCAGTCGGCAAGGTAAACAAACCCGTTCTTCTCAAGAGAGGACTTTCTGCAACTATTGACGAGTGGCTCAATGCCGCTGAATACATCATGGCTGAGGGTAATGAAAACGTCATGCTCTGTGAGCGCGGTATAAGAACTTATGAAACCACAACAAGAAATACTCTTGATCTATCTGCGATTCCCGTTCTCAAGAGCAGAACACATCTTCCCATTATTGTTGATCCGTCACACGGTACAGGAAAGAACATCTATGTTCCTTCAATGGCAAAAGCAGCAGTTGCCGCAGGCGCTGACGGTCTTATAATCGAAGTTCATCCTACTCCCGAAAAGGCAATGTCTGACGGTGATCAGAGTCTTAACTTTGATGAATTCTCTGCACTTATGGAGCAGCTTCGCGGTATTGCGGGAATTGTCGGAAGAAGTCTTTAATTATGTTTAATTCTGTTACAATAATCGGACTTGGCTTAATCGGCGGTTCGCTTGCCAAGTCCATACATACAAAAATTCCGTCTGTACACGTTTACGCTGTTGACGGTTGCAAAGAGTATATTGATGCCGCAATAAAAGACGGTGTGATAGAAAATGGCGGTACGGAGATCACAAAAGAACTCTGTGATTCAGAACTTGTTATGATATGTACCCCAATCTCCACGATACCCGGCATAATTGATACTCTTTCAACTCTTGTTTCGGGTGATACTATCATTTCCGATGCCGCAAGCGTCAATAAATATCTCTGCGACTATGCAAACACTGTTGATGGCATCAGATATGTTTCAACTCACCCCATGGCAGGAAGTGAGAAAAAGGGATATTTCACATCACTCCCCTTCCTTTTTGAAAATGCCTGCACCATAATCTCCCCCTGTTCAAAGTCGGATGACGAGGCGATAGCCGCCCTTACCGAACTTTATAAAGGAGTCGGTGCAAGTCCCATTACAGTCGCGCCCGAAAGACATGACGCTGCCGCTTCTCTTATAAGTCACCTTCCGCATATAGTTGCATCAGCACTTGTCAATCTTCTAAAAGAGAATGATCCCGACGGGCTTGCACACAGATTTGCGGCAGGCGGTTTTAAGGATATAACAAGGATAGCATCGTCATCTCCCGAAATGTGGACAGACATTTCTTTAAAGAACAAGAACCTTCTTTTAGAATCACTTGATACATTCTCGGAGTTGTTAGACAGATACAGAAACGCTCTTGCATCAGATAATGCAGAGGCTCTATCGGCAATGCTCTCATCATCAAAAAATAAACGCGATATGCTCTCGGGCGGTACTTTAGGTATTATTCCTGCGCAGTACCGTGTCAATGTGGAAGTAGAAGATAAGGTCGGTGTTACATCGAAAATTTCTTCTATTCTTACAGAGGCTGGAATCAGCATCAAAAATATTGCTGTTCGCGACAGCAGAGAGTATGAGGGCGGCATCATGACAATAACGGTTGCAACCGCTTCAGATGCAGAACACGCCTGCACTCTTCTTAATTCCAACGATTTTACTGCAAGGACAGAAAAGTAATTATGATAATAAAACCTGCAAATAAACTCCGCGGTACAGTTACAGTTCCCGGAGATAAATCCATATCACACAGAGCAGTTATGTTTGGCTCTATCGCCGAAGGTATTACTCACATCAGCGGTTTTCTCTGCGGTGAGGACTGTCTGTCAACCGTCTCCTGTTTTCGCAAAATGGGTGTCAGAATAGATATTGACGGCACAAATGTAACAGTTTACGGAAACGGCATTCACGGCTTAAAAGCGCCAAAAGAAACGCTTGATGTCGGCAATTCCGGAACCACTGCCAGAATAATGTGCGGTCTCTTATCCGCCCAGCCTTTTGACAGTGTTATCGACGGTGACTCTTCCATAAGAAAACGCCCCATGAAGCGTGTGACAGAGCCGCTTTCCCTGCTCGGTGCAAATATTGACAGTTCAAACGGATGCTGTCCTCTTAGTGTAAAGGGTTCTCCCTTGACAGGTAAGGATATCGCCATAAATGTAGCATCTGCGCAACTCAAATCCGCCATACTTATGGCAGGACTTTATGCAGATGGAAAAACCTCTGTAACAGAGCCGACACTTTCAAGAAATCACACCGAACTTATGCTCAAAGCCTTTGGCGCAGATATAGTTACGGAAGGTACAAAAGTTACTGTCAGCAAGGTAGATTCTCTTAAGGCTAAGGATATAAATGTTCCTGCAGATATCTCATCTGCTGCATTCTTTATAGTTGCCTCAACTATCATTCCCGACAGCCACATAACAATAAAAAATGTGGGTGTTAACCCCACAAGAACAGGTATTGTCGATGCTCTTAAACTTATGGGTGCTGACATCACCTATGAAAATTACAACGACGATGTTGAGCCTACTGCTGACATAGTGGTAAAATATGCGCCTCTTCATAGCGCAGAGATAGGCGGCGACATCATTCCGAGACTTATTGACGAAATTCCGATTCTTGCCGTTGCTGCTCTGTTTGCAGACGGTAAGACTGTTATTAAAGATGCGCATGAACTCCGTGTAAAAGAAACTGACAGAATTGCAGTTATCGCTGAAGAATTTGCAAAATGCGGTGCAAATGTGGAATGTACGGATGACGGTATGGTAATAGAAGGTCATCAGACACTTCACGCCGCTGTATTTGATTCACACGGAGACCACAGAATAGCAATGTCCTGCGGGGTTCTTGCGCTTACACTTGACAGTGACAGTGAAATTACGAATGCAGAGGCAGCCGCTGTTTCATACCCCGAATTTTTTGACGACTTGGAGACATTAAGGTGAATTTAAACGAGTTAAAGAATCACAACTTAAAAACGCCGCTTTTTGCCGTAATAGGTGACCCGGTAGAACACTCCGTGTCCCCTATCCTACATAAAACCATATATGAGGCAGACGGTATCGACGCAACATACATCGCGTTGCACATTACAGCGGATATGCTATCCGAGTTTACGGATATCGCCCGCAGAAAACTGTGCGGTTTCAATGTCACCATACCGCATAAGAGTGCAATAATTCCCTATCTGGATGAGGTTGATGAAACTGCCCGACTTATGAACAGCGTCAACACTGTAAAAGTGATCAACGGCAAGTTATACGGGTATAATACAGATATCTTCGGCGTACTTGCTACACTTGAAAAAAACGGTATTAATGTCAAGGGCAAACGAGTATGTGTACTTGGAAGCGGTGGCGCCGCAAAATCGGTCGTTTACGCACTTTTAGATCACGGCGCTGAAATTACAGTTGCAAGACGTAAAAACAGTAAAAACGCCTGTTTTGCAGACGAGATGCCTTCTGTGGCAGTGACAACGCTGGACAATTTACCGAATGCGGATATCATCATAAACACAACACCTGTCGGTATGACAAAAAGTTCTGCCGATTCACCGATAGACTCTCTTCCCGAGAAATGCAGTTTTGTTTTAGATGTCATATACACACCGCTTGAAACGCCGCTTCTCAAAATGGCGATAGAAAAAGGTATAAAATGCGAAAACGGTTTGCATATGTTGCTTATTCAAGGGGTATGCGCTGATGAGATATGGCTTGACAGAAAAATATCCGATGCCGCTATCTGCGCCGCTTCGGATATACTTTCAGCAGGTGTTGTCAAAAACAGGCTTGCCCACCGCGAGAAAAGCAGTATTTTGCTCTCAGGATTTATGGGCTGCGGAAAAAGCACGGTCGGAAAAGCACTGGCAAACAAACTCGACTTTACTTTTGTCGATGCAGATGCAGAGATAGTCAAAAAAGCAGGTATGACTATAAACGACATCTTTGAAAAATTCGGTGAAGAACATTTCAGAAAACTTGAAACAGAAGTTTTGCATGAACTATCTGCCTGCACAAATACAGTCATTGCAAGCGGCGGCGGTGCAATGGTAAACACACAGAATTTTGATGCCGTTAAAGACAATGCTCTTGTTATTTATATGGATGCCGATGAAGATTTCCTATATAATAATATACGTAAATCAGATGATCGTCCCCTTATGAAAACTCCTGATCCAAAGGCGCGCATACACGAATTATTATCTCTTCGTAAAAACTTTTATGAAGAGCACAATCACATTTCAGTCAACGCATCCACGCCTGTGGATACGGTTGTTTATGAAATAATGAAAAGGATATAAAATGAGAAAATATATTACAATTCCAAACTGCATAACTTCTGTGAGAATAGCAGGCTCAATCTCCATGTTCTTTACCAAATCACTCTCATCGCTGTTTTTTGTGATATACACACTCTGCGGTCTCAGTGATGCGGTAGACGGGCACGTTGCGAGAAAAACAGGCACAACAAGTGAGTTCGGCACAAAACTTGACAGTATTGCCGACCTTCTGTTTTACTTTGCCATGTTTTTCAAAGTTTTACCTGAACTTACCGATCAGCTTACTCCTCTTCTCTGGAGTATCGCTATCGGCGTTGTAACGGTGAGAATTTTCACCTATATGATGGTTGCTGTTAAACATAAACGTTTCGCTTCGCTTCACACTTATGCAAATAAAATAACAGGTCTTGTAATTTTCTCCGTTCCCTACTTTCTTGTATATAAATTAGGGGTTGCAATATGCTCTGTGCTTGCATTCGTCTCAGCTTATGCAGCAATAGAAGAACTTATTATCCACCTGCGTTCATCATCATATAACGAAGACACAAAAACATTGTTAATAAAATAAAAGATGCGATTTAAAATCGCATCTTTTTTATTTTTCTTTTGCTTCTTCGATTGCTTTTGCAAGTTGGTCAGGACATGATGTGTTCTTAAAACCGCAGGTTATGCCCTTTAATCTCTCTATTGTTTCATCTGCATCCATACCGTCAACCAATGCCGCTATGCCTTTCAAATTACCGTTACAGCCACCAATAAACGAAACATTACGCACGGTGTTGCCGTCAAGTTCAAAATCAATTTTAGACGAACAGGTGCCTTTGCACTTATAACTGAACTTCATTTATTTTGCCACCTTTCCTGCAGCAGCAACAGATACCCTTACAGTACCTTCAACTGCTTTTCTTAAGGAAACAGCGCAGTTCTCTTCTGTTATCCATATGTGATTTAAACTGCCGTCTTGACCCTCAACAGTACTGTCGGGATCAGCATAGTAGTTCCAAAGTTCAACATTTAGTTCTGAAAATGCATCGCTCTTGTCATCAAAGTAAATTGCTATCTGAGAAACATATTCGTCCTTATATATCACCGATGCCGTGCACTTTTTGCCAAGCGTGTTAAATGTATACTCTCTTGCCAGCATAACATCTCCGATGTACTGAACTTCGCCTTCGCCGAGAAGTGTGACGACTGCCTCATCGTTATCCCCTGCAAGAGCCGCTATATCAAGGAATTCCACCTTTTCTGTACCGCATGCAGCAAAACTAAATACAATTGCAAAAATCAGTGCTGAAACTATGATTTTTTTCTTCATTTTAATTCACCTACCAATTATATATTATATAATATACACTAAAATTGTCAATCAAACAAATTGATATAATATAGCGAAAATATTTTAAATTTACTATTGACAAACCCATTTCAGATTGCTATAATATATCTTGCACTTGCGAGAGTGGCGGAACTGGCAGACGCGCACGTTTGAGGGGCGTGTGGTTAACACCGTACGGGTTCAAGTCCCGTCTTTCGCACCATGCATGCCCTGCTAAATCGCAAGTTTAGCAGGGTTTTTATTTCAAAAAATGCGGATATGGCGGAACTGGCAGACGCGCTAGATTCAGGTTCTAGTCGGGGCAACTCGGTGCAGGTTCGATTCCTGTTATCCGCACCAGAAATACAGACACCAATTCTTTGGTGTCTGTATTTTTATATGTAATACAGGAATCTAACCTGTGAAGGTCTGAGCGTTAAGAAAACAGTCCAGCGAACTGTTTTTAGCTCAGAGCAGGAAGGCTGGTACCGAATGCTTTTGCATTGGGTAGCCGAGTGATTAGTATGCAAGGCTTTGCCGTAGCAGACGGCGATTCCTGTTATCCGCACAAAAAAACACAGGTATTATTTTTTTGATACCTGTGTTTTTTAATTTTTACTTTTTCAGTTATTTGTGTTATAATTGCTTTATATTATAACAGTTAGGTTGGATTGCATGAAAAAAATTATAATTTTACTTTTGTCTTTATCGCTTCTTTTCACTATGTTTGGTTTTACCGTTAGTGCCTCAAACGACACTATCCCAAAATACATTATGCACGCAGGCGGCGTTACACCTAACGGCAGAATCGGCACAAACAGTATCCAGGCTATGAACAGATCATACAAAGAAGGACACTATTGGTTAGAACTTGACTTTGTATGGACTTCTGACAAGCAGCTTGTATGCACGCACGATTGGGATGCATGGTACACTCGTACATATACAGGAGTTGACGTTCCCAGTTTTGCACGCTTTGAGAAACTGAGAAAAACTACATACGGTTTTGAATCTCCCACACTTAAATCTTTAATAATTTGGTTAAGGGCTCATCCCAAAGCAAAAATCGTAACTGATGTCAAAGCGGACAATTTGAAGGCAGTTGAAATTATCAGCAAATACCCCGACTTACAGGACAGATTTATAATTCAGATATACTCTCCTGACGAGTATGACAAAGTTGCTTCACTTGGCTTTAAAAACATAATTCTCACATTTTACAGAATATTTCCCCAGAACATATCAGTCGAATCTGTTTTAAACAAAAAACTTCTCGCTTGTACCTTTCCTGCATCAGAAGAATACAAAAGCGCAATGACTGCCTTTATAAAAGCTGATATACCTGTTTATGTTCACACTGTAAATGACAAATCAGAACAACAAGAATGGTTTGACTTTGGTGTCAGCGGCGTATATTGCGATATGATAAAATAGAAAAAAGCACTTGGAAAACCAAGTGCTTTAATTTTATTTTTCTGCGCCTTCGTAGCCGACTAAAAGACCGCCTTCTTCAGCATAGAAACTGCAAAGTCCTCTCGTTTTTTCAATAATGATTTCTGCTGAGGGGAACTGCGCTTTTATCATCTCTTTAAGCGCCTTTGCCCCGTCTTCGTTCTTACAGTGATGTATTCTCACTCTGCCGCCGGCAAAGCCTGTCTTTAGCATATTTTTAAACATTTCGCTGAGGGCTTTTGCCGCGCCTCTCACCTTACCTGTAACTTCAAGAGTACCCTCGTTACTTGCCTTACCGACAACACGGATGCCGAGAATGCCTGTAAGTTTGGCAATGGCAGGACTTACTCTGCCGTTATTGGCAAGATTCTTAAGCGAGCCTAATGCAAAAACAAGATGCGTCTTCTTCTTGTATTCCATTATTTTATTCTTGATCTCACTCATATCTAGTTTTTCATCGATAAGTTTTTTAAGTTTATCAACAATAAGTGCAACTTCTGCGCCTGCAGAAAGTGAATCCACCGTAAAACCCTCTTTATCGGGATTTTCCTCAATATAATCCTCTACAGCAAGTTTTGATGCGTTATAACTGCCCGAAAGGCCGCTTGTTATTGCGACACAGATAACACCGTCATAATCCTCAAACGCCTCTTTCCAATCACCGATGCTTGGACATGATGACTTTGATGAGCCCTTATACTTCTGAAGATCCTCTATCATTGCATCAACATCGAGCAATGCATCGTCAACGTATTCTTTTTCATTTGTGATTATTTTGAGCGGAACGCTTGAATATGCACAGTCCTGCAATTCAAGAATGTCCGAAGACGAATCGGCTATAATTTTATACCTCATAATAATTCTCCGTTAAAGTTTTATGAATACATTATATCTGTTTTTCAAAACCTTGTCAACTTGTTTTAAGAATATTTCACTTATACTTCACTGTAAATTACAGTTATATCGGGATGAAGTTGGAGAATAGATGCCGGAATAAGCGGTGTGACAGGTCCGAAGAATGCTTTATCAAGTATTTCCTTTTTATTCTCACCGTTTGCTATAAGAAGGATCTTTTTAGCGTGCATAATTGAGACCATACCCATTGTTATAGCCTGAGTAGGAACAAGCGATTCATCGCCAAAGAAACGTGAATTTGCTTTTATGGTAGATTCATGGAGATCTACAATATGAGTGTCTCTTACAAAACAATTATCAGGCTCATTAAAACCAATATGACCGTCAAGACCTATTCCGAGAAGTTGAATATCTATGCCGCCTGCATCGCGTATCATTGCCTCATATCTCTGACATTCTGCGGCAGGATCTTTCGCACAACCGTTGGGCACAAAAGTGTTTTCCTTGCAGATATTGATATGATCAAAGAAATTTGTATTCATAAAATATCTGTAACTCTGCTCATGGTTACCGTTAAGACCTACATACTCGTCCAGATTGAAAGATGTAACCTCAGAAAAATCTATATCACCTTTTTCATACCATTTTATAAGTTGTTTATATGTACCTATCGGCGATGAGCCTGTTGCAAGTCCCAACACACAGTTTGGCTTTAATATAACCTGCGCCGAGATAATATTTGCAGCCTGGCGGCTGAGTTTTTCATAACTGCCTACTTTAATAAATTTCATTTTACTCTCCTATCTTATATACGACCTTACCGCCAACATAAGTACGGTTTACATTAAAGTTATCATCTAAAACTGTCAGATCGGCACGTTTTCCGACCTCGATTACACCACGATCCGTAAGACCAAGCGTTTTTGCAGGATTTGCCGATGCCATTTTTATTGCCATTTCAGCAGGAATACCTATATTTATTAGGTTATGTACTCCGTCAAGCACCGTTGATGTGCTGCCCATTAGAGTTCCGTTTTCAAGATACGCAAGTCCGTTTTTAACAATTATATTGCGACCGTCTGTATGGGTATATTCCCCGTCTTCAAGACCTGCGGCGGAAAATGAATCACTTATAACATTTATCCTGTCATACCCCTTTGCACGGCAGGCAACCTTCACAGCGGCAGGCGCCACATGTCCCATATCACATATTAGTTCACATGTCACCCTGTCATCTGTCAGCACGGCACCTATCACAGCAGGTTCTCTGTGATGAAGCGGTGGCATCGCATTATAAAGATGTGTTACAAGCCTTGCACCCCACTCTATTCCCTTAACAGCCTGCTCATGAGTTGCCCCAGTATGTCCGATTTCGACCGTGACGCCGTTTTGACTTGCATAACTGATAAGTTCCTGCGCGCCGGGAAGTTCCGGTGCCACCACCATTTTGAGTATCTTACCGTGTGCCATTTCCTGCCACTTTTTAAACTTCTCAACAGACGGCTCCTGCAAAACGTCGGGATCGTGCGCACCTTTGTACTGTTTTGAAAGAAAAGGGCCTTCAAGATACAGTCCTGCCATCTGCGCGCCGGGCGCTTCAGATTCTATAAACTCAAGACCTGATTTAATATATCTCTCCGTCACATCGTCAGGTGAAGAAATGAGCGCAGGTACAAATGTGGTAATACCGTTTGACGCCATAAACTCAGAAAACATCTCAAATGCTTCTTGGGTTCCAAGCGTGCTGTCATAACCCATTGCACCGTGAAAATGTGTTTCAACAAGTCCGGGAATGACAGTTTTTCCTTTGAGATCGATCACTTCTTCCCCGTCAGCCTGCACAAGGGATCCGACCTCATCAATCATTCCGCCGCTAATACGAAGATCATTTTCCGTGAATTTATCCTCATACAGTATGCGTGCATTTTTCAGCAGCATAAACGCCCTCTTTTCTCATTTTAATTTTAACTAAATTATAATATTTTGCCAAGATTTTAGCAATATCAACCACTAAAATTATGCCCATTTTTTATATCGTTTCTATTTTTATAAGATTTGTATTACCTGATGCGCCCGATGTCTGTCCGCCTGTTACGACCATCTTATCCCCGGTTTTTAGTTCAAATGTATTTTGAGCGCTGGTAAGAGCGTGATAAAACAATACGTCAGTTGATTCAAACGGCTTACTCATTACCGGAGTTACTCCCCATGACATCGCAAGTTTGTACCACACTTTTTTAGAAGTTGTCATTCCTATTATGTCTATAGGCGAGCGGAATCTCGACACCATACGGGCAGTCTGTCCCGACAGTGTGCAGACTACTATACATTTCGCATCAATATCCATTGCAACACCGCAAGCCGAATGTGATATTGCATCAAGTGTATTTTTTATTTTGAATTCAGTTCCGTAAAATCTCTTTTTATAGTTGATGTTCTTCTCGGTTTCTTCAACAATCTCCGCCATTGTCGCAACTGTCTTTGAGGGATATTTACCTGCCGCGGTTTCACCCGAGAGCATAACTGCGCTTGTGCCGTCATACACCGCATTTGCAACATCGGATATCTCCGCTCTTGTCGGCCGGGGATTGTTTATCATAGATTCAAGCATCTCTGTCGCAGTTATAACTCTGTGACCGAGAAGTCGGCATGTTGTGATAAGTTTTTTCTGTATACCCGGAAGCTGTGTAAACGGCACTTCAACTCCCAAGTCACCTCTGGCTATCATTATACCTTCGCACGCTTTGCAGATATCATCTATGTTATCAATGCCTGTTGCATTCTCTATCTTGGCAATAATATCGATATTATCTCCCCCGTTTTCGTGAAGGAAATTCCTTATATCGCGTACATCCTGACCTCTTGAAACAAATGACGCAGCGATAAAATCTACATCATTCTCAATACCAAAAAGAATGTCTGCCTTATCCTGCTCGCTGAGATATTCCTTATTCAACACCTTACCGGGAAAACTCATGCTCTTTCTATCTGATATTTCTCCTCCGGTAACAACACGGCAAATGGCTTTGTTGCTTTCTATGCCTGTTACAACAAACACCAGAAGTCCGTTGTTGACTGTTATCATGTCCCCTATCGCAAGTTCATCTATGAGTTTATCATAATTTACTGAAACCATAGTGTTGTCACCGATAATTTTCTCAGTAGTAAAAGCAAATGTATCGCCGTCATGCAGTACAACTTTTTTATCTTTAAAACTGCCTATTCGGTATTCTGGACCTTTTGTGTCAAGCAGTATTGCAATCGGCAAATCAAGGTCGTCTCTTACCTTCTTTAAAAGTTCTATATTCTTCTTATGTTCCTCATGTGTTCCATGAGAAAAATTAAGACGCGCCACATTCATTCCTGCAAGACACATTTCTTTTAGCGCCTCGTAATTATTGCAGCCAGGTCCTATTGTACATATTATCTTGGTCTTTCGCATTTTATCCTCCATTGGTTGACATCATTTTTAAAACTGTGTATACTGTTTTAGGGTGATTAAATTTATGTCAGAAAAAACAACTCTCAAATTAAGCAAAATTACATTGCCGAGATGGGTGGATTTTCCTACACTTGAATTATATATGGATCAGGTGACAGGTCTTCTTGACAACTATCTCTCTTTCATGAGACACAGCACTGATACAAAAGAAAAGATCGTGACACCTTCAATTATAAACAACTACGTTAAGCAGGGTATGATACCGCCTCCGTCAAAGAAAAAATATTCAAAAGAGCATTTGGCAAAACTTGTGATTCTCTGTTCTTTAAAGCAGGTCATGCCTTTATCAAGTCTTGGAACCATTCTTGACGGTCTGCTCAAAATCACGGATCTTGAAACCGTTTATAACAGTTTTTGCGACGATTTTGAAAGTGCTGTTGATGACAGTATGATCTATGCTTCAACCAACCCCCCGGAGGCTCTCGGAAGTATAGAAACCGCGCTTCGTCTTTCGGTAAGAGCGAGTGCCGCAAAACTTGTTGCTGATGATATTCTCAAAAACAAATAATTTTCATTGTTTTTACAAAAATGCATATAATAAATTCACTGCAAACAGAAAGGAAAAAATCATGTCTGTAATTAATGTTACTAATAAAAATTTTCAAAAAGAAATTATAAACAGTGAAAAAACCGTGCTTCTCGATTTCTGGGCAAGTTGGTGCGGTCCTTGTAAGATGCTCTCTCCCATAATTGACGAGATTGCAGTTGAACGTCCCGACATCAAGGTTTGTAAAGTCAACATTGATGAAGAGCAAGAATTGGCAGCACAATACCAGGTAATGAGCATTCCCACACTTTTTGTTTTAAAAAACGGCGAGATAACAAATCATTCAGTTGGAGTACGTTCAAAAAATCAGATTCTCGATATGTTAGAATAAGGAGCTGCACCTATGTCAGAAATTTTTGATGTTGCCATAATAGGTGGAGGACCTGCAGGATATACAGCTGCATTATACTGTGCAAGAGCAGGTCTAAAAACTGTGATTTTCGAAAAAATCTCAGCAGGCGGACAGATGTGTCTGACTTCACAGATTGATAATTATCCGGGTTTTGACGAAGGTACGGACGGTTTCACCTTAGGATATAAGATGAAAAACGGCGCTGAGCGCTTCGGTGCAGTAACTATATCTGCAGAAATAGTATCTGCAAAACTTGATAAAGAAATCAAAGAACTTGAATATGATAATAAAATATTATATAGCCGAAGTGTCATAATTGCAACAGGTGCTGTTCATCGTCATCTCGGCATTGAAAAAGAGAATTTCTTTATCGGAAAAGGTATCAGTTATTGTGCCGCCTGTGACGGCATGTTCTATAAAGATAAAACTGTCGTTGTAGTCGGCGGTGGTAACTCCGCTGCTGCTGATGCTCTTCTTTTATCAAAACTATGTAAAAAGGTATTTATTGTGCACAGACGTGATACACTTCGTGCAACAAAGATATATCACGAGCCTCTTTTGAATGCACCTAACATTGAATTCTGCTGGAACAGCAAGGTAACGGATATCTTAGGCGAAAACAAAGTCGAAGGTGTGATTATAACAGATGTAACTTCCGGAAAAGAAACAACCCTGTATTCAGACGGACTGTTTATCAGCATAGGCCGTGAACCTTTAACAGAACTATTTAAAGGACAAGTTGACCTTGATCCTTCAGGCTATATAATTGCCGATGAATCAACTAAAACAAACATTGCCGGTGTATTTGCAATCGGTGATGTGAGAACCAAAACCGTCCGTCAGATAGTAACCGCTGTCGCCGACGGTGCGGCTGCCGCTCACTATGCCGAGGAATACCTCGGTTGACTTTATAGTGTTGCATTTTCTTTATATATATGTTTATAATGATTTTAAACAAGAAAGGATAAAGAATTATGCAATATATGATCTCATTCATTGAAGGTATTATTACCTTTATATCCCCTTGCTTGCTACCAATGCTCCCGATATATGCTTCCTATTTTGCAGGCGGCGGTCAGCGCAACACCAAACGAACTTTGCTCAATGCAATAGGCTTTGTGTGCGGTTTTACGCTTATTTTTGTCGCAATGGGTGCATTTGCAGGAACAGTAGGAAGTTTTCTCAAGAAATATCAGACGACAGTCAGCATAATATCCGGTCTTATCGTCATCTTTTTCGGACTTAATTATCTGGGTGTATTCAAATTCAATATATTTGGTGGTTTGAAGACAAAAGCAAAAACCGATAATCTCGGTTTCCTGTCCTCTCTCGTTTTCGGTATTGTATTCTCAATAAGTTGGACACCTTGTGTCGGTACGTTTCTGGGATCGGCACTTGTTCTGGCATCTCAACAGGGACAGGTCCTTGCAGGTATGCTGATGTTACTGCTTTATTCTCTCGGACTTGGCATTCCGTTTATTCTGAGTGCAGTTCTTATAGATAAATTTAAATCAACATTTGACTTTATAAAAAATCATTACAAAACTATAAACTACATTTGCGGCAGTTTATTGATCCTGATAGGCATACTTCTTGCAACAGGAACACTTGGTAAACTTATCACACTGCTTAGTTAGGAGGATATATGAAAAATAAAAAGACATTAATAATTATCCTCATTGCATTATTCGTTATTATAGCAGGTTCAACACTTCTTTACAATTATCTCAGCACGAAAATCGAAAATGATCAGTTTGCCTCACAAGACACACATCAAAACAATCTTGCTCCCGACTTTACCGTATATGATGCAGACGGAAATGAGCATAACCTTTTGGATTTCAAAGGAAAACCCGTCATCCTCAACTTCTGGGCAAGTTGGTGCGCCCCCTGTAAATCTGAAATGCCGGACTTTGACGATGCATACAAAGAATATAAAGACGATATATCTTTTATAATGCTGAATCTTACAGACGGCAACAGAGAAACTTTGGAAACTGCATTGTCATATATAGAAAGTCAGGGCTATTCTTTCCCTGTATATTATGATACAGCATCTTCTGCCGCATATTCTTACAGCGTCTATTCGGTTCCTACCACCTATTTTATAGATAAAGACGGTTATCTAATCGCACAGGCGCAAGGTGCAATTGATAAAAACATTATAAAGCAAGGTATTGATATGATAAAGGACACTCCGTAGAGTGTCCTTCTTATTTTATAAATGAAGTTTTACGCCCTGTTTTTCGAGTTGTTCCTGAAGTTTTTTTATATCTACCGTATCATTTGTTTTAAACATAGCAGCCGCTGTACCGCAGGCTTCACCTGTTACTGCGCAGACTGGAATTACTCTTGAATACTCCCACATTGCATCTGTTACAGACATACATCTGCCGGCAACATATAAATTCTTTATTTTACCATACAGTGACGTGAAAGGAATTTCATAAATCGGACCTGGATCATGCCAGTCTGATACCATGCCGACACTATTATCAAAAACTTTATGATCATCAGAAACATCAAGATCATATACGCCGACAAGACGGCGAGTCTTTCTAACCTGCGGCATCGATGCAATTGAAGTAAGTCTGTGCTTATCATCAATTCCACCGTACTTATTAAGATAGTTCTTGATAAGTTCAGCATGAGAATCTATAAGCATATCGGATATTTATTTTCCGTCAACAGCTTTATATCTCTTGCATTCAATTTCTTCTGCATGTACACCGTCTGTTCTGTCTGCTGCACCAAACATACATAAATTGACCTTATTATCTGCAAAATAATAGTACCATGCAGCAAGTCTGTTCAGTTCAGAACAAAGTGCAGTCTTTTCACCGGAAAATACACAGATATCAGCATCACCCGTACAGTCAATAAAGGATTTTGAAAGAACAGCCTGCCTGCCCGACTTATTTTCAATCACAATGGCTTTGATGGTGTCATTTTCGGTCTGTGCCGAACAAATCGACGTTTCATAGAGAATTTATTTATTAACACCGTTTTCTTTGAGAAGTTGTTCGCAAAGAATTGCAAAGACATACGCATTAAAAGAAACTTTAAAACGTTGCGTCTTTCTCTTCTCAAGATCATCTTCATCAAGCCATGCAGACGGATATCTTCCTTCATAACCGTGTTTTATTGAAAGGCGCAAAAGTTCTTCTGCAATGCCGAAAGAAACCTGTGTGCCGTTACCGTCACAGAGAGGCAGATATATGGTAACAAGACCTGCTGTTGCAAGACCGCCCAGGATTGACTGTTTTTCTATAATAAGTGTCCTTGCGCCGTATATTCATATCAATATTTCTATTTCAAATCCTAAAGTCACACTTAACAATGTACCGGTTATTATTAAAGGAGTCTATCCTCATATCTTTCAAATTGAGGATTAGAGCAGCGGTACATCAAAATGCTACAATCATCAATATACCGATATTTTGACAAAGCAACTTGAGATAATTGAATTGACTAAATAAAAAGTCACTAAAAACTAAATATGCGCGAAGGCTACTAAAATAAATTCAATAAATTACAATTCCGAATTAAAGAAAAAGAGCAGTTCGTATGAACTGCTCTTTTGTTTGTGTTGGCGTCTTCCTATCTTCCCGGGCCGCTTCCAGCCAAGTATTTTCAGCACCGCAGAGCTTAACTACCGTGTTCGGAATGGGAACGGGTGAACCTCTGTGTCATAAACACCAACTAAGGTATATTCAATACACCT
>JAZQEF010000019.1:0-6131 GCA_045538835.1 Feifaniaceae bacterium | reverse complement strand
GTCATACCCTCTTTGCAACTCTGCATACACTTTTGCCAGTCTTTCTTCCTTTTCTTTTTTGCTGAGGCTGTCTGCAACTACACCGATATGCTTTCTTGCAACCGAATCGGTATCCCCGTGAAGAATCTCATTCATCTCATTTTTCAATTTGTTTCTGTAATCCATTTCTTTCCCCTGTTTTTTATCTTAAAATAATAAAACTTCTTTGAAGTTTATTCCATAATTCCGAATTGTGTCGTCGCAAAGTCCGCTTAGTTCCATTTTGCTGACCGCAAAATTCCACCTGCTACCTTGCTCCTCCTTATCCCACCACAACGCATTTCATTAGCCTTGCAACGGGAGCCCTGTCTCCTGCTGCATCTGCGGCATCTGAGCCGTCTGTGCCTGCATTGCCTGTGCCTGCGCCGCCTGCTGTGCGGCAATCTCCGCACGCCTTGCCAGTACGCTTTCAAACTTCGCCTTGGGCGCGATACTGTTGCCGTCAAGAGTCTGCACGTATTCCTCAAAGGTAATCATACCCGAAGTAAGTGCGCGCTCAACGCTCTGCTCCTGAGCATATTTGTCAAACGGAGTGTCGGGAGTAGCGTCAACCCTTGTTTTTATGCGGAGCGCCCTCATGGTATCAGCGGTCACGATTTCCTCGCGGGGCGCGCCGTCATTGTTGACAGTTATAATCATGCCCTGAGGATTAAAGGCAAGCCACTGGTCCCACCAGATGTGAGCGACGTCCTCAACAAACTGTTTAAAGCCTGCCATCTGACTGCTTAAGGGAAGCGCCGCCTGAGACTTTACCGCAATAATCGCCGCACCCGATGCTTTGGACGGATCTACCATACCGAGTGCCGCGTCCGAAGCGCCAGCGAGGTCTTTGGTGCGCTGATAGAGATTCGACCAGATGTTGAGCACATCGGAGGACATCGATGCCGGATACAGATATGTCACCATATCCGAGAGTGCCGATACGCTCACATCGTCTACCTCAATTGCGCCGCCCACACTCTCAAGCTGGGCAGGATTTGTTATCGCACCCCTGCGATACGCTATCTTGGGATAACTTGCGAGTTTTGATGCCATTATCATGCGTGCATTCTGCTTGTTTATCTCTATCTGATTTGCGATGATTGGCTCAACCTCGCCGATACCTCTTGCCGAGCCCTTTCTCTCATTCCATATAAATGAAGCAATCGGATAGAGAGACAGTCCCGTATTTGAGTCGGGCTCAAACACGCAGAGTTTGCATGCACGGCAGCGATGGATAAAGCCGTCCTCATCACGCCAGAGCATGAGCACACATGAGACCTTTCCGAAATCTCCTTTCACCTCTTTTGTGTCGCCGAGTTCGTCCTCGAGGTCGGAATCCGCCGTCACGAAAGATGCGTCTATGCCGTTTGCCTTTGCGATGCGCTTAACGTCATCCACAAAGCGGCGTTCCTTGATTATTATGTATTTCTGCTCCTGCAGATATCTGTTCTGCTCGTCAGCAAGATATATCTGTGTGCGGTCGAGAATCTGACCGCTGCCCTTGCCGTCGTAAAAGAGCATGTAACTGTCACCCGTAACTGCTGCATTGCGGCAGACATCCCAGAGCATTCTGTCCATCTTGTGCTGTTCCCACATCTGAGCCATATGCTCGGTAAGTTTGGAGCATATCATCTGTGCGCTCTGGTAATCTTCGCCGACATTCAGCGGATTTATCGCAATGGATAACTTGTTCTGCGCTACCGTTGCCACCTTGTGGTCAACAATGGGTTTGATGATGTTGAGTATCGGCAGTTTCTCGCCGCCCGTCTCACAGCCGCGCCACTGGTCGCCTACATAGAAGTTGTGACAGCGGTCTGTCATACTGAACAGACCTGTCTGTTCATGCTGATTTTTAATCTGGGTATAAAGGTCCCAAGCCTCAATGTCTCTTATTTTCATAATTTTTCTCCTTTTTGCAAACTTATGTTCTGTTTTTTAGTCATTATATAGAGTGCCACATCGGCACTCTGTATAATTAGTGCTGTCGTAACAATAATACGCTATAAATACCACTATGATAAAACTTCAAATATTACATTCGGCGTATCCTTATGAACATCTTCAAACACCTCAAGCATAGGTGCGCAGTATTCTCTGGCTTTTTCGGAGAGTGATAAAAACCCGTATATTTCAACTTTGAAATCACCTCTTTGGTAAAACAAACCATCAAGGCAATCCCAGAGGGCATCCCAATTCTCTCCGTAATAATCGGGCAATCCGAACTTTTCTTTTAAAATCATATGAATCTGGGCAGGATACTCACACCCTGTAAAATCAAGTATTATCGGATTTTCCTCTATCGGTTTAAATTCATAAAAATTCATACTGTCCTCCCTATATAATTTCAATAATACGCTATAAATACCACTATGATAAAACTTCAAATATTACATTCGGCGTATCCTTATGAACATCTTCAAACACCTCAAGCATAGGTGCGCAGTATTCCTGTCCGGTTTTTGACAGGGTGGACAGACCATATATTTCCACCTTGACATCTTCGCCGTCTATCCACAAATATCTCAAGCAATCCCAGAGGGCATCCCAATTCTCCCCATAGTATTCGGGCAGTCCAAATACTGTTTTTAAAATCAGATGTATTTCACCTGCATACTCACACCCTGTAAAATCAAGTATTATCGGATTTTCCTCTATCGGTTTAAATTCATAAAAATTCATACTGTCCTCCCTATATAATTTCAATAAAAGTGTGGTAATGGTCATAAGTTACAAAAATTAAGCCGTCATTTGAAAACAATATTCGTTCTGTTCCTCTGTAACCGGCCCTGTAATTGATATCTGCTTCATACCAAACTCTTCCCGGAGCCATTGGTAAATGTCCGTTTCTGTTTTGGTATATCCCCTTAAAAAGCATTCTGTTTGGAGCAACTGTTGACAAGTTTCCTAAGTGAGCTCTATATCCTAACCGTTCTGCTTCTTCTTTTGTTATGTAATACCCCGGTAACTTCCCATAAAACATCAAATACCAATCAGCACCCTTAATCCCGTTATCAGTTGCCGTTCCCGCATCAAGAACTTTCAACATTTCAATAACACATCTGCAATTCGGATGCAGTGGCGGTGAAGAAAACGGAACTTCATTTACACTATATATTTTACCATTATTTTTACGACAGTCAAAGCAAGTTTTTATATCAAGATTTGCTTTCCATTGTTTCCATTTTGTACTGTGTTTCATTTTTTAATTTCTTTCTGTCCGTTGTCTGTGCCGTCATAGCGCTCGATGTTCGCCATGAGAACGTCGTAACTGTTTTCGCTTTTCTTTTTCTTTGTTTTTATGCCTGCATCGTATATACCGAGACGGTATATAAGCACCGCGAGCACAGCCGCAATAAGTTCACTTAACATAATTATTTCCTCCTTTCTCGCAATGGAAGCCTTTTTTTCCATAATTCCGAATTACACATAAGAACTTTTGTTCTGTTTTTTATCTTAAAATAATGAAACTTCTTTGAAGTTTCTTCCATAATTCCGAATTGCGAATTCCTAATTGCTTTACAGTGCGCCGATTCAGGCGCCCTGTAAAGCATCGTGTCTGCTTTTTGACACATCAAGTATAAACTCATCTTCCACCGCATCATAGATGTAGACATATTCACAGTCATACTCTGCGACAATGCCCGTTCTGGCACGGTTTCTTACAAACTGCACACCTGTCAGCACAATGTCGGTATGCCCGTCACCGTTTACATCCTTGTAATTCGGTGTCATATGCCCGCCGTAAAAATCGGTTGCATCATAACTGAACTGCTCAACATAATTAAACTGTTCCAACCATTCGTTCCCAAACATAGCTCTGCTTGCGGGAATTTCATAAGATATTTTGGTATGTTCATCAATGGGAATAAGTCGCAAAGGACCGTTTCCCACGTGTGAAGTGCATATTGCAGCAATGAAATTGCCCTGCGTCATTTCTACATACTCCACATCCAGACGGTCAATAAAACCGCCTGCCGCAGTCTCTTCAAAGACAATCTCACCGTCACTCTCGTTTACGTATAAGAGTTCCCCGTACCAGAAATCACTGACCGTCGCAAGCACATATTGCTTGCCTCCTAAATCCAGCACCTCAAAATAGCCTGCAATGCCGTCCACGCTTTTATCGTAAGCATCAAAAAGATACTGATGCTCACTTTTCAGTTTCGGTTGCACTTTAGCACCGTTATAATAATTAGGCTTTATAACAGGTGCTTCCGGTACAGGTTCGGGCTCCGGTTCAATTACAGGTGCCGGTTCCGGTTCGGGATTTAAAACCTCTTCCTGCACTATGTTTTGTTCTTCTATAACAGGCTCCGCCTTCCCACACGAAGCAAGACACAATATAATCGCAAGTATTAAGCAAAATAGTTTTTTCATACCATTTCCCCTTTTGTAAAGTTTACTTTATCCATATATAAAGGATCACCACCACCGTTATGATCCCCATTCCTCACGGCATACCACAATACGCCTCCCAAAATACTCATAGGTGGCGTTATTGCTGTTTCATCATAGAATCCCGGTCTGCACACTCTCTTAAATAAACCATATCCGTCTACAGGTATATACTTTGTACCTTTAATTGCAGCCAATCGGTATATAGCATAATCTCCATTATAGCAAGATTTCATAACATCTCTTGAACCATTATTTTCAGTAAAATATCCCATTTTGCTTTCTGTATGTACGTAAGCCTTTATATCAGTAGGATCTATATCTTCACCAAATTTATTATTAACATAATTTGTGAATGCAAGGATATGATTTTGTCAAGTTAGGGACAAAAATATTATTTATCAATACCAAGTAATTCAGAAAAATCATATATATAATGATCTGTAATGGACTTAATATCATCCGCATAATCAGACGAGGACTTATCAAACACGCCACACACCTTCATTCCGGCGATTTTTGCTATTTTGTCTGCATTATAATTATCATCAAGAAAGAGAATTTCACCAACAGGTTTTCCCATTTCTTCAGCAGCTTTTTTATATATTTCCGGATTAGCCTTTGTGGTTGAAAAATCATCACAAGACCATACATTTGTAAACAAATCATATATCCCCAATCTTTTAAGACAAGGATCAAGCACTAAATGAGGACTAGCTGTAAGGACATTAAGGTCTGCTCCCATCTTTTTCAGGGTTTCCAGCGTTGAAACAACATTTGTCTTTTCCGGTATGTTATATAAATAATCCTCATATATGTACTCGTTCATTTGTTTTATTATTTTTTCTTTTGACATTTGAACGCCTAACGTTTGGAAATATTCAGCAGTACCCACATATCCTAATGGTGTTATAATATTTACAATATCTTCTCCATACTTTATGTTGTTTTCGTCAAGAATTCTCAACATAACAGAAATAAATGACGGCATCGAATCAACCAATGTACCATCAAAGTCAAATAAATAAGTATTATATTTCATTTTCATTTCTCCTCTTTTAATATTACCCGACACACTTTACTATAATCATCGTATCTGTTAAAATTTTGAGCATTTGGATTCTCACCTATTACTCTTCCAGATTGATCCTTTTCATAATGTCCAAGATCACTTATTGTATAATCACCGTTATTTGCCCACCAGGACACAGCCTTTTAAAATTCAGGATCATCTTTCGTTATTTCACCATTTAGATACAACTGCATAGGATCTGTTGCGTATTTATAATCTCCTGTACGCATCCAGTTGTCATAATAATGCCAGTTTCCTTTTTCATCATAATAAAACTTAATTTCTTGTTTATTATATCCGATATCATCCTCAGAAAGCAAGATGCTTGTGTCATACGGAGGATCATTTTCTCTGCCATACTGTATTAATATTTCTTTTCCCTTTTTCTCCCGGAACTTCCTGTTCTATGATTCTCGGAAATTTTGTAAAACCGTCATCTGTTCCCGGTCTGTACGGCAGAGTAACAGGTTTATCGTTTCCGCCTGTGTAGGGTAAATTAATTATTCCCGAATCTTCTTCTTTTTTCTTAATTGAAACCGACGGGTTTTCTCTTTAAAATATCCTCAATCCTTTTGCCGCCGGTTATTCTCATATCCGGATTGTCAGGCTCTACTATATCAGGCATTCTGTCAAGTCTGTCTCT
>JAZQEF010000018.1:0-352851 GCA_045538835.1 Feifaniaceae bacterium | reverse complement strand
GAGGGTTTTTGCCTTGTTCTTCATCCAAAATAATGTTTTTTGAGGTGCTTTGCAGTTTTGGGTTAGAGATTTTTTGTTCAGACAAAATAACAAAAATTCCGCAATACTTTGTGTATTACGGAATTTTTTTATGAAGTATGGGCGGGAAATATCAAGCCAAAACCGATTCATCCCTAAGTGAGCACGCCCAAAGTCATACCGTCTTTATTTTACTGAGTATCCCCATAGCGGGTATACAGAGAAGAAACCAATAAAATGAAAAAAGAAGCGAAATCTGCCCAAAAATGTTAAGAGGCAGAGATGAATAGTCCCAGATATTCATACCAAACCATATGTTGAGAATGCAACCCGATATGAATTCAGTCATTGATATGGCAATGCTTCCAAGCAGGGCGCGAAGCAGTATCGGTTTTTCAAAAAACCAGCCGTTTATTTTATACAGAAAAAGAACACACAGACCGCCCACTGCAAACATAGAGGGATGCGAGTAACCGCGATATATAAGTTCGATGATAAAATAGGCGCCGCCACCTATTAAGAAAATATATAACTGCTTAGTAAAACTCTTCATAGAGTTATATTTTCCGCAAAAGTACACTATATTCAGAAAAGTCTTTAAAAAAGTAATGATATGGTATATAATATCTCGATAGATATACTAGCGGAGATCAATTATGATAGAAAAAAAGAACTTACAATATCTTGAATGTGAAAAACATTGGATATACTGGGCACTGATCTTTGTGTCGGGATTTTACGGTGCATATACCGTTTCGCTAAAAGGTGGAGTTTTCTGTAATGCGCAGACGGCGAATTTTGTTCTGCTTGCCGTGTCTTTGGGTAAAGGGCAGTGGTTTAAGGCATTGTACTACTTTATTCCGATGAGCGCATATTTTTTGGGTGCGGTGGTGTCGGAAATTTTTCCCGACACCTTCAAAGAAAAGTTTATCATCCGTTGGGATACGGCATTGATATTCTTTGAAATGTTGCTGATACTCGGCATCGGGGCTCTGCCCGACAGTGTGCCTTACCAGATATCTCAGATAACTATAAATTTTATATGTTCTATGCAGTACAATACCTTCAGACAGGCGGAGGGAATTCCGATGGCGACCACCTTCTGCACAAATCATCTGAGGCAGACGGGGGTTGCGGTTGCGCATTGTTTAAAACAACGTGACGGTGCTTCAAAAACACAGGTTTTTGTACATATACGTATGCTGGTCTTTTTTGTGCTGGGCGCGGCGGTGTCGGCGCTTGTCTGCCGCTATGTCGGCGGAAAAACGATATGGTTGACGCTTATACCGCTTGGCATAGTGTTCGTTGATCTGCTTTATGCTGACCTTAAAAGAAAGTAATGTTACACAGAAAAAGAACTCCTTGTGGGAGTTCTTTATTTTATTCAGATATATTTTCATCTGATGAATTCATATGTTGAACACCTGCATTATCTATGCTGTAGTTATCTTTATATATTAAATCGGAGACTTTTACAAACTCATAACCGTCATTTTTAAGTGTTTCGATGATGCCTGGAAGCGCGGCAGGCGTATTTTCTGCAGCGTTATGAAAAAGGACTATAGAACCGTTTTTGACTTTTGATGTCACTCTTTTGCAGATCTCGTCGGCAGAGAGACCTTTCCAGTCAAGGCTGTCTACATCCCACTGAATAGGATACATATTCACCTCTCCGACAGTTTTTACAACAAGATCGTTGTAATCGCCGTACGGCATTCTGAAAAGAGTGGGACATTTTCCTGTTACCGATTCGATTTTGGAGTTGCAATTATTTATTTCGCTTTTCATCTGCTCTGCCGATAACTGCGGCATATGCGGATGTGTGTCGGAGTGGTTCATAATATCGTGGCCTGCATCGGATAGGGCTTTCACGCTTTCGGGATACTTATCCACCCACTCGCCGACAACAAAAAATGTTGCGGGAACATTGTTTTTTCCTAAAATCTCAATAAGAAGTTCTGTATCCTCGTTACCCCATGCGGCGTCAAAACTGAGTGCAACTTTCTTATCGTCGGTAGCGACACAGTAAATTGGTACTTCTCGTTTAACAGCTGCAGTCTGAGCCGTATCTCTGCCTGTCAGTCCGACTGCACAGACTATTCCTATTGCCAGAAGTACTCCGCATATAGGGAGAAGATGTTTCTTTTTCAGAATAAATAACCTCATATTTTCCACCTCTGTAAAAAGTATATTGAAGAGATGCGTGAAAAATGCTATTATTTTAGGGGTGATTTAATGAAAGCAGCATTATTTGATATGGACGGGCTTATTCTCGATACTGAGAGCGCTTTTTTGCGCTCGGCAATGATAGTGGGAAGAGATCTCGGTCTGAAAAATATAAAAGATGTAGCGCCTCTTGTGATAGGTGTAAACAGAACAGTTGCGGATAAGATATTTATCGAGCATTACGGCAAAGATGGTGAGCATATTCATGACAAAATGCTTGCCCATCAGTATGAATGTATGGCTCGTGACGGCATAGCAAAAAAAGTCGGCATAGAGGAGATGTTGTCCTATTTGAAAAATAAGGGGATAAAACTTGCGGTCGTTTCATCAACGGTTTCAAAAATAGTGGAAAAAGAGATAACAGAGGCGGGGCTTATAGATTATTTTGACTGTATTATCGGCGGTGAAAGCGTTGTAAACGGCAAGCCAAATCCCGATATATATCTTTACGCCTGTGAAAAGGTGGGCGTTTCACCGTGTGAAGCGATAGGTTTTGAAGATTCATATAACGGTGTCCGCGCGTTATATGCGGCAGGTATCAGGGCATTTATGATTCCCGACAGATTGCCGCCGACTGACGAGATGAGAGAAAAGGCATATGAGATATGTGATACGCTTTTAGATGCGCTGAAAATAGTAAAGACCGAATGTTAATTCGGTCTTTTTATATATACAAAAAATATTTAATATGATATAATTAATTTAACTATAAGCAATTTAAAACAATGCGTTTTTGGAGGCAGATATGAAAATACTTCATTTTTGCGCAGGATGTCAGTTTGTTGAAAATCTCGAATATCAGGAGAATGTATTTCCAAGAAAACATAAACAACTTGGTCACGAAGTCAAGGTTTTTTGTAATACGTATACTTTTAATCCGGATGGCACTATAGGCAAAAAGGAAGTTGGAACATATGTAAATCGTGACGGTATCGAGGTTACTGTGTTGCCTTACAAAAAGGGTAAGTATAACGAAATGTTCAAGAGATATGACGGTCTGTGTGAAAGACTTGAGGAATACGGCCCTGACATAATATATATTCACGGCACTCAGTCATTTTCTATGGGTGAAGTCAAAAAATACAAGAAAAAACATAAACATGTGCGGATATACGCCGATCAGCACGGCGACTATGTAAATACACCAATAAATACCTTTAAACGCAGGCTATTGCATACGGTAATCTGGGGTACTCAGGTGCGTAAGGCAGGAAGATTCTGCGAGATGGTTTGGGGTGTTCTGCCGCTTCGTGTGCGCTATCTCAGAGAAGTGTATAAACTACCCGTAAACAAGACGGAACTTCTTGTTATGGGCGGCGACGAAAGTAAGATTGATTTTGAAAATAAAGAAACTATAAGGGCATCTGTCAGAGAACAGTATGATATTGCCGATGATGATTTCTTAATGGTGACAGGCGGTAAGATAGACAGAATAAAGAATATTCATCTGCTTGTTGAAGCAATTAAAACTATGGATGATGGTAAGATAAAACTTATTGTTTTTGGCAAACTCTCACCTGATATGGAACCTTTGTTTGAGGCGATAGACGACAAACGTATTGTACAGATAGGTTGGATAGATTCATCATTTGCATATAATCTCTTTCTTGCGGCTGACCTTGCGGTATTTCCAGGTACACATTCAGTTCTTTGGGAGCAGGCGGCAGCAACAGGTCTTCCGATGGTTTTAAAGAAGTGGGACGGTATTGATCATATTGATGTGGGCGGAAACTGCCTCTTTATTGAAGAAGATTCGACAGAATATATCAAGGGCGTACTTGAAAAAGTACTTTATAAAGAGGGCGTATACGAAAGTATGGTGGATGTTGCGCAGAGTGTCGGAATAAAGACTTTCTCTTATATGGAAATAGCAAAAAAAGCTATAGGACTTGATAGATAAGGAGCTTTCTTTTGAGAACTTTAGAGAATAAAGATAAAATAGCGGCATCGGAATTATTTTGTGCGCTATATGTATGTAATAATATATTTATTACTGCCATAAATTATATATCAACCATGTTTATAGGTGAAAATTCTATTGATACATTGATATGTCTTGGAACTCTTGTGCTTTTTGGCATAGCATCGTTGAAATATATACTAAGCAATCTGCGTATAGAGGATTTTGTATTCTTTTCAGTATACATAATTTTGTTTTGCTTGTCGTATATATTTTTTCCCAGTACTAATGTATATGTACACAAACTGGCAGGGAAGATATTCACGAGTACACTTGTCCCGTATATTATTGTTAAGGGTATAACAGATACTGATAAGTTTGACAAATACTTTGATTATGTGTCAAGAGCGGCAATTCTCAGTTCGGTCTTACTTATATCTCTAAAGCATATGTCGGATACATTGTCTTCTGATGAGATGAATATGGCCTACTCTTTTATTTTGCCGGTAGTATATATGTTTTATCGCTGGTTGGAGAATAAAAAAGAATGGTGGAGAGTTCTGTTTTTTGCAACAGGAATAGTAGTTCTGTTTATTGCGGGAACACGCGGTCCGTTTTTGTGTATAATTGTATTTTTGTTTGTCTATATTTTGATAAACAGTAACAATATGTCTACTATTTTTGTTTCTGCAGCAGCATTTTGCTCATTTTTAGCATTATATTACAGTGGTATTATTGCAAGATGGTTTGAATCTATAAAATTCGTGTTTATTGAAAAGGGTATCCCTACGCGAATTATAGATATGTTTCTTGCTTCGGAGCTTGCGGATGATTCTTCAAGATTGGTATTATATGAAAAAGTGTGGAACTCTATAGTGCGCAGTCCTCTTTATGGAAACGGACTTTTGGGTGACCGTGTTGCAACTGAAGGCTTCAATAAATACGGAAACGGAACATATGCTCACAACATTATACTTGAATTGCTATGCCATTTTGGCATTTTTGGCGGTGTTGCTCTTATACTGTTTGTCGCATGGATATTTGTTAAAGGTTACAGATGTACAGAAACACAAAAAGAAAAAGGTATGCTTATAGTGTTTGTTTCGGTGTCGCTGGCACATCTTTTGGTTTCATCATCATATCTCTATTCAATGCATTTTTTTCTTTCAATAGGCTATGCGGTTGTATTGATACAGAAAAAGAATAAGAAAAATGAACTTTCACAGAATGTATTGCTTAGATGAAGACACACCTAAAAATGCAAATCTCGTTGAGGGAAGTTGTTATTGGAAATAAAAATGAAAAAGAAGATAATTTATTTTACTATCCTTGCGCTATGGATAGGATTTATTATAAGCCAATCATGTATGCCGCCTGACACATCTAAGCAGGAAAGTGATTTTATCACCGAAATATTCCGCGCAATTGGTTTTACAGGAGAAAATCTCGATGTCATAGTACGAAAACTTGCACACCTGTTTGAGTTTTTTGTGCTGGGTATGCTTTTTGTGACTTATTTTCCCGTTATGGGCAGGAAGGTGCAGATGATATATCCGCTCTTTTTCTCGCTTGCGATGGCAGTGACGGATGAATTTATACAGAATTTCACGGGCAGAGGTTCGCTTGTGCAGGACGTAGTAATTGATTTTACCGGCGCTGCGATTGGCATCTTAGTATTCGGTATAATATATAAAAATAAAAACGGCGTGTAAATTATTGCATGCCGTTTCATATTTGCATACTTGTCCTCATATTATGTGACAGGAGGGATAAGGATGCTTGAAAGACTTTTTGGTGAAGAAAGGGTACTGTCACCCAGAGAAGAGTTGATATGCGCCCTGCGTGATCTGCAGAGCAGACTGTCTGCGGCACGCAGGGAATTTGAACTTGTTGATGAGCCTGAACTTATCGATGCACTTACATATGAGATACTCTCACTCTCTCACCGTGAAAATGCGCTTATAAGAAAGATAAGGGATTTGGGAAATGAGTAAGACGGTTTTGCTTCTTTTGTGCGCTATAGGGGCATTTTTGGTGCTTTTTTTCTGCCTTATCTCCAAAACTGTCCGCAGACTGGTGGGAACACTTCTCAACAGTCTGCTCGGTGTTGGTCTGCTGATAGCAAGCAATATGCTGGGAGCATCTTTTGCCGTAGCCATAAATCTGCCGACAGTACTGATATCTGTAATACTCGGTCTGCCGGGTACCGCTGCATTATTTTTACTTAAACTTATACTGAAATTATAAAAAGAGGGGATAACCCCTCTTTTTATATGTTTACTATTTCGTAATCCGTAGTGCCAAGACCGAGTTCCTGTGCAACATTTACGGTGTGAATGCCGTTTCGAGATTCTATTCGCTCGATAAGGGATGCTTTTCCCTCATCATCGGAAGCATATACCGCATCGACGGATGCTTTGTCAACTGCAACGGGATCAAGGGAAGCAAATATACCGATGTCTGCCATTTCGGGATCTTTGGGATTGTTGTTACAGTCACAGTCGACAGAAAGACGGTTGGCAACATTGATATAGACGATATTTTCTCTGCCCATATGGTCCATGACCGACTTATCAGCTTCTGCCATACATTCGAGGAACGAATCATGGTCAGCCGTCCACAACTCTTCGGGAATACCGACACCGTGAATATGTGCCTTGCCGTGAGATGATGCAATACCTATCGACATATTTTTAAGCGCACCGCCGAAACCGCCCATTTCATGTCCTTTAAAATGGGAAAGCATAAGCATGGAATCATATTTTAAAAATCCTTTACCCACAAAGTTTTCGGTGAGATGTTTGCCGCCTGATACGGGAAGCGCAACTTCACCCTCGCTGTCCATTATCTCACAGGGGGCAATGGCTCTAAAACCGTGTTCTTCTATGGCTTTTAAATGATCCTCAGTATGATAACGTCTGCCCTCGTAGGCGGTATTGCACTCAACTATCGTGCCCGACAGTTTTGAAACGAGCGGCTCAATAAGAGCGGGTTTTAAATAATTGTGACCGCCCGGTTCGCCCGTTGATATCTTAATTGCAACTTTTCCTTTGAGTTCCACTCCGAGCGCCTCATATATCTTAACGAGGGACTGAGGTGTGATTTCTTTTGTAAAGTACACTTTTGACTTACTCATTATGAACACTCCTTTATAAAAACATTCTATCACACAACAGGAGGTATATAAACATATTTTTGTCGGTATTTGCAAATTACAGTTTTATGTATATAATGTATATGTAAATCGGTTGGTGGAGAGAAATGCTATGAAACACCTTTTTCTTATCAGTAAGGCAAATTCCGAAAAAAATAAAATCATAGAAATGATAGAACGCGAATGTGACGGCCTTGACTATGAAATATTTATATCTGCATCAAGGGAAGATACCGTTAGTAAAGCCCGCAGCGAAGCGCAGACGGGCAAGGAACTCTGCGTCTATGCATGTGGCGGTGACGGGGCGATAAATCTTGCGGCAAATGCGGTATACGGTTATAAAAATGTCACGCTTTCCGTTATACCGATGGGTACGGGCAACGATTTTGTACGTCAGTTCGGCGGAAAAGAAGCATTTATGTCACTATCTCATATAAGAAACGGCGTAACAAAAGAAATAGATCTTTTAAAAGCAAACGATATGATATGCGTAAATATGCTCAATATCGGTTTTGATGAATCTGTTGTACGCAGGGTGGACAAGCTCAGGGGTTTGCCGTTTATGTCAAAGTCTATAGCATATACAATCGGTGTTGCGATACAGTTTGCAAGTTTTCCTCAGGAGAATCTGCGTATAGAATATGAAGACGGCAATGTATTTGAAGGCGATTTTATGCTGACGCTCATTGCCAATGGCAAGTATTGCGGCGGCGGTTACAATGCGGCATCCGTGGCAGAGGTCGATGACGGACTCATGGATGTTATGACGGTATATCCGCTCTCGCGTATGAAGTTTATTTCGATAATTGGCGCCTACAAAAAAGGAAACATCATCGGAAACGAAAAGCATAAGGCGCTTTATGAGTTTCACAAGACAAAAAGGGTGACTTTAACCAAAGACAGTCCGTTTTATGTCTGCATAGATGGAGAAACGATCCAAACTGACAGACTTGAAGTGAATGTTGTTGAAAATGCAATCAAATTCAAATATCCAGCTAAATAAAGAAAGCGCTCATCAGAGCGCTTTTTCTTTCTTTATTTCTGAAAAATATGCGGTTAAATACATACTGTGCGAAACGGAGATTATAACGTTTCTGAAAAAGTCCTTTTCCTCTGTATCGGTGACACCGAGGTTCTTCTCAGGTTCGGCTTTAAGACCGAATACATATTCGAGCATATTCTCAAGTTCGCAGCAGAAATAATCGTACGCCATAGACAGAGTGTAGGTCCGTTTCTGCAGGTCAAAAAGCTCGACGATGTTTTCGAGCGAAAGAACATTTTTTGTGATGGTAATAAACATAAGATATGCTATCTGGTCAGCGTAATACTGCTTCTTCTGCGGAGAGGGGATAAAGCCTTTTTTTACATAGTTGCTTATCATCGATGTCGTTATTTCCGATAGGCTGACTTGATTCATGTAACTGTTGATGTACTTTGCCACCTGCTCAAGATATAAACCCACATTCGGAAGTTCACTGTATCTCGGCAGACGAAAGTTCATTACCGTATTTTTTAATCTGTTTTTCATTTCGTTATTCATAAAAATATAATATTGTAAAGAGACTGACTTGTCAACAACGCTGCTTGACAGGGACAGTTGTATTGGTTATAATTTAATCATCGGTTTTTGAAAAACCGATGTAAAGATTATCAAGATACCGACGGCGAGGAAAACTTTATGAATTTACTTAATAAAGCGTATTGCAGGACTTTTCAGACAGTGTTTAAACTTGCAATACCGATATTACCTTACAGAGATCCGCTTGTCATAAGGACAACGGAGGATGTAGGCAAAGTACTTAAAGAAAAAAACATCGACAGTGTGCCTATAGTTACAGATTCTGCACTCAATTCAATGGGAATGCTTACGACACTTTATGACACGCTTGACAAAGCGGGTATATGTTATACTGTATTTGATGAAACTGTACCCAATCCGACAGTTGCAAATGTGGAAGAAGCAAAGAAACTCTATCTTGAAAACAATTGTAAAGGTCTGATAGGATTTGGCGGCGGCTGTGTAAATGACACCATAATTCATATTGCATCAAGCCATATGGGCTTTGGCGGTGTGGGTGAAAGCGGAATGGGCGGCTATCACGGTAAAGCGGGTTTTGATACGTTTTCGCACAAAAAGAGCATTGTGGATAAAAAGGTGTGGATAGACCTTCCCATGCGCTATCAGCCGTATACAAGGATAAATGAAATACTGATCAGAACATTTTTGAAATAGGAGACATAGATGAAAGTAAGAATTATTATTGACTCAGCAGCAGATTTTAATGAAAACATAATAGACAGACTTACAATTGTGCCTATGACCGTTATTTTCGGTGATACGGCATATCAAGACGGTGTGACGCTAAGTCACAAAGAATTCTATGAAAAATTAATAGAAAGCGATGTTTTGCCCACAACAAGTCAGGCAAGTCCTGCGGAATTTGCCAAAGTGTTTGAAGAAGTGACAAGGGCAGGTGACTGCGCAGTGGTTCTGACAGTTTCGTCAAAACTTTCGGGAACATATCAGAGCGCTACCATAGCGGCGGCAGAATATCAAAAACGGTGGCTTTTGCAGGCGGTATACTCGGTATAAAACCTGTAATTTCCGTAGTGGGCGGTGAAATAAGTATTCTCGGAAAAGCGCGCGGCTCAAAGCAGGGAAATAATCTGCTTGTTCAGGAAATAGAAAAAGCAGGCGGTGTTGACTTTGACAAACCTGTGCTTCTGGGTTATACTGGTCTAAGCGATGCGCTCTTGCAGAAGTATATTGAGGACAGTAAGGCTCTGTGGGAGAACGGTGCAAACGAACTGCACACAACCATAATCGGCGGTGCCATTGGTACACATGCAGGTCCGGGCGCGGTTGCCGCGGCATTTTTTAAGAAATAGAGAAGAGGATGGCTTTATGAGCATAAAGGCTGTTTTATTTGATCTTGACGGTACATTACTGCCGATGGATCAGAATGAATTTACAAAATGTTATTTTACTTTGCTTGCAACAAAACTTGCGCCTCGCGGATACGAGGCAAAGCAGCTTATTGATGCCATATGGTCGGGAACTGCCGCTATGGTAAAGAATAACGGCGAGAAAAACAATGAGACTGTTTTCTGGGATGATTTTACTGCGCGTTACGGTGAAAAATCCAAAGATGATATGCCCCTTTTTGAAGAGTTTTATCACAATGAGTTTGACGGTGCAAAGGTGTCCTGCGGATTTGCTCCGCTTGCGGCAGAAGCAGTATTAAAAATAAAGAAAAAGGGACTTCGTGTGGCACTTGCAACAAATCCCATTTTTCCTGCCATTGCTACGGAAAAACGTATTTGCTGGGCAGGTCTTAAGCCTGAGGACTTTGAATTTTACACCACATATGAGAATTCGTGCTACAGTAAGCCTAATCCCAAGTACTATATTGATATTGCAGACAGACTCGGACTTGCTCCGCAGGAATGTCTGATGGTCGGCAACGATGTCAGAGAAGATATGATTGCGCAGACGGTGGGAATAAAGGTATTTCTTCTGACTGACTGCATAATTAACAAAGATGATGCAGATATATCAGTTTATCCCTCAGGTGATTTTAAATCTCTTATTAAATATGTAGAAAATCTATAATAAAAGTCTGTCCCTCAAGGGACAGACTTTTATTATTTAAAAGACGGTGGATCAACATCTTTATTTGCAAAAGGATTGTCGGCAGGAGAGGGCTCAGATAAACTGAAATACATTTTTGCGGCTTGTGTTGTTCCAAAATCACGGTTTGAACCACTGTTCTGTACCTTGTTGAAGGCTTCTCTGAACATTGCATTGTGCGCTTCTTCGCGATTTAAAAGAAAATCGATAGTCTCTTTTACCTTTTTGTCATTGATCTGTCTGTAAAGATATTCGTAAACTACTTTTGCGCGCTGCTCAGATGCAATATTTGAAAGAAGGTCGGCGCAAAGGTCTCCCGTCACGGTTACATAGTCTCCCGTCCAAGAGTAACCAGATGCATTGATAAGTCCCGGATTTAGACCGAAGAGTACATGGGTCTGGACCTCGCCGGCAGGCACTGCTCGTACATCGACATCGTGACCGTTGAGCAGGGTTATAGTCTGCGCTATCATTTCCATATGGCTGAGTTCTTCTGCAGCAATGTCGAGAAAGAGATCCTTGATCTCGGGATCCTTGATCCTGAAACTCTGTGACATATACTGCATGGCAGCTTTAAGTTCACCGTTTCCGCCTCCGAGCTGTTCCTGAAGAAGTGCAGCATATTGCGGGTTTGGTCTTTCGATTTCCACAGGATGAAATAGCATTTTTTCGTGTTTAAACATAAAATACAGCCTCACTTTCCAATAATTATAATTGCCATATTTTTGTTATGTATTCTTTAATAAAAATAAAAGCACCTTTGCAGGTGCTTTTAAAAGAGTTTACGCTTTAAGCAGTCGTATATAGTGATTGGCTTCACGCAGCACATGATCTGCAAGAAGCGGCAGGATCACTGAACGAATTTCACATTCCTGAATTCCCTGTGTGCCTGCCATTTTAAAATCTCTGAATTTTATAGTTTCCGCTAATGTGGCCGATGTAAATGTCTCATCATGCGCACGTCGGCAGGATTTTAACAGCGCGGAATAGTCTTTTGCAAAACCGTCAGCGGAATTAATAAGATCTGTCTCAGAGGGATCAAGAAGTCCGCGAATAAACATAGCATGTTCCATCATTATACGGTTCCAGAAACACTCCACATCTTGCATGGAATTGTCACTGAGACAACCTTCGCTTTCAAGTGTTTCGACATATTCTCGGTATAACTTTGCCTCTCTGATAATGTGTTCAATAAGCAGCGGATAGTTCATAGTGAACATCTCACAGGATAAGACATTATTAAAAATGAGTTCTTTAAAAGAGATAAGACCGTCGAGAAGTTCGAGTGCTCTTTGATTGAGGTGTTGTACCTGACGGCGCATGCCTAAACTGAAATTCTGACAGCTGCCTTCATTTAAGTGAAGTGTTCTCTCGGTGATTTCTCTGTTGATTGAAATGCCGGTAAAAGCTTCTGTCTGCTTTTCTGCAAGAAGTGTAAATTCCGTAACGATTTCTCCTGAGCATAAAACATCATGTGAGACGATCCCGTTACTGAGAAATACTGCTCTGCTGAGTAATCTTTCAAATTCTTTTTTAAAAAACTCTGCTTTATTTGAAAAAGCGGCATCAACAGGCGTGAAACCGGCTCTTAAAAACAGAGAGTGTTCTTTCATTAGCCGACCGAAAAACAGGTGAAGTTCCAATGATTTTACCACATAATTATCAGTGTACATATTGTCCTCCGTTATGAATGTAAATTCAGACATCATTTCAGTATATGTATATACAGATTTTATGTTCTTTGATAATTAAATAGTATAGAAATATTTTGTAAATCATATTATAATTTAATTAAAAGGTAGGTGTGATATATGAATTACCGTTTGGATAAATTTGGAAATCAGATTTCAATACTGGGATTTGGCTGTATGCGTTTTAAGCAAAAAATGGGCAAGATAGATATCTTGGAGGCTGAACGTGAGATAATGACCGCAATAGAAGGCGGCGTAAATTATTTTGATACTGCCTATGTATATCCCGGAAGTGAGGCGGCACTCGGAGAGATTCTGGATAAAAACGGTATTCGTGATAATGTTTATATAGCAACAAAACTGCCGCACTATCTTATCCGCAGCAAAGAGGGAATAGAAAAACTCTTTTCCGAACAGTTAAAAAGACTCAAGACCGATCATATTGATTTCTATTTGATGCATATGCTTACCGATGTTGAAAAATGGAACACGCTAAAGGAACTCGGTATTGATACATGGCTTGAAGAAAAAAAGAAAAGCGGTGCTATTTCTCAGGTCGGTTTTTCGTATCACGGCAACTCGGATATGTTCTGCAAATTGATAGATGCATATGACTGGGACTTCTGTCAGATACAGTATAACTATATGGACGAGCATTCGCAGGCGGGAAGAAGAGGACTTAATTATGCGTATGACAAAAATATACCCGTTGTTATAATGGAGCCGCTCCGGGGCGGAAAACTTGTCAACAGACTTCCCGATGAAGCAAAACGTATTTTTGAAGACTATCACATAAAATACACGCCCGCGCAGTGGGCATTCCGCTGGCTCTGGAATCAGCCTGAGGTGATGTGTGTTCTGTCGGGTATGAATTCTATTGAAATGGTAGAGGACAATATTCAGACGGCATCTACCGTTGCTGTCGGAGAACTCGGACCCAAAGAGGAAGAAATGCTTCAAAATGTTGTCAAAGCCATAAATTCGAAAATGAAGGTAGGCTGCACAGGGTGCGGATACTGCATGCCCTGTCCGCAGAATGTGGATATACCGGGCACATTTGCGGCATATAACCGCAGGTATTCCGAAAATAAATTCTGGGGACTTGTTGAGTATACGATGTGTACCGCACTTCGAAAGAACTCTACAGCGGCATCAAACTGTATAGAGTGCGGAAAATGTGAAAAGCATTGCCCACAGAATATTGAAATACGTAAAGAACTTAAAAATGCGCAGAAAGAACTTGAGGGCTTTCTCTATAAAAGTGTCCGAAAATTAGTAAAAAAACTAAAAATATTTTAATGGAAAAGCCACCCGTAGGGTGGCTTTGATTTTACAGTTTTACAGTTGCGGTTTTATCTTCGCTGTAGGTGATACGGTCACCCGAAGAAAGAAAATCATCAATATATTCAAAGTATTCTTTCTTTGATGTAAACTGCGGCTTAAAATCCGATATTATCTGTTTTGCTCTTGCGGCACCGTCCTTTAAGAGCAAGGCAAGCATGGCAAGTTGCCATTTTGCAGAGCCTACACAGGCAAGGCCGGGATCTGCAATTTTATAATTGCAGCCGTGACTTATTCCCGATGCCCCCGAAATATAAGGATGGACTACCGGCATAAGAGCGGACAGATCGCCCATATCTGTACTTCCTGAGCCGACAGCATCGAGGTAATTGACAGGAAGGTCGGGAAGTATTTTAGTGGCATCACGGGCAATAGTCATCATACCGTCACTGTTGTAAAGCGGGGCATATCCCATGGTGTCCTGAATATCTATATTTGCTCCCAAAGACAGCGCTGCGCCGCATAAAGCGCGGTTAACACGATCATTTGCTTCACGGATCCCATCAAAAGTTTTGCCGCGAACGAAACTTTCTATAACCACTCTATCGGGAATTGCATTTACAGCGCCGCCGCCATGTGTGATTATGGGATGCACTCGGATAGAGTCAGCGTCCTTAAATGTCTCACGGATGGAATTGATAGCACAAAGACCTAAATTAGCGGCGTACAGAGCATTGCAACCGCTCCACGGAGTTGCACCTGCATGTGCTGACACACCTTTATAAACAACACGCTTGGCAATACAACCTATTGAACCTCGTCTTATAGAAAAACCTTCACTCTGTGAAGTGTGTACCATAAAGGCTATATCTACTCCGTCAAAGTAGCCGCGGTATAGAAATTCGGTTTTACCGACTAAATAGCGGATACGCCCCTCTTTGCCCAAAGAAGTGCGGTATTCTATTTCTATAAGTTCCTCTGCAGGTACGGCGCAAAGACGTATCCTTCCTGAAAAGTCATCTAAAATACCCGGCTCTTTTAATGCTGCGGCAAGTCCTAAGAGCGCGGCACACTGAGCGCTGTGCCCGCAACAGTGTACGGCGCCTGTTTTTGGATCGGCATCAGGGTGATCGGGGCACAAAAGAGCATCGAGTTCACCTAAAACCAGCACTTCCGGACCGGGACGGCCTGTGTCAATAACGGTATAAAACCCGGGGATATTTTTCGCTTTTACAAGATCGTAACCGAGTTTCTTGAAGGCATTTTCCATATATTCTGAAGTTTTAACTTCTCTATAACCGGTCTCTGGATTTGCCCAGATATAGGTTTGAGCCTCAATGATAAGATTTCTGTGCTTATCTACTGCTAAGTTATATTTGGTCATACTTCAACTCCTGTCAAGTTATCTTATAGCCATATTATAACCTTATATCCAAAAATGAAAACTAAATGAAAAAATCCCGAAAGTTTTTTCGGGATTTTTTATGAAATCAGTTTTTGCCGACTGCAGTACGAATGCTCCAATCTGCTTTTTCCAGACGTTCTTCTGCTTCGCTTTCCGAGCATTTAAGTATCTCAACAACGATGCCTATCATTCTGCGGCGAAGTTTTTTATTTGTGGGTCTGAGATTGATCATCAGATTTTCGTACACATGACCGCATTTTACCATTGCTACAGTTGAAATCATATTCATAATGATCTTCTGTGCAGTACCTGCCTTCATTCTTGTGGAACCTGTGATTACTTCGGGACCTGTATCAGCGCAGATGTTTATATCTGCTTTTCCGCTGAGATTGGTTTCAGGGTTGTTTACGATCGATATTGTCTTTGCATTGATGCTTTTTGCGTATTCAATACCTGCAATAACATATGCTGCAGAACCTGAAGCAGATGTGCCGATAACAATATCTTTTTCACAGAAACCGTGTTCTTTTAAATCGGCAACTGAAGCAATCGGATCGTCCTCAACATTTTCTGTAGCCTTAAACATGGACTGGGAGCCGCCTGCCATGATTCCTACAAACAAATCGGGTGAAACACCGAATGTCGGAGGACACTCTGCAGCATCACATACGCCGAGTCTGCCTGATGTGCCTGCGCCTATGTAAAATACTCTGCCGCCGTTTTTAACAGTTTCAGCAACAGCGTCACATGCCTTTTCTATATCGGGTAAAGCTTTTTCGATAGCGGCAATAACATTGTTATTTTCGTTATTGATGATTTTTAATGCTTCAAGTGTAGACATTTCTCCGATACTGTATGTATCGGGATTTCTCATTTCTGTTCTTAACATTTTTCTTTTCCTCCACTCATTCACTATTAGATATTTTCTTTAATGACATTATATATTAATAAAAATATAAAATTCAACCTATTTGTTGATGTACTACTAATGGTAGGGGAAATTAAAAAATTGATAATAAATTAAATGTTATTAAGAGAGGAAAATTGCGATTTGTTAACTTAAAATTGTATTTTCATTAGTTTTTAGATAAGTTAAAAAAAGAGTCCAGTCATAATGCTGGACTCTTTTTTATGGCGGAGATGGAGAGAAAAGGCTTTGCAAGGCAAATCCTTACTGCTTGTCCACCCAAGCCATACGGCTTTGGTACGGACTGCGCAACATTTTGCTAAAAACAATACTTAATTGTTTTCTTAACGCAAAATGCCCTCTCAGTGTTCGAATCTCTTTGATTTAACTAAAAATAAAAAACCACCCCATTTGGTGTCTTCACTTAGGGATTTTTAATCCCGGAAATAATCGGCATAGTCGAAAACAACATCGGCTATGCCGTTTTTTCATATTCTGTTGGTGGTGTTTGGAAATCACCTATGCAGTTGTAAATAATCTTGATGCGTTGCACCATTTTGCCATTAACACGCTCACTTTGATACACATAAACTTTTTCTACAAACTCACGGAGAACTTCTGCCGTGAGTTCTTTAATGTCCGTGTGCTTTCTCACAAGTTTCAAGAACCTATCGGCATTAAGAGAATTTTCTTTCTCGGAATTAATTATCTCATTCAGTTCCTGTGTCCGGCTTTCAAGAGTTTGTTGTTTGGCTTCGTAATTAGCGGTCATTTTACTGAAACGCTCGTCTGAAATCTTCCCTTCAAGGTTGTCATCATAAAGCCTTTGGATAATCTCATCGAGTTTCTTGATACGAGCCTGTGCCTGTTCAAGTTCCCTTTTGCTATCACGGAGAGTTCTGTCTACATCTGCTCGGCATTTCTTTGTAACAAGTTCTACGAATTCATTTTCATGTTTTCTTGCAAATGCTGTAATACTTCGTATTCCGTCAAGAAGCAAAGCCTCGATTGTTTCATTCTGTATTTGGTGTGAGGAGCATCCGCCTTTGACCTTGCGATATGTAGAGCAAACCATATATTCCTTTTGCTTCATTGTTGTACAGCGAACTTGATATAATTTCTTTCCACAATCAGCACAGAACAACATACCTGAGAGAATTGGCATTTCTCCCATCCTTGTGACCTTTCTTCTGCCATCACGGATTCGTTGCACGATGCGGAAAGTTTCTTCATCAATTATCGCTTCGTGCGTATTCTCAAAAATTTGCCAATCAGAAGGGTCATTCCACATTTTCTTTTTGCTCTTGTATGACTTTTTGTAGGTTTTGAAGTTTACTGTGTGACCGAGGTATTCAGGCTTTTGCAGAATGTCAGCTACAGAACGAGTATTATGAAAAACGATTTGCGGAAGAAAGTGAACGTCTGGCGAGAGAAACACCGCATGTTCCTATAGGAGCACATGCGGACATTATCGTTACTGAGGAAATGGAAGTCGCAGAAAAAGAAGTTGAGGAACTAACGAAACAGTTCGAGAGACTTAAGAGTGGTTCAAGAGAAGCTAATTGGTATGATTCAACCATAGGAGCTGTAAAAAGAGGATATTATAATATGAAGTCGGGCAAGGAGTCCTTTGAGGCAATGGAAGGCAGAGAAAATTCGGCTGAATATTACAAAGAACTGTTATCTTCAGATTACAACACATATACTGACAATAAAGCTAAACAACTATTGCAGTTTATAGGCGAATTTATAGGACAGCAATGGTACAATGCAACAGATTTAAGAACAGCAGGTATGGTTACGGCGGCGGCAGGAATGGCGGCGGCGGCGGGACAAGCGGGGCCACAGGTACTTATGCCTGAAGAGGCTCTTACTGTTCCAGCAGCGGCAGGTGCTGCTTATGCGGCAGGCGCCTCGTTGAATACATATGAGGTGAGTGCGGGTCATACATATGAAACGCTAAAAGAACTTGGTGTTTCAGATGAAGTAGCGAGAAATGTTTCCCACGGAGTTGGCACAATTGTCGGCCTTCTTGAAGCTTCGCAGTTAGACGAATTGATGGACGCATATATTTATGGTGTAACAAATGGTGCATCCGATGATATTCTGAAAATCATCGGAGCTGAAATTCTAAAGAGAACAAAAAGTACAGCGGCTGAAACAACGGAAGAAGTATTGCAGGAAGTAGCTACAATCGGTGGCGAAATGCTTGCGTATGGGATAGATAAAGGTGAATGGTTGTATACAGGCGATGAGATTAGAGACCGTTTAGGAGAAACTACAACAACATCGCTAATAGGATTTGGTGCAATGAATGTTCCTGCAACAACTATTAATACAACAAGGGCTGTCATCAATAACAGAAACAAAGGAAAAAGGGGGGACATTTCTTCTTTAGGCACTGAACAGGAAGGAATTGGAACAAAGACAGAACAACCGCTTGTAAACGAAACGGAAACAGAACAGCCTATATCCTCAGAAATAACAGAACAAGACACACTTGAAAAGGCGGCAATAGATGTTGTCAATGCGAGAAATGCTACGCAGAATACTGAAAATGAGTATGTACACCTATATGATGAAGAAAAGGTAGGGAAGGATTTTCTTGGTTCGGTTAATTCTGAAATTGAAGATGCTGTTACAAGTATAAGAAAAGGCGATATAGACAATGTTCCCAACGTTATAGAGGTAGCACAACTTGGTGAAAGCACAGCAGAGAAAATCAGTGATTTTGTCGGATTCGATATAAGTGATTATACTTGTAGAATCGAACGTGATCGTCTGATACATATTGAAAACAGACACGGTATAAGCGGGCAACATGACCAATCTTTAAGTGACCCGAAAGATATAGCGAGAATAGGGTATATAATAAATAATTACGATACTATCGAATGGGCTGTTGATAATCAGGGAAACAGAGTATTTGATAGACAATACAATGACAGGCATAATAAAACAGCTCCGGTATTCATTATGAAAAAGCGAATAGACGGAACTTATGTTGTAAGTCAGGTAGTGCCCGATAGTAAACGAAAAACACTATGGATAACGTCTGCAAGAATAGAAAAAGCAGACGTTGGTAGCCAAGTGCCGAATGCTGATATCAGCCTTCAGCATACGTCCGAAACGCCCCTTGTCTCATCGTCTGCTTTCAATAATAGTATAACGGAAGAAGCAGGAAATGTCAATTTGGGGGGTGGATTAGGACTATCCAATGGAATTGAAAGCATAGAAGCGAAAGCAACAGAGGCGGCATTTGAAGCAGGTAGACAGAACGTTCCGAGAGAAAAGGTTAATCTCGTAACTCCCGAACAGGAAGAAGCCTATAATGCAGGGAGATTAGAGCATATCAAGAATATGCCGAATGAAAGGTCGAAAGTTACAAACATTGACGGTAAGCAAAATCAGACATATAATGTAAGTGGCAAAATGACCGATAAGACAAGAAATGTGTTGGACAAGGAATCACTTCATAAAGTAGTTGGAACAATAGACGGCAGGGCATATATTTCTGATGGTAGTATTGCAATTCCTATTGCGGAATCAGATGTGGAATACGCTAAATCAGAGTGGGGATTAGAGGACAACAGCAATATTGCAAAAACTATTGAAGAAATAGCGAACAATAACGAGTATGTGCCGATAAGCACAAATCCTGTTGAGGTGGATTTGCCGGGCATAAACGGGGTTTATGTGTTTACTACTGATGACGGAAGACAGATAGCTATTAAGAAAAATTATGCCCAATACTTTGAGGGATATGATTTTTCCGCTGCATTTGTAAAAGGAAAACCTTATGCAATAAAAGTTACTGATTCAGACGGCAACGTAGCAGGCGTAGTTATGGCAATTAATGAGGTATACATCCCAAACAATGCAGAGGAAACAGTTGCGGCAAATAACAAATTGCCCGAAGATAACAAAGTTAAGGAGGAAAACACTAATGTCAGAGAAGAAACAATTTCCGACACCGGCAATGCTGAAAGCCGAAGAGGAATGGGCGAAGAAGTCGCCAGAAGAAAAGGCAGCAATAGAGAACAGGTTGCGAGAAAAATTAAGGAAATATTACGCAAATCGTATGTCGAGAGAAGCGATACTGGCGTCAATGGAAGAGGAAGAGGAACGGCAAGAGTAGAACAAACAGAAACAGCAGAAGCGTTTGAAGAGCGTGTACTTAACGACGGATACATGTATGCAAGCTTAGGAAAACTCTCTGTTGGATACAAATATGCTCCGAAAAGCAAGTGGAGTAAAGAGGCAAAAACAGCCGCCGAAAATATTGAAAGTTTAGGCTTAACTGTTGTTGTGTTTGAAGGAGAACTACATACCAACCATAAGGACGTTTCGGAAATCTCAACGGAAGGCGTGACTGCCGGTATAGGCGATACTCTAACAATTTTTATATCGTCAGATTTGGATATTGACGGTTTAGAAACAGCCTATCACGAAGCATTTCATGCATTAAGACGTGGCATAAGTACGAAGTTAACAATGCAACACTATAAGTTGATTGATATTATTTCAAGTGGTGTAGATGTTGAGAGCGAAGCATTTGAAAAGTTTGTTTCTGTTATCAGGGAACTTTATTCATACGAGGTTCGCAATGTTAACATTGATTCTTTTTCAAAAGAAATCACAGAAGAATTTTACGCTTGGTATATTGGGATTGTAGAGGCTGTCAACAATGAACATAATGAGGATATGCTCGAATACATTGAGCGATTCTCTGATGTTGATAATATTAAACCGCAGATTGAAGCATTGTTTACAGAAATAAAATCTGATGCAAGCAACTCAAGCAAAAATGAGAGTGTAAACGATGTTCACACTGGAGTTTTGGACGGAGAAAACAAAAAAAATGAACAGCAATCGTCAACTGAACACGAAGCGGAGCGGTATGATATTCCCGAAGGAAGTGAAATTGTAAATAATATTGTTGTTGATGAATATTCAAAGAGGTTGAAAAGAGAAAATCCGAGAGCATATAGCAATATTGTACGAATGGCGAAACGTTTGGGAATGACTGTGCGTTTTGTTAAGGATCTTACGGACGAGAACGGCAAAGTTCTTGAAGGACTTATAACAAGCAAAGGCATATTTATAAACGCCGATGCGAAAAATCCGTCACGTTTTGTTGCAACACACGAATTTGGGCACAGAATGAAACAGGCGGCGCCAGAGGTATGGGCGGCGTATCAGGAATATGTTATAAACAAACTGAAAAAGGAAAGCTTTGGCAACGGACGGACGGCGTATGATGTTCTTTATGAGGAAACGAAAAACGCTTATGGAAAAGACGATACAGCTTACATTAATGAGGAAATTGCGGTAAATTATGCAGGCGAATTGTTCGACAGTGAGGAAATGCTTGAAAGCTTTATCAGAGAGGACAAGAGCCTTGCCCTCCGTGTGCGTGACTGGTGGTACAATGTGCTCGAAAGTATGGGACTTCTCAGCGAAAAGAAAAAAGCACAGCAACTGTGGCTGAGAGCCTACACTGCTGCGGCAAAGAATGTAAAAGAGGGCAAGGTTGGAGAATTTAACGGTGAGAAGCTTAAGTATGTAGGAAAAACAAAAAATGGAATAAAAAAATATGTGACAGATTTTCCGGAAGGAATGAACTTTGAAACAAAACAAGAACTTTTCAAGCAGAGAATTGCAACAATATTTAACCTAGGTGCCGTAAAACTAAAAACTGATGTAAAAAAGATACAGATTTTAGGGGATAGATTTACTGTTCAAAAAAATCTATATGGAGGTGACAGTTCGCCTGAAGAGTTGAATGCAAAAATTAATTCTCTTTATGACATTGCACAAATTCTCAGTGATGCTACCTTTACCGGAAAGGGAACTGAGCCAAGTTATGCAGATGTAAATGTAAAGCCTAAGAACTTAGCACATAAAAATGTAAAGTATTGGTATTATTTCGAAAATACCGTTGAGATAGACGGTTCAATTTACGATGTTGTTTTTGATATTAGAGATAAGGGAAAAGAACAGTATCAATATTCATTTGAATTTATAGAAAAAAATAAGAGGACAACTCGAATCAGCCATACAGTCCAAAAGACCTCCGACGTTAACATAGACGAGTTGTCCTCTAAAGGAACTGCCCCACAGACTTTACTTGCTGTGGTTAGTGACGAGATGTCACCAACAGTTCCTACTGACAATAGCATATCAAATGATATTCTCACTGTCAATACTAATTCTATGCAAAATACCGCAGAAAATGCACAAGAGGGTAAAGTTGGAGACTACAATGAGAAGCGAACTTCTCAAATGCGAAATGCGGAAGGCGAAACGCGGAGCGAGGAAACGGACGAGCAAAGAAGAAAAAAAGGTTTCCAAAAAAATAGCCTAATAAAAAAAATACAAAGTAATCTTGAACAATTATCAAAGGAAGACGTCATATTATCTCTCAATACGGATATTTTCAATGACAGAAACATGAATATAGTTGAACAAGTAGGAACTTTTTTTAACTCGCTCGGGAATAAAGTATATAGGGCTGATTTTGGCGAAGTAATTCTCAATAAGGACGGAATAAAAAGTGCTATAGGACATAAAATGGGAAGAGCCAAATGTATTGCGTTTCGAGCCGTTCCAGATATAATCAAATACGGAAAACAAATTGATTATCAGGAAAAATGGAAGGGCAGACCATACGACTCATATGTGTTTGCAGGAAAAGTAAAAATAGGCAACGAAGACGCATTTGTAGGCGTGGTGGTTACCCAAAATAAAAACACAAGCGAATATTATCTGCATGAAATTGTAGACAACGAGGGGAATTTTATTTCAATAAAAAATGATGAGGTTGTCCCTAACAAGACCGTGTCTAAAACTGATAACAGTTTACACGGAGGAACAACCTCATCTGTTGACACCACTATATCACAAAATAATCCCAGTGTCAATACTAATTCTATGCAAAATACCGCAGAAAATGCACAAGAGGGTAAAAAAAGCATTGCAGGGACAAGACTTTCGGAGCTTGTTGAGAAGTACGGTGCTATTCCAAGCGGTGAAAAGCCACACAGAGACATACAAGTACCCCGAAAAACATCAAAAGACAAAAAAGTATCACAGACAGTCCGCACTATTCTTGAAGCAAAGGCAACGCCCGATGAAGCGGTACCCACTATTGAGAAGATGGTCGAGGACGGTATTTTCTCTTATGACGTTTATACGGATAAACAGGCAATAGCAGATGCAGATTCTCGTATTAAAGAGCACGGCTGGGATGAAAGCCTTGATGATTGGTTTCGTGCTGTAGAAAAAGGCGAGGTATCGAAAGAACTTACTACAAAGGGATGGATATTGTACAATCACGCCGCAAATAGCAAAGATACAAAAAACGCAATTATGATTCTTGACGCAATGGTAAGACATCAGCGCAGTGCCGCACAAGCATTACAGGCCACAAGGATATTGAAAAAACTTTCGCCTGAAACGCAGTTATACGGAGTGCAGAAAAGTGTAGAAGCATTCAAAAAGGAATTGACCGAAAGGTACGGTAAAAAAGCACCTGACATTAAGATTGATACTGACCTTGCGGAACAATTCCTTAAAGCCCAAACTGAAGAAGAACGAGCGGAGATTGAAAAGGAAATCTACAAAGATATCGGTAGACAAATGCCATCTCGCTTCGTTGACAAGTGGAATGCTTGGAGATACCTTGCGATGCTTGGTAATCTTCGTACACACGTCAGAAACGTTTTCGGTAATGCCGGCTTTGCTCCTATTGTCGCTACAAAGAATTTGACTGCTACGGCAATAGAGTCTGCTGTTTATCATCTGGGCGGTAAAAAAATGCTGCGAGGAAAGGCTTTGGTTTGGGGTAGCAAGACCGACAGGGCTTTGTTAAAGGCAGCGTGGAATGACTATGCCAACGTTGCCGAGCTTATATCAAACGACGGTAAATATAACGATTTCGCAATGGCAAATCGGCATATAGAAGAGGGCAGACAAATATTTAAATTTAGACCTTTTGAGTGGTCAAGAAAGAAAAACAGTGATCTTCTTGAAGAGGAGGATATGTGGTTCTCGAAACCTCACTATGCTTATGCATTAGCACAGTATTGTAAGGCTCACAATATAACGCCTGAACAGATTAGCAGAGGCAAGGCAATTGCCCCTGCAAGAGAATATGCAATCAAGGAAGCTCAAAAGGCAACATACAGAGATACAAATGCATTCTCTCAATTTGTAAGTGAGTTGGGAAGAAGCGGAAACAAGAAAAATCCTTGGACAAAAGTTGGAAGCATGGCGATTGAAGGAATTTTGCCATTCCGTAAAACACCTGCAAACATCCTAGTAAGAGGTGTTGAATACAGTCCTTTGGGACTTCTGAAAAGTTTGAGTTATGACCTTGTTCAAGTGGGCAAGGGTAAAATGACAGCAACCGAAGCCATTGACAACATTTCTGCCGGATTAACAGGCACGGGACTTTTGGCTCTTGGGGTATATTATGCGGCACAAGGACTTGTAAGAGGACATGGTGAAGATGATGAGGAAAAGGAGTTTAAGGAGTTAATGGGGCACCAGGCTTATTCGCTTGAACTGCCCAACGGTCAATCAATTACATTAGACTGGCTTGCTCCCGAAGCATTACCTTTCTTTGTGGGGGTTAACCTTTGGGAGTCAAAAAAAGGCTCTAAAGGAAAAGTAACCCTTTCAAGTATTCTTCAATCAATAACCCGTATAAGCGAACCTATGCTCGAAATGTCTTGCTTGCAAGGTGTGAATGATATAGTTGAGGGTATAGGCTACGCTTCATCCAATGACACATCTGGATTAGTCGCAGTCTTATCAAGTGCAGTAACAAGTTACTTTACACAAGGTTTGCCGACGCTTTTTGGGCAAGCGGAGCGTACAGGTGAATCACACAGAATGACAACCTACACCGAAAAAAACGATTTCTTAACAGGAGATATGCAATATACTCTCGGTAAGATGAGTGCGAAAATTCCGTTTTGGGATTATCAGCAAATTCCGTACATTGATGCTTGGGGAAGAAAAGAAGCATCGGGTAATGCTCTTAAGAGAGGATTTAACAACTTCCTTAATCCTGCTTATACATCTAACATTGAAACAAGTAAAATGGAAGAAGAACTCTTGTGTCTCTATAACAAAACAGGAGAAAGCGGGGTGTTTCCTTCAAGAGCAGGCAAGTATTTCACGGTTGATGGAGTACGTAAAGACCTGACGGCAGATGAGTATGTGAGATATGCGACACTGAAGGGCGAAAAATCTTATAAATTAGTATCTGAATTGGTGAAGAGTAAAACGTATAAAAAACTCTCTGACGAAGAGAAAGTAAAAGCCGTTAATGAAGCGTATGACTATGCGAACCAAAAAGCAAAGAAAGCCATCAGCAATTACAAACCTGATAGTTGGGTAAAAAAAGCCGATGATTTCGGTAAGGATGCTGAAAATTATATTTCATTTAGGGCTCAAGTTAGTGGTGCTAAAGAAGACAATGACGGAAAGATTTCTAAGTCGGAAGTAGTAGATATAATACTTGATATGGCTCAAAATAATTCTGAGACTTGGAAAATGTATTTGTCAATGTATGACAGCGAGGCAGCAGTTGAAGCAGAAAAATACGGCATTGATGCTGAATTGTTTATGACGGCAGTCGTAGATATGAGTGGTATCAAACCCGACTACAAAAACGGAAAAGCAATTAACGGTAGCAGAAGAAAAAAGATTGAACGGTATCTCTATTCTGTTTGTGATAGCCACAAGGAATACTTATTCTTACTTGGCACAGAATACCCCACCGTAAAAGATGACTACGACTACATCAGGTATTTCGGTAATTAAAAGAGAAAGACTCCCTTTAATTAGGGAGTCTTTTATTACCGTAAGAAGTTTAATGTTGTAAGATAATGACCTATCTGCTATAATAATCCTATCAGCAAGAAGGAGTATCGAAATGACTGACGAAGAAAGAAGCATCCAAAAGAACAAGATTATCATTACCGTGGCTGTATTAGTCTTGGTTTTTGTTGTCGTGGCTTGTATTCTTCTGAACAGCACTACTAACGATACCCTGTATTTTCACTACGTCCATAATCAGAACACTGGAGACCCTCTTAGCCTAATTGCTTCCATCTTCCTGTATATCCTGTTATGGTGGTTTATTGGGCTAATTCCTTCTGCTTGTGTATTCCTGTTTATGATGTGCCTGTATTACTTCCTTCATAGAAAGGATAAACGGATATTAGACAGTTATTATCATCCAAAGTATGAAGAAGAATTCTATTATGGGGGAACAGTCTCTTTTGCTGCCACCTATATAGCCGTGTTTGTTCTTATGGTCTTACATATCAGCAACATAGCAACCATCAACGTATTTTAAAAGGAACCTCAATCGAGGTTCTTTTTTTGCTTTTGGTATTGAAAAAATGGTGGCATAGTTGCACTTGATAAATACGACAGACCTACAGAATCTGGCAAGTATGGAACTTATACTCAAGAAGAGGCTACGGCGGCAATTCGAAATCTTACAGGCTTATCAAGACAAGATAAAGCAATATTGTGGCAGAGTGTCAACAAGAACTGGAAGGCAGAAAATAATCCGTATAGATAATAAAAAGGTCTCCGTTTGGAGACTTTTTTGTTTGACCCTAATTTTGACCCTACTTTTTTGATTATTTGCGTAATTTTATGTATTTTTGTGCATTTCTTCATTTTGACAAAGTTGTGAATAGGAATAAAAAAATAACCCCGAAACCCTTATGAATAGGGGCTTAGAGGTTATTTTATGGCGGAGATGGAGAGATTCGAACCCTCGAACCGCTTTTGACGGTTACACGATTTCCAATCGTGCGCGCTCGACCAACTACGCGACATCTCCGTATCGGACCTTAATATAATAACAACTTTAGTATAATTTGTCAAGGGTTTGGATATTCTCACTTTGAGGTGATTTTTATGGGAAAGGGAAAAGTTGTTCAGTTGGGATGCAATGAATCTTCATATGACACATTGCGAAAACTTCAACTCGACGGATACGATGTGGTTGCGGCGCTTGGAAACAGAGAAAAACTGGACGAGATAAAACAGCATGTAGGCAAAGATGTTCAGGTTTGCGATGAGCATTTCTGCGATGTTGTTCTGGCTGTGACTAAACCGGATGTCTGTATCGTGGAAAACGGAAACTATGAGACGTTATTATCTTGTACACGAAGCGGTGTTTCAACTATATATGTTGGGAAGAGCCTGTCTGATGAAGCGGTCTACAAACTTGATGATCTTTGCAAGAAGTATGGCTGTACTGCGGCAATAGTCGGAACGGATAATGACATATCAAAGAGCATCGAAAGCACACTTGCATCGTCTTTTGGCTGTAAAGTCCTTATGTAACTTGTAAAAGAAGAAAAAATGTTATATAATCCTCCGTATAAAAGGAGGATTATATAATGAAACTTCTGTTTTTTGACATAGATGGCACGCTTATGACTGACGACGGCAGCCATTATATTGCGCAGAGTACATATGATGCGATAAAACAGGCGAGGGAAAACGGGCATAAGGCATTTATAAATACAGGCAGATGCAACTCTTTTATCAGAGATGTTCACCGTAAGATCGGTTTTGACGGATATGTCTGCGGTTGCGGTACGGAAGTTATCATTGAGGGAAAGTCAGTTTCACACAATGCCCTGCCGCATGAATTCTGTCTTGAATTGGCAAAAAAACTTATCGAAAAAAATATTTCCTGTATGTTCGAAGCTTCAAAACGCACCATAAAATGTGTTGACGGTATAACAACAGATTTAAATAACGGAGATGCGATAGACATATATGCAGATGACTTTGTTTTTGACAAATTCGCAATGTATTATGTCAATGTCGATGATGAAATATTGCAATATGTCGGTGAGCATTTTGAAGTGATCGACCGTGAAGGCGAAAATATATACGAAAATGTTCCTAAAGGTTATTCAAAAGCAACGGGAATGGAAGTAGTTGCTAAGCACTACGGGCTTACGCTTGACGACTGTATCGCATTCGGCGATTCGGCAAATGACCTTGCAATGATACATGCGGCAGGATACGCCGTAACGATGGGCAAGTGCCCGAGCGTTGACAAGTATGCCGACTATGTGACGCAAAGGGTGGAAAATGACGGCATTTATCTTGCAATGAAACATCTTGAATTGATATAAATAAACGGCGGAAAATTTTCCGCCGTTTATTTTGATAGTTTTTTCTCTGCTTCAGCAAGCTTTATTCTTGCAGTTTCCACTTTGAAACGTAAGGTTGAAGCCTCTTCCTCAAGTTCGCTGAGGGCTTTGCGAAGTTCGTCATTTTCTGATTTGAGAGAGGAAATCTTTGCATTTAAAACATCTGTATCAACAATGTCTTTATTTGCAAGTTCGTCATATTTTTTCTTTAATTCATTATACTTCGATGCGGATGAATCAAGACGTTTGCTTAAAACAGCGATATATTCAACTACGTCTTTGCGATTAAAGCCGCTGAGTGAACGACGGAAAGCATTTGATGACATTTTGTTTTCTCCAATCATATTTATATATCTATTCTAACATAAAATAAAATTATTGCAATTACTCTTTTCTTTTTCTTGAAATTGGTTTATTATAATAGAGATACATGCGCCTGTAGCTCAGCTGGATAGAGCATTGGCCTCCGACGCCAAGTGCCGTGCGTTCGAATCGCATCAGGCGTACCAATAAATCCATTTGCGAGGAAAAAGAAATGAAGTACATAGTTATGCTGGGTGACGGTATGGCGGATTACCCCGTCCCCGAACTTGGAGGTAAAACACCGCTTGAAGTTGCAGATAAGCCGAATATGGATTATCTTGCTGCACACGGTGCGGTGGGAAAGTGCAAGACCGTGCCTGAGGGTATGCCTCCCGGATCCGATACGGCAAATCTCTCTGTTATGGGATATGATCCCGAGATATATTACAGCGGCAGATCGCCTCTTGAGGCGGTAAGTATGGGTATTGACCTTAAAAATGATGATATTGCGCTTCGCTGTAATCTTGTAAGTCTCGGTGGTGAGGGGGATTACGAAGAACTCTCGATGAAAGACTACTCGGCGGGAGAGATATCGACTGCCGAATCGACCGAACTTATAAATTATCTTGCGGAGCATTTAAATACAGAAAATATACATCTGTATCCCGGTATAAGTTACCGTCATTGCCTTGTTATGAATAAGGCTGAGATAGGAACTAAACTTACGCCGCCTCACGACATAACAGGCAAGCCCGTAAAGGAGCATTTACCTGACGGCAGATACGGAGAACTACTCCTTAATATTATGAAGCGTTCGAGAGAACTTTTGCGTAACCACCCTGTAAATGTGAGGCGCAGGGAAATGGGTAAAAATACTGCAGATTCCTGCTGGTTCTGGGGTGAGGGCACAAGACCTGCTTTAGGTAATTTTGAAGAACTGTACGGTGTAAAGGGAAGCGCCATTTCAGCAGTTGACCTTATAAAAGGCATTGCAATTTGCGCAGGACTTAAGAGTGTTGATGTTAAAGGCGCAACAGGAAACTATGATACTAACTTTGCAGGTAAGGCAGATGCGGCATTACAACTCCTTCGCGAAGGTTATGATATGGTCTATATCCATGTTGAAGCGCCCGATGAATGTGGACATCACGGAGACGTGAAGAACAAAATATATTCTATTGAGATGATAGATAAGGAGATACTCGGCAGAGTTATCGAAGGACTTAAGGCAGACGGTGAGGAGTATTCAATTCTTCTTGCGCCCGACCATCCGACTCCGATATCTAAGATGACACATGTGTCAGATCCGATTCCGTTTGTGCTTTACAGAAGTGATAAGGAACTTTTGCCGCACGCTCCGCTCTATTCGGAAAATGAGGCGGAAAAGACAGGGCTCTACATACCCAAAGGTTGTCTTATGATGAAGCATCTTATCGAGGGTGAAATATAAGTAAAGAGGATGGCGGCTTGTCATCCTCTTTACAAATGTGCACAAAAAGTGCGAAAAAAGTCGATAGTTTTTGTTGTGTTTGACTATATGTTGTGGTATAATCAAATCAAGAAGGGCGACCAAGATAATGCCCGACAAAAGGAGTGTTTAGTATGACAACAAAGTACATCGGCAGAAAGACAACAGTAAGAGACAGTTTCAAAGAATATGCTGACAAAAAACTTGCCAAACTTGACAAGTTCTTTGAAAACGACGCTGTTGCAACAGTTGTTGTAAGCAATAACACGCCTGACGAGACAGTTGAAATCACAATAAAGACATCAGGTATGTTTTTCCGTGCGGAAAAGACAAGCCATGACAGAATTGTGTCGTTTGACATGGTTATGGATGTGCTGACAAGGCAGATTGTCAAGAATAAGAAGAAACTTGACAAGAAGTTTAAAGTTCCTGTTCCCGAAGAGTTCTTCGATCCCAAGGAAGAGGAAACAAAAACTCCCGAACTTGTTAAGAGAAAAACTTTCTATGTAGGCGTTATGACTCCCGATGAAGCAGTGCTGCAGATGGAGATGATAGGACATGAGTTCTTTATGTTCAGAGATGCAGAGAGCGGCGAGATCAATGTCGTATATAAGAGAAGGGACGGCAACTACGGCCTCCTGATCCCCGAAGAATAAAACAGATAATCCTCCGTAAAAACGGAGGATTTTTTTGTCGTAAAAGAGAGAAATCATATTATTGATAAGTCGGTATAATATGATATAATATAATTAAAGAATTTATCTAAGTGAGGATAAAGTTATGCCATACAGGATATTTGAATATGATACATATCTGACGCCTTATGAGGCGGATATCGACCAGCGGATAATCAACTATAACAATAAAAAAAGAGAACTTGTCGGTGAGGATTCATCACTTCTCGATTTTGCAAACGGACACGAGTATTTTGGCTTTCATAAGAGTGGTGACGGGTGGTATTACCGTGAATGGGCACCCGGTGCAGATGCCGTTTACATAATGGGCGATATGAATGGATGGGATCCTACATCACTGCCTCTAAGAAATATCGGAAACGGTGTTTATGAGATATATTTGCAGGGTGAAAACAGCCTTTACGGCGGCTGCAAGGTAAAGACCGTAGTTGAAAGAGACGGCAGGAGAATGGAGAGGATACCTCTATATGCACGCCGTGTCGTTCAGGATCCTGTAAACTATGTGTGGACTGCTGAGATTTTAGACGAGAAACCTTATAAATGGAAGAAAAAGAAGTTTACGCCGCCAAAAAAACTGTTTATATATGAATGTCACATAGGTATGGCGCAGGAAAAAGAGGGTGTCGGTACATATAACGAGTTTACGGACAATATTTTGCCGCGCATAAAGGCACTCGGTTACAATACCATACAGATAATGGCGGTCATGGAACATCCGTATTACGGTTCTTTCGGGTATCAGGTGTCATCATTTTTTGCCGCTTCTTCAAGATACGGTATGCCGCAGGACTTAAAGCGTCTTATCGATACGGCGCACGGCATGGGAATTGCAGTCCTGCTTGATGTGGTACATTCCCATGCGGTCAAGAATACGCTTGAGGGAATAAATGAGTTTGACGGAACAGACTACCAGTTTTTCCATGTAGGTCCGAGGGGTGAACATCCTGCATGGGATACAAAACTATTCAACTATAACAAAAATGAAGTCATACACTTTTTGCTCTCAAATCTCAAGTTCTGGATGACGGAGTATCATTTTGACGGTTTCCGTTTTGACGGTGTCACATCAATGATATATCACGATCACGGTCTTGGTGCGGCATTTACCGATTACGGTAAGTATTTTTCACTCAACACAGATACAGAAGCAATCACATATCTGCAGCTTGCAAATGAACTTATCCGTGAGGTAAATCCGAAAGCAATAACCATAGCAGAAGATATGTCTGCAATGCCGGGTATGTGCCTGCCTATCGAAGACGGCGGTGTGGGTTTTGATTACAGACTGTCTATGGGCGTTCCCGATATGTGGATAAAACTGCTTAAAGAGTTCAAAGACGAAGAGTGGAATATGTATTACATATGGTATGAACTTACCAGCCGCCGTCCTATGGAAAAATACATAGGATATGCCGAATCGCACGATCAGGCGCTTGTGGGGGATAAGACCATTATGTTCAGACTCTGTGACAGCGCTATGTATACCGATATGTCGAAGGAGAGTACCAGTCTTGTCATAGACAGAGGTATTGCACTTCATAAGATGATAAGACTTGTCACATTATCACTTGCGGGAGAGGGTTATTTAAACTTCATGGGTAATGAATTCGGTCATCCCGAATGGATAGATTTCCCGCGTGAAGGTAATAACTGGAGTTATTATTACTGTCGCAGACAGTGGCATCTTGCAGATGATAAAAACCTAAAATACGAGTGGCTTCTGGAGTTCGACAAGGCGCTTCTTGCGCTTGCGCAGGATAAAAATATCTTTAAAAAAGCACCGGTCAGTCTGTATATAGATGATATTGCCAAAGTGTTGGTATATGAGCGCGGCGGAGTTGTATTTGTACTTAACTTTAATCCTACAGTTTCGCATGAGTCGTATTTTGTGCGCACACCTGCAAGAGGTGAATACAAACCGATACTCTCTACTGACGACAGCTGTTTCGGCGGATGGGACCGTATCAGTATGTCTGAATCATACACGGCACAGAAAAATGAAGACGCTGTCGGATTTAATATCTATCTGCCTGCAAGAACAGGTGTTTGTCTTACAAAAAATAAGAAAGTCACAATCTGAGATTGTGACTTTTTTCTATTGTGCAACTGTAGCCTTATATGCCGCATATTCGGGACTGTTTAACACGTTTATAATGCCGTTTGAGATGCCCTGTGCGGCGACCTGCTGCCACGATGTGTTTGTGAAATTTTCGTAGTCGGTCGGATTTGTTATAAAGCCTATCTCAAGCAGGATGGAAGGCATATCCGCTCTCGTATTTACATAATAGCCTGTTGCAGGCTTATTCTTTTCTATATTTGTAGTACGCTCGCCTATAGCACCTGTCATACCGTTTAATATATATGTGCAGAACGCATCCATTGTTGCATCGTCAGGCGATGATTTTGTAGTGTATGCAGCAAGCAGATAGTTGGTTGCAGGGTCATCCTCATAAGAATTTATATGAATCGACAGAAAGAAGTCTGCCCCCCAGTCATTTGCCATCTTTGTGCGATCTTCGGGCTGAACTTTATACATATCCTTTTCTTGCCTGATGTCATAATCCGCCTCTCGGCACATCATAACTTCATACCCCTGTGAAACGAGGACAGAGAGTATCTTTTTGGACAGTTCAAAGACAAGTTCGGATTCGCAGACCCCGTCCTCCTCGTAGTTGGGACCGAGTACCCCCGGGTCGGAGAAGCCGTGTCCGGGATCAAGGAATATCTTGCCTTTGATATCATTGTTCTCCGGCATATATATTATGCTGTTGTCTGAAACTATGTGCGAAAGTGTCGGATCGGCTATCTGTGTATAGGTCAGATCCTCGGGTACGGCAAGAGTACAACCGCCGAAAATGAGAAGCATTGCCAGCACGACTGATATGAGTTTCAATATATTTTTCAATGTGTTACTCCTGTTAAGATATTTATGGAAATATTATAAACTAAAACTTTTCTTTTAACAAGTCATATAGTGTCTGTTTGACAGAAATACTGTCGAGGAAATCTCCTGTTTCTTTGTAAATTTTCTTATCATTAATCTTCTTTGTTTTGACTGCGCGGATAAGAATATTTTTGGGCGAGTGAGATATGTCAATGAATTCGAGCATATCCACACTGTAACCGCAGGCAGTGAGAAGACGGGCACGGATATTATCTGTTATCAGTGCGGCAATACGCTCTCTTGTAATGCCGTAGTCGGTGATGACGGGTAATGTGTTCTTTTTTAACTGCAAATTAATCTCGTGCTGACAGCAGGGGACAAAGAAGCAGTATTTTGCCTGCCAATTCAGCGCATTGAATATGGCGTGGTCAGTTGCAGTATCACAGGCGTGAAGTGAGATGACTGCATCGGGTTTAAAAGGCGCTTTAAAACCGTTTATATCACCGATTTTAAAGGAAAGACCGTCATAGCCGTATTTTTCTGCTATTTTATTGCAGTCCTCAATGACTTTATCTTTTAGGTCAAGACCGATTATCTGCGGATGCATACCTTTTATCTCGGTCAGGTAGTAATACAGAATAAAGGTGAGATAACTTTTTCCGCAACCGAAATCAATTATTTTTATCTCGTCAAGTCCTGACTTGCCGATAACGTCGTCGATTATCTCGACGAAACGGTTTATCTGGCGGAACTTGTCCGACTTTGCTTTTACTATTCTTCCGTCAGGTGTCATAACACCAAGATCGACAAGAGGCGGAATAACCGTGCCTTCTCTGAGAATGTAGTTCTTCTCACGATTGTGCGAAGTGTCTGTTTTGAGATTGCTCGAAGCCTTTCTTGTCGAAGTGAGAAGTTTGCCTTTTTTTGTGACTTTGAGAGAGTACTCGCGCTCTGTGCAAAAAGCATCAAGCTGACGGAATGATTCCATTTCTTTTAAAATACATTCAGAAAGCATACCAGGTTCAACATTTTTGTGGAAGACCTGCGTTTTTGTAAAACTCTCAAACTGATATAACTCTTTTCCGCCGATCTCGGCAGGTCGTACAGATATCTTTTTTATGTCACCGCAGGAGGGGTTACTTATAACGATTTTAAGAGGTTTATTATTTACTATTTTTTCTATAAATGTTATCATATAATCACCAAAGATAAATTAGCACATTTTTTTGCTCAGGTCAATGTGAAAGGGGAGAAAACGGACGTGAAAAGGCTTATATCTGTACTTATGGTGTTGCTCTTACTGCTGTCCGGCTGTGTGCAGAAACAACCGCCTGAAACGGTCTTCTGGCTTGATGAAGTTAAAAAGATAGAAACCTTTGGCGGCATTGAAAAATATGAAAGATATTATCCTGAATACACGGCAGAGCTTATCCCGTCGGATAAATACGGTGAACTCATTCCCTTCGTCGGTAAAATACTTACCGCATCGGGCGACTGGCCTATGACGTCGCTTCGCTACGGTCTTTGCACGACTGACGGCAAAATAGTTGTCGACCCCGTGTTCGAGAATTGTTCTCTGATGCAGGCGGGAGATGTGAGTTTCTATAATCTTACATATGCCAAAACAATCCAAGAAATCGAAACTGCGCAGGAAAACGAAGACTATGATATGATGGGTTTTCCCAGAAGTGTTCTGATACGTACGGACGGCAGTTTTTGTATGGAACTCGATGAAGTAACCTGGGCAAAGGCCTATAATCTCGAGAACGGCGAGGGCAGGATCACAGTTTTCAAGTATAGTTCGGGAATATACGATGGAGGACTCAATTTTAAAGTGTATGACGAAGAAATGGAACTTCTGTATACACTTGAAAATTTGTACGACTATCCTGATTTCTCGGATGAACTCGTTGCAGTTATGCATGAGTGTGAGGATTACACTGCACCTAGTGAGATGTATTACATAGATAAAGACGGTAATAAAGTTATAGACGGCTCGAAGTTTTTACAGATAAAATCTTTCAGTAACGGCCTTGCTGAAGTGCAGGACAAGGAGAGCGGACTTTTTGGTTATATCAATACGAGCGGCGAATATGTCATTCAACCGCAGTTTAAATGGACCTATCCATTCGGCAAACTTGGATATGCAAATGTGCAAACAAATGAAGGAGCCTATGTAATAGATGTTCATGGGAACAGACCGCTGGGTGATAGAATATATGAGGGTGGTTATTTACTTGAAGACGGTAGGGTTTACAATGCAGGTTCACCGATCAATAATTTGATTGATGTGATAAGCGGAGACTATCTTAAGTGTCCCATATGCGGCAAGAACTCGAATGAAAGCAAATTTGATATGGATTTTCTCAGTGAGGATGAGGGTATCATATATACTTATATTCATACGAATTGTGACGGAAAAACAGGTGTGTTCACTTCTGACGGCACGATCAAAGAACACGTGGATTATACAAATGTATCGGGAAACATCGGCATAGAGGGATTGGATGAGCGTTATATGTTTCTCCGTGATACATCAAATGATATGGGTTGCATAATGTATGACAGAGAAAAGAAAGAGATAGTCTACACGCTTGAAAATATGTATTATAATGCTGCACTTTCGGGAGGAAATTATGTGATAGAGTACTATCCGGATCCGGAAAACGTGTCAATGGAAGGGCAGATACCGGCATATCGTATCTATGTGCCCGGTGAGGGTCTGGACGATGAAATATACAGTTTTTTTAACATAACCAAAACGGCTGACGGCGAATATTACAGTGTGATTACGGACGATTATTCTGCCGTTCTTGATGAAGATTTTAATACCGTAATCAAGCTCTCTGTTACGGATAACGATTAGGAGGGACTGCAATGAAAAGAATTATTGCAATAATACTTGCTACAGCGCTACTGCTTCTGCTGTCGGGCTGTGTGCAGAAAAAGCCGCCCGAAACGGTCTTCTGGCTTGATAAAGTAAAAGATGTGGGCTCTTTCGAGGGGCTCGAAAAGTATGACAGATATTATGAAGGATATACGGCAGAACTTATCCCGTCGGATAAATACGGTGAACTTATTCCTTTTGTGGGTAAAATACTTACCGCATCGGGCGACTGGCCTATGACGTCACAGCGCTACGGTCTTTGCACGACTGACGGTAAAATAGTTGTCGACCCCGTGTTTGAATACTGTAATATGATGCAGGCAGGGGATAAAAACTATTACAATTTGTCCTGTGCCAGAACGATAGAAGAAATCGAAACTGCACAGCAAAATGAAGATTTTGATGAAATGTATAAAGAAAATAACGTTCTGATAAGTTCGGACGGCAGTTTTTGCAAGGAACTCGGTTCGTCTTGGGCAAATGCCTATACACTTGATGACGGCGAGGGCAGGATTGTGATTTTTAATTACAACTCTGAAAATGACGGAACCGGTATGAATTGTGAAGTCTACGATGAAGATATGAATCTTCTGTATACACTTGAAAAACTCTACAATTACCCCGATTTTTCAAAAGAACTTGCCGACGTTATGATAGTCGGTGAGAACTGGCAACCGTCTGATATGTACTACATAGACAAAAACGGCAATAAGGTGATTGGCGGTGACAATTTTTCACACATAGGTCCTTTTAGTAACGGGCTTGCCGCAGTGCAGGATAAGGAAAGCGGGCTTTACGGATACATTGACACAAGCGGTGAATATGTTATAAAACCGCAGTTTAAGTATGCAGACAGATTCGGCAAACTCGGATATGCGAACGTTGAAACAGACGAGGGATACTTTGTTATAGACGTTCACGGCAACAGAGTGCTCGGTGACAATGTGTACGAGGGTGCTTATCTTATGGAGGATGGAAGAGTATACAACGCAGCCTCCACGGGTTCACGCCTCAGAAAGTTTATTGATGTAACAACTAAAGATTATCTTAAGTGTCCGATATGCGGTAAAAACTCAGGCGAAAGCAAAATGAATATGAGTTATATTAATAACGGCATTGCTTACATTCATACAAACTGTGACGGCAAAACAGGTGTATTCAATGCAGAGGGTACGCTTAAAGAACATATTGATTACACCAATATATCGGGTGAGTTTTATATAGAACATATGGATGATGACTATATATTCATCCGTGACACGACGGCAGATACGGGCATTATAATGTACGACATCAAGAATAAAGAGGTAAAGTTTACCCCTGAAAATGACACCTATTTTCACACGGCTCTCGGTTACGGTAAATATGTGATGATGTCTTACGAAGAAACGTTTTATGAATCAAAAACAACGTATTACATCTACGAAAACGGTCAGCAGGCAGACGGAAAAGAGTATGAACATTTCGGTGTGGCAAATACTGCAGACGGTACGTATTTCAATGCGGTTTCGAACGGATTTTCATATGTGTACGATGAAGATTTCAAAGTGGTAATGAAAATATCAATATCTTACAACGATTAGGAGGATTTACAATGAAAAGAATAATTTCCGTAATACTTGCTTTGACAATGATATTTGCACTGTGCGGATGTAAGCAGGAGACACAGCAGGGCAGTTTCGTATTTACGAAAGAAAACTATCCTAAAATGGGCGGCTCACTTGCGGCATTACCGCTTGGTGAAGCTCTTACGGCAAATGCACTCGGCATAGAGCGTGACAAAGCATCTTCAATGCTTGTTTTTGAGGGCTCGACAACCGATAACTACGAGGCACTTGTTGACGGTACATTTGACATAATTCTCGCTTATGAACCGTCGGGGGAGGCACTTGCATATGCAGAGGAAAAAGGAGTAAAACTTGAGTTTGAAACGATAGGTCTTGATGCACTCGTATTCATAACGGGTAAGGAGAATCCGGTAACAAATCTCACAACGAAAGAGATAAAAGACATTTATACGGGCAAGACGACAAACTGGAGTGAAGTCGGCGGAAATGACCAGAAAATACTTGCCTTTCAGCGCAACAAGGACAGCGGCAGCCAGACACTTTTTGACAAACTTATAAACTTGGGCGACGACCTAATGAAGCCGCAGTCTGACTATATTGTCGGCTCAATGATAGGACTGCTTGAGGCAATTTCAGGATACAACGGCACAGACGAAGCACTCGGATACACAGTATATTACTACTTGACCAATATGGAGGCATCAACCCTTGCAACAAGCAAACTCGTGTCGGTAGACGGGGTAATGCCGTCAAATGAAACGATAGCAAACGGAGAATATAAACTTGTAAATGAGTTTTATGTCGTAATGCGTGACGATGAACCTGAGGATAGTCCGACAAGAATACTGTTTGACTGGATTTGCTCATCACAGGGCAGAGAAATAGCGCAAAACGAGAACTATGTAGTACCTAAAAAATAAAGAAAAGGCTTGGAATATTCCAAGCCTTTTCTTTTATGCAAATATGGTTTCAACTGTTTTTTCGCATTCGGACGGCGAATACTGCCATCGGTCTATTATACCGTCTGTTATATAATAATTCATGGGGACGGGTGATGTGTCGCGGTCAAAGCAGTCTACGATAATGAGTTTTATCTTCATCTTTTCGGGGATGATGTTCTTGATATAGACACAGGCAGTCTGCCCCTCGTATACGCCTTCTTTATATTCTGCAAGTCCTGTTAAATTGGGTGCAAGTTCAATAAAAATGCCGTAATCTTCTATGCCTCGAACCGTGCCTGCCGCAGTCTGACCTGCGCAAAAGGCGCGTGCATTCTCTTCCCATGTGCCGAGCAGTTCACGGTGTGTCACATATATCCGATAAGCGGCGGGGTCTATACAGGTGACGGCGCAGAAAATTTCATCCCCGACATAAAATCTTTGCAGGGGATGGCTTATGCGTGAAACGGAGATGTGTTCTATTGAAATCATCGAAACTATGCCGCAGCCGACATCTACAAATGCACCAAAGGGTTCAAGATGAGTCACTTTTGCAGGAATAACCGCACCGGGGCAGAAGTCTGCGGCTATGTGTTCAAAGCATTCTTTCTGTGCGTCTTTACGGCTAAGTACGGCATAGGGTGCTCCGTTTTCATCGCGGAGTATTTCTTTGACTTTAAAACATATGTCTTTTCCGACACGGGTTATAACTGCTATGTTTTTAACTTCTCCGACGGGGGAATAGAGCGCCTCGTCTTTAGGGATTATGCCCTTCATGGCGCCGAGTGAAACTGTCAGATTCTGCATACTGTCGCACAGAATGGCGGTTGCCTCAAGTATGGTGCCGTCATTCATGGCGCGCTCTAAGTCTGAGTAGGTGAAGGGTGCTCTCGGAAAAGCAGAGCGAGAGTGACCTTCGGGATAATATATCATTTTTGTTCTACCTCCTTTTTTATAAATTTATGTTGAAGGTTTTATATAAATGATATAAAATAATAACATTAGTCATTTTGGAGGGAAACAGATGTATAAAGCAGCAATTTTTGATCTTGACGGCACGCTTATTGACTCGATATATGATATCGCACATTGTATGAATCATATTTTTGAAAAGTTCGGATATCCTACATACTCGGTAGAAGAGTATAAATATATGGTCGGAAGCGGTATAAGAACGATAGCAGAGAAACAACTTGCAGGTGAGCCGATAGAAAATATAGACAGAGTAGTAGCAGAATACGAGCCTTATTATATAGAACATTGTACGGATCACACCGTGATATATGACGGTATAACGGAAATGCTTGAAACGCTTTTAAAAAACGGCGTAAAGATGGCAGTTCTTTCTAATAAACCGCACAATCAGGCGGTTGCAGTCGTCGAAAAACTGTTTGGCAAAGGCACGTTTGAGAGTATATGGGGCAGGAAAGAGGATTATCCGATGAAACCCGATCCGACTTCGGTCAATGCAATACTTGCAGAGATGAATGTCAGCAGAGAAGAATGTGTCTATGTCGGCGATATGGAGGGTGATATACTTGTCGCGAGAAATGCAGGTATGGACGGAATAGGTGTAACATGGGGTATGAGAGGAGAGAACTCGTTTATAGATGTTATTCCTGATATCAAGGCAGACACAGTTAAAGAACTTACAGACCTGATTTTAAAAAATGCTTGACAAAATGAGATATTAATATATAATATTATTTTGTATCCTTGCCGGCGGACCCGTACCCATACGGAATGACCGGCCAAAGTCCAGAAGGAGGTGCTTTAAATGGAAATGAAAATGGGAAACTATGAGACAATCTTTGTTATCAATCCTTCATTGACAGATGAAGAAGTCGCAGCTGTATCTGAGAAATTCCAGAATCTTATTTCAAAGAACGGCGAGATCGTTAAGGTCGATGACTGGGGTCTTCGTAAGCTCGCTTATGAGATCGACGATAAGACAGAGGGCCACTATGTTCTTGTAGAGTTCAAGGCTCCCGGTGAGTTCATCAAGGAACTTGAACGCAGATACAGGATCACAGATGCTATCATGCGCTCCATCGTTATCAGAAAGTAGGTGTTAAGAAAATGCTGAATAAGGTTATGTTGATGGGCCGCCTTACAGCGGATCCAGTGCTCAGACAGACACAGAGTAATCTGTCGGTCACAACATTTACACTTGCAGTTAACAGAAACTATGCAAAGAAAGACGGATCGAGAGATGTGGATTTCATTGATATAGTATGCTGGAGAAACACGGCTGATTTTGTTGCCAAGTATTTTAAGAAAGGTCAGCAGGTAGTGGTCAGCGGATCGCTGCAGACACGTACATGGCAGGATAACAATGGAAACAACAGGAAGACCGTTGAAGTCGTAACAGATGAAGTGTTCTTTGCGGAAGGTAAGCGCGATGCAGGCGCACCTGTTGCAAGAACTGAAGTTCCGACCGAAACTGCGGCTCCCGCTTTTGTCAGCGACGATACAGACGATTTTCTTGAACTGTCAGGACAAGATGATCTGCCCTTCTAAATAAGGGAATGTCGCAAAAAATTTTACAGGAGGATTAACCAAGATGGAAAGAGATAAAGTAGTAGCTCATGGCCGTCGTATGAAGAGAAAGACTTGCCAGTTCTGCGCTGAAAAAGTTGAAGCGATAGACTACAAGGATGTTGCAAAGCTCAGAAGATACATTTCAGAGCGTGCAAAGATTCTTCCCAGACGTGTTACCGGTACATGCGCTAAGCATCAGAGAGAGCTTACAACAGCTATCAAGCGTGCAAGACACGTTGCACTGATGCCTTTCAGCGATGACTAAAATTAGGTATTGCATCATTGTAAAAAATGTGTTATACTGTATAAAGCAGAGTACAGAGAGTGGGCAAAGCCCACTCTCTGTTTTTTGAGAAACGGAGGTACACTATGGCATCAGTAGCTAAAACCGTGGAAAAAATTGTAGCGCCTACAGCACAGGCACTTGGTGTTGAAATATGGGATACCGAGTATAAAAAAGAGGGCGGCACATATGTGTTGCGCATATATATTGATAAAAAGGAAGGAATCACAATTGAAGATTGTGAAAACTTCTCAAGGGCGATAGATCCTATACTTGATGAAACGGATCCGGTGCCCGACAGTTATGTGCTTGAAGTCTCGTCAGCCGGACTTGACAGAATGCTAACTAAGGCAGAACATTTTGAGAGATATATGGGTACATCGGTAGATGTCACTCTCTACAAAGCAGAAAACGGAAAAAAGACAGTTACGGGCAAACTCGTATCCAGAGACGATGAGACATTGATCGTATCCGAAGAAGATAAAGAAATAACATTTGATAATAAAAATGTAGCGTCGGTAAGACTGACGGTAGTTTTTTAAGGAGGAACAAATGCAGAACAAAGAACTTTTCGCGGCAATAGCTGAGCTTAGTAAGGAGAAAGGTATTCCCAAAGAAATACTTATAGATAAACTCCAGGCTGCGCTTGTAACGGCTTACAAAAAGGAACTTGGTGCAGGAGATAATCTTGTTGTCGAGTTGAATGAAGAAAAGAACTCAGTCAAGGCATATGTGGAAATGCAGGTCGTTGAAACTGTTGAAAATCCGCTTGTCGAGATGGATCTTGAAGAAGCGCACACCTATGCAAAGAAGTACAGCATCGGTGATACCGTAAGAATAGAAAAGAAAGTAAAGGAATTTTCGAGAATTGCGGCTCATGCGGCAAAGAATGTTATAACTCAGGGCATACGCGAAGCCGAAAGAGGTATAATATACCAGGAATTTCAGAGCAGAGAAAACGAAATTCTCTCAGGTGTTGTTACGAGGGTTGAACCTAACAATATCTGCATAGAAATAAATAAGACACCGGTTTATCTTATGGCAAGCGAACAGATACCGGGCGAACGTTTCCAGGTAGGCGATCATATCAAGGTATACGTTGTTGAGGTCAGGGAAACAAGCAGGGGTCCTCTTGTAAAGATATCAAGAACGCATCCCGGTCTTGTGAAAAGACTCTTTGAAATTGAAGTTCCTGAAATTCAGGACGGTTCGGTAATCATCAAGTCAATAGCGAGAGAAGCGGGCAGCAGAACGAAAATCGCGGTTTATACAGAAGATGAGAACATTGATCCTATCGGTTCATGCATCGGTCCCAAGGGTTCGCGAGTTGCTTCAATAGTGGGTGAACTTAAGGGTGAGAAGATAGATATAGTTCGTTATTATGACGATCCGGGCGATTACATTGCACAGTCGCTTTCACCTGCGAATGTTGTCAATGTATTTGTGGCAGCGGGTGAAAAGAACTGCAGAGCAGTCGTTCCCGACAATCAGCTTTCACTTGCTATCGGTAAAGAAGGTCAGAATGCGCGTCTTGCCGCAAAACTGACAGGTTGGAAGATCGATATCAAGCCTGAATCGGAAGCATACACTAATTTATAGTAGGTGATTTTTATCAAAAACAGAAAAGAACCTATGCGTACATGCCTCGCTTGCGGTGAAGTGAAACCCAAAAGAGAACTTGTCCGTATCGTAAGAAATGCAGATGCGAGCATATCACTCGACAGAACGGGCAAAGCACCGGGACGAGGGGCATATATATGCGACAGCAAGAGTTGCGCTGAAAAACTCAAAAAGAACAAGCGACTTTCAAGACAGTTTAAAACAGTTGTTTCGGATGAACTGTATGACGAATTAATACGGGGGTGCATAAATGAGTAGCACAGTTGTGAAATATAAACTCGGTGAACTTGCCAAGGATCTGGCGGTTTCGAGCAAAGAGATTATAGCATTGCTTCAGGAGGCATATGGCGGCGAAGCAAAAAAGACACAGACATCATTGACTGAAAATGAACTTGATTATGTGTTTGATCATTACACAAAAAATTCAAATAGCGATTTTGCCAAATTCTTCCAACTTGGAGATCAAGAACGTGCAGATAGAGAAAAGCCGGCTCCTGCACCGGTAAAGGAAGAACCTAAGGTGAAGAAAGCGCCTGCGGCAAAAGAAAAACAGCCTGAGGTAAAGAAAAACGAGGAAAAGAAGCCTGATACAAAGAAGGCTCCTGTAAAGGAACCTGTTAAAAAGGCTGAAGAAAAGCCTCAGCAGAAGGCAGCGCCTGCACCTCAGAAGGGCAAGCCTTTCCAGAAGAATAAGAAAGAAAATGTTGTTCATACACGTACAGAAAAAGTTGTTCGTATCGTTGACACGAGAACGAGCAATGTTGATATGTCCAAGTATGATGACAGAATTGACTCTCTCATTCCGCAGAATGTTAAGGATTACCGTGCAAGAAAGCAGAAGATAGGCGGCAAAAAGAAGCAAAGCGGCAAGTTTGCTCCGAGAGTTGAGACAGAGGCAGAAAAACTGCAGAGACTTGCTCTTGAAAAGGCAAGAAAGGCTCAACTTAAGATAACTATTCCCGATGAAATAGTTGTATCAGAACTTGCTTCAAGAATGAAGAAGACTTCTTCTGAAGTTGTAAAAAAACTTATGCTGATGGGACTTATGGCAAATCAGAACGAAGTTATCGACTTTGAAACGGCAGGTCTTGTCTGCGAAGAATTCAACATAAAGTATGAAAAAGAGATAACTGTAACTATCGAAGAACAGCTTATCGATGACAGTGTGGATGCTGAAGAAAATCTTGAAGTCAGAGATCCTGTTGTTACTGTTATGGGACACGTTGACCACGGTAAAACATCGCTTCTCGATGCTATAAGACATGCAAATGTTACATCGGGCGAGGCAGGCGGAATCACACAGCACATCGGCGCTTACAGAGTAAAGATAAATGACAGCAATATCACGTTTATTGATACTCCCGGTCATGCGGCATTTACCGAAATGCGCGCAAGAGGTGCGAATATCACGGATATCGTTGTGCTTGTCGTTGCGGCTGACGACGGTATAATGCCTCAGACTATTGAAGCAATACACCATGCACAGGCTGCAAATGTTGCGATAATCGTTGCGATAAACAAGATGGATAAACCTACGGCAAATCCCGACCGTGTGAAGCAGGAACTTACAGAACACGGCATCGTTCCCGAAGAATGGGGCGGCGATATTCCGTGTGTACCCGTATCGGCACTTACAAAGCAGGGTATTACAGAACTTCTTGAAATGATAACACTTACTGCCGAGATGCTTGAACTTAAGGCAAACCCGAACAGACATGCAAAGGGTACTGTAATTGAGGCAAAACTTGATAAGGGCAGAGGTCCGGTAGCAACACTTCTCGTACAAAACGGTACACTTAACAGCGGTGATGTAATAATCGCAGGTACGTCGGTCGGTCGTGTACGTGCGATGACAGATGAGAATTCAAGAAAACTTGCTACGGCAGGTCCTTCAACACCGGTAGAGATAATCGGTCTCGCAGAAGTTCCTGCAGCAGGTGATGTGTTCTATGCCGTTGAAAATGAAAAAATGGCAAGAGAACTTGCTGACCAGCGCCGCGAAAAAGAGCGTGAGGAAGCAAATAAATCGAAGTATGCAGTTTCTCTTGACGGTCTGTTTGCTCAGATCGAGCAGGGCAATATGAAGGAACTAAATATCATTATCAAAGCAGATGTTCAGGGTACTGCGGAAGCGCTCAAGGCATCGTTGCAGAAACTCTCAAATGAAGAAGTTGCAGTTAAAGTCATCCATCAGGGTGTCGGTGCGATAAATGACAGTGATATTATGCTTGCTTCTGCTTCGGGCGCGATAATCGTCGGCTTCAATGTAAGACCTGATGTTATAACTGCAACAAATGCGAAGAATGCAGGCGTTGATATAAGAACATACTCTATCATATATGAATGCATCGAAGAGATGGAACAGGCAATGAAAGGTATGCTTGCACCTAAATTCCGCGAAGTTGTCACAGGCTCGGCAGAAGTTCGTATGGTCTATAAGATTTCAAGCGTCGGAACCGTTGCAGGCTGTATGGTCAAAGACGGTAAGATTACAAGAAATTCAAACGTCAGAGTACTCCGTGACAGCATTGTTGTTGCAGACACAAAGATAGCGGGCTTACGCAGATTCAAAGATGATGTAAAGGAAGTTGCTGAAGGCTACGAATGTGGTATAAGCATTGAAAAATTCAACGACATCAAGGAAGGCGACATTTTCGAAGCCTACATCATGGAAGAATACAGAGATTAATAAAAATAGCGGTCAAGTTCAACTTGACTGCTATTTTTATTTGGGGTAAAATCCAATTATGATTAGTTATGATGTTTTGAAAAAACTGAATGTGCCTTACAAGGTCATCACCTTTACAGATGCAAAAAACTTTTTGTTTGAGGGTGAAAGTGTTTCCGCACAAAGTGTTGTGGTGTTTTTAATACCGTACACCGCAGGAAGCGAAAAAGGCAACGTTTCCTACTATGCAAAGGGCAAGGATTATCACAAACGTGCCAAAGACGTGGCACAGAATATGCCTGCAATAGGTAAAATCAGGGTGTATGCCGACATTTCGCCTTTTGACGAAAAGAGACTTGCTGCAGCCTGCGGACTTGGTGTAAGGGGCAAAAACGGCCTTTTGATAAATGATAGATACGGAAGTTTTGTTTTTATCGGAGAGATACTTGTTGACGATGTTTTTGATAAGTACGATGAAATATCCGAAATAGGCGAGTGCCTCGGCTGCGGAAGATGTGAAAAGATATGTCCCACCGCAGGGATATATGATAAAGAAAAATGTATATCGCATATCACACAGAAAAAAGGTGTTCTCACATCGGAAGAAGAAAATGCGATAAGAAAAAGCGGATATATCTGGGGATGCGATATGTGCCAGAGCGTATGTCCCATGAATAAACTTACAGATGAAGAGCCGTTTTCTCTGAATATGGAGGATATTGCAAATTTGTCTAACCGTGAATTTAAGGATAAATATCCAAATGCGGCTTTTACGTGGAGAGGAGTCAAACCTCTTATAAGAAATCTTGAAACAATAAAAAAGTAAACCTATTATATCGGTTTACTTAATTTTAATATATTCAATTACAGGCGGGATAACAGGTGTTTCGCCTTCACATTCGGTACGTGAAATTTCCTGAACTGTTTCGATGCCGTCTGTAACCATACCAAAAGAAGCATACTCGCCGTCAAGGCTTGAAATACTATCGGCAACAACTATAAAGAACTGACTTGAAGCAGAATCGGGATCAGATGCTCTTGCCATTGAAATAACGCCTCTTGTATGATTAAAAGGGTTGTCAAAACCGTTTGAGGCAAATTCGCCTTTAATGTTATCGGTCTCTTCACCGGCGCCTGCCTGGATTATCATATCACTGACTACCCTGTGAACGGTGAGTCCGTTATAGTAACCGTCTTTAACAAGTGATATAAAGTTTTTAGCGGTTTTGGGGGCAAGATTCGGATATACTTCTAAAGTTACCGTTTCATATATATCTTCGAATTTCATTTCGAATATGACGGCATCTGAATAAAGTTGTTCGTTTTTTTCTGTCACGGTCTGCGGATCGTATGTGAAAAGAAAAATTCCGCCGACAATCAGAACTACTGCAAAAAGCGCAGCGCATACCATAATACTTTTTTTATGCATAGTTTAACACTCCGTAAGTTGATACGGAAATTATACTACATATAATAAATTTTTTCAACCAAATGAAAGTGAGGTACAAGTGAAAATATATATAGATGCCGATGCTTGTCCGGTTGTGGATATCGCAATAAGAATTGCCGCAAAAAAGGGGATTGAAGTGACGATGCTTTGTGACACTGCACACATAATAAAGCGTGAAGGAGTGCAGTGCATAACCGTAGATAAAGGCGCAGACAGCGTTGATTTTGTGCTTGTAAATATGATAAATAAAGGGGATATTGCAATAACGCAGGATTACGGTCTTGCCGCAATGTGCCTTGCAAAGGGTGCATACGCCATAAATCAGAACGGTATGGAGTATTCCCACAGTAATATAGATATGCTTCTTTTGTCACGCCACGAATCAAAGAAGGTAAGAATGGCAGGCGGCAGACTAAAAGGTCCGAAAGCGCGTACAAAGGCGCAGGACGAAGAATTTCAAAAAAAATTTATTAAATTAATAGAAAAAGCCGTCAATTGACGGCTTTTTCTCATAACATATCATATATTTTGTTTGCGGCATCATCAAGCCAGCTTCCCTCGAAAAGTTCGATAAGACCTTTGTCGCAGCAGGAGGCAATAGAAGGGTCCATCGGTATCTTTCCTAAAACGGGGATATCAAGCGCCTTTGCGGTTTCTTCAATGCGGCTTTCACCAAACACTTTTATCTGTTTACCACAGTCGGGACATTCGACATAACTCATATTCTCTACGATACCGAGTATCGGTATATTCATAAGTTTTGCCATATTGACAGCCTTTTCAACTATCATTGAAACAAGTTCCTGCGGGGATGTCACAATAACGATTCCGTCAACGGGAATTGATTGGAAGACCGTAAGCGGAACATCGCCTGTTCCCGGAGGCATATCAATAAACATACAGTCTATATTCTTCCAAATGGTTTCGGTCCAGAACTGCTTTACTGTGCCTGCAATGACAGGTCCTCTCCAGATAACAGGATCCGTATCGTGAGGAAGAAGCAGATTAAGGGACATAATATCAATACCCGTCTTACTTCTGCAGGGTATTATGCCAAATTCGTTTGCAGTGGCTTTTTCGGTTATACCAAAAGACTTTGGTATAGACGGACCTGTTATATCAGCATCGAGAATTGCAACACGCTTGTCCATTCTTCTAAGTAAAACGGAAAGCATAGAAGTGACAAGTGACTTTCCTACGCCGCCCTTACCACTTACAACACCGATAACTTTATTTACGGAACTTAACTCATTAAGATTTTCAAGAAAACTTTCAGGTTTTCTTGAATCGCAATTCTGAGTACAACTTCCGCAATCGTGATTACATTCGCTCAAAGTTAAAATCTCCTTATTTTTTTTATTTATTACAGTATAAACTTATTTCTATAAACTGTCAAACATCTGCCAAAAGTTGACACAAATATTTTTTTATCTTCTGCTTAAAATACTAATGTGCCGCAAAAAGCGGTCCAAAATGAATTAGGAGATTAAAAAAGATTATGGAAAACAAATCAGCAAAGGCTATTCTTAATCAGTATAAAACTGAAGCTGCTGCAGAGATGGGTGTAGACCTTTCTAATCCCGAGCTTAAGGCTAGAGATGCAGGTAGAGTCGGCGGTCAGATGGTTAAGACAATGATTTCCAGAGTTACAGGTAAGTAAACTCTTGAATGATAAAAAGAGGCGTAATTTATACGCCTCTTTTTTCATATTATTCTATGGGTGATAAAATGAAAAAAATTTTTATACTTTTAATTTGTATGCTCTTTTGTCTTTCGGCATGTGGCAAAAAAGAATTCGCTGGTACAGTTACCGCCGAAAGCGCTTCGCCGATATACGGCTGGACGGATTATCTGATAGTTACATATGAAAACGGGGACATAGTTGCCGCCGAATATGATGCATATGACTTTGAGGGGACAAAAAAGTCTCAGTACGGAGAAAACTACGGAATGCCTTATCAACCGTCTGAGTGGCAGCCGCTTATTGCGCAGAGCGTGGTAGATGCAAAGACTTCGGAGGATATGATGCCAGTAAGCGGCGCAACACGCTCCAGCAGTCAGTGCCAAAAACTTTTTGCTGCTATCGAAGAAGCGGTGAAAAAAGGTGAAACCGATGAGATAATAAAAGTAGAATACTAGTTTGATTGAATGGTGTTTTCGGGAAGATTGATATCGGGCAGTTCAAGCGGAGACATATGAAGCGATTTGGTGGTCGCTTTCACAATATCTTTAATTGTAGGATAAATAGCCTTGTAACTTGCGAGATGAACTGCTTTTTTGTCATTCTCATCATAGGTAAATGCACTTTCAAGAATTATTGAAACAAGAAAGTCCACCGAGTTTTCGGCGCGCACTTCAACGGTCGTATAGCATACGGCCGTTTTTTTGTTTTCGTGAAAATTTACTTTGTGATTAAGTGTTGTATTGATTTTTACCCTTGTGCTTGCCGGAATGTGATTTTTTACAGTAAAATCAAGGACTCGAAAGCCTTTTAAGCATAGTATCATATCTGCACCTCTGTTCATTTCTTAATACAATTATAGCATAAATAAATCAAAATGTCACACTTTGCACTGCCTTACCCATAAAATGGGGTGATACCGTTTAAGAAAGGAGAAATATCACTTGAGAAACAGATACAGGACGAGACAGTCCAATAATTGCAGATGTACTAATAATGTACACATGATGCCCTCAGCAAGATCAAACGGCGGCTGCGCTGAACTTCCCCTTGCGATAGCAACAGTTCCGATGCAAAAATGGAGAGCATTGTATGAACCCTGCGAAGCGCTTACAGTGGGAACTATTTTTTCGGAACTTAATCTTCCGTACCGTATGGGAGGTTGCAGAAAATGAACAAACGCAGAATGATGATGCAGAAAGTGCAGGAATACTCATTTGCTGCGCATGATGCAAGCCTTTTCCTTAACACACATCCCGGCAATAAGCAAGCGCTTTCTTATTACAAAAAAATGAGCGCTCTTGCCGATCAGGCAAAAAGCGAGTATGAGCGCCATTTCGGACCGATAACCAAGCCGACAGGCGACAGCGAATACGAGAGATGGGTATGGGCGGAAACGCCGTTCCCGTGGAATTTGGAGGGCTGATTGTATGTGGAGTTATGAGAAAAAATTACAATATCCTATAAAAATAAACCGCCCTGATGTCAGAGCGGCAAAAGTTATTATATCACAGTATGGTGGTCCCGACGGCGAACTCGGAGCATCACTTAGATATCTCTCACAGAGATTCTATATGCCCTATAACGATGTTGCAGCCGTTTTAACTGACATTGGAACAGAAGAACTTGCGCATATGGAAATGGTGTGCACACTTGTTACACAACTTACTAAAGGACTCACTATAGATGAAATCAAGAAGGGCGGATTTGACACCTATTTTGTAGATCATACGCTTGGCGTATGGCCGCAGGCTGCAAGCGGTATGCCGTATGAAACAGATCAGTTTGCCGTAAAGGGCGATCCGATTGCTGACCTTACTGAAGATATGGCAGCAGAGCAGAAGGCAAGAGTAACTTATGACAATATACTGCTTCTTGTTGACGACCCCGATGTCAAAGATGCCATAAAGTTCCTGCGCGCAAGAGAAATCGCTCACTTCCAGCGCTTTGGCGAAGCAATCCATACTAATTTAAGGAGATTTTTGGTCTTATTTTGGCAGTAAATTTGTTTTCGATTTCAAGACAAACCATTTCTTCTAGGCTCTCTGCGTAAACTGTGGATTTAATGTTTTTGCAGTCCTTGAATTACGTTTTGCCTGTGCAGGTAAAATACCAGCAGATTTCACCGCTTCCCGTTTTACACTTGATAGTCGTCATAGTTCTGCCACATCTGCCACAGATGATTTTATCGCCAAGCCATGAGGTCTTGTTAGATACAACGTTACGTATCTGCTTGTTTTTTGCTAGCTTATGCACGCCAATACTTATCTCGGACAGAGTAGTAATTAAAAGGTATCTCCACCCTTTCGAGTGAAGCATATTTATAATTGCGAAAACAGTAGAAATATAGTATAATATTGCCATATCCAGAGAAATTCTTTAAGGGAGGGATTCCAGCGTGTTACTAAAGGCATTCCGAATCAAAAATTATAAATCTTTTGTTGATAGCGGAAGATGCAACGTACAAAATGGCGTAACTATTTTGGCCGGACAAAATGAAAGTGGAAAAACAAATGTTTTAAGCGCTCTTGAAAAACTAAATACAAAAGAACCTGTGTTTTCTGAGGACGAGTATAGTTTTAGCGACACCAGTCTTTCTCCTGAAATTTCCTATTGGTTTGATCTTTCGGCTGAAGAAATCAGCGAAGTGAATCAGGCAATTCCGGAGGTAAATATAGGCTGTGAGATAATGGTACAAGTCGAAAATAAAAAGCGTACCATCTTGTATACGAACAACTATATCGCAGTAGAAGGTGAGGAAATGAGTGACCGTAGCGCACAGATAGTTACCCATTTGGAATCCCTGTTGCCCAAATTTGTTTTGTACAAAACGATTGAAAATGATATTCCTGATAGTTTTGCAGCTAAAGATATTACAAACATTGCGATCAAACGGCTAGGATCTTATCTCAATGCTGATTTTAAGAAGATTTTTGAAACTGCAAATCACCAGGAACAGCGGAGACTTACCCAAAATCTGTCTACGGCCATTTCGGGAGATTTTGCTTCAAGATATAAGCAAAAGGATGTTGAACTTGAATTTGACATCAATACTGCAACTATCTCGATGTATGTTTATGATAAAGACTCTGCCAACGGACGTAGAGGATATCCGTTTAAGCTTTCTCAACGCAGTACAGGTTTGAAATGGTATCTGAACTTCTATATAGCATTGAAGGGAGAAGATTTAAAACCTGGTGATGTTATTCTGGTTGATGAACCGGGAATGTATCTACATCCCAAAGCACAGCAAGAAATGAGAGATATTCTGAACGATGAAAGCGCAAACAACCAGATTATTTACACTACCCATAGTCCATATTTGATTGATTCTGATAATATCAGTCAGTTGCGATTGGTAGAAAAACATAGCGCCACCGATGCAAATGGATACAATGAAATTAGCGAAATCAAAGAAAAGATTCATCACAGTAAGAGTGCTGATACACTCAAGCCTATTGTTGATGCAATCGGATATTCTTTGGGCAGCGAACTGAACCTTCAGGAACACAAGGTTCTCATCTGCGAAGGTGTTTCGGACTACTATTATGTCAAGACGCTGGAACTTTTGTTGAAGCAACCGTTGGAGTGTAAGGTTACACATGCAAATGGGTGTAATAATATCGGACGGATAGCATCCCTGTTTTTGGGCTTAGGGATTTCTGATATTTTTGCTCTGGTAGATTCGGACGCAGCAGGAGAAAAAGAACGGGCAAAGCTTATTCGGGATGGCGTTTTTGATAAGGCTCACATCTTTACAACTCATGAGAAGGAAAAGACAGGTAAAGCGATTGAAGATGTTTTCGAGCGCGATAGTTTTTTAAAAGAAATGATGGGATATGAAGAGGCGGACATCAAAAAGGCAGATCCGTTGCTTTCGAAAGAAGTTGCAAAGCAAGTAAATGGTGCTAAGTTCGCTTTAGCAAAAGCTTTGTATGAAAAGGCTCGTGCGAATGCTATTTCGGCAGATGAAATTCTTGACAAAGATGCACAGACCTTGTTCGAAAAGTTGAAAAAAACAATAAATACTGTGATTGAAGAAGGATAACCTTGAATAGAAATTACTTCGGACTTCTCTATTATGGGACAATAAATTAAAGCCACACAGCAGATATTATAGCCTGTTGAGTGGTTTTAATTGTTTATGGTTATCGATAGTAAATTTAAAATGACCTCTTATCGTTTGAGCGGAATCCATACCTCACTAAATCTTAGATAGTCTCTACATTGCCTGAAAATTGTTGGATACATAAAGTTTTTCTGGTTGTTAGGTTTGCTTTTGGGAACAATAGCAACATAAATTACGAATATAATTCCTTATATTATTCTCAAAATGTAAAGAGGGGACTAAATAATACGAAAAAATAACACCATACGAAAAGGCACTGTAGTCCTATGACTACAGTGCCTTATTTAGATATTCCAGATGATTTCGGCGTTACCGACTGCATCAATAATGATGCGGTTTATAAGAATGCCGGATACGCCATGTTTTTCCTCAAAGGAAGTGGTTCGCCACTTTTTAGAAAGGATAATAGCCTCTTTAACGTCGATTGAAAAAGAAAACACCGTCAAAAAAGTGAGATGTAGCATACATATTATGATACCGGATGAGCGACATGTTCATCAGGGTTTGTTATAAATATATAGTAAGATCACGGGGACAATACCCCTTAATTATATTGAGTTCCCCTTAAAAACAATGAAGAATTAAGGGGAGATTTTAAACATCTTATTGACTATTCCCTTATAAATGACTATAATATAAGGGAATGAAAGGGGGATAAGGGAATGAGACCTTTTAATTATTCTGTCATTAAAAATCAAAAATGGGATTCTGAAATTTTAGGACTTATAGCTGCAATATATAAAGAAGCAGGAAAGCAAGAACTTTATCTCAAGAGGCGTCCGGAAGAATTGGAAAAGTTGGTTGAGATTGCAAAAATTCAAAGTACCGAAGCTTCCAATGCGATCGAAGGTATCGTCACTACCAATACCCGTATTAAGCAGTTGGTGGAAGAGAACACGACCCCTAAGAACCGTGATGAGCAGGAAATTGCCGGTTACCGTGATGCGCTCTCAATTATTCACGAAAGTTTTGATGCGATATCGTTGTCCCGCAATTATATTCTTCAACTTCATAAAGTCATGTACAGCCATATGAACAACCCTATGGCCGGTCAGACAAAGAATGTGCAGAATTATATTAGTGCAACTTATCCTGACGGACATACGGAAATCCTATTTACGCCACTTGCCCCGTTTGAAACACCGGAGGCATTAGACAGAATTTGTGATGAATACAATCGTGTTATTGGAAATATGGAATTGGAGCCGTTAATCGCAATTCCGATTTTTATTCACGACTTCTTATGCATTCATCCTTTTAACGACGGCAACGGAAGAATGAGCCGTTTGCTTACCACTTTGCTTCTATATCGAAGCGGTTTTTATGTAGGTAAATATATTTCGTTAGAAGCGAAGATTGCTAAGAATAAAGATTTATATTACGATGCTCTTGCTAGTTCACAGCATGGATGGCACGAAGGTACGGAGGATACTGTTCCATTTATTAAATATTTGCTTGGAACTATCCTCTCGGCATACAAAGACTTTGGAGATCGATTCGCTATTGTTGAAGAGAAACTTCCTGCCGCCCAGATGGTTCGCAAAGCTGTTATGAATAAGATAGGACGCTTTAATAAGCAAGACATACGTGAACTATGTCCCTCACTTAGTCTCAGTTCTGTAGAAGGAGCTCTTCGTAAAATGGTAGCGTCAGGCGAACTGAAACGCGAGGGAAAAGGAAAGTCAACCTGTTATATCAGATTAAAATAAATAACTTCAAAAATGAAATAACAGTTTCTTCCTTTGCTGCACCGTCAGTAGCAACAATCAACCGCTACAATTATATTATTCCCATAATGTAAAGAGGGGAGTAAATGATACAAAAAAAAACACCATACTAAAAGGCACTGTAGTCACAAGACTACAGTGCCTTATTTAGATATTCCAGATGATTTCAGCGTTACCGTTCTCGTCTATAACGATACGGTTTATAAGAATGCCGGATACGCCACGTTTTTCCTCGAAGGAAGCCGTTTTCCACTTTTTAGAAAGGTTAATAGCCTCTTTAACGTCGATTTCTGTGTTTTCAAGCTCTTCAATCTTTAACAGAAGATCCGTTCTCTCTGCTTTGAGTTTTGTCGCTCTCTGGCTCATTATTTCGATTAAATCGGCATTTGCCTCCGGTTGCATCAGCATATCTGCAATTTTATTCTGAGACAGTTCGATTGACTTAAGCTTGTTTCTCAGTTCGTTGATTTCAGGATGCAAATTCTTTTTACTGCTTGTCCTGATGTTTTTTAAAGTTTCGAGCTTGTTTGCAATTTCTGTGTAAACCATATCTTCAAGGCTCTCTGCATAAATTGTACCTTTAGTGCCTTTACAGTCCTTAAAATGCGTTTTGCCTGTGCAGGTAAAATACCTGCGGATTTCTCCGCTTCCTGTCTTGCCCTTGATAGTCGTCATGGTTCTGCCACATCTGCCACAGATGATTTTACCGCCAAGCCACGAGGTCTTGTTAGATACAGCATTTTTTATCTGTTTGTTTCTTGCTAACTTGTTCTGGGATTTTAACCAGACGTCACTATCAACTACACCTTCGTGTGTCATTACAACTACCTTGATGTCAGACCAGTCGCTGTTGTCAGCTTCATGCTTGCTCTTGCCATAAATCTGTATGCCGTGAATGCTGTCAAAAGCCTCAGGGGGACTGATGATTTGCGCGTTGTGTTTTTGAAAATACTCATACACTCTGCTGTCAGCCCTTACGTATATAGGGTTCTTTATTATGGTTGAGAGTTTTGCAGTAGTCCAGCCCCCACCTGATAGAGGTTTAATATCATTATCTACCAGGTTTTTTAAGAGCCTGCCCAGAGATACCTGCTCAACTGCATAGGCATCGTATATGTAACGTATTTGCTCGATTTCTTCTGGGATAGGGGAGAGTTTCTTTGTTTTGACGTTGTTGATTACGGTTGGTTCAAGCTCAAATCCATACGGCTTTCTACCACCCATATAGAAACCCATGGAACTGCGATGTTCGTAAGCTTGGGATACTCGCTGTATGATACTATTTCTTTCGAATTCTGCGAATACTGCCAAGATTTTTACGATTAGCTCCCCGTAGGGACTTCCTGTATCAAATGCCTCTTGTGTAGAAACGAACTCTACACCATATTTCTTGAAAATAGCAAGAATATTCACAAAGTCTGCCAGGCTTCTTGATACACGATCCAGCCTGTAGGTGAGTACTTTTGTAATCTTTCCTTGCTCAATCATTCGCATCATTTTCTGAAAACCTTCACGGTCTGTGTTACCACCTGAAAAGCCGTTGTCGACGAATGTAAGTATCTTTTCGCCCCGTTCATCGGGCTTTAACATTGCTTTGCAGTATTCAAGCTGAGTTTCGCAAGAAATACTATTCTCTTTTTCGATTGACTTTCGTGCATAAAGGGCAATAGCCATAACTACACCCCTTTCTGGAAGCAGAGCGGTATTTACCGCTCTGCTTCCTTAATCAGCCCGCTTTATGCGTGAAAATCCTGTAAAGTTCCTCTACGATTTGTTCTTCAAGTTCCTTTGCCTGGGAGTTGAAGACAACGCTGTGTGTAACTTTTTTCGTATTATTTGATATATCTGTATATTTAGTATGGTGTCCTGTGTTAATAGTTGCAACTGCTTGCAGCATAATATCGACCTCCGATTTGTTTTCTTCTCGCTTAGTCAAATAATATGCTCACGAGTGAAGCTATATTACTGTTACGGACACACGTGGTTCCGTTTATATATTGCCGCATAAAGCGACTTTGTTATCAATATCAAGACTGCCATCTGTAACGAATATAATATGCGTAAACGAAGTGTTGAGTTCATTATTGATTATATTCAGTATGGCTTGTCTGTTATACTTAAGAAACACCGTTGAGAGTGTTTCCGGTATTACTTTACTCCTTTCTTTGTAGTTTCTGTCGTAGTAATGGCAATCGGTTATAACACCTTTGCCGTTTATGTATTGCATCTCAAGGAAGATGCCTCTGTGGATACGATTCTTGAATCGGGTTTTGAGGATAGAGGGGATGCCGTCAATAAGCTCACCCTCTCCAACAAATATAAGAAAATTATATTTTCTCTGCATAGTTTGTAAATTGATAAATTCATCCTTAGTCAAGTTTGCAAATTTATCTGTAATCTCTACACCGAAATATCTTCGGTCAAGCTCAGAGGCAATAACGTCAAGCATTTCATTATGGCTGAAATCTCTTGTTATTAACTTCTGCGGAGAGGCATAATACTCTCCGCCTCTCATACGGTCAAGATAATAACAATTTATAACCGATAGGCTGTTATTATCCTCGCTTATTTCTAAGTAAATAAGTCTGCCGTGTTTGGTCTTAATAACAGAGCGGTAATGTCCGCTATCTGTCTTGTGCAGTATTAACTGCTGTTTCTTCATATCACATCCCTCCGTGCACTACCGCATGTACTCAACGTTCATGCGGTAGCATAATAATCGTACCTTTCCTATCATGCGATGTAACAATGTAGATATTCCCTTTTGTTGTCACATATCCGCCCATAATTTCAGCACCATCTATTACTTCGTATGGATTTCCTTCATCATCTTCAGATAAAACCCCAAAGTCCTTGCGGATGAATTTGTTAAAGCATGCATCTATTTCTGTTATAAAGACGAGATCTTGCTCAATGAGTTCCCATACCCCTTCTGTTAACACCATCATACCCAATTCAAATTCTGGCTTATGTTCTAACACCCTATAATAAGGACAAAACTTCGGTATTTTCATAATACATCCTCCTGTATTTTTTTATAATGCTTAACTAACTCTGTATTTGTCACGAAGCCTAATACCTTCGTATATAGCTCTCGGACTACCTGTTGATATTGCGTTTCCGTTAGAGTCTATTCTTTTTTTCCTTACAGATATCTTCTTCTGCTTTGTTATATATTCTCTGATATTTCCTCGTACTACCACGTTATTCTCTTTGCAGAAGTTCTCGAATGCATCTTTAACTGCTTCTGTTAATTCCCGACAATCATTGTCAACCACAATACATTTCTCGAAAAAGCTCTTTTCAGGGCAGTATTGAGACATATTCTTTAGCTTTAACTTTTTGGAAAGCTTTGAATGAGGAAAGTTTTCGTTATTATCAATATAGTTAAGCAAACCTCCCATAGCCCACGAGAAAATCCCATCCTTCTCTGCCAAGATCTCATCTGCAAAATTTTTGTTATCTTCACTTTCTTCGATAGGCTTATTTTGGAATGGAAAATACAGAAATCTGTTGAATACCGCCTCTATATCACCTGCATCTAACTTACTATCAAACGATAGTAAATGGTTAGTAGAAAACAACATTTTTGTTTCTCCTTTTACATCTCCGGGATTAACATATAGTAATCTGGCGGAAATTGTATCATTGTGGGATGTAAGAGATTTGAAAAATCCTACATCCTTCAAGCTTTCATTTTTTATATCCGGTGCAATATATAACAATTTCCCGGATAATGTAGCCGCATATTCTTGCTTATGTAAATATGCGAGATCACAATGGCTGACATACTCCTTACCGATAATACTTTCAATTATTTTACATAAAACTGATTTACCGGTATTAGATCCCGCATATAGCAAGAAAGCCATTTTTGCGTTATTATAATGAGATAAAATATAGCCCATAATTGCTCTTAGCAATTCCGTCAGTTCTTCGTCCCCATCGGTGATGTTATGAACAAACGCAAGAAATTTTTTGCATTTGGCATCAGGATTATAATTAACTCCTATGCAGTGCTTAAACCTGTATGAGGGAGAGTGCGGAAGCAGTTTTTGGTTCATAACATCTACGACGCCATTACAACAGTTTACAAAAGGTTTATTAGCAAAGAACTCTTTCTCCGATTTCAGTTCTTCCGAAATCATCAGTTGGTTATATGCTTCCTTATATTCTTGACTAGATACCTTCATTCTATCGTTTTCATCTAGAAGCAGCCTGAGTTTAGATGCAACATTTTCTGCGTCACAGTACTCATAACATCCGATATTGTAGTTATAAACCCACAATCGTCTTTCAGAAATAAGTAGATTATCTGCATTCTTCATTAATTCAGCCATGAGGTTACTGTTACGCTCGTTGCGTTCTGTAAGATTGTTGCGTATGTGTTTTGTCATTTTCTTAGTGCCTTTTTTATCCTTGAATTTCTTGTTGCCCTTCTTTTTCTTGTGTTTTTTCTTTTTATGTTTTTTTTCTTCGTTTGATGCAGGGGAGGGAGTTTCCTTGTTTTTTAGCAATTGTGGAAGATTTTCGTATCCCAGCCCTTGTAGTTGCTGCACTAGTTTCAATGCTTTGTAATAAGGCGTCGGAGTTAAGTGGACTAAACCGTTTTCAACTCTTCTTTTAACGCTATCCTGCAATGGTTTGGCAGGATTTTCGGGTTCAGTGTTTCTGGAATAGACAACATATCGGTTGTCCAAGATGTCTGGATGTTGCATGAGTGATTCCTCCTGGTTTTTAAAAGATTTGTTCTAGAACTGTAATTAGGATATCATATATTTTGATGTGTTTTGCGTGGGAAGCGGACAGCGTTTTTACACGCAAAAAGAGCATTGACATTTTCTGTCAATGCTCTTTAAAAACTTTATCCAGCGACAACTGTTCGTATCTTTTAATAAACTTCTTGAGTTTTTTTCTGCACTTGGTTACTCTTTCAATAATTTTTTCGAAATCTGCATTATCATTTTTGTCAAGTTCTTTCTCGACTTTAATTAAAAGGTTACGTACTGCAGGCAAATCAGATTTTAATGACTGGAGTCTTTTGTCATAAACATCTCTTATATGATTTGTATCGCTTGACCATCCTCTGGTTTCGCTAATAGCCAACGCATATCTCCGAAGGGTATTCATATATTTCCTCTTAATTAAATGCTCTTCACAAAATCTTATATGCTTAAGTTCTTCTTTGTTCTTGTCATCTAAAATAAAAAACATAAACATCGCTTCAAGTGGTTTGATTTTATAATAACCATCTTCTTTGAATTTATCTAGTATGTTTTTATCTTTGAAGATATATATCAACGCTTCTGTAAGATACCTTTGTTCATCACGTTTGAAATTATTATAACTTGTTAATTCAACCTCTGGACAGTCAAACTGTTCATCCGCAAATCGTTCTTCGATAAAAGAAACTGCGTGTTTTTTAATTTTTTTATTTTCGTCTACATTTAAATTTCCGAAGGTGTTTTTAATGTGTTTTAATAGAACTTTTTTAAAAGCACTTTTTTGGATATTTCTATTTTTTAAGTAAGTTTCAATATATCTGCATTTCAAGACATCAGCCAGTGAAAATTCTGTTGATGAAAAAACGACGAGTTCTTCAACATCAACCTTTGAAAAAAGAAATTTTTGTTCTTTAGGATTTTCCAGATAGAATTTTTTAAATTCCTCATTTGCTAACTGTTGTAACCATTCTGTATTTTTATCTTCCGTTATCATTTCTTTGCTCACAACGCTTCACCTTTTCCGTGCCTATGTATTTTAATGGTTTTTATTATTATACCGTGTATTTTATATTTCTACAAGATTTCGGTAAATTTTTGAAACATCTACTATAAAATTTATGTTCCGCTACTAAACGTGTTGAAAACACCGGCTTTGAGTGATCTGTTCCAATGTTCCGGCAGAAAGTCAAAATACATTCAAATGCAGTAAAATATGTCTGTTATATTATTTTTCGAATTAACCGGAACATTGGAACAAACCTCATTATTACAGGGGTTTGGGGCATTTTTACGTTGAAACAGAAAGCTATACACCAAATTTTCTGTAAAACGTGCTTTTGCTGATGCCGAGCTTATGCATAGCTTCGGTAGCAGTTATCTGACCGTCTTTCCATTTCTTAACTATTGCATCTGTTTCGGCAGGAAGCTCCTTGGGCTTCCTGCCTTTGTATTTATGAAGGGATTTGGCAATTGCTATCCCTTCTGATTGGCGGGACAGTATATACGCTCTTTCTAGTTCACTGACCGCCCCGAATATTGTGAGCATAAATTTTCCTGTAGGGGTTGTGGTGTCTATAGCTTCTTTCTGACTCACAAATGCAACCTCTTTTTGCGATAGAATTTCTATAAGATCCAGAAGGTCTTTTGTGTTTCTTGCAAACCTGCTGATTTCCGAAACAATAACAGTATCACCTTTACGGACGTAAGAGAGCATCTTTTTCAGTTGTGGTCTGTCTGTGTTTTTTCCTGACAAAATATCAACGAAGACCTCGTCAACGCCAAGTTCCTGCATCAGCACTTCTTGTCTTGCTGTATTCTGTCCGTCAGAACTGCATCGGATATATCCTATTTTCACGTTTGTTCAACTCCTTTCCCGATAGGGTATGCTTTAATTTTGAGACGTCACAAAAAGGGAAAACCAACTTAAAAGGAACGCTTTTTAACTGTGCCATTAGACTATACCCTAATGACACGCAATAAAATACCCGGCAGGCTGAATTGCCTGTCGGGTATTACTTAATCTGAATAGATTTCATATATGATTTTCCTGCTCGGCCAATAGTTAACTGTTTTAGTCCACTCGAAAAAAGCTTTTGATAGCTCATCTGATTTGAATTGAAACCTCTCAAACCTATACTGACCTTTTCTTACAATTTCCATAAGAGCATAGGCAGCTTCTATGTTAAATCCTTGCTCAATTAAAAAATCATAACAATCCTATCTGAATCAAATGCTTGAAAATGATGTATCTGCAACTGTTAATATCTCAGCCAATTTTATATATGCTTCTTTTCCGGTTGCACTTTGCTTAATTATTGATTTAAAAATCTCAGCATCTGTTTCACTATTAGGAGCAGTAACAATAAGCCTTTCTTTCACTTTTTGATTTTCTAAAAAACTTATACATTCTTTTTTGCATATCATAATTCATCATCCATTATATTAAATTTTAATTTGTTTCTTTTTGCATATCTGTGAGCACAACTATTTTTGTGGCAAATAATTGTAAGATTTCTCATTTCTTTATTATAGCCTTTGAGTGATTTGACAGAAGGTGGAATTTGAATATATTGCAGTTTGGGATATAGCACTCCGTAAAAATCTGTAAAATCTATTTTTCGCACTCCTTGTGTAAATATAATTTTTTCTAACTTTAATGACAATGAAAAAGCATCAATGCTAATTTTTTTTACTGTCGAAGGAACGGTGAACACTCTTGTGTTAAGATTGGCTGACATTGCAGCTTTTTCAATTTTCGTAACGCCCTCACAGATTCTTATCGTGGAACAGTTACGAAGAAAACCAAGTGAATCTTCGCCTATAATTTTAATATTATCAATAGCCAAATTTTTTGTTCCCCAACTCTGCACAAGCCGATTTTTCTTTGTATCAAAAATGCAATTATCAATTTGTACAAAACGTGAATTGTCGCTGTTAAATTTGAGGTGTTCGTGTAATATATGATAACACCCAAAATCTTTTACACTTTTAGGAATTGAGATTTTATATTTTCCCTTGAAAGCCCAATTTTTAATTTTCTTTGTCCCATCGCAAACATTAACCTCACCACCCGCAAAGGACATTAACAATGTTTTGCGTTTTCGGGAATACAGACAATTTTCAACCACCTTATAATCTCTGTTTCCAAACGTAAATTCTTTAATATCGCTGTTAGGAAAGACCGCAGAGCCAAGTTTGGTTTTGCGAGGTATATAAACATTTTTCAAACATCCACAGTTTTCAAAAGCCTGCGTACCTATGTACTTTAAATTTTTATTGAATTTAACTTCCTCAAGATTTAGGCAATCACGGAAAGCATTATTTTCAATTTTCAAAAGAGTACTTGGAAATACAACTTTTTTTAGATTAGTGTTCATAAAAAATGCAAAATCACCAATCTGTTTCAACCCATTATTTAGCGTAATACTTTCAATATTTTCGCAACCCGAAAAAGCCTGTGTGCATATTCTTTCGACAGAATCAGGGAAAACAACAGATTTAATCTTTAAATTGTATTCAAAACATCTGATTCCTATCTCTTTTACTCCAGAAGGGATTACTACACAATCGTCTTTGCCCTTGTATTTTATAAGCACATTATTTTTTATTTTAAATTTCTTGTTATACATAATGCATCATCTTTTCTTTTTTAATTTCCTTTTTATATAAGTCCATTTTTTATCAGACCACCAATACAACAGAAAAAAGAAAAAGACAACTACATCAAATGATATGTATAGTACCATTACAATTAGCTGTAACACTTGTCCTAATACATCCAACTGCATTCCGTATATAAATTGTTTTAGTACTAGATAAATAATAGTAACAATACCGACAATGACTAAGTCAATTAATAAATGAACAAAAATTTTTTTACTCATTATTATCATATCCTTCATTCTGCATCAGCTCTTTTATTCGTTCGCTAATCAGTTTTTTCTCAAAAGCATCCGTTGAGTTTTCAAATTCATATTTTAATTTTTCTAAATCCCAATCCTCATAATCTCGTCTATGCAGTCCTTTTTCTGCAATATCGCAATTTTGATTATAATTTGATACTGCTGTTTCTAATACTTTCATAGATGTTTTTGCAAATCCGGTAAAAAATTTCTTTGCTGTTTCCTTGACTGGTTTTTTTGTTGTTATAAAACCTGTAACTCCGCATTCGCAAGAAAATTTTATCGTTTTGCCGGATGGGTTTATATCGTCTAAAAATATATCCCTTCCGCATTTATGACATTTGATGCTGTACATAAAATCCCTCCAATGTCTTATAGACAATAAAAGAGCTTCGGTTATAAACCGTCGCTCTGATAAAATGTCATTATGATATTTTTATAATGCCATACAGTCCATCACGGCTTACAATAGCATATCCATATTCGTTTATCTTTTCAGCCAAATCGAAAATTGGCTTTATCTTACAAAAATCGCCGTTATCTGTATGTATATAATATCCGTATTTTATTTCAGAGTTCCAATATGGAATTATTGTGTTTTCAGGTGTAAGCTCCTTCGGTTCTTCCATTTCGACAGGGTTTCCTTTAAGGTCAAAGAACTTTGGTGAATGAAAAGACTCTAAGCAGTATAGTATATAACTTTCTTCAACTTTAATTATAGCATAGCGGCAATTAACGATAGTATTATTCTGTTTGTCAATTACACCTTTTCTTATATCACCCCAAGTATCAATAAATCCAACACACGCAAGACCGTTTTTGTTGAAGGGCTCGGCATAATCATATTTACAATGAATTACAAAATTGCCTGAATTATCTATATAGCCATATTGCTCCTTGCCGTCGCAAACCACACTTGCAGATGCAAGTCCTTCTGAAAAATCAAATGCATCTGTAAAGCAAAAGTCTATAACAACATTGTTGTTTATATCAATATAGCCCCATTTACCATCTTTGCAAACACAAAACTTTTCCTCAGAATAACTGCAAATAAAATCATAGTCAAAAGGAATTATAATTTCATCATCTGGAGATATAACACCATATTTGTTATATAATCCTGCAACATACATATTATTTCCGGCATAATGTATCGTATTGTACTTACAAGCCACTGTATAGTTTATGTCGATTAAATGCTCGTCCTGTACCTGTATTTTTTCTTCATGATTTTTACCGTATGCGATATTAAATTGAGCATCAACTTTGCCTTCAAAGTCTTTTAGTTTTCTCTGTAAACTGTCTATATTTTTAATCGTGCTTTTGGTTTGTGCGTTATCAATTTTTGCTCCTATTTCTTTTGCACTGTTAACAACATTTGCTGCCTTGTCCACTACACTTTCTACATCATCAACTTTACCTAAATTACTTATAATGCCACCTGCGATTTTTGAAAACAATCCCATAAAGAAGTTCCTTTCTGCTTTAAGCTGTCTGAACGTGCGTAATAACTATTTTTTTGTTCATATATCCGGCTTTTCCGGACAATTCAGCCATAGCAACCTTTCTTGCTTCCGAAACGGTATTTGCATCAACATAAATAATTAAACCTCTTTCAGTTCCAGCATTAAATCTTACCATATATTTTTTCATTTTCGTGTTCCTCCCTTATTGGTTAAAAGTATAGGTTTACTCTTGCTCTGAAAAGAGCTTTTTGTTTTCCTAATTATGTCACATTATGCGGATAAAGTCAATTTTTTTCGCAATTTACATTAAAAATGACGAAAAAATTATTTTTGAGTAAACCTATACATTTAGTGAAAATCAGGGTTTCTTTTTGTAAAAAGCCCACAAGGGAATATCAAGAACTTCTGCCGCCTCTTTGGCGGTTATTTTTTTGTCCTGCCATAGTTTGTAGAACTCTTCATATGCTTCAGGCATTGTTATGGGAGGTCTACCGAAACGAACTCCTCGTTGCTTGGCTGCAGCTATGCCTTCTTTCTGTCTTTGTTTGATATTCAGACGTTCGTTTTCTGCAACGAATGAAAGCAACTGCAAGACAAGGTCTGCAATAAAAGTTCCAAGCAAATCCTTTGATTGAGTGGTATCAAGCAAGGGCATATCAAGGACAACTATATCGGCACCTTTTTTCTTTGTGATTTTACGCCATTCGTCCTGTATCTCGTGGTAGTTTCTTCCGAGCCTGTCAATAGACTTTATAACAAGCAAATCATCCTTTTTAAGAGCCTTATACATCCTTTTGTAAGCAGAGCGGTTAAAATCTTTACCGCTCTGCTTGTCTATGTAAATATTACTTTTGGGAACACCATATGCAAGAAATTCAATGACTTGTCTGTCCTCCTTTTGTCCCACTGATGAAACCCTTGCATAGCCTTTCTTTATAACTCCGTAATCATCTATAATTGTTACCCCCCAAGACCGCAAATGTGATATTTATATTTTATCATATGTCAACTGCTATTACCGTTGTTCTTGCTGGTCCAGAGGTCAACTATTATCTCGATGAGTGCAGTCAGCACAAACTTGATGTATTTCATATTATTTATATTTCACCCCCACAGTACAAATAGTCCTCGATTTCCTCCAAAGAGAATCCGTCAGTTACCAGGTCATCAATCTCTTCGGGGGAATAACCCTGATACATTGCAACTGACTTTAAACTCTCAAGGTAATCTTTTTTGGTGCCTGTCAAAGCTCCGTTACCAAAACTTATAGGGAAAAATGAGCCATACTCCCACCAACCTCTGCCGTAGTAATAACTGTAGTCGAATGTGTTACGTTCCAGTATTCCGTCAGGTCGTATTTTTAAAATATCACCCTCGGATATTTCTACTTTCTCGAATTCTCCGTTTTTCAGCGCCGTAAATAACAGGGGAAAGTCGATTAACGCTTTGTATAAGATTTCATCCGTTGAAGCATATACATATATTTTCAGCTTCGGGAAATGAAGAATGGATAGGGGGCTTTCGCCCTTAACAAGCCAAATGTTATTTTTATCATCAAGGATTGAATATGAAAAACTGCCCTCTGTACGTTCAGCCATATACTTGATGCTGTCAAACCCTAAGCGCTTCTGACTTTCTATAAGTTGGACTGCTATGTAACTGTCGGTTTCAATTTTCGTTTTAGGTAACTTAAACCTATCGCGGAGTTCTTTATCGTTGGTCAATACTCCGTTATGAGCAAGAGCGAACTGCGCATTATTGCATTTGGCAGGGAAGGGGTGATTGTTATAATTTTTCTTTTCACTGCCTTGTGTTGAAAACCTGGTGTGAGCGATAACTGCCTTTGTATCATCAGAGAGTTTAAAGGTTAATTTATAAGCCGACTTATTTTCTTTTAATATGGTTACGTTTCCACCTGAACAAAAGGCTATTCCTGTGGCATCTGTGCCCCTGACTGCCGACTGTTCTGCAAGAAATTTAGTTAAATCAGATATGTCCTTGATTTTTTCACCGCTGTAATTTGAAAAACCAAATAATCCGCACATCTTACATCTCCTCACTTTCCGTTACGTTTTCATTTACGTAGAGTCTTTTTTCTTTCAGATACTCTATAAGTTCCGACTTTTTAGGTAGAATACGCTCAACAAAGTCAAGCCAGGACATAGATTCCATTTCCCGGTTCGTCATAGTGATGGCGCAGTAGCAGATTTCATCAACTAACTGCAGAGTTGCGAGAAATGTTTTGTAGCGTAATGTTCCTCTGAACATACGGAATTCTATGGTTTCTGCATTCTCTAAATTGACTGCAACGTATCTGCCCATACGTACATCCTTCGCTTTTTTATAGGTTTCTTCCGTAGTGGGGGAGAGGGTTGCATATTTTGCTGCCCAATGATTTAAGTTATCAAGGGTCCTGCGACTGAATTTTACGAGTTCGTTCCAGTGTTTCTCAACGAAGAAAACGACTCTTCCGATTGCCTGTTCCTGCTCCTCATAATCTTTACCGAAGGCAGAGCGAGAGCAGTGTATATGTAACCCGCAAGTAGAAGTGTTGTGGCTTCTGTAGTTTAAGTCTACTGCTTTCTTTAGAATTTCAGCCCAGTTCATACTGTTGGTGTGATAGTCGAGAGTCATAGGATGAGAAACTATTTCAAAACCGTTATTTATACTGCCATCACGTTTGCAGTAAATTCTTTCGTCAGTTTCATTTGCAATATCAAGCAAATTTTGAGCATTTAAGTAGTCTTCGCCACCCTTGTCGATCTCCAATTCAATGCCATAAAATAAATCGCCTGAGCCGTAGAAAATCGGCTCAGGCTTATAACAGTAGTTTTTAATTGATTTATTGTTACGGAGTTCAAAACAATCTCTGCAATATGGGTAGTCATCAACATCCGAGTAGAATGCATCATCGTTATGAATCAACCGTCCGCAGTCCTCGCAAGTGGTGTAACTGTGTTCGTAACAATGTGGGCAGAGGGTGTAGTTGCAATCGCCTTCTACTTCATGTCTCCAAATTCTTTCACCGCAGTTATCACAAATGGTAGTGCATCTGTTCAGACACTCCTCGCAAAAATACTGCTCCTCAAAATTATACATATATCTTTCTGCTAATACTGCTCCACACTCAGAGCAAGTTATTTGTTTATTCATTTAATAATCCTCCCGATTTAATATTCCTCTGCCAATATCATGGTAGAGTGTGTTGTATCATCTATTACAAAAACTTTTTCTGTAACAGGGTTTTCTATGGTGATAACGTATTCCTTGCAATACTCAGGAACTTCCTGAGAGTGCTTAATTCTCTGGCTGTCACCATTTACAGACAAAGAAAAAACCTGTAGATAGTCTTTATCTACAGGCATCTGTTTAATAAGCTCCCACATAATGAATTGCAGAAGTGGCGGTACGTTATTCTGGATACCGCTTGAAATAAAATGTGCGTTGTCAAATATAAAAATCACCTCTCGTTTATTGATTTCATAGTTATAATATCTATTTTTCTGTTGTCAGAAACCGATTAATAATGAATAAACATAACATTTAAATATACTTAATGTTAGGAGTGATTTTATAATGTTTAACAACGATTATGACGTTTTAACAGCTTATGAGGCGATGGAATATCTCGGTATTGGCGAGAACACGTTATACCGTCTCTTAAACAGTGGTGAACTTGGCGCGTTTCGTATCGGGAGGATATGGAAGGTACCAAGAAAAGAATTAGACAAATATATTGATAAAAGTGTAGAAAGGATGTTCAGCAAATGAATAGTTATGAATTTTTAAAATATCTTACTGTAAATATTAGTGCCAAAAATATTTCAGAAAATGAACCGCATATAAGCTCTGCAACAGGGTTTTATGCGATAGTAGGTAACAAGCCTATATTAGTTACTGCAAAGCATTTTGTTGTTCCCATATCATCAGCTATAACAGTTCCGGTACATTACAAAGAAAACGACAGTATTATTACAATCCCAATAACTGCACACGTTTGCTGGGAAGTTTCTGATGAATATGATATTGCGTATTGCAAGATAAAACCAATAGCAGAGAAACTTAAAGAGAATACAGGGAAAGATATGTTTTATACTGCTATAACTGAAAATAACCATTCATATACCAAACTCTCATCCATAAATATCACCTTTTAAATATGCTTTACGATATAGTATGGTGAAAATAATATGAAATATTCTTGTTTTTTATTGCTAATCGTAAAATTTATTTCAACTTTAATCCATCACTAAATGCCTTGCCAACCACATCACCAATCTTGCGATAAGTGTGATTTATCGGATCGTAGGTAATAGGGGAGAACTTAGTTAAATCGATTTTACCGTTTTCGTCAAGGATTCTTTCGTCAGCGCAGACGTTTATAATTCCGCCTACAAGTCTGCAAGTTTCTTCGTCATAACTGATGAGCTTACATTCAAGTGCCATAGGTAATTCATCAAATAGGGGAGCGTTTACAAACTCACTCTTTGTGACGTGCCAACCTGTTTTTTCTATTTTGTCAGGCTCTTTGTTACCGGAAACAATGCCAACATAGTCGCAAGCAACAACATTTTCTGCGTCTGCAACACTTACGGTAAAGGCACCTGTTTTAACAACGTTCTTTGCAGTCTTATGACTATTGTCAACACAGATAGAAATCTGTGTTTCCTCGCTTATACCGCCCCATGCAGCATTCATTGCATTAGGATTTCCGTTCTCATCATATGTGCCAATTATAAGCACCGGCATCGGATATAAAATAGCTTTCGCTCCAAAATTTTTACGCACAATAACTCCCTCCTATTCATCCTCACATTCATTGATATTTATTCCAAACAATTCCTGAAATTCATTAAAATTATAAGGATACGCATTATCTCCATATACTTTAAAAGGCTTATTTTTATTAGAAAAATGTATTTCTAAATCCCAATGAGTACCATCTAAAACTTCATATCCAAATCTTTTTGTTGTATAACATCTTCTCCATTCCCCAATATGAAGTTCACAAAGTTTGTCAAGAAATTCTTCTTTACTCATAGGATAATCAGGTTCGATAAAAAAATTAGACGGTTTAAGGATAAAAGAATGTTCCAAATCCATTCGAAGTTGTTCACTAGTCAAATCTATAGTGTATGTTTCATATCCACCATGAAAACCACCTATAGAAAAGATGATTTTTGTTATATAAGGAATATTCTCTTCAAAATCTTGTGCTTTTAATTCTGCTTGAGATGGAGTATATGTACCACCAGTTTCAATTAAAGCTTTTTTAGCTCTCTTCAAATACAAGCGAGTACACCAAAGGTGTGTTGATTCACTGGGAATCATAATAACTTCTTTACCATAGTCAGGATGCTCCATGACACTCTTTAAATGTCCAATTTCATTTTTCAATCCCCGAATCGTCGACATAATTTGTTCTTGTGTTTTACCTTTTAAATAAATTTCATAATATCCTTCCGGACTAATCATCATAAGCTTTTGCTCCATTCACTTTCCTTAAATCCTACCAAAACGAAATTCTCACCGATCACAAGCGGACGTTTTACAAGCATTCCGTCTGTCGCAAGGAGTTTTAATTGTTCTTCTTCCGACATAGTAGGGAGCTTGTCCTTAAGTTCCATAGACTTATACAAAAGTCCTGATGAGTTAAAGAATTTCTTTAAAGGCAGTCCACTTATTTTATACCAGGAAGACAACTCCTCAAAACTTGGATTTTCTTCTTTTATATCACGAAGCTCATACTCAATTTTGTTGTCATCAAGCCATTTCTTCGCCTTCTGACAAGTTGTGCATTTTGGATAACAAATAAATTTAATCATAACTATTTTCCATTTTTAAGAGTATATTTTTTAATCAAACATAGATGTATTCCAAACCAATTTAACTAATTGAGCAACAAGCTTATTCCTTTTTTCAATCTCATCTTTTCCAAACTTTTCATATGGTTCAAATAACAGTTCATTCTCTTTTATAAACTTATTGAATCGAGGATTATTTATATATGCTTGCTCACCCAAAGACTCAGTATATATATTTCCTTCATTAGAACAATAGCTGTTCAATTTATAAATATACGATTCATCATTTAAGCTGGCATTGATACTTTTATGTAATAATAAAAGACCACCGATATCATTTCTCCATCTAACAAATTCTTCCTTATCTGCAAATTCATCCATAAAATCTTCATAATGGTCACAGATAATATGTTCTATCTCAAAAGGATTTTTTGTTTTATAATTTATATAGTTAAGATAGTTTGAATCAACACCGCACTGTTCTTCTATATATCCAGTTAATCTTGCAAGAATATGTTTTATATATTTTTTTGTAAACCCATTCAAACCAAAGCTATAAATGGCTTCGTCAGCGTTGTAATTCATTGCATTATAATGATCTTTTAAAATAGATTTTAATGATTCAACATCCGCATTTCTTATACTTTTTGTCAATGCAAAAATATGATTCTTTATAGTGCTATAATCACAAGATTTATAGTTTGTTACTCTTGCGACAATAAATAAATCGATGAATCGAGAAACAAGATTTATTTTTTCATATATTGTTTCCCAACCATCTTCATAACATATTGGAGCTAATAAGAACTGAGGTTGTAGAGTAAAACCTAACTGTGCATTATAATAAACAAATTTTGTTTTTTCACTAAAGATCTGCTCTGCTTCCTTAACCTTTAAATATATCTCCGCAAATTTCGCAAATTTATCAATAAATAATTCAAAATCAGCTGATGTATTAAGGGATAATTTTTCTCTTTCTTCTCTAACCCACTTATGAAAAGGTCCACCTATTATATCAAAGTCTTTGTTAACTGCGCCTACTACAGATTCACGTATGGTCTCTGCGTGTTGGCTTCTTAACCAAGCTTTAATGAATAGTTCGTCGCCTTTATCATCATTATTCTTTAGTTTCAATACTTTTTCTTTCCATAAATCATTGTATTTTTCTCTGAAATCATCATTTTTAATTTCTGAAAGAATATATCCCTTTAGCATTTCAGTGGATGTAAGACTCAATCCTCTATCATTCATAGATACAAATACTTTATGCGCATCCTGCTCGGTATTCGTTACAATTTCAATAAAAAATACTCTTTCAGCTAACCAGTCGCAAAAATGCAATAACATATCATCAGAAATTTCCTCAGGAAAAAGTTCAACTATATCTTCATATCTGCTATAAAGGTTTTTAACAGACTCACTTTCATCTGTTATGTCGTATTGTTTTTCAGAGAAAATAGCATTCATACAATCAAAACGATCTTCAACATCAATGTTAAATGATTTTTTACCATATGACTCCGAAAAAATCATCTGATCAATAACAGAATACGGTTCACCAATCATCTTTAATCTATTATGCAAATACATCAGCATAAGCGTCAACGAAGTAAATCGTTGTTGTCCATCGATAATTGCATTTTCTCGTCCTGCCAAAACAACAGAACCCATAAAATATGCACCATAATTCATAACAGAAAGTCTGTCATCGCCTTTTTTATAATATATAAGGAACTCAGAAGTTAAATCGTCGATGAGCTCTTCTATCTGTTTTTGCTGCCACATATACTCTCTCTGATAATAATGGATTGAGTACTTAGTATTTAATAAAAGTTGTTTTAAACTTTTAGGTGAACCATCAATTTTTTGCATAAATATTCTCCTTAGTTAATTTTTCTAATATTTCTTTATCTGCAGGGCAAAAAGAGTAGTTATCAATCTCCGATACTTTTATCCATTTTATGTCATTATGTTCAAGCTTTTGTGGTACCCCTTCGGCAATAGTTGCACTGAACAAGGTTAAGTGCACTGCAATGTCAGGATATTCATGAACAACATCCATAAATACCTCATCAACCGAAAGTGTAATAGCAAGTTCTTCCTGACATTCACGAATAAGAGCTTGTTCCTTTGTTTCACCTGATTCAACTTTGCCGCCAACAAATTCCCAAAGTAATGCCCTTGCTTTATTCGCAGGACGCTGACATATCAGAAATTTATCGTTATCCCATATTAGGGCTGCAACTACTTCAACCATTTTTCTTGTCCTCTATAATATTCCTCAGCAAGTTTTTGTGTAGTCTCGACACCTGTTTTTCTATACCATTTTTCCCATTCGCTCATGCTTGGATTATTATCAATGCTTTGTTTTATCATTTCAGAAAATAATTTTATAAATTCATTTTTCGTCATCATCCCACCACCAATTTATTTGTTTTCTTAAGATACTTAGCCGGTATAGGTTTATCCAGTTTCCAGGTAACGTTCATTGGCTTTGAACCGTTATGCTTTACATAGTTTGCAGTTCCAAGGAATGTATATGGAGCAGTATTTCCGAATGTATCATTCTTGAATTCGCGCACAAAGAGAAGAACCTTACTACCTCTTTCTTTGTGGTGAATATATCTTTGTCCAGTAGTTGAGGTATCCGCAGTAGTGCTCTGACTTTGCCAATGGAACAGACTTTCATTTATTGAATAGTCATTGTACATTGTAGTCGGAGAATAGTCTTTGTCAGACTTATTAAGTGTGATAAAGAACACGTCAGTTTCCTTTTCAGGAAGCCATTTTACACCTTCACGGACTGTATTGGGCTTCATGAAATCCATAGCTACCAAAAGCTGATCGCGTGTGTATGTACAATGTAAATCAAGCGGACAATCAAATTCCAAATCTACAGATTCATCTATAAAGTCAATCTTGTTATAGTTGTATTCTAATAAGTCTATAAGCTCACCAAGCATTCTCGGGTTATCAGCTAAGGCGTAGAAATTATCTAAAACTTCATCGGAATCCCAATCTTCAACAGATTTACCCCATACCGTTACATAGAACATCTGAAGCATACGCTTTTCAATAGCTGATAGTTTAGAGAAATCAACGTTATCAAGATTATTAAGTGTTTTTATTAAGAATTTAATCCAACGTCTTGAATCTACAGATGCAAAGCGAGCAAAAGCTTTTGTTATTGCTTCTTCAGTTGATTCTTCGAAATCATCTATTACATCGGCACGTGCACAAAGTCTTGCGAACGAAGAATACTTATACATTGCTCTTGCATCAATATGATAATAATCAAGGAAGTTTGCAAGAGTGAGTTCAAGTCCAGTGTCTTCTTCGAAGTTTGCGACACGAGTAACAAGTCCTGCGGTATTTCCGTAGGATGCTCTGATGTTTTCTAATATGTATTTTGCAGCCTTCTTTTAAAGCTGAATATAACATCCTTTTGGTACAGACACAAAGCCATCCTTGATTTCACGCGTTACACTTCGGGTAGTGTTAGAAAGTAATGCTGCAAATTTATCTTCAAAGTTGTATTTTTTGTTTGCTTGACCGATAAAATCAAGAACAGTCAGGCATTCCTTATCTTCAGATAAACGAAGTCCGCGTCCAAACTGTTGCAAGAATACTGTCAATGATTCGGTAGGACGCAGGAATAAAACGGTGTTAACTTCAGGAATATCAACACCTTCGTTGTAAATATCTACAACAAATATAAATCTAACCTTGCCTGAAACAAGACTTTCTTTTGCGGATTTTCTCTCTTCATCAGGTGAAGCTCCGGTTAAATACATTGACGGAATACCATGTTCATTAAAATATCCGCACATGAATTCTGCGTGCTCGATGCTTACGCAGAAACCTAATCCCTTAACGAAGTTGATATCAGTAACATATTTAAGCAAAGAGTTTACTATCAAGTCTGCACGTCTATTTGCAGCTATACCACTAAACGTGTATATACGTGATAATTCACCTTTGTCGTATCCGCCAACGGTCCATTTCAAATTGTCAAGGTCAACGGTATCAGTTACACCAAAATATTGGAACGGACACAAGAGCTTCCTATCAATTGCTTCAGGAAGTCTGATTTCTGCCGCAATACGATTATTGAAATATGACAATATGCTTTTACCGTCCATACGTTCAGGCGTAGCAGTAAGACCTAAAAGGATTTTAGGTTTATAGTATTCCAATAATTTTTGATATGTAGGTGCCGCCGCATGGTGGAACTCGTCCACGATTATGTAATCGTAAAAATCAGCGGTTGTTTTCTCTGTGAAATCTTGAGAATTGAAAGTTTGAATCGATATAAACAGATTATCGATGCTATCAGGGTTATATTTTCCTACAAACATTTCACCAAAGTTGGCATCCTTAAGAACTGCTCTAAATGTATAAATGCTCTGTGCAAGAATTTCTTCTCTATGAGCAACAAAAAGCAATCTGCAAGGTTTATCAGAATTCTGTTTACGGAATCTCTTATAATCAAGGGCAGAGATAACTGTTTTGCCTGTTCCAGTAGCTGCAACAACAAGATTGCGATAGTATCCTCTAACTTCACGCTCGGCGTTTAGTTTATCAAGAATCTCCTGCTGGTAGGAATAGGGGAGGATATCCATTGTGTATAGCTCGGGATTATTGCTGTCATGATATTTCTCGGCTTTCAAAGCTCTTGCTAAACGTTCTTTTTGATCTTCGGAATAATATTCAAATTCAGTTGAATTCCAATAGCTTTCAAAGGTTGCAGCTATCTTATCTATGGTTTCGGGAAGGTCTTTCTTTGTGACCTTAACGTTCCACTCAAGTCCACTTGAAATAGCAGCATTGGAAAGGTTTGAAGAACCAACGTAGGCAGTTGTAAATCCCGTATCACGATAGAATACATAAGTTTTAGCATGCAAACGAGTACGTTTTGTATCGTAACTAACCTTAATCTGAGTATTAGGCAGTTTGCGTAATTCTTCTATAGCCTTTACATCAGTTGCCCCCATATAAGAGGTTGTAATAATGCGCAGTTCACCACCATTCTTTGTGAATGCAGTCAGCTCGTCCATAATCAGACGTAATCCGCTCCATTTAATAAACGACACAAGCATATCAATACGATTGCAGGAAACAATCTCTTTCTTGAGCTCTGTGTACATTTGAGGCTCATGAATTGCACCGGTAAACAAGCTACTCTGGGCAATAGAAGTCTCGGGACGAATTATGTTAGCATTTTCATTGAGTGCAAGCAGGCTGTTTTTCTTATCAAAAAGAGACAATAACTGCTCTGCGCGTTCAGCAACTGACATTTCAGAGAAGTCTGATTCTCTTGTTTCATCTTTTATAACAGATACAATCTTGTTAACAAGTTCAACCTGAGAAGAGATATCGCCGCCGTTGTCAATGATGTTATCTAAACCTTTTTCAACCACCTCAGTCAGATATTTAGACAACACTTTAGAAGCCTCCGCCTTATCGATGGACGTAGTTGTAGAAAGCTTGTCCGTACATTCAGCAAGCTCTGTGTCTAATTTATTATTTATGACTTGTTCATACAATCCGTCTTTAAGCATAGGTGCCTCCCATCGTTTTATTCATCTTTTGAAATAACTTACATATAATCAAGTATCTGCTCATTAAGTTTCTTTTTTATTTCTCGCCAATATGGCATATAGCTATCCAAAATTGCAACAAAATCGCTTCCGTGATTCTTCGCTTTTAGATGAGCAAGTTCGTGAAGAATAATATATTCAATACATTCTACGGGTTTCTTTGCCAACTGAAGATTAAGCCATATCTTTTTAGTGTTTGTGTTGCAAGTTCCCCAACGGGTAGTCATATACTTTGTCTGCCAACTATCACAATACAATCCGGTTTTCTTCTCCCATTTCGGCAAATACTTTTCGATTTCAACTTTCAGTATTTCTCGGTACCATTCACGAACAAAAGATTCACGTTGTTTTGGTGTGCTTTCTTTTCTTACAGTTAGAATAGCTTTATCGCCTGATAAAACAAGAGAATTACCCTTGTAGCTATATTCCACCTGCAAATAGTATTGCTTACCCAAAACATAGAAAGATTCCCCAGAAACATACTGACGTTCTGTCTGACGAGGTTGGTTCTTAAACTTCTCTTGTTGTTTTTTTATCCAACCAATCTTCGTTCGAACAAACATAAGAATGCTTTCGTCAGATAAATGCTTCGGCGCAGATACCTGAATCTTACCATCGGGTGGTTGCACATATAAATGCATATTCTTAATATTTTTTTTTATAATTTCTACGGAAATTCCATTTATTTCTGTATGCATTAATATTCCTCTTGTTCTACAATCAACTTATATATTCTTTCAACTTCTTCAGGATTATTTAAAATCTTAAATATGGCCTTTTTAATTTTCTTTTCCTTAACAGGATTATTTCTGAACCCTTCTAATTTTGAGGTAAGAACTGCATTGTGAAGCTCGATTGCCAATTCCTCATCTTCACCACAGTTGTCGTAGAAGGCTCTCGTCGCAGCACTCGACCGCACATTTTCAGGGTATTTATCATTGTTCTGTGGCTCCGACACATTTTTAGCAAGTTCAACATATCGTTCAATCAATTCTTTATATGAAATAACCTTCTTTTTTCTTTCAAGAATCAATTGTTCTAATATTTGCGACATTTTTGAATAATACGCAGGGTTGATTACAACCTTTTCTACAACTTGTCGACGGATATTATTTTCGATAGCTTCTGCAGCGCTGTCTTTTTCTCCGTCGGTTCCATCCTTTAATTTTTCTTCATTTTTCAGGATGAAATCAAGCAAAGTGAAGTCATCCAAAATGCCAATTTTCTCGGAATCAAAAGCAATAATGTAGTTATCAATAAGATAGCGCATACCCGGTTCATATTGTTTTAAGTCAATGAAATCTCCACTTGCCTGACCGATGGTTTCACTTAATTCAATGAAGAAAGTTACTCTGGTTTCAAACTTTTGCTGTTCTGCAGAGGAATAACCCATATCAGATTGCAATGGCTTAAATTCTGCAAATGCACGAACAAGCTTATTAACCAAACGATATAACTTTTCACGGCTTCTAGCAAACGCTTCGTCATTTCCTAAATCAACACCGTTTTCACCGCAGAAATATCTGATATAGTTAATTTCTTCTTTAGGTTCTTCAACGCTTTCACAAAGTTCTTCAAGTTCCTCTAAAATTGCAAGGAAGTGCTTTTTAGCTTCTTCGCTTCTGTCTTTCAATAAACCTTCAACATCTTCAGCGTCGTAATCTTCAAATGCACCTGCAGTATATTTGTTCATTGCATCGGCTAAATCACCAAAAAGCTCTTTATAATCAACAATGTAACCAAATTCCTTGCTATCACCATCAAGGCGGTTAACTCTGCATATTGCCTGGAATAATCCGTGGTCATGCATAGCCTTGTCAATGTAAAGGTAAGTGCAAGGCGGTGCATCAAAGCCTGTAAGAAGCTTATCAACAACAATTAAAAGCTTCATATTGTAAGGCTCATTGATGAATTTGCGTTTTGCTTCTGCTTCAAAATCTTCTACAGTCTGGTCGCCGAGCATTTTGTTGTAAGTTTCATATTTTGTGAAAACTTCTGTATCTTCTTCATCGCTCACTGCTTCAGTTCTTAAATCCCCCGTTTGTGGTGCATAAGATGAAATAATGGCACATTTTTTGAAGCCTTTATTCTGAAATACATTGTAATATTGACAAGCTGAATAAACGGAACCTGCGACCAAAATTGCATTTCCGTTACCATTCATAAGTCGCGCCTTTGTGCTAAAATCAAAAATGATATCACTTGCAATTTTTTCAAGTCTTGATTTTGAAGTAAACACCTTTTGCATATTTGCCCACTTGGATTTAAGCTTTGCTTTTGCACGAGGGGTAAGTCCTGTTGTTTTCACCTCAAACCAAGCGTCAATTTTCTCTTGTGAAGTAATATCTTGCGGTATATCTCTTGCTTCATATCTCAAATCAAGAACAACACCATCACGAACAGCTTCATCAAATTTGTATGTATGAATATATCCGCCAAAAATTTCAAGGCTTGTCTTTTTATCATTTTTCAAAAGAGGTGTTCCTGTAAAACCGATAAATATACTGTTCGGTAAAATTGTTTTCATAGCTTCATGGAGCTTGCCTGACTGCGTTCTGTGGCACTCATCTACAAAAACAATAACGTCACCTTTAACAGAGAAATCTTTTGGAAGTGAAGTATATAAATCTTCAACATATTTATCATAGTCAACATCCTTGATTTCTCCGCCTCGTCTGCCAAACTTATGAATAAGCGAGCAGATAAGTCTGTCCTCAAATGAATTAAGCTTTTCAATAAGGTCTTTTCCACTTTTTGTACGAGCAACCTTAACATCTACACCGATATATGTTTTTTCTATCTGTTCGTCAAGCTCTTCACGGTCAGTTATAACAAGTACCCTTGCGTTCGGGTTGTTGGCGAGAATCCATTTTGAAAGCCATACCATAGAAAGCGACTTTCCGCTTCCTTGAGTATGCCAAATAATACCGCCACGATTTTTATCAGTTAATCTTTTTTGTGCTCTCTTAATTGCATAATACTGATTGTATCTGCAAACTTTTTTGATGCCTTTATCAAAGATAATAAAGTTATGTATCAAATCAAGAAAACGCTTTTTATAAAACAAACAGAAAAGTTCTTTAAAAAGTTTTCCCTCAATATCTTTACATTTTTCTGCAATCAGTAGGTCGGTTTCATCACACTCGTCAGTAAATTCTTTAAATCCGTCTTCTTTCCATTCAAGATAATACTTTTCAGGAGTGAGAAGAGTGCCATAACGCATACCTTCGCTTTCATTTCCGGCAACACAAAATTGCATAGTAGTAAAAAACTGTTCAATAAAGTGAGTTTTCTGATTGGCTATATTTTGTCTGATACCATTGGCAACAGACACCCTGCTGTTTTTAAGTTCAATAACCGCCAAAGCAATACCATTAACATAAATAACTAAATCAGGTCGCTTTGTATTATTGCCGACAACAGTAACTTCTTCTGCAATATAAAAATCATTGTTGCCTATGTCTTCAAAATCTATAAAATATACAGTTTTCGCAGGCTTGTCCGCATCTTCTTTAACTTTTGCCCCGTATTTAAGAAGGGAATATACTTCTTTGTTTGCGGAATATAAGCCTTGCTGCAAATTCAAGGAAGCTTTCTTTAATTCATCAATAGCACCACTAATAAGCCGTTCGGAATACTCACGGTCTTTTAAATATTCAGACAATTTATCCTCAATAATATTTGAATTTTCTTGCGCGGATAAATTACCGATATATGTATAGTGCAATGTGTTTTCAAAGAAATCTATAACTCTGTTTTGAGTTTTTCTTTCACTATCACCAATATTAGACATCATTTAACCTCCTTGCCTACAATATAATTGTAATTATCATTTTTTATAAAATCAGAAAAATCTCTACAACTATACTTGTTAATATTAATTACTTTATCTATGTTTAATTCAACAAATTCACATAGATCTTCAAATTCATACAGAAAACGTTCTTTATCATTTTGATTTATTACGTCTGAAAGTCTATTAAATAAAAACTGTAATTCGCACAGTATATAATACTCTTCATTTGTAATCATTTCATAAAGCATAAGTTGAATTCTGTTACGACGCACTTCATCAATTCGATTGTTTAGATTGTTACAAACCGCAAGCAAAGATATGAAAACATTGTCTTTGCAATCAATCGTTTCAAGTAACGTGACTTCCTTCGAAAGAATTTGCATCCAAGATACCGCATTTGTCTTAAATTTCTCATCAATATCTTGGTTCAAAATTCTACTTAGTCGAGAAAAATTCAAAAACGCAACTTTAATCGTTTTATATGCAGGTGACATAATGTTTCGGCGTATAATTTCTTTCTCTTTTTCTTCCTTGTTTTTTGCCGATTTTTCAATTAGCCAGGCAACTAAAACCGATGCAAAACCACCGCCAAAAACACTAATAATTGCGGATGTAATCAGTGTGATTTTTGTATTTTGATAGTACTTGCACATTATGATAAAAGTAATTAGTGCAACAATACCCAAAATTAAACTTAAAACTTTATATACTAAATATTTTTTATCCTTCAACACTAATTCATCCTTTAACTTTGTATTCCTAACCAAACACAAATGGTAACAACAGCCACTCCAACTATGATAGGTGCGATAACGTTCCAAGCAATTTTTGAATACCATTTGTCTTTTGAACCTGCATCACTAATTTTTTGCTCTATTTCTCCGCCGTTTTTTGCACTAACAACGCTCGACTCTACAACATTGTTATCTCCAATTTTTACACTATTATCTTCCATTTTGATATCTCCTTCTTTAACGGAAACACTGCCTTTTTGAAAATTAACAGAATCTGCGACGGTTATTTTTATATCTTTATAAATATAGTTTACAACCGTCATATTAATTTGGTTAATTTCTTCAGGTGTTTTTGAAGATGTATCGACGTCCAAATCGTCTAATGAGCCATACATTTTATCTAAATAAATTAAGCTCTGTAAAAGTTTGCTTTTAACCTTGTTGATCACATTTTCAAAAGCATTAAGCGGTATTACTTGTTTAATTGAGGCGCATTGTAATCCATTAACCTTGTACACTTCGCCGGCAAGAAATGTTAAGTCACGAATTTGTTCTTTGCCATCTGGATTACCAAGAAATTTTTCTATTCCGTTTATCCCATCATAAATATTGACATAAAAATACTCGGGGTCCAAGTTCAAATTGCAGAGTATTTTCGGGAGAGGCAATGGCATGTCCGTACACATATATCCACCATTTCTACCTGTATATTTAAAGAATTCATCCTTAGATATACGATATTCCGGAATATCGTCCTCGGGAGAATAGCCACTGATTTCTTTTTCTATCCATTCCTTAAATTTTTCATTTTCGATATCGCTTGCAATAACCAAGGCTCTTGTTAGAACTGTTTCTAAGTTTATTGTTCCGTTGGCAATATCTTTTATAATCTGACTTTTAGCCATAAATTCACCTTCTAACCAAATAATCTTCTGCATTCTTTAATTGCCCATGCTATATCATTATCTTTAAAATAGCTTTTGGAAAGTTTTTCTTTCCATTCAGAATGTGATTTTATAAGTTCCTTGATGCTATCAACTGTTACAGTTATTCCGGCATCTTCTAAATCACATATTGCCATATCAATAGTAGCAAGCAGCTCAAGTCTATCAGTTTTTATGTACTTGAACTGTTCACAAAGCCATTTTAGGTCGTCATTAAGATTCCAATTCTCTAAATAATTTAATGCATCGGCAATTTTTTCACCTTTTGAGAACGATGAACCCTTTGCACCTTTTTTAACAGAAATATATTTACTGCTAATTGCAATAGGTTCTCCGCCTTTATACCGAACTTCATCAGCGTATGGACCTGCAGCTTTCTTCTTAAACGCAGATGTATCTGCTTCCTGGTGACGTCTGAACAAATATAAAAGTTTTTGCACTTTCTTTCTGCCCAAAGGATATTTATCAGAATAGAATTTATCAACAATTCCGGCAATAACAACAGCATCATCAAATTGATGGTTGTGTCCTTTGGTAGAAACTTTTAAGGTTTCTACCAAAGGTTTATCTGTAACCTCATCATCGTTTGAAACTAATCTTATTTTCCCAGTCAAAAGCTGTTGCATCATGCCTTGCTTGAGTTTTTGACATTTGGTAAGTTTTTGCTCTAATGCAGTTATTTCTGCATCCATATCTGACAAAATCAAAGAAATGGCACCTTGTTCTTCGACAGATGGGATATGCACAACTAATCGTGCAACCTTTTCTTTATTAAGATTTTGAACACTGCTTCCTGCAGCCATTTGGATATACTGCTCTTTTACAAATTCCGAACCGAGTAAATAGTATAAGTAATTAATATTAAAATTTTCTTGATAATTTTGTATAGTCAACCATCCATCGTGGATACAACCATCAATATTGAGTATATACGGACGTCCAAAACTCATGGAATTAGATAATATAAAATCGCCTTTATATACCCTTCTGGACATACTAACTCCGCTTTCTTTGATTTTTTCTGCAGTTGAGTTGATATATTTATCATTTGCTCCAACATCGCCAATTTTTATCCAATTTATTCCATTTGCATCATTAGTCAAGAAGTTTTGTATTGGTCTTGGTGAACCACCTCTGCATATAGTACATAGTTTTCCAAAATATTCTTTTGCCCATTCACCACTAAATCCTGGCAAGCGTTTTTTGCCGGTTAAGAGTTCATGCATAGCGCCTTGCTTGATAGCTTTTTTCTTTTCTATCAATTTTTCAAGAGAAGAAATAAGGTTGTCCATATCAGAAAGAGCATCGACAATTTTTTGCTGTTCTTTAAGAGATGGAACAACAACCAAAGTATCTGAAATAGCCGATTTTGAAATAGCCGACACTTTTGTTCCTGTGATAAAAGGTAAAAGCTGATCGTGATATATTCTACAATTTATAAAATACCCTAACCAGCCGTTTGAGAACATATTAGAAGAGAATGCTCTGCAAGGAATAGTATGCAACCCCGATACTATCCTGTGTTCGGCAATGTTCGATATTTCTGTAGCCTTTCCTACGGTATCATCTTCTGCTGTATCTGCTATGATAATATCCCCATTCATCAAATACATCGAAGACATATTTTTATTTGGGGTGTTTATATAAGGAATATTTGCAACAGAACAATTCAAAACACTGTTGTATTTTACAAGAATATCTCCATAATGAATATTTTTCACTGTACCACATGTTTCGTTTAATTCAGCTCTTGGTAAAGTATTATTTGGAAGTATGTTAAAACATTTTTTAAAAGATACAATATCCCAATCTTCAGGTATAATACCAATTTCAGTTTCTTTATAACCTTTTTTCACCAACTAAATCCCATCCTTTCCAAATGAGATTTAACCTTTGCTTCATAGTTCTCTACATCTTTTTCAAGGCTCGGCAAAGTAGACTCATAACGGTTGGCAAGCTCAGAAATTCTGTTTGCCATATTATGAGATGTAGTAGAATACAACTCAGAAATTCCGTCAAAGATTGTATAATACCATTTATGATTTACAAGAAGTTCTTTTACTTCATCAATAGTAAGTTCTGTATATTTTGCTTTTTCTGCTTCGTCAAGCGCTGTATTCAAATCTTTAACTATTTTTGCATATTCTTTAACTTTTGAAGAAAGTTCAGTATATGTAAGTAGTATTTTATATTCTTCGCTATCAGGAGCAGTCTTTTTAAGTCCTTTCAGTTTTGCATTAACTGCTTTTGTGTCAATAGCATCTTTATCGTTTAAATATTCACGAAGAACTCCGTCATCACCTGTATTTTCTTCAACAAATTCATCAAGCTGACTTTGTGTTTCATCCACAACCGCTTGTGCATCATCTATCTTTCTGCGTTCTTCTGCAAAGTAAACCTTTTCTATAATTGCTTTAGGAATAAGTTTACCTTCCCAGCCTTTGACTTTTTCTTTCTTTTCACCTTTTTTGTTTTCAGTTATTTCTACGATGTTTTCGGTTTCTTTGCCTGCTTCATAACCATCATATTTAACTAAGAACACATCGTCAGCCATAACTTCCTGCCAATATGAAAGCAATACTTCATAGACATCAAACTTATCAACAAGTTCGATATCTTCAAATTTTTCTATTAATTTTTCAGAAAGCCAAATGATAAACTTTTTAACATCAATATCATCAGATATATTTCTTAATTGTTCATCAACATCATCTTGCCAAGCCACAAAAGCGGCATCAATTTTATCTGCATACTTGGAAAACTCATCATCGTTATAAATGGTATTGCGGACATCGTCATTATCTACATTAAGCTGATAATATCCGTCACGCATAACGGAGAAAAGCTTACTTTTCAGGTTTTTAAATATATCCCAATAATTCTGCATTGACTCAACATCACAAGCAGGAATACCACCGTGAAGATGTGCATCAATATCCTGCAAATCTTCTGCGTTGCTACTATCAATGTATCTTGGAATATTTAAGTTGTATTCGTTTTTAACTTTAATCTCGTCATTGGGAACAAATCTTGCATATTTAGGATCATCGATAATCTGTTCGTTAAAGGTAGTAACGATTTTATGTATATCACGCTCACGCAGACGGTTTTTATTTCCGTCTTTTATAAAGTCATGGCTTGCATCAATCATAAAGATACCTTTACGCTCATCTGCATCAGATTTATCAATGATTATAATACAAGCAGGTATTCCCGTGCCATAAAAAAGGTTAGCAGGCAAACCTATAATTCCTTTGATATAACCCTTGTCAATAATAGTTTTACGGATAGTTGCCTCTGCATTACCTCTGAACAAAACGCCATGTGGAAGAATGACAGCAGCTTTACCTGTCGATTTAAGTGATTTTAATATGTGCATAAGCCAAGCAAAGTCGCCGTTTTTCTCAGGCGGATTATCACCGTAACCTTCAAATCTGCCGTAAGGTTTTAATCCATCAGTCCAGTTTTTGAGAGAAAACGGAGGATTGGCTACCGCAAAGTCAAAGCGCTTTAATACTGTTTCTTCTTCATCTTCAAAATACTTCGGTGCAGAGAATGTGTTTGCAGCTTTAATTTCGCCATCGGCTTTGTTATGTAATACAAGGTTCATCTTTGCAAGACCGGCAGTTGTAACCTCTTTTTCTTGACCGTAAATAGATACATCCAATGGAGCTTCGTCTGCAGCTTTGATAAGAAGTGAACCAGATCCACAGGCAGGATCATATACTGTATAACCTTCTTTTCTGAATGTAATTTTATCTATTCCGATAACTTTAGCAAGGATTCTTGAAACTTCGGCAGGAGTATAGAATTGACCTTTACTTTTACCGCTTTCAGTTGCAAAATTACGCATAAGGTATTCATAAGCATCGCCGAGAATATCGTCTCCGCTTGCTTTATTATTTGAAAAGTCAAATTCAGGACGCTGGAAGATAGAGATAAGACCGGTTAATTTTTCAACCATTTCATCGCCTTTACCAAGCTTTGTTTCATCATTAAAATGGGCATTATCAATTACCCCACGAAGGTTGTTCTCCTCCGCAAGTTTAGCAATAATTTTATCCATTTCTTCGCCGATATTTTTAGAGCCTTTTAATGCAACCATATCATCGAAACTACCGCCTTCGGGAATTTCGATATCCGCATACATTTCTCCCTTGAATTTATCGGTAACATACTTAACGAACAACAAAGTCAGTATATAATCCTTGTACTGAGATGCATCCATTCCGCCTCTTAATTTATCACAACTAGCCCACAACGAACTATATAATTCATTTTTCTTAATTGCCATAACACAATCTTCCTTACACTATTTTTCAGCTGCTACGCCGGATTTCATCCAGGCGTCAACTTCGCTTATCTTGAACTTCCAAAGCCTGCCGATTTTTGTCGCGGGCATTTCTCTTTTATCGATCCAGATGAGGACAGTATCACGGCTTACACCGAGATATTCTGTGATTTCCTTCATTGAATACCAACGTTCAATATTGTTTTCCATAAATAAACCTCCGTTTAGATATAAAAATCTAAGTATAATTATATAATAAGTATTTAAAAACATCAATGATTTATAGGGAATTATGCGGAATTTTAATATAAAGTCGGATCAGAAGTTTGTATATAAATTTCTGCCCGTAAATGTTACCCAAGTAAAGAGGGGAGAGTAATAGTATTTAGGTGAATTGCTTTGTCTTGGTGCTGGTTGATTTGCCTGGGTTGATAATTGGGATATGTTATGATATAATCAATGAGTAATGATAGATGATTGATATAGTTTTTTCTTCAAAAAAAGAAAAAATTGAGCGAAAATGTAAAATGCCGTAAACCCTTGTGCGATAAGGGTTTACGGTGGTTTCCTTAAATTGGTAATTTCGGTGAAGCGCTCGAGAGAGTAAAAGAACGTCTTGATTGCAAGAATTTCTACGCTTTTAACCCCGGATTTCCAGGCTAAAAAAACAGAGGGGAAACCCCCTCTGTTTTTAACTGTTTTGGTTATTTAAATTGGACATAAACACATCGGCAACCTCGGTAATTGTGATATATGCCGTAGGATCAGTATCGTGTACAAGTTCTTTTAACTTGACGACCTGGAAACGGTTAAGGACAAAATATATCATGGTTTTCGGAGAATTTGAATATCCGCCGAGCGCTTCTATTCTTGTCATGCCGCTTTCAAACTCATGCGAAAGCAGTCGGCAGATATCATCACCCTTTACTGTGATTATTATAGCACATTTTGACCTATCAAAACCTTCGACGATAAAGTCGATTGTTTTTAATGCCGCCGCATATGTTATTATGGAATAAAGCGGAAGTATCCAACTGTTTACGGCTATGCCGCAGATTATATAGAGTGCGACATTGTATATCATAACAAATGTGCCTACGGTTATACCGAGTCTTTTTGCGAATATTACAGCGAGAACTTCGATACCGTCCATAGCACCGCCGTAGCGTATCGCAAGACCGCTTCCTATACCTGATATCACGCCGCCAAAAAGCGCACACAAAAGCAGGTCTGTGCCAGCAAGAGGCGAGGCAAAGGTAACATCAACAGGAACAACGTCTGTTATCAGCCATGACATCAGCGAATAAATTGTCACAGTATAAATGGCATAAGCCGTAAAGAGCGCTCCCTGCTTTTTCAGACCGTACAGGAATATGGGAATGTTGAGCAGTATCAGAAATATTGAAAGAGTCATATATTCCGGTGTTAACTGCGCAAGAAGCATTGATGTGCCCGAAATACCGCTGTCGTATAACTTGACTGGATAGAGAAAAATTGTCACACCGAATGCATTTACTATACCTGCTACGGTCAGCATCAACAAATTTAACGGTTTTGACTTTTTTAAAACGGAATTAAAAAAATTCATTAAGATTCCTTACTTGTTTGACCATGTCGACGGTGAAAGTGTGAGAATGAGAGGGAATATTTCAAGTCTGCCCAGCAACATTGCAAACGATAGAACTATTTTTGAAATAGGAGAGTATGAAGCGTAACTTGAGGTAGGACCAACAAGTGAAAGTCCCGGACCGATATTATTGAAACAAGCTGCAGTTGCGCTGAAATTTGTTTCTATGTCAAAAGATTCAAGACACAGAATCAGAAAAATTAAAGCGAAGCAAATCATATATACAGCAAAATAGTTTGCAACACTTGAAAGAGTTTCATCATCAACTTTTTTACCTTCAAATTTTATCGTGCTTACTGATCGGGGATGTAGCATATGGTGAAGTTGCTGTCTTACTCTCTTTATGAGAAGTATAAGACGGGATACTTTCAGACCACCGCCAGTTGAACCTGCAGATGCGCCTATAAACATCAGCAAGAGCAGTATACATTTTGAGAATGTGGGCCAATTATTAAAGTCATATGTTGCGAAACCCGTCGTAGTTATAATAGAAGATACCTGGAAAGCAGAATCTCTTATAGACACTACGATATTATGATACATAGGATAAATATTAAAGGTTATCAGTACAATGCTGACTAATATTATACCGAGATATGTCCAAAGCTCGCTACTATGAAGGATTGAACGGAATTTTTTTGTTATAAGTAGGTAATAAATGTTGAAATTAACACCAAACAATATCATAAATATGGTGATTATCCATTGCATATATGGCGAGTAGCTTGCAATACTGTCGGCCTTTATGCCGAAACCGCCAGTACCAGCTGTACCAAACGAGTGTATCAGACTGTCGAAGAACGGCATACCTCCGCATACAAGCAGTGTAATTTCAATTACAGTCATTACTACATATATAAGATAAAGGATTTTTGCTGTATCTTTTGCTCTGGGGACAAGTTTACCTATAACGGGACCGGGCATCTCTGCACGAAGAAGATGTATCGAACGGTCGGATATATTTGGAATTATTGCCATAACAAATACCAAAACACCCATGCCGCCTACCCAGTGGGTAAAACTGCGCCAGAATAAAAGACCTTTGCTCATCGCCTCAACGTTGTTGAGAATTGACGCACCCGTTGTGGTAAATCCGCTTACTGTTTCAAAAAAAGCATCTATGTAAGATGGAATTTCCTCGCTTAAATAAAATGGGAGTGCACCGATAACTGAAACCATTATCCAAGATAGAGCAACGATGGCAAATCCTTCTTTTGCATAGATAACATTGTTTTTGGTGCGGCATATTGCTGTCGCGGCACCGCCTATTGCAAGCGCAATGATGATGGTAATTATCAGATGTTTTGCAACTGATTCGTTATAATATAACGCTGTAATAAGAGGCAGAATTAAAAGCGCCGCTTCTGCCATTATCATTTGACCTACCGTATAAAAAACCATTTTGCGATTCATTTTGTAATCCTACCTTTATCGCATTATATCAGTCAGGTCATTTATTCTTAAACCTGCTGCAAGAACAACAACTTTATCATCGGGTAAGAGCATATCGTTACCTGAAGGGATTATGGGTTTTCTGCCTCTGAGTATTCCTGCGATAAGAATATTGTCCTTAAGCTTCATATCACGAAGAGGTATATTTATAATAGGACAGTCATTGCCTATGTTGAATTCAAGCGCTTCTACTTTGCCATCCATAATCTTATAGAGCGTTTCCATCTTACTGTCGAGTGAGTTGTGGAGAGCCCTTGCATATCGTACAATAATATCCGATACAAGATGTCTTGGAGATACTGTACAATCAAGACCGAGTTTACTTGCCATATCCATAAATTCGTCACGATTTACTTTTGTTATAACTTTAGGTACATTCTGTGAATGAGCAAAGAGAGAAATAAGTATATTTTGCTCATCCATACCTGTTAGAGACACAAATCCGTCTACAGAAGCAATGCCTTCTTCGAGCATAAGTTCTTGCTGAGCGCCGTCACCTGAAATAATAACAACGCCGGGTAATGCATCTGATACTTCACGACAACGTTCTTTGTTGTTGTCGATGATTTTTACTGATGCTCCAATAGAAAGTAACATTTTTGTAAGATAAACTGCAGTTTTACTTGCACCGAGTATCATTACCGAACGAGCCTGTTTCTTCATTATGTCAAGCATTTTAAAAAGTTTCTGCATTTCGGAAGGAGAGGCGGTAATACCTACCTTATCACCTGCTTGCAGAACAAAGTTACCTGATGGTATATATACTTCTTCACCGCGGTGAACGGCACATACAAGAAAGTTTGCGTTATACTTCTTTCGCAGATCACTCAGACTCATACCAATGAGTTTTGAGTCTGCTTTGAGCGGTAGTTCAACGATTTCAAAGTTTCTACCCGAAAATGTTTCTATCTTTGCTGCAGAGGGGAATTTTAAAAGTGAAAAGATCTCTTGTGCAGCAAGATATTCGGGATTTATTGCCAGTGAGAGATTGAGTTGGTGGCGCATGAATCTGAGACTGCGGTCTGAAAATTCTGGATTTCTTATTCTTGCAATAGCGTGCTTTGCACCGAGTTTGCGAGACATAAAGCAGCAGAGCATATTGAGCTCGTCAGAGCCTGTTGTAGAAACAACAAGTTCGGCTTTTTCGATACCTGCTTCGATAAGCGTTTCACAGTCAACACCGTTACCGCATACACTCATCACATCAAATGTGTTGGTTATTTCTGAAACTGTTGCTGCGTTGTTATCTATAGCAACGACATCGTGTCCTTCAGCGCTTAGACTTGAAACAAGTGTCATTCCTATTTTTCCGCATCCTACGATAATAATTTTCATAATTGTATCCTATCTTTATTTTCTGAATCTGTTTGCATCACGGTACATATTTGCTCTGCGACGGCGTCTTATCTTTCCTGCAAATACAATGATGGCTATTACAGTGAATGCGGTAACAGATATCCACGTTATGGGGTTTGATATGACAGTCATCATTTTATCAATGACTATAAGCACCGTATTACTGTCAAGATCGTTCTGTGCGATAAGGTCACAGGCGGCATATAATTCATTGTCATAGTAATATTCTATGTGCCCTAATACATCGCCTTTTTTTACGGGTGCCTTAATATTTTCCTTGAGTGTTGTAACGGTTTCGAAATCTTTTACCGTTGTGCCTGTCGGGAAGAGTGCGGTGACATCCTGTGCAAGAACTAACACGACATAATCTGCTTTGCTTGAACGGGAAACAGGCGCTTCGCACACTACCGTTTTTGCTGTTGCTATAGTGTTTATCCTGTACGATGAAAACACCCATGTTCCAAGCGCCTTAGCATCAAGATAACTTCCGCGGAAATTGGTGTCGGGATCACGGGGAGCATTGAGGACGACACAAATACACTCTGTTTCACCGCTTCGAAAAAGAGTGACAACGGAGTTGCCCGAATCATCTGTTTCACTCGACATTATGCCGTGCGCCTTAGAGTAATAATAGGCATCGCGGTATTTTTTGTCAACAGAAGTGCTTGTTACAAGCATATAGTTGTTGGAAATAAAATATCTGTCATCGGGAGTTTTGTTTGTGGGAGCAATGCGTTTGAAAGCAATGTCGGCATAAGACATATAAGCATCGCTGTCCGACGCTGCGCGCGCTATCAGATACATATCGTAAGCCGTTGTATGCTGACCGGGGGCATCGATACCCGAAGGATTTTTAAATACCGTGTTTTCGCAACCAAGGGAAGCGGCATATTCATTCATTTTAGTGACAAATGTATTAACATCACCGCTGACATGACGTGCTAAAACATTTGCTGCATCGCAACCACCTCTGACTAAAAGACAGTAAAGTAAATCAGCAACTGTCATTTCTTCGCCGCTTTTGAGAAATGCAGAGGTATCGTTTTCGGTTCCCGTAATATCGCTTTGTGTAACAGTCACTACCTCTTCGAAATCGGTGACTGATTCGAGAACGAGCATACCCGTAACTATTTTTGAAAGGTATCCTGTGGCGACCTGTGTAGTTGAATTTGACTGGAAAAGCACTTTTTCCGTTGACTTTTCGGCAAGATATATATAGTCGGAATAAAGAGAAGGAAAGTTCTCTGTATTACCGGCAGCATGTGCTGGAACAGATGAAAGAAGGATAAGCAGTGCGAGCACTGGTAAAAATATCCTTTTCAATCCGACACCTCCTTGATTTATCATTATAATAAGATTATAATTAAAAATATTCTATTTTTCAACACATTATTACAAAGTACAGAGGACACGTTGTGAAAAAGCGGCATGCAATAATTCTTGCGATTATTATAATTTTATTTTCAACATTAATAATATGCGCCACGGTAAATGAAAACAACCGAAGCGTTGTTGTGTTTTCCCAAAATCGTGATTATAAGATAAACATAAATACGGCAACTGTTGAAGAACTCTCGTATCTCCCCGGAATAGGAACTGAAAAAGCCCGCAGAATAGTGGAATACAGAAATGTCCAAAAGTTTGAAAAAGAAAGAGATATTTTAAAAGTTAAAGGAATAGGTCAGTCAATTTACAAACAAATCGAAAGTTTAATAACTGTATAAAAAAAGAACTGTTCTTGCGAACAGTTCTTTCAATTTTACTTTACGATTAAAGTTCAGCGAAGTACTTGATAGTTCTTACCATCTGGCTTGTGTAAGAATTTTCGTTGTCATACCAAGCAACAACCTGTACCTGATATGTTTCTTCGTCGATCTTTGTTACCATTGTCTGTGTAGCATCAAAGAGTGAGCCGTATCTGATACCAACGATGTCAGAAGATACGAGTTCTTCTTCGGTATAACCAAATGAATCGCTTGCAGCAGCCTTCATAGCAGCGTTGATACCTTCAACTGTAACGTCCTTACCCTTAACAACAGCTACGAGAATAGTTGTTGAACCTGTAGGAACGGGAACACGCTGAGCAGAACCGATGAGTTTGCCGTTGAGTTCGGGAATAACAAGACCGATTGCCTTAGCAGCGCCTGTTGAGTTAGGAACTATATTAACAGCAGCAGCTCTTGCACGTCTGAAGTCACCCTTTCTGTGGGGACCGTCAAGAACCATCTGGTCACCTGTGAAAGCGTGAACAGTTGTCATTATACCTGACTGGATAGCAGCATACTTGTTAAGAGTGTCAGCCATAGGAGCGAGGCAGTTTGTTGTGCAGGAAGCAGCAGAAATGATTGTGTCTTCCTTTGTAAGTGTCTTTTCGTTTACGCTGTAAACGATTGTCTTAAGGTCGTTGCCTGCGGGAGCAGAAATAACGACTTTCTTAGCACCTGCATCGATGTGAGCCTGTGACTTAGCCTTTGATGTGTAGAAACCTGTGCACTCGAGAACAACGTCAACGCCGATTTCGCCCCAGGGGAGATCAGCAGCGTTCTTTTCTGAGTAGATTTTGATGGTCTTGCCGTCAACTGTGATTGTGCCTGCTTCGTCATCAGCAGATACTGTATCTGCAAGAGCATATCTGCCCTGAGCAGAGTCGTACTTGAGAAGATGAGCGAGCATGCTGGGAGCTGTGAGGTCGTTGATAGCAACTACTTCATAACCGTCAGCAGCAAACATCTGTCTGAAAGCGAGACGACCGATACGGCCAAAACCATTGATTGCAACTTTTACTGACATAGTAAATACTTCCTTTCGTTTTTTGGTATTATAAACCATATGTGTCCTATTATATTTAATCTTCGCATAATTTGCAAGTACTTTGATAAAAATTTGCCAAAGTTTATTATGAATATTGAAAGTAGAGGGGAAAATATGGTAAAATTATATGAAAATACAGGAGGAGAATGGCATAAATGGAAGAAGTAATCAAAGCAATTGAAAAAATATATGGTACCAGCGACAATCAAGTTGCTGTTATAGATCCCGATGCAAATGTGGTCTGGTGTAATGAAATACAGATAAATAGAGTTGAAAAACTAAAAGTAGGTACGGATCTTTCAAAAGTTGCAAGGACGATTTTCTGGGGTCAGGCAAAAACCGTCCTCGAAAGAGGGAAGCCCGTGCAGATGATTGCAATGATGGATGAACAGAGATGTTACCTGTTTATTGAACCTTTTATTAATGAGAGACTCGTATACTCCATCGTTCATTTTACGGATCAAAAAGCAGTGTATGATCTTGCAACGGCGAAGATCGTGCATGATTTGAAAAATCCTATCAATATGATGCTTATGCTATCAAAAAAGATGGCAGAAAAAGATGCGGGGACTATCAAGCATTACTGCAATGCGGCATTGGGAATCATAAACGAACTTGAAATATATGCAGAAGAAGGGGAAGTCGAGAATAAAATTGAAACTTTAAATATGACTGAATTCATCGGAAAGATATTTGCTGAGTGTGAAACGGTCTTAAATCAAAAATTTCAAGTGGATGTGCAGGTAGGAGATAAGACACTTACTTGCCGCGCAAATGCGAAAGAGATAGAAAATGCTGTAGTAAATCTTGTGGTAAATGCCAAAAACCACTGTGACTCACATATAAAACTTGAATTATATGAGAAAAACGGCTGCGCTGTGATTGCTGTCGAAAATGACGGAGATAAAGTTGATGAATCTATCAGAGATACTATGTATGAACCTTGTGTTAAAGCAAACAGCAGCGGAAGCGGACTAGGACTTTATACAGTCAAAACTGTCGCTGAGAAGCATTGCGGAGACATTTGTCTTGTAGAGGGAGATAATACAAGATTTGAACTTAGTATCCCACTTGCGGTAGTTGCACAAGTAAGAAATTCCGACGAATATCCGGTAATAAATGCCGACTATATCAGATATGAATTGGAGCGTAGCGATGGATAACTTTTTTGCAATAATGTCGAGGATGAAATACATCAATCGATGGAATCTGATGAGAAATCAAAAAAGTGAGAGTTTGAGTGAACATACCTTTGAAGTTGCTTATATAACCCATGCTCTTGTTGCAATGCACAATGCCCGAGGGGGCACTGTAAATAACGGGGAAGCGGTGCTCTATGCGCTTTATCACGATGTGAATGAAACGCTTACGGGCGATATGCCTACACCTGTTAAATATCACAATGAAGAACTGCGTGTGGCGTATAAAAAAGTTGAAAAAATTGCGAATGAAAAACTCTGCAACATGCTGCCCGAAGAACTTAGGAGCGAGTATGAAAAATACCTCTTTCAGACAGATCCAAAGATAGTGGAATTTGTCAAGGCAGCGGACAAACTGTCGGCACTTGTGAAATGTATAGATGAAAGACAAATGGGCAATGCTGACTTTGAAAAAGCAGAAGCGGGACTCAGACAAAAGATATATGAAATGGGACTTCCTGAAGCAGTCGAATTTATGGAAAATTTCATTACTACATATGGCTTATGTGTTGATGAATTATAAAATGTAAAAAAAAGGTTGTAATTTCCATATTAGTTTTGTTATAATACTTAAGGTCAAATTGTCAAAACTTTTTTAATATATTACTAATTGGAGGAAAAACGATGAAAAAGTATGTTTATCTTTTTACTGAAGGTAACGGTAAAATGAGAGAACTCCTTGGCGGTAAGGGTGCTAACCTTGCTGAGATGACAAATCTCGGTCTTCCCGTTCCCCAGGGTTTCACAATCTCAACAGAGGCGTGCACTCAGTATTATGAGGACGGCCGCAAGATCAATGATGAGATTCAGGCACAGATCATGGAATACATTGATAAGATGGAAGGTGTTACCGGCAAGAAGTTCGGTGATATCGAAAATCCGCTTCTTGTTTCAGTTCGTTCCGGTGCAAGAGCATCTATGCCCGGTATGATGGATACAATCCTCAATCTCGGTCTTAACGAACAGGTTGTTGAAGTTCTTGCAAACAAGTCAGGCAATCCCCGTTGGGCTTGGGACTGCTACAGAAGATTCATCCAGATGTACTCAGACGTTGTTATGGAAGTTGGTAAGAAGTACTTTGTACAGCTTATCGACGAAATGAAGGAAAAGAAGGGTGTTCCAGAAGACGTTGAACTTACAGCAGACGATCTTAAGGAACTCGCTTCACAGTTCAAGGCTGAATACAAGAATAAGATAGGTAAGGATTTCCCGACAGATCCCAAGGAACAGCTTATGGGTGCTGTTGAAGCCGTATTCCGCAGCTGGGACAATCCCAGAGCTAACGTATATCGCCGTGACAACGATATCCCTTATTCATGGGGTACTGCCGTTAACGTACAGATGATGGCATTCGGTAACATGGGTGACACATCAGGTACAGGCGTTGCATTTACAAGAGATCCTGCTACAGGTGAAAAGCACCTCATGGGTGAGTTCCTTATGAACGCTCAGGGTGAAGACGTTGTTGCAGGTGTTCGTACACCTCAGCCCATCGCTCAGCTTAAGGAAGTTATGCCTGAAGTTTACGATCAGTTCGTAGAGATATGCAATAAACTTGAAAATCACTACAGAGATATGCAGGACATGGAGTTCACTATCGAAGACAGAAAACTCTTCATGCTCCAGACAAGAAACGGTAAGCGTACTGCTGCAGCAGCTCTTAAGATCGCTTGTGACCTCGTTGATGAGGGTATGATCGATGAAAAGCAGGCTGTTCTTATGATCGATCCCAGAAATCTTGACGCGCTTCTCCATCCCCAGTTTGATGCAAAGGCACTCAAGGCTACTGCACCTGTTGCCAAGGCACTTGCTGCATCACCTGGTGCTGCTTGCGGTCAGGCAGTATTCACTGCTGAAGATGCTAAGAAGTGGGCAGAAGCAGGACACAAGGTAATCCTTGTTCGTCTGGAAACATCACCTGAAGATATTGAAGGTATGAAGGCTGCTCAGGGTATCCTTACAGTTCGCGGCGGTATGACATCACACGCAGCAGTTGTTGCTCGCGGTATGGGTACATGCTGTGTATCTGGTTGCTCAGCAATAAAGATGGACGAAGAAAATAAGACATTCGAACTTGCAGGTAAGACCTACAAGGAAGGTGACTATATTTCACTTGACGGTTCTACAGGTAACATCTACGACGGTATTATCCCCACAGTTGACGCTTCTATCGGCGGCGAATTCGCAAGAGTTATGGAGTGGGCTGACAAGTATCGTAAACTCGACGTTCGTACAAATGCAGATACTCCTGTTGATGCTAAGAAGGCTAAGGAACTCGGCGCTCAGGGTATCGGTCTCTGCCGTACAGAGCATATGTTCTTCGATGAAGAAAGAATTCCTGCTATCCGTGAAATGATCTGCTCTGACACTGTTGAACAGAGAAAGAAAGCACTTGCTAAACTTGAACCCATGCAGCAGGGCGACTTTGAAGCTATGTACGAAGCAATGGAAGGTCATCCGATCACAATCCGTTTCCTCGATCCTCCGCTTCACGAGTTCGTTCCCACTGATGAAAAGGATATCGAACTTCTCGCTAATGCACAGGGTAAGACTGTTGCCGAGATCAAAGCTATTATTGCAGGTCTCCACGAATTCAACCCCATGATGGGCCACCGTGGTTGCCGTCTTTCAGTAACATATCCTGAAATTGCTGAAATGCAGACAGAAGCAGTTATTAAGGCTGCTATCAATGTTCAGAACAAGCATCCGGAATGGACAATCGTTCCCGAAATTATGATTCCTCTCGTAGGTGAAGAGAAGGAACTTAAGTTCGTTAAGGACGTTGTATGCAAGGTTGCTGATACTATCATCGCTGAAACAGGTTCTTCACTTAAGTACAAAGTTGGTACAATGATAGAGATCCCCAGAGCTGCAATTACAGCTGATGAAATTGCTAAGCATGCTGAATTCTTCTCATTCGGTACAAACGACCTTACTCAGATGACATTTGGCTTCAGCCGTGATGACGCAGGTAAGTTCCTTGATGCTTACTATGATACAAAGATCTATGAAAACGATCCCTTTGCTAAGCTCGACCAGGTTGGTGTTGGTAAACTTGTTAAGATCGCTGCTGATCTCGGCAGACAGACAAGACCTGACATCAAACTCGGTATCTGCGGCGAGCACGGTGGTGATCCCTCATCTGTTGAGTTCTGTCACAAGGTTGGTCTTTCATATGTATCGTGCTCACCTTTCCGTGTTCCGATAGCACGTCTTGCAGCAGCACAGGCTGCTATCAACGACAATAAGTAATTTACTATTGTTAAATAATAAAACCGCCTATCTTAACTGATAGGCGGTTTTCGCTATACAAAAATAAAAAAGACGCTTGGGCGTCTTTTTTAATCTTCGTTTCCTGCTTCGCGGAAGACTTGAACATTTCTCGGTTCAATTGGGGTGGAGAATACGATTTGTGTATCGGTCTTTCCGAAACGCTGAAGTTCATTTACGAATGAATCAAGTTCGTTTGTGCTTGAGAATACGACCTTCAGAAGCATCGAATACAGACCTGTTATGCAGTTACATTCAAGAATGCAGGGACATTTTTCTATATAAGTATAAAATTCCGGTTTCTGCACAGGATCCATCGCAAGGTGGATAAATGCTTTGATATGATAACCGAGTTTGACCTGGTCAACAATTGCGCTGTAGCCGTGAATGATACCTTCATTCTGGAGTTTTTCGATTCTTGCTGAAACAGAAGGTGAGGACAGGAACACTTCCTTTGCAATATCCTTCAAAGGTGTACGCGCATCCTGCTGAAGAATACTGATTATCTGTCTGTCTATATTATCCATAGTTGTTCATACTCCGTTTTGTAATAATATTAGTATTATAGTACATATTTAACTAATAATCAATAGTTTTTAGATAAAAAATCTTAATTTTATTAAGAAAACAATGGTATAGTTGAGGAGAGAGTCTCAAAAATGGCTAAAATTAATAAAGTGTTCGCTATATTGTTTTGGTTGTGGTAATATTATTATGAATATGACTTGTAAGGGTAAAAATGATGATTATAAAACGAGCAAAAAAACGCTTTGCAGCGGCAGGTATAATATTTGCGCTGTGTCTTATTTCATATGCAGTATGCAGAATAACTTCTCTTGCGGCAGACTATGTTTTTGTTCCGCTGGCACGACTCATAAGCATACCGATGAAAGCGATAAATTCGATAGTGCCGTTTTCTTTATTTGAAATATTTCTTATTTTACTTATTCCTCTTGTGATTATATTTGCAGTACTGACCGTAAAGAAAACAAGAGATTATACCGACAGAGAATTCTGGTTGTCACAGGGAAGTATATTATGTCTTACAGCAAGTATACTTTTGAGCGTATATCTTGTGCTTTATGGATTGCCGTGTCTGCGCACGCCTGTTATTGATACGATGTATGACGGTGTAGAAATAAGTGACATGGATATGCTGTATGAACTGACTTTGCACATTGCGCAGGAGGCAAATGAAAACCGAAAACTTGCAGGTAAATTTGATTTTGAAGATACCGCAAATAAACTCAAAACGGCATATGAAATTGCCGCAGAGAAGTATGACTATTTAAAAGGCAGTCCATCACATCCGAAAGAGAGTATTTTTTCCGTACCCTTGTCCTATCTTTCGATAACAGGAATTTATATACCGTTTACTGCGGAAGCACATGTCAGTACGGATAATCCTGATTTTGTGCTGCCGTTTACTATGGCGCACGAAATGGCTCACAGTATGTTTGTGGCAAGGGAGGATGAGGCAAACTTTTTTGCATATCTCGTCTGTCTGGAATCTGATGATGCACAAATAATATATTCTGCGAATTTTGAGGCGATGATATACTGTATAAACGCTTTGTATGAGGCTTCGCCCGAAAAGTGCGCAGAGGTCATGCAAACATTGAGTGAAGGTGTTCTGGAGGATCTGCGGAAGAATAATGAACACATTGATTCATATGAGGGAACAAGTTCAAAGATAGGCGAATTTGTGAATGATGTGCATTTGAAACTCTCGGGACAAGAGGGAACACAGAGTTATGATTTGGTAGTAGAATTACTGTTAAAATGGTACGAACAAATTTAGTGAATTTTTTTGCTAAATACATTATTGTACATTGAAAATTCACGTGAATGATGATACTATAATAAATGGAAGAATATGTAATAAGGGAGTTTTACTATGGATTACAAAAAGAGAGCACTTATATCACATGAGGAATGGCAGGGTAAGATTGAAGTTAATTACCGTTGTCCTGTAGACACAAAGGACGATCTCGCTATTGCATACACCCCGGGTGTTGCAGAGCCGTGTCTTAAAATCAGCGAGGATGTTGATCTCAGTTATAAGTATACACGACGCGGCAATCTTGTCGCTGTTGTTACAGACGGTACAGCCGTTCTCGGTCTCGGAGACATTGGTCCCGAAGCAGGTATGCCTGTAATGGAGGGCAAGTGTGTTCTTTTTAAGGCGTTTGGCGATGTTGATGCATTTCCTCTGTGTGTGCGCTCAAAAGATGTTGATGAAATAGTTAAGACTGTTTCTCTTCTTGCAGGCTCATTTGGCGGTATCAATCTTGAGGACATTGCGGCACCCCGTTGCTTTGAAATTGAGCGTAAACTTAAGGAAGTTTGCGATATTCCGATATTCCACGATGACCAGCATGGCACAGCTATTGTTTCCGCGGCTGCTATGATTGGCGCTTGCCGTCTTACAAAGAGGAAGATCAGTGACCTTAAGGCTGTAGTTTCAGGCGCAGGTGCTGCTGCAATCGCTGTTACACGTCTGCTTATGACTCTCGGTCTCAAGGAAGTTATTCTCTGCGACCGTAAGGGTGCTATCTACGAAGGACGTGACGGCTTGAATTCAGAAAAGGAAGCAATGGCTAAGATTACAAACAAGAATAAGATTGCTGGAAGTCTTGCTGATGTTATGGTCGGTGCTGACGTTGTATTTGGACTCTCAGGTCCGGGAATTATCTCCCAGGATATGATTCGTTCAATGAACAAAGACCCGATGGTATTTGTTATGTCAAATCCCGTCCCCGAAATTTATCCCGATGAGGCTATTGCGGCAGGTGCCGCCGTTGTCGGAACAGGACGTTCAGACTTCCCGAATCAGATCAACAACCTTCTCGCATTTCCGGGTGTATTCCGCGGTGCTCTTGATGTTCGTGCAAGCGATATCAACGATGAAATGAAAGTTGCCGCTGCTTACGCTATTGCAAATCTCATTGATGAGAAGGATCTCCGTGCAGAACGAATTATAATCGAGCCGACAGATCCCAAGGTTGCTCCTGCAGTTGCTGCGGCAGTGGCAGAAGCTGCAAGAAAGAGCGGCGTTGCCAGAATATAGGATTTATATATAAAAAACTCACAGGAAGTAAATCCTGTGAGTTTTTTATATGTCATTTAAAACAATGTGCAGGAATAAATATTACCAGGCTGTCAAAAATAACCTACGGGTGATGTAATGAGAATTTTTGTTGACAGCAAGAATACGGCAAATTATATAAAGGAACTTTCGGGTAATTCGCCAAACCTGAACATAACTGAAAATAAAATAGGCAGCATCTCTTTTCGGATAATCGCATTTGAAAATATGACGAACAGGGAACTGCTCACGCAGGGAATAATAAACTTTATCATTTACAGTGAAAACAAGAAGTTCCTATGCGGAAAAGACCTCTACAAAGAACTTTTCGGCGGCGCGTTCATCACAAGTGAAAAGAAAGAAGTAGACAACATGGAAGATGTCTATACTGCTCTGTGTTCGGGATTTGCCGCCGTTGCGATAGACGGCGTGGATAAAGTCATAATTCTCGGTGTACAGGGATTTATGGTCAAGTCCATAGGCGAGCCTACGGAAAATGCTCAGATAATGGGTTCTAAAGAGGGATTTACCGAGGCTATAAAGATAAATCAGACCATGGTAAGACGCCGTATCAAAAGCGACAAACTTCGAATAGAGGAGTTTCCGATAGGAAGTGTATCAAAAACAAACTGTTCACTTGTATATATGAGTGACCGTGCGGATATGAAAACGGTAGATGAACTGCGCACGCGCCTCAAAGAAAAAACGGTGGACATCGTGCTTGAAAGCGGTGCGGTGAGAATAGTCGTGGATGAACACCCAAGCATACTGTTTTCACAGGCTGTACCGGAAGAGCGCCCCGATGCGCTCTGCCAGAAGATAGCAGACGGAAGAATAGGCATTATGATAGACGGAACACCGTATTCGGTCATTGTTCCGTATTTATTTAAAGACCATTTTAACAGTCTTGACGATTATTCATATAAGGTAGGATATGCTAATATAATCCGCTTTTTAAGATACTTGGCATATGCAACAGCAATGCTCGGAGCAGGAATATTTGTAGCAGTTGTGAAATTCCACCCTAATTTAATTGCAGGTGTCTGGCTTGATTCGATTAAAGAGGGACTTCAGGGAACGCCGCTCGGCATCACATCCGAGATGCTTATAATACTTCTGATATATGAAACTATGCGCGAAGCAGGATTGCGTTTACCAAGACCCGTAGGGCATACCATAAGTATTGTTGGCTCACTGATAATAGGCGATGCTGCAGTCAGCGGAGGTCTGCTCTCACCTGCGGTGGTGCTTGTTGCGGCGCTCACATCGGTTGCATCATATATGGTGCCGACTCTTATAGACAGTACTGTGCCGCTTCGAATAATTTTTGTTCTTGTAGGTGGACTTTTCGGCCTTTACGGTGTGGCTGCAGTATTTGTCATATATTGCATTCTTATTTATTCAAAAAAAACTTACGGAGTGCGTTATTCAAAAGGTATTTTCAAAGATATAAAACCTGTAAGGACATCATATGCGGGGAATAAGAATAAATGAATAAGACTTACAAAACAGCCGTTTGCGGAATATTGTTCGGACTTGCAATAACATTTTCTTATATTGAAAGTCTTGTTCCGTCTGTAGGAATACCGGGCATAAAACTTGGACTTTCAAATATAGTCACAATGTTTGCGCTTGAAATTATGGGATTTCCGTATGCTTTCGGCATTGCGCTGTCAAAAGGCGTATTTGCCATGGTGACAAGAGGCTTTTCGGGAGGCGTTATAAGCCTTGCCGGAGGGCTATTATCACTTGTAGTAATGTACGCCGTATCAAAGTGCAGAAGTTTTATGCTTATTGGCATTTCGGGCGGCATATCCCACAATATAGGTCAGATAAGCGCGGCAAGTCTGCTTATGGGAACGGCCGATGTTTTCTGGTATCTGCCGTATCTTATTTTATCAGGTTTTGTTATGGGGTCGGTAACCGCCGTGACACTCAAAAGCGTTATGCCATACATTAAAGGAGTTTGGAGAAATAATGTCACATCTTGCAGGAGTTCATATAAACAGTAATAAAAAGAGTGGTCTCGTATATGCAAAAGAAATGGAATTTCCGACTTTTGTCCGCATACCGCTCGGTAAGACTGTGCCGACGGTCCGCGTTGGCGATAAAGTAAAGATCGGGCAGGTGATAGGCGAATGTGAGAAGAAATTCACTCCGCCTGTTCATGCAAGCATATCGGGCGAGATAAAAAGCATAGGAGACTATGTGGAGATTTCCGGTGACGGGAAAAATGAATATATTTCGTTTGAGAGAGCAGAGATAACAGACAGAGAAAGTCTTGCAAAAGCGGCATATGACTGCGGCCTTGTGGGACTTGGCGGCGCAGGCTTTCCTACACATATAAAACTGAGACCGCAAGCAACTGTAGACACCCTTATAATCAACGGAGCCGAGTGCGAGCCGTATATAATAAGCGACAGATGTGTTATGTCACAAAAGGCAGAAGAAATCGCAAAGGGCGCCGAGATAATCGCAGGTGTTCTTGGAATAACTCGTAAAATAATCGGTATTGAAAAAAACAGTGCCGCCTGCGCAGAAAAACTGTCCCAGTGCGGCTTAGAGGTAAAGATACTCGGAGATAAATACCCGAAAGGTGCGGAGAAAGTTATAATCTACGAATGTACGGGCAGAGTGGTTGAGGAGAAAAAACTGCCATCCGACTTCGGTGTTATAGTGATAAATGTTGCAACAGTTGCCCAACTTGCCGAATATGTAAAAACGGGAATACCGCTTGTGTCAAGATATGTTACATTCGCAGGTCCCCTTATTTCGGAGAGTGTATGTTTTCAGCTTCCCATAGGAACGCCCGTTTCTTATGTCTTTGACAAACTTAAAGTCAGACCTGAGCGCATTTTAGACGGCGGTGTTATGATGGGAAGAGAAGTGGGCGCAGACAGCGTTATAACAAAGACTACAGGTGCGATACTTGCATTTGATGAACTTACCTATCCGACAGAAACCTCGTGTATAAGATGCGGACGATGTTACCGCATATGCCCCGTCATGCTGTCGCCTGCGGCGATAGACCGCGCCTACCATAAAAGAGATGTGAAACTTTTGCGAAATCTCAAAGTAAATATCTGTATGGAGTGCGGTTGCTGTGAATATGTATGTCCTGCAAAACGCCGCCTTACAGAGTTTAACAGGAGATCAAAAAAGATGTTGAAGGAGGCGGAAAATGCGTAAATCGCCCTTTATTTTATCAAATGCAAGCACATCAAAAATAATGGCAGATGTGCTTATAGCTCTTGTGCCCGCATTTGTGGCATCTGTGCTTATATTCGGGTACAGAAGCGCACTGCTGACACTGGTATGTGTTGCGACTTGTGTACTGTCGGAAGCGGTATACAGTCTTGCTTTGCGACTGCGGCCGAGTTTTACTGATTTGAGTGCGGCGGTAACAGGCGTTCTGTTAGCATTCAGTCTGCCTGTCAGTTTTCCTTTGTGGATGGCGGCTGTCGGATCAGTTTTTTCGGTCGTAGTGGTTAAAATGATGTTTGGCGGAATAGGGGAGAACTTTGCCAATCCTGCCGTCACGGGAAGAATTTTTCTCTTTTTGTCTTTCGGTAAAGAAATCGCCTCTTGGGATGGGGCACGTCCTTTGATAAATTTGCCCGAGATAAATTCATCGGCAACGCCGCTTGCAGGCGGTGAGACGGATTTATTAAAACTTCTTCTCGGCTTTCGCTCCGGCTGCATAGGCGAGACCTGTATAATTGCAATAATTATCGGCGGAGTGTACCTTGCGGCGAGAAAAGTGATAACTCTTACAGCGCCGCTGAGCACGCTTATCGGCGCGGCGGCGGTGTCGCTTATATGCGGAAGAAATATTTTACTTGATCTTCTCTCGGGCAGCCTTATGCTTGCGGCATTCTTTATGGCTACAGATTATGCCACATCTCCCGTGAGCGAAAAAGGAAAAGCAATTTTCAGTCTTGGTATAGGTGCTATAACAGTTCTTATAAGAGAGTTCGGCACTTATCCCGAAGGTGTGTCTTTTGCAATTCTTCTTATGAACATCATTGCACCGCTCATAGATAAAGTGACTTTCAGAATGCCGTTTGGAGGTGTAAAGACCGAAAATGTTTAAAAAATATTTTTATCCGCCCCTTGCTCTTATGACGGTATGTGTGATTATGGCATTCTTGCTGTCGTCAGTAAATAATTTTACAAAACCTATTATAGAGGCAGGACAGTCGAGTGAAGAAGATATGGCGCGAAGCGAACTTTTGCCCGACGCTGACCGTTTTGAAGAAATAGAGATAGAGGGTGTAGACTCGCTTTTATCGGCACACAGAGCCGAAAACGGTGCAGGGTATGTATTTACTGCCAAGGCAAAAGGCTTTGCAGGAGATATCGTTGTGTTGACTGCTATTTCTGACGGAAAGATAGTAGGCGTCCGTATGACAGAACACAATGAAACATCGGGTTACGGAAGCCGCGCGGCAGATGACAATTATGACTACACTTCACAGTACAAAGGTGCAGGAGAAGATTTAGAGGGTGTAAAGATAATATCGGGCTCGACTTATACTTCAAGAGCATTTGAAAAAGCTGTAAAAACGGCGTTTGAAGCGTATGGGAGGATAGAATGAAAAAAAGTGAAATAGCATTAAACGGGGTACTAAAAGAAAATCCTGTTTTTGTTCTTGCTTTAGGCACTTGTCCGACGCTTGCGGTGACAACATCGCTGTCAAATGCGCTGGGAATGGGAATAGCCGCGGCGGCAGTTCTCATATGCTCAAATACGGTTATCTCCGTCTTGAAAAAACTAATTCCCGACAGTATCAGGATACCGTTTTGCATAGTGATAATCGCAGGTTTTGTAACGGCTGTTGAAATGCTGATGCAGGCATATTTCCCTGCTTTATATGAATCGCTCGGTATATACATTCCGCTTATCGTGGTAAACTGTATAATTCTCGGAAAGGCAGAGATGTTTGCACTAAAAAACAGCGTGTCGGATTCGTTTACGGACGGCGTTTTTTCGGGACTTGGATTTATAATCGCGCTTGCGCTTATGGGCGCAGTAAGAGAAATTCTCGGCAGCGGAAGCATTCTCGGATATGATATAGGAACTCCGGCTGTAAAAATGTTTGCCGAAGTGCCGGGCGGCTTTCTCGTCTACGGTATAATTGCCGCGCTTGTAGGAACCGTAAATCATTGCTGCGGCTGTAATCAGTGCAGAAAAGGAGAGTGAGTATGGCAAAAGAAATAATCGGTATACTTATAACGGGAATACTTGTTGAAAACTATATTCTTGCAAGATTTTTAGGTATTTGTCCGTTTATAGGTGTTTCAAAAGAGATAGGCTCGGCATCGGGCATGGGTGTTGCGGTCACGGTAGTGATGCTTATTGCAACTGCGGTCACATGGCCTGTGCAGACTTATATTCTAGAACCGCTCTCGCTTAACTATTTGCAAACGATAGTTTTTATACTTGTTATTGCCTCACTCGTACAGCTTACCGAAGCGATTATAAAAAGATATTTTCCTCCGCTTTATAAATCGCTGGGCGTATATCTGCCTCTTATTACAACAAACTGTGCGGTACTCGGTGTAACTCTGCTCAATTTTACAAAGGAGTATAACTATCTGTATTCTATAGTCAATGCGCTTGCGGCGGGACTTGGATTTTTGCTTGCAATGACACTTTTTGCAGGTGTCCGCTCAAGAATAGAAGAAAGCAAAGTGCCGGGCAGATTTCGGGGAATGCCAATAACTTTTGTGGCGGCGTCTATAGTTTCTATGTCGTTTATGGGATTTGCGGGTATTGTGTGAGGTGAAATAAATGGTTTATGCTGTTGTACTGCTCGGTGTACTTGGGCTTGTCTTTGGAATAGTTCTATCGCTTGCATCTGCATTTATAAATAAGAATGATGAAAAACTTGAAAAAATGCGGGGTGCTTTGCCGGGTTATAACTGCGGCGCGTGCGGATATCCCGGATGTGACGGATATGCCGCCGCACTTTTAAACGGTGCGCCGATAGATTTGTGCAGGCCCGGCAGGGACAAGACTATAAACAATATAAAGGAAGTTTTGGGTGAAAAGTAGAAAGACACTTTTTGTTTCGCTTACGATAGCACTTTCACTTTTCATTTCGGTTGCCGCTATAGCATTGAAAAACGGTGAAAATGCTAAGTATGTAAAGATAACAGTAAGCGGAGAGAGTTCGTATTATTCTCTTGAAAAAGATATGCAGACAGAGCAGAATGGTGTAAAAATAAAGATAGAGAATAGTACAGCCTATGTAACAGAATCAACTTGTAAAGATAAGATTTGCGTGAATGCTGGAAAACTTGATGAGTTAGGTGATGTTGCGGTTTGCCTTCCTAATGAAGTGACTGTCAGTATATCGGCTCACAAAGGTGAACAAGTGCTTTACAGCGATACTTTTATAGATGCTTTTGACACGGTAGTCACTCTTTACGGATATACAGGCAGCAAAGAGGAATTTACCTCGTATTTTGATTATTTTCAAGACAGAATGACTCAATTATCTGACCTTTTTGACGCATTTAAAGAGTGTAAAGAACCTAACCTTTACACTGTAAATGAAGAGGCGGGAAACAAGGCGGTAATCGTTGATAAAGTGCTTGTGAAGGGCATTTTATTTGCTCTCGATGCGCAAAAAATGACAGAGGGGTACACAGACCCCTCGTTTGGCGCTGTTACAAAACTCTGGCGCGACTTTATAAACGGAAATACTGAAAAGCCTGATGACGAAGCTTTAAATTTGGCTTATGAACATTGCTCAACTGATAAGATCAAAGTAGAAAATAACAGTGTCTATATTACCGATAAAGAAACTCTTCTTGATGTTGGGGCGACTGCAAAGGGGTTTTGTGCAGAAATGGTTGCAGATGAACTTGTGTCTATGGGTATGACGGATTTTTGCATAAATGCAGGCGGAAATGTTGTTGTCAGAGGTAATAAAAAAGGTATGGACGGCTGGGAGATAGGTATACAGAATCCTTTTGGTGAGGGAAGTATCATTACAGTTCGGGCAAAAAATGAAGCCGTTGTTACCAGCGGCTCATACAGAAGATATCGTGAAAATTATAACCATATAATTGATATAAAAACGCTGTATCCGTCAAACCGTTATGCTTCTGTGACGGTCATATGCGATGACAGCGGAGTGGGAGATGCCTTTTCAACTGCGCTCTTCTGCATGGATATGGAAGAGGGGAAGGCACTTGTAGAGAAATATGATTTAAAAGTAATATGGATAACTAATGACGGTGAGATAATCAGAACTGACGGTCGTTGAATGCTGTCTGCAGTTTAGTTAAAGCCTTTTTTTCTATTCTCGAAACATACGAACGCGATATATCAAGCCTTTTTGCTATCTCATGCTGAGTCAGTGCTTTTTCACTGCCTATGCCGTATCGCATGCAGATAATGCGCTTTTCACGTCCTGTAAGTTCACTGTTCATATATTTACGGAGAAGCCTGATATTTGCTGCAAGGTCAACATTGTCGAGCATATCGTCTTCGCAACTTATAACGTCCATAAGAGAGAGCGAGGAGGACTCGGATTCGTTGTCGAGAGTTTCGTTTAACGAAACGTCTGATGCGCTCTTTTTCTGCGAACGGAAGTACATCAGTATTTCATTCGCTATCTTCTCCTAACGGCTCGTCGTATTTGATAAATCTCCGTTAGGATTTTTGTCGTTATCGGAGTTATTTGCACCATCAGACGGCTCGGGAAATTCATAGTCATCGTCATTGTGGAATAGATATACATGAGCGTTTTCACCGTCCCATACGATTTTGCGGATGAATGTTCTAATAGCGGTGCGTTTTTGCTCAACGCTATATTTTTCGACATTCTCACTCATCGTAGAAAGCGACTGACGAATGAGATCAAATTCGATTTCAGTAAGATCATGCTGCTGCATAATGGCTTCCAGTTCGGACAGGCGTTTTTTCAGTTTTTCACCTTTTTCGTGAAGTTCGTCTATCTGCTCCATGATATATTTTTCAGCGTGTGTACCAACGGATTTTCCGAGTGAGAGAACGAGTGTCTTAATATCCTTTTCGTTTTCATCAATCAGAGATTTTACCTTAACTACTTCTTCGTCATACTCCTCGCAGTTGCCGTTAATACGCTTTTTTGTCTGTGTAATTCGATTTGCCATATCAGAACTTAGTTTACCAAAGCTCTTTACTGTTGAAATAACCTTTGTATCAAGCGTATTGCCGTTTGCGTTTTTTATGTCGCATACATGACTTCTGCTGTGCTCCTTTGCAGTGCATAAATAGGTGTAGATTGGATCAGCTGTTGCGGTCAGACGGTCAGACATTTTAGGGCGCATATAATTGCCACACTTACCGCAGTATAGGATTCCTGATAGCAATGCAACATTACTTCTCGGTTTGCGATAACTCTTGGATTTGTTCAATTCCAAAAGATTTTGCACCTGTACCCAAACAGCGCCGGGTATAACGCCCTTGTGCTTGCCAACGGATACAATCCATTCGTTTATCGGCTTTTCCTGTGTGGTTTTGCCGGGACGCTGCAAAGTACGGTTATAAGCCATAATACCGTGTTTGCCGTCAAATGCATATTTTTCTGAGAAAAGGTCAACATCGTTTTCGACAAGGTAATTATAAGCGTCTTCGTCAGCAATCATATACACGGGATTGGAAAGAATGCCCTTGATGGCAAAACGAGTAAATGTCTTTCCTCGTTTTGTCTTATAATGTTTCTGCATTAAAAATTGCTCGGTTTTTGTAAGTGAGCCTGTTTCAATGAATTTATTGAAAATTAGTTTAACTAAACTGATTTCTTCGGGGATAATTTTCAGTTTACAAGCCTTGCGGGTTTTGCCGTCAACGGTTACATTGGAAATACTCTCGGATTCATAGCCCGTAGGAGTAGTGCCTCCGAGCCAACGCCCTGTTTTTGACAGTTCGTGCATATTATCTCTGATACGCTCTGCAATCGTTTCGCGCTCCAACTGCGAGAAAACGGAGGCAATATACATCATGGCGCGTCCCATCGGGGACGATGTATCAAACTGTTCGCGGATAGAAATAAAGTCAATTTCACGGTTGCTCAAGTCCTCAATCAGTTTTGCAAAATCTCCGATATTACGGCTGATACGGTCAAGACGATACACAACGATAGCGGCGAATTTGATTTTCTGTGAATCGTTCATCATTTTCTTAAACTTCGGGCGTTCAAGTGTACCACCCGAAAAGCCCTCATCTTCATAGATGAAGGCTGCATCTGCTTCTTCTTGGCTGTAATGTGTAGCAATATACTGGCGGCACATTTCAATCTGATTTTCAATGCTTTCGCCCTTGCCTGTAAATCTGGATTTTCTTGAATATACCACAAACTGCTTTATAGTTTTTTCTTTCATAGCATACCCTCCAAAAACTTTATGTTATGTATGTGCACGTATTACAACATAAAGTTCTTCAAATTGAAGTAGTTATGCTAAATATTTATGAATTGTTTCAGCTTTTCTTGCTTGGATTTTTGATTATGTCCAATAACAAAGGTTACGACAACAAATATAATATATAAATGAAATTTGGAAGTAGATATTGTAATGAAAACCTTGGTGGGATTTTGTATGCGCAATATGCTTACTTCTTACGGATTTTTCAAAAAGCATTTTAACTTTTTTCATAGCGTTGTTTTCTGTATTCCTTTGGTGTCATGCCCGTATAGGATTTGAAAAGTTCTCTGAAATAACCGTAGGAGGCGAAACCGTGACGGTAAGCAATTTCTTCTATGGGAGCATCTTCTTTAAGCGCTAACGTAGTTTTTTCAAGGCGAATGTGGTTATGGTATTTGGTGGGTGTTGTACCAATCTCGTTTTTGAACAGATGATATATGGTGGATTCTGACACCTGCAATGCCTCGGCAATTTTTCCGATGTTAAACTGCTCAGCATAGTGTTCTTGGATATAGGCGGTTGCTTTAGTCAATAGAGTGGAGTGATTGGTGTGGCGTTCTGTTTGTAAAAACGGAAGTGTTCGGGAGTATAGTTCAAAGAATTTTGCTACTCCCTGCATGACCATATTTTCGTTGTTTGTTGCAAACAAACGGTAGATTTCTTGTATGCACATACCTGTCTCAATGTTTGATAGCGACGGTACCCTTTGCAGATCGTAAGGCTCGGCATAGGGTTGATATGTGTCGAGAGGAATGGCGTGAATGCAATAATGTTCAGTTCCGCTTTCACCGCTCCAAACTGAATGATATCGTGCACCGTGCGGAACATAAATCAAGTCGTTTGCTTTGCCGTGTATAATGCTGCTGACAGTGTGCAGATTAACTTCTCCCTTAACTATATATATAAACGTGGTGCGTGGATTTTTTTTGCCGATATCAAAGATGTGATCGTAGGGGGAGAGATAGTGCTCCGTGGTGATCTTTTTCCATTTAACATAGTAACTCTGTTGTGCCAGATATTTGTCCATTGCTGTCTCCTTAAATTGCAGGATATCTGCAAAAATTGCAGAATATGGTCTTTAAAAGATATATTTTCTATGATATTATATGTATAACACAACATACATAATTGTGTCAATTATACAACAAAGGAGAAACGAAATGGCTACGAGGGTTATGCTTATCGGTGATTCGATTCGCATGTTTAGTGAAGAAAAGATACGGGAAAAACTTGGTGAAGAATATGAAGTTTGGTCACCTGACCACAATTGCCAATATGCTGCAAAAACATTTAATTCTTTGCATTCTTATCTGACTAAGTTTCCCGATCCGGAGATTGTCCATTGGAACAATGGCCTTTGGGATACTGCAATTTATTATGACGATGGAAATATGACACCGTTACCTGTCTATTTGGATTATCTTGGACGTATTTTGAGACAATTGAGAAAAACCGGTGCCAAAATCATTTTTGCTACTTCTACGCCAACACTTCCCCAAAAGGAATTACCGAGAGGCAAAAACGATTCTCGTCATTTTAATGCCGATATCGATCGCTATAACTCAGCGGCTGTGGCACTAATGCAAGCAGAGGGTGTGATTATCAACGATCTAAACAGCGCTCTGCGAGATGATGTTGAAAGGTATATCAGAGAGGATGACCTCATTCACCCGAACGATGCGGGGATTGAAAAAATATCAACTTTGGTTGCTAATAAAATTAAGGAAGTAAAGGAGCAAGAACAATGAAAAACAAAAAACTTTTATTTTTCTTCAGTGATGATAAGTGTTTATCATCCGCAACAGTAATTCCCACACTTTCCAGACTTGCAAAGGAGCAGGGAATTGATTTTGAATCCTATGTTTGTAATCGTCGCTGGACAATGTTTGGCGAGATATTACCTGCTGCCGGTCATTCTCATCTGGAGGGCTTTTACTATCTGGCAAATTTTTATGACGAAATTCTTTTTTGCAGTTTGACCGATCAGCACTCTTATCAGTTCAGACGCGAAGTTCTTGCCTTTGGAGGTAAGGTAATCTCTGCACGAAAGGCAGATGAGACTTTAGAGTTTTATTCTGACATTTATGCTTTCTTCAACAAATCACTGCCGGATAGTTTGTTAATTCTTCCCGATCGTCGAGAGGGTGAAAATTATTATACACCTTACTGCTATCCTGAAATTATGAAGAGAGACTGCCTTGGAATCAGTGAGAGTGTGTATGGTGCGGCAAGCGAAGAACAGAAAAAAGGTAAAAAACTGTATTCACTCTATTGTACAGTGGAGGGTGCAGAAGCAATTGATTCACTTCAGGAGAACGATACATACGCTTCTGTAACCGTAAGAATTGCAGAACGAAATTGGCAAAACGGAAAGCAGGTAGGCTTTATTGACCCCAATGGTGCAATGCGCTGGGAGACATATTTTATTCGCAATGGGGTAATTGCACTTTACGAGGATTATGAATGGGAAGCGTTTATTCCTACGGTTAAGTACTATGCCGATAAATTCAATAACTGTGATGTCATAGGTAATCAGATTGTTCTTCATCCGAAATGGGGACAGATAAAGGATTATGACGGAGTGGTTGCTGCATTCGGTCAATATAACCTGATACTCAATTTAGTGGGTCTCAATCATCGTATTGGATTTACACAACAAAAGCAGTATCCTCTGCCTCTTGATTGGCTTAATGACCCTGCTGTAAAAACTCCTTGGGACGATGAATATTCCGACGAATATCTGCTCGAGAGAATTAAAAACAAGGATATTCCCGTTTGCTTCGTATTTTATGCTGCGGACCTCGGACATTTGCCGGTTATAAATAACTTTTTAAGTCTGATGTCACTTGATGGTATGCGTGCGGGTATTGCTTTCCCGTCAACGTGGTACGACTATCATCCTGAATTGGTCGAGCAGTTGTATATTCCCCTTGAACAGGGCGGTGTATGCCCCAATCTGGAACCGATGATTTCCAGTGCAGGCATTTCGGTTGCTACCGAGGCTGAAGGCTATATGGAACCTGAATTTTTGCAGTCCTTAATAACCCGTGCAAAAAAAGATATTGCTTCTCATGTAGGAGAGCGCATGGTTCCGAAGGGATATTATTCATTCCAGGATGCATCCCCGTTCTATAGATTTAATACAGGAACTCCGCAGTTTAGTGCTATTTCCAAGTTGGGATTTGAATATTATATCACGTATAAAAACTCTCACCAACCTCCCAGAATTGAATACGAAGGCAACGGTATGACGGCGATTAATCAGCAGGCACCGCAATGGTTCCCCGGATACGGACATCCTCTGGAACGTTTAAAGGAATGGGAATACTTCTATGAGAATAATGACAGACCGGTCAAATATATTACATTTGGCTTTGATACACCGTTTTTCGGTCTTACTCCCGTTTATTTTGGACAGTTGGAATGTAAAAGAACCAGAGCGTGGGGACAGTATACAGGTATGCATTACATTTATGATGCTATGCAGTACGTGCGTGAGGGAGGCGGTAAAGAACATAATATGTTCTTGGTTAAACCGCACGAGTTGTATCGCTTTGTCAAACTTGCCGAGAAGCAAGGCTTGATTCAACCCAATATTGTTGAGTAAACGACTATTGCAAAAATTGCAGCAAATACAAATCTTAAAATATCAAAACCCGCCGTAAATCTCATGATTTACGGCGGGTTTTACATTCATATAAGGCAGTCACCCTGAATATATTATACACGTATAAAGGGGGAATTCGCCGTTAACGTAATCGTCTATTATCCTGAAACATCAGCAAAGCAGGCGTTGTTTGACGCTCGTGTGGCTAAATTTCATACCGAATATGTCGTACAGTACATTGAAAAACTGGATTGCACCACGGAACAAAAATTAAAATTGATTGACGCAATCGTGCAAACCATTCTTGATGCTTGCAAGGTTGAAGAAAAGAAATAACCGACAAGGCAAAAAGCAAGCCGTTATGATAGAATAGCATTTTCAATACATCTTGAGGCGTATGTGGCTAGTCTTGTGTTTTTGGTAGAATCAAATGTTGATATTGCTTTGATAAGTCCGATAGTACCTATTGATATGAGGTCATCGTGGTCTGCAGAGGAAGAATAATATTTTTTGATAATATGTACTACAAGGCGGAGATTGCGCTCAATCAAGATATTTCTTGCTTCAATATCTCCTGCCGCCGAGAGTTCAAGATAGTGTTTTTCCTCCTCTTTTGAAAGCGGCTTAGGGAACGAACCGTTTTGGCTTATGTGCAATAGCAAAAACATCACATTTGCAGATAGTACGGAAAGCATTGCGGTAAATAACAACTGTATCACTCCTTTTCAAATGAAATATATTCCTGCTCTATTTACATAATGAATAGAGTGGGTTATAATTTATAAAAATGTTTTTTTTGGAGAAAAGTATGAGATATAAGAGAATTGCTGAACTCTGCAGAAATATATCGGCAGATGCGATATTTCTTACAAGTGAAGAGAATTGCAGATATGCCACATCTTTCGGTCCGTCCGAGGGAATGACGGTCGTTACCGTAGATGGAGAATGCTATCTTTTCACAGATATGAGATATACTGAAGCGGCGGAAAAAAGTTCAAGGGCTACAGGTGTAAAGGTGGTTACCGTTACAGAGAATGCGTATAAGCATATTTCAGACTTTTTTGGTAATAAAGGTATAAAAAATGTCGCTTATGAGGATATGGCGGTTACTGTGGCGACTTTTTCTGCTATGGAAAAGAAAATTGATGTTAATTGGATGAAACTCGGCTCATCTGTAAATATGCTCAGAAATGTCAAAGACAGTCTTGAAATGGACAGTATGATAAAAGCTCAGAGAATAGCTGAGGCGGCATTTGAAAGCATAAAAAACTATGTCAGAGTCGGGGCGACCGAAAAACAACTTGCGGCTCGGCTCGACTATGAGATGAATTTGCTTGGGTCAGAGGGTGTTTCGTTTGATACCATTTTCATATCGGGAAAGAATACGTCTATGCCACATGGTGTACCGTCGGATAAACCCCTTGAAAACGGCGACTTTATAACGGTGGATTTTGGCGCAGTCTATAACGGATATCATTCGGATATGACAAGAACGTTTGCACTCGGTCATGTAACTCATGAGATGAGAGAAGTGTATGATACTGTTCTTGCTGCACAGCTTGCAGGGATTGAGGCAATTGATATTGGAGTGCCTTGCAGGGTGCCGCATGAGCTCGCTGTGGAAGCACTTGGAAAGTGGGGTAAGTATTTTACCCATTCCCTCGGACACGGTGTGGGGCTTGCAATACACGAGGGATATTCACTTTCTCCGAAATCTGAGAATGTACTTGAAAAAGGAAACGTTATAACAGTCGAGCCTGGTGTTTACATCCCCGATAAATTCGGTGTGCGAATAGAAGATGTCATCTGGATTGGTGAAGAGAAAGTCAATTTAATGCAGACATCTAAGGAACTTCTGATTCTTTAAAATAGTATTTATTTTTAAGTCTTTATGTGTTAAAATAAATTTGTAACTTCGCTAGAAGGAGAATGGTTGTGACTGATAAAATGAAGAAAGACAAAAAGCGTAAAAATACCGTCTTGCGAAAAGTGGGCGGGGTAATAGGAACTCTCTGTCTTATTATGTTTATTGCAGGTCTTATCTGTATTTTGGCTTTCGCCTACTATATCAAAAATTATATGAGTCCTAATCTCGATATCGACCTTGACGATTTCAAATATAATCAGTCGACATATGTCTACTATCTTGATGAGGACGGAAATAAACAGGAAATGGCGACGCTGACGGAAGAGGGTATCAGGGAATGGGTATCTATAACCGATATGCCTAAATGTGTGCAGGATGCCGCTATTGCCATTGAAGATGAACGTTTCTGGGAACATAACGGTGTTGACTGGAAAAGAACGATGCGTGCCGTGCTCAATCTTTTTACGGGCGGCGACTCCACTTTCGGCGCGTCAACAATAACTCAGCAGCTTGTAAAAAACCTCACGGGTGATGACGATGTGAGTATGACACGAAAAATCGAAGAGATACTTCGTGCGCTCAATCTCCAGAAAAACAACACGAAAGAAGAGATACTCGAATATTATCTTAATGCCGCATTTTTCTCGGAGCGTTGTTACGGCATAGGCGCGGCATCGCAGGTATATTTCGGCAAATCGGCATCGGAACTTACGCCTGCCGAAGCGGCAGCCATCATAGGTATCACTAAATACCCGTCAAAATATAATCCTTATAATAACCCCGAAGAGAATAAGGCAAGACAGGAAACCGTGCTTTACAAAATGTATGAACAGGGGTACCTCACAGAGGACGAATACAATGATGCTGTTGCGGAAGAACTTGATTTCAAAGAGCGTTCGGCAACAAGTTCAACAGGTCACATATACTCTTATTTTGTAGACATGGTCTATTATCAGGTAATAGATGACCTTGTTGAAGAATACGGTTACGAAAGAGAACTTGCGCGTTCTATGGTGATGTCGGGCGGTCTTGAAATAATCACGACTATGGATAAAAAAGCACAGGACTGTGTTGATGAAGCCTTTACCAATGAAGATAACTGGGCGAAGGTGCGCACAGATGAACAACTTGAGGGTGCCATAACCGTGCTTGACAACTCTACGGGCGCCATTGCTGCAGTATATGGCGGCAGGGGAGAAAAGACAAAGAGCCTGCTTTTAAATAAAGCAACGGATTCATACAGACAGCCGGGTTCGACCATAAAACCACTCAGCGTATATGCGCCTGCGATAGAGTACGGCGTTATCACGGAGGGTGACGTCTATATGGACACTCCCTATGAGGGAACATGGCCTAAAAACCAAAGCGGCGGTTATACGGGTCCTATGACAATAAAAACGGCAGTCGGTCTTTCTAAAAATACCGTTGCCGTAAAAGTTCTTGCCGATCTCGGCGTAGAACGCGCTTATGATTTTATAAAGAATAAACTCGGTGTCGATTCAATTGTTGAAAATAAAACGGTTGACGGCAAACAGTTTACGGATATAGCGCTTGCCCCTCTTGCACTCGGCGGTCTTACCGACGGCGTAACGACGCTTGAAATGGCTGCTGCATATGAAACCTTTGCAAATGAAGGTATTTATACAGAGCCTTATTGCTATACAGAGGTGTATGACAGCAAGGGCAACCTTATCCTTGAGAATAAAGCGATAAAATCCGTAGCTATGAGCGAGCAGACTGCATATATAATGAACGATCTGCTTCAATATGTAACAAACAGCGGTACAGGTACAGCGGCAAAGATGTCAAATATGCCTGTCGCATCAAAAACGGGTACGACGGATGATGATAACGACAGATGGTTTGCAGGCTATACGCCCTATTATACCGCAGTGGTATGGGTAGGTTATGAAATACCGCAGAAGATAACCGTAAGCGGTATAAATCCCGCACTCAGGCTCTGGAGGGCGGCTATGCATCCGCTTCACAGCGGTCTGTCATACAGAGGCTTTGCAAAGGCTGACGGTGTCACATCGGCAACCTACTGCAAGTATACAGGTGATGTTCCTACCGAACAGTGCACATCTGATTTTGCATACTATGTAAAAGGCACTACACCAAAGGAGATATGCGCAGGGCACACAGCGCCGGGCGTATATGATGCAGGCTATGAATACGATGCTAAAGGTAACCCAATAATTCCCGAAGTCGTGCCCGAAGTGCCGCCCGAAGTGCCGCCCGAAGTATTACCCGAAACACCGCCCGAGACAATACCCGGAGTAGGTGAGGGTGAAGGCGGAGGACAGGGAGGAGAAACAGTAACTCCGCCTGAAGGAACAGTCACACCCCCGACATCCGAAACACCGCCGCCAACCGAACCTGAAACAGGCGAAGTTGATACGGGAGAGGGAGAAACCATACCTGTAGTTACACAGTAAAAATATATTAAACCCGAAACGATAATCTCGTCTCGGGTTTTTATGTGCTTATTTTAACAAAATCATTGATAACATATTATCTTAAATGTGACATTATGGTTTTGCCAAACCAACTTAATAATGAGTGTAATAGGGGTAAAAATGATGTGGGAGGTTTTAAATTACAAAAGCAATAATTTTGATGTGATATAAAAATTGCTATTTAGGGAATTTGATGTATCCTGTTTTAAACAGGTGCAGAACGGTTATGACAATAATCGGGAAAACAAACATACCCGTTATGCCTGAAATGCGAAAACCTACATACACTGAAACAAGCGTCAGCAGAGGATTCATTCCAATGTTGGAACCGACTATCTTTGGCTCTGCAAACTGCCGTACACAGGCAATAATAAGATACAAAACGGCAAGTTTTATGCCGAGCGCTATATTGCCGCCGACTGCGGAAATTAGCGCCCAGGGTAAAAGAACGGTGCCGCAGCCGAGAACGGGGAGAATGTCAACAAATGCAATGAGCGCCGCTTTTATAAAAGGACTTTCAATTCTAAATAAATAAAGACCTAAAGCAAGTTCACAAAAGGTGATGAGCATTATTATGGCATATGCTTTGAGCATACGCACAAGCGTTGCGCTTGTAAAACGCTTTATTTCAAGCGCTGTCTGTCTGAAACGGCAGGGAAGGAATTCTCTAAGGAATATCCGTATTCTCGGCATATCGCTGCAAAACAGAACGCAGGAGATAACTGCGGCGGCAAAGAAAATGAATATTGACGGAACCGATGACAGACCGTCGGTGAGATTGCCAAGCACGGACACTGAAAGATTTACTGCCGAAGATGATATGCTTTGCTTTACATTGTCTATCATATCGACCGAAATATCAATTCTGCTTGACTGTAAAAAATCAGTCAGTTTTGAACTCATATCATTGACGATATGCGGAAGTTTTTGCGAGAACGAAAGAATCTGTTTGTATAACAGAGAAGAAAAAAGAAAAATTACACTTGCGACGACGGAGAGAATAAGTGTGACAAGTATACCTGCCGAAAAAGGGGCAGGTATTTTTATTTTTTGTTTAAGATAACTGACGGCAGGATATATCAGTACCGAAATGATAAAACCTATCAGAAAAGGGGCTAAAAGTCCCGTAAATCTGACAAAACCGAAAATTATCAGCGTTATAAGCGCATAATAGAATATGTTTATAATAAAGTCCAGTTTTTTATTATTCAAAATATATCCTCCTGATTTATAAAAAAGTAGTTGATTTATGTTTTGGTATATGGTATTATTCCTATTATTGAGGACAAATGTACATGAAGAGAGAACACGGATGGAGAAGAAAAAAGAGTATCTGATAATCGACAGTTCGGCGCTTCCGGAAGTATATCTCAAGGTTGTCGAAGTCAAGAAAATGCTTGCCACCGGCGAGGCTAAGACCATTCTTGATGCGGTAGATAAGGCGGGAATATCGAGAAGTGCTTTTTATAAATATAAAGATTTTGTGTTTCCTTTCTCTGAGAGGACTAAAGACAGAGTGCTGACATTTTCGTTTATGATAAATGACAAGGTCGGGACGCTGTCGCTTTTGTTATCGTGTCTGGCAGAGAACGGGTGCAATATAGTGACAATAAATCAGAACATCCCGTCAAACGGAATGTCACTCGTTACTATTTCTTTTGAAACAGCCGAAATGCAGTGTGGGCTTGAGACTTTGGTGTCAAGGCTTGAAATGATAAACGGTGTAAAAAGCGTAACTGTGGCAGGAACAGAGTTATAAAGGAGAATAAAATGATAAAAATAGCAATTCTTGGATACGGCGTAGTCGGATCCGGTATTTATGAAGTAATTACAAGTCATTTAGATGAGATAAAAGACAGAACAAATGAGGAGATAGAGGTAAAATATATTCTCGACCTTCGGGATTTTGACGTGCCTCACAAAAATCTTTTTGTAAAGGATTTTGATGTGATACTAAAAGATCCCGAAGTAGCCATAGTTGTGGAAGCAATGGGTGGTCTGCATCCCGCATATGATTTTGCCAAAGCGGCGCTTGAAAACGGAAAAAGCGTTGTCACCTCAAACAAAGAAGTTGTCGCAGAAAAGGGCGGTGAACTTTTAAATCTTGCAAAAAAGAATAATCTCAATTATCTTTTTGAGGCAAGTGTCGGCGGCGGTATACCGATAATAAGGCCGATCAATCAATGCCTTGCTGCTAATAATATTGACAGTGTTGCAGGTATTTTAAACGGCACGACCAATTATATACTCACGGAAATGTTTACAAACGGAAAGACCTTTGAATCGGCACTTAAAGAGGCACAGAACAAAGGCTATGCCGAGGCAAATCCGTCTGCTGACGTTGACGGTTTGGATGCCTGCAGAAAGATATGTATTCTTGCCTCGCTCTGTTTTGGAAAACATATATATCCCAAAACAGTTTATACCGAAGGTATCAGAGATATTGACAACGACGATGTCGCACTTGCCGAGGCAAATGATGCAATTATAAAACTCATAGGTAAAGCATCGCTTGCTGAAAACGGAAAAATAGCAATCATGGTCGCTCCTTTTGTGATAAGCAAATCATCACCGCTGTACAGCGTAAATGATGTGTTTAACGGCATACTTGTCAGAGGCGATGCTCTGGGCGACGCGATGTTTTACGGCAGGGGGGCAGGAAAACTTCCTACTGCAAGCGCGGCGGTTGCCGATATAATTGACGAAATAAAGCACATTCATGCAAGAAAGTATCTCTGCTGGGAGGAAACAGAGCCCTGTGATATGGAAACGGTTATCCAGCAGCATGAAAACTGCGAATTTTGTTATCTTGTCCGTGCTACAGATATAGATGAGGCAAGTGTTTATACCGCTTTCGGTAAGTGCGGTGTGAAGAAAGCAAAAGGTGCCCACGGTTACAAGGTAGGACCGACACTTGAAAAAGATTTTATTTTATCAAAAGAGACGCTTGAAAAAGAGACAGGCAAAAAAATCAAGTACTACCGTATACTCAAATAAATCACATCTTTCATAATATGATATTGGATGGAATTATAAAATTTTGTTGATATATGTGTTGAAAAATGCTATTATTATAAATTGTTTAAGAAGTAATATTGGAGGGACAGTAATATGGCGCTTATTGTTCAGAAATTCGGCGGTTCTTCGGTTGCCGATGCTGAAAGAGTAAGACATGTGGCTGAGATAGTCACAAGGACATATGATCAGGGTAATGATGTTATAGTTGTCGTATCCGCACAGGGCGACACGACAGATGACCTTATAGAGAAGGCAAAGGAAATCAATCCTACACCTTCAAAGAGGGAGATGGATATGCTTCTCTCGACAGGTGAGCAGATAAGTATTTCACTGCTTGCCATGGCAATAGAGAAACTCGGTTATCCCGTAATTTCTCTTACAGGCTGGCAGATAGGAATGAAAACCAACTCGAAGTATTCAAATGCGAGAATAAGACATTGCGATACCGAGCGTCTGCAGAGTGAACTCGACAAGAAAAAGATAATAATCGTTGCGGGTTTCCAGGGAATCAACAAGTATGACGATATAACAACTCTCGGCAGAGGCGGAAGTGATACGACAGCTGTTGCTATAGCGGCAGTTATGAAAGCTCAGCTTTGCCAGATATATACAGATGTTGACGGCGTTTATACTGCGGATCCGAGAAAGGTTCCCACTGCAGTGAAACTCGATGAAATAACATTTGATGAAATGCTTGAACTTGCTTCGATGGGGGCGCAGGTGCTCCACAACAGAAGTGTGGAACTTGCAAAGAAATACGACGTTAATATGGAAGTTGTGTCGAGTTTTAATGATGTGCCCGGCACAAAGGTTAAGGAGGTAGTTAAAGTGGAAAAAATGCTCGTTCGCGGCGTTGCCAAAGATACAGACGTAATGCGTGTTACAATACTCGGTGTTGTAGATGAACCCGGTATCGCATTCAAAATATTCTCAACACTCGCATCAAAGGGTGTAAATGTAGACATAATCATTCAGTGTCTTGCTCAGTCAGGTAAAAATGATATCAGTTTTACGGTCAAGCAGAGCGAAAAGGATATTGCAAAGGCCGCAGTCGAAGGTCTTGCTGACAGAATCACATTTGATAGTATTTCATACAGTGAAGATGTTGCAAAGGTTTCTATCGTGGGCGCAGGTATGGTAAGCAATCCCGGTGTTGCCGCTCAGATGTTTGAAGCACTTGCTGAGAGAGATATCAATATCCAGATGATATCTACAAGTGAGATAAAAGTATCCGTTCTTATTGCGGAAGAGGATGCTGACAGAGCAGTTCGTGCAATTCACGATATGTTTATTAAAAACTAAAATTTTGGCGGCCAATCGAAAGATTGACCGCTTTTTATATTAAAAAGATATTTTAATTTATCATTAATTATGGTATGATAAATTTGTTATATTATGTAGAACTTGGTGGAGTGCTTATGGAAAGAATAGATATTGCGGGACTTCCCGTATGTAATTTTACTATGCAGGAAGCAGTTTCATATGTCAGAGGACTTGCCGGCGGTGAGAAATGCGGTAACGTTGTGGTAACTCCGAATGCGGAAATAGCAAAGGATGCTCTTGATAATAAAGAGTTTGAAACGCTGCTGAAAAATGCCGAAGTTATCGTTGCTGACGGTGCAGGCGTGGTGCTTGCTTCTAAGATACTCGGTAAACCTCTTAAAGAAAAGGTGGCAGGCATAGAACTTTTTTTGAATCTTCTGCCGGAATTTGCCAAAAATAAAAACAGGGTGTTTTTATTTGGTGGAAAGCCGGGGGTAGGCACAGAAGCCGCAAGGATAATGAAAGAAAAATATGAAGGTCTTGACATCTGTGGTATTCTAGACGGTTACACTTATAAGAATCCTGATGACGCTCTGCCCGTGATAAATGAAGCGCATGCAGATGTTGTCATCTGCTGTCTGGGCGCACCCAAGCAGGAACTTTTTATGTTGAATAATAAGGACAAGTTCAATTGTAAAGTGCTTATGGGACTCGGCGGCACTCTTGATGTTATATCTGGCAATGTAAAACGGGCGCCTGAGTTTTATGTAAAGCACAATCTTGAATGGCTTTACAGGCTTATTAAAGAGCCTAAGAGAATAGGCAGAATGATGAAATTGCCGAAATATATATTAAAAATACTTGCTATTCGCATGGGATTTGGGAGAACAAAATGAAAGTTACACTTTTGGCGCATACGCCGGAACCTGAAAAAATAATTGCATCTGCGGCAAAACTCTGTTACAGTGCCGCAACCATTGATGATGTTATGGCAAAAGTGACTGATGAAGAGGCTTCGAGATTTGTAAATATGCTTGCAAGTTACGGACACGAAAGTCCGATAGAGCATGTTACGTTTACATTTGGAATAGAGGGTGTGTCAAGGGCGCTTCTTGCACAGATAACAAGACATAGAATAGGCTCATTCAGCGTGCAGAGCCAGCGTTATGTGAGGGAAGGCCTTTTTGAGTATGTCACACCTCCCGAAATAGAAAAATTGCCCGAGGCTAAACAACTCTTTGTAAAAGCAATGGAAAATGCTCAGAAGAGTTATGATGACATTGCAGCAATACTAAAAGAGGAACATATAAAAAATCTTATGGCAGAGGGTATGGATGAAAAAAGCGCGACCAGAGTTGCTGAGAAAAAGGCGATAGAGGATGCGAGATTTGTGCTCCCCAACTCCTGCGACACAAAAATGATAATGACGATGAATGCAAGAAGTCTTATGAACTTCTTTCATCACCGTTGCTGTAACAGAGCGCAGTGGGAAATAAGGGAACTTGCATATCAGATGACGGAACTTGTAAAAGAAGTGGCGCCGTCACTCTTTAAATATGCAGGTCCGTCCTGTATTCACGGCGCTTGTCCCGAGGGAAGTATGACTTGCGGTAAGATGAAAGAAATGAAAAAACTTTATTTGGGAGATTAAACTGTTGAGTAAGGGCAAACTTATTGTTATAGAGGGTGTAGACGGAAGCGGTAAATCGACGCAGGTATCGCTTGTCTGCGAAGCACTGGGAGCAAAAGGGAAGAAAGTAAAACAGATATCATTTCCGACATATACAAAATCATCTGCACTGATAGAAATGTATCTTGCAGGTGAGTTCGGAGACAGTCCCGATGATGTAAATGCCTATGCGGCGTCGACTTTCTATGCGGTTGACAGATACGCTTCATTTATGTCCGATTGGAAAAAGGACTATGATGAGGGCGCACTTGTTATAACTGCAAGGTATACCACTTCAAATGCCATTCATCAGAGTGTGAAACTTGAAGGTGAAGAAAGAGAAAGGTATCTTTCATGGCTTGAAGATTACGAATACGGTCTTATGGGACTGCCGAGTCCTGATGAAGTGATTTTTCTTGATATGCCGATAGAAAAAGGGCAGGAACTGCTGTCCAAACGCTACGGCAATGTTGAAAGCAAAAAGGATGTGCACGAAAGAGATACCGTGTATCAGAAAAAGTGTTATGACACCGCTGTTGATATAAGTGAAAGATTTGGCTGGCACCGTATCAGATGTACTGACGGTGACAGAATAAAAGCCATAGATGAGATTACAAAGGAAATTTTAGATGTCATTGAAGATTGAATTTAAACAGTTTGATGCGGCGTTTTATGAACGCGCGCAGGAATATCTTGCTAAGAGCAATTACCGTTCCTGCGAATCCTGCTATGCAGACCAGATAGGCTGGGGCAAGGTATACCGTACCTCGTATGCAGAAATTGACGGTTTCTATGTGATAAAGTACAACGAAACAGAAGAAACGGTCGCATTTTCAGCACCTATGGGAGCAGGCGACATAAAATCACTGATAGAAAAACTTAAAGAGTATTGTGACGGCAGGCAGATGGAAATATGGTCTGCCACAGATGAGTGCATGGCACTACTTGACGGTGGCGGCATCAAATATGAAGCAACTCTTATGCGTGATAGATTTGACTATATTTATCTTGCAGAAAAACTTGCCACACTTTCGGGCAAGAAACTGCACGGTAAAAGAAATCACTTAAGCAGATTTAAAAAGATGTATAACTACAGCGTAGAAGAGATAACGCCTGATAATATCGATATTGCAAGAAAGATAAATTATCTCTGGTGTGAAAAATCGGGTGCCTGTGAAGAAAAATCAGAAGAAAATGAATTCTGTGCATTTCGTGCGATAGCGGATGTTTTTGAAGAAATATCGGCAAGGGGAATAATTCTCTATGTTGACGGCAAGCCGATAGGTTATACAATAGGCTCACCTGCACATCGGGGTTCGGATACTTTTGTAGTTCATTTTGAAAAGATTGATACGGAGCATCACGGTGCATATACGGCAATAAACAATTTGTTTGTTTTGAGTCTTGGAGGTAAATACAAATATATAAATCGTGAGGATGATATGGGTTCGGAGGGACTGCGAAAAGCAAAACTTTCCTACTATCCCGATATACTTCTTGAGAAATATAATGTAATAATAAAATGATCATAACAGACAGCAGAGATATTGAAAAAATAAAACAGAATTGGAAACTCATTTTCGGTGACAGTGATGATTTTATTGATGAGTTGTTCTCCCTCTCGCCGATGGTATTTGCCCTAAAAACTGAAGGTGAGATATCTTCAAGTATGCTTGTCATAGAAATGCATTATAAAGAGCATAAAATAGGATATATCTATGGGGCGATGACAGTTGAAAAATACAGGAAGCAAGGTCTGATGAAAAAACTGCTTAGTGAGGTCTTTGTCAGCCTTGAAAACAAGGGTTTTTCAGCGGTGTTTTTACTTCCTGCAACTGAAAAACTGTATGACTATTATGCAGAATGCGACTTTGAAAAAAATCTTCCTACTGACACGGCAATACTTAACGAGATACCGCAGGGTACAGAAGATAAAGTGCCGAGCATGGAAGAATATGAACGGCTCACTTATCCTGTAAAGAGAGAGTATTCTCTGTTTGAACTCGCCGTAAGGACACATCTTTTGAGCGGCGGACATACAGTATGCAAGGATGACGATTTTATTGCATATCATATAAAAGACGGACAAGTTATTTGTGATATGGCTTGTACAGAAAATATAAAAAGAGACCGCTTTGCAATGTCAAAATGCTTTAACGGTTTTAAGTGGGACAAGGATGTCCACGTAGGTCTTTTAATGGAATAGGAGGTACATTATGGTTTATATTCTTTTGGCAGACGGTTTTGAAGATATCGAAGCGCTTGCACCGCTTGACATTCTGCGCAGAATGGGTGCGGATGTTAAGACCGTAGGCGTAAAAGGGAAAACGGTTACAAGTGCAAGGGGTGTTAAGCTCGAAGCGGATATCACTGCAGATGCGGTGGATATGGAAAAGTGTGAAATGCTCATTCTTCCGGGAGGTCCGGGTTATGAGATACTTGACAGCGATGAAACTGCAGATAAGTTTTTGCAGTATGCTTACGATAAAGGCATTTATATCGGTGCAATATGCGCGGCGCCGTCAATACTCGGTAAAAGGGGTATGCTTGATGGGAAGCACGGCACATGTTTTACCGGTTATGATAAACTCTGTAAGGGTATGATATATAAAAACGAAAAAGCAGTATGTGACAAAAATATAATTACTTCAAGAGGCGCAGGTACTGCTCTTGAATTTGGGTATATGCTGGGAGCGGCATTATTTGGTGAAGATGCCGCAGAAAAGATGAAAAGTACTATGCTTTACAAATAAGAAAAAGGGCAGAGTTTTTAACTCCACCCCTTATCTGAAATTTGTGTTTTAGTCGTTGCAGCAGCAGTTGCTGATAACGAAGATCACGATGATAGCTATGATGATCCAAAGGCAGCTGTTGTTGTTATCATTGTTAAAGCACATACATTTCACCTCACTTACTGACTTATACTATGCCGTAAATATAAAAACGGTTACTGCGGAGGGACTATGGATTACAAAAATAATGGCGAAACTCACAGCTATAACAGAGAAGATATTGAAAGACATAAAGCCATAAAATCAAAAAAAGAGGCGACAAGACAGCGTGCGGCAAAAAAGCGTAAAACCAGACACAGAGTGTTTTATATATGCTTTGTAGCAATAGCGTCTATACTGCTTGCGGTATGGGCGATAAATGTTGCCAATGATATGCTCGGACTGATGAAACCAGAGGGAACAGTCGAAATCGTCGTGCCCAAAGGCTCATCAACAAATGATATTGCAGATATGCTTGAAGATGCCGGCGTGATAAGTCACAAGGGCGTATTCAAACTCTTTTCAAGAGTTACGGGATATGCAAGTCAGATGCAGTACGGAAGATATGAACTTAATACGGATATGGACTATCTGCAGGTGTGTGTAAAACTCAAGCAGACAGTTCCGAGAGATGAAATAACCGTAACAATTCCCGAAGGATATGAACTTCGTGAAATATTTGCAAAACTGGAAGAGGCAGGCGTCTGCTCGGCAGAGGAACTCTATTATTCAATGGAGCATGATGATTTCGGATATGAGTTTTTAAAGGACATTCCTGACAGAGAAAATAAGTTTGAAGGATATCTTTTCCCCGATACTTACAATTTCTTTATGGATGATGATCCAAAGAGCGTAATTAAGAAATTTTTAAGTAATTTTGCATCAAAATATGACGGTGATCTTATCGCAAGAACAAATGAACTCGGATATACGATGGATGAGGTTATCACATTTGCATCGGTCGTGGAAAGAGAAGCTGCAAGCGATGATGACAGATCGACAGTTGCATCTGTATTTGCAAACAGACTTAGTGATAATGCATACGGATATCTCCAGTCCTGCGCAACGATTCAGTATGTGCTCGAAGAGAGAAAGAGTGTTCTTTCTGTTGCGGACACAAAGCTCGAAAGTCCGTACAATACCTATATGAATCCGGGACTTCCGGTAGGACCCATCGCATCACCCGGTCTTGCATCGATAAAAGCAGTACTATATCCGGCTGAAACAGACTATTATTATTTTGTTGTTGACGGCAGCGGCGTGCATCATTTTTCAAAGACGCTTTCAGAGCACAATGCGGCAGTAGATTCAGCTTCGGCAACTTGGGGAACAGGAACGGTAGGATAATATGAATAAAAAAGTGGAACTTCTTGCGCCTGCAGGCTCGCTGCTCAAACTCAAAGTGGCGATAGACTATGGTGCAGATGCCGTATACTGTGCAGGAAAACGTTTCGGTCTGCGCACTGCAAGTGAAAACTTCTCATACGAAGATTTCACAGAGGGTATCGCTTATGCCCATGCAAGAGGGGCAAAGTTATATGTGACACTCAATGTCTATCCGAGAAACGATGACATTGAGGAACTTAAAGGCTATATTTCCGAACTTGACAAACTCGGTGTAGATGCAGTAATAGTCAGTGACCTTGGTATGCTTACACTTGTTCAGGAAATCGCACCCGATATGGAAATACACATTTCCACACAGGCAAACAATGTAAACTATCTGACGGCTAAAAAATGGACCGAACTTGGAGCAAAAAGAGTGGTGCTTGCCCGTGAGTTGTCATGCCGTGAAATTGCCGAGATAGCGCAAAAAAGCGGCGCAGAACTCGAGGCGTTTGTTCACGGTGCAATGTGCGTATCCTATTCGGGAAGGTGTCTTCTCTCCAATTATATGACGGGAAGGGACTCAAATAAGGGCGACTGCGCTCAGCCTTGCAGGTGGAAATACTCTGTCGTTGAAGAAAAGAGACCGGGAGAATATTTTCCTGTTATGGAAAATGAGCAGGGAACATTTATATTTAATTCAAAAGACCTCTGTCTTATAAGACGTATTCCCGAACTTGTGGATGCAGGGGTATATAGTTTTAAAATTGAGGGCAGGGTAAAAAGTGAGTTCTATGTTGCTACGATAGTGTCCGCATACAGAAAAGAGATTGACAGATATCTCGCAGACCCCGAGCATTATGTTTTTGATGAAAAAGCGTATGAGGAAGTGTGTAAAGTCAGCCACAGGGCATATTACGAAGGATTTTTTTCGGGAAGGCACTCTGACGGGCAGATAACTGCAACAGCAAGTTATGAGAGAGATTATGAATTTATTGCCTACACCGAAGGATATGATGAGGAAAAGAAACTCATAATTGCATCACAGAGGAACAAGTTCTATGCGGGTGATGAGATAGATATTCTTGTGCCTGTAGGCGATAATATCATAATAAAAAATGTCAAACTGTTTGATGAAAATATGAGTGAAATTGAGTCGGCTCCTCATTCGGAACAGAAATTATATATTCCGTGTGATGTGCCTGTGCCTGTTCACTCAATGATAAGAAAAAAAGTTTAATATCAACACCGTGTACATATTTTTTCGGAGGCATAAGATGCAGGAAAAGAAATTGTTCACGGTGTTTTATATTTTTATAATGTGTCTGTCGGTTTTGTTACTGCGAATTATGGGAATAGCGCTCGACAATGACAACAGGTATTCGAGCGCTGCGGCAGATCAGCAGACATATTCGCTTGATGTGGTGTCGAGAAGAGGTTACATCTATGACTGCAACGGCGAGAGGCTGACTTATGATGTAGACGGCTATATAGCCGTTGTTTCACCGTCTGAACTTAAAAGTAAATATGTGTTGACACTGCACGGCGCGGACCTTGAAGAAGTTGAAGAAAAACTGAAATCAAAAAAGCCGTTTTGTGTGAGGGTAGACGAGTCTTTCCAGGCAGACGGCGTAACAGTAATAAAAGTGCCTATCGATTCGAGCGGACTGTTAAATCACATAACGGGTTATGTAAACTCAAATGGTGACGGAGTAACAGGTATCGAAGAAAATTTCAATGAATTTCTGAAGAGTAATGGGGGTATTGTTGAAGCACACACAACTCTTACAGCGTTATCTCAGCAGCTTGGCGGAACAGGAGTGTCGGTATTTTCTGAAAGTTACGAAAATGAAGCAGGTGTCATTCTGACGGTAGACAAAGAAATACAGAAAGCGGCAAACAACGCCGCCGATGAATATATGGAGAAAGGCGCAGTGGTAGTCTGTGATACAAACGGGGAAATAAAAGCGCTTGTGAGCAGACCTGACTACGATACGGACAATGTCGGGGCATATCTGGAAAGTGATGACGGTGAACTGGTAAACAGGGCGCTGAGAAATTACAATCTCGGTTCTGTATTCAAAATAGTTACGGCAGCCGCCGCAATAGAAAACGGCACATACAGTGATAGTCTTGTGTGTGAGGGAAATATCAAGGTCGGAAACATCACTCTTTCCTGTCACAAGGAGGAGGGACACGGAGAAGTTGATATGAGGACCGCATTTATAAATTCCTGTAATCCCTATTTCATAGACACGGGGTTAAAAACAGGTTATGTAAACCTAATAGACATGGCAAAACGCTTTGGACTCGGTAAAGAAAAAGTGTTTTGCACAAAAATAAAAGGCTCTGCCGCAGTCCTGCAAAAAAGCAGAGTTACTGATGGACTTGTTGCAAATATATCCATCGGACAGGGGGATATAACTGTGTCACCTCTTGATGCGGCATCACTTGTGCTGACAGTGGTAAACGAGGGTGAATACACACCTATGACGCTTATCAAAGGAATGAAAAATTCAGATGGAACTGTTACCGAGTATGTCAGCGGTGAAGAAAAATATCAGAGTATAGACAAAGAAACCGCCGATATTTTAAAACAGATGATGACAGATACCGTAAATGAGGGAACAGGCACGAGCGCAAAACCTGAAAATGTGGCAGCAGGAGGTAAGACGGCGAGTGCCGAGACGGGTTGGAAAAATAAAGAAGTTCACGGTTGGTTTGTAGGCTTTTTTCCTGCTGATGAGCCGCAATATGTGATAAGCGTACTTGTTGAAAACGGCAGAAGCGGAAGCGCGTCTGCAGCGCCATGTTTTGCACGTATAGCAAATGATATTGACAATTTGAAAAGTAAGTAGTAATATATATTTATTCTAATATATAAAGACTGTGAAGAAAAAGAGTAGCATATTCTTGACTTACAGAGAGATAGGGTGCCGTGGCTGTGAGCCCCTTTAAGCCGGTTTATGTGAAGGCTGTTTTCTGAGTTGCCCGAAAGGCCGCAACGGGTGCGTTAAAACCCGACCTAAAGTGTCTGCTTTATGCAGGAATAAGGGTGGTACCGCGTGAGTTTTTTGCTCTCGTCCCTGATTATGGGATGAGAGCATTTATTTTTGTCAAAAATTTTTAACATAGAGGAGAAAAATCATGGAGTATATGGGTTTAAATGAGATACGTGAAAAGTATCTTTCATTTTTCGAGAGTAAAGGACATCTGAGAATGCCCTCATTCTCTCTCGTTCCCAAGAACGATCCGAGTTTGCTTCTTATCAACTCGGGTATGGCGCCTCTCAAGCGTTATTTTACAGGTCAGGAAGTTCCGCCGAGAAAGAGGGTTACAACTTGTCAGAAGTGTATCAGAACCCCCGATATTGAAAGAGTCGGCAAAACGGCGAGACATGGTACTTTCTTTGAAATGCTCGGAAACTTTTCTTTCGGTGATTACTTCAAGAAAGAGGCAACTGCATGGTCGTGGGAATTTCTCACAAAAGTTATGGAAATACCGGTAGATAAGATTTGGGTATCGATCTATGAAGAAGATGATGAGGCTTTTGAAATCTGGACAAAGAATGTCGGAGTTTCGCCCGACAGAATTGTTCGTCTCGGTAAGGAAGATAACTTCTGGGAACACGGAACAGGTCCCTGCGGTCCTTGTTCTGAAATTTATATTGACAGAGGTCCCGAAAAAGGCTGCGGAAAGCCCGGTTGTGCAGTTGGTTGTGACTGCGACAGATACGTTGAAGTCTGGAACAATGTTTTCACACAGTTTGACAGGGATGAAGCAGGTAATTACAACAGACTTGAGCATCCCAACATAGACACAGGTATGGGACTTGAGCGTCTCGCTTGCGTAATGCAGGGCGTTGACAATATGTTTGAAGTTGACACTATTGCCGACATCATCAAGGAAATTGCTAAGATGACAGGTGTGGAATACGGCAAGGACAATGATAAGGACGTTTCTATCCGTGTTATCACCGACCATATAAGAGGCACAACAATGATGATCGCTGACGGTGTTATTCCGTCAAATGAAGGCAGAGGATATGTCCTCAGAAGACTTATCAGACGTGCGGCAAGACACGGCAGACTTCTCGGTCTTAAAAAGCCTTTCCTGCATGAACTCTGCAACAAGGTTATCGAGCAGAGCGGCGGTGCATATCCCGAACTTACAGAAAAGCAGGATTATATCAGAAAACTCATATACAATGAGGAACTTTCCTTCAATCAGACAATAGATCAGGGCCTTTCGATTCTTGCTTCGTACATTGATGAAGTCAAGGCAGCAGGCGGAAATGAACTCTCGGGTGAGCAGGCATTCAAACTTTATGACACATACGGTTTCCCGCTTGACCTCACAAAAGACATTGCTGAAGAAAAGGGCATATCTGTCAATGAAGATGATTTTGCTGTTATGATGGATGCACAGAAGAAGCGTGCAAGAGATGCTCATAACGCAAAAAACGAGTCTGCTTGGGCAGAGGATATTCTCGGAAAAGTAAACACACCCGAAACAGAATTTGTCGGTTATACCGAAAATACAGCACAGGGCAAAGTGCTTGCAATTATAAACGGTGATGAAATAGTTACTGCAGCATCTGAGGGTGACAGCGTTACTATTATCACAGATAAAACGCCTTTCTACGGCGAAAGCGGCGGTCAGGTCGGCGACAGCGGTGTTATTACAAGTGATGCATTTGCCGCAGAAGTGTCAGACTGTAAGAAGACACATGATAAAAAGTTCCTGCATATATCCAAAGTGACAAAAGGTCAGATAACTGTAGGTGACACGGTAACTCTTGCCATTGATACTGACAGACGTAAGGCTATAATGAGAAACCACTCTGCGGCGCATCTTCTCCAGGCGGCGCTTCGAAACACACTCGGCACACATGTTGAACAGGCAGGTTCTTATGTTGACGAGAGCAGAGTACGTTTTGACTTTACACATTTTGCATCTGTTACTCCTGACGAACTTAAAGCAGTAGAAAACTTTGTAAACAATGCAATTTTAGAGAATATCACTAACGAGATGAAAGAGATGCCTATTGATGAGGCTAAAAAACTCGGTGCAATGGCACTTTTCGGCGAAAAGTACGGTGATGTTGTACGCGTTGTAAAAATGGGTGATATTTCTACTGAGTTCTGCGGCGGCACACACGTTTTAAATTCGGGTAAGATAGGTCTTTTCAAAATTATTTCAGAGACTTCCGTTGCGGCAGGTGTGCGCAGAATTGAAGGTACAACAGGTCTTAACATCATTTCACTTGTAAATGAAAAGCAGGGTGTTATAGACAATGTTGCAAAGACCTTCAAGGCAGGTTCACACGAAGTAGAAGCAAAAGCAAAGCAACTTGATAAAGAACTCAAGGAAGCACAGAAAGAAATTGAATCGCTTAATTCAAAACTTGCAGGAAGCGCGTCTGACGACATACTCAAATCAGCAGTTGAAGTGGGCGGTCTTAAGATAGTTACTGCAAAGATAAAGGGCGCTGCTCCCGAACTGCGCACGATGGGTGACACTATCCGTGATAAAGAAGAGTCTGCGGTTGCAGTTCTTGTCGGCGAAGCAGGCGGAAAAGCAACAGTTCTTGTTGCCTGCGGTAAAAAGGCAGTTGCAGCAGGTGTTGCGGCAGGTAAGGTCATTGCGAAAGTTTCCGAGATAACAGGCGGCGGCGGCGGCGGTAAGCCCGACAGTGCAATGGGTAGTTGTAAAGACGTTTCAAAAGTGCCCGATGCATTTGAGGCACTTCCCGAAATAGTGAAGACGTTACTTGGATAAGGAGCGAGAGTATGAACGACTGTATTTTTTGCAAAATAATAAACGGTGATATTCCCTCAAAAAAGGAGTATGAGGATGAGAATGTCATTGTGATACATGACCTTAATCCTCTTGCAGACACACATCTGCTTGTAATACCCAAAAAGCATATCTGCTGTGCCGACGAGATAGATGAGAGTAACAGCGGTATCATTGCACACGTTTTTGAAGCAGTTTCAAAAGTGACAAAAAAACTCGGAATAGAAAACAATTTTCAGGTGCTTAACAACTGCGGTGAAAATGCGGGACAGAGCGTAATGCATATTCACTTCCATATATTGTCCAACAAGGAGGGCAGAGTATTATGGAGTACTACAGAATTAAAGTAGCGGGACTTGAGCGTGACCTGCCCATTTGTCCGGTAAATGAAAAACTTGATATTGCGGGATTTGTAATTTTCGGTGATGTTGAACTCACATGTGCCTGTGCGGCAGAACTTATAAAAAAAATGCCGCCGCACGATATAATGATAACTGCGGAATCAAAGGGTATACCGCTTATTCACGAAATGGCAAGACAGACGGGGGAAAACAAGTATGTTCTTGCCAGAAAAGCGCTTAAAGCGTATATGGTAAATCCTCTTAAAGTGGAGGTTAAATCCATAACAACTGCAAAAGTGCAGACACTTTATATCGATGAAAAAGATGTGAAAGCAATGCAAGGCAAGCGTGTTGTCATTGTTGATGATGTTATCAGTACGGGCGAATCGCTTGCGGCACTTGAAAAACTTGTAAAAGAGGCAGGGGGAAACATCGTTGCAAGAATGTCAATACTTGCAGAGGGCGATGCTATAGGAAGAAAAGATATTACATATCTTGAAGAACTACCGCTTTTTTTTAAGAAGTAGTATCAGTAGTTGAAGGAGAATGAAAATGAGTGAATTAACAGTAAATGAAGGAAAAAACGAAATAATCGAAGTTGACGGAGAAAAGTATCTTCGTCTGCCCATAAAAACAAAAGTTATCGTGAATACTGACGATATAGTTGATGTGGCAAAAGAATTTGCTCTGCCGCATCTTCAGGAAGGTGATATACTCTTTATGAGTGAAAAGAGTGTTGCCTGCTCACAGGGCAGAGCAGTACCTATGGCAGATATACGTCCGAGCAGACTTGCAAAGATACTTGTAAAGTTTGTTTATAAGTCACCTTACGGTATAGGACTTGGTATTCCCGAAACTATGGAAATGGCGCTTCAGGAATGTGGCAGAGTAAGAATTCTGTTTGCGGCGTTTATATCTGCAATAGGCAAACTTCTGGGCAAAAGAGGTTGGTTTTATAAGATTGCAGGCTATAAGGCTGAATCAATAGACGGTCCCTGTCCCAATACACTTCCGCCCTACAACAAGTATGTTGTACTCGGACCCGATAAGCCTGATGAGGTGGCTAAGAAAGTTGCAGATGCTATCGGTCAGAAAACGGCTATCGTCGATGTCAATGATTTAAAAGGCAAGGTGCTTGGCATTTCTCATGAAGATATGGACAGAGAAAAAATTGCAAGAATACTCAAAGATAACCCTCTCGGTCAGTCCGGTCAGCAGACTCCTTTCGGCCTTATAAGAAAAGTTTGATGAAAAGACCGCTCGCACTTTTCTGCGGCACAGTCATAATTGTGTCGCTTATATGTGCTTTAACCAAATTGCAAGAGGCAGTCACATTGTGTCTGTCTCTTTTTGTCATATCGTTTGTTGTCGGTCTTATCAGATTTAAAAAATCAAAAAGATTTTTAGTGATAAGCGGTGCGGTAATGCTTGCATTTGTTGTCTTTTACACGGGATACAGTTTATCCTGTGAAAAGGCGATAGGTTACGCAGATGAGAAAGACCACAGTTTTTATGGTTGTGTTCTTGACGAAGAAACTGTAAAAGTATCCCGAATCGATGGCAAAAAGGTAACGCCGTTTAAGATGACAGTTTATTTTGAGGAGAAAGTTCTTGCCGGTGAATATCTTTTTGTGTCGGGCAATGCTGAGATACCGGAAAGTACAAATGGACTGTATAATGAGGCACTGTATGACCTTTCCGATAATATCTATTTGCAGATGTCATCTCCTAAAATAACGCCAACTTATGAAAAAGATAAAATTCTTGTTGCATCAGATTATCTGCGTGGCGTCATTAAAAACCGATTTGTGTCAATACTTGATAAAGATACGGCAGGTAAAGTAACAGGCATATTACTCGGAGATAAAAGCGGTATCGGTATAGCACAGAAAAATAAATATTCGGCATCAGGAATTTCTCATATGTTTGCAGTTTCAGGACTGCATCTCTCTGCAATTGTGGGAATGCTTATTATATTTCTGAGGTTATTTTACGTAAAGAGAAAGTCTTTGGCTTTTATTCTCGCAGGCGCTGTATTTTTCTTTATGTGGCTTGTGGGATTCACACCTTCTGTTCAGCGTGCGGGAATAATGACGATTGTGCTTTGCTTCTCATATTTCACAAACAGAAGGGCGGATATGATGACTTCACTCTGTCTTGCAGGTGCAATTATATGTATGAGCGGTCCTTATGCAGCGACGGATGTGGGATTTTTGCTCTCGTTTCTTGCAGTTTTGTCCTTGATTACTGTTGCGAAATATTTTTGCGCATTTTTCTTAAGGTGTTTTGAAGTTGTGAAATTAAGGAATACATTGACGTATAAAGTATCCAATATTCTGGGAACGTCGGTGGCGGTCATGTTTTTTACTTTACCGGTAATTGTAATTTGCTTTGATGCAAGTACAATGCTCTCGCCTTTAACAAATATGCTTAGTTTGTGGGCGATTGCCCCTGTTCTTCTGCTGTCTATAGTTCTTCTTGTTTTTCCTGTAAAACCGATAGCAGTTATATTGACATTGCTGATAAGATACATAGATAAAATTGTATCGGTAGTACTGCAATACGATGTCTTGGGAAATCTATTCACACAAAGAGTAACTTTTATATTATTTGTGGCAGCGCTTGTGCTTCTCCTTATGTGTAAAATCACAGGAAAACATTTTGTAAATAAAGCAATACTTGCGTTTATTATACTTGTCGGAGTGGCGGCAGGTGCATCTTTTATAACGAATCGGTTTGACGGTGTAACACTTATACAGACTGAAACTTACAGCGGAAACTGTGTCCTTTTGATTGAAGACAAAAAGGCAATGGCGATCATAGAAGGTGATTTTTCGTTTGCTCCTGAAAATGCGATATACAGAATTTGCGATTCCTTGGCGGATCACGGTGTATATGAACTTGATAAAGTAGTAATAAACGGAGGCAGTAAAGATTTTATTGAACTGCTTAAAACAAATATCGAAATCCAAGAGTGGTACATAAACGGAAAAATTGATAAAACTCCCATAGAATTTGGCGGTAATGATATCACGTTATTTTCTTACGGTGATTCACTTGCAACGCATATCAGCAGAGGAAAAAGTTCTTTTTTGCTCATTGGAAAATATGACAAGAAGAGTTTATATGAAACCGTCGATGCCGATGTGGTATTATTTGCAGGTAAGTGCCCGGATGTTAATTTTATGATAGAACGAAATGCAAAACTTGCAATTGCAGGAAATATCAGTTCATTAACTTCTGATTATGACAATATGAAAATACTTGAAAAGTTTTTTCAAAACAATATTTACACGGTGGGCGATTGTGGTACAATAGAAATCAGAACAATCGGAAACGGTGAGTATGATATTAAAACCGAAAGGGATAACGATGTCTATAAACAAGTCAGACAGAGTAGAGGAACTTAAAAAGTTAATAAAAAGCGGCGAGAAAGATGGCGTATACATCTTTTTTGGCGAGGAAGAGTATCTCAAACAACATTATTATGAGATGCTCAAAAAGTCGGTAACTGCAAGTTCTGATGATGATTTTGCGGCAATTACTTTTGATGCACTTGATTTTGAAATAGATTCATTTCTTGATGAGATACAAAACATTTCATTCGGTGTGGCAGATAAATTTATAGTACTGCGCAACCTGGATATTGATGCATTAGCGGAAGGTGACAGAAAAGTGCTTCTCACCGCACTCGATGAGTGCGGTGAAGGAATATGTATTCTCTTTTACTATGACAATATGTTTCTTGATGAGGGTGAATACGACAAGATAAAACGCCGTAAAAAGATGATAGAAACGCTCTCAAAGCACGGTTTTGGTGTTGAATTTAAAAGACTGTCTGTAAATGTTCTTATAAATTGGATAACAAAAGGGTTTGCATCACAGGGTATGAATGTGACATATGATGCGGCAAAATATTTGTTGTCGGTCTGCGGCAGTGACATGTTTAATCTCAAAAATGAGATAACCAAAATCGCGCTTTATGCCAAAGGTGAAGAAATAACAAAAGAAACGCTGGACAGGCTTGTCACAAAAAGTCTTGAAAGAAATGTTTTTTCCATTGCTGAAGATATTGTGTGCGGCAGAATTGCATCGGCGCTTAAAACCATTGATATGTGCAGATCGGCAAAAGAACAACCAACTGTTTTGATGAGTATTATCGGAAACACTTTCAGAGAACTGCTGATTGTGTCGGCGGCAAAGGATAAAAGACTTTCTCAGGCTGACACACTTAAGGCGCTGAATTTATCTCCTGCAAGATCGTGGCTTATAAAGGATTATGAGCGTCTGTGTGGCAGACGGTCACTCTCTTTTTTTGCAAAAGCAAATCTGGAACTTGCACAGTGTGAACAATTACTTAAGGGAAGCGGGTGTGACAAGTGGCAGGCGATAGAACTTGCGCTCATAAAGATAAACGGCTTAAAATAGACCGCCTTGTCATTGTTGAAGGTAAATATGACAAGATAAAACTTGAGTCTGTCGTAGATGCGGAAATACTCATAACCGGCGGTTTTTCTCTTTTTAAAGACAAAGAGAAAAGACAGTACATAAAAGACTGTGCGAACAGTCGCGGAATACTTATAGTAACTGACAGCGATAATGCGGGTTTTAAGATAAGAAACTTTGTAAGGGATATAGCAGGGGATGAGAATGTATTAAACTGTTATATCCCGGAAATTCGCGGCAAGGAAGCGAGAAAAGAAAAGCCTTCTGCAGAGGGAACACTCGGCGTTGAAGGTGTTGAGATATCTGTTATAAAAAAAGCGCTCGATGAATGCGGCGCTTTTGAAAAGAAAAGAAAAATCTGCTATCAGTTTGAAACAGCGGATTTGTATGAACTTGGTCTTATAGGTGCGCCTGACAGCACGGCAAGGAGAGATAAAATAAAAAAAGAACTTTCACTTCCGAAAGCGATGAACAATACATTGTTATTAAAAGCACTCTCATACCGCATTACAAAAGAAGAACTTGAAAACTTGATAAAAGAAAAGCACTTATGAAAATTTCATAAGTGCTTTTTGCTTACTTAGCCATATCAAGCCAGACACTTGCAAGGTCGAGAGCCGCGTAAAGACCGGTTTTTGTACTTGTCTTTACCACTCTGTCCTTGACAGAAGGGTCAGTATACTGAAGTTCTATCTGGACTTTACCCGAAAGTTCTTTGCCGTCAACTTCTCTGCTGTCATGTATCATCATAAATACTACATATTTATCGGCAAGGCTGCCGTAATACATAAGATTGCCGTTTCTCACAAGAGGTCTGCCCTTGTAAGTGAGAAAGTCTTTGTAAATTCCGTCTGCCATATATCCTCCTAATTGTCAAGGTATGATTTAACAAGCGTTTGCAGAAGCTCATCACGGTCTATTTTGGTAATGCGAGCTCTTGCTCCGTTGTGATTGGTGATATAGGTCGGGTCTTCAGACAGAATATATCCTACGATCTGATTAATTGGATTATACCCTTTCTCTCTCAAAGCATCATACACAGCAGTAAGAGTTGCCTTGATCTCGGACTCATGATCGTCCTGTATCGGAAAAGTAATTGTATCGGTTGGATTCATAATTTTCCCTCCCTATAAAAAGACTAATAATTATTATAAACCATTTTAAATAAAATTTCAATAAATTATCTCTGTTCGCATCCAAAGTCTGCCACAAGCCTCTTGAGAATACGCTTCATAACATTGTCAACTTCCTCATCAACAAGCGTTCTGTCTGCGGCGCGGAGAGTGATGGTATAGGCAATACTCTTCTTGCCGTCAGGTATCTGCGCGCCTTTGTAGATGTCAAAAAGGTTGCAGTCTTCAAAGAGTTTTTTGGACTCTGTTTTTATAACGTTTTCTATCTTTGCTGATTCAAGTTCATCGTCACACAGAAGAGCAAGGTCTCTTGTGACAGCAGGGAACTTGGGAAGCGGAATGTATGAAACATCTGCAGCTACAAGATCATAGAGCGTTTCAAGTGAAAGTTCGGCCGCATATATATCGGAGCCAATGTCAAAATTATCTGCGCAAACGGGATGTATCTGTCCCATTGTACCGATAACCGTATCGCCGGCTTTAAGTGTTGCAGCACGGCCCGGATGATAGTAGGGAAGGTCGGTTCCGCTTTCAAATGATACATCTTTTATTTTAAGATTATCCAGAAGCGCGCAAACATAACCCTTCATATCGTAGAAATCGAGATTTCCGTATGCACCGAGAGTAATAACATTTCTTTCATCTGGAAGTGTGTTTGCATCACCGACGGGAGTAAAGGTCTTTCCTAACTCAAAGAGAGCAACATCAGTGTTTCTGTTGTTGTAGTTCTTTGAAAGAATAGAGAGCATAGAGGGCATTGTAAGCGTTCTCATAATGCTTGAATCTTCTCCGAGCGGATTGAGTATTTTTACGGAATTTCTCATTGAACTGTCTTCTGCAAGAAGAACTTTATCATACAGTTTGGGGCTGATAAAAGTATATGTCTTTATTTCGAAAAGCCCGAGGGATGCAAGTGTATCGGATACTTTCTGCGTGAAATCGTGATACTTTGCGGTAACTGTTGTTGTTGCGCTTCCTTTGAAAAGTGAGGGTTCAACTTTATTGTAACCGTATATTCTGACGATTTCTTCGGCAACATCCGCAAAACAGTCAATATCCTGTCTGTATGCAGGAACAATGATGGTGTTATCGTCAAGAACGTCAAATTCAAGTCGGCGGAGTATTGCAACCATTTCATCTCTTGAAAGAGAAGTTGAAAGAAACTTGTTTGTACGTTCTACATCAAGTTTTAAGTCGACTTTCTTTTCGGTTGAATTGTCAACATCTACACAGCCGTCAACAACTTCGCCGCATCCGAGAAGTTCAACAAGTTCGCATACTCTGTCAACTGCAAGTTTTGTCTGATAAGCGGGAAGTCCCTTTTCGTAGAGATTTGAAGCGTCTGTGCGCATACCGAGTTTTCTTGCGCCTTTTCTTACGCAGGGACCGTTAAAGTTTGCACTTTCAAAGATAACTTCTGTTGTATCATCTCTGATTTCGCTGTTGAGACCGCCCATTACACCGGCAACCGCAACGGGTTGTTTTCCGTCTGTAATGACAAGTATTGAGGGGTCAAGTTGCCTGTCTGTCCCGTCAAGTGTTGTTATCTTTTCGCCCTCGTTTGCACGGCGCACGAGGATTTTGCGGTCAGGCAAAAATCTTGCATCAAATGCATGAAGCGGCTGACCGTATTCAAGCATTACATAGTTGGTAATGTCAACGATATTGCTTATCGGGCGCACGCCGCAGAGTCGAAGTCTCTCTCTCATCCATCTGGGAGAAGGACCTATCTTAACATTTTTTACAACACGTGCAATATATCTGGGGCAGAGATCGGGCGCCTCAACCGTAACACTTATGTGATCTGCCGCATTTCCGCCGCAGCCTTTGACAACGGGCGTTTTGATGTCTGCTTTCTTATTGTAAGTTGCAGCGGCTTCTCTTGCAAGGCCGATAATTGAATAACAGTCTGTTCTGTTTGAAGTGATTTCAAAATCAGTAACGACATTGTCTATACCAAGAACTTTTGTCGCATCATCACCGAGATTACAGGGTTCTTTGATAACAAAGATGCCGTCTTCAATAGCATAAGGAAAGTCGCCGAGCGTAAGACCAAGTTCTGAAAGCGAGCAGAGCATACCTTCGGAGAGGACACCGCGAAGTTTACCTTTTTTGATGACCTTACCGTCGGGAAGATGTGCACCGTCAAGACAAACGGGAACTATGTCACCGACATTTAAGTTTGATGCGCCGGTAACTATTTGGAGTTTTCTTTCGCCTGCCACATCTATCTGGCATACAACAAGGTGGTCTGAATCGGGATGATCTTCAATGCTGTCAACACGGCCGATGACTACATTTTTAATTTTGTCACCGTCATTATAATATTCTTCGACCTTTGAGCCTGACATTGTCATATCAGCGGCAAACTGGCGGGGAGTAACATCAAGTTTTACATATTCGTCAAGCCAAGTTTTAGGTAATCTCATATTCTCACACCTCCATTAAAACTGTTTTAAGAAACGAACATCGTTTTCTGTGAAAAGACGAAGATCATCAATATTGTAACGGCGCATAACGACACGTTCAAGACCGAGACCGAAAGCGAAACCGCTGTATTCATTCGGGTCTATACCGCACACTTCAAGCACTTTGGGGTGTACCATACCTGCACCGAGAATTTCAATGTAACCCTCGCCCTTGCAAAGACGGCAGCCTTCACCGTGACAGTTAAAGCAGGTGATGTCCATTTCTGCTGACGGCTCCGTAAAGGGAAAGTGGTGGGGACGGTAGCGGAAACCTGTATCCGTACCGTAAAGTTTACGGGCGAATGTTTCAAGTGTGCCTTTAAGATCGGCAAATGTAACGCCCTTATCGACTACAAGACCTTCTATCTGGTGGAAAACGGGGGAATGGGTTGCATCCATAGCGTCGCTTCTGTACACTGTACCGGGAGCGATTATCTTGATGGGTGGCTTGTTGTTTTCCATAACACGTATCTGCATAGGTGAAGTCTGTGTTCTTAAAACGACATTATCGCTGATATAGAATGTGTCCTGGGTATCGCGTGCAGGGTGATCCTTGGGCACATTGAGCGCTTCAAAGTTGTAATAATCAAGTTCAACTTCGGGACCGTCTGCAATAGTAAAGCCCATTTCTATGAATATGTCCTCAATTTCGCGCAGAACGATATTCATAGGGTGAATGTGACCGAGTTTTTTCTCCTTGGCGGGAAGGGTAACATCGATCTTTTCGTTTTTGAGTTTGTTTTCAAGTTCAAGGTTTGCAATTACAGCCTTTCTCTCATCAAGTTCAGCCTCAAGATGCTGCTTGACTTCGTTTACAAGTTGTCCCATTGCCGGTCTTTCTTCGGGAGAAAGTTTGCCGAGTTCTCGGAGAAGACTTGTAAGTTCACCTTTTTTTCCGAGATAGTTGATGCGGATATTTTCGAGTGAGGCAGCGTCATTTGCCTCTGAAAGTTTCTGCTCAACAAGTTCGGATATCGCCTTTATCTTGTCCTTCATAGTACACCTCTATTTAAAAATATTTTTATAAAAACAAAAGCCCCGTCCACAAAGGGACGGAGCATAAAAGCCTCGCGGTACCACCCAGATTCCCGATTACTATCGGGCACTTTGACGACTTTAACGCAGTCATACGGCGAACCTACTGCAATTTTCAGCACGCTGCTCCGAAGTGAACTTCACGAATCGTACGATAAGACTGCTTACAGCCGACGACAGCCTCTCTCTAAAAAGTACGGTGATCCGCTACTCTCTTCATCAACACAACATTTATATTAACATATATAAAATAGTATTTCAAGTCAAATGTTTATAAACTTGTAATTGTAAGGGAGAAGAAAATGTGGTAGAATATCAAATTGAGGTGATAATATGGATTTTAATTCCGATTATACGATGGACGTATTTAATGAACAACTTGTCAAGATAAAAAACGGTGTGGGAGTTACACTACTTAAGATTGCAATAATTCTTTTTGCAGTCGCATTTACAATACTCGTACCTTTGCTGTTTATAGACCAAATGTATGTAATGGCATTTTATGGCTATGTAATGCTGACAATATGGGTTTGTATATTCGTTTTTTGGAAACGTTTTCACAGAGAATATGAATATATTTTTACAAACGGAATACTTGATATTGACAAAGTTTTTGCGAAACGCTCAAGAAAGAGAATAGTGTCAATAGATATAGAAAATGTAGAAGTTATAGCGCCTGTAAATGCATCGTGCTTTGCACAAGATATGAAAAGTCTTGGCAATGCAGATCAGTATGACTGCACTTCAAATGATAAAGATGCTTTTTCCTGCTATCTGATAGGTATGACAAAGCAGGGCAAAGTTTGCATTATGTTTGATCCGAATAAAAAGATGCTCAAGGCTATGCGCCAGATAAAGCCGAGTCTTTTTACAAAGTTTGAATTATAATCGAGGTAATTTATTTTGCTGAACACATCGAGAACGTGGGCGGAGATAGATCTGTCCGCTCTTACAAATAATTTTAATATTGTAAAACAGAGTATACCGCAGGACTGTAAAGTGTGCGCTGTCATAAAAGCCAATGCTTACGGTCACGGTGCTATTGCGACGGCGAAATGCCTTGAGGCAGACTGGCTTGCGACTGCAACGGTTGAAGAGGCGATAGAACTGCGGGAAGGCGGTATTGACAAACCCATACTTATACTCGGATATACTGCACCCGATTGTGCTGAGCTTCTTGTCAAGTATAAACTGACACAGACGGTTATGTCACTGGTATATGCAAAAAAATTAAATGAAGAGGCTTGCGGCATTATCAGATGCCATATCAAGATAGATACGGGAATGGGCAGGATAGGTTTTCCTGCGCAGACAGATGATGAAAAAAGAAGTTCGGTCGAAGAAATAAAAGAGGTCGCTTCTTTGGAAAATCTGTATTTAGAGGGTATATTCACTCATTTTGCGGTAAGCGATACGGTGGGGCAGGAAGACTTTACCCGTATGCAGACAGAGAATTTTAAGATCGTTGTTGAAATGCTTGAAAGCAGTAATCTGAAATTTGAGATAAAACACTGTGCAAACAGTGCCGCCGCACTTCGCTATCCCGATACTTATTATGATATGGTGAGAGTGGGTATAGTTCTGTATGGACTTCAGCCTGACGGAATACCTTGTGATAATGGGTTATGCCCTGTGATGTCTTTGAAAACGAGAGTTACACTTGTTAAAAAGGGTACAGACGGCGGTACGATATCCTATGGCAGAAAAGCAAAGTCGTACTCTGACAGAACATATGCTTCTATTGCAATAGGGTATGCTGACGGTTATTCCACACTTCATTCAAATAAAGGCAGGGTGATAATAAACGGTTGCTATGCTCCCGTTGTAGGCAGGGTTTGCATGGATCAGACTGTTGTTGATGTAACTGATATTCCCGGTGTTTCCGAAGGTGATATTGCTACGGTGATGGGAACTGACGGGGAACTTGTTTTGACAGCGGAAGATCTTGCGGCAGAAGAAGGAAAGATAAATTATGAAGTCATCTGTGAGATAGGGCACAGAGTGCCCCGTGTCTACAAAAGATGAATTTTTGCGTAATATGATTATGAGGTCTTTGTGGAGACATCTGACTTAATTTTTATAAATTACGGTTAAAAAGGGTATTTACTCGGCAAGAATATGAATACACATATTTTTTGCTAATCATCGGAGAGTGAATACTGTGACAATAAAAAGAGGCGACATTTATTATGCTGATTTAAGTCCCGTTGTGGGAAGTGAGCAGGGAGGTATCAGACCTGTGCTCATCGTGCAGAATGACGTGGGTAACAGATACAGTCCTACAGTTATAGCGGCGGCGATAACCAGCAGACTCGGAAAGACAAGATTGCCGACACATATAGAAATCAGTCCCGGGGAGATCGGGCTTCAAAAAGAGTCGGTGGTGCTTTTAGAACAAATAAGGACGCTTGACAAGCAGAGGCTGAAAGAGAAAATGGGACATCTGGACAATGAACAGATGGACAGAATAGACAGAGCCATTTCCATCAGTTTCGGTCTTGGAGGAGAACAGTAAAAGGGAGAAACAACAATGAAAAAAAGAATACTGTCAGTTATCATTTCATCTGCGCTCATAATATCTATGTGCGCAGCGGTAAATGCGGAGTACGGTTCTGCGGACGATCCGCTTGTGTCACTCAGTTATATTACCGACACTCTTCTTCCTGAGATATATCAGAAAGTAGATGAAAAAATCGATGAAAAACTTAAAAATGTATCTACGGGCGGAAGCGAAACACAGACTACTGATCTTTCGTATGTTCCTCTGCAGATGAATAAAGGTCAGAAGATAGAAGCTGCTTCGGGTTCTATCGAAGTGCTTCTCAGAAGAGGCACGTTTAAAGCCATCGATCTGCTGGGAGATCATCTTATAAATATGACTGACGGAACAGAAGCAGGAGAGGGTGAAACGCTCACTTTGCAGAATCTTTATGTCATAGCCAGACCTGATGGCAGAGCAATCGAAGCGGTCGCAGACTACAGTTGGATAATGGTAAGAGGCGATTATAAAATATCGTAAAACTTTGAAAAATTCGGACAATTCCGTAGTAAATTAAGAAAAATGACCGAATTTAATAAAAAGAGGGGCTTGCCCCTCTTTTTTTAAAATGTTTAGGAGAATTTGGTTGTAATAAGGAAATTATTAGTATATAATATTAAAATAATTAAATTACTCGGAGAATACTATGGGAGTTATTATTGGTATTGACATAGGCGGAACGAATACTAAAATAGTCGGTCTTCGTGATGGCAAGGTTTTTTCCCCCGTACATGTGAGGGCGACCGACCCTGTTTCATCTCTTTACGGTGCATTCGGCAAGTTTACGACAGACAACAACATCGGACTTGAAGATATAGAAAAAGTAATGGTAACGGGTGTAGGCTCAACATTTATAAAAGATGATATTTTCGGTGTAGACACCGTTAAAGTAGATGAATTTATTGCTTGCGGTCTCGGCGGTCTTTTTTTATCGGGGCTTTCTAAGGCGATAGTTATAAGCATGGGAACAGGTACCGCGTTTATTGCGGCTGACAGAGGCAAAGTCCGTCATCTCGGCGGAAGCGGCGTCGGCGGCGGTACGCTTACGGGGCTTTCCAAGAAACTTATAGGTCTTTCTCATATGGAGGACATCGTTGAACTTGCAAAAGACGGCGATCTTAAGATGATAGATCTTCTTATATCAGATATCACAGCGGAATCGGCACCGACTCTGCTTCCCGATATAACAGCATCAAATTTCGGCAAGGTAAACGACCTTGCGACAAAGGCGGATGTTGCACTTGGAATCATAAATACGATATTTGAAACGGCAGGTATGCTCGGCGTTTTTGCGGCGCGCACTACCGGAGATACCAAGGCAGTTGTTACGGGTTATCTGGCAACTGTGCCGCAGGCAAAAGAAATATTTGCATCAATAACAAAACTCCACAAAATTGAGTTTATTATACCCGATACAGCGGAATATGCAACTGCTATCGGGGCAGCGATTTCATATATAGACAAGGCAGGTACTAACTAATGGCAAACTATTTGGAACTTACAAAAGATGAGGCACAGTCAGTTTATACTGATTTGTGTAAAGAATATGAGCAGTACAAGGCACGCGGACTTAAACTTGATATGTCAAGAGGTAAACCTGCGGCGCTTCAGATAGACATAAGCAATAAAATGCTTGATGTGCTCTCTTCAACTGAGGATTGTATCGTAAACGGCATCGATTGCAGAAACTACGGCGTACTTGACGGTATTCCTGCAGTTAAAGAACTGTTTGCACCAATAATCGGTGCGCCCGCAGATAATCTTATAATCGGTGGCAATTCAAGTCTTACTCTGATGTATGACCTCATTTCAAAAGGTATGACACACGGACTGAAAGACAGCACTGTTCCGTGGTCACAGGTGAAGGGAAGAAAATTCCTCTGTCCCGCGCCCGGATATGACAGACATTTTGCTATAACCGAGACTTTTGGTTTTGAACTTATAACAGTACCTATGACACCTACAGGCCCCGATATGGATATGGTAGAAGAACTTGTCAGCAAGGATCCCGATATCAAGGGTATCTGGTGTGTTCCTAAATATTCAAATCCTGACGGAATAACATATTCAGATGAAACAGTAAAAAGATTTGCTTCTCTTAAGCCGGCGGCTCCCGATTTTGCAATAATGTGGGATAATGCATATATTATCCACGATCTGTATGATGAGAAGGATGAACTTCTTAATCTTATGGAGGAGGCTGAAAAATGCGGCACACAGGATATGGTGTATGCATTTGTATCCACTTCAAAAGTTACATTCCCCGGCAGCGGTGTTTCAGTTATGGCATCGAGTAAGGCGAATATCGACTATATCAAGAAACTTCTTTTCTTCCAAACGATATCATACGATAAACTCAATCAGGTAAGACATCTGGCATTCTTCAAGAATACACAGGGTATACTTGATCATATGAAAAAGCATGCTGATATGCTCCGTCCCAAGTTCCGTATGGTAATAGATAAACTTCAGTCTCAACTTGGCGGCACAGGCTGCGGCAACTGGATAGACCCCAAGGGCGGTTATTTTATAAGTTATAATGCTTATAAAGGATGTGCAAAGCGAATAGTCGCCCTCTGCGCTGATGCAGGCATCGTACTTACGGGCGCAGGTGCAACATTCCCTTACGGCAAAGATCCCGATGACAGTAATATTAGACTTGCGCCGTCCTTCCCGACGACAGACGAACTTTCGCAGGCAATGGATATTTTCTGTCTGTGCGCTAAGATTGCAACGCTTGAAAAAATAATTGATAAATAGAATTAAGAGAGAACGAAATGCCGTTCTCTCTTTTTATTTGCAAAAATCGATGTGTAATGTTATAATCAAATTATATTTGATTTGTGGGGGCGGCAATATGAAGTGTTGTTACTGTGGATACGGTGAAAGCAAGGTCGTGGATTCGAGACCTGCGGAAGAGGGAAGCAGCATAAGGCGAAGAAGAGAATGTCTCAAATGCGGAAAGCGTTTTACTACATATGAAATTATAGAGACATTGCCGCTTGTCGTTGTTAAAAAGGATAAGTCAAGGCAGGCATATGACAGAAATAAACTTGTCACAGGTATAGTCCGTGCTTGCGAGAAGCGTCCTGTTTCTATGGCAGTTATAGAAAATCTTGTTGATGAAATAGAAGTTGAAATGCACAACTCTCTTGACAGAGAGATAACATCTGTCAAAATAGGTGAACTTGTCATGGATAAACTCAAGGATATAGATCAGGTGGCATATGTTCGTTTTGCCTCTGTTTACAGACAGTTCAGAGACATCAATACCTTTATGGATGAACTTACAAAACTTCTTAAAAATGAAAGGTAATACAAATCCCGTACAAATTTGTACGGGATTTGTATTATAGCCTGTTAAATGATAACGTTCTGTTGTTGCAAGAGACTGACAACACAATGCCTATCGCCATAAAACTTGATAGCATTGATGAGCCGCCGTAACTGAAGAACGGCAATGTTATACCGATGACGGGGAACATTCCGACACACATCAGAATGTTGATAAAGACCTGGAAAACAAATGTCGCAAACACACCGATGCAGAGAAGTGAGCCGAAAGAATCCTCTGCCTGCTTTGAACGGTAAAATATACGAAGCATAACCGCAATTAGCAGGGCGAGCAGAAGTATCGTACCTATAAAGCCGAGTTCTTCGCCGGAAACGGAGAAAATAAAGTCGGTATGATGAGCAGGGACATATCCGTTTTGAACCTGTGAACCCTGAAAAAGACCTTTTCCTGAAAATCCGCCCGAGCCTATGGCGATTTTCCCCTGAACTGCCTGATATCCGACATCGGAGGGGTCAAGTTCGGGATTAAAACCGAATATGATACGGTTTTTCTGATAGTCGTGAAGAAAATGTGTCCACAGAAAAGGAACGGATATTGCGCCGACGGCGAGAACACCGACAAAGTACCATATACTCAGTCCTGCAATGAAAAGCATGAGCGCCGTAATGAAAACATACACGATAAGCATACCGAGGTCACCCGTAAGCATGAGTGGGACAAGTATCACAGCGGCAATACCGAGTGTAGTTGCAACGCTTCTCAGCGAACTTATGTTATCGCCGAAACGACTGATGACGGATGCTATTACAATAATATATGCAAGTTTTACAAATTCACTTGGTTGAATGGATACGGGACCGAAATTGAGCCAGTTTCTGTTTGTGCTTCCGGTGGGACCAGTACCGAAGATAAGTGTGACACCAAGGCACAGTACACTTAAAATAAGCATAACAAACCAGAGTTCGGAGAATATCTGATAGTCGATTTTTGAGATGACTATCATAAGAATAAAACCTATTACCGCTGAAAAAAGTTGTACTGCAATAAGTCGGTTGGACATTGATGAGGTAGCACTTGCAACAAGAACAAGACCGTAGACTGAGCAGGCGACCGTCAAAGCGATAAGCCACATATCTGCGGTTTCAAAGTAACTTCGTATATTATATTTTATTTTTCTGAGAATTTCAGACAAAACTGTAGCCTCCATAATATAATTAATTTTAGTATATCATAATTAAAAAACTTGTAAATACTTTAAATTTATAATACTATATGTTAAAATAAGAAAAATGCTTTAAGGGAGATATGTTATGTTATCGGATGTAGAAATTGCCAGACAGTGTAATAAAAAGAATATTACGGAGATAGCAAAAAAACTCGGACTTGAGTTTGATGATATTGAGCTTTACGGTAAATATAAGGCGAAGATATCAGATGAGGCTATTGACCGTTTGAAAGATAAAAAAGACGGTAAACTCATTCTTGTCACCGCCATAAACCCCACACCTGCAGGTGAGGGAAAGACGACTGTTTCAGTAGGCCTTGGACAGGCGCTTGACAAACTCGGCAAAAAGACGGTTATTGCACTTCGCGAACCCTCGCTCGGTCCCGTATTCGGTATAAAGGGCGGCGCTGCAGGCGGCGGCTATTCACAGGTCGTACCTATGGAAGAAATAAATCTGCACTTTACAGGTGACTTTCATGCCATCACAACAGCAAACAACCTTCTGTGCGCAATGATAGATAATCATATCCAGCAGGGAAATGCTCTTGGAATAGACCCCAGACAGATAATTTTCAAGAGATGTCTTGATATGAATGACCGCGCACTCAGAAATGTCGTTATCGGTCTCGGCGGCAGAGTAAACGGAATTCCGCGTGAAGATGGTTTCCAGATCACAGTTGCAAGTGAAATTATGGCGATCCTCTGTCTTTCAAGCAATGTTGAGGAACTCAAAGAAAGACTTTCAAAGATACTTATCGGATATACATATGACGGACAGCCTGTATACTGCGCAGATCTTAAGTGTGCAGGTGCCATGGCGGCAGTTCTCAAGGATGCACTTAAACCAAATCTTGTGCAGACTCTTGAATATACCCCCTGTATAATACATGGCGGTCCTTTTGCCAATATAGCACATGGTTGTAACTCGCTCAAGGCAACTCAGACTGCACTCAAACTCGGCGATTATGTTGTTACCGAAGCGGGATTTGGCGCAGATCTCGGCGCAGAAAAATTTCTTGATATCAAGTGCCGTTTCGGCGGTCTCAAGCCCAATGCAGTTGTTATCGTGGCAACAGTACGTGCACTCAAATATAATGGCGGCGTCAAGAAGGAAGACCTTAAAGATGAAAATGTTGCCGCTCTTGAAAAAGGTATCGTAAATCTCGGAAAGCATATTGAAAATATTGCAAAATTCGGGCTTCCTGCAGTTGTTGCAATTAACAGATTTGAGAGTGATACAGATGCTGAACTTAAGTTCATTGAAGACTACTGTCAAAAACTCGGCGTTGAATATGCACCTGCAGAAGTGTTTGCAAAAGGCGGTGAGGGTGGTTTAGAACTCGCTGAAAAGGTCATCAAGACTATTGAAGAAAAACCGTCGCAGTTCCATGTTTTGTATGATGAAAATCTTTCAATACCTGAAAAAATCGAAACTCTTGTAAAAGAAATTTACGGCGGAGACGGTATAATAATCGAAAAGAAAGCAAAACTTGCCATAGACCTTATTGAATCTTTAGGACAGGATAAGAAGCCGATATGTGTTGCAAAAACACAGTATTCGCTCTCAGATGATCCTATGCTTTTAGGCAGACCTGAAGGATTTAAAATCACCGTACGCGATATAAGGCTCTGTGCAGGCGCAGGCTTTATCGTTGTTTACACCGGTGATATTATGACCATGCCGGGACTTCCTAAAGTGCCCTCTGCAGAAAAAATAGACATTTTGCCAAACGGCGATATAGTAGGCATATTCTAAATGAAAAAGTATTTATCAAAATCTGTTGAAGAGACAGAACGTATCGGCGAGGAGTTTGCAAAAGGACTTAAGCCGGGCGATGTGGTCGCGATGTACGGCGGTCTCGGTGCAGGCAAAACCGCATTTGTCAGAGGTATGGCAAAACACCTCTGTCCCGATGTGCTTGTGACAAGTCCGACCTTTACTATTATGCTCGAATATACGGGGAAGTACAGGGTGTGTCATTTTGATATGTACAGAATAAGTACATTTGATGATCTTTATAACATAGGTTATTTTGACTGTATAGACTCTGATGCCGTGTGCATAATCGAGTGGAGTGAAAATATTCCTTTCGGTCTTCCTGACAGATATATAAAGTTGACAATAAATGCTCTTGAAGATGAATCAAGAGAAATAACAGCAGAGGAAATTAAATGAAGATTTTAGCACTTGAATCATCGGCAAAATCAGCAGGCGCAGTGCTTACTGATGACGGTAAGATACTTTGTGAGGTCTATTCAAATCTTGGACTTACACACAGTCAGACCTTGTTGCCGATGTGTGAGTATATTTTTAACACCTGCGGTGTGTCCGCAGCCGATATAGATCTTTTTGCCGTATCTGCAGGACCCGGTTCGTTTACGGGTATAAGGATAGGCGTTGCCGCTATCAAAGGTCTTGCACTTGCTACAGACAAGCCTTGCACAGGGGTTTCCACGCTTGAGGCGCTGGCACATAATGTTAAGGATTTTAAGGGTATTATCTGCACCGCTATGGATGCGAGATGTGCTCAGGTCTACAATGCACTTTTTGAGAGTGACGGCAGCAATATAACAAGGCTCACTGAAGATAGAGCAATTTCTATTGAGGATTTAAAAAAAGAACTCAAAAAAATAAAAAAGAGCATTATTTTAGTTGGCGACGGTGCTATGCTGTGCTATAATGAATTTCGGATGAAAAGGGTGATTCTTGCGCCGGAGCATCTGAGGTATCAGCACGCTTCGTCAGTCGCTGAAATCGCTTCTAATGCAGAAAAAGTTTCTCCGCAAGAACTTGAGGCGAAGTATTTAAGGCTTCCGCAGGCGGAAAGAGAAAGATTAGCAGGGGGTAATAAAAAATGAAAATCGCAATCGGTTGCGACCATGCAGCAGTTGAACTCAAAAATAAAGTGATAAAACACCTTGAAGAAAAAGGTTATGGGGTAGAGGATAAGGGTACGTATACGAATGAATCCTGCGACTATCCCGTATATGCAAAAGCAGTATGTGACAGTGTAAACGATAAATCGGCAGATATAGGCATTCTCATATGCGGAACGGGAATAGGTATGTCGATTGCTGCAAACAAGGTGCGCGGAATACGCGCAGCATGCTGTAACGAGATATTTTCGGCAGAGATGACGCGCCGCCACAACGACACAAATGTGCTTTGTATGGGTGCAAGAGTTATCGGTGAAGAAGTTGCATACAAAATAGTTGATGCCTTCCTTGAGGCAGAATTTGAGGGCGGTAAGCATCTGCGCAGAGTAGATATGTTTATGGAATTTGAAAAATAAATATAATAAGGAGTAAAAAAATGGGACATTTTACAGTTGTTGAACATCCTCTTATCCAGCACAAACTCTCGATAATCAGAAACAAGGACACGGGTACAAAGGACTTCCGTGAATGTATCAGCGAGATTGCTATGCTTGTATGTTATGAAGCGACAAAGGAATTACCGCTTACAGAAGTTGATGTAGAAACACCTATCTGCACAGCGAAGTGCAAGGTACTCAAGGGTAAAAAATTTGCTATAGTTCCCATACTCCGCGCAGGTCTCGGTATGGTTGACGGTGTTCTCCAGCTTGTTCCTTCTGCTAAAGTGGGACATATCGGTCTATACAGAGATCCTGTGACACTCGAAGCAGTTAAATATTACTGCAAGATGCCGCCCGATATACAGGACAGAGATGTATTTGTTCTTGATCCGATGCTCGCAACAGGTGTAAGCGCATCTTCTGCAATCGAAATGATCAAGGAATACAAACCCAGAAGCATAAAAATGATGAATATCATTGCGGCACAGGAGGGTGTTGACAGAATACTTTCTGATCATCCCGATGTTGATATATTCTGCGCAGCACTTGATGCAGAACTTAATGACCATGCATATATCGTTCCCGGTCTCGGTGATGCAGGCGACAGAATTTTCGGTACAAAATAAAAGAAAAGGACAGGTTTACCTGTCCTTTTTCACATATATGGGAGATGTTTTGAATTCAAGTCCGCAGGGCGCTGTTTTTTCAGAAAATAAAGTATATAAATCTGTTGCGACACATTCGGTAGTAAACACGCCCGAAGTATCATCGGAGAGTTCGGATACTTTAGTTATTATAGGTATATCTGATGTTATCTTTGCTGCTGAAATGACCTCTCTGCCCTTATCATTAAAAGCAAGTATTCTTGCATACGGCGGATTCTCGGGGAAATCATTTTTAATACCAAGAAAAGCACACATTACATAGCGGCGTATCCTGCTTAATGGGTATCGTTTTGTTTTTGCATATTCGCAGAGATTTTCAATATTACAGGCATCTGCTATAACATTTTTTAGCCTGTTTTCGAGACCTTCAGAGCAACCACTGATTTCCGATAACTCCGAAACCGTCATTTTACGAAGTGTTGCAAGCATTGCTTTATCAGCATACTCTATGAAATGAGCATCGCTCTCAGCCTTTATTTTGCCTGAGAGTATTTTTTTTCGTATATCAGATGCACAGCCGCTGTCTATCTCATCGTGTGCAAATGTTCTTTTTACTGTGTGAAAATTAAGTGAAGGATCGGCTTTGATGTATTCTATACCGAGCAGATTGTTAGGCTCATCCAAAAGCGGAGTCTCTGCGGCTCTGGAAACCGCAGCATGATAGGGAAGCCCGTCGGCTAAATATGAGCGTATTTTTTCCTGTGTTTGCGATAAACTAAGTTTTGCAGCAACATTTTTAAGTGCCTCTATATCTCCGCATTCACTGCCGAAAGAAAGCGTTTTTGCGCCTATCTGTCGGGCAAGAAAAACACCGCTTTTTGCAAAAAACTCAGCAGAGGTAAGAACATAGGGGGTAGGGAGTTCTATGACAAGGTCAGCACCACCTTTAATAGCACATTCTGCGCGATACCACTTATCGTATACGGCGACATCACCTCTCTGCACATAATTGCCGCTCATTATGCAGACAATATGCGATGCGCCCGTCTCATTTCGGGCGGTCTCAATCTGAAAATGATGCCCCTCGTGAAAGGGATTGTATTCACAAATAATTGCACAAATATTCATATAACCTCAAAAAACTCTTGATTATGATAATCATATTATACTATAATTTACTAAGGTATGTTAGTATTTTTTACATAAAGGGGAAATAAGATGAAAGTTCTTGTTATTAATGCAGGCAGTTCTTCTCTCAAATATCAGCTTATTGATATGGAGACAGAACAGGTCCTTGCAAAGGGTCTTTGCGAAAGAATAGGTGTGGACGGTAAGTTTACACACAAATCGGCAAACGGTGAGTTTTCTAAGGAAGTAGAACTCAAAAATCACAGTGATGCAGTTGAAAATGTGATAGCAGCGCTTATGGATAAGCAGTACGGTTGTGTTGCATCTCTTGATGAAATTGCAGCAGTCGGTCACAGGGTACTTACTGCGGGTGAAAAGATATTTGAATCAGTTCTCATAACAGATGAAGTTATTGAAGCAGTAACAGAGTGTATACCGCTCGGACCGCTTCATAATCCAGCTAATCTTACCGGTATTGAGGCTTGTTCAAAGGCGATGCCCGGTAAACCTCAGGTTGCTGTATTTGATACGGCATTCCATCACACTATGCCTGAAAAGGCGTACCTCTACGGTCTGCCGTATGAATTTTATGAAAAATACGGTGTGAGAAGATACGGTTTCCACGGTACGTCTCATAAATTTGTCACACAGCGTACCGCAAAACTTCTTGGTAAGAATGTAGATGAAGTTAATCTAATTACTTGTCATCTTGGAAACGGATCATCGATAACTGCAGTTAAAAACGGCAAGTGTATAGATACAACTATGGGTATGACACCGCTTGAGGGTATGCTCATGGGAACCAGATGCGGTGCTATAGATCCTGCTATAGTTTGCTTTATCGGTGAAAAAGAAGGTCTTTCATACGCTGAAATGGACACACTTATGAACAAGAAATCAGGTGTGCTTGGCGTCAGCGGTGTAGGAAGTGACTTCCGCGATGTAACAAAAGCGTGGAGAGAGGGTAATCACCGCGCAAAAGTTGCTCTTGATATGTTTGCATATCAGTGCAAAAAGTATATCGGCGCTTATATCGCTGCTCTCGGCGGCAATGTTGATGCGATTGTATTTACAGCAGGTGTCGGTGAAAACGACGGCAGAATGAGGGCGTCTATCGTAGAAGGACTTGAAGGTCTGGGCATCAAACTGGATGCTGAGGTCAATGCAGGAAAGTGCGATGATAAGGTTGTTTCAACGGCGGACAGCAAGATCAAAATACTAGTAGTTCCTACAAATGAAGAACTTATGATTGCCAAAGACACTGCTGAAATAGTTTCAAAATTATAAAAGAGTAAAAATCCCGGAATTCTGTATTCCGGGATTTTGTTAATCTTTATGCTTTCTGAAAAGAAGGGTAATGCACCACAGACCGGCGAGGCCTACTAATGTGAAGATTATTCTGCTCATCACAGCTGCCTGTCCGCCGAATATCCAGCCGACTATGTCAAAACCGAATATACCAATGCTACCCCAGTTGAGTGCACCTATGATCGTAAGGATCAATGCAATGGTATCCATAAAGACAACCTTTCTCCGACAAAGTATAGTAAGTCTAGATTTTAATCTTCTCGACTTAAGCCTCTTTTGAATTTGTCGGAAAACAAAAGAGGGAATACAAATTCCCTCTTATTATTAACAATTTTGGTCTGTAATAAACCTAATTTCTTAAACTTTGAATCGGTGCAGGTATTCTACCGCCTCTGTTTATAAGTTTTGCAGGTGAATACTTGTTTACATTCATAACGGGACCGCTGCCGAGCAGACCGCCGAATTCAAGTTCTTCTCCAACATCTTTTCCGATTGCGGGAATAACTCGCACGGCAGTTGTTTTGTTGTTTATAACGCCTATCGACGCTTCATCAGCGATTATTGCAGAAATTGTTTCGGGTGTCGTATCACCCGGAATGACTATCATATCAAGACCGACTGAGCATACGGCAGTCATTGCTTCGAGTTTTTCAAGTGTGAGGGAGCCGTCTTTTGCTGCCGCTATCATACCTGCATCTTCTGATACGGGAATGAATGCGCCTGAAAGACCGCCTACGTGTGATGAGGCGAAAAGACCGCCTTTTTTAACTGCGTCATTGAGCATTGCAAGCGCTGCAGTAGTACCGGGACAGCCGCATTTTTCAAGACCTATCTCTTCAAGAATATCGGCAACCGAGTCTCCGACTGCGGGTGTGGGTGCAAGCGAAAGGTCAACGATACCGAAAGGAACGTCTAAACGTTTAGAAGCCTCGTTTGCCACAAGTTGTCCCATTCTTGTGATTTTGAATGCGGTTTTTTTGATTATGTCGCAAACTTCCGTAATATTTGCATCGGGCGCTTTTTTTAGTGCCGCGCGAACAACACCGGGACCTGATACGCCGACATTTATAACACATTCGGGTTCGCCGACTCCGAGAAAAGCGCCTGCCATAAACGGATTATCTTCAACGGCATTTGCAAATACAACAAGTTTTGCGGCGCCGATACAGTTATTATCTGCCGTAAGTTCTGCGGCTTTCTTTACAATTTTACCCATTTCTGCAACGGCATCAAGATTGATGCCTGTTTTTGTTGTTGCCACATTGACCGATGAGCATACAAAATCGGTCTTTGCAAGTGCCTCGGGTATAGAATTTATAAGCCTTCTGTCACCACTGGTGTAACCTTTGTGGACAAGTGCGGAAAAACCGCCTATAAAGTTGACACCAACAGTTTTTGCGGCTCTGTCAAGTGTTTCGGCAAAGGGGGTAAAATCCTCCGCTTCGCAAGAGTTTCCGACAATTGAAATAGGCGTGACGGAAATTCTTTTATTTACTATAGGAATGCCGTATTCTTTTTCGATTTCCTGACAGACAGGGACAAGATTTTTCGCAAGTTTAGTAATTTTATTATAAATTTTTTCGCAAGCAATATTTATATCTTTATCGGCACAATCAAGCAGGGAAATGCCCATTGTGACAGTACGGATATCAAGATTTTCATCTTGTATCATCTCAATGGTTTCTAGGATGTCTCTCGTATTTATCATTTCTTTTGCTCCCTATATTCTGTGCATAGAATTAAAAATTTCTTCATGCATAGCGTGGATAGAAAGACCTTCATCTTCACCAAACTTTGTGAGTATATCTACGAGTTCTGTAAATTTGATTGATGACAATGAAATGTCAACTACCATCATCATGCAGAAGAAGTCATTAACGATGCTTTGTGAAATATCAAGGATATTCACATTGTTTTTTGCACAGATGTCACTTACTTTTGCAATTATACCGACAGTATCTTTACCAATTACCGTAATTACTGCACGCATTTTTATCACTCTCCGTAATTTATAACTTGTAATTGATGATATGTTATCATAAAATAATATTAAAATAAAGAACTTTATAAAATATTTGCGGAGAAAATATGACTCAAAAGTTTAAATCACACGGAAAAATCAATTTATCGCTGGATATAGTCGGGATAAGGGAGGATGGATATCACCTTATATCTTCGGTAATGGCTGAAACCGAACTTTGTGATATTATCGCGGTGTCGCTTGATAAGTCGGACAAATATGACAATGAAATAATTCTTTCGTGCAACATACCTTATATACCTTGTAACGAAAAAAACAGCGCATATAAGGCGGCAAAAATTATGCTTGAACTGTCGGGAAAACATAATGTGAAAGTTGTTATAAATGTGGACAAGCGTCTGCCTGTAGCAGGCGGTCTTGGCGGCAGCAGTACAAACGGTGCGGCTGTCATCAAAGCATTGAACACTATGCTGGGTTGTAATTTTGATGTGGAAAAACTAAGAGAAATATCTGTAAAAATAGGAGCAGATGTTCCGTTTTTTATTGAAGGCGGCATCGCTCTTGCAGAGGGAATAGGCGAGAAGATAGTAAAAATAGATACGGAATTTTCGTGCCTGCTTCTTATTGCCAAATACGGCAGGGGCGCAAACAGTAAAAATGTATACGCACAGTTTGACGCTATGCAGCAAAAAGCACCGTTTACGACTGAAAAAATGCTCTCTGCTCTGAGAAATTCAAAAGGTGTGGCTGACTGTCTCGGAAATATGTTAACACCTGTTACGGCAAAAACGCAATCAAGTATAACAAATCTTAAAGAGACGATGAAACTCTACGGAGCGCTCGGTGCTGAGATGAGCGGCAGCGGAGCAAGCGTATACGGGATATTTGATGATATCCGTACCTGTGAAAAGGCATATACGGCAGTAAAACGGCTATATCCCGATGCAGATGTTTTTATAACAAAGATTAAAAACAGATAATTCTGTCAATCCTCACCGTGAGGTGATGACAGTGAAAGAACTAAAAATATCATTCTTTATATCTTTTGCAATAGTAATTACATTATCCGTATTTTCGCTTGCGGCAGAGGCGCGCAACATAACCGAAAATGTGTTCAGACTTCATGTCAGGGCGGCAGACAACAGCGCCGAAGCACAGAAAATAAAAGTTGATGTTCGCGATGCAGTTCTTGAATGCACGTCGGAAATAACAAAAAATTGCGCTGATGCAAAAGAATCGAAAAGAGCAATTTCTGATAATATTGAAGAAATTGAAGAAGCGGCAAATGACATTCTTGAAGAAAACGGCTGTGAATACAGAGCAAAAGCATACATTTCTAAGGAAAATTTTCCGACAAGGACATATGAGGATATTTCGCTTCCTGCAGGTAAATACGAGGCTCTTGTAATAGAACTCGGCGATGCGAAAGGCGAAAATTGGTGGTGTATGCTCTATCCCAGACTTTGCTCGGGCAGGGCAGATGACGGAGACATAAAAGATGCTGTCGGAGACAAAACGGCTGAAGTTTTGGGCGACAGCGAGTGTTACAGATTTAAAATACTTGAGATAATAGGCACTATTTTTTGAGGTGAGACAAGTGATTAAACTTATCGGCGGACGGGCAGGAAGCGGCTCTGGCGAATATCTGCTTTCAATAGTAAAAAAAGAAGCTGGGAGCGGAAATAAAAAAATAATAATAACAGTTCCCGAGCAGTTTACGGTTATGCAGGAGAGGGAACTTCTTGATGCTCTCGGAAATCGGCTTGCCGACGGAATAGAAGTGCTCAGTTTTAAAAGATTGTGTAATTTTATTCTGTCCAAAACAGGCGGTATCGCGCGCAATTATATCAGTGACAGCGGAAGATTTCTGCTTATGCATAAGGCATATGAGGCGGTCAGTTCAGAGGTTACTGCCTATAAGCGTATCGGAAATTACACGGATTTTATCAATAAACTTTTAACACTTTCAGATGAATTTCGCACTTACGGAGTGTCGACCGATACAATAGATGAAACATTTGAAAAAGAGGAGAGTATGCTTTCGAAAAAGATGAAAGATCTTTCTCTCATTTTCGGTACATTCCGTGCACTTCTGGAACATGATTTTGCCGATAAAGGCGACGATATAGATGTTGCGGCAGAAAAACTTAGGGAAAACAGTATTTTTGAGGGTTATACATTCCTTTTTTCTGAATTTAAAAGTTTTTCACCTCAGCAGAGACATCTTCTTGAAGAGGTGATAAAACAGGCTGAGAATGTCTTTTTCTTCTTTACAAGTGATGATTTATCAAACAGAGATGACTTGTCGATATTTCATGCCTCTGCTGAATCTGCTTATGAAATAAGAAAGATTTGTGAAAAAACAGGCAGAGAAGCGCCTGAGATAGAGTATATAGGCAATAACGACGCTTACTTTGCTCCCGAAATAGCACATATAGAAAAAAACATATATCTTGCCCGTCCGAAAAAGTACGAGGGCGAAGTGGAAAATGTTGAAGTGGTGTGCGCAGGTACTGAATTTGATGAACTTGAATACATAGCATCGGATATACAGAAAAAAATAATAAATAACGGCTACAAATACAGCGATTTTGCCCTGATAACGAGAAATCTTGATAAATATGTGAATGTCATTGACAGCGTATTTTTACGATACGGAATCCCCGTGTTTTTGGACAGAACCACAGATATCCTGACAAAGCCGCTTGCAACACTTATATTCTCTGCATTTGACTGTGTTCTTTACGGGTACAGATACAGGGATGTTATGTCATATCTCAAATCGGGTATAACGGGAATACAACTTGATGAAGTCGATATGATAGATAACTATGCATTCGGGTGGAATATAAACGGAAATGCATGGAAAAAAGCGTGGAAGAGGAGCCCATACGGCTACGGAAAAGTAGAGAACGACGAGCAAAAAGCACATCTTGCGAAATTAAATGAACTGCGCGAAAAGGCTGTAGAGCAACTTGTGCTCTTTGAAAAGTCTTTAAAAACAGAAGATGCCGGAGAAATAGCAACTGCGGTTTATAATATGCTTATGGCGCTTGATGTTCCGGGACATATCAAAAGCACAATAGAAAAACTTTCTGAAGATGACAGAAAGTATGAAGCATCACAGTATGAACAACTCTGGGATAAGATGATGGAGGCGCTTGACCAGACGGTCATGATATGTACCGAACCGATCAAACCCGAAAAGTATGCCAAACTGTTAAAACAGATGCTCTCAGGTGTACAGATAGGCACTATTCCGACGGCGGTTGACGAAGTGCTTGCAGGCAGTGCCGAAAGAGTGCGCGCAGGTGACATAAAGTGCTCATATCTGATAGGCTTCAATGCCGGGGAATTTCCGCAGGGAAGTTTTACTGAAGGTCTTATAACAGATAGCGAGAAAAAGAAACTTGAAACTATGGATATAACGCTTGCACCCGACGGTGAAAAGCGTGCTTTTGACGAACGTTTCTTTGTGTATAACGCGCTCACTTCTGCTCGAGAAAAACTCGTAATCACATATCCGAAAAGCGACGGTGCAGGAGCATCAAAGAAAAAGTCATACATAATAACCATGCTTTCTGAAATGATGCCGAAACTTTCTGAAAGATTTCTTGATGATGAGATAAAAACCCCCGAGATACACAACAGGGTAGAGGCTATGGAGCACATTCTTGCTAACGGAAAAAGTGCGCCGGGGTATCTGCTTGACATACTTTCGGGAAATGATGAAAAAACCTTTGCGGAAATGGTCAGACGATCGGTGAGTGCAGACAAGAAAAAGTATAAACTTGCAAATGCGGCAGACATTGAAAGTCTGTATCGCAGCAGCAGATTTTCATCGACTAAATTTGAAACTTATGCAAAGTGCCCGTTTATGTATTTCTGTAAATACGGTCTCAAACTTGACTCCCGTAAACAGTACAGCATCGACAACATTGAAATAGGCAATTTTATGCATGCGGTAATTGAACGCTTTGTCAAAGACACAAAGGATTTTTCAAAGGTAAATGTTGAAGAAAAAGTAAAAGGTCTCGTCAAAGAATATATCGATGAAACCATTCCAGATTTTGAGGATTATCCTGCCAGAACGAAAGCAGTTTTTGTAAGAATGACTGATGAACTCTGCGGTTTTATGAAAACGCTCAAAGCTGAGTTTGAAAACAGTAGTTTTGCGCCTGTGGCATTTGAACTTGAAATAGGTAAAGGCGGCATTATGCCGATAAAACTCTCCGATGGCTCGCTCATTGAAGGCAAGATAGACCGTGTGGATACATACGATGTCGGGGACAAACTTTATGTTCGTATAGTTGACTATAAGACGGGGACTAAAAAACTTAAATTCGGTGAACTTAAGAACGGCATGAGCATGCAGATGTTCATATATCTGTTTGCGATTAAACAAAACGGAAAAAAGTATTTTGGCAAAGACATAAAACTTGCAGGCGTGCTTTATACGCCGGTAAAATACGGCTTTTTGAACGTATCGAGAAATCTGGATGCAGAAGGTGCAGAGAAAGAGCATTATAAACAGAATAAAGCCGACGGACTGCTTATTAATGATATTGATATCTTAAATGCAATGGATAGGAGCGGCGAGTTTAAAACACTTCCTGTCTCGGTAAATAAAGACGGCACTGTTTCAAAGTTAACGGAGGAGAGACTGGCAAAGGATTCACAGTTTGATGACCTTGAAAAATTTATCATAGGAAAAACAGAAGAGATAGTAAAAGCCATTCATAGTGGTGGAATAGGCGTTATGCCCTACTATGATGAGTCGGATGAATATAAATATACGAGTTGCAAATATTGTGATATGCAAAATGTCTGCAGATATGAGAGAAACGGCTCTTGTGACAGAGATGCCGAGCATATGAAAGCGGAAGAATTCTGGGAAGAGATAGAAAACGGGGAGGATGAGTAATGGCAGTCAAATGGACAGACAGTCAACTTGCGGCTATTGAAAGCGGCGGCAATATTGTCGTATCCGCAGGGGCAGGCAGCGGTAAGACGGCCGTGCTTGTTGAAAAGATAATCCGTCTGGTAACAGAACAGAATGTGGATCTTGACAACATACTTGTCGTCACTTTTACGAAAGCGGCAACGGCAGATGTAAAAGAAAAAATAACAGAAGCACTATATAAAAAAATAGCGGTATCTCCGGATGACAGACATCTGCAGAGGCAGGCGGCTAAGATCGGTAATGCTGCAATAGACACGATAGATGCTTTCTGCGGTAAGGCTGTACGCAGATATTTTGAAAAACTTGATATATCCTGCAATTTCAGAATACTTGATGAAAACGAGTCTCTTCTTATAAAAGAAGAGGTGCTTGAAGAGTGCATCGATCAGGAATACGAAAAGCATAATGATGTTATATTTGAGGAACTTGTTTCACAGATGTCTGAAAGACGGGGAGATGAGGGGCTCAAAGCGGCAGTGAGCGCTGTTTTTAACGTGCTTGAAACAACTGCGGATGAACAGGCATTTAAAAATATGTGTCTTACCCATTTCGAAGATACATATCACACCGATGTGCTCGGAGAAATGATGACGGGACAGTTTAACCAGATACTTTCTCTTTATAAAAAGTGTAAAGAAATTTATGCAAATGAGCCTAAAAAAGAGAACCTTGATAAAGCAATAGACATAAACACCTCAGAGATAGAAGAGTTTTTGAGACTGATTCAGCAAGATTATTTTCTGTTTGTAAAAAAATACAATTCTTTCAAGCAGGAGACACTGCGCGTAAATTCAAAGTGGGATGAAGAACTGAAAAATCAAATTGCAGATATCCGTGAAGCAACAAAGAAAATATATGCAAGAATAACTGAATATACGGAATCTTCGCGAGAGGAGTATAATTCAGATTGCGAAAAACAAAAACGACTTGCAGTGCGTCTTTTTGAAATTACCGAAAGATATGAACAGATGCTTTGGGCGAGAAAAACGGATATGGGTGCGGCAAGTTTTGCAGACATTGAAAAACTTGCGCTCAGACTCTTTGCCGAAAAAGGCGAAAACGGTCTTATGCCGAGTGAAACTGCAAAGGAATACGCAGGTATTTATAAATATATTTTTATTGATGAATATCAGGACACAAATCAGCTTCAGGACACGCTGTTTTCTGTTATGTCATCAAGTGAGAACAATCTGTTCCTCGTAGGAGATGTAAAGCAAAGCATCTATGCTTTCCGCAGCGCATGTCCCGAACTTTTTGCGGAAAAAATATCTGGAAGTAATATGAAGCCGCTTATGCTTAATGCTAATTTCAGAAGCAGAAGCAGCATAGTCGATGCAGTAAACTATGTGTTTTCAAAGACGATGAGTGTTCAGACAGGTGGAGTTGCATATGATGGCTCCCAGAAACTTAAATTCGGTGCAGAATACTATGAAAAAGATGATTCTAAATGTGAACTTCATATAGTTCACGGCTCAGAGCAGGACGAATTTGAACGTATAGCAGACATAATAAACAAACTTGTAAGCGAGGAAAATTATATCTATGACAAAAAATGCGGACTAAGAAGGACTCAGCTCCGTGATATAGCAGTTTTGCTGCGTTCACCGAAACATTCTTCCGCAAAACTTGAAAAGGTGCTTATATCAAAAGGAATACCTGCATATTCGGATACACGTCCTGTCTTTTTCAGCAATGAAGAGATCGTGCTTGCAACATCTATGCTTTCGGTCATAGACAATCCAACGCAGGACATAATGCTTGCCTCTGTGCTTTCTTCAGCAATAGGGGGATTTACTCACGATGAACTTGCAAGAATAAGACTTGCAAAGAAAAATTGCAATTTCTATGAGGCACTTAAAACATATGCACAGGGTGATGATAAGGCAGCTGCGTTTGTCAAAAAACTCGAAAGGCTTCGCCTTCTGTCACTTAACACTTCTGTCGCAGGTATACTTACAAGAGTGTATGATGAATTTAATCTTATAACTGTTGCAGGTGCCATGCATGGCGGAAAACTTAGAAAGACAAATCTCAGACTTTTGCTTGAATATGCCTCAAATTATGAAAAGACAGGTTTTAAAGGGATATTCAATTTTAATCTCTACTTGCAGAAAATCAAAGAGAGAAAAACTGAGATTCCCGGTGCAAAAGCATATTCGGACGACAGTAATGTAGTGAGAATAATGTCCATACATCGCTCAAAAGGTCTTGAATTTCCCGTGGTAATAGCGGCGCAGGCGGACAAAAATTACAATACAGTTGAACTCAAACATGATTTTCTTGTAGACCGAAAATACGGGCTTGCTATGAGACTCAGGGACCACGAAAAGTCTGTAAAGTTTGACACCTTGCCACGCCTATGTACGAGAGAGGGAAAGCGTTTTGATATGATCTCGGAAGAGATGCGTATATGGTATGTGGCAATGACAAGGGCACGTGAAAAACTCATTGTGACAGCGTCGTGTCCGTTTACTGCCAAGGGAGATATAAAGGGACTTGGTAACATAAAAACAGTAGATAATACTCTTGATGTATGGGGTATAAGATATTCTGCGGCGCCGATAGCATTTATTTATAACGCCTTAAAAGACGGTGCAAGAGAAGAAAAGTGCACAGAGTCAGGTGTCACAAAGATGAAGAATATCAATGCGCCGTGGGAGATATATTTTGTCGATCCTACAAAAACGCAATATACACGTCATAGTACGGATGATACGATGTGCGAACTTATACCCGATAAAAAAGAGGTAAAAAAGAATCTTGAGTTTGTATATCCCTATTCGGTACAAAAGGGATTTCCCTCTAAAACAAGTGTTACGGCAATAAAAAAACTCATCGAAATGAAAAAGGATGAACCTGTTAAAACCCAAAATTTGCCGGAATATAAAATGCAATTTGATAGACCTGCATTTATAACAGGGGAAGATAAACTGACTGCAAGCGAAAAAGGAACTGCACTTCATACATTTTTGCAGTATGCAGAACTCACAAAATTATCTGATGAAAACGATGTCAGAAGCGAGATAAACCGTCTGGTAGACAATGAATTTATCACACCGGAACAGGCGGACAGTCTTGATATCAGGTCGATTCTCGCATTTGGCAACAGTTCAACAGTCAAAAATGCTGTATTATCAGGCAAGATCGAGCGTGAGAGGCGGTTCAATATAAAAGTTGAACTGGGATTTTTAGCGAAACTCACAGACGAAGAACTTAACAGTGATCCAAACAGTCTTGTAGTTATGCAGGGTGTTATCGACTGCCTATATTATGACGGTGAGAGTTATACTGTAATCGACTACAAGACCGACCGCAATGTTACCGAAAAGGAACTCTGTGACAGATATGCTTCGCAGATGGAATTATATAAATATGCGGTAAGAGAGATAACCGGTTGCGAACTTGTAAAGTGCGTAATTTACTCATTTTATTTGAAAAAGGAGATAAATGTCTGAAAAAGCACTTGCAATTTTTGATTTTATATGATAACATAACTCTTGCTGAAAAATTATCTTTTGAAATGAGGTGAACTGCATGAAGGAAGGAATTCATCCCGATTATCAGCCCACAACAGTAACATGTGCGTGCGGTACAGTAATTGAAACTGCATCTACAAAGCAGAATATCAAAGTCGAGGTATGTTCAAAGTGTCACCCCTTCTATACCGGCAAGCAGAAGCTGGTTGATTCTGGCGGTAGGGTTGATAGATTCAACAAGAAATACGGCCTCAAGTAAGAAGCGTATATATAAGGCATCGGTTATTCCGATGCCTTATTTTTTATATTTACTTTTATATTATTGAGTGTTAATATAAATATATATGCCTAAAAAGGAGTATTGCAATGAGAATATCCTGCGGACAATATGAAACAGCGATAGGAAAACTTAATATTTACGCAGATGAAAATGTTCTGTATGCCGTCTCCTTTGAAAGTGACGATGAAAATAAAAGAAAATATCTTTCAAAGCATATTGGGGATATAGAATTTGTCGGTCCGAATGTCATAACTGAGAGGGTATTTGCGCAGATTACAGAATTTCTTTCGGGAAACCGCCGCAGTTTTAATGTTGAATATAAACTTTTTCTTTCGGATTTTGCCGCTAAGGTCACAGAATGTGTTTTGAAGATTCCTTACGGGGAGACGGTGACATATACGGACATTGTGGAGTCTATGGGGGCGACAAATGCTTTCAGGGCAGTGGGTAATGCACTGGGTCACAATCCGCTTCCAATAATAGTTCCGTGTCACAGAGTCAATGCAAGGGGTGGTATGCTTTCTGGGTATGCTGGCGGCACAAAAGCAAAACGCGCCATACTTGAAATTGAAAGCAGGGTAAAACTTATATCTCAGAGTGAGATAGTAAGTGCCGATGAAATAATAAATCCCGGGCTTACAGCCTATGTACGAGGCCTTTCGGGTGAGGTTTTCAGAGAAGATATACTTGAATATGCGAATAAAAACAATATTCCTGTAAGTAAACCCGAAACACTTGCGTTTATCGGTTCTTTACTTTCGGCAAAGAATCCCCAAAAGATACTTGAGATAGGTACAGCGGTAGGCTACGGAACGCTTTATATGAAAAGCGTGTGCGATGCTAAGATAACTACCGTAGAAAAAGATGAAGTTATGTATAAAACCGCCATTGGCTTTACAAAGGGCAGCGGAATTGAGCTTATACTTGCCGACGGTGTGGAATTTGCAAGAAAATGCACACAAAAATATGACTTTATATATATCGATTGCGCAAAAGGACAGTATATAAATCTTTATGACAGCGTAAAAAAACTTCTCGCAGACGGTGGATGTGCTCTGTATGACAATGTGCTGTATAAAGGCATTTCGGCAGGAATCGGTGTAGTAAAACATAAAAACAGAACCATAGCAAATAATTTGATATTATTTAATAAAATGGCAATGAGTGATAAGGAAATGCAGGCATCACTCATAACGCTTGGCGACGGGCTGCTGCTCACCGTGAGAAAGGGGTAAAAATGGATAAAAAATACATACTGGCGCTCGATGAGGGAACTACAAGTCTGAGAACGCTTGTTTATGATACATCTGAACATAGACTCAAGGCATCGGCAAACATTCCTTTTGAACAGATATATCCTAATCCCGGTTGGGTTGAACATGATGCCGAAGAAATATGGGAAGCACAGCTTACCACCATAAAAGAGGCAACTAAAGATATCGGAATAGAAAATGTCGCCGCTATCGGTATCACAAATCAGAGAGAAACCGTGGTAGCGTGGGATTCGACAACAGGAAAGCCTCTTTACAATGCAATCGTCTGGCAGTGCCGCAGAACTGCAAAAATGTGTGAGGAACTTGAAAAAGACGGTCTTTCAGAAATGATAAAGAGAAAAACAGGTCTTCTGATAGATCCCTATTTTACCGCCACGAAAATAAAATGGCTCTTGGATAATGTGCATGAAGTGAGAGACTGCTATAAGCATGGCAATCTCATGGTGGGCACCATAGACACATGGCTAATATACAAACTTACGGGCGGAAAAGTTTTTGTTACGGACTATTCGAATGCTTCACGAACCATGCTTTTCAATATCAACACTCTTGAGTGGGACAGAGAAATTCTTGAAGTACTTGGCATAGATGTAAAAATACTGCCCAAAGTTGTTCCGTCAGTAGGCATTGTCGGATATACCGATGAAGAAACAGTCGGCGCAAAGATACCGATATCGGGTATCGGCGGCGATCAGCAGTGTGCGCTTTTCGGGCAGAATTGTTTTGATGTCGGAAATGCAAAAAACACCTACGGAACAGGTTGCTTCATTCTTATGAACACGGGAGATAAACCTGTTTCCTCTAAAAACGGACTTCTGACAACTATAGCATGGGGAATGGACGGTAAGGTCACATACGCTCTTGAAGGAAGCGTTTACAATGCAGGATCTGTTATCAAATGGCTCCGCGATGAACTCAAAATGATTGGCAGCGCCGCAGAAACGGATACTATAGTTTATGAGGTGCAGGATAACGGCGGCGTATATTTAGTTCCGGCATTTACAGGGCTTGGCGCACCGTTCTGGGACAGTTATGCAAGAGGAACGGTCGTGGGTATGACAAGGGGTACAACGAGAGAACATTTTGTTCGCGCGGCAGTTGAAAGTCTTGCATTCCAGAGCAAATGCATTTTTGATGCAATGGCGGAGGATGCAGGAATGCCCATAACCGAACTTAAGGCTGACGGCGGCGTTTCCATATGTGATTTCCTGCTTCAGCTTCAGGCTGATCTGCTTGATATACCTGTTATGAGGCCTGATGTCACAGAATCAACGGGACTCGGCGCAATCTATATGGCAGGCATCGGCGCAGGCGTATGGAAGAATACGGACGAAATTAAACACAATTGGAAACTCGGACGTAAATTTGAACCCTCAGACAGAAAAGAACTCAGCAATAAAGAGTATAAGACATGGCTCAGAGCGGTACAGCGTTCGTCAAACTGGATTGAAGAATAATTAATATACAAGGAGAACCACACAGATGGCAAAACAGTTGGAAAAGAATTATAATCCTGCCGAAGTTGATGACAGGATATATCAGACTTGGATGGAAAAAGGCTATTTCCATGCCGATTCATCGACAGGAAAGAAGCCTTATACTATAGTGATGCCGCCACCGAATATTACGGGACAACTTCACATGGGACATGCCCTTGACAACACATTACAGGATATTCTTATCCGTTTCAAGAGAATGTCGGGTTACTGTGCGCTCTGGCTGCCCGGAACAGATCATGCTTCTATTGCAACGGAAGCCAAGATTGTCGAACAGATGAATAAAGAGGGACTTACTAAAGAGGGGATAGGCCGTGAAAAGTTCCTTGAACGCGCATGGGCGTGGAAAGAACAGTACGGCGGCAGAATTTGTGAGCAGTTAAAGAAAATGGGTTCTTCCTGCGACTGGGACAGACTCCGTTTTACAATGGACAAGGGTTGTAATGATGCCGTTAATGAGGTTTTTGTACGTCTTTATAACAAAGGTCTCATATATCGCGGTGAGAGGATTATTAACTGGTGTCCTCACTGTCTGACATCTATTTCAGATGCAGAGGTTGAATATGAGGAGCAGGCAGGCCATTTCTGGCATCTGCGCTATCAGCTTTCAGATAAGAGCGGTTATATAAATCTTGCAACAACTCGTCCTGAAACTCTTCTCGGTGATACTGCAGTTGCGGTAAATCCGGGTGATGAGAGATATAAAGACTTGATAGGCAAGACGGTAATTCTGCCTATCGTCCACAGAGAAATTCCGATAGTAGCAGACGAATATGTTGAAATGGACTTTGGAACAGGTGTCGTTAAAATCACACCTGCACACGATCCCAATGACTTTGAAGTTGGTCTGCGCCATAATTTACCAGTTATAAACGTTATGACGGATGATGCCAAGATAACTGAAGATTATCCCAAGTATGCGGGAATGGACAGATTTGAGGCTCGTAAGGCTATTGTTGAAGACCTTGAAAAAGAGGGTGCACTTGTCAAGATTGAAGACTATGCGCACAATGTCGGTACTTGCTACCGTTGCGGCACAACTGTTGAACCCCGTGTTTCAAAGCAGTGGTTTGTATCAATGAAACCCCTTGCAAAGCCTGCTATAGAAAAGGTTAAAAACGGTGAAACGAAATTCGTTCCCGAAAGATTTGACAAGATATATTTCCACTGGCTTGAGAATATCAGAGACTGGTGTATTTCAAGACAGCTCTGGTGGGGACACAGAATTCCTGCATACTACTGTGATGCTTGCGGTGAAGTTGTTGTTTCAAAAGATGAGGTAAAAGTTTGCCCCAAATGCTCAAAGCCTATGAGAAGAGATCCCGATACGCTTGATACATGGTTTTCGTCAGCGCTCTGGCCTTTCTCGACACTCGGCTGGCCGAATGAAACAGAGGATTTAAAGTATTTCTATCCTACAAATACGCTCGTAACAGGATATGACATTATTCCGTTCTGGGTAATGAGAATGATGTTCTCGGGTATTGAGCAGACAGGTCAGGTTCCGTTTGACACAGTGCTCATTCACGGTCTTGTCCGCGATGCCCAGGGCAGAAAAATGAGTAAGTCACTCGGCAACGGTATTGACCCGCTTCTCATTATCGAGCAGTACGGCGCAGATGCACTCAGATTTATGCTTGCAACAGGAAATTCACCTGGAAACGATATGAGATTTATTGATGAAAAGGTAGTTGCGGCAAGAAACTTTGCAAATAAGATATGGAACGCAGCGAGATTTGTTCTTATGAATCTTGACATTGAAGAAAATACTCTTCCCGAAGACCTGCTTCTTGAGGATAAGTGGATACTTTCACGTCTTAACAAGACGGTTCGTGAAGTAAATGAAAATCTTGAAAGATACGAAATAGGTATTGCAGCAACAAAACTCTATGATTTTGCATGGGATGATTTCTGTGACTGGTATATCGAACTTGTAAAACCCAGACTATTTGAAACGAATACCAATGAGGCTACAAAGAAGTCTGCGCAGCAGGTACTTCTCTATGTGCTTACAGATATTCTTAAAGCGCTTCATCCGTTTATGCCTTTCATAACTGAGGAGATATATCAAAATATACCGCACGCTAAAGAATCAATAATGATAGACGATTACCCGATATTCAGAAACGAACTTGTCTTTGATGCCGAAGAGTCGGAGATGAACAAGGTTATGGATCTCATCAAGGCGGTGAGAAACAGAAGAAGTGAAATGAATATCGCACCCTCAAAGAAGGCACATCTCTATATTGAAACGGATAATGCGGCACTTTTTGAAAAGGGTAAAAGTTATTATGAAAGACTTGCATCTGCATCAGGTGTTACGGTCGGCGGCAATTTTGATATACAGAATGCCGTAACGATAGTTACTGACGGTGCAAAGACCTACATTCCTCTTGCTGAACTTGTTGACATTTCTGCAGAACTTGACAGAATGGCAAAGGAAAAGGAAAAACTACTTTCGGAGATAAAGAGAGTAGACGGAATGCTTTCTAATGAAGGCTTTGTTTCCAAAGCGCCTGCGGCTAAAATTGAGGCTGAGAAGGCTAAAAAAGAAAAGTTTGAGGCAATGCTTGATGCCCTCGAAAAGAGCATTGATGAACTTAAAAATATGTGAGATAAAATTATGAATTACACAGAGGCACTTGAATTTATACACGGCAGAGAACGCTTTGGCGAATATAAAGGACTTGACAGAATGAGAGAACTTATGGCATCTCTCGGAAATCCGCAGGATAAACTTAAGTTTGTTCATGTTGCAGGAACAAACGGCAAAGGAAGTACTGTCAAACTCATTGCCTCGGCGCTTTGCGCGGCGGGTTACAAAACGGGTATATATATTTCTCCTTTTGTTGAAGTATTCAACGAAAGAATGCAGATTAATTTTAAAAATATACCCGACAGTGAACTGGTAGCATTAACGGAAAAAGTGAAAAATGCCATAGAAGTACTTGATGATAAAGACACTTATCCGCCGGTAACTGAGTTTGAAGCGGTCACGGCAGTTGCTTTTTGTTACTATGCTCAGGAGAATTGTGATATAGTTGTTCTTGAAGTTGGTCTGGGCGGCAGGCTTGATGCGACAAACATAATAAAAGAACCACTTGTATCTGTTATAACAGCCATTTCGCTTGACCATACTGCAGTTTTAGGCAATACACGCGCAATAATTGCAGGTGAAAAGTGCGGAATAATCAAGGAAAACTGCCCTGTCGTACTCTATCCTCAACAAGATAAGGATGCAGCGGAGGTCGTGGAAAATAAATGCGATGAAAAGAATGCATCGCTTGTCGTTCCCAATATATCCTTTATAAAAAATCTTAAAATAACATCGGGCGGAGCGTCTTTTGATTATAAAGATGCCGATGTGACTATCTCGCTTGCGGGAATGCATCAGGTCTATAATGCAATAACGGCGTTAGAGACTTTGTTTGTACTTCGTGAAAGCGGTGTAAAACTTTTCAATGAAGATATAAAAAAGGGATTTGAAAACTGTCGCTTTTTCGGCAGGCTCTATAAACTTACGGATAACATTGTTTTTGACGGTGCACACAATCCCGACGGAATTGATGTTTTATGTGACTATATCGACAGTTTTGTAGACGGAAATCTCATAGTCGTTATGGGTATGATGAAGGATAAAGACTACAAATACTGCATAAAGAAAATTGCTTCCTGTGCTGATGAATACATTGCTGTTGAAGCGAATGTTCCGAGAAAACTTATGTGGCAGGACAATCTTGAGGAGGCAAGCAAATATTGCGGCAATTCGAGAGGTTATGCAAGTTTAGAAGATGCAATTAAATACATTTCGGAGAGTTTTTCTTTCGATGACACATTAATTATATGCGGCTCGCTCTTTCTTCTTGGTGAGGCAAAGGGCATCGTAGAGAGGTATCTTTTATGAAAAAAGTATTACTCATAGTTTTGGCTATTGTTATGATGCTGTCCCTTTGCGGATGTCAGAAAATGATCGGTATGCAGCAAGTGTATTGCGGTTCTACTCACAGCGGTGCACTTGATTCAAAGGGTAATTTGTGGCTGTGGGGAGATAACTTTTTCGGTCAGCTTGCAAACGGCAAAAAGACTACTGTAAAAGATGATATTGCGGTAGTTGAAAATAATGATGAATATGCACCTGTGCTGACATTTGAGAATGTCAAAGATGCGGCGCTTGGCAATGGGTTTACACTTGTTTTATTTAATGACGGAAGACTTATGTCTTACGGAAGAAACGATATGCGCCAACTTGGCAGGGAGGATGATGCCAACGAATGTATCCTTACAGATGTCGTGTCGGTATCAACTTGTCAGCATACCAGCGCTGCAGTTACATCAAACGGTGACCTGTATGTCTGGGGAAAGAGCATTGCAGGATATGAGGGAGTTATCGAAACTGTTGACACACCTACGGTAGTTGCGTATAATGTAGCGTCTGTTTCTATGGGCGGTTATCACCTGGCATACTTTGATAATGACGGTAAACTGTGGGGACTTGGCTATCTCGCAAATCTCGGTGCAGGTTATGAAACTGTAAATGAATACATAACTGAACCTATGCTTATATCTGAAAATGCTAAATATGTGTCCTGCGGAAGTCAGACTACATTTTATATTGATGATTCAGACATTCTTTGGGGAACGGGTGCAAACGGTTTTGCAGGAAGTGTCGGTGAGGGCAGCGGACAGTGGTGGATATACGATTACAGGGAGATTGCACAAAATGTAAAAGAAGTCTATGGCAATGCCGCAATGTACCTGTCGAATGACGGTATGCTCTACGCATGGGATGAATTAGCCGATACCGTTGAATACAGAAATGAAATCGGTGAAGAAACCGGAGGTCAGGTAGGGGAGGAATATATTGTCTCATACGGATCTACTCCTATCGAATTTTTAGGTGGTATGAAAACTGCTGCAGGAGGGGGTTCTCATAGTATGGTCATTGATGTAGATGGCTATATCTATTCATGGGGGCTCAACACCTACGGCAGACTGGGAAACGGTAAATGCACAGTTCTTGAAAGAGAAGTTGTCTATGATGACGGTGAACATATAGAATATGAATATAATAAAATTGTCAACGAAGATGTGATTGAACCTGCAAAGATAAACTGATAATACATTTTTTGACAAAAAAATAAGATAAAAAAACCTATCATTGAATTGATAGGTTTTTTTCTTTAGGGAGGTAAAAATGAGGTATTCAATAGAAAATATCGGAAAAGAACTTACCGTTCGGATAAGCGGTGAAATAGACCATCACAACTGTATATTTTTAAGAGAAGAGACAGATGCGGCAATAAGGGAATATAAACCTGAAAAACTTAATATCGACTTTTCCAAACTTGATTTTATGGACTCGTCGGGATTTGGCTTTATTATGGGAAGATACAAACTTATGAAAAAATATGACGGAAAAGTTTCGGTCTGCGGCTGCAGTATGCGTATTGAAAAAATGCTCAGAATGTCGGGTGCGCAGGCATTTGTACAGATAGAAAGCGAGGCAAAAATATGAAAAACGAAGTAAAAATTACATTTATATCACTTTCAGTCAACGAGTCGTTTGCAAGACAGACGGCGGCATCATTTACGGCTATGCTTGACCCTACGGTGGACGAGCTTGCTGACATCAAAACTGCCGTGTCGGAGGCAGTGACAAACTGTATCGTGCATGCATATCCGAACACTATAGGCAAGATAACCATGACGCTGAAAATAGACGGAGATGCAGTCACTATTTCAATAAAAGACAGGGGGATAGGAATTCCCGATGTCAAGAAAGCAATGGAGCCATGTTATACAACCGCACCCTCAGAAGAACGCTCGGGCATGGGATTTACTGTTATGGAAGCATTTGTTGACAAAGTCAGAGTAACTTCAAAAGAGGGAAAAGGCACAAAGGTAACACTTAAAAAGTACATAGGCAGCAGAAGATGACAGAAATTATCAAAGCGGCGCAGAGCGGCGATGCGGCGGCAATGGACAAAGCGGTGCAGGAGAATATGGGGCTTGTCCATATGGCTGCCAGGCGCTTTACAGGACGCGGTACGGATTATGAAGATCTTGCACAGATAGCATCAATGGGACTTGTAAAGGCGATAAAACACTTTGATGCGGAAAAAGGACTTGCTTTTTCCACCTATGCAGTACCTGCGATCATGGGTGAACTTAAAAGATATTTCAGGGACACGGGAAGTGTAAAAGTCAGCAGGAAACTTAAAGAAACTGCTGCGAAATGCAGTTATGCGAAGAATGATCTTGAGAAAAAACTGCTTCGAGAGCCGACAATTTCCGAAATTGCGCAGTATTGCGGGATTGAATTTGAAGAGGCAGTTGAAGCGATAAATGCGGCAATGCCCGTTATTTCGCTTGATGAAAAGTATGACACAAAAGATGACAGCGTAAATCTCTCCGATTTTGTAGGGGTTGATAATACCGAGGCTCTGCTTGAACAGATAACGCTTACGGAGGCTATTAATTCGCTCTCGCCGCGTGAAAAAAAGGTTATACTGCAAAGATATTTCAGATGTGAAACACAATGTCAGACGGCGGCAAAACTCGGTATATCTCAAGTGCAGGTATCGCGAATAGAGAGAGGCGCCATTGAAAAACTAAAGTTGCTATTGAAGTAGAAACGGCAAAATGTTATAATTTTTCTGTAAATATACATTTAATATAGGGGAGAAAAATGACATTTTCCGAAGTTAAAAGAAAAATACTCATAAATGAATACAAACATTTGAATCCACAGCAGAGAGAGGCGGTTTTTACAGTTGACGGACCGCTTCTTATTCTTGCGGGTGCGGGCAGCGGAAAAACGACTGTGCTCGTCAATAAGATTGAATTTGCGATAAAATACGGCAATGCTTTTTTTGATAACGATAAGGATATATCACCTGCGGATATGTTATTACTTGAAGCCTATGCAGAACAGCCTGATGAGGCATTTGCTCAGAGAATCAGAGAGATAATCTCGAGTTCTCCTGCGGATCCGTCAGGTGTAATGGCGATCACCTTTACAAATAAGGCGGCAAACGAACTTAAGGAAAGACTTGTTGCAAGACTAGGCGACTGCGCGCAGGATATATGGGCAGGAACGTTTCATTCGGTATGTGTGAGAATACTAAGGCGTTTTATCGACAGACTCGGTTATGCAAACGATTTTACAATATATGACGGTGACGACCAGAAAAAAGTTGTAAAAGACATAATGAAGGAACTTCATATTGATGATAAGGAATTTCCGGTCGGAAGCGTTATAAATATCATTAGCAATGCAAAGGACAATATGACTTTTGCAGGTGAATTTGCATCATCTGTTAAAAATGATTACAGACTTAATACAATAGCGAAAATATATCTTGCATATGAAGAAAATCTGCGCAAATCTAATGCTCTTGATTTTGACGATCTGATACTTTTGACAGTAAAACTTCTTGAAACGGATGACGATGTTCTGTGTTACTGCGCAGAAAAATTCAGATATGTCTATGTTGATGAGTATCAGGATACAAATAAGGCGCAATACCGTCTTGTGAGCCTCATTGCAAGCGGATATAAAAACCTTACGGTAGTAGGAGATGACGATCAGAGTATCTATAAATTCAGAGGTGCTACAATCGAAAATATTCTAAGTTTTGAGAAGTGTTTCAAGAATACAAAAGTAATCAAACTTGAACAGAATTACCGTTCGACTTCGCATATTCTTGATGCGGCAAATGCTGTAATTAAAAATAACAGTGAAAGAAAAGGCAAGAATCTCTGGACTGAGCACGGCAAAGGAGAAAAAATAAAGATATATGTGGCGGATAATGAATATTCCGAAGGAAGATATATCGCATCTGAAATACTGCGCCTTATAGCAGAAAACGACAGGGGATATGGGGATTTTGCCGTTCTTTACAGGACTAATTCACAGTCTGCGGCGCTTGAAGAATCGATGCTTAAAAGCGCTATTCCTTACCGTATCTTTGCAGGCATGAAATTTTATGAACGCAAGGAAGTAAAGGATGTAATTGCATATCTCTGGCTTATAGCAAATAAAGATGATTCGCTGCGCTTAAAGCGAATTATAAATGAACCTAAAAGGGCAATAGGTGCTGCTACCATAGAAACTGCAGAAGAAATAGCACGTGTTGAAAACAGAAGTTTGTATGATGTTGTTTCACATGCAAATGACTATCCTCAACTCTCAAGAACTGCAGGAAATCTTTTATCGTTTACTGCAATGATGGACGGGCTTCGGGGGAAGAGCGAGACACTCTCTCTCGGTACGTTTGTAAGAACACTTCTTGCAGAAACGGGTTATCTTAACTACTCAAAAGAACTTGACGAAAAAGACGGCAGAGACAGGGCAGAAAACATAGAAACACTTGTATCGAATATTGAAAACTACGAAGAACAAAATGAGGACGCAACAGTCATATCATTTTTGCAGGAGGTTTCACTTGCGAGCGAACTTGACGAACTCTCCGAAAACGGGCAGTATGTCACACTTATGACCGTTCATTCTGCAAAGGGGCTGGAATTTCCGATAGTATTCTGCAGCGGTATGGAGGACGGTGTGTTCCCGTCACAGAGAAGTTTTGATGAGCCCGGCGGAACGGAAGAGGAAAGGCGTCTTGCCTATGTTGCCATAACAAGAGCAAAAGAACTGCTCTATCTGACAAGAGCGACGGTAAGAAGAAGTTACTACGGTCCGGGTTATCACGTCGAATCACGCTTTTTGACAGAAATACCCAAGGAACTGACAGAATCCGTTAATCGAAAAACAGAAGATACAACTGCAAACCGCGCCCGCAGTTTTAATACTTTTGGGGGTGAATTTAAAAGATTTGAGAATACTGCAACAAAAGCCACTGCTATAACACAAAAAACTCAGACGGCATCAAAAACAGTCGATGTTGCAGAGGGGGACAGAGTGACCCATGCAGCATTTGGCGAAGGTGTTGTTGTGTCTGTACGCCCCATGGCGGCAGATGCTCTCATAGAAGTGGATTTTGATAAGGTAGGCACTAAAAAGTTGATGTTCAACTATGCTAACCTCAAAAAAGTCGGTGTGTGAAATAAAAAAATAGGAGGTTACATCGTAAGATGTGGCCTCTTTTTAATTGACTATATATATTTATAATGCTATAATTAACTGATAAAATATATTTGGAGGCATTATGTTATTAGCCGACGGTTGGAAAGACATAGAAATATTGGATACGAGTGACGGTGAAAAACTTGAAAGATGGGGGAAGTATATTCTCGTAAGACCTGATCCTCAGATAATATGGAGTACGGAAAAGACACATTTGGGCTGGTTTTCTCCGAATGCGCACTATCATCGCTCCAAGAGCGGCGGCGGTAAGTGGGAGTTCTTTGATCTGCCCGAGCGCTGGACTGTTGCTTATAAAAATGCATACGGCAAACTTGTGTTCAACATAAAGCCGATGAGTTTTAAACATACGGGTGTTTTTCCCGAACAGGCAGTCAACTGGAATTTCTGTATGGACAAGATCGCAAATGCAGGAAGACCTATAAATGTGCTCAACCTTTTCGCTTATACGGGCGGTGCAACGCTTGCTTGTGCGGCGGCAGGTGCAAGTGTGTGCCACGTCGATGCTTCAAAAGGTATGGTGGCATGGGCAAAGGAAAATGCAAAGACATCGGGGCTTTCCGAAGCCCCTATAAGATACATAGTGGATGACTGTAAAAAGTTTATCGAACGTGAGATAAGGCGCGGCAGGAAGTATGATGCGATAATTATGGATCCTCCTTCGTATGGCAGGGGTCCGGGCGGCGAGATATGGAAACTCGAAGAAAGTCTTTTTGAACTTGTGCAGTTATGCGCAGAACTTATGTCGGACGATCCGCTTTTCTTTATGCTCAATTCATATACTACGGGACTGTCGGCATCGGTAATGTCGTATCTTGTCGGACAGGTTTTAAAACCTAAATTCGGCGGATATGTTACTGCTGATGAGATAGGATTACCCGTAACACTTGATAAAGAAAATCTTCCATGCGGTGCAACTGCTATATGGCAGAAGGAGAAATAATGGCAAATATCATTGAATGTAAGAATGTTTCGTTTAGTTTTGTGAGCGAGGACAATGTTGAAACCAAAGTGCTTGACGATATCTCCCTTTCGGTTGCCGAAGGTGAATTTGTCAGCATACTCGGTCATAACGGAAGCGGAAAATCAACTCTCGCAAAGCACTTAAACGGTGTGTATATTCCGACAGAAGGCAAAGTTTATATCGACGGAATGGATACTTCTGATGAGGACAAGATACTTGACATAAGAAAAAAAGTCGGTATGGTATTCCAGAATCCCGATAATCAGATAGTCGCGACTATTGTTGAAGAAGATGTGGCATTTGGTCCGGAAAATCTTGGGATGCATTCTGATGAGATCCGCAGACGTGTTAACGGCGCGCTTGCAACGGTGGGATTATCTGCATATGCGAAACACGCTTCATACAAACTCTCGGGCGGACAGAAGCAGCGTCTTGCAATTGCGGGAATACTTGCTATGACACCGAAGTGTATCGTGCTTGACGAACCTACAGCAATGCTTGATCCTGTCGGTCGGTCGGAAGTTATAAAAATAATAACCGGGCTCAATAAGCAACTTGGCATAACGATAATACTCATAACGCACTATATGAACGAGGTTATCGGCAGTGACAGGATTATAATAATGGACAGCGGAAAAATACGGCTTCAGGGAACGCCCAAAGAGGTATTTTCCAGGCTTGATATAATACGCTCGTGCGGACTTGAAGTGCCGCAGGCGGCAGAACTTATGGCAGCGCTCGGGGAGATAGAAGATATTCCTCTTACCGCAAAAGAATGTGCAGACAGAATTATTAAGATGAAAGGGTTAGACATTTGACAGCAATAGAAGCAAGTGGAGTAAGGTATGTATACGGTGTCGGAACACCGTATGAAATGACTGCACTTGATAATTTTGACATAAAAATCGACAAAGGCGATTTTGTAGGAATAATAGGTCATACAGGTAGCGGCAAGTCTACTTTGATGCAGCTTATCGACGGACTTATAAAGCCAGCAAGCGGCACACTTAAGATATACGGTGAAGATATGTTTGACGATGCAAAAACAACTGCACGCCTAAGAAAAAAGGTCGGTCTTGTTTTCCAGTATCCCGAATATCAACTGTTTGAAGAAACGGTGGAAAAGGATATTGCATTCGGTCCGAAGAATCTCGGACTGTCTGAAGATGAGATAGAGAAAAGGGTGCGCTATGCGGCACAGATAACGGGACTGCCGGAAGAGTATCTGCAAAAGTCACCGTTTGAACTCTCAGGCGGTGAAAAGCGAAGGGCGGCAATAGCAGGCGTCATTGCCATGCGGCCTGAGATATTCATTCTTGACGAGCCGACTGCGGGACTTGATCCCAAGGGCAGGGATGAGATACTGGGAAGAGTACGTGAGTACAGGGAGGACACAGGTGCTACCGTGCTTCTTGTATCGCACAGTATGGAAGATGTTACAAAGAATGCATCTAAAGTTCTTGTCCTCAGTCACGGTAAAAAAATGATGTATGGAGAAGTCCGTGAGGTGTTTGAACGCTCGAAAGAACTTCTTGATGCAGGACTCGATCTTCCGCAGATAACAAAGGTCTTTATCGAACTTAAAAGCAGAGGCGTTGATGTGCCCACATCGGTCTACACCGTAAAGCAGGCTATCGAAGTGCTCGGCAGATTGTCGGGAGGTGGTGCAGATGCTTAAGGATATTACAATAGGTCAGTATTTTCAGGGCGATTCGTTTATCCACAGACTTGATGCGCGTACTAAGATACTGATTGCAATAGCATATATTGTTGCAATATTCGTCGCGGACAATTTCATCGGATTTGGATTACTTGCAGCATTTCTGGTGCTTGTTATAGCAGTGTCGGGAATCGGATTTAAACCGGTTCTTAAAAGTTTAAAACCGATAATTTTCCTTGTGGTATTTACCGGACTTATTAATGTCTTCTTCACACAGGGCGAGCCTTTGCTCAAGATATGGATACTCAAAATCACAAAGGAAGGGCTTATCGCTGCGGCTAAAATGATCTGCAGGATAATTATTCTCGTGGCGGGGACATCACTTCTCACATATACTACCTCGCCTCTTGAACTTACAGATGCTATCGAAAGGCTGCTTGCGCCTTTAAAGAAGATAAAACTTCCTGTGCATGAACTTGCAATGATGACTACTATCGCACTTCGTTTTATTCCCACACTTGTCGAGGAAACTGAAAAGATAATGAATGCACAGCGTGCAAGGGGCGCAGATTTTGACAGTGGAAATCTTGTTACAAGAATAAAGGCTCTTGTTCCCGTATTGGTGCCGATGTTTATATCCTCATTCAGAAGGGCGGATGACCTTGCGCTTGCTATGGAATGCAGATGCTACAATTCGGGTGTCGGCAAAACGAAGATGACGGTTACGAGATTTACACACCGTGACTTCATAGGCGCGTTTATCGCAGTCGCTTTTATGGCGGCGGCAATTGCTATCAAATTTGTTTTTTAAGGATATATTATGAGAAATGTGCTTTTGAAAATTCAATATGACGGAAGCGCATTTCATGGCTTTCAGATACAGAAAGATGATGAAACTGTTCAGCAGACTCTGCAAGATGCGCTCATACATCTGTTTGGTGAGCCTGTCACTGTCACGGGGTGCAGCCGTACCGATTCTGGTGTCCATGCACTTTGTTATGTCGCTAAAGTGACTTTTAATGGTAATATTGCAACAGAAAAGATGCCATATGCGCTTGCTACTGTACTGCCGAAACAACTGTCAGTTATTGATGCGGCTGAATGCAGTGCAGATTTTCATCCGAGATATGATGTTGTTTCAAAGACTTATGTTTATCGAATATATTTGGGCAAGCACGGCAATCCGTTTGAAAGCGGATACAGCTGGCACTGTAAATTCCCGATAGATGTTCAAAAGATGAAAAGGGCGGCAGGCTGTTTTGCAGGCAGGCACGACTTTAAAGGATTTATGGCGAGCGGCAGTTCTGTCCAGGACACGGTAAGAACAGTATATGAATGTTCTGTGGAACTTTGCGGTGACATTTTGCAGATAAGAATTACTGCTGACGGTTTTCTCTACAATATGGTGCGGATAATCGCAGGCACGCTTGCTGAAATAGGCGGCGGTAGAATCAATGAAAATGATCTGCCCGATATAATTGCGTCGGGGATAAGGGAAAAGGCAGGAGTTACAGCGCCTGCACACGGACTGTTTCTTGCAAAAGTAGACTATGGAAAGGATGTTTTTTCTAAAGATGAAAGATAAGACCTCTAAAGAAAATAATATAATAGACATCAAAGAGGGAAAAAGAAATGTCAAAAAGAAGAAACGCACTCCCAAAATAGTCTTTGCGGTATGTGTGATACTTCTTGCAGTAGTCATATTTCTGTTTCGGGATAAGATAGAGATAAAAAAGTGGCTCAATACCGTGGATACCTTTTTTGGCAAGGGCATATCTGCGCAGAACATCGAACTAAGTTATGACAGCAGTGCATCAAATCCCGCCGATTGGTATGACGGTTTTATAGCGATACTCACAAACAGAGACCTCACTATGTTCAACAGCAACGCAAAAGCAGAATTCAAACATGATGTGAGCATGAACAACCCCATACTTAAATGCTACGACAAATACACTCTTGCGTACGATTGCGGCGGTACTGAACTCTATGTCACAAATTCGTATAAAGAGGTTTTTCATAAGCAGTTTGACGATAGTATCATAACTGCAAAGTTTACTAAAGACGGTCATCTTGTTGTTATAACTAAAAAGAAAAATTACAGAGCCGTCGTTACGGTGTACAGTTCGTCTTTTAAAGAAGTTTATAAAGTGTACTCGGCGAGCGAATATGTAATGGATGCCGATGTGAGCAATGACGGAAAACAACTTGCCGTTGCCGTTTATGACGGCGGATTTGGTGAAATACTTTCGTCGGTAAAAATATATAATATGAATTCCGAAGAGGTTAAGTCGAGAATAGAGGGCGTTGAAGGTCTTGTATTGGCAGTTGATATGAAAGCGGGCGGAAGAACTCATATTCTCACACAGAACGGCTACTATGTGTCAAAAGACGGAAAAGAGGCTGAAGAGGTACTTTCCGTTGAAAATAACTATCTGAAATACTATGATATTACCCAGGATGATAACTCAGTCATAGTTCTTGACGGTAAACTTGTTGGTAAGACTTGTCAGATCCATATGTTCAATGCATACGGTGTGGAAACGGGCAATGTGACTGTTGACGGTGAACTGCAATGCTATGATAAAACAGACGATTTTGTATTTGCGGTTGATGATACAAGCCTGAAAGTTTATAACTATGACGGTGAACTGACAGATGAAATGGAAGTTGCCGCATCTACTGAAAAGATACTGGCGTCCGAAGACGGCAAACTTGTCGTTTTTGAAACTGGTAATGTATATATTATTAATTAAAATAAAGTTGGAGGACTGAAAATGAAAAAACCTACACTCACATCACTTCTTGAAAAATACGAGGGAACAGGCATAACAAGATACTCTCTTGTTATCGGTATTGCTAAAAGAGCAAGAGAAATACAAAACGAGGCTGAGGCTGATAAAGTTCAGCTTACAGAACGTCCCGTTATTCTTGCAAGCGACGATGTTTACAACGAAAGAGTCATCATCAAGGAACAATAAGGTATAACCGTGCTTACAGCCCAGATAGTGCTTGACAAGTTAAATCTCGGCACAGACAAAACGTTTGACTATGCCGTAGCACCCTGTGACGCCGACAAAGCAAAAGTCGGAGTCAGAGTCGTTGTGCCTTTCGGCAGAGGCAACAGGGGCAGAAACGGCATTATCATAGGTGTTACGGATAAGCAAAGCGATATTCCGCTTAAAACCGTACAGCAGTTTTCGGATGAGGAACCGCTGCTCAGTGACGAACTCGGGAAACTTGCAGAATATATCAGCGATAAGTGTTTCTGTTCGCGTTATGATGCGATAAAAACAATGCTTCCCGTTGCTACAAGGATAAAGTGTGAAGAATACTGTTATCCTGTAAAAGGCGTGGAAGTTCCTGCAGAACTGGAAAAGTGTTATGACTATCTGTTAAAAGAAAACTGTGTCAGTTTAGACGAGTTTAGAAACCGTTTTTCAAGCGACGTTACAAAACTTGAGCAGTGCGGTGCTATGAAAATAGAGTATATCTGCGGCGCAAATTGTAACGATGCGTTTGTAAAGGCTGTATCGATGTGCGTATCGGCTGAAGAGGCTCGGGAGTATATTTTATCACTCGGGGCAAGCATTAAGAGCAAGCATGAGAAGGTCATAGATATACTTACAGGTATTGAAAAAGTGCCTTTTAATGAACTCTGCTATCTTGCAGGTGTCAGCCGTTCGGTAATAGATACTCTTGAAAAACGGGGAATAGTTTCAGTATTTGATATCGAAGTATACCGTGATCCGTATAAGAATAAAAAACACACGGAACAAAAAGAAGAAATAGTTTTGAGTAAAAGTCAGAAAAGTGTTTTTGAGGGCTTAAAAGAACTCTATGACGACAAAGATGCGCACTGTGCTTTGTTGCACGGCATAACGGGAAGCGGAAAAACACTTGTATACATTAAACTGATAGAATATGCTCTCGAAAAAGGCGATAATGTGATACTGCTTGTCCCTGAAATATCTCTCACACCTCAGTTGACTGACAGGATGACGGCATATTTCGGAGAAAATGTTGCGGTTTTACACAGCGGAATGTCTATGGGCGAGAGATATGATCAGTGGAAACGTGCAAAAAAAGGTCTTGCCAAGATAGTTTTGGGCACAAGATCGGCAATTTTTGCGCCGTTTGATAAAACGTCACTTATAATAATGGATGAGGAGCATGAGGGTACATATAAATCCGACATCACTCCGAGATACCATGCGAGAGATATTGCAAAATTCAGAACGGCATACAATAAAGGTCTCCTTCTTCTCTCATCGGCAACACCGTCGGTAGAGAGTTACTCGGCGGCAAAAAGCGGCCGATATGAACTTTTTGAACTTACCGACAGATTCGGCAATGCAAAATTACCCGAAGTGATCATTTCGGATATGACCAAAAGCCTGAAAGACGGTAATTCATCACTTTTCGGCAAAGAACTTAAGGCGGCGATAACAGATGTCCTTACAAAAGGCGAACAGATCATTCTGTTTCACAACAGAAGAGGCTACAATACTTTTATAGGCTGCGGTGACTGCGGAAGTGTAATTACATGTCCGAATTGCAGTATATCGATGACATATCACAATGCAAATAAACTTCTTATGTGTCACTATTGCGGACACACACAGGAGATCGCTCATGAGTGTGCGACCTGCGGCGGAAACAATATCCGCTATTTGGGGGCAGGCACACAGAAAATTGATGAAGAGATAAAAAAACTTTTTCCGTCTGCGCGCACAGTGCGCATGGACCTTGATACCACCAATTACAAAATGGCGCACGAAAAAATTCTCGGTGATTTTGCTAAGGGTGAGTACGATATATTGATAGGAACACAGATGGTTACAAAAGGGCTTGATATGGAAAATGTCACGCTCGTAGGTGTACTGAATGCGGATATGATGCTTTTCTCGGATGATTTTCGGTGTTTTGAGCATGCTTTTTCCATGCTGACTCAGGTCGTCGGCAGGGCAGGCAGGGCGCAGAAGAGCGGAAAAGCAATAATACAGACATATAATCCCGAAAACAGAATAATATCTCTTGCGAAGGCGCAGGATTATAAAAATTTCTACGAAGATGAGATAGGTTTCCGTAAGATGATGACCTATCCGCCGTACTGCGATATGTGTCAGTTTGTTATAACAGGTAAGGACGCGGAACTTACTTCAAAGGGGGCGAAAGCATTTTGTCAGATGCTGCAGCAGTCTTTTGTTGATAACGGAGTAAAGAATGTTATTTTATATCCGTCACTTCCGTCGGCACTGCTTAAAATTTCGGGTAAATACAGATATAGAATACTGCTTAAATGCAAAAATACTTTGCAATTAAGACAGATACTGAGAAAATCAGTTGTAGATTTTAAAACGGAGAATCCCTCTGTCACACTTGTGTGCGATATGGATCCTCAGATGATCATATGAGAGGTAATTATGGCAATCAGATTAATAGTAAAAAAGGGCGATGAAGCGCTTACAAAGGTGTGCAGAACGGTCGATAAGTTTGATAACAGACTGCATACGCTTTTAGACGATATGGCAGACACTATGTATAATGCTGACGGTGTCGGACTTGCTGCACCCCAGATAGGCATACTTAAAAGAATAGTCACTATTGACATTGGTGACGGTCTTATTGAAATGATAAATCCCAAAATAGTGGAGGCTGACGGTGTGCAGGAAGAAGTGGAAGGCTGTCTTTCTGTTCCCGGTGTGTGTGTTCTTACAAAGAGACCTTACAGGGTTAAAGCAACTGCATTTGACAGAAACGGCAATCCTTTTGAAATTGAAGCAGAGGACTTTATGGCGCGTGCCATATGCCATGAACTCGATCATCTTGACGGGCATTTAATGCTTGAACGCGGAAGAGTGCTCTCGGATGAAGAACTTAGAGAAATGATGTCTGACGGAGAAGATAATGAGTAAACTTAACATAATGTATATGGGTACGCCCGATTTTGCTGAGGTGATACTTAGAAAACTCGCGGCAGAATATGACGTGACCTCAGTTGTAACTCAGACAGATAAGCCTGTAGGCAGAAAAAGGGTACTTACTGCGCCGCCCGTAAAAGTTACGGCGACAGAACTCGGAATACCCGTATATCAGTTTGAAACACTGAAAAACGGAGAGTTAAAAGAAGCGCTTGATGTGCATAAACCCGATGTCATAGTCGTGGCGGCATACGGGAAATTGCTTCCCGATTATGTGTTGTCGTATCCAAAATACGGATGTGTTAATGTTCACGGCTCACTTCTGCCAAAATACAGAGGCGCAGGTCCTGTTCAGTGGTCAGTCATAAACGGTGATGAAGTCACAGGTGTCACCACGATGCTCATGGGACCTGAAATGGACAAAGGCGATATGCTTATGAAAGCAGAAGTCAAGATCGGCGAATACGAAACATACGGCGAACTTATGGAAAGACTTGCTCCAATAGGGGCAGAACTTACAGCGGAAACGCTCGAAGCACTTGTGGCAGGGAATATCACTCCGCAGAAGCAGGATGATAATGAAGCGACATATGCGCCGATGTTAAATAAAGAAATAGCAGTAATTGATTTTAACAAGAGTGCCGACGATGTGTTACATTTGATACACGGACTTAATCCCTGGCCGGTTGCTTTTGCATACCGTGACGGAAAAAAGTTAAAAATATATAATGCCGTGAAAGGCCGGGATACAACAAAAAAACCCGGCACTGTATGGATGACAGATAAGAAGGACGGTTTGGAAATAGCCTGCGGAGACGGCAAAACGGTGATAGCAACAGTGGTGCAGGCTGAGGGTGCAAAGAAGATGGAGGCAAAACTCTATCTTATGGGAAATCCTGTAAACGAAACTATTTTATTAACGGAGGAATAACTATGCCATTCTTTTACTTCGGTTATGGTTCAGACTGGACACTGTTTTACATTCTGTTTTTTGCAGTGGCAATTTTTTCAGTATGGGCGCAGTACAAAGTAAATGCCACATTTAAAAAGTACAGTAATGTACCGGTACGTAACGGAAAAACAGGCAGACAGGCGGCAGAAATGGTTCTTACATCTAATGATGTAAGAGGTGTTGATTTGAGTAAAGTTGCAGGTTCGCTTACGGATCATTATGATCCCAAGACAAAGACTATCAATCTTTCGGAACCTGTATATGATAAATCGTCAGTTGCGGCACTCGGTGTTGCTGCCCACGAAGCAGGTCATGCTGTGCAGGATGCTAAGTCGTATGCACCGCTCAAACTCAGACATGCGATAGTAAAGACAACTAATATTGCATCAAATATTTCTGTGCCGCTCATAATGATAGGAATACTTCTTATGGCATTTTCTGACGGAACACTTGGACTGACTGTTGCCAATATCGGTATTGTTGCATTTTCTGCAATAGCGTTCTTTCAACTTGTAACGCTACCGGTTGAATTCAACGCCAGCAGACGTGCGGTAATTGCACTTTCACAGTCGGGAACAATGGATGATGACGAAATAAAAGGTGTGAAAAAAGTGCTCACCGCGGCTGCGCTCACATATGTTGCTGCGCTTGCAGCGGCGCTTGTAAATCTTTTGCGAATGATACTTTTGGTAAATGGAAACAGAAGAAGAGACTGATATGACTGAAAGCAGAATCACAGCATATAAAATATTGATCAAGTGTGAAAAAAACGGTGCCTACTCCAATATTGAACTCTCAAGCAGTCTGTCAAAAACAAGTCTTGATGACAGGGATAGGGCATTTGTGACAAGCCTGACATACGGTGTTTTGTCACGTCTTATCACACTTGATGCGATAATATCAAAACTGTATAACAAAAATATTTCTAAACTTGATAAAAGCGTTCTGGTTATACTGCGTATGGGCATCTACCAACTTAAGTATATGGATAAGGTGCCTCAAAATGCCGCAGTATATGAATCTGTTGAACTTTGCAAGAAATTTGTCAACAGAGGGGCAGCAGGTCTTGTAAACGGTATTCTGCGCTCATTTGTAAGAAAGGGCGCGGATATCGCCAAAACTCCTGAGGTTACATATTCTTGTGACAAAAGTATTTGTGAACTGCTTGTTTCACAGTACGGAGAAACTGTAACAGAGGATATCCTCAAATCTTTTTTTACACCGAGAAAGATATATGCAACAGTAAACACACTTGTGATATCAGTTGAGGAATTTGCAACAAAATACGATGCAGAGATAGTGAACGAAACTACAGTTGCAGTAAAAAGTTCTGTTATAGATAAGATAACTGACAGTAATGAGTTTTTTGTGCAGGACATCACTTCCGCAAGGGCGGTTGAACTGCTCTCTCCGTCAGAAGGGGACAGGCTTGCCGATCTATGCGCCGCGCCCGGCGGTAAGAGCCTTAAGGCAGCAGTTATGATGAATAACAAAGGCAGTATACATTCATTTGATCTCCATGCAAATAAGATTTCATTATTAGATAAAAGCGCAAAGAGGCTTGGCATAGACATAATAGAGACAGCAGAGGCCGATGCAACTGTACATAACAGTGAACTTAAAGATAAATTTGATAAAATAATCTGTGACGTTCCATGTTCAGGACTTGGCGTAATTGCGCGTAAACCTGAGATACGGTATAAGAAAACAGAGGACTTTGAAGGACTTTATACCGTTCAGAGCAAAATCTTAAAAAACGCATCAACATATCTGAAAAAAGGCGGAAAACTTCTGTATTCCACCTGCACAATTAACAGAAAAGAAAATGAAGAATGTGTAAATGCATTTCTTGATAACAATAACGGATACAGACTTGTAAAAGAAAAATTGTATCTGCCTACGGACGATAACGACGGTTTTTATGCCGCAATAATTGAAAGGGTATAGTTTTGGAGAAAATCGATATCAAATCAATGACAATTGAAGAACTCGGTAACTATATCAAAGAGCTTGGTGAGCCGTCATTCAGAGCGAAACAGATATTCGAGTGGCTTTACAGAGGTGTAACCTCATTTGATGAAATGACAAATTTGTCAAAGGCGACAAGAGAGAAACTTGACAGCGTGGCATATATTTCATATCCGAAGATAAAAAGCAAACTTGTGTCACAAATTGACGGGACTGTTAAATATCTCTATGAAATGCTTGATGGTGAGTGTGTTGAAACTGTCGTTATGGAATATAACCACGGCACATCGATATGTGTTTCGACGGAAGTCGGTTGTAAAATGGGGTGCGCTTTCTGCGCATCAACCATAGGCGGTTTAGTTCGAAAACTTTCGGCAGGCGAAATTGCCGATCAGATAATATTTTCCGGGAAAGATTTGGGCAAGAGAATAGACAGCGTAGTGCTTATGGGAATAGGCGAGCCGCTGGATAATTTTGATAACGTAGTAGCATTTTTGAAAAATATAAATGATAAAAACGGGCTGAATATCGGGATGAGGCATATATCGCTTTCTACATGCGGTGTGGTGCCGAAGATTTATGAACTTGCAAAACTTAATCTACCGATAACATTATCAATTTCGCTTCATGCGACAGACAATAAAAAACGTAACGAGATAATGCCGATAAATCACAAATATCCGATAGAAGAACTTATTTCTTCATGCAAGGAATACATAAAGACGACAGGCAGGAGGATATCATTTGAATATGCCGTCATATCGGGAGTGAACGACAGTATATCCGATGCGGCAAATCTGTGTAAACTTTTAAAAGGGATGCTTGCCCATGTAAATGTTATCCCCGTAAACGAGGTCAGGGAGAGAGGTTTTGTCAAGCCTGACCGAAAGAGAATAGATGAATTTGTAAATTATATAAATAATCAAGGAATATCCGCAACCGTGCGAAGAAAACTCGGCGGAGACATCAATGCTTCGTGCGGTCAACTCAGACGGCAAAGTTTAAAGAAGGAAGTGATAGAGTGAGAATATGCGGACTTACCGATATAGGATGTGTGCGGAATGAAAATCAGGATACATTCAGAAATACGCTCAAAGGGAATAAAGGCTTCGGGCTTGTCTGTGACGGCATGGGCGGACCGAGAGGCGGCAAAGTAGCAAGCAGTTATGCTGCAGATATCATTTTTTCTGATGTTTCGGAAAGTTTTGATAATATGGACTGCGAAAAATTTAAAGAAGTTTTTGCTGCTGCTGTAACAAAAGCAAATGATAAGATAATGAGTGCGGCGGCAGATGATGAAACATATGTCGGAATGGGTACGACTGCGGTTGCAGCATTTGTTGCCCACGATAAATGTGTTGTCGCAAATGTCGGTGACTCACGTGCCTACTATTTTACGGAAGATAAAATGGTACAGGTCAGCCACGATCATTCTATGGTGCAGGAACTTGTTGATGAGGGTAAAATAACTGTCGAAGATGCTAAAAATCATCCAAACAGGAACATAATCACAAGGGCTGTCGGCGCATATGACAGTGTCAATGTAGACTTTTTTGAATTTGACATAAGCAGTGACGGTATAGTTATGCTCTGTTCGGACGGACTTACAAATATGCTTGATGAGAGTGAGATACTCTTTGAACTCGATGTCACAACAGATGTGGCAGAGTGTTCGAAAACGCTTGTTGAAATGGCGAAACATAGAGGCGGAAATGATAATATTACAGTTCTGCTTATCTCTATGAGTGAGGAGGTTTAATATGACGGATCTCAGAGGAAAGATAATCAACGGAAGATATAAAATAGAAAGTATAGTCGGCGTTGGCGGTATGTCTGTGGTTTACAGGGCATACGACCTTGCCGAAAACATAACGGTAGCAGTAAAGGTTCTTAAAGAAGAATTTCTTGAAGATCCGCAGTTCCGCCGCAGATTTGAGACCGAATCGAAAATCATTTCGATGCTTAATCATGAAAATATAGTGACAATACATAATGTCGGATTTAATGATGATCTTTACTATATTGTCATGGAATATATAAACGGTATCTCACTTAAAGAGTATATCGAGCAGGAGGGTAAACTCAGTTGGGAGAACACTATGATGTTTACCTCTCAGGTGCTAAAGGCATTGCAGCACGCTCACAGCAGAGGCGTTGTTCACAGGGATATCAAACCACAGAATATAATGCTTCTTGCGGACGGCTCTATAAAAGTTACCGATTTCGGTATAGCAAAACTTACAAATGTTCAGACTCATACTATGACTGAAAAAGCCATAGGCTCTGTGCATTATATCAGTCCGGAACAGGTATCGGGCGGAATTGTTGATGAGAGAAGCGATATATATTCTGTAGGTATAATGATGTATGAAATGCTTACGGGCAGAGTGCCGTTTGACAACGACAATCCTGTATCGGTGGCAGTTATGCAACTTCAGAACAATGCGGTAAGCCCAAAGAATATCGTGCCTGAGATACCGCAGGGACTTGATGAGATAGTTATGAAAGCGATATCAAAGGAAGCAGTGAACAGATTCCAGAATGTTGACGAATTTCTTGATGATATAGAAAGACTTAAGCACAATCCGTCGATTCGCTTTTATCAGAAGTATATGGCTGCTGCAGATGCCAATGCTGCAAAGCGGGAGGAGACAGGTATGCAAAACAGCAGAAAGAAAAAGAAAAAAAGAATTCCCATACCGGGAATGGTTGCGATTGCGGCAGTACTTACGGCGTTTATCGTATTCTGCATAACACTTCTTGCACTCAATATCGGAAACGGTGAAGAGGAAGTTACGGATATAAAAGTTCCAAAACTTGTGGGACTTTACTATGAAGATGTTGCCCAAAACGAAGAATACGCCGATTTCAGAATAATTGAAGAGGGCAGAGTATACAGTGACGAGTATGACGAAGGTGTTATCGTAAGACAGGATCCCGATGACGGAAAGACCGTTAAAAAGGGAAGTGATCTTAGGGTATACATCAGTCTTGGTACGGAAGATATGCGAGTTCCCGATCTCTCTAATAAAGAATACAGGGCGGCGCTTATAGAACTCAGCAATATGGGACTTTCGGGAATGAAAGAGGAAGAGGAAAGTGAAACTGTTCCCGAAGGATATGTTATCAGAACCTCTCCCGAAGCAGGTTCAAAGATAACAAAAGATACAAGGATAACTATCTATGTCAGCAGCGGTGTAGAAGTTAAAACGGTTTTAATGCCCTCACTCATAGGCAAGACAAAGAATGAAGCATCAGTAATACTCGGTGAAAACGGACTTGTAGCAACATTTACTGAAGTTGAGTCCGATAAGGCGGCAGAAACTGTAGTTGCGCAGAGCATTGCAGAAGGAACTGAAGTTGAAGAGGGTACCACAGTTACGCTTTCTGTATCAAAAGGCAGTACGACCACCGATATTCCTCAGCCGCCTGTAGAAGAGCCGGAAAAGACAAAGACAATAACTGTTTCATTACCCGATTATGAGAGTTCTTATACCGTGGTTGCATACTTAAACGGTACTCAGGTCTATAGTAAAGTTCATTCTCCGAGTGAGGAAACAGTCCAGATATCACTCACAGGTAAAGGTACTCAGGAAGTACAGGTAAAGATAGCCGAACTCAATCTGATGATATTTACAGGAACGGTAAGTTTTGACTGATATGAACGGAATAATAGTAAAATCGCTGTCGGGCAATTACTATGTCAAGACCGACAGCACAGTAGTGCTTTGCAAGGCAAGGGGAATATTTCGCAAAAATAAAATATCCCCCTTACCGGGAGATAATGTGAAAATTTCACTTGTCGGAGAAGACGGTGTTATAGAAGAAGTATTACCGCGTAAAAATGCGCTCACGCGACCCCCGATAGCAAACATAGACATAATGTTTATTGTTGTTGCAACAGCAAATCCGGAGCCGAGTCTGAATGTGACGGATAAACTAATTGCAGTCTGCGAAGAAAATGACATAAGACCTATTATAGTTATTAACAAAACAGATATAAAGTCGCCTGACGAACTTGTGGGGATATACAGTAAAACGGGAATAGAAACTGTAACTGTATGTGCCCATAGCGGTGAGGGCTGTGAAGAGATAAAAAAACTTATAACTTCTAAAATATGTGCCTTCGGAGGAAATTCGGGAGTTGGAAAATCAAGCATACTCAAAGCACTCGGACTTTGCAATGACGCCGAAATAGGTGAAATGAGCAAAATTTCCAGAGGTAAGCATACGACAAAGAGGGTGGAACTGTTTGAGGCTTACGGCGGCTACATTGCTGACACTCCCGGTTTTGGTGACATCAGTTATGAAGAATGTCTGAGAGCAACCAAAGCCGAAGTTGCGTCACTTTTCAGGGAGTTTTCAAAATATGAAGGCTGCCGTTTTGATGACTGTGCTCATATAAATGAACCTGATTGTGCTATTAAAATTGCTGTTAAAAACGGTGAAATAGCGCTCTCAAGATATGAAAGTTATAAAGAAATATACGAAGAAAGTTTAAAACGAAAGAATTATTGAGAAACAAGTACAGGCACTGCTGCATATTATAAGATATAAATAGTCGGCAGCAGGGGGCTGAGCGTTGTGTTCGGATGCAATCAAAGAAGATTACTTGGTATAGCGGCAGTTTGTGTCGGCGGTGGGATTGCACTTTCACTTATATTACCGTCGTGGATACTTGCAATTTTGCTTGCCGTTATTGTAGTTGCTGTCGGCATACTCTATCTTGTTTGTTAGGAGATGCGTTTATGAAAGTCAGTTGCTACAAATTACCTTCGATTTTTCGTATATTATGCAAGAGGTGAAAATATTGTATAAAACAAAACACATACATATATGCAGCGGCGTAACGCTGCATTATATAAAGACGGACAAGTTCAAGACCGATAAGATAACCATGCTTTTTTCGGCAGGTCTTGATAAGGTGCTTACTTCGTACAGAACATTACTTATAAATGTTCTTATGACAGGCTGCCGTAAATTGCCTGATATCAAAGCAATAAATGACAGGCTTTATGAACTGTACGGTGCTGATTTTTCTTCGCTCAACACAAAAAGGGGAGATATTCAGCAAACAGGTGTGACCATCAAGTTTTTAAACGGTGCATTTACTCCCGATAAAAAATCTATGTTGGCAGATGCTCTCGAGACCGTTATGGATGTTTTATTTGATCCTCTGGTAAAAGATAACGCTTTTTACGGAAAAATAGTTGAATTAGAAAAAAAGAATATGATTGACTCTATAAGGGCAGATATCAACAATAAAACTGTCTATGCCAGAAAGAAGTGCCTCTCACTTATGTGCGAAAACGAACTTTACGGTATCAGTTCTGAGGGTGAAGAGTCTGTTGCGGAAACGATAGACGAGAAAAAACTCTATGACTTTTATAAAAAGTTTGTGGCTAAAACACCTCTTGATGTCTACTATGTAGGCGCTGAAAGAGAAGAAGAGGTTGTAAAAGCAATCAAAAATAATTTTGAAAAAATAAGCATTGAACCTATATCAAACAAAAAGTTTCCTATTATATATGATGTTGACAGCGTAAAAAGAGTAACGGAAGAGATGCCTGTTATTCAGGGTAAATTGTCGATGGGATTTAGGACAGGCATTGTCAGAAGCGATAAAGACTATGCGGCGCTTTCCTTGTTTAACACGATATACGGACTTGCACCGACAAGCAAACTTTTTTCTGTCGTGAGAGAAAAAATGTCGCTCTGTTACTATTGCCGTTCACAGATAGTTGAAACAAAGGGCATACTTCTTGTTTCATCGGGTATCGAATGTGCAAATAAAGAAAAGGCAGAGGCGGGTATTCTTGAGCAACTCGAAGAAATGAAAAAAGGAAATGTCAGTGACGATGAACTTGCCACTGCAAAAAAATTCTATGTAAATATGCTCAAAAGCAGTTTTGACAGTGCAGGGGCAATGGTTTCTTGGACTGCTGCGGAAAGTTATGACGGAACCGACAGGGAGCAAGACGAGTTTATTAAAGATATTTTAAGTGTCACCAAAGAAGACGTGGTTAAAGTTGCAAATAAGATAAAACTTGACACAGTTTATTACTTGAAAGGAAACAAAGAGGCACAGACTGATGAAGTTTGAAATTAAAGAAGATGCTAATCTGGGCGAAAAGATATATTCTGCAGTGCATGAAAGCGGTGTGCACATACTTGTCTGTCCAAAACCGCTTTTTACCGAAAACTATGTTATGTTCGGTACAAAATACGGCTCATCAATCGACAGATATATTGCTGACGGTGAAACTGAAGTTACAGTCATTCCTGACGGCACTGCCCATTTTCTTGAGCATAAAATGTTTGAAAACGAAGACGGAGTGGATGTTTTCAACCTTTTCGGTGAGTATGGTGCATCTGCAAATGCCTTTACAAGTTTTGATAAAACGGTGTATGAATTTTCATGTACCGACAATTTTGAAAAGAATTTGGAAACGCTTATAAAATTTGTTCAGGCACCGTATTTTACGAAAGAAACTGTTGATAAAGAGCAAGGTATCATCGGACAGGAAATAAAAATGTATGATGATTCACCTTCCTGGCGTGTACTTATGAATTTAATGAGTGCAGTATATGAACATAATGCTGTTAAAAACGATATTGCAGGTACTGTGGAAAGTATCGCTGAGATAACATCTGAAATACTTTATAAAACATATTCAAATTTTTACAACCCTGCAAACATGGTATTGTGCGTATGCGGACCTGCGGATCCCGAAACAGTCTTTGATGTTTGTAACAGGACTCTAAAATCAGTAAAACCCACAAAAGTCAAGATAGTTACCGAAGAAGAACCCGATACGGTAAATCAAAAGGAAGTTAGAATATCAATGCCTATATCAATACCGTATTTCTGTATGGGCGTTAAGGATTTCGGACATACGCTTTCTCCGATGGACAAAGCTAATAGGGAAATAGCGATGACACTGCTTTTAAGCATCCTTTTCGGTAAAAGTTCTCCTCTTTATAAACGTCTCTATGAAGGCGGATATATAAACGAGTCTTTTGACAGTGAATACAACATTTCCGACACTTATTCGCTTGTTATAATTTCGGGCGAAAGTACCGATCCCGATGAAACATACGCTATAATAAAAGAGGAAATCGAAAAGATAAAAAAAGACGGTATTGATGACTCGGTCTTTGAAATCAATAAAAAGGCATTGCTTGGCGGTGCAGTAGATGTGTTTGATAAAACAGATGACACAGTCTATGCAATGCTGTCAACATATTTCTCGGGAATAGACTTTTTTGACAGTTTTAAGCCTTATTATACCGTTACCAAAAAAGATGTTCTTGATATGCTTGATATATTTTGTGATGAATATATTTCATTGTCGGTTGTTGATGTTATGGAGGAGCAGAAGTGAATAAAGGAAACGGACCGATTTCATTTCCCGGACTTGGAATAGGTGAATTTAATATAGACAACGTTGCATTCAGAATCGGCAGTTTTGAAATATACTGGTATGCAGTTCTGATTGCGACGGGCTTTGTGCTGGCAGTAATTTTGGGACTTTCTCTGGCAAAGAAAAAAGGCATCAAGCAGGACGATGTGCTTGACGGAATCATATGGATAACACCTGTGTCGGTAATTTGCGCAAGACTTTACTATGTGATATTTGATCCAAACGGTTCGTATAACAGCATAAAAGAAGTTTTTGCAATAAGAAACGGCGGTATGGCGATATACGGCGCTGTTATCGGGGCATTTATCTGCGCGATAACACACTGTAAGATTAAAAAAATCAGAATATTGGATGCGGCAGATATGGTAGCCCCATGTTTTCTTGTCGGTCAGATAGTCGGCAGATGGGGCAATTTTGTCAATCAGGAGGCGTTTGGCGGAGAGACGACGCTTCCGTGGGGAATGCAGCTTATCATAAACGGTAAGGAAACGATAGTGCATCCCACATTTTTGTATGAATCGCTCTGGAATCTTATCGGACTTATAATTCTTCTTACGTTATTTAAATACAGTAAGAAATACAGAGGTGTTATCTTCAGCGGATATCTTATATGGTACGGTATCGGAAGATTTTTTATTGAACAACTCAGAACAGATCAACTTAAAGTTTTTTCAGTGCCCGTTTCGGTGCTTGTATCTGGAATTGCAGTGGTGTTTGGTCTTGTTTTATTAATATTGATAATAAAAAATGTAAATAAAAAGGGTGAAGAAAGTGGCACAGATAATTGACGGTAAAGCGGTATCCGCTTCAGTAAGAGAGAGGATAGCCAAAGATACGGCAGAATTTGCAAAAAAAACGGGAATAATTCCCGGACTTGCCGTAATAATAGTAGGCGAAAATCCTGCATCACAGGTATATGTGAGAAATAAACACACGGCTTGCCGGGATGTGGGAATGAATTCAGTTGTTATAGAAATGCCTGAGAATACAACGCAAGATGAACTTCTCAAAAAAGTGGATGAACTTGCAAAAGATAACGCCATTCACGGTATACTCGTTCAGCTTCCACTGCCTGCACATATTGATGAGGAAATGGTGATAAAATCAATTCCGCCTGAAAAGGATGTTGATGCTTTTCATCCTGCAAATGTAGGCAGAATAATGATAGGTAATCAGTCATTTGTACCATGTACACCTGCAGGTGTTATGGAACTGCTTGATGCATACGGTATCGAGATAGAGGGGAAGAATTGTGTTATAATCGGCAGAAGCAATATTGTCGGCAAACCCCAGGCAATGCTTATGCTGCAGAAGAATGCAACAGTTACAATATGCCATTCAAAAACAAATAACCTTGCCGAAGTTACATCTAAAGCCGATATTCTTGTGGCGGCAGTCGGAAGAAGCAAGTTTGTAACTGCTGATATGGTAAAAGACGGAGCAGTAGTCATTGATGTCGGCATAAACAGAGGGGCAGACGGCAAACTCTGCGGAGACGTGGATTTTGATGCCGTATTTGAAAAGGCTTCATACATAACCCCCGTACCGGGCGGTGTAGGCCCTATGACTATAACCATGCTTCTTAAAAATACACTTACGGCAGCAAAGGATTCAATTAAATGATTTTTAGATCAACACCTATTTAGAAAAAAATCTAAATAGGTCTTGACTTTTGTTTTAACCGTGATATAATCTATTTAGAAATATTTCTAAATACCGGTAGGGAGGATAAAATGGGGATAAACGAAACATTAAAGGCGATATCTGACCCTGTAAGACGAGATATACTGAATATGCTCAAGGATGGCAGAAAATCGGCAGGTGAGATAGCAGATCATTTTAATCTGACAGGTGCAACAGTTTCGTATCACTTGTCAAAATTAAAGAATGCTGATCTTATTTCAGAACAGAAATACAAAAACTATATATACTATGAAATTAATTCTTCGGTATTTGAAGAATTGTTAACGTGGATTTATGGATTAGGAGGTAAAAATGAAATTTATTAAATGGAAGAGGCTGTTGATAACGGGTATAGTGTGTCTGTTACCAATTCTGTTAGGCGTGTTTTTGTGGGATGCTTTGCCTGAAAGTATGGCAGTGCATTTTAATATGTATAATCAACCGGATAATTTTGCATCAAAGGGGTTTGCTGTTTTCGGTATACCTGTTATGATGCTTCTTTTGCAGATTGTGTGTTGTATTATTTTTGATGCTAACGAATATAAGCACGGAACCAGAAAAAAGTTTGAAAATGTTGTTAAGTGGATTATTCCTGCACTGTCTGTTGTATTACAGACGTTGACGTTTGGAGTTAATCTGAACTGGGGAATAGATGTGAGAAAAACTGTTGCGGTGATAGTGGGAGCAATATTTCTTGTGCTTGGTAACTATTTACCTAAATTTGACTATGTTAAGAATTACAATCTGGATACCGACAAAGCAAAGAAGATAAACCGTTTTATCGGAATTGAAACAGTAATTATGGGCATACTTATTATTCTTACGGTTGCATTGCCACCGGTTGCTACGATAATATGGCTCTTTATGCTGATACCGTATGCACTGACAGGTATTATATACAGTATTAAGGTTGTAAGAAATGTGCATAATTAGGTAAAAAACAGTTGACAACACAATATAAAGTTGTTATACTGTTTAAGCCGCATATTGCGGGCTTTAACAGATATTTATTTATCGGCCTGCCAGTAGCGAGTCTTATTATGAGAAAGAGAGGTGCTTTGTGTGTACGCAATAATCGTAACAGGCGGTAAGCAGTACAAAGTACAGGAAGGCGATGTAATTTACATCGAAAAACTCGAGGTTGAAGCTGAATCTGAAGTTAAGTTCACTAATGTCCTCGCAGTTGCTGACGGAGATAATTTCACAGTCGGTTCACCTATGGTTGAAGGTGCTGTTGTTACCGGTAAGGTAATCAAGAACGGTAAAGGCAAGAAGATCAACGTTATTAAGTTCAAGGCAAAGAAGAACTACAGAAGAACACAGGGTCACAGACAGCCTTATACAAAGGTACAGATCGAAAAGATTTCAAAGTAAGATGATTTTCGTAAATATTTCGGATAAAGGTTTTTTAGTTACAGGACACAGCGGATATGCAGATGCGGGACAGGATATTGTCTGTGCAGCAGTCTCAAGTGCGGCGGAACTTACGGCTAATGCTCTTACAGAGATAGTCGGTGTGCGTTGCAATATTGAGGTTGATGCAGATAGACCGCTTTTGTCAGTGACACTTGAAAACGAAGAAAAGGCTGATCTTTGCAAAATGTTTATAAAAGCATTTGAACTGCAGATAGATGGAATAGCAGAGAGTTATCCGGAGTATCTGACTATTAAAAAATCGGAGGTGTAACACAATGTTAAGAATAAGCATACAGTTTTTTGCACATAAAAAAGGTATGGGTTCTACCAAGAACGGTAGAGATTCAGAATCAAAGAGACTCGGCGTAAAGAGAGCTGACGGTCAGTTCGTACTTGCCGGAAACATTCTCGTTAAGCAGAGAGGTACTAAGATCCATCCCGGCAACAATGTCGGCAGAGGTTCTGACGATTCACTTTTTGCACTTATCGACGGAAAGGTAGCTTTCGAAAGAGTCGGCAAGGACAGAAAGAAAGTCAGTGTTTATGCTGTTGAGCAGTAAACCGAATTGACTTATCACGGGAAAGGTATGCGCCTTTCCCGTTATTTTTAGGAGATAACTAAATGTTTATTGATGTAGCAAAGATTTTTGTCAAGGCCGGTGACGGCGGTAACGGCGCAGTTGCATTTCACAGAGAAAAATATGTTGCAAACGGCGGTCCCGACGGGGGTGACGGCGGCAATGGCGGAAGTATTGTTTTTGTGGTGGATAATCATATGAATACGCTTCTTGACTTCAAATATAAAAAGAAATATGTTGCCGAAAGCGGGGAAAACGGTAAAGGGGCAAGATGCTACGGAAAAAGCGGTAAGGATCTTGAAATCAAGGTTCCGATCGGAACAGTGATAAAGGACTTTGAAACAGGCAAAGTAATTCACGATATGTCTGACGGCAAGCCTTTTAAAATGATAAAAGGCGGAAAAGGAGGTTGGGGAAACACCCATTTTGCGACGCCTACACGTCAGTGTCCCCGTTTTGCCAAAAACGGCGAAAAGGGCGGAGAACGAATGGTGCTGCTTGAACTCAAACTTCTTGCAGATGTCGGACTCATCGGTTTCCCGAATGTGGGAAAATCGACTTTTCTTTCAATGGTAAGTGCTGCCCGTCCTAAAATTGCAAATTATCATTTTACCACGCTTACGCCTCAACTCGGCGTGGTAGCGCCGTTTGAAGGCGCAACCTTTGTTATGGCCGACATTCCGGGACTTATAGAGGGTGCAAGCAACGGTGAAGGTCTCGGTCACGAGTTTTTGCGCCATATTGAAAGGTGCAGAATGCTCGTCCATGTCGTTGATATAAGCGGCAGTGAGGGAAGAGAACCTATAAGCGATTTTGAAAAGATAAATCTTGAACTTGAAAGATTTTCTCCCGAACTTGCAAAACTTCCTCAGGTCGTCTGCGGAAATAAATCGGATATAATATTTGATGAAACGCTTGCAAATGAATTTGAAAAGTATATAGAAGAAAAAGGCTATAAGTATTTCAGAATATCAGCGGCATCAAAGCAGGGACTTGATGAGGTGGTCAGATATGTATATTCATCACTCGGTGAACTGCCACCGCTCAAGATGTATGAAGAAGAAATAAATATAGATGATATCATCGCAGAAAAGAGAATAAGCAGGGATATTGATATCAAGTTTGAAAACGGCATATACTATGTACGTGCAGACTGGATATTTGAAAAACTGCATCATGTTGATCCGTCGGATTATGAAGATATCAGTTATATGAATAAGGTCCTCAAAACAACAGGTGTTTATGATAAACTTGAAGAATTTGGGGTAAAAGAAGGAGATACTATTGATATTTACAATCTCCGCTTTGAATATGTAAAATAATAGTTGACACGGTGAAAAAACGTGATATACTAATAAAGTACAAAGAAGTAGATAGGTGCTGCTTGTCTCACCGTATGGTAAATGCGCTTATACGGTCAATACTCACTATTTATATAGTATTATTGGGTATTGTTGCGGGCAGAGAACTGCCCGCTTTTTTGTTGGAAAAATTTATGGAGGTGTCCTGTCATCAGTAAAAAAGAACTCTCAATTAACGAGGAAATTAGAGACAAAGAAGTTCGTCTTATCGGAGCAAACGGAGAACAGCTCGGTGTTATGTCTGCAGAAGCAGCGCTCAAGCTTGCGTATGATGCAAATCTTGACCTTGCGAAAATAGCACCTACGGCTAATCCTCCCGTATGTAAGATCCTTGACTACGGCAAGTATGTTTATGAACAGGCTAAAAAGGAAAAAGAAGCCAGAAAGAATCAGCATGTTGTCGATGTGAAAGAAATCAGACTGTCCGTTAATATCGATACTAATGACTTTAATACCAAGGTTAAATCAGCCCAGAAATTCCTTAAGGGCGGCGATAAAGTGAAGGTTTCAGTTCGTTTTCGCGGCAGAGAAATGGCGCATACGGAACACGGCAGAGAAATGCTTGCTAAATTTGCGGAGGCTTGTGAGGAATACGGCGTTGTCGAAAAATCGGCAAAGCAAGAGGGTAGAAATCTGTTCTTATTTATGGCAGCGAAACCTGCAAAGTAAATTATTATTTTTTAAATAAAGGAGAATGAAAATGCCTAAGATCAAGACACATTCAGGTGCTAAAAAGAGATTTTCCGTTACAAAGAACGGCAAAATCAAGCGCGCAAAGGCTTACAAGAGCCACATTCTTAACAAAAAGACTTCTAAGAGAAAAAGAGGTCTTCGTCAGGGAACATATGCAGACAAGACAAATGCTGCAAACGTTAAGAAGCTTATCCCTTATCTTTAATTGATTAGAAATTTACGGAGGTTAATGATATATGGCACGTGTTAAAGGTGCGATGATGACTCGCAAAAGAAGAAAAAAGGTTTTAAAGCTTGCCAAGGGATATTTTGGCGCTAAGAGCAAAAACTTTAAGATGGCTAAGCAGGCTGTTACCAAGTCAGGTCAGTATGCTTATGTCAGCAGAAAACTTAAGAAAAGAGATTTCAGAGCTCTCTGGATCACAAGAATTTCAGCAGCTTGCAAGAATAACGGTATAAACTATTCACAGTTTATCAACGGTCTTAAGAAGGCTGAGATCGAACTCAACAGAAAGGTTCTTTCTGAAATTGCTGTTACAGACGAAAAGGCATTTGCTGAACTCGTTGCAAAAGCAAAAGCAGCTCTTTAATTTGAATTAAAATGATAGGAACGGTAAAAAATACCGTTCCTATTTTTTAATGCCTGCAATAAATCTGTTGACAGTAAAATATTTTTTCCTATAATATATATAATAGTTAGGTTTTGGAGGCATGTATGGCAAAAAACACCTATGCAAAAAGAATAATTAACAAAGCAGCACCAGGTCGTATGGTTATTTTGGGCTTTATAGCCGTGATTTTGGTCGGTGCTCTGCTTTTGACATTACCTATATCTTCGGCTGACGGAAAGTCAGCATCGTTTTTTGACAGTATTTTCACTGCGACAAGTGCAACCTGTGTGACAGGTCTTATTGTCAGAGATACGGGTACAGAGTGGTCGATGTTCGGTCAGACAGTTATACTACTTATGATTCAGATAGGCGGTCTCGGCTTTATGACGGTTGCGGGCTTTCTGCGCATTTTGCTTTTGAAGGGCAACAGTTTTTCACAGAGAGAGGCTGTTTTGCAGGGACTTAATATCGACTACATAAGTGATATCAAGCATATGCTTCGCTTTGTCGCAAAAGTGACGTTTGGTTTTGAAGGTATTGCGGCTGTACTTTTGTTTTTCAGATTTGTAACACAGATGAGTGTGGGTAAAGCGATATACGCTTCAGTATTTCATGCAGTATCCGCTTTTTGCAATGCAGGATTTGATATAATGGGCAATTTTTCAAGCCTTACCGCTTATGCTGACGACCTGTATGTAAATATTATCATAATGGCTCTTATTACTATGGGCGGTCTCGGTTATCTCGTGTGGATGGAACTGCTTGAACATAAGAAACACAAAAAACTTTCACCCTATACGAAAATTGTTCTTATAACTTCGGCGGGACTTCTTGTCGGCGGAGCAGTGCTTTTTGCTGTGTTTGAGTGGAATAATCCAGGTACTTTAGGAAATATGTCTGTGGGGAATAAGATACTTGCTTCAGTTTTCCAATCGGTCACATTCAGGACTGCAGGATTTAATACGGTAGATTTGTCAGGACTTACAAGACTTACGGTGCTTATGTCATCTTTGCTTATGTTTATAGGCGGCTCGTCCGGCTCAACAGCGGGCGGTATAAAAACAGGCACTTTTGCGATTGTAATACTTACTGTCAGAAATATACTTAGAGGCAGAAGTGAAATAGTTGTTTTTAACAGAAGAATAAACCGTAATACGATATACCGTGCATTTACAATCGTAGTTGTTGGAATTTTAATACTTATTACATCAGTAGTAATACTTTCATATACAGAAGATGTATCGCTGTCGTGTATTTTGTTTGAATGTGCATCAGCTTTTGGTACGGTTGGAGTAACTATGGGAATAACTACGTCCCTCTCTGCCGTTGGCAGAATGCTGATAATACTACTTATGTTTATGGGAAGACTTGGCATACTGACTCTCAGTTGTTCGATAGCTCATCAACTTAAAAATGAGGAAAACCTGATTGAATATCTTGATGCAAAAATGTTGGTAGGATAGGTGATGAATATGAAAAATAATTTTGCGGTGATAGGTGCAGGAAAATTCGGAACTGCACTTGCAAAATCACTCAGTAATATAGGAAAAAGCGTCATACTTATAGACAGAGAGAAAAAGGCGCTTGAACCGCTCGAAGCATATGTTGAAAAGATATATTGCTGTGATGCAAAAAATATAGACACACTCAGAAATTTAGGTGTTACTGACTGTGATGCCGTTGTGGTGGCATCTGCTTCAAATGTTGAAGAGAGCGCGCTCATTACTATGACGCTTAAAGAACTTGGTGTAAAAGAGATAATATCAAAGGCAAAGAGTTCTACACATGCTAAACTTCTTACACAGATAGGCGCTGACAGAGTAGTATTTCCCGAAGAAGATATGGGTATAAGAATGGCAAAACTTCTCTCGATGAACAAAGTTCACGATTATATCGAACTCTCGGGCAATGCGGCAGTAGTTGAAATAAAATGTCCTGAAAAGTGGGCAGGCAAGTCTCTTATAGAACTTGATGTCAGAGCAAAGTACGGTGTAAATGTTATTGCGATAATTGACGGTGAGAATGCGCAAGTCAATATCAATCCCAATCAGCGCCTGGATAAAGACTGTGTTCTTGCAATAGTCGGTGATGACGAACATATAGAAAAAATAATCGGATAAAGGTTGATTGACGTGTTAATCACAAGTCTTGAAAATGCAAAAGTCAAGTTTGCTGCTTCGCTGAAAGCTGCATCGGGCAGAAAAAAGCAAGGCGCATTTTTGCTTGAGGGTGTAAAACTTATTGATGAAGCGATAAAATGCGGATATACGATGAAAGACTGTTTTGTACTTGAAAGTAAGTCTGCAGAATATGCTTCATATATTCAAAACGGGGCACATATCGTGAATGACAGAGTTCTCGGGAAAATTACCGAAACAGAAAATCCTCAGGGTATAGCGGCAGTTTTTGAGTTATTGGACATTTTACCGCAAACTAAAGATAAATTGGTTGTTCTTGAAAACATACAGGATCCGGGCAATTTCGGAACGGTTATAAGAACTGCTGAGGCTATGGGTGTTGATGCCGTGTGTGTTGTGGGAAGTGCGCCTGACAGATATTCAGGTAAAGTTATGCGTTCTGCAATGGGCGCTGCTCTTCGTATGCCTGTAATTAAGTTTGAAAATACTGATGCCGCGTTTGATTTTTTTGCCAAAGAAAAGATAACGGTCTATGCGGCTGTGCTGGATGATGCTGCGCTTCCTGTAAATAAAGTGTCTTTTAATAAAAAGTCAGCCGTTGCTATCGGAAATGAGGGGAACGGACTGAGTAAAGAATTTGTTTTAAAGAGTGATAAAAAAGTTTATATTCCTATGAAGGGAATAACTGAATCACTCAATGCTTCGGCGGCAGCGTCGGTTTTGATTTGGGAGATGTGTAAATGACAGACAATGCGTTGCTGTATTTATGGCTTACGCTGAAATATAGACAGAATATGCCGTTCTTTGCAAAACTTGCCCAAGACTGCGGTACAATAACAGATGTATATGAAAAAGACAATTACAGAGAACTTACGTATTTAAGAGGAACTGATAAGAAACTACTTTCCGACAAATCTCTCAGTGATGCTGAAAAAGTAATTGAGGAATGTAAACGTCTTAACATTGATATAATCACTTTTGAGGATGACAATTATCCGTCAAAGTACAGACAACTTTATCAGCCTCCTATGGTCTTATATACCAAGGGTGCAGTTCCCGATTTTGATAACAATATTGTTATTTCGGTCGTGGGGACAAGAAGTCCTGTGGATTCATCGCGTCGTGTGACCGATGAGATAGTCAGGGGACTTGCAAGTAACGGCTTTATCATCGTCAGCGGTCTGGCATACGGTATCGATTCCGTTGCTCACAGGGCAGCGCTTATGAGTGAGGGTATAACTACGGGATTCTTGGCAAGAGGTCTTGATAAAATATATCCTGTGGAACATACGGAACTTGCTGATTTTGTTATGAGCAGCGGCGGACTTATCAGTGAATATCCGCCGGGGATTTCGGCTAATAAAGAAAACTTTAATCCGAGAAACAGACTTATCAGTGGTATTGCTGACGGTGTACTTGTCGTCCAAGCTGCAGAGCGTACAGGAACATCTCTTACTGTTTCGCATGCTATATCGCAGAATAAAGACATGTTTGTAGTTCCGGGCGATGTCTATTTATTCACCCTTTCAAATAATCTTATTAAGAACGGTGCAAAACCCGTAACCTGCGCACTTGATATAATCGAGGAATACTTGGGTATATACCCAGATAAAATGATAAAACAGGTACAGGAAATGGAAAAACCTGTATTTGTAAAACCAGAGGCTGATAAAAAGAAAAGCGTCAAGCGTGAAAATATTGTTAAATCCAATGATTTTGTTATGACTGAAAATGAAAAAGCCGTCTATTCCGCAATACAGAAAAACGACGGGATATCATTTGAAGATCTCATCAAAGAGAGTGGATATCCTACGCATTTACTTATGAGCGCTTTATCATTACTTGAAATGAAGGGTTATGTATTAAAAAGTAACGGGAATTACCGTATAAAATAATTAGTTAAAGAGGAAGTTACCTAATGTCAAATCTTTTGATAGTTGAGTCACCGGCAAAAGCCAAAACAATAAAAAAGTATCTCGGCTCTAATTTTAAAGTCGTTGCGTCTATGGGACATATAAGAGATCTGCCTAAGAGTAAACTCGGCATTGATGTTGAAAATGATTTCAAGCCTCAGTATATTTCAATAAGAGGTAAGTCAGCACTTATAAGTGATCTTAAAAAAGAAGCCAAAGCGGCAAAAAAAATATATCTCGCAACTGACCCTGACCGCGAAGGTGAAGCTATTTCGTGGCATCTTGCAAATCTGCTTGGGATAGATCTTAATGAAAAGGTCAGAGTAACATTTAATGAAATAACAAAGAGTGCGGTAATTGCAGGCGTTGCAAATCCAAGAAAGATAAATATGGATCTTGTAAATGCTCAGCAGGCAAGACGTGTGCTTGACAGACTTGTGGGTTATGGCATAAGTCCTATTCTGTGGAGAAAGATTCGCAAGGGACTTTCGGCAGGAAGAGTGCAGTCTGTAGCGACAAAACTCATTGTTGACAGAGAAAATGAAATAAATGCCTTTGTTCCGCAGGAATATTGGCATATCGAAGCACTTTTAAGTAAAGACGAAATCGAGTTTACAGCAAGGTATCACGGAACAAATGGTAAAAAAGAAACTGTAAAAAAAGGTGAACGTGCGGCAGAGATAACTGAAGCGGCAAAGGGTGCTGATTGGAAAGTGACAAAAGTCACAAATGAAAAGAAATCAAAGAATCCTGCACCTCCGTTTACGACTTCAACTTTGCAGCAGGATGCATCAAGACTGCTCAATATGTCGTCAAAGCGAACGATGCAGATAGCGCAGCAACTCTATGAAGGTATAGATATACCTGGTGCAGGCATGACCGGCCTTATAACCTATATGAGAACGGACTCTTTGCGTCTTTCCGAAGATGCTATAAAAGAAGCCAGGGAGTATATTGTACAGAAGTACGGTAACGACTATCTGCCAAAAACATCAAGACATTATAAGGCTAAAAACGGTGCTCAGGATGCACATGAAGCAATAAGACCTACATCAACAAAATACAGTCCTGAAAATGTCAGAAAGAATTTAAATCACGACCAGTTCAGACTTTATAAACTCATATGGGACAGATATATTGCCTGCCAGATGGCATCGGAAGTCTTTGATACAATTACGGTCGATATAACAGCAGGCGGCAAGTATCTTTTCAAGGCAAACGGAAAGCGAATAATTTTCAAAGGATATGCTGCAGTCTATGAGCGCCCTGATAAGCCTGAAGATGACCATGTAACAGATATTCCAAAACTTGAAAACAACGACCTACTCACATTGAAGAAGATATCAAATGAGCAGAAGTTTACACTTCCGCCTTCGAGATATACCGAGGCATCTCTTATCAAAACTCTCGAAGAAAACGGAATAGGCAGACCGAGCACATATGCTCCTACCATATCCACTATTTTACAGAGAGAATATGTTGTAAAAGACGGAAAACTCTTCAAACCCACACAACTCGGCACTATTACTACGGAATATATGTGTGATAAATTTGCCAATATAGTGGATACGGAATTTACTGCCAATATGGAACTTGCACTCGACAAGATAGAAGAGGGTAGCGAGGATTGGATTAAAGTTGTAAGAGGATTTAATGACGATCTTGAAGTATCCAAAAAGAAGATAGAAGATGACAAGGAGTCGGGCAGAATTAAAATTCCTGATGAGGAAACTGATGTCGTATGCGAACTTTGCGGTGCAAAGATGGTTATAAAGACAGGCCGTTTCGGTAAATTCCTTGCGTGTCCCAACTATCCAAACTGTAAGAATACAAAAGCAATAACATATCCGACAGGAGCAAAATGTCCCAAATGCGGCAAGGAGATACTGCTTAAATTCTCTAAAAACGGCAATAAATACTATGGTTGTTCCGAGGCGCCCAAGTGTGATTTTATGACATGGCATGAGCCTACCGATAAGGTCTGTGATGTCTGCGGCAGTGTACTGCTCAAAAAGACAGGATTTAAAGGAAAGTTTACACTTGTATGTTCAAACGATTCCTGTACAGGAGGCAAGAATGACTGATACGGTTAAAGTTATCGGCGCAGGTCTTGCGGGCTGTGAGGCGGCATATCAACTGTCGAAACGCGGTCTCAAGGTAAAATTGTTCGATATGAAACCCTCTAAATTTACACCTGCGCACCATTATGAGGGTTTTGCAGAACTTGTTTGTTCAAACAGTTTACGTGCAGGAAATATCGAGAATGCAGTAGGTCTCCTCAAAGAGGAAATGCGCAGGCTCGACTCACTCATAATGCGTGCTGCCGATGCAACAAAGGTTGAGGCAGGTGGCGCGCTTGCGGTTGACAGACAGGCTTTTTCTGATTATGTAACCGAGGCAGTAAAGAATAATTCGGGTATCGAGTTTATAAGTGAAGAGATACATTCTTTAGATCCCGACGAGCTGACGGTTATTGCAACGGGTCCGCTTACTACGGGTGAACTTTTTAATAATATATCTGATTTGCTCGGTCAGGAAAATATGCATTTCTTTGATGCGGCTGCGCCTATTGTATCTTTTGACAGTATCAATACAGATATCACATATTTTGCATCGCGTTACGGAAAGGGCACACCCGACTATATCAACTGTCCGATGGATAAAGAGCAATATCTTGCATTTTACAATGAGTTGGTATCTGCACAGACTGCTGAACTTCACGGCTTTGAAAAAGGCAAGGTTTTTGAGGGGTGTATGCCCATTGAAGTTATGGCAAAACGCGGAGAAGACACGATGAGATACGGCCCGCTCAAACCTGTGGGGCTTCCTGATCCAAAAACAGGTAAAGATCCGTATGCTGTAGTTCAACTCAGACGTGATAACCGTATGGGCACTATGTACAACATTGTGGGATTTCAGACACATCTTAAGTTTCCTGAACAAAAAAGGGTGTTTTCCATGATACCGGGGCTTGAAAACGCTGATTTTTTAAGATACGGTGTCATGCATAGAAATACATATATCAATTCACCCGGGAAATTGAATAAGTTTTATCAGGCTGAGGCATACCCGAATTTGTTTTTTGCAGGACAGATGACAGGCGTTGAAGGCTATATTGAATCGGCATCCTCAGGACTGCTTTGCGGTATTAATGCGTACAGATATGCTATGGGTAAAGATATGATTGATTTTACTGATGAGACGGCAATAGGAGCATTGCCACACTATATAAGCGGCGGTTCGGTTGGAGATTTTCAACCTATGAATGTGAATTTCGGCATAATGAAATCACCTGATTTCAAATTTAAAGGAAAAAAAGATAAAAATACTAAACTTGCGGAAAGGGCGCTTGCAAAACTTGCAGAAGTTCTTTCTGCATCGGAGGAAACAATATGAAAATAATAGTTGACGCATTCGGCGGTGATAATGCGCCTGTCGAGATAATAAAGGGTGCGGTTTCTGCTGCAGAAAAATATGATCTTGAAATATTATTTACAGGTGATGAACAGAAGACAAGAGCAGTAATGCGTGAACACTCTCTTGATGACAAGAGAGTAGAAATAGTAAACACAACAGAACTTATAACTATGGATGATGAGCCTGTAAAAGCAGTCAGAGGTAAAAAGGATTCGTCGCTTGTTGTGGGTGCAACTCTTCTTAAAGAAGGCAGAGGCGATGCTTATGTCTCGGCAGGAAGCACGGGTGCGCTTCTTACTGCGGCAACACTTATTGTCGGAAGAATAAAGGGTATAAAAAGACCGGCACTTGCAACGGTAATACCCACGGGAAAAGGTGTATCACTTCTGCTTGACTGCGGCGCAAATGTTGACTGCAAACCTGAGTATTTACAGCAGTTTGCAGTTATGGGCAGCGCATATGCTGCACCGATGCTCGGGCTTGATGATCCCACAGTAGGACTTCTCAATAACGGCACAGAAAAATCAAAGGGTACAGATGTACATAAGCAGGCAAATGTTCTTCTTGAAAACACAGAATATATAAATTATATCGGCAATATTGAGGCTAAAGAATATGTTATGGGCGGTTGTGACGTGCTTGTTGCAGACGGTTTCAGCGGCAACATTTTCCTCAAGACTATGGAAGGCACGGCGAAGTTTCTGATGAAAGAAATAAAGGGGATTTTCCTCTCTTCGCTTAAAAATAAAATTGCGGCACTTGCTGTCAAGGGAAGCGTTAACGACCTTAAAAAGAAGATGGATGCATCCGAATACGGCGGCGCTCCTCTGCTTGGCATTGCAAAGCCTGTTATAAAGGCTCACGGAAATTCCGATGCCAAGGGAATTGAGAGCGCTATAAGACAGGCAATGAACTTTGTCAATGCAGGAATAGTAGCAACAATTGAAAAAAGTATGCCTAAAAGTGAAATTGACTCTTGACAGAATGACATAATGTATATATTATCTTTTTTGGAAATTAAAAAAGACGAGGTGATATGAATGGTATTGGAAAAACTCATTTCAATGGCTGCTGAAAGATTCGGCATGGAAAAGATGTCTCTTTCTGCAAATACAACATTTGAAGAATTGAATATCGACTCACTTGATATGGTTGAACTTCTTATGGGCATCGAAGATGAATTTGATATTACAGTAGATGATGAGGATGTTGAAAACTTCACTACACTCGGTGATGTTGCTGAATATATTTCCAATAAAAACTGACAACAGAGACCGCTTTAAGCGGTCTTATTTTTTAATGAGGTGAAAATATGGCTTCTTTTGAAGAGAGACTTGGATATAAATTTAATAATAAATCCCTGCTTGATATGGCGTTGTCACATTCTTCTTATGTGAATGAATGTAAGAAAAGCGGTGCGCAGAGTAATGAGCGTCTTGAGTTTCTCGGAGATTCGGTGCTCTCGCTTATAACGGCTGAATATCTTTATAAGAAATATGTTCAGTATCCCGAGGGGGTTTTGACTAAAACGAGGGCTTCGGTGGTATGCGAAAGATCGCTTGCCGTATTTGCAAGGGAGATTGATCTGGGCAGCAGCATTAAGTGCGGAAAAGGTGAACTTGGTCAACACGGTAATTTCCGCGATTCTATCCTGTCAGATGCATATGAAGCGGTGATGGCGGCAGTATATCTTGACGGTGGTCTTGAGACGGTAAAAAAAGTGTATGAGACAAGAATAATCAAAGCAGTGGACGAGGCGATAGTTCACTGCTCGAATGACGATTATAAGACAAGACTACAGGAAATAGTCCAAAAGAACAGGTCTGTAACGCTTGCCTATGAAATTGTTGGAGAAAGCGGTCCTGATCACGATAAAAGATTTGAAGCGCAGGTGCTTCTTGACTCAAATCCCATTGCCAGAGGCATAGGACACAGCAAAAAAGATGCTGAACAGCATGCTGCAAAAGCGGCGCTCACACTTATGGGTGAGTTGGATGGATAAAAAAAGAGTTAAGAGTATTGCTGTTTTTATACCGCATCTCGGCTGTCCTCATAAATGTACTTTTTGCAATCAGAATGCCATATCCGCATCTTCAAAGATGCCGACCCACATAGATGTGGAAAATGCAGTTGTTGAGGCGTTAAAGTCACGCCCTGCACATGAACTTGAAATCGCTTATTTCGGCGGCAGTTTTACTTGTATAAGTGAAAAACTTATGAGAGAATATCTTGAATGCGCTCAAAGGCTGGTGGATAAGTATTCTCTTCACGGCATACGTTTTTCAACAAGACCGGACGGTATTGATGCCAGGATAATGGATATCGTTTCATCATACAGTGTCACTGCTATAGAACTCGGCGCACAGTCTATGGATGATAAAGTGCTTGAAATGTGTGAAAGAGGACACAGGGCAGAAGATACTCACAACGCCGCAAGACTTATCACTGAAAAAGGGATAGAACTTGTTTTGCAGATGATGACAGGACTGCCCGGCTCAAGCCCTGAAAAGGACATAAAAAGCGCTGAAATGATAGCAACTCTCAATCCGACTGCAGTCAGAATATATCCGACTATAGTATTTGAGAATACCGAGATGAATGAAGCGTATCAAAAAGGGGAATATCTTCCTCAGACGCTTGATGAGGCGCTCAAACTCTGCAAGCAGCTGTATCTTTTCTTTGAAAGTAAGAATATATCCATAATAAAACTCGGACTTAATGCTGAAAAAGATTTTGATGACACTATGGTTGCAGGTCCCTATCACCCTGCTTTCAGAGAAGTAGTTGAGAGCGAGATATATTTTGACAGGATTGCCCAAATGTTGAAAGAATGCGGCGGCAGAGGTACTGTTTGCTATGCTGTGGCAGACACATCAAGAGTTATCGGGCATAAAAAGTCTAACAAAATAAAACTCTTAGAAATATTTGGAAAAGATAATGTTACATTCAAATGTGACGAATCACTTGCTTTGGGCGAGATTTTAATAAAATAATATATATAATTTAATAAATACTATTTACATTGGGATTGCATAGGTGGTAAAATATTATCATCTATGCAACTTTTTTTGAGGTGAAATATGTATTTACGCAGCCTTATAATCGAAGGTTTTAAATCTTTTCCGGACAGAACGGTAATAAACTTCACAAGCGGTATCACCGCTATCGTCGGTCCTAACGGAAGCGGAAAAAGCAATATAGTCGACGCTATAAGGTGGGTTCTCGGTGAACAGAGTTCAAAGACACTGCGCGGAAGCAAGATGGAGGATGTTATCTTTAACGGTACTTCGTCAAGAAAACCAACGGGTTTTGCAGAGGTTACACTTATAATGGACAATACTGACAAGGCGCTTGATGTCGATTTTACGGAAGTAAGCGTAACAAGAAGGCTGTACAGAAGCGGTGAGAGTGAGTATGCCGTAAACGGCAAACCCTCAAGACTCCGTGATATAGTTGAACTGTTCATGAATACAGGTGTCGGTAAAGACGGTTATTCAGTAATAGGTCAGGGTAAGATAGCCGATGTCCTTTCATCTAAGAGTGAAGACAGAAGACAGATATTTGAAGAGGCGGCAGGCATTTCAAAATACAGATACAGAAAGATAGAAACTGAGAGAAAACTTGCGGCTACAAATGACAATCTTCTGAGAATTAATGATATACTTACTGAACTTACTGACAGGATCGGACCTCTGGAAAAGCAGAGCGAGAAAGCAAAAAAATACCTTGCTTTCCGCGACGAAAGAAAACAACTTCAGATAAACGTCTGGCTGGACAGCGTTGATAAGACCAACGAAATAAAAAATGATATCGATGCAAAACTTCAGACTGCAAAGTCCGACCTTGAAGCGGTAAATAAAACATTTGAGTCGGATGAAAATGAGATAGATACGCTTACCGAACTTGCATCTTCAAAAAATGCTGAGATCGACTCTTTGAACAGAGAAATACGTGAAATTGAAGAACTTGCTTCACAACTCACAAGTCAGAGGGCAGTTACGGTAAATGATATTGAACATGCGAAAGAACTTATTGCAAGAATTGAGGAGCAGGTAGGAGAAGGACAGGGACGTTTCCGTAAATTTGATGAAGATATTGCGGCAAAGAATGTAGAGAAGAAAGAACTTACCGCACGTCTTGAGTTTGTAAACAGTGAACTTGAAAGTTTTATCAGAAAGAATGAAGAACAGATAAAAGCACAGAGCGGTGTTAATGACAGTATTGATTCGCTTCGTGCTAAGATGACTGTTAAAACAGGCGAACTCACAGATGCAAAGATTCTTCTTGCTTCACTTTCTGCTAAAACGGATGTTACGGGCAAGACAGGCGACATTGATATGTCTGTCGAAAAGAAAAATGAAGAATTAAAAGCAATCATCAGCGATATGAGAGATGCTGATGACGAATTTGAAAGGGCGTCGGATGCGCTTTCTTCAAACAAGAATATCATCGAGGGATACAATAGAAAACTTCAGGCAAAAGAAGAACAGAGAAAAGAAGTTGAAAAGCAACTTACAACTGTAAATTCATCTATAATGGAGAAAACTCATAAGAAGAATCTTCTTTCGCAGATGGAAGCGCAACTTGACGGATTTGCCAATAGTGTAAGAACCGTTATGCAGGAAGCCTCAAGAGGTATACTTAGAAATATTGTAGGTCCTATAAGCAGTCTTATTAAAATTGAGGACAAGTATGCTCTTGCTATAGAAACTGCGCTCGGCGGTAATATTCAGAATATCGTTGTTGAAAATGAGAGTGATGCGAAAGCAGCGATAATGCTTCTAAAAAACGAGAAAAAGGGCAGAGCGACTTTTCTGCCGCTTACATCTGTAAAATACACACCTTTTGATGCGAAAGATGCAAAAAATGCAAACGGTTACATAGGAATTGCAAATCAACTTGTCACTTTTGATAAGAGATATGAGGCAATATTCGGAAATCTTCTCGGAAGAACGGTCGTTGTTGAAACTATCGACAATGCAATTGAACTTGCTAAGAAGACGGGATACCGTTTCAGAATAGTGACGCTTGACGGTCAGCAGGTAAATGCAGGCGGTTCTTTTACAGGCGGTTCACAAATAAAGGGTGCAGGTGTTCTTTCAAGAAAGAATGAGATAAAAGAACTTGAAAAAGAACTTGACACACTTGAAAAGAAAGCAAAGGAACTTGAAGTTAAATTTGAAGCAGTAAGCAGTGAATGTGCAGAGATAGCAGCCGTAATGGACGGCGCTGAAGCAGAACTTGATACTGCCAAAGAGAAGATGCTGCGCGCCGAAGGTGTTCTTAACCAGTATAAGGCGCTAATGAATGCGCTGAATGCATCTATCGATGAACTTTCAGATGAGAAAGACAGACTCTACAGAGAAAGTTCGGATGCAAAACTTCGCATTAAAGAACTTGAAAAGCAAATAGCAACCGATGAAGCAGAACTCTCGGCTATGGAGAGTGAGTATGCAAAACTTTCTGACGGTCAGAGTGAAACAACTAAACTGAGAGAACAACTCGCATCTGATATTTCCGAAAAGAAATATCTTGCGGCTTCGCTTGAAAAGGATATAGAACTTGCAGATCTTGCAATAATGCAGATAAAACAGTCAAAACTTGATTATGAGGCAGAACTTTCTTCACACGGAGATGAGATAAAGGCAGTTGAAGCAAAGATTACTGAGTACGAAGCAAGGCTTGTTGAACTGGATAGCAAGAGCGAAAGTTACAAAAATGAAGTAAATGAAAAGCACTCGTTTATAAAGACGGCAGAAAATGCGCGTAACGAAGCAGAAAAGAAGGTAGTCGAACTTCGTAAAAATTCAAAAGACCTGATTTCCAAGAAAGAAAACCTCATTAAAGAGGTTGAACGTTTTGAAGCGAGAAAGCAGTCTATCGATACCGAGTATGACAACATCATTTCAAGTCTCTGGGAAGAGTATGAACTTACGCTCAATGAGGCATATGAGATACGTACTGAGTGCGAAGATGTCAAGGCGGCTGCAAAGCGCATAACAGAACTCAAGCAGAAGATGCGCGCACTTGGTGATGTAAATCTCGGCGCAATAGATGAATATATCCAGGTCAAAGAGAGATATGATTTCCTAAGTAAGCAGGTCGAAGATCTTGAGAAATCAAAAGAAGAACTTCAGACGCTTATCGGCGAACTTACTGCTGAAATGAAAAAGATATTCTCTGAGCAGTTTAAGGTCATAAATGAAAACTTCGGCAAAGTGTTTGCTGAACTTTTCGGCGGCGGCAGCGCGAGACTTGAACTTACAGATCCGAGTGATATTCTCGGTTCGGGAATTGAGATCATTGTCAGCCCTCCGGGAAAGATAATCAAGAACTTGTCTGCACTCTCCGGCGGTGAACAGGCATTTACGGCAGTTTCGCTCTATTTTGCCATTATGGCAGTAAGACCTGCTCCGTTCTGCATACTCGACGAGATCGATGCGCCGCTTGACGATGTCAATGTTGCAAGACTTGCAAATTATCTTGTAAACCTTTCGAAGACAAGTCAGTTCATCACAATTACACATAAGCGCGGCACAATGGAAAAAGCAGACATTCTTTACGGTGTTACCATGCAGGAAAACGGCGTTACAAAACTGCTTACCATCAATGTTGCGGAAGTTGAGAAGAAATTCGCAAAGATAATCAGTTAAGCAGTAGTACCGGTAGTCGAACCCGCCACAGACAGAAAAATAACCGTTTTTCTTTGTTGTCGGGTTTGAAATACAGAAAGTATTACCGCACCCTTACGCCTTGAAAAGACAGTTATTTTTCTGTCTGTGGTTCGAAGAAATTTTTAGACAGATTTTTTGAGTCAATGCAAGGCAAAAACACAGGTAATGCTGACGCATTACCGAATATTTTAACAATGCAGTGGCTAAAAAAGGCGGCTAAAAAACGGGTTTGCCTATTGGCACTACTGCTTAAGGAGAACTCAGATTGGGCTTTTTTGAAAAAATAAAAGAGGGACTTAAAAAAACTAAAGACGGTATATTCGGTCAGATAGACGGTCTGCTCAAGAATTTCGTTAAGATTGACGAAGATCTTCTTGAAGAACTTGAAGAGATACTTATTCTTGCCGATGTGGGACTTGAAACGACCGACCAGATAATGGACGGACTCAGAGAGAGAATCAGGGACGGCAGATTAAAAGAGCCGTCAGAGGTCAAAGATGCGCTCAAAGACATCACCCGTGAAATAATGGATGAAGATGTCCAGCCTATGAAATTGGAAACAAAGCCGTCAATAATCCTTGTTGTCGGTGTTAACGGTGTCGGCAAGACTACAACTATCGCAAAACTTGCGCATATGTACAAGGAATGCGGCAAAAAAGTAATTCTTGCAGCCGCAGATACTTTCCGTGCCGCAGCAGCCGATCAACTTGAAATATGGGCAAACCGTGCCGATGTCGATATAGTCAGACAGCATGAGGGTGCTGATCCTGCATCAGTTGTATTTGACACGATAGCGGCAGGCAAGAGCAGGGGCGCAGATATTATTATCTGTGATACCGCAGGCAGACTCCACAACAAGAAAAATCTTATGGACGAACTTGCAAAGATAAACCGTGTTATTGACAGGGAACTTGAAGGCTGCGATAAGCAGGTGCTTCTTGTGTGTGATGCAACGACGGGACAGAACGGTCTTATTCAGGCTATCGAGTTCCAAAAGGCCACGAAGATAAACGGTGTTGTTCTTACTAAACTTGACGGTACTGCAAAGGGCGGTATTATAGTTGCCATTAAAAATGAACTTCATGTACCCGTCAGATTTGTAGGCGTAGGCGAGAAGATGGATGATCTGCAGAAATTTGACAGTGAAGATTTTGTAAATGCACTTTTTGAATAGGAAAAAATAATGAGAACAGATAACAGAAAAAATGACGAAAAAAGACCGCTCAAAATAACAGCAGGTTATACTAAGTATGCAGCAGGAAGCGTACTCATCGAAACGGGCGACACTAAAGTGCTGTGTACTGCAAGTATCGATGAGAGTGTACCGCCTTTTCTTAAAGGCAAGAACTGCGGATGGGTAACGGCGGAGTATTCGATGCTTCCTTCGGCAACTGCACAGAGAAACAAGAGAGATATCTCAAAACTCAAGCAGGCGGCAAGAAGCGTTGAAATACAGCGCCTTATCGGCAGAAGTCTCCGCAGCGTTGTTGATATGGAGGCGCTCGGTGAGCGTTGCATAACCGTTGACTGCGATGTTCTTCAGGCTGACGGCGGCACAAGAACGGCGTCTATTACCGGCGGTTTTATAGCAATGGCTCTTGCAATGAAGAAACTCTACGACGAAAAGAAGATAAAATACTTCCCGATAAAGAGATATCTTGCGGCAATCAGTGTGGGTATAGTCGATGATGAGCCTATGCTTGATTTATGTTATACAGAGGACAGCAGCGCAGACGTCGATATGAATGTGATAATGGATTCAAACGGCGGATTTGCTGAGATTCAGGGAACAGGCGAGGGCAGGACATATACTGCAGATGAACTTAACACTTTGCTTGAACTTGCAAAGAAAGGTAATGATGAACTTATAGCCGCTCAAAGAGAGGTCATAGGTAATATCGAAGAATTGCCGCACTTTGAAAAAATAACAAAAATACTTATTGCTTCAGGCAATAAAGGCAAGATAAGAGAACTTCGTGATCTGCTTGCACCGCTCAATATCGAGGTGGTATCACCTAAAGATATCGGAATTGATATTGAGATTGAAGAAACAGGAACGACATTTGAAGAAAATTCAATGATAAAAGCAGAAGGCTATATGAAAGCGAGCGGAATGGCGACAGTTGCAGATGATTCGGGTCTCTGTGTTGATGCGCTTGACGGTGCACCGGGCATATTCTCTGCAAGATATTGCGGTGACGATGCAACAGATGCTGACAGAGTGGTCTATCTCTTGAAAAATATGATAGATGCATCGGACAGAAAGGCGCATTTTGCTTCTGCAATATCTTTCTGTGCGCCCGACGGAAGAAGGTTTACTGTAAGCGGCAGATGCGACGGTGAGATAACACGTTCACCTCAGGGCAACAACGGTTTTGGATATGATCCTGTATTTTTCAGCCCCGATCTCGGTGTCACATTCGGTGAAGCCGATGAAGAGGCGAAGAACAGAGTCAGCCACAGAGCAAAGGCAATGGAAAAATTCTTAAAATTGATAAAGAAATATGTAAAGGACTAAAATATGTTAAACAGTAAACAGCGTGCCAAACTTCGCAGTATGGCAAATAATTATGATACGCTTTTTCAGGTTGGAAAAGCAGGTCTGACAGAAAATGTTTATGTACAGATAGATGAAGCACTTGAGGCGAGAGAACTCATTAAGATACGTGTTCTTGAAACTTCAATGATATCAGCAAAAGAGGCTGCGGTAGATATTGCCGAGCATTGTAATTGTGATATTGTCGGTGCCGTAGGATCAAAGGTGATCCTGTACAGACCGTCAAAAACAAATAAAAGGATAGAACTGTAAATGGCAAAAATCGGCGTGTACGGCGGCGCATTCAATCCGCCGCATAAGGGACATCATCTGCTTGCAAAACAGGCTGTGGCGAAATTATCGCTTGATAAGCTGATAATAATTCCGTCATTGATATCACCTCATAAAAAAACAGATACAGTCACACCAGCACAGGACAGACTTGCAATGTGCCGTCTTGCATTTGAAGATATAGAAAATGCTGAAGTTTCTGACATGGAACTTCGAAGAGGCGGTGTGAGTTATACCTCGGATACACTTAAAATACTTAAAGGGCAGTATCCCGGTGATGAACTGATGTTTTTGATGGGAGATGATATGTTTCTCTCGTTTGATACATGGAATGAGCCGGAGGTGATTTCCGCTCTGGCAACGCTTACTGTATTTTTACGAGACAGAAGCAAAGGCAATGAAGTTCTTGAAAAGGCGATAGACTTAAAACTTAAGTACAATGCAAAAACCGCATTTGTCAAAAATGTCGTTTATGAAGCGGCGTCAAGTGAGATACGCGCGGACTTTGAAGATATGAGTTCAAAACTCCAGAACTCTGTGTCAAAGTATATTGTTGAGCGTGGGTTGTATAATAATCCTTATACGGCTGTGATTAAAAAACTTGAAGATTATATCGAAAACAATATCTCTGAATCGAGAAAAAAGCACATTTACGGCACGAAAGAAGAGGCTGTAAAACTTGCTGAGAGATATAATGCAGATGTAAACAAGGCCGCGATTGCCGCGCTTTTACACGATACAACAAAAGAACTTGATGAAAAAACACATCTTGATATAATTGAAAAATATAATCCTGCGGTATACGGTAACGAAAAGGAAGTATACAAACTGTTGCACCAGATAACAGGTGCGGTGTATGCAGTGGAGAAGTTTGGTGTCGATGACTGCGATGTAGTTAATGCAGTAAGATATCACACAACGGGCAGGGCAGGTATGTCGCTTCTTGAAAAAATAATCTTTATTGCCGATTTTATTGAGCCGACAAGGGATTACGAAGGGGTAGAAAAAATAAGAAAGTACGCATACGATGACCTTGATGCAACATGTTATATTGCTTTGGATTTTACAATTAAAACTCTTGAAGCTGAAGGGAAAATGGTAAACAGGCAGACGATTGAGGCATACAACTATTATGCCGACGGGAGTTTTATTCAATGAGAAAGAAAGAAAAGAAAACAAAAAAAATATTTAAGGCATTATTAATAGTAGCGTTGATATTACTTGCGGCATATCTTGCGATATATTTTATATTCGGCTCGCTGCTTAATGAGGATGAAAGTGTTTTTGGCTGGAAAAACAGTGCGCTTGTCGATGAATTTGGTAATACTATTGTGCTCGAAGCGCAGAACACCAAGAAAAAGCCGGGTGCATATAACATTTTGGTAGGTTCAACCGACAAGGGTGGAACAAGGACAGACAGCATTATGCTTGTCCATTATGATACGGTTGAGGATGAGATTGCCTGTATGTCTATACCCCGAGACACCTACATTGCAACCGACCGGGGCAGTAAAAAAATAAATGCCGCCTATGCATACGGAAAGTCTGATGAATTTGTTGCAAAGACAGAAGAAACTTTCGGAATAGATATCGACTATTACGTTATACTTGATGTTGACACATTCAAAAATGTTGTTGACGCTATGGGCGGTGTTGAAGTCGATGTTCAGTTTGATATGAACTACGAAGATCCTGCACAGAATCTGAGTATTCACATCAAAAAAGGTAGGCAGACACTTATGGGCGAAGATGCTGAGGGGTTTGTCAGATACAGGAAAGGCTATGCATCTGCGGATATTGCCAGAATAGATGCACAGCAGATATTCTTAGCTTCTGCAGTAAATAAACTTAAAGATAATCCGATGCTTATTCCCAAAGTTATAACGACTGCTTTTGAGGGTATTAAAACCAACATTAAACAGAATAATGCATTGAAAATAGTTACATCGGCACTTGATATGGATTTTTCCGAGATAAAAATGTTTACATTGCCCGGAACATCCGCTTCAAGAAACGGTGTGTCATATTATTCACTTTACGAAGATGAAACACTCACTGTAATAAACGAGTATTTCAACACTTATAAAAAAGATGTTAAACCCAGTCAGTGCGCTATGATCGAACTTGTCGAACCGCCTGAAGGGTATATATATGAGGATGGGAAGAGTCTTTCGCAGGTTGCGGACAGTACACCCCCCAAGAAGACCAGCGGATTCTCCTCAAGTAATAAAAAAGATGATGAAACAGTCGAAGATGTACCTCAGACAGATGTGGTTGAAGATGAGCAGGAGGAAGAACTTCCGATAGAAGAAAGTCCTGATATATCGCAGGATGAAGAGCAACTGCCGACCGAAAACGAAGATGAGGTTGCTGATACTGAAAACGGCGAAATAACTGAGCCAGAAATTAATGGCGATGAAGAAGTTATTCCGCCGACAGAAGAAATTATAACAGATACGGAGGCACAAAGTGGACAAACAGGCATTTGAATTAACTGAAAAAATAGTAAAGATAATTGATTCTAAAAAAGGTTATGACATTACTGCTCTTGATGTAAGCGCAGTAACACCAATGACAGATTGTTTTATCCTCTGCAGCGGCAACAGCAGTACTCAGGTGAATGCTATTGCCGATGCTATAGATGAAAAACTTTCGGAAAATGGAACCGAACCGCATCATATAGAAGGTCAGAGAAGCGGAACATGGATACTTATGGACTACGGCAGCGTTATTGTTCATGTTATGTTCCGTGACACAAGAGAATACTACAATATCGAGCGTTTGTGGCGTGATGCCGAAACGGTTGATATTTCTAAAATAATCGAAACAGAAGGGGAAGACCGTAAATGAGATACGATTTTAAAGAAATCGAAAAGAAATGGCAGGATGTCTGGGAAAAAGAGCAGACATTCGTTGCAAGTGAAAAGACAGATAAGCCAAAGTTTTACGGACTTGTTGAATTTCCGTATCCCAGCGGTGCGGGAATGCATGTGGGTCATATAAAGGCATATTCGGGACTTGAAGTTATATCAAGAAAAAGAAGAATGCAGGGATTTAATGTCCTTTTTCCGCTCGGATTTGATGCATACGGACTTCCTACAGAAAACTATGCAATAAAGACAGGTATTCATCCCAGAAAGGTCACGGATACCAATATAGAGCGTTTTACATCCCAACTTAAGCGTGTCGGTTTTTCATTTGACTGGACAAAAACTATAGACACCACACAGGAAGACTATTATAAATGGACACAGTGGATATTCAGAAAGATGCTTGATCACGGTCTTGTCTTCAGAGATAAGGCACTTGTAAACTATTGTCCGAGTTGTAAGGTGGTTCTCTCTAATGAGGACTCACAGGGCGGCAAGTGTGACATCTGTCACAGCGATATAGTTCAGAAGTCAAAAGATGTATGGTATCTGCGTATAACAGAATATGCCGACAAGCTGCTCGAAGGTCTTGAGACTGTTGATTATCTGCCCAATATCAAAATGCAGCAGGTCAACTGGATAGGCAAGTCCACAGGTGCTTTTGTCAACTTTGGAATAAAAGATACCGATGAAAAACTGCGTATTTACACTACACGTCCCGACACACTTTTCGGTGTTACTTTTATGGTAATTGCGCCTGAACATCCAATTATTGATAAATATTATTCTAAAATCGCAAATATGGACGCTGTTACGGCATACCGTGATGAATGCAGTAAGAAGACCGAGTTTGAGAGAACTCAGCTTGTAAAAGAAAAAACGGGCGTCAGACTTGAAGGCTTTACTGCAATAAATCCCGTAAGCGGAAAAGAAATACCGATATACATATCAGACTATGTAATGATGGGTTACGGTACAGGTGCCATAATGGCTGTTCCCGCGCACGACCAGCGAGACTGGGAGTTTGCTACAAAATTTGGTATAGATATAATTCCCGTTATCAAGGGCGGAGACATATCAAAAGAAGCATATACCGAAGATGGCGAGATGATAAATTCCGATTTCCTTAACGGCTTGACGGACAAGGCTTCATCTATAGAAAAAATGCTTGAATATCTTACTTTAAAAGGTATCGGTGAAAAGGGCGTTCAGTTCAAGATGAAGGACTGGGCATTCAACCGTCAGAGATATTGGGGCGAGCCTATTCCGATAGTACACTGTCCGCATTGCGGAATTGTAGGTGTACCTTATGAGGAACTTCCGCTCAAACTTCCCGAAGTTGAAAATTTTGAGCCCGGTGAGGGTGGTGAGAGTCCTCTTGCAAAAATTGAGTCATATGTAAAGTGCAAGTGTCCCAAGTGCGGTGCTGATGCGCAGAGAGAAACCGATACCATGCCTCAGTGGGCAGGTTCATCATGGTACTTCCTCAGATACATTGATCCTAAAAATGACAATGTTTTTGCGGACAAAGAAAAGATGAACTACTGGCTGCCCGTTGACTGGTACAACGGAGGTATGGAACACGTTACAAGACACCTTATCTACTCGCGTTTCTGGCACAGATTCCTTTATGATATCGGAGAAGTTCCGACTAAAGAGCCTTATGCAAAAAGAACGGCTCAGGGCCTCATTCTCGGACCTGACGGCGAAAAGATGAGTAAGTCAAAGGGCAATGTTGTGGATCCCAACGATGTTGTCGATGAATTTGGTGCAGATGTACTTCGCACGTATATACTCTTTATGGGTGACTACACTTCGGCCGCTCCGTGGAGCGAGAGCAGTGTTAAGGGTTGTAAGAGATTTCTTGACCGTGTTGCAGATCTCTATGATATTGCTTCGGGAAACGGTGTAACTCCTGAACTGGAAAGCGCTTTCCACAAGACGATAAAGAAAGTATCAAGTGATATTGAAGAGATGAAGTTCAACACGGCTATTGCAGCGATGATGACACTTATCAATACGATATACGATGCAGGTAAACTTACAATAGATGAACTTAAGATACTTGTAAAACTTCTTTGCCCCTTTGCACCGCATCTCTGCGAAGAACTGTGGCATATGCTTGGCGAAAAAGGACTTTGCTCACTTGCACAGTGGCCTTCATATGATGAAGCAAAATGTGTGGACAGCGAAGCCGAAATAGCAGTACAGATAAACGGCAAATTAAAGGGCAGACTTGTAATTCCTGCCGATTCAGAGCAGGATACGGTAATTGAAATGATCAAGAACAATGCAGACCTTGCAGTACACCTTGAAGGTAAGACTATTATAAAAACAATATATGTCAAGAATAAACTGGCAAATATTGTTGTTAAATAATTATCTATTGACATTTTGTTTTGTATAAATTATAATATATTTCGATTTAGAATAAATTATTACCCTGGCTTAATGCGGAGGGAGGGAAATTTAAATGGCAGAAATCAGAGTAAAAGAGAATGAATCACTTGACAGTGCACTTCGTCGTTTTAAGAGACAGTGTGCAAAGTCCGGCGTGCTTTCAGAGCTCCGCAAGAGAGAACATTACGAGAAGCCAAGCGTTAAACGTAAGAAAAAATCCGAGGCTGCAAGAAAGCGTAAGTATAAGTAATTCACAAAACGGGTGTGTGACCTTGCGGTTGCACACCTATTTTTGTTATGAGAGGTGCTCATTTGAAAAGATTTAATCCAACTTATTATTTTGATAATGTTTATATGACGGACAGTACTTTTTTTATAAATGAAGGTATAAAGAATATTATTCTTGATATAGATAATACTCTTATTTCCAATACAGTGGAAACGGGCGATGATAAACTTTATGACTGGATAGATGAACTTAAAAATGCGGGAATAAAACTCTGTATAGTCTCAAACGGTAAGGGTGCCCGTGTTAAGAAATTTAATGAAAATATCGGACTTCCGACCGTATTCGAAGCGCTTAAACCAACTCAAAAAGGATATATTGAGGCGCTCGAAATAATGGGTGCAAAAAAAGAGGAAACCGTCGGTATCGGTGACCAGATTTATACTGATATATGGGGCGCAAACAGGGCAGGTATAAAGTCTATGCTTGTCAGACCTATCGATAAGTATGAACAGTTTGCAATAAAACTTAAAAGGATACTTGAAGTGCCGATAATACATTCTCTCAAAAAGCGAGGTATTATAAAATGAGTGCATATTTCGGTCCTGCAGGCAATAGTCAGAGTTTTTATGATGACGGAAATAAGAACACATGGCAGATGATGGCGTATCTTGAAAAAATGGGACTTAATGCCTATGAATATCAATGTGGAAGAGGTGTTTCCGCATCGGACGAAACTGCAAAAAAAGTTGCCGAAGAATGTGTAAAACACAATATTAAAATTTCGTTACACGCGCCGTATTTTATCTCTCTTTCAAGTGTTGAGGAGAGTAAAAGACAGGGAAGCATCCGATATATTTTACAAAGTGCAGAACTTGTAAAAAAACTCGGCGGTGACCGTATAGTAGTTCACAGCGGCTCATGCGGAAAACTTACAAGAGAAACGGCACTTGAATATGCCAAAGAAACGGTAAGAAACGCAATAGACGCATTGAAGGCTGAAGGACTTTCCGATGTTCATATGTGTCTTGAAACTATGGGTAAAGTAAACCAACTCGGTAATCTTGAAGAAGTTATGGCACTGTGCGAACTTGATGACTGGCTTTTGCCGACGATTGATTTCGGCCATCTCAATGCAAGAGACAGAGGCAGCATAAAAACCAAAGATGACTATGCCTATATACTCGATACCATACAAAACAGACTTGGAAGTGAAAGGGCAAAAGTATTTCATGCTCATTTTTCCAAGATAGAATATACTGATGGCGGTGAAAAGAAGCATCTTACATTTGAAGATGATGTGTTTGGTCCCGATTTTATGCCGCTTGCCGAACTTATTGCCGAGAGGGATCTCTCACCGACAATAATATGCGAAAGCGCAGGCACGCAGACAGAGGATGCACTTGCTATGATGAATATGTATAAAGAATGTTTGAGGTAAAAATATGAAAAATGTACTTGTTATCAACGGTCCCAATCTCAATATGCTTGGCATAAGGGAGCCGGGAATATACGGTGACAGTTCACTTGATGCAATTTGCAAAAAAATAGCAAAAAAAGCAGAAGAATATAATATTAAATGCGAATTTTATCAGTCAAATGTCGAGGGTGAAATAGTTTCCGCCATTCAAAACGCTTTTGGCAAGGTTGACGGTATTATTTTGAATGCGGGTGCCTATACTCATTACAGTATCGCCATAAGAGATGCAATAAGTGCAGTAAAGATACCTGTTATTGAAACACATCTGTCAAATGTCTTTCAAAGAGAGGATTTCAGACACGTTTCCATGATAGGTCCCGTATGTGCCGGAAGCGTTTCGGGACTTGGCGAAAACAGTTATCTTGTAGCACTTGAAGCGTTAAAATTACTTTTTAACAATTAACTCTTGAAATAATCTACCATATATTGTATTATATTTTTGTAAATAAAACTAAACAGAGAAGGATGATATTATGATTACAGCAGGAGATTTCAGAAACGGAGCAACATTTGAACTTGACGGAAACGTTGTTCAGGTCGTAGAATTCCAGCATGTTAAGCCGGGTAAGGGCGCAGCTTTTGTAAGAACAAAGTATAAAAACGTTATCACAGGCAGCGTTGTTGAGCGTTCTTTCAACCCTACAGATAAGTTCCCCACAGCTTTTATTGAGAGAAAGGATATGGAATATCTCTACAATGACGGCGATCTCTACTACTTTATGGATGTAGAAACATATGAACAGGTTCCGATAAATAAGGATGTTCTCTCTGACAACTTTAAGTTTGTTAAAGAAAATCTTGTTTGTAAGGTGCTTTCATACAAGGGCAATGTATTCGGCGTTGAACCTCCGTTCTTCATTGAACTTCAGGTTACTCATTCAGAACCCGGTGTTAAGGGCAACACTGCAACTAACACATTAAAGCCTGCTACACTTGAAACAGGCGCTGAGATACGTGTTCCCATGTTCATCAACGAGGGTGATATGATCCGAGTTGACACAAGAACAGGCGAATACATGGAAAGAGCATAAGTTTTAAAGGAGTCTAAAATGGAAATTACTGAAAAGGTTTCATATCTCAAAGGTCTTATTGACGGTCTTGGCATAGATGAAGATTCAAAAGAAGGCAAGATATTTGCTGCCATCGTTGAGGTTCTTGACGAAGTAGCAGCCTCATTTGAAGATGTTGTTGACAACATTGATGCTGTTGATGCGCGCGTTGATGAGATCGATGAAGATCTTGGCATTCTTGAAGAAGAATACTACGGTGATGACGAATGCGGTTGCTGTGACGATGACTGTGACTGCTGCGGTGATGACTGCGACGGTATCTACTATGAGGCAATTTGCCCCGGTTGCGGTGAAGAACTTGTTCTTCCTGAGGATGTAGAAAATGATGACGAGATCATCTGTCCCGAATGCGGTGAGCATTTTGAGATCGAACTTGATGAAATTTGCGATCACTGTGACTGCGAAGAATGTGACGGAGAAAACGAATAATCATTAACAGTTTTAAAGAGATGTTGAATTTGGGCGTGTTCACTTAGGGATGAATCGGTTTTGGCTTGATATTTTACGTTAATACTTCATAAAAAAATTCCGTAATACACAAAGTATTGCGGAATTTTTTTATTTTGTCTAAACGCAAAATCTCTGACCCAAAACTACAAAGCACTGCAAAAAGCATTATTTTGGATGAAGAACAAGGCAAAAGACCTTCATAATCCTGACGGATATGTAGGTCTTTTAACAAAGTTATTCGCCAAAATTATGCTCTTTGAGCGAATAATCCCTAAGCGAACACGCCCTTTAACATCTCTTTTTTTATGTCCGAATATCATTCATAAAAAATCAGGACAGGCATATTATGTAGTGAAGTTGAAAAACACGGAGTGAAAAAGAATGGTTCTTGAGAATATAGCGGTATATTTACCGTATAGGATAGTGAAATTACTTTCGAAGAATATTGAAACCGCGAATGAAATAAGAATTACGGCTATGTCACCCTTACAGATAATGCAGGGGAGTGAACTTCTTTATATCAACAAACACGGTGATCTGACCAAATGGATGACGGATTGTCCGGTTATGACAAGCGATGAAATAGAATACATATTTGAGAGGCTCAAATCTTCTACAAGATATGATCAAAGCGAAAATGCAGCAAACGGATTTATAATCCTCGATAACGGAATCAGAGTCGGAATTGCAGGTCACAGAGTAATGGGGAAAGACGGTGCGGCAAAAATTGTGGAAGTGACAACACTTGTTTTTCGCTCTTTTAAAGCGTATAAAGACTGCTCTCAAAGAATATATGACGTGATAAAAGAAGAAAACAGATTGCTTTCGCTTCTCATAGTGTCAAAACCGTATATGGGTAAGACGACTTTGCTTCGGGATATAACACAAAAACTCTCTTGTGACAGAATAAAATGTACTGTTATCGACACTACTCTTGAACTGAGTATGGCGGGGATAAGCCTGGGTGAAAACACAGTAGTGCTCAAAGGATATGAAAAATTTGAAGGAGCGGTATGTGCAGTTAAAAATTTATCTCCCGATATGCTTGTTTTTGATGAAATAACATCTGCACAGGATGTATCTTCACTTGAATACACATCATCTATGGGAGTGCCTGTCATAGCAACATATCACTCAGCGAATGAGAGTCAGCTTCTTCGGCGTGAAGACATGAGAAAATGTATAAAGAAAGGGATATTTGACTATGTGGTTTTTCTCGGTAACAGTCCGGGAAAAATTGAAAAAATAGTGTCTTGTGGTGAACTATGCTCAGGTATTTAGGTTGTTTGATAATAATTGCGGCTATGGCTCTTATCGGGAAATATATCAGTATTTCTGTCGGCAAAAGAATTGATGGAGTGAAATTTAATCTTGATAAACTGAAAAAGAGTGCCTCCGATCATGAGTTTTTCGGAATGAACATAAATTGCGCACCTGATAAATGTGAACATCTGAGACCGGAAGATATTGAACTTTTTGATCAGGTATACAAAATTAAAAACATTGATGAACTAAATGAACTGATAATGAAAAGTGAAGAACACTTTCGCTCAGTAAAAGAAAAAAACGAATGGCTCAGAAAAAACAGTGTTATTTTAAGTGTTCTTTTAGGGATAGCAATAATCACACTTCTGTATTGAGGTAATTATGGAAACACAAACGATTTTTAAACTGTTTGCACTCGCACTTCTTGTGATATCGGTAAATCTTATACTTTCCAAAAGCGGTAAAGATGAGTATTCTTCGCTTGTAAACATGGTAGGTATAATTATGGGACTGATATTGGTGCTTGGCAAAGCAAGAGAACTTTACGACTATCTTATCAGCACATTCACACTATGATAGGAAAAGTTTATATATGCGCAATTATAGGGATATGCATTATCCTGGTGGTAAAAAGTTCGGGAAGTAAAATGTCATTTCCTATATCGGCTGTATGTTCAATATCAATTCTGATAACGGCAGTGCCGTTTTGGGGGAAGATAGTTTCTCTTGTCAAATATTCGGGAAGTGATATTAAGGGTATAGATAATTTTTTGTATATACCGCTTATACTTCTTGCTTCTGAATATTTGTGCAGTATCTGTCAGGATATCGGTGAAAAATCGCTTGCAGAAGCGATAACTGTTTTTACGAAAACTGCAGTTATAGCATCAGCGGTGACGATGTTATCAAATGTTCTTGACATAATAAAAGGTTTTACGGGATGAAAAAAACTATATGTGTTTTATTGATGATTCTTTTGACAGGTATATTGCAACTGTCGGTTGCGGCAGTAGATTACAGTCAGATGTATGACAGTGCCGGCACAGATGTAAAAGAATATGTTTCAAAAGAAGATCTTGATGACGGTGTGGGGCTGACAGAGCATCTCTCACCGAAAAAAATGTTTGAGTTTGTAAAGAAATCGCTCAGAAGCATTTTCCCGTCACTAAAACCGCTCATAGAAAGGGTAATATTTTCCGTCTGTGCATGCGCTCTGGCGCTGCTCATCACAGATAAAAATTATGTGCAACTTTTTGATATAGTACTATGCCTGGTTTCCATATGTCTTTTGCACAGTTGTATTTATCCAATACTATCGGGCGCTTTTGTAAAACTTGCATCTCTTAACGGTTTTTTGTCACTTATATATTCGTATATGGCGGCAGGACTTGCCGCAGGAAGTAAAACCGTATCTGCAGGGATGATGCCTTCAACAATAGTGGGGATTCTGTCTGTCATATCAAATCTGATATCGCTTTTTTTTGTTCCGTTTTTAGGCGGTCTTTTGAGTCTTACATATGCATCAGCAATAGAAAACGGAGTTTTAAATAAGTTGCTTGGCACTTTAAAAAACATTCTTATAACACTTATCGGCATTGTCGGAATAGTGTTTTCGGGTGTTACGGGACTGCAAAAATTTATATCATCTGCAGGCGACAGTATAGGTATGTCGACGGCAAAATTCATAATTTCAGGAAGTATGCCGATAGTCGGCGGAGTGGTAAAAGATGCATTTGGCACTGTGGTAGCATCATCAAAAATGATAGTTTCTACCAGCGGAGTATTCGGTATTATTTCTGTTGTTATTATGCTTTTACCTTATCTGCTTAAACTGCTTGCAGCGCTTATGATATTGCGGATAGGACTGATTTTATGCGAGGGTATGGGACAGTCGTCAATAAAGGCTCTGCTGAAAGGGTGCGAAGGTGTTTTTGAGATAATTACGGCGCTTTATGTATGCGAAATGATGTATATAATTATATCTGTTTCACTACTTATATCGGTAGCCTGAGGTCTTGTATGGGAAATTATTTTTATACAATATGTGCAAGCGGTATCATATGCGGACTTGTCAAAAGACTTGTAAGTGAAAAATACCGTGAGATAATAAATTTTTTCTGCTCGATAATTGTAATTACAGCAGTATTGCAGCCACTGCAAAAAACAAAAGGAATATCGCTTGATTTTATGGGCGGTTTTGAAAATAAATCTGATGTTGCACTGTCCTTAATATATTCGGACGAATTAAAAAATGAATTGAATAGATTGCTTGCAGATAATGAATACAATGCAAAAGTTGCGAATATATATTGTGAGTGTAAGGAAGGTGAAATCGAGGTGCTTGAATTGATATACAGCGGCGATATGTCGGCAGGTGACTATCTGTCAGGCATATCGGGGATATCACGGGACAGGGTGATATACAGTGGATAAAAAAACAGGAATATTCAAATTTGATTTAAAAAGACAGGACTACAAAAAGATCATAATACTTCTTCTTGCAGTTGCCGCCGGTATTTTTCTGATGCTGTTTGGCGGCAGCAGCGGGACGGCTAAAGATATATACGACGAACGTGTATATGTGGAGGAACTTGAAAATAAACTGGAAAATGTACTCAAAAGTATAGACGGGGTGGGTGACTGCAGTGTTGCAGTGACACTCGAAAACAGCGGAGAAGCGGTGTATTCAAGTGTTAGTTATTCATCTTCTCCGATGCTGATAAAGACAAATCAGCCTAAAATAAGAGGTGTTGCCGTTGTTATCGACGGGGCAGACGATGTTTCTATTCAAAATCAGGTGATATCGACTATTAAGTCACTGACGGATGTTTCGTCGTCAAGAATAAGCGTAAGTAAGAAAACATCATAGCGGAGGTAATTATGAAATTTTTAAAGAAAAAGCAGTTTGTGTTATTCGGTCTGGTGCTTGTGGTATGTATGTCGGTTTTTCTAAACAGACAGTTGGGCGGAAATGATGCAGTAGTATCGGATGTGGATATTTTAAGTGATGATATAGAATACGAAGCAGACAAAGTTCTCGGAGAAGCAAAACTTGTCAATGCTGAAGTTGATGAAAACGCATATTTTGCTTCAGCCCGCCTTACGAGAACGACTTCGAGAGATGAGGCTCTTGAAATATTGGATGAGATAATTTGCGACGAAAACAGTTCCGATGAGGATAAGCAGTCTGCAAATGAAAAAAGAGAGCAAATTGCTCAGCAGACGGTAAGCGAAGGTAACATTGAGAATATGATAACGGCAAAAGGTTTTGCTTCGGCGCTTGTTGTCTGTGATGATGACAGTGTTACTGTAATGGTACAGAGTGAAGGACTTCTCGGAAAAGAAGTTGCACAGATAAGTGAAATAGTCACAAGAGAGACAGGTATCGGCGCTAAAAATATAACAGTAGTCGAAATAAATTGATTTTTATGCCTCTGTGGTGTATAATAAGAAAAAAACTTACGGAGGTTCTTTATGGATACAATAGGCAATCTTAAAATATCAGAAGAAGTAATAGTAAAAATAGTCGGAAAATCTATAAATGAGATAAACGGCGTTTCAGCTGCAGCAGGCAGTGAACTTATGGGAATCATTAAAGGAAAGACTCCATATAAGGGAATCAAAGTCGAGATAAAAGATAATGCGGTTTCTGTTGAGGCGTCTGTAGTTATTGACTACGGTGTAAAAATAGTTGACATCACTTCTCAGATACAGGAGAGTATCGCTAAGAATGTTCAAGATATGTGCGGTATGTCTGTTGAAAAAGTTGATATTATAGTTTCCGGCATAAATATTGATCAGAAAAAAGAAGAAGAGTAATTTTTTTCAAAGCACACTTACTGAAATGAGTGTGCTTTTTTCTTTATATAAGAATTAGTCATAATATTGCATAAATATTTATATAATGCTATAATAATTTGAAACGAGGTGGATTATGAACAGACATACATCAAGAGAAAATGCATACCTTCTGATATTTGAATACGGTTATGGAAAATTTGACTCTCTGGAGGAAATGCAGGCGCTTGCTTTGGAAGAGAGAGAGGTAATGCTTGATGACTTTGGGAGAGCATTGCTTGAAGGCGTTGCCAATAATGTTACGGAGATAGATGCTATAATATCCGCAAACAGCAGTAACTGGTCTTCGGCGAGAATGAGCAAGGCGGCACTTGCGGCGCTTCGTCTTGCAGTATATGAGTTGAAATATACGGATATAGCACCTGCCATTGCTATCAATGAGGCTGTTGAACTCACAAAGAAATATGATATGCCTGAGGCGGCATCGTTTGTTAACGGCATACTCGGCACGGTTGCAAAATAATATGGAACAGGCTAATGCTGTTTCGGTATCACAGCTTAACAGATACTTAAAACAAAAATTTGACACTGATGCAAATCTTTTCGGAATATGGATCAAAGGTGAGATATCAAACTTTACCAACCATATGCGAACGGGACATTTGTATATGTCTTTAAAAGATGACGGCGGAGTTATCAAAGCGATAATGTTTTCAGGGAAGGCATCAAAACTTGCTTTTGTTCCTGAAGACGGCATGAAGGTTTTGTGCAAAGGTCGTGTGTCGGTGTATGAGCAGGGCGGCTCATATCAACTTTACATTGATGAAATGATACCCGATGGGGTCGGCGCTCTCTATATTGCGTATGAACAACTCAAAAAGAAACTTGAGAACGAAGGTTTATTTGCCCCTGAACATAAAAAAAGACTTCCGAAAATACCATACAGAGTTGGTGTTATAACATCTCCGACAGGTGCGGCAGTAAGAGATATTATCAATGTTATAACAAGGCGTTTCCCGCTTGCGGAGATAGTGCTTTATCCTGCGCTTGTTCAGGGTGAAAATGCGGCGGCTTCTCTTGTTGAAGCGGTTAAGTACTTTGATGCAACTAAGTCTGTCAATGTTATTATTATAGGCAGAGGCGGAGGTTCTATAGAAGATCTCTGGGCGTTTAATGATGAAACACTTGCAAGAACTATTTATGACTGCTCAATTCCAATTGTATCGGCAGTCGGTCACGAAACAGATTTTACTATCTGTGATTTTGTGAGTGATCTCCGCGCCCCCACACCGTCGGCGGCGGCAGAATTGTGCGTGCCTGACAGTAATGAACTTATTGAAAAATTCTCAAATCTTAAAAATACGGTTTTTGTATATGCAAGAAGGACAGTAAAAGAAAAGTGGCTAAGACTCGACACACTTGCATCACATCGCATTTTAAAAGATCCTGCGATACTGACAGACGATAAAAAAACGGCGGTATTAAACTATGCGGAAAAAATAGATTCGCTCACAAAATATGCGATAGAACGAAGGAAAAATGCATTTTTACAAACAGTGTCGAAACTTGATGCATTAAGTCCGCTTGCGGTACTGTCGAGAGGATATGCATATGCAACGTCCGGTGAGAAGATAATCCGTTCGGTAGACGATATCTCGTGCGGACAGAAAATAAATGTGGTATTTTCAAACGGAAGTGCCACGGCAACAGTTGATGAAATTGAAAGAAGGACTTGATTATGGATAATATGAATTTTGAAACTTCAGTTAAGCGACTTGAAGAGATAGTCAGACTCCTTGAAAACGGTGACGCACCGCTTGACGAACTTATGAGTTTATATGAAGAAGCAGTCAAACTTACAAAAGTCTGCAACAAACTCATAACAGAGGCAGAAAAAAAGATAAAAATACTTGTAGATGACGGTGCAGGTGGTAAAGTGAAAGAAGATTTCACGGCATCGGAGGAATAATGGATATTAAAGATAATTTGAGTCAATATGCAAAATGCTGTGAAGAGAGAATAGAAACCATTCTTTCGAGGGGTATGGCGACCAAGCAGAAAAAAATATTTGAAGCAATGCTTTATTCCGCACAAAACGGCGGCAAGCGAATAAGACCGGCTCTTTTGTTTATGTTTTACAGGATATTTGAGCCTGTATGGCAGAAAGCCTCTGATTTTGCCGCGGCACTGGAAATGATACATACCTATTCGCTTATTCACGATGATCTGCCCTGTATGGATGATGATGATATGAGAAGAGGAAAACCCTCAAATCATAAGGCATTTGGTGAAGACATTGCGGTACTTTCGGGTGATGCTCTTTTGAACACTGCGTTTGAAACCGTGCTGATGTCAAATACATTTACTGCAGATAAGGTAAAAAAAGCGGCTCTCGTACTTGCGAATTGCTCGGGCACATACGGTATGCTTGGTGGTCAAGTCATCGATGTTACTGAGAAACTTGAGGATATAAACTCACTTACATCTATGTACGCACTTAAAACAGGTGCCCTTCTTTCGTGTGCCTGTCAGATAGGCGTTATTCTGGGCGGCGGCACAGATGAGCAGGTGCATGCTGCGGATGCCTTCGGCATAAATCTCGGCATAGCATTTCAAATTATAGATGATATTCTCGATGCTGTGGGGGATGAGACGCTTATGGGTAAAAAAGTCGGAAGTGATGAGAAACTTGACAAGATAACTTATGTCACACTTCTCGGACTTGACGGTGCCCGTGCTGCGGCAAAAGAATATACGGATAAATGTGTATCATATCTTTCTGAATTTTATAATACTGATGAGGTAAAATTACTTGCAGACTATTTGCTCTGCAGGGAGTATTGATTTATGGAATACAATGTTCTTTCAGATATATTAAACGGCACATCTATAAAAGAAGTTCCACCCGAAAAGGTATCGTCGCTTTGTGAGGATATAAGAAAATTTCTTGTGGAAAATGTTTCAAAGACGGGTGGACACCTTGCATCAAATCTCGGTGTTGTTGAACTTACGGTTGCGCTTCACAGAGTTTTTGACTCGCCGACAGATAAAATAGTTTTCGACGTGGGACATCAGAGTTATGTCCACAAGATACTTACAGGCAGGGCTGAGCGTTTTTCTAAACTCAGAAAAAAAGACGGCCTGTCAGGATTTCCGCGTCCCGATGAAAGCGAGCATGATGCATTTTTAGCAGGTCACAGCAGTACTTCGGTATCTGCGGCGCTCGGAATTGCAACCGCAAATAAGATAAAAGGCGAGGACTCGTTTACGATTGCAGTTATAGGTGACGGGGCAATGACGGGGGGACTTGCTTTTGAGGGAATAAATAACGCCGGCAGAAGCGGAACAAGACTTCTTATCGTTATTAACGATAACGGTCAGTCTATATCAAAAAATGTAGGTGCTTTTTCAAAATATCTTTCGACATATACTTCGACAAGAAAATATTTTGATTTTAAAGATAATCTGACGAAACATCTAAAATCGATTCCCGTTATAGGAAACACTCTTTACAATAATGTCAGAAAGATTAAAAACGGGTTTAAAAACCTTCTAACAAAGGGTCAGGGGAATTACTTTGAAAATCTCGGTTTCCGTTATTTCGGGCCTATTAATGGACATGATGAAAACAAGATAGAGATGGTTTTTGAACGTGTAAAAGAACTTGAATATCCATGTGTGGTGCATTTAAAAACAATCAAAGGTCACGGCTACGATAAAGCGGAGGATAATCCGACGCTCTATCACGGCGTTTCTCATTTTGATGCCGACTGCGGTGTTGCGCTCAATACGGGCGAAACGTTTTCGAGCAATTTCGGCAAATATATTACCGAATGTGCAAAGAAAGATGCATCAATATGCGCTATAACGGCAGCAATGTGTGACGGTGTGGGACTTGACTGTTTTGAAAAGCGGTTTCCAAACAGATTTTTTGATGTCGGAATAGCTGAATCACATGCGGTTACATTCGCAGCAGGTCTGGCAATAAACGGCTGTAAACCGGTTTTTGCATGCTACTCCTCATTTTTACAGCGCAGTTTCGATCAAATACTCCACGATGTCGCACTTCAGCATCTGCCGGTAATACTTGCTATTGACAGAGCAGGTTTTGTGGGTGATGACGGGGAGACTCACCAGGGATTATTTGACGTGTCCATGCTTCTTGAAATGCCGGGAGTTACGCTTTATTCGCCCGCAACCTACAGACAGCAGAAATATGCTATTTCCGCAGGACTTGAAAAAGGCGGTCTTACCTGTGTGAGATATCCCAAGGGCAGCCAATCTGAAGAATATGCGGACATACTTTCGTTTACTGAGGATTACAAATCATTTGATTGTGAAGATGCGGATATTATAGCGGTCGGTTACGGCAGACAGCTTATAAACCTTTTTGAAGCAAAGAAACTTACCGATAAAAATGTAGGTATTCTTGCACTATATAAACTTACTGGTATTGATTATGCCGAAATTAAAAAAACAGTCGGCGCCTGCAAAAAAATCTGTTTTTTTGAAGAGGGTATGGAAAGCGGCGGCGTTGCTTCTGTGTTTGCAAAGCACATTAATTGTGATATATATGCTGTCAATGATTTTGTGAAGCAGGGAACTGTTGCTCAGCAGTATCAAATGACAGGTCTTGACACTAATTCTGTTCTGGAGATATTTGATGGAGAATAAAATCAGAATCGATACGCTTATAGTAGAAAAGCGACTTTTGCAGAGCAGGGCAAAGGCACAGTCTGCAATAGAAATGGGACTTGTCAGAGTTAACGGCAAAACGGTGAAAAAAGCATCGGAAAAATATGATGAATTTTGTGAGATCGATCTTCTCGGTCAGCCGTATAAATATGTGAGCAGGGCAGGAGAAAAACTTGATAAAGCGCTGTGTAACTTTGATATATCGGTTCTTGGGAAAGTGTGTCTTGATGTAGGTGCATCAACGGGTGGTTTTACACACTGTATGCTTGAACACGGTGCACGGGAAGTATATGCCGTTGATGTGGGGACTTCTCAACTCGACTTGTCGCTTTTGGCAGATAAAAGAGTACGCTCTTTTGAAAACTGCGACATCAGGATTTTTGAGCCGGATACCGACTTTGATTTTATAGCGGTAGATGTAAGTTTTATCTCACTTAAAAATATTAAAGATGCGATATACAGATTGTCATCAGATAAAACGCAGATAGTTATGCTTGTAAAACCGCAGTTTGAATGCGGCGGCGTGGGCATATCAAAAAAGGGCGTTGTAAATGACAAAAAAGTTCATGCGAAAGTTTTAAAAGATGTTATCCGACATTATCGGGAAGCAGGTTTTAACATTTGCGGTCTTGACTATTCACCGATAAGAGGCGGAGATGGTAATATAGAATTTTTGCTTTATCTGAATAAGTCGGGAAAGGAAATTGTTCCCGACTTTGATAAAATTATTGAAATTGCTCATAAATTGGGGTGATATTTATGAAAGTGCTTTTGTATGCGAACATTAAAAAAGATCCTAAGCTGATACAAACTAAGATAATTGCAGAGTATCTTAAGGAAATAGGCGTGGGGGTTTTTCTTTTCGGCGGACAACTTGACGGTGTAAAAGAATTTGCTGATACGGACAAATGCGATTTTGTTATTTCCATCGGCGGTGACGGAACTTTTTTGCAGGCTGCAAAAATTGCATATAAGCACAATATACCAATAGTTGGCGTAAATCTCGGTAGACTTGGATTTATGCCATCGCTTGAAATAAATGACCTTAAAAAACTAAAAAAACTTCTTGACAGTGATTTCGAGGTGGAAGAGAGAGTTGTTCTCAATGTTGAACTATGCTCCGGTGACAAGCATATTTATTGCGGCATATGTCTTAATGACGCAATATTGAAAATGGGCAATGCGCATATACTTGATTTAAAACTCTTTTGTAACGGTCAGTTTGTCAATAAATATATGGCAGACGGTATTGTTATTTCCACACCCACAGGCTCTTCGGCATATTCTCTTTCCTGTGGGGGACCTATTGTATCTCCGGCAGTTGAATGTATACTTGCAACACCTATATGCGCTCATACATTCTCTTCGCGGCCCATAGTTTTTGACTTGGGGGCAGATATAACTCTTTCTCTTTGTGATGACGCTGAATATGAAGCATATTTATCGCTTGACGGTGCAGGCAGTTATAAAGTTTCCAATGAAGATCATGTTAGAATTTATGCATCAGACAAAAAACTCAAGATATTAAGACTTGATGATATGACGTACTACGAATTGCTCAGTAAGAAACTTAACTTCTAAGGAGAAACTATGAAAAACAATCGACATTATACGATTCTGAAACTTATAAATGAAACGCCTGTTGAAACACAGGAAGAACTTGCCGATCTTCTTTCTGAACACGGGTTTAATGTGACTCAGGCTACCGTATCCAGAGATATAAAGGAACTTAAACTTGTAAAGACGAGAAAAGGAAACAAGTACTGTTATGCTGTGGTAGACAGTGATAAAAGAGAGATGGGCACAAGCAAGTACAGAAACATTCTTGCCGATGCCGTTTTATCAGTTGAAGCGGCAATGAACATTGCTGTTATCAAGTGCCATACAGGTATGGCAAATGCTGCATGTGTTGCTATCGACTATGTTATGTCCAATACAGGCGTCGGCACAATTGCAGGAGATGATACCATATTCGTGGCATTCAAAGATATAAAAAGCACTGAAGAATTTGTTGAAGAAGTAAAAGACTGTCTATAAAATTTTTATTGTGGAGAGCATAGATGCTTACTGAATTACACATAGAAAATATTGCGGTAATATCTAAACTTACTGTCACGTTTGAAAACGGTTTCTCTGTACTCACAGGCGAAACGGGTGCAGGTAAGTCAATAATTATCGATGCAATAAATATGGTTCTCGGAGAGCGTACGAATAAAGAACTCATTCGTACAGGCGAGAAAAATGCCTATGTATCGGCGCTTTTCCGCGATGTCGATGAAAATGTGGTGTCAAAACTTAAAGAACTCGGATTTGACAGTGATGCGAGAAGTTTAATGATATCAAGGGAACTGTCTCTTGACGGAAAGAGTACGGCAAGGATAGACGGCAGACCTGTCACAGCGGCACTTTTAAAAGAAATCGGCAAACTGCTAGTGAATATTCATGGGCAGAATGATACTCAGTCATTGATGCTCCCTGAAAAGCATTTTGAATTTGTAGATATGTACGGTAAATGCGACAGAGAACTTGAAAACTACCGTGAGATATACCGGGAGATCAGTTTGGTCAGAGAAGAAATAAAGAAACTTTCTCTTGACAATGCAGAGAAAGAACGGAAGACTGATTTACTCAGTTACCAGATAAAAGAGATAGATGCCGCTGCATTAAAAATCGGTGAAGAGGCATCTCTTACCGAAAAAAAGAATGTGATAAGAAGCGGTGCAAAACTGCTCGAAGCAGTAAACGGCGCGTTTGAATATATTGACGGCAGTGATAATAACGGGGCATTGACTTCTGTTTCTCAAGCAATTAAACTAATATCGCAGTATACACAGTTATCTCCCAAACTTTCTCAGATGGCTGAGGCGTTGGAGGAGGCTAAAGATACTATCTGGGGTGTTCGTGATGAAATGTCAGATTATATCCAAACCATAGATTGCGATGAAAATGAACTTGTCAAAATTGAGGACAGACTTGATCTTATATACCGTTTAAAACAAAAATACGGTGCAGATGAAGAGCAAATTCTTGAATTCTGTGTAAATTGTAAAAAAGAACTCGAAAGAATTACATTTTCTTCCGAAAAAATAGAGCAACTTTCAAAAGAATATGATATACTTCTTGTTAAACTGAAAGAAAAAGCAGATATCCTCTCGGAAAAGAGAGGTAAGGCTTGCAGAAAACTTGAAGAAGAAGTTGTAAATGAACTTAGTTTTCTTAATATGTCAAATGTAAAATTCAGCGTTGTGAGAGAACCGTGCAAGTTTAACATTAACGGCGGCGAAACACTTGAATTTTACATATCTGCAAACAAAGGTGAGGAACCAAAGCCGCTTGCAAAAGTCGCTTCAGGCGGTGAACTTTCACGAATTATGCTTGCTATAAAGAGTATATTCGCCGATGTTGACAAAGTAAAAACACTGATATTTGATGAAATTGACACCGGTGTTTCGGGAAGTGCTGCAGAGAAGATCGGTCTTAAAATGTATCAACTGTCAAAAAATGTACAAGTCATATGCATTACACACCTGCCTCAGATCGCATCAAAGGCAGATATCCACTATTTGATTTATAAAGACGCTGATTCGGATAAGACGTATACTCATCTGTCTAAACTGTCATTTGAAGAACGTACAAAGGAAGTTGCCCGTCTTATGAGCGGTTCTGCCGTAACGGAATCTGTGCTTACGGCGGCCAAAGAAATGCTTAATAACGAAATGGAGAGATAAATTATGGGAATTTACGAAGAACTGCAAGAGAGAGGTCTGCTTGCACAGGTAACACACGAAGAAGAGGTCAGAGAACTGCTCAACAGCGGTAAATGCACTTTCTATATCGGCTTTGATCCTACTGCTGACAGTCTGCATGTCGGACATTATATGCAGATGATGATTATGGCAAGAATGCAACGCGCAGGAAACAGACCGATCGCACTTATAGGCGGCGGCACAGCAATGATAGGCGATCCTTCGGGCAGAAGTGATATGCGTCAGATGATGACTATAGAAACTATCAATCACAACTGCGAGTGTTTCAAAAAGCAGATGTCAAAAATCATTGAATTCGGCGAAGATAAGGCAATTATGGTCAATAATGCCGACTGGCTGAGAAATCTCAATTATATTGACTTTATCCGTGATAACGGAGTTCACTATTCTGTCAACAGAATGTTGTCCGCTGAGTGCTTCAAACAGCGTCTTGAAAGAGGTCTTTCGTTCCTTGAGTTCAACTATATGCTTATGCAGGGCTATGATTTCTATAAACTCAATGAAGATTACGGCTGCAATCTTCAGCTTGGCGGTGACGATCAATGGTCAAACATACTCGGCGGTATCGAACTCATACGAAAGAGAACACAGAAGAGCGCGTACGGTATGACATTTACACTTCTTACCAACAGTGAAGGTAAGAAGATGGGTAAAACACAGAAGGGCGCTGTGTGGCTTGACCCCGAAAAGACAAGTCCGTACGATTTCTACCAGTATTGGAGAAATGTAGACGATGCTGACGTAGTTCGATTTTTGAAAATGCTGACATTCCTTTCAGTTTCGGAAATCGATGAAAAGTATGGTTCACTTGAGGGAAGCGGTCTCAATGCTGCAAAAGAAGTTCTCGCCTACGAGATAACAAAACAGGTACACGGTGTTGAAGAAGCTGACAAGGCACAGGAAGCAGCAAAGAAACTTTTCGGTGCCGGTGGTGTTTCGGATAATATGCCAGAAAAGACAGTTTCGGCAGACCTTTTTGCTGACGGAGTGTGCGGTGTGCTTGACATTGCAGTGGCATCAGGTGTTTGCCCTTCAAAGAGAGAGGCCAGAACACTTGTTGAGCAGGGTGGCATCCTCATAGATGATGAGAAGATTACCGATGTAAAAGCAACAGTCGAAAAATCAACTTTTGACAAGGGCTATATCATTCTGAAAAAAGGAAAAAAGACGGTAGTAAAAATAGTTATAAAGTAGGTCGTAAAAGAGGTATTGTTATGTTACAATATCTCTTTTGCAATTATTACCGCCGGCTATGTACTATGATGCATATGCCGAAAATTTCAGCGAAAGCCAACTTGCGGTGTGGGAAGAGTCAAAGTCTCTTGTAGAGTATGGTCTTCCTTACCAAAAACAGAATGTGGTTGACGGAATGGCGGAGTATCTCGCAAACGTCGGTGCAAATTTACAAACTACTTAAAAATTAGTTAATACTGATTAAGTAAAAAAGAGACACTCGCTACTGAGTGTCTCTTTTATGTTTTGTAAGTTTATATCATATCGTTCATCGAATAAAGGCCGTTTTCTTTATTGATAATGAATTTTGCTGCTGCAATAGCACCGTTTGCAAAAACTGCTTTTGAAGTTGCAGTATGAGTAAGTTCTATAACCTCATCCGTTCCTGCAAAAATTACTTCGTGCTTGCCGACGATATTTCCGCCGCGTACTGCGTGAATGCCTATCTCATTCTTTGTGCGCTTTTCACGTTTACTGTGTCTGTCATAGACATAGTTTAATGAATTATCAAGTGTATCATTGATAGCATTAGCAAGCATAAGCGCAGTTCCGCTGGGCGCATCTATCTTTTGATTGTGATGAGATTCTACAATCTCAATATCAAAATTGTCACCTAAAACTGAAGCAGCCTTTTTACAAAGTGCTGTAAGAAGATTAACGCCAAGCGACATATTTGCCGTAAAGAATATCGGCACATGTTTGGATGCCTTTTCAACACTCTTTATTTCCGCAGGAGAAAGACCTGTTGTTGCTATAACTGCAGGTGTGTGTGTCTCAACTGCATATTTGAGAAGCGAGGGGAGAACCGACGGATTTGAAAAGTCTATGATAACATCGGCGTGATCTGCCTGCTTGAAATTTTGATAGATAGGAAATGCTGCCGTGTTATCAGAATAAACATCAATACCGCATACAGTTTCAGCGTTTTTATCTGCTTCTAAAAGTGAGGCAACTACTTTACCCATTTTGCCAGAAGCACCGCTTATAATTACTTTCATTATATTTTGACTTCCTTAAAATAAATTATTTAATAAGACCTTCTTTGAGAAGAGCGGCTCTTATCTTTTCCTTGCTTGCATCTGTCACATCGCAGAGGGGGAGTCTGGGAAGACCGACATCAAGTCCCATCATATTCATAGCAGCCTTTACGGGCATCGGATTGACTTCGCAGAAGAGAGCATCGCACATATGAATAAGTTTAAGTTGAAGATCTGCGCTTTCTTTATACTTGCCGTCAAAGAACAACTGACAGATGTCATGAGTTTCTTTAGGCATAACATTTGAAAGAACTGAAATAACGCCTTTTGCGCCAAGAGCCATCATAGGAACGATCATGTCATCGTTACCTGAATAAATGTCAAGTGAGTCGCCGCAGAGAGCAATTGTTTTAGCAATAGCAGAGATATCACCGTTTGCCTCTTTAACAGCAGTAACCGTAGGAATTTTAGCAAGTTCAACATATGTCTCGGGTTTGATACCAAAACCTGTTCTGCCCGGAACATTATATACGATTATCGGCAAATCAACTTCCAAAGCAACCTTTTCGTAGTGCTTAACGATACCGACCTGTGTTGTTTTATTGTAATAGGGTGTTACCATCAGAAGTGCATCAGCACCTGCTTCTTTAGCAGATTTTGAAAGCTGAACTGCTGCCGAAGTGTCGTTACTGCCCGAACTTGCAACAACAGGCACTCTGCCAGCAACATGGTCGATAGCAAACTTTACTACTTCTTCATGTTCTTCAAGACTGAGGGCTGAAGATTCACCCGTAGTGCCGCAGATAATAATGGCATCTGTATGATTGTTTATCTGCCAATCAATAAGTTCAGCGAGCTTATTGTAGTTTACAGACATATCAGGATTGAATGGTGTAACAATGGCAACGCCTGCGCCGGTAAAGATTGTCTTTTTCATATGTTTACCTCCGATTATGCTCTATGGTCTATATAGTTCTCGGCACAGAGAAGTTCTGCAAGAAGAACTGCACCGCCTGCTGCGCCGCGAAGTGTGTTGTGAGAGAGACCTACGAATTTATAGTCATACTGATTGTCGTCACGAAGTCTGCCTGCTGAGACACCCATACCGTTTTCGAGATTTCTGTCAAGATTTGTCTGCGGACGGTTGTCTTCTTCAAAGTATGTTATGAACTGCTTGGGAGCAGAGGGAAGTTCGAGTTCCTGCGGTCTGCCTGAAAATTCTTTCCATATCTTTTTAATTTCATCGGTAGAAGGCTTGTTTGTAAACTTTACAAATACTGCAGCCATATGTCCGTCACTTACGGGTACGCGTATGCACTGTGCGGTAATAACAGGACTGTCTGCATTTACTATCACATCGCCTTCAATTTTACCGAATACTTTTAAAGGCTCCTTTTCACTCTTTTCATCTTCGCCGCCGATGAAGGGAATTACGTTGTCTATCATTTCAGGCCATCTGTCAAAGGTCTTTCCTGCACCTGATATAGCCTGATAAGTACATACTGCAACTTTTTCAACACCAAACTTTCTAAGAGGAGCAAGAAGTGGAGCATAACTCTGAATAGAACAGTTTGATTTTACTGCGATAAAGCCTCTTTTTGTTCCGAGTCGTTTTCTCTGTGAATCGATGATTTTTATATGATCGTTATTGACTTCGGGAATGACCATAGGAACATCGTCTGTCCAGCGGTGTGCGGAATTGTTTGAAACAACAGGGCATTCGAGTTTAGCATAAGCTTCTTCAAGCGCTTTTATCTGATCCTTAGGCATATCAACTGCGCAGAATACGAAGTCGACCTGAGAAGCGATCTTTTCCATATCAACAGTAGCATCATACACCTGCATTGATTTGACTTTAGCGGGGAGTTCGGTTTTCATTACCCAACGATTGCCGACAGCATCTTCGTAAGTTTTACCTGCGGAACGGCTGCTTGCAGCGAGAACCGAGATGTCAAACCACGGGTGATCTGCAAGAAGTGTGATGAAACGCTGACCTACCATTCCGGTACAGCCTATAATGCCTACTTTGTATTTTTCCATAAATTACTCCTTGTTTCTGCCCTTGACTATTGAAATGGGGGCAAGATTTATATATAATTATACTAACATTCTATTATATTATCACTATATCAATGATGTGTCAAATTATTTTACGGGTTAATTAGATATGAAAAAAATTTTTATTTTGCTTACTTTTTTATTTATTTTTACAACACTTTTTTCAACACCGGGTGCAGTTGCATATGATCAGGTCGACTATTCGTCCAAAAATACGGTGCGTGTAGGTTTAAGATACGGTTCATCTGCTGCAGTTGCCGCAAATGCCTACTCTCCGACGGGTTATGATATCGGTTATTATGAAGAGGATGGCAGTTTTGTTACGAAGGCTGTTCTTGAGAACACTTTTATTACTGCCGCAAAAGATAAAACAGTATATGTTGACGGTAATGTTGTAAGCGAAACAGCAACGGATACCGCTGTAAGATTCGGTGCATATCATCTTCAACTTGCGGATGTGTTTGCGACTTATGGTGAAGCAAAGGTATATGCCGGTCAAGTAAAAGAGAAAATGCTTGCGGCAGGATATGATATCGAGGTGTTTCCTGCGGTATATAATGATTCGTACTATGTTAGAATAGAGCACTACAGTAAAAGTGAATATGCTGCTGCCGACATTGAAAAATTTAAGGCTGTAATAGATACCGAATATACTCCTGTCGGAAATTCATCACGGGGAATCACTTTTATCGATATGAATTCACCTCATATTATCTGTGAATTTGAGTTTTCGGATAAATGGGTCGCTGCTGCACCGCATTATATTGAAGGAAAGTCTATATATATTAGGAACGGCTCGACAAACTATGCGGGCGGATTTGAATATAAGATCCTCTCGGGTGACAATATTACGTTTATAAATGTTGTTGACCTTAAAAACTATATAATGGGCGTACTTCCGTATGAAATGTCATCATCATATCCTATTGAAGCGCTCAGGGCGCAGGCGATATGTGCAAGATGTTATTTTCTGGGAAGTTCAAATAAACATGCATCATACGGATTTAATGTATGTGCAACAACAAACTGTCAGGTATACAAAGGCATAGGAGGAGTTACCGATAAGATAAGGGAAGCAGTCGAATCAACAGAAGGTATGATAGTTGTATACGGAAACGAACTTGTCACTACCTATTTCTATTCTTCTAACGGCGGCTCGAGCGAAGATAATTCAAATGTATGGGGAGGTAAACAATACCCATACTATAAAGCGGTTCCCGATGATTTTGAAGAACTGACGGTTGCTAACTACGGTAAATGGTCGTCGACTGTATCAAGAAGCAGTCTTGATACGCTTGCGCGGAAATACGGACTCTCGGATATGGCAAACATATATGTTTCCAAGTATACCGAAGCAGGAAATGTCTATGAGATAACGATGGTAGACAGTTCGGGTAAGACACACACTGTATCGCAGTGTGATAAAGTGCGTACAGCGCTTTCGTCATATGTAAAAAGCGCCAGATTTAAAATCTCTTCGAGTGCAGTCATATATGTCAATGGCACTGCGATGACACGGTCCGTCTATGATATGAATGTTATCGGCTCGGACGGAGAAATATCAAAAGTACAGGGTAATGACGTTTATGTTATGACATCGGACGGAAAAGAAGTCATGCCCTCGGGCGATACCTTTACTTTCACCGGAACAGGTTGGGGGCACGGTGTCGGCATGAGCCAACTTGGTGCAAAAGGCAGGGCAAATGCCGGCTGGTTGGGTGAAGACATTGTTGAATATTATTTTACAGATACAGAAGTTATAGTTAATACATCATTAAAAGGATAAAAATGAAAGTTACAGATTTTAATTATCATCTGCCGGAAGAACTTATTGCGCAGACACCAATAAAAGACAGAGACAAGTCAAGACTACTTAAACTCAACAGACAGACAGGCGAATATGAACACGGCACTTTCTGCGATATTCTTGATTATATGGATGAGGGGGATGTTCTGGTTCTCAACAATTCCAAAGTAATACCTTCAAGAGTATTCGGCGTGAAAGAAAATACTGGTGCGGTAGTTGAATTTATGCTTCTTTCACAGAAAGAGGGCGATATCTGGGAAAGTCTTGTCAAACCTGGAAGAAAGGCTCGCATCGGGGATAAATTTGACTTTGGGGAAGGTAAACTCAAAGGCGAAGTAGTGGACATAATAGAAGAGGGAATACGACTTGTAAAATTTACTTATGACGGAGTTTTTCTTGAGATTCTTGATGAGATAGGGAATATGCCGCTTCCGCCGTATATACATGAAAAATTGGAGGATAAAGACCGTTATCAGACAGTTTATGCCCGTGATCCTGGAAGTGCGGCAGCGCCGACTGCAGGACTTCATTTCACAAAGGATCTTCTCAAAAAAGTTGAGGAGAAAGGCGTGAAGATATGCTATGTTACGCTTCATGTCGGACTTGGCACATTCAGACCTGTAAAAGAAGAAAATGTTGAAGAACACCCTATGCACAGTGAATGGTATTCAGTTTCAAAAGATGTTGCCGATACCGTCAACAATGTGAAAATGAGTGGTCACAGAGTTATTTCTGTCGGCACTACTTCATGCAGAACACTTGAGGCTGCGACTGATGAGGACGGTATACTTCACAGCGGAAGTGCATCTACTAATATTTTTATATATCCGGGATATAAATTTAAATCTGTTGACAGGCTTATAACCAATTTCCATTTGCCTGAAAGTACGCTTATAATGCTTGTAAGCGCACTTGCGGGAAGAGAAAATATTCTTAGGGCATATAATGAGGCCGTAAAAGAAAAATACAGATTTTTCAGTTTCGGCGATGCGATGATTCTTTATTGAGGTAATTATGTTTGAAATTTTAAAAACCGAAGGCAGAGCAAGGCGCGGCAGATTTACAACGGTACACGGCGTTATAGAAACACCTGTATTTATGAATGTCGGCACATCTGCTACGATAAAAGGCGGCATATCTGCCAATGATTTAAAAAAACTCAAATGTCAGGTTGAACTGTCAAATACCTACCATCTGCATGTCAGACCGGGTGATGAAGTTGTAAAAGCGCTCGGCGGTCTCCATAAAATGATGGATTGGGACAAGCCTATATTAACTGATAGCGGCGGTTTTCAGGTCTATTCGCTTGCAAAGATACGTAAACTTGATGAGCAGGGTGCAACGTTTTCTTCGCATATAGACGGCAGAAGAATATTTATGGGTCCTGAAGAGAGTATGCGCATACAGTCAAATCTCGCTTCCACCATTGCGATGGCATTTGATGAGTGCATAGAAAATCCTGCACCATATGATTATGTTAAGAACTCTATTGCACGTACGACGCGCTGGCTGGAAAGATGTAAAAATGAAATAACAAAACTCAATGCAATGCACGGCACAATAAATCCAAACCAGATGCTTTTTGGTATAAATCAGGGCGGAACATATAATGATCTTCGCGTTGAGCATATGAAGATGATTGAAGGTTTTGAACTTGACGGCTATGCAATAGGCGGCCTTGCGGTAGGCGAAGAAGCGTCAGTTATGTATGATATAATTGAAACGCTTGATTCTGTTATGCCTTATAACAAACCAAGATATCTTATGGGCGTGGGCACACCTGTCAACATTCTTGAGGGTGTATACAGAGGTGTAGACTTTTTTGACTGTGTAATGCCCAGCAGAAATGCGCGTCACGGACATCTGTTTACATCAGCGGGAATTATTAATTTAAACAATGCTAAATATATCACCGATACATCTCCGATAGATGAAAAATGCGACTGTCCTGTATGCCGGAAATACAGCAAAGGTTATATCAGACATTTGCTCAAAGCAGGGGAGATGCTTGGTATGAGGCTTGCTGTTATTCACAATTTGTATTTCTATAATAATTTAATGGAAGAGATTAGAAACGCACTTGATGAGGGCAGATACGAAGAATTCTACAGAAATCAGAGAGAAATTCTGGGAAGAAGAATATAAAAGCCTTTACTTTTTCGATTTAGTGTGTTAAAATTGTCTTTGGGTGAAGTATTATGTCAGATAAATTAAGAAATAAAGACAGAGACAGATTATATGAGGCAATGTTAATGCTGCAATCGGTAGAGGAATGTTATGAGTTCTTTGACGACCTTTGTACGATTGCTGAGATAAAGGCTATGACACAGCGTTTTCAGGTGGCAACCATGCTTAAAAGCGGTATGGTATACAGCGACATCGTTGATAAAACAGGCGCAAGCACTGCCACTATCAGCAGAGTCAACAGATGTCTTGAGTATGGCAGAGACGGTTATGCAAAAGCGCTGTCAAGACTTGAGGAAAAAGAAAATAATTAAAAGGACGACTTGTTCGTCCTTTTTTACAGAGGAATTTTTATGGGTAATTTTATAAAAGCAGTTACAAAAGACGGACTTGTCCGTGCATATGGGATAAATTCTAAAGAAATAGTCAGCAAAGCAGCTGCATATCATAATACTACACCGGTATGTACGGCAGCACTTGGCAGGGTTATAACCGCTGCTTCGCTTATGGGCAGTATGCTCAAAGCTGAGAATGAAACGCTTACTCTGCAATTTAAGGGCAACGGTCCTGCCGGAATGATAATTGCAGTATCGGATTATGAGGGGAATGTCAGAGGATATGTTGAAAACCCAAATGTTGATTTACCTCTAAATAATATAGGTAAACTCGATGTAGGGGGTGCTGTCGGCAAAAACGGCTATCTCGGCATTGTTAAGGACTTAGGGTTAAAGGAACCCTATGTCAGTCAGATACCGCTTGTATCGGGTGAAATTGCGGAGGATATAAGCAGTTATTATGTTATGAGTGAACAGACACCGACAGTCTGCGCACTTGGCGTGCTTGTTGATAAAGATTGGTCGGTAAGATCTGCAGGCGGATATATTGTTCAACTTTTGCCCGGTGCAACCGAAGAGATAATTCAGATAATAGAATCACAGTTAAACGGAATATGGCCTGTAACTAAAATGCTTGATGAGGGTTTTACACTTTCTGAGATTATAAGAGAAGTGTTAGGTCCTCTTGAATTTGAGGTTCTGGAAGAGTCGGATAAAGAATATAAATGTACATGTTCGTATGACAGAATGGAGAAGGCAATAAGGTCTCTGGGAAAAGAACAATTGATATCACTAATAAACGAGGGTGAGGATACGGAAATATGTTGTCAGTTCTGCGATAACAAATATATTTTCGCTCCTAAAGACCTTGAAAAAATATTAGCAGAAATTTCATAAAAACTTGAAAAAAAGTATTGACAACAGGTATCCGATGTAGTATTATAATAAAGCGTCTTGCGAGAGACACTTTATGGGAGCTTAGCTCAGCTGGGAGAGCATCTGCCTTACAAGCAGAGGGTCACAGGTTCGATCCCTGTAGCTCCCACCAATATGTGGCCCGGTAGTTCAGTTGGTTAGAACGCTAGCCTGTCACGCTAGAGGTCGTGGGTTCGAGCCCCATCCGGGTCGCCACATATTTTTTAAAACTGCTTTCACAGGGCGTTTTCTTTATGCCTCTGTAGCTCAGTAGGTAGAGCAGGGGACTGAAAATCCCCGTGTCGGTGGTTCGATTCCGCCCGGAGGGACCATATATGCGGATTTAGCTCATCTGGTAGAGCGCAACCTTGCCAAGGTTGAGGTAGCGAGTTCGAGCCTCGTAATCCGCTCCAACTTGTATAGCAGGAGCGAAAAAATTCTCCTGCTATACTACTTAAAACAAACAAATACGGCGCTATAGCCAAGTGGTAAGGCACGAGTCTGCAAAACTCTGATTCCCCGGTTCAAATCCGGGTGGCGCCTCCAAAGCCCTAAGGAGTAATGTCCTTAGGGTTTATTTTTTAGTGATTACATTTTTTATTTAGTGAAAAATGTTTGTTTAGGAATAATTTTGGTGAGGAAACAAAATGAAACTGACTTTAAAACAAATAAAAGAAATTACAACAGGTGCAGCGCGTGTTGAGGAGCAAGACGGTGCCGTCAGATTCTATAGATTCACAAAAGAACAAGAAGAATTGTACAAAGTGACAAGTGAAAATTTTTACACAAAAACTTTTTCTGCGGCAGGAATTAAACTGTCATTTAAAACAGACAGTAAAAAGATGTTTTTAAAAGTGTTAACTTCACCCGGCAGTTCAAGGAAATATTTTTCTTTTGATGTTTTTGTTGACGGAAAAGCCATTGGATATATTGATAATTTTTCTGACACAGCATTGGAAAAAGACTATACAAAAACACAGTTGCCGTTAGGTGAATTTGAAAAAACTTTTGAACTTGGTGACGGGATAAAAGATGTTTGTGTACATTTTCCCTGGTCGATGTGTGCAGAACTCAGCGATATATCACTTGATGAGGGTGCTTTAGTTGAAAGTGTAAAACAAGAAAAGAAACTTCTCGCATTTGGTGACTCGATAACACACGGATATGACGCGCTACGTCCATCCAATAGATATATTGCAAAACTTGCAGATGCGCTTGGCGCAGAAGAATTTAACAAAGGTATAGGCGGAGAAAGATTTTTCCCCGATTTAGCTGCACTCAAGGAAGATTTTGTACCTGATTACATAACTGTGGCATACGGTACTAATGATTGGAACAAATCAGACGAGGGAACTTTTAAAGAAAATTGCAAAGCATTTTATACAAATCTTGCAAATAATTATCCTAATTCAAGAATATTTTCCATTACTCCGATATGGAGAAAAGATATGAATGAAAAGAGACAGTTCGGAGATTTTGAAAAAATTGAGGCGCATATAAGACATGCTGTAAAAGATTTTGAAAATATTACGGTCATTTCTGGATTTGATTTTGTTCCCAAAGAAGAAAATTATTTTGCTGATTTGACGCTTCATCCGAACGACAATGGTTTCGAGCACTATTTTGAAAATTTGTATTCCGAAATTAAAAGTTTTAATTAATTTGTTCACCCGCAGTTTTAGGCTGCGGGCGTTTTTCAATCAATATAACTCTTTTATTTATATAACATAATGTGTTATAATATTTGAGGTCATTAACAACGTGTCAATAGGGGGCGTTAAATTGATAACTATAAGCAGCATAAGAGTTGAAGATGTCGGTGAGCGTTCACGACTTGTTGGTACTGTAAAACTTGATGAATACTCAGTAGATAACTGGAAAAAGAATATTGCCTCGATAGAAAACCGTGTGTCAAAGTGGTACAGGGAGTCTTATCTTGATAATAATTCATTTGATATGTGGTTTGATGTGCCGTCAGAGTATAAGTATGCGCTGTGTGCAGAACGTTCTGACGCTTTTGTCGTTGCACTTCTTTATTTTGCAATGGTAGCAGGGGAGGACATCAAAACAGATATTCCGATAACCGAACAACTTCTTTATCAGTTGAAAGAATATGTCATTCCTGCACTTTGCCGCAAAGATGACGGGTTTGATACTGTCATTCACATAATTGCCGATACAGCCCATGAATGCCCTAAGAACGACAACTTTGTGGGGACAGGCATTTCGTGCGGTGTAGACTCTTTTTCAACGGTACTGCAGCATATTAATGACGATATACCTGATGACTTTATGTTAACGCATCTCACCCTCTTTAACACGGGTTCTATGAATTTTACGGGTTACGGAAAAGTGTCATCACTTGAAGAGTGGAGAAGCGACACAGTGAAAGAGTTTGACACCAGAATTGAAATTGGGAAAAATGTTGCTAATGAACTTGGACTTAAATTTATTGATATAGATACCAACATTCCGGATTTATATCAAGGGCTATTTTACTGTTCGCATCTTTACCGTAATTGCTCCGCGGTTCTTGCAACACAAAAGATGTGGAGATATTATTACTATGCATCGGCAGGGGAGGGTATAAAAAGTAATGTGACGCTTCGCACAAGTCCTGCGGAATACGACACTTTAGTACTACCTTTAATTTCGATTTCAAATCTTGATTTCTACTCGGGCGGACTTGTTCTTGAAAGACTTGAAAAAACCTCACTTATGGCAGATAACAAGATAGTACAGAAGTACATAAATGTCTGCGCATATGAAACCGACAACTGCGGCAAATGCAGTAAATGCATCAGGACGATGCTGGCACTTGATCTGTTAGGTAAACTTGATAACTTTAAAGAGAGTTTTAAAGATATGAGTTTTTACCGTGCAAACAAGTGGAAATACATGGCATTGATTTATGAAGCGGATGAAAAAGATACTTATATGTACGAACTTAAAAAGTATATTAGAAAGAGTAATATTAAATACAGTACCAAAACGAAACTGTATCATTTCTTATTGCCGCTTAGAAAATTAAAATCGATTATCAGGAGAGGTTAGACATTAATTATGGCTAACAGCAGAACAAAAAATACATTGCTCAATACTGTCGGCGGTATACTTGTAAAGTTTATAAGTATGATACTTGCCTTTGCAACAAGAACTGTCTTCCTTCAGACTCTCGGTATTCAGTATGCCGGAGTTTCGGATGTTTTCACATCGATACTCACGGTGCTTTCGTTTGCAGAAATGGGTATCGGCTCGGCGATCGTATTTGCTTTGTACAAGCCGATTGCTGAAGATGACCATGAGCAGATAAGCAAACTTATGAATGTATATCGGAAGATATACACTGTTATTGCAGCAGTCATTATGACGCTTGGACTCTGTCTGATTCCGTTTTTAGACAGTTTTATTACCGGAGTTCCTGACATTGTAGAAGATATTCGACTGATATATATTCTATATATTGTCAATACGGCATCTTCTTATCTTCTCATTTATAAATCAACATTTTTGACTGCTGCGCAGAAAGACTATCTTGTGTCAAAAATCAAGATAGTCATATCTGTCATAAAGGCTGTTGTTGAATGTATACTTCTGCTTGTTTTTAAAAATTTTATTGTTTATCTCATATTTGCAAATGTTATGGGTCTTGTCCAGAACATTGTGGTCGCAAGAGTTGCCGAGAGAGAATATCCCGTACTTAAAGAGAAGAGTGTGGCAAAACTTGATAAAAGTGAGAGAAAAAGTCTTATCAATGATGTAAAGGCTCTGTTTCTATACAAGGTGTCCGGTACCGTTCTTAATGGCACAGATAATCTGGTCATATCCTCGTATATCGGCACCTCACAGGTTGGCATACTCGGAAATTACAATATGATCACAAAACAGTTGTATGATATCAATATGCAGCTTTTTCATGCGACAGGTGCAAGCATAGGAAATCTGTCAGCAACAAGTACGCCGGAGCATCAGTATTCTGTATTTAAAAAGATGCTTTTTATTGCTTTCTGTATATCGTCATTTTGCGCAACTTGTCTTTGGACGTTGCTAAATCCATTTATGGCTTTCTGGCAGGGTGAAGATCTTATGTTTGAATCCCTTATGGTTGCGCTACTTGTAATTGATTTTTATCTTAAAAATATACTCAGTCCCATAAGTCAGTTCAGAACATCAAACGGACTATTCGTACAGGGAAAATACAGACCTCTTATTATGGCGTTAGTAAACATTTTTGTTTCCATTGTTCTTGCCAAGAAAATCGGCATAACAGGCGTTATTATCGGAACCATCTTTTCAAGGGCAGTTACGCAGCTTTGGTATGATCCGTATCTCATTTATAAAATGGTATTCAAACAGCCTGTAAGAAAGTATTTTATTAAATATTTATTATATGGAATTATTACATTTGTTTCCTGCGCCCTGTCAAACGGATTGCTGTCTTTACTGAATATTCAGAATCTGTTGCTCAATATTCTTGCTGGGGCGGTAATTGCGGTCACAGTATCGGTTCTTATGATATGCATATGCTTCTGGAAAACAAATGAATTCAAAGATGTTGTGAAACTTGCTAAAAATATAATCAAGAGAAAAATATAGGAGATAAATCGTGAAAAACGTTACTTTTAATATCAGATGCTCTTGGGATGCTGACGGTATATACTTATAAGATCACTATCCTGTTTCGTTTGAAATGTAATATTTAAAGAAAAATAAAGGCTCATTTCTGAGCCTTTATTTTTTTTAAAAGATTGAGAAGTTTACGATTATTCCTGCAAATACTATGGATACCATACTGATAAGTTTGATCAAGATATTTACAGAAGGTCCTGAAGTGTCTTTGAAGGGATCGCCGACGGTGTCACCTACGACAGCGGCTTTGTGTGCTGCCGAACCTTTTCCGCCGTGATTTCCTGCTTCAATATACTTCTTGGCATTGTCCCAACTGCCGCCTGAATTAGCCATCATAATTGCAAGGACAAATCCACATACAAGCGCGCCTGCAAGCATACCGACAACTCCGTTTACTCCAAGAATGAGACCTGTAATAATCGGAACTACTACTGCAAGCAGTGAGGGAACTATCATTTCCTTAAGTGATGAACGTGTGCAGATGTCTACACAGGTTGAATAATCCGCTTCTGCAGTGCCATCCATAAGTCCTGTGATTTCTTTAAACTGTCTGCGAACTTCAAGAACAACTTTTTGTGCCGCGCGTCCTACAGCCTGCATTGTGAATGCTGAGAATAGGAAGGGGAGCATCGAACCTATAAAGAGACCGATAAGGACAGGGGGATTTGTGATAGTGATATTAAGCGTAGCACCAAGGCTTTCAACTTTATCAGTGTATGAAACTATCAGAGCAAGCGCCGTAAGTGCTGCTGAGCCAATGGCAAAGCCTTTGCCTGTTGCAGCAGTTGTGTTTCCAAGTGAGTCAAGAGCATCTGTTCTTTCACGAACTGTTTTTTCAAGACCTGCCATTTCGGCAATACCTCCCGCATTGTCGGCTACTGGACCGTAAGCGTCAGTTGCAAGAGTGATTCCAAGCGTTGATAGCATACCGACTGCCGATATTGCAACGCCGTACAAACCGAGCGAAGAGTTGCTTGCGCCGCCAGAAATATAGAAACTTATAAGAACTGAAGCAGCAATTATTATTACAGGGATTGCAGTTGAGAGCATACCCAGAGCCATACCGTCAATAATAACAGTGGCACTTCCTGTTTTTGCTGAATCAGAAAGTTTCTGCGTCGGCTTATATGTGTCAGATGTGTAATATTCGGTAAAAAATCCAATAAGCACACCTGCAAGCAGACCCGAAAGAACAGCACCGAACACGCCTTTGTTTTCGGGAAGAAGTGTAAATATAAGAACAGCAGAAGCAAACGCTGAGATGAGAGCACTTATATATGTGCCTCTTCTTAGAGAAGTGAGAAGATTTTTTTGTGATGCGCCTTCCTTAGTGCTAACAAAGAATGTTCCAATAATCGAAGCAATGATTCCAATTGCCGCTATCAACAGGGGAACGATCACTCCCTTGAAATTCAAGCCTGCTGCAATTGCAAGTGCACCGCAGGAAATTAAGGATCCGACGTATGATTCATAAAGATCAGCGCCCATTCCTGCAACATCGCCGACATTGTCTCCGACATTGTCAGCAATACAAGCAGGATTTCTTGGATCGTCTTCGGGAATGCCTGCTTCAACTTTACCTACGAGGTCTGCCCCTACATCTGCGGCTTTGGTGAAAATACCTCCGCCGACTCTTGCAAAGAGAGCCATAGTGCTTGCGCCCATACCAAAGGTGAGCATGGCACTCATCGTATCTTCAATAGGAAGTCTGAATACAAATTTTAAAAGAATGAACCATACGCTTGTGTCAAAAAGTCCGAGTCCGACAACAGTAAGTCCCATAACAGAGCCTGATGCAAATGCAATTTTTAAACCTTTGTTGAGACTTTTCCTCGCGCCGTTAGCCGTTCTTGTGTTTGCATATGTGGCGATCTTCATTCCCACAAAACCCGAAAGAGCAGAGAAGCAACCTCCGGTAAGAAATGCGAATGGGACAAATTTAGATAAAAGTTTACCGTTTGTGGTAAATGCTAATACTAAAAGAAGTATAAACACGAATACAAAAAATATGCTGACAGTTTTGTACTGTCGTTTTAAATAAGCCATTGCGCCTTGTCTTATTTTAGCACCAATACTTTTCATTTTAGATGTGCCTTCATCTTGCCTTTTTACGGCATAAAATTGTATTATAGAATAACACAATGCTAAAATGGCGCATGCCAATACAATGAAAGGGGATATTTTTTCGAACATTTTTTGCCTCCAATAATTTGAGTTGTAAAATTATTTTATCCTAAATATATTAAACTTTCAAGCATATAATAAAATTAAATTAAGAAATTATGACAAATTTTTGATATTTATTAGTGGGAACACCTTATTTTATATCATCAACAGATACACATCTGGTCGAAAAAAGAGAGAAGATGATAATATATAAATAAAATACTTGCATATTTTTTTCGGTTGTGATATTATTGATAGGCAAATTTGAAATACACACATCGTGCGATTTTAAGTCGGTGCTGTTTATCAGTTGGCTTGAAGAAGAACACGGTGGAGGTAAAAACCAAAGGAGGAATTTAAAAATGTCAGTTATTTCAATGAAGCAGTTACTTGAAGCAGGTGTTCATTTCGGACACCAGACCAGAAGATGGAACCCCAAAATGGCGGAGTACATCTACACTGAAAGAAATGGTATCTATATCATTGACCTTCAGAAAACAGTTAAGAAACTTGAAGAAGCTTATATGTTCGTACGTGATGTTGCGGCTAACGGCGGTGATATCCTTTTCGTAGGAACAAAGAAGCAGGCCCAGGATTCAATCAAGGAAGAGGCTGAAAGAGTAGGCATGTACTATGTCAATGCAAGATGGCTTGGCGGTATGCTTACAAACTTCAAGACTATCCAGGGCAGAATTCAGCGTCTTAAACAGCTCCGCAAGATGCAGGAAGACGGTACTTTCGATGTACTTCCCAAGAAAGAAGTTACAAAACTTCTCGGCGAAATAGAAAAGCTCGAAAAGTTCCTTGGCGGTATCGAAGATATGCCCAAGATTCCTGCGGCACTTTTCATTGTTGATCCCAAGAAAGAAAAGATTGCTGTTGCCGAAGCAAAGAAACTGGGTATTCCGATAGTTGCTATCGTTGATACAAACTGCGATCCTGATGAAGTTGACTATGTTATCCCCGGCAATGATGATGCTATCCGTGCCGTAAAACTTATCGCTGAAACAATGGCTAACGCTGTTCTTGAAGGTAAGCAGGGTGAACAGTTTGAAATGAAAGAAGAAACTGAAGTTGAAACTTCAGATGCTGAATAATTTTTACGGAGGTAATTTATTATGGCATTTACTGCTAAAGATGTTGCCGCGCTTCGTGAGAAGACAGGCTGCGGTATGATGGATTGTAAGAAAGCTCTTACAGAAACAAACGGTGATGCTGAAAAGGCTATTGAATACCTTAGAGAAAAAGGTCTTGCAGCAGCACAGAAAAAGGCTAGTCGTATTGCTGCTGAAGGTATAGTTTCAGCATATGTTGACGGTAAAATAGGTGTTGTTATCGAAGTTAACTCTGAGTCAGACTTCGTTGCTAATAATGAAAAGTTCCAGGAATTTGTTACAGGCTGTGCTAAAACAGTTGCTGAAACAAAGCCTGCTGATGTTGAAGAACTTCTTACTAAGAACTACACAGGCACAAATGATACTGTAGAAGCAGTTCGTCAGGAAAAGGTCCTTACGATCGGTGAAAACCTCAGCATCAGAAGATTTGCTATATTTGAAGGTGTTCTTGAAACATACATTCATATGGGCGGTAAGATAGGCGTTATGCTTCTTCTTGATACAGATGATGCTACAGCGGCTAAGCCCGAATTCAAGGCTATGGCTAAGAATGTCTGCATGCAGATCGCCGCTATGAATCCCGGCTACTGCAAGAAGGATGAAGTTCCTGAAGAAGTAATCGAAAACGAAAAGAAGATACTCAAGGCTCAGGCTATGGAAGAGGGTAAGCCCGAAGCAATTGCTGAAAAGATGGTTATGGGCCGTATTCAGAAGTATTTCAAGGAAAACTGCCTTGTTGAACAGGAATACGTTATCGATAACAAGATGACTGTTTCACAGTACGTTGAATCGGTTGCTAAGGAACTTGGAGCAAAGATCGAAGTTGTTAAGTTCGTTCGTTTTGAAAAGGGCGAAGGCCTCCAGAAAAAAGAAGATAACTTCGCTGACGAAGTTGCTTCAATGATTAAGTAAAATAAAAACAGCCTCGTATATTAAAATGTACGGGGCATTTTTATTTGATAAGAAAATACGGGCAGCATTTGCCCGTATTTTTGCTTTATTTTGACAAATTGAATGGTTGCTTTTTTTTTATATATAAGTTAAAATATCTAAGAGGTGAAAATTGTGAGTAATTTAAAATATAAAAGAGTTTTAATAAAAATCAGCGGTGAAGCGCTTGCCGGCGATAAGTCAATGGGTTTTGATGACAATGCTCTCGCACAAGTTGCTTCTGTTATAAAAGAAGCAGTCGATATGGGGGTTGAGGTAGCAATCGTTGTCGGCGGCGGAAATTTCTGGCGCGGCAGACAGGGAAAAAATATGAATCGCACAAGAGCCGACCATATGGGAATGCTCGCTACGGTCATAAACTCACTTGCACTGCAGGACGAACTTGAAACGGTGGGCGTCAAGTCTAAAGTTCTTTCGGGAATTGAAATGCGCACAGTAGCTGAACAGTTTACCGCAAGAGATGCTGACAGATATCTATCCGAAGGTCAGGTAGTGATATTCGGCGGCGGAATAGGCGCCCCCTTCTTTACAACTGACACTGCAGCAGCACTCAGAGCATCGGAAATAGAAGCAGATGCACTTTTGCTTGCCAAAAATGTTGGCTACATATATTCGGCGGATCCTAAAAAAGATCCCACGGCAACACCCTATGAAGAAATAACATTCAGTGAAATGATCAATAAAAAACTTACAGTTATTGATTATACGGCAACTACATTCTGTATGGATAAGGGAATACCCGTTCTTCTTTTCGGAATGGATGATCCGTATAATATAATCAGAGCAATAAAAGGCGAGCATATAGGAACAATAATTAAGGAGGCTTAAATATGAAAATCGCAAGACCTGAAATTGAAACAAAAATGGATAAGGCCATAAAGGCACTTGAAAATGAATATGCTACTATAAGAGCAGGCAGAGCAAATCCGTCAGTTCTTAATAAAGTTGCAGTAGACTATTACGGAGTTCCCACACCTGTTCAGCAGATGGCTGCAGTTGCTGTAACCGATGCAAGAACTATTACTATAACACCCTGGGATCCTTCAACTCTTACTGCTATTGAAAAAGCAATACTTGCATCTGATGTAGGTATTACTCCTACAAACGACGGTAAGAGCGTTCGTCTTAACTTCCCGCCTCTCACTGAAGAGAGAAGAAAAGAACTTGTAAAAGAAGTTAAAAAATTGGCTGAAAATTCAAAAGTTGCTATCAGAAATATCAGACGTGATGCAATAGAAGATTTCAAAAAGAAGGAAAAGGCTAACGAGATCACAGAGGATGATCTTAAAATTGCTGAAAGCGATGTTCAGGAACTTACAGATAAATTTGTAAAGAATATCGATAAAATAGCGGAAGTTAAGGAAAAGGAAATCCTTGAAATATGATTTTCAAAAAGAAACATCTTAATAAAGATATGCCTCTTCCGAGGCATATCGGAATTATTATGGACGGAAACGGTAGATGGGCAAGGAAAAGGGGACTGCCAAGACAGGCAGGACACCCTGTCGGTGCTGAAACATTCAGAACAATATCTACATACTGTAAGGATATCGGCATAGAGTATCTCACCGTTTATGCTTTTTCTACTGAAAATTGGAAGAGACCTGCTGAAGAAGTTGAAGCAATTAACGGTCTTTTAAAAAAATATCTTATTGAAGCAAGGGAAAAACTTGTCAGTGAGGATATTGTACTTAATTTTTTGGGTGATACATCTGTATACAATGATGAACTCAAAGCGCTTATAAATGAGACATCGCAGATGAATACCGACCACTGTAAACTTATATGCAATATTGCAATCAATTACGGCGGCAGAGCAGAACTTGTCCATGCTGTCAATAAACTTATCCAGAGTGGTGAAAAATCAGTAACGGAAGATGATATATCGGGTGCGCTTTATACTGCGGGACAGCCTGACCCTGATTTAATTATAAGAACGGGCGGTGAATATCGCACATCGAACTTTCTTATGTGGCAGGGTGCATATTCCGAGTGGTATTTTACCCCTACGCTGTGGCCGGATTTCAAAACATCCGATATAGATAAGGCTATTGAAGACTTCAACAAAAGAAACAGAAGATACGGAGGAGTATGATTTGCTCAAGTCATTTTTTGTGCGATTACTGTCGGGTATAGTTATTCTGATAGTATATGTATTGATGTATATCTTCAGAACAACTCCCATTTTAAACATATTGGTGTCGCTTATTACACTCGGAGCAGTATATGAATTCTGCAATTTTACGGGCAAGACGGACCGCGAATCTAAAATGGTTTTACCGTTTGCGTGTGTTTATGCGATAATTACACCGCTTTTTAATATACCGCTCGGCGCAACGATTTTGTTTACAGCCTGTATATTTGGAATACTTATATCCAAATTTACAGATGTAAATCTGAGCAAACTTTTCTTTGCAGCATTCGTACCTGTTATACTTACTCTTTCTATGACATGTATAACCCTGCTTCAGAATTATGACAGCATCGATTATCTTCTTCCGTTATGCTACGGATCGGCAGTAACAGATGTGTTTGCATATCTTACGGGTATACTCGTAGGTAAACATAAACTCAGCCCTATTGTAAGTCCTAAAAAGAGCGTTGAAGGTGCTATCGGTGGTACTTTGTTTACTGCGGCTGCATTTGTCGGATATGCCATTTTTGCCAACAGTTATTTTAATACGGCTTTTAATGTTGTGGAAGCGGTGTTAGCAGGCATAGTATTTGCTGTTTTTGCGCAGATTGGTGATTTGACAGAATCTGCTATCAAAAGAAAATATGAAGTAAAGGATTCCGGCAATCTTATTCCCGGACACGGCGGTGTGTATGATCGATTTGACAGTTGGATAACAACTGCTCCGCTTGTTCTGTTGATTGCTACATTATTGTAATATGCAAAGAGTAATTTCACTTCTTGGGTCTACGGGTTCTATCGGAACTCAGACTCTGAAAGTCGCAAAGCGATTTGGATATAAAGTCGAAGCGCTTGCGGCACATTCTAATATTGATTTAATTGAAAAGCAGGCGAGGGAATTCTCGCCTGCTCTTGTCGCTTTATTTGATGACGCTGCTGCAAAAATGCTTAAAGCGCGACTTGCCGACACTAATATACGAGTACTCTCGGGTATAGATGGTGTTTGTGAATGTGCAAAAGCAGAAAATGCCAACATCGTTGTTGGCGCTATGAGCGGAATGATAGGCCTTCAGCCTACACTTGAAGCAATAAATGCAGGTAAAGACTTTGCGCTTGCAAATAAAGAAACGTTGGTTACGGCAGGTGGGCTTGTAACAGAACTTGCCGAAAAAAAGGGCGTTGCCCTTTTACCGGTTGACAGTGAGCACAATGCAATATCGCAATGTTTAAGAGCAGGGGAACACGGTGAAATAAGAAGACTTATACTTACCTGTTCCGGCGGTCCGTTTTTTGGTTACGATAGGGATAAATTAAAGAAAGTAACTGCAAGTGATGCCTTAAAACATCCCACATGGTCAATGGGAAGTAAGATAACCATTGACTGTGCAACACTTATGAATAAAGGTCTTGAAGTAATTGAAGCAATGTGGCTTTTCGGTGTACCTGCCCATAAGATAGATGTGGTTATACACCGTGAAAGCGTTATACATTCAATGGTTGAATACAATGACGGTGCCGTTATTGCAGAACTTGCAAAAACCGATATGTGTCTGCCTATACAATATGCGCTGACATATCCAAAACGTGTAGCAGGAACAGTTGAGAGTCTTGATTTTACAAAACTTTCATCTTTGACATTCCATAAACCTGATACCGATACATTCGGATGCTTAAGACTTGCTTATGAGGCGGCTCGTACGGGCGAAAGCGCACCTGTTGTTCTAAATGCTGCAAATGAAGCGGCTGTTGCGCTCTTCCTCGAAAATAAAATAGGTTTTACCGACATAGAATACATAGTAAGTAAAGAACTCGACCTGCATAAAACTATAAAGAATCCTGTGCTTGAAGATATTATGTATACTGATAAAACTGTCAGAGAGAGAGTTTTTGCAAATTACGGAGGCTGATAAAAATTAGTACACTTTTAACTTTGCTTGCGGCAGTACTTATATTCGGAATTTTGATATTTGTTCACGAACTCGGACACTTTATTGCTGCAAAGGCTACACATACCGGTGTTAATGAGTTTTCGATAGGCATGGGTCCTAAAATACTTTATTACCAAGGGAAAAATACTCTTTATTCACTCAGAGCCTTTCCAATAGGAGGTTTTGTGAGATTAAAGTCGCTTGAAGAAGATCCTGATGCGACCGATGCTTTTGAGCAAAAGAATGCTGCTATAAGGATTTTTATACTTGCCTCAGGCGCATTAATGAACATTCTGTTTGCTATCATATTATCGGTTATTATGACGTCTACAGAACCGTATCTTGTTAAAAATGTAATATCAGATTTTCATGAAACCAATGTATCCTCTTTATACGGTCTTAAAGTCGGTGATGAAATTTTAGAAATAGACGGTAAAAGGATATATTCATCATCCGATATTGTATATTCATTATCTTACAGCGGCGGTGAGCCTGTAGATGTAAAAGTTAAGCGTGACGGAAAAATGACTGTGCTGGAAGATGTTTCTTTCATACCTTTTGAGGAAGAGGGAATTAAAGGCTTTACACCCGATTTTTATCTTACTGCTGAGGACAAAACGGTTGCCGGAGTTATAAAGCAGGGAATATTTGAATGTTATGCTGCCTGCAGAAGTGTATGGGATACATTTGCGATGCTCTTTAGCGGTGAAATAGGTATGCAAGCTATGTCAGGACCGATTGGTACTACAGCGGCAATATCTTCAGCGGTATCTTATGGCATAAGGTCGGTACTTTATATCACTATGCTTCTTGGCGTCAATCTGGGAATTGTAAATCTGTTTCCGCTTCCTGTACTTGACGGCGGCAAGATAGTTATAACTCTTATTGAAGCGGTTATCAGAAGGAAAATTGATCCCAAAATAGAAAATGCAATAACTTTGATAAGCATTGCCATATTATTGTTTATTATGATTTTTGTCAGTTTTAATGACATTATGAGGTTTAAATGATTAGAAAAATAACAAAGACCATCAATGTCGGAAATGTTGCTATAGGCGGAGGAAACAGAATTTCCGTACAATCTATGCTCAACACAAAGACGACTGATATAGATGCTTCTGTTGCACAAATAAACAGTCTTAAAGATGCAGGATGCGATATCGTGCGTCTTACTGTTATGGACAGAGAGTCTGTTGGTTGTTTTGCCAAAATAAAAGAAAAAACAGATATGCCGCTCGTCGCAGATATTCATTTTGATTATAAACTTGCAGTTGAAGTTGCATATGCGGGCGCAGATAAAATCAGAATCAATCCGGGAAATATCGGTTCTGATGAGGGTGTAAAAGCGGTAGTCGATGCTTGCAAGCAAAAGAATATTCCGATAAGAATCGGTGTTAACGGCGGTTCACTTGAAAAACATATTCTTGCAAAATACGGACATCCGACACCAAAGGCGCTTGTCGAAAGCGCAAAATACCATATAGATCTGCTTCATAAATACGATTTTGACTGTTTTGCGGTTTCTATGAAATCCTCAGATGTCACCACTTGTGTAGATGCTTACAGACTTATCTCATCACAGTATGACTGTCCGCTTCATATCGGTATCACAGAGACAGGTCACAGAGATATGGGTATAGTCAAATCTGCAGTAGGACTCGGAACGTTGCTTCTTGAGGGGATAGGAGATACTATGAGAGTATCTCTTACCGACGACCCCGTAAATGAGGTTAAGACAGCGTATGACATACTTGCCGCTGCAGGAATATATAAAAACAGACCTGAGATAGTTTCATGCCCCACCTGCGGAAGAACACAGATTGATCTTATAGGACTGGTTGATCAGGTCAATGACCTTGTAAAAAACATAGACAAGCCTATAAAAATTGCTGTTATGGGTTGTGTTGTAAACGGACCCGGTGAAGCCAGAGAGGCTGATATAGGTATTGCCGGCGGTAAAGATGAAGGACTCCTTTTCAGACACGGGGAGATAGTCAAGAAAGTTCCGTCAAAAGATCTGCTTTTTGAACTTTCAAAAGAAATTGATAAATTTATTTCGGAGAAATAATGAAAACACTTATAGATTTGTTCCCAAAACTTGATATACATGATACCCTGTTGAGTAAACTGTCGCATACTGAACTGAAAAATGCATATGCAAAAAAAACGACGCGCGAGATTGGTTTTATTTTATGCGGACAGTTTGACGATGAAGAGATTGATGCAATAAAAGAGGCGGTGATAAACAAATACAACGCCTCTGATGTTATTATTGAATTAGAAACTGTAGAAAAACAAGCGGTAACCGAAATCACTTCTCAAGTGATTGAACGGATTGGTACAAGCGTTTCTCCGATTGCAGGTAATTTTTTGGCTGATTGTAAGGTTGTTTGCAATGATGATGAACTTCTTATAGAACTTGCTCATGGCGGTCTTGCATTTCTCGAAGAGATGAATGTGGCAAAGCAGGTACAAAATGCTCTTTTGAAAGAGTTTTCCAAATCGTATAAATGTACTTTTAAAGGTGTAACTGAAATAGATGCGGAAAGTGATGAATATAGAACCTCTCATATTGATGAAGGTCCTGTTATCAAAAAACAGGCAAGTGAAGAGAATGAAGTTATTTTCGGCAGAACCATAAAAAAGGCACTTACGCCTATAAACACTCTTTCCGAAGAAACAGGAAGTGCTGCTGTTAAAGGTAATGTTTTTGCGTTTGACAGACGAATTACAAAAGACGGCGGCAAAATGATAGCGTCATTTGGTATCTCTGACGGTACATCCTCAATAAAAGTTAAATTTGTTCCGCTTCCGTCAGTTGATGAAGGCAACCGTCTTATGGACAAGATAGAAAAAGCGGGATATGTAACGATTCAGGGTGAGATAAGTTACGATAAATATGACAGAGATATTTTTCTAAATCCTCGCAATATAGTAACGGCAAAAGAAGAGGAGAGAATGGACAATGCTCCCGTAAAACGAGTAGAACTTCATCTGCATACGACTATGAGCATGATGGATGCTGTTACAACACCCGACAAATACATAGACAGAGCGAAAAAATGGGGGCTTGATGCCATTGCAATAACAGACCATGGAGTAATTCAGGGTTTCCCCAGCGCTTATCTCAGGGCTCAAAAAATCGGCTATGAAGGCAAGATAATATACGGTGTGGAAGACTATTTTGTCAACGACACTCACCCCGTTATGTTCGGAAGTTGTGCTGAACCTTTTGACGGCACTATAATTTGTTTTGATTTGGAGACCACCGGTTTCAGTGCAATCAATGACAGGATCATTGAAATCGGCGCAGTAAAGATACAGGACGGAATAATAACTGACAGGCTTGATCTTTTTGTCTATCCTGAAAAGCCCATACCTGCAAAAGTAGTTGAACTTACGGGTATCAATGATTCTATGGTTGCAGGTGCACCGTCGCAGGAAGAGGCGGTAAGAAAATTCATTGACTTTGCCGGCAGTTCAATGCTTGTTGCACATAATGCATCATTTGATATGTCATTTATTAATACTGCCTGCGAAAGATACGATATTCCTTACAGACCTGCATATCTTGATACACTTGCGCTGAGCCGAAAAATGTACAGAGGCCTTAAAAACTATAAACTCAACACACTTGCAGAGTATTTTGAGGTTGGAGATTTTAATCATCACAGGGCTTCGGACGATGCTGCAATACTCGCAAAAATACTGCTCTGTATGCTTGCTGATTTAACTAAAGATCAGGGACTATCATCTTTTGATAATTTCAATGCTGAGATAAACCGTAATTATGAGGGGACGGATCTCTCAAAACTCAGACCCAACCATCAGACTATTCTTGTAAAAAACAGGGCAGGACTCAGAAATTTGTTTATTATGATATCTGAGTCTCATCTGAAATACTATAACAGACGTCCTATTATTCCCAAAAGTCTGCTTATGCAGTACAGAGAAGGTCTTATCGTGGGAAGTGCATGTGAAGCAGGTGAACTTTATACTGCTTTTGTTGAAAAACGCTCACAAAAGGATATAGAAGAGATAGCATCATTCTATGACTACCTTGAAATTCAGCCGCTGTGCAATAATATGTTCCTTGTGGAACAGGGTAAAGTGGCGGATGTCAATGAACTTAAGATCATAAATAAAAAGATATGTGAACTGGGTGATAAACTCGGCAAACCTGTTGTTGCCACATGTGACGTTCATTTTCTCGATCCTGCGGACGAACAGTTCAGGAAAGTACTTCTTATTGCTCAGGAGTTTTCCGACGGCGGTAAGCCTATGCCTCTTTATCTGCGTACAACTGAAGAAATGCTTGCTGAGTTCTCATATTTAGGGGAAGAACTTGCGCGTAAAGTGGTAATTGACAATACACGTCTTATTGCCGATATGTGCGAAAGTTTTTCACCATTACCGCCCAATAAACTCTTTAAACCTACTATTGAAGGTGCAGAAGAGGAACTTTATGACAAGTCTTTTGAAAAGGCAAAAAGTATATACGGTGAAGATCTGCCCGAGTGGATCAGCGAGAGGCTCAAAACCGAACTCACAGCGATTATTGAAAACGGATATGCAGTTACATACATTATCGCAAAAAGACTTGTTGAAGAGTCAAATCGAAACGGATATCTGGTCGGCTCGAGAGGCTCGGTCGGTTCATCAATTGCGGCATTTATGTCCGGCATTACCGAAGTTAACGGTCTGCCACCGCATTATGTATGCTCTAAGTGTAAATATATAGAGCAAAATACCATTCCGGGTATCGACTGCGGTGTAGATATGCCGGATAAGGATTGCCCGGTCTGCGGTACAAAACTGACTAAAGCGGGATTTGATATTCCTTTCCAGACCTTCCTTGGATTTGAAGCGGATAAGGTACCTGATATAGACTTGAACTTTGCCAGCGCATATCAGTCGCAGATGCACAAATACGTTGAACAGTTGCTCGGCAGCGGAAAGATATTCAGAGCAGGTACAATAAACGGTCTACAGGAAAAGAACGGTATCGGTTACGTCAAAAAATATGCTGAAAGGATAGGCGTACAGTTGTCCAATCTTGAAACGCTCAGACTTGCGCAAGGTTTAGTCGGAGTCAAGAAAACGACGGGACAGCATCCCGGTGGCGTAATGGTCGTTCCGCAGGATATGGATATTTACGATTTCTGTCCCATTCAGCATCCTGCAGATGACTCGGACAAAGGTACTGTTACAACACATTTTGAGTATAAATATATCCATGATAATTTGCTTAAACTTGATATGCTCGGACATGACGATCCTACGGTGCTCAAAATGTTGCAGGATATCACGGGTATTGACGGTCGAGACATTCCGCTTGACGATAAAGATGTTATGGAGATATTCTTATCAAATAAGACGCTTAATCTCACTAAAGAAAATCCGTACTCTAATGTCGGTACAATAGCAATATCAGAGTTCGGAACCCGTTTTGTAAGAGGAATGCTTGAAAAAACAAAGCCAACAACTTTCTCTGAACTTGTAAAGATATCCGGACTTTCGCACGGAACGGATGTGTGGCTTGGTAACGCAGAAAGCATTATAGATGAGGGAACTGCTACGCTAAAAGAAGTTATCTGTACGCGTGATGATATCATGCTGTATCTTATCGGTAAAGGAATGGATAAGAAACTGAGTTTCACAATAATGGAAGCAGTTCGTAAGGGTAAACATCTCAAACCTGAATGGGAAGTGGAAATGCGCGCTCACGAAGTGCCGGAATGGTATATTGAATCGTGTAATAAGATTGCATATATGTTCCCGAAGGCGCATGCCGTTGCATATGTAATGATGGCATTTAGAATAGCGTGGTTTAAAGTTCACAAACCACTTGCGTTTTATGCAGCATATTTTTCTATCAGAGCAGATCTTTTTAATGCTGAAACTATGATATATGGTATAGAGCGTGTAGAAGACAAAATAAAGGAACTTGAGGCACTTCCCAAGATGAATCCCAGAGAAAAGAGTGAACTTACCATTTATGAGGTTGTGTATGAATATTATCTCAGAGGGTATTCTTTTACAAATGTCGATATAGAAAAATCACATTCGATAGAATTCATAGTTTGCGAGGAGGATAATAAACTTATTCCGCCATTTAACACCATTGCACATCTTGGTGACACAGCGGCAGAATCAGTTGTGACAGAGAGGGAAAAAGGTAAGTTCGAATCAATAGAAGAACTGTTGGCAAGAACCAGTTTAAACTCGACAAATGTCGAAGATATGAAAAAATTGGGCATTTTAAACGATTTGCCTGACTCTTCTCAGATAACTTTCTTTTAATTTAAACAAAAAAATGTTGACAATTTGTAAATATATGTTTATAATGCAAAGTGTTGAGGTGTGACTATTTGAAAAATAACAATGAAAAGGCATTGCTCTCATTAGCAAAACAGGGTGACAGTGATGCTGTGTCACAGATCATCAAGCGGTATTATCAGAAAGCATCTGCTATTTCCAGAAGGTTTTTTATCTCGGGGGCAGACACGAATGATTTGTTGCAGGAAGCTTTGATAGCACTGTTTGCATCTATCAATTCATACGATGAAAGCAGGAGTGACAGTTTTGAGGCTTTTGCTTCCATGTGTATGAAAAACAGGCTTATTTCCTGTGTTAAATCATCAAACCGCAAAAAGAATGAACCGCTTAATTCCTTCATTTCTTTGGACGATGCTGAGATATCAGTCGAAGATCCCTCTCAGGAGGTGATCGACTCGGAAACTCTTGAAGAGTACAAAAAACAAATTGGTGTCAAATTAACGCAAAAAGAACAGAAAGTTCTTTCGTACTATCTTTCCGGGTACTCGTATGCTTTAATTGCTCAGAAACTTGGGGTTTCAAAAAAGACCGTTGACAACGTGATTTACAGAGTGAAGAAAAAATTAAAAAACGATGCACCTTAAAGGTGTCGTTTAAATAAGATTAAAAAAAGCCAAAAGCGAGGGAAAAGACCATGTACGAAGACAAGACATTAACCTGCAAAGAATGCGGAGCAGAATTTGTATTTACTGCAGGTGAACAGGAGTTCTACGCTGAAAGAGGTTTTCAGAATGAACCCCAGAGATGCAAAGCTTGCAGAGATGCAAAGAAGAGCGCTATGAGAGCAAACAGGGAGATGTATGATGCTGTATGCGCATCATGCGGCGGTCCTGCCAAGGTTCCTTTTGAACCCAGAAATGACAGACCTGTTTATTGCAGCGAATGTTTTGCAAAGATGAGAGAAGAAGATAAATAAAATTATTTATTAGATTCAGTAAGAAAGGGCGTATTTTGATATGCTCTTTCTTATTTTTATACTTGAAAGCAGACATAATATATATTATAATATCATTGGACTGGAGGTAATAAATTATGAAAGAGATTACTAAAGAAACAATAGTAGGCGATATTCTTGATGCTGATGAAGGCACGGCTCAGTTCTTTTTTGCCATCGGTATGCACTGTCTTGGTTGCCCTTGTTCAAGAGGGGAAACGATAGAAGACGCTTGTGCAGTACACGGTGCTGATGCTGATGCACTTGTTGACACTATCAATAAATATCTTGCAGAAAAGTAAGAATAAAGGAATGAGCCGGCTATATGTCGGCTCAAGTTGTATATATATGAAATTACAGTCAGAACGTTTAAATACAATTGCTTCACTTGTGAAAAAGGATCATATTTTTGCAGATGTAGGGACAGACCATGCACACATTCCATCATATCTGATACTAAACGGCATATCACCGCGCGGATATGCGGGGGATATAAAAAAAGGTCCTCTTGCAGTGGCGAAAATGAATCTTTCACAGTGCGGAATAGAGGATAGGGTAGAACTTATTTTGTGTGACGGTCTTTACTCATTTCCGCTTGACAAGATAGATGATATCATCATAGCAGGAATGGGCGGCGATACTATCATCGGCATAATAAATGCTTGTAATGCTATAACAGATCGGCACAGATTGATTTTACAGCCTATGACTAACGTGCCTAAGGTGAGAAGTTATCTTTTTGATAACGGGTATGATATTACCGAAGAAAAAATAGTGACCGAAGATCTCAAAATCTACAATATACTTGTCGCAGTCAAAAATGGGGCAACGCGAAAACCGTCGCTTAAAGATGTTTATTTCGGCGTGAATATTAACTCGCCTGAACTTACGGATACATATATAAAATACCTGAAGAAAAAACATAAAAAGCACTATGACGGACTGATTAAGGCAAAAATGCAGAACATTGACGATATCACGCTTGAAAAAAGTATTATCGCAATGCTGGAGGAAATGTAATGATAACGGTAAGAGAAATTGAAAAATTATTAATTAAAAAGATACCTTACGATCTATCATGGGAATGGGATAACATAGGTCTTTTAGTCGGTGATCCTGACTCCGTAGTTGAAAATATTATGTTTACAGTAGACATAACAGAAAGCGTTATAAATGAGGCTAAGGCAAATAATTGTTCACTTATCATAAGTCATCATCCTGTGATCTTTGACGGACTAAAACTGGTGAGGAAAGATGACTATGCAACTTCAAAAATTTATTCTTTGATTGAAAATAATATCTCGGCAATATGCTTGCATACCAACCTCGACAATGTGGAAAACGGTATGTCAGACTCGCTCTGTGATGCCTGCGGCATATCTGTCAGAAAAATTATTGATATCGAAGGAAAACCGTGTTGCAGAGTAGGGGAGATCGATAACGAATTAACTGCAACTGAATTTGCTGAAATTGTCAAAAACAGAATATCTGCAAGCGGTATAATGTTTTTTGACTGCGGAAAGAAAGTTAAAAAAATTGCAGTTGTGACAGGCAGCGGAGGCAGTTCCATACGCGATGCTTATCTTGAGGAATGCGATACGATTCTCACGGGTGAACTAAAACACAACAACTTTATCGACGCTAAGGAAATGGGTATAAATCTTATTTGTGCAGGTCATTATTTTACAGAAAAGGGCGGTCTTGAACTTGTCAAATCCGTAATCAATAAAAAGTATCCCTCGCTTTCGATTGTCGATGCAAAATCACTTGACGATCTTTATAGATTTATTTAGGAGTAATAAATGCCATTTGATGCAGTATTTTTAAAATCAATGACTTCTGAGATAAACAAAATTTGTCTTGGCGGTAAGATTGATAAGATAAATATGCCTGAACGTGACAGAGTCATAATCACGGTGAGAACTCTTGGTAAAAACGAGAAACTTTTGTTATGCGCAAATGCAAATCATCCCAGAGTTCAGATGACAGAGGTATCGTATGATAATCCCGATGTGCCGCCTATGTTTTGTATGTTGCTCAGAAAGCATATAACCGGCGGTAAGATTACAGAGATTACTCAACTTTCTTTTGAACGAGCAATAAAATTCTCTTTTTCAGTTACAAATGAATTTTTGGAAAGAGAAACAAAATCTCTTGTTCTTGAAATTTTAGGGCGACAGAGCAATATAATTCTGCTCGACTCGGAGGACAGAATTATAGATAGTTTGAAAAAAGTTTCATATAACGAAAATGCTTCAAGACAGGTCATGCCCGGCGCAAAATACAAATTGCCAGACAGTATGAATAAACTTGATCCTTTCTTAAATGAGTCGGCAATACGGGAAAAAGTCCTTTCGGACAAGTCTTCATTGTCGGCAGATAAACTGCTTATGGCATATGTCATGGGGCTTTCACCTCTGCTCTCCAGAGAGATTGCCTACAGAAGTAAAGTCTCAGATATTTCTTCTTTTGAAATGTCTGACAGTGAAAAACAACAACTAATTAAGACGCTTTTTTCATTTTTGAACGCTGAAAAAAGTGCAAATATGTTGATTGGAGATAAAGGACCTAAAGACTATTCGGTTTGTGAAATAGAGCAATACGGAGATAAGTATCGCAGTAAAGAATATAATGATTTTTCATCGCTGCTCGATGAGTATTTCTCAGCAGATGAAAGAAGAGAGATACTCAAATCTAAGAGTGCTGAACTTTCGAGATATATAAATTCCACAGTTGACAAAATAAGCAAAAAACTTGTAAATCAGCAAGAGGAACTTTCGGAAAGTAAAGACAGAGAAAAATACAAAATATACGGTGAACTTATAACTGCAAATATTCATATGATCGAGAAGGGCGCATCAAAGTGTAGTCTTGTCAATTACTATGATGAAAATCTGGATATGATAGAAGTGCCTCTTGATCCTAAGATCTCTGCGGCAAAGAATGCACAAAAATATTTTAAAAAGTACCAGAAATTAAAAACTGCCGAGGAGATGCTCGGCAGTCAGATAGAAAACGGAAAAGCAGAACTTGAATATTTTGAAAAACTTTCTGCACAACTTGAACTTGTTCAAAGTCCCGAAGAGATAGATGATATTAAAAATGAACTTATTGAACTTGGGTATTTGAGACGGCCATCAGGGACAAAGAAAAAGCAAAAACCATCGCATCCTCATCATTTTGTAACGAAGAACGGTTTTGACATTTATATAGGCCGTAACAATCTTCAGAATGATTATCTGACACACAAGTTTGCCGCAAAAAATGACTATTGGCTGCACGCATTAAATTTGACAGGTTCGCATGTAATACTTGTCACAAACGGAAAAGAAGTGTCTGATGACGATATTGTCGAAGCAGCAGAATATGCGGCATATTTCAGCAGCGGCAGAGGAGAGGAGAAAGTTCCCGTAACTTATACCCCTGCTAAGTTTGTCAAAAAACCAAACGGCGCAAAACCGGGGTTTGTAATCTATTCCACATCGTATACCGTCTATGTTTCCGGTAATAAAAAAATCAAATAACGTAAAAGAATATTGAGAAGAAATGCAGAACACTTCCGAAGATAACGAATACGTGCCATACGGAGTGAATGTATTTCTTCTTTGCGCCAACAGCATAAAATACTGCGCCTAGAGAATAGGCAATGCCGCCTGCTAACAGAAGTATAAGGCCGCCTTTTTCTACTGATGCCATTACGGGCTTAATTGCCATTACTACAGCCCATCCCATTACGAGATAGCATACAAAAGATATCTTTGAAAATTTTTCCAAATCTATTGCGTTAAGGACTATACCAAGTATTGCCATACCCCATATAACACCAAACATTGACCAACCGAGAGGACCGCGGAAAGATACTAATGTAAACGGGGTATATGTTCCTGCTATTAGTAAAAAGATACTGCAATGATCGATTATTCTGAAAATTCTTTTTGCTTTGTTACGGGCAAGTGAATGGTATATTGTTGACATTAAATACAGAAGGACAAGGGTAGAACCATATATCGCCGAAGAAACTACCGCCCATACATCGTGGTGAAGCGCGGACTTTACAACACATAAAACCAACGCCGCTATGCTTAACATGGTTCCTATACCGTGTGTGACAGAGTTTGTAATTTCTTCACCGATTGTATAATCGGGAAGTGAAATCTTGTTTTTTAATGACTTTTTCATAAAACACCTCACATAGTTATCAAAACTATATTATCACTTTTTTGTTTCTGTTTCAATAGAAATATTGACAATATTTACGTAAAATATATGCTGTTTTGATACTGACTTATGTAAAGTCAGTATTTCTTATATATCATTAAAATGTATTTGAAAAAATAATGTTATTCTATTATAATAAAATCGATATAGTGTGAGGTGAATTATGAATAAACGTGTTTTTGTGTGTACAGATAAAAAATTCCCCAGAGGGGATGCCGGTTCCAATCGAATACTGAATATATGCAGGGCGCTGGAAATGTGCGGTCATAATACATATGTAATAGCCCAAGGTAAAACCGGTTATGGCGAATATAAAGGAATTAAATATTACAATATAAAGTGTTCAAAGAATACAATTAGCAGAATCAAAAAATTCATTTTTGGCGGAAAACAAATGGTAAAGGAACTGAAAAGAAAACAGTTTTCTAAAGATGATTTTTGTGTCTTATACATGAACAGTTGTTTTTCTGTCAATCAGATACTTAATTATGCATATAAAAAAATTGGTGCATCAGTCGCTACTGATGTAGTTGAATGGCATCAGCCGTATCAGTTGGGCGGTAAAAACAGCATAATGTACAAACTATACAGGATAACTTTTGATAAGTTATATCCGATGTCAAAAAAAGTTATTCCTATAAGCAAATGTTTAGAGGAACACTTTGAGTCTCTCGGATGCGAGACATGCCGTATTCCTATATTTGTTGATCCGCAGGAACATATTTTTGTCGAAAGAAAAGATAAACCCTATATTGATCTTGTTTATTCTGGAAATCCTTATTTAAAAGATAATTTTGAATGTATGCTTAAAGCGCTTTTGGAATTGCCCGATGATGTCAGAGCAAGATTTAAATTTCATCTCACAGGAATGAGCAGGGATAATCTTGCCAATGCGTCAGGTCCCGATGCAGAAAAAATTCTTGAGGCGCTTAAAGACAATATAGTTCATTATGACTGGCTTGAATACGATGATCTTGTTGCACTTTATTCAAACATGGACTTTTTGTATATGGCAAAACCTGAAAATATAGTCAGTAAAGCAAATTTCCCCAGTAAGATACCAGAAATGATGGCAAGCGGTATCGTGCCTATAATTAACAGGATAGGGGATATAATCGAATATTTGTCGGACGGTGTTGATTCTATAATATACGAAACGCCGACAATAGATGACTGTAAAAATGCATTGCTTCGAATCGCAGCAATGTCGGATGCTGAGATAGCTGTTCTTCGCAGAAATGCAAGAAAGACGGCTTGCAATGCGTTTGATTATAGAATATGGGGCGAAAAAATCACACAATTTTTTAATAAATAACAGAGTGAGGAATTTTTATGAAAAAGGCGCTTATAACCGGTGTTAACGGTCAGGACGGTTCCTATCTTGCAGAGTTTCTTCTTGAAAAGGGATATGAAGTATACGGATTGGTAAGAAGAAGTTCTGTAAACAACACAGAGCGAATTGAACATCTCTTTGTTGACGAACTCGTTGAACTCAGCTGCAAAAATAACAAACTCAAACTTGTTCATGGAGATATGACGGATTCTTTGAATCTTGTTAGAATAATCGGCGAGATACAGCCTGATGAGATATATAATCTTGCTGCTCAATCACATGTTGCGGTATCTTTTGAAGAACCTGAATATACTGCCAATGCCGACGGTGTCGGAACGCTGCGTGTTCTTGAAGCGGTTAGAATCTGCGGTCTTCAGAATAAAACTAAGATCTACCAGGCTTCAACAAGCGAACTTTTCGGTAAAGTTGAAGAAATTCCTCAGAAGGAAACCACACCTTTCCATCCCAGATCTCCGTATGCAGTTGCAAAAATGTATGCTTTCTGGATAACAAAACATTACAGAGAGGCGTATGGAATATTTGCTTCAAACGGCATTCTTTTTAATCATGAATCCGAAAGAAGAGGCGAAACATTCGTTACTCGCAAGATAACTCTTGCTGCCGCAAGAATTTCTCTTGGTATCCAGAAGAAACTCTATCTTGGTAATCTTAACTCGAAACGTGACTGGGGCTATGCAAAAGATTATGTTGAATGTATGTGGATGATTCTCCAGCATAAGGAAGCAGATGATTTTGTTATTGCAACAGGTGAAACAAGAACTGTAAGAGAGTTCTGCACTTATGCGTTCAAACACGCCGGAATTGAAATTGAATGGCGCGGCGAAGGTGTTAATGAAGTAGGCATAAATAAAGCAACAGGCGAAGAGATAGTTGCTGTTGATCCTAAGTATTTCAGACCTGCTGAAGTTGATCTACTTCTTGGTGATCCCACAAAGGCAAAAGAAGTTCTCGGTTGGGATCCCAAAAAGACTTCTTTCGAAGAACTCGTTAAAATTATGGTAGAGAGCGATATTGAACTTGTTAAATCTCAGGACAAGCTCAGAATGTCATTTGATTAATAGGGTGGTTAGCATGTTTGATATAAATACAAGAATTTATGTTGCAGGTCACAATGGCATGGTCGGCTCTGCAATTATTCGTAATCTTAAATCAAAGGGTTATAATAATATCATAACACGGACTTCCGCTGAACTTGATCTTACAAGACAGGCTGATGTTGAAAGATTTTTTGCGCAGGAAAAGCCCGAAGTTGTAGTGCTTGCTGCAGCAAAGGTCGGCGGCATTTACGCTAACGCGACATATCCGGCAGATTTTATTTATCAAAATCTTGCTATGGAGATAAATGTTATCAAGGCTTGCTATGATAACAACGTCAAGAAACTGCTCTTTTTGGGTTCTTCCTGCATTTATCCCAGACTTGCGCCTCAGCCGATGCCTGAATCATGCTTGCTCACAAGCGAACTTGAAAAAACTAATGAAGCGTATGCTCTTGCAAAAATTTCAGGTCTTAAGATGTGTGAGTTTTTCAACAAACAGTATGGCACCGACTATATCAGCGTAATGCCGACAAATCTTTACGGACCAAATGATAATTACCATCCTGAAAACAGCCATGTGCTTCCTGCGCTTATTCGCAGATTCCATGAGGCTAAAGTTGCAGGTGCCAAGACAGTAACAGTATGGGGAACAGGAAATGTTTTAAGAGAATTTCTCTTTGTTGATGACCTTGCTGATGCATGTGTATATCTTCTTAACAACTACTCCGGCGATGAGACGGTAAATATCGGCACAGGTAAGGAAGTCACCATAAGAGAACTTGCCCAGCTTGTGAAAAAGGTTGTAGGCTTTGAAGGAGAACTTGTATTTGATACTACGAAGCCTGACGGCACACCCAGAAAACTTCTCGATGTATCTAAACTCAAATCACTCGGTTGGCAATATAAAACAGAACTTGAAGACGGTATAAAAATTTCATATAAGGACTTTTTGGACAGAGGATTAAATATCAGAACAGATAGATAAGAGGTGTTCTTACCTGTATATTGAAGAGTATATCAAATGGCTGGAACTTGATAGTGATACAAAATCAGAACTTGAATCGCTTGACGAAACAGAAATCAAAGACAGATTTTATAAACAACTTGATTTTGGAACAGGCGGAATGAGGGCTGTTATGGCGGCAGGCACCAACAGACTGAACCGTTATACTGTTGCACGTGCCACGATAGGTCTTTCAAAATGGCTTTTATCCTCAGGAGAAAACAAGTCGGTGATTATAGCATACGATACGAGAAACAATTCCCGTGAATTTGCCAAAGTAACTGCAGATGTCCTGTCACAATTCGGAATAAAAGTATTACTCTTTAAAGAGCCGACGCCTACACCGATGTTATCCTATTCTGTAATTATGCATAAGGCAGATGCGGGTGTAGTTATTACCGCAAGTCATAATCCTAAAGAATATAACGGCTATAAAGTATATAACAAATACGGTTGTCAACTTTCTCCTGAGGAGTGCAAATATCTTCTTGAAGAGATAAATAAAGTTGATGATTACTCAACAATAAAGTTTGACAGTGATGATAAGTTCATCAGTATTATTTATGAAGAAGAAGCACGGTCGTATACTGATACCGTCTGCTCGCTTTCTTTGACATCGGAAAGAAATGTAAAAGTGGTATATACTCCACTCTGCGGTGCAGGTTACAAACCTGTAAAAATGGTTTTTGAAAAAGCAGGCTTTGATGCGATTTATGTAGATGAACAATGTGTTCAAAGCGGTGACTTTCCGACACTAAGAAGTCCGAACCCCGAAGAAAAAGATGCTTTGACTCTTGGTATTAAAAAAGCCGCTTTATGTAATGCCGACATAGTTATCGGTACCGATCCCGATTCGGACAGAATGGGAACTGCCGTAAAACATAACGGTGAGTATGTTTTGATAAGCGGCAATTGTATGGGCGCATTACTTGTCAATTATATTGTTTTAAATAAAAAAGTCACTAATAAAGATGTCATTATAAAAACTGTCGTCACCAATTCGCTTGGAACAGATATTGCAAAGGCGCACGGCATGTCTGTTTTTGAGGTGCTGACAGGTTTCAAGAATATATGCACCTACTCTCGTAAACTTGAAGAAAACGGCTACAAATTCGTTTTTGGCTACGAGGAGAGTTATGGATATCTGTATGGCAACTATGTTGCTGATAAAGACGGTGTCTCTGCCGCGCTGTTAGCGGCTGAAATGTGTGCATACTATAAGAAAAACGGCAAGACACTTGTTGATGTTCTTGATGAACTTTATGCTCAGTTCGGATACTATTACGATGATCTTCACTCCTTTACTTTGAAAGGTATAGAGGGGACAGAGAGAATCAAGTCTATAATGGAACATCTTAGGAGTAAATCTCCTTTTGATAATGCTGATGTCATTGATTATACTTTGTCAAAAGAAGAAATGTTTATCACAAATATGCTCAAATATGTTTTTGATGACGGCTCTTGGATAGCAGTAAGACCGTCCGGAACAGAGCCTAAGATTAAGTTTTATTATTCCGTAGTCGGTAAAAATAAAGAAGATGCAATAACAAAAACAGAAACTATTTCCAAAAAAATCGAAGGATGGGTAGGACTTATATGAAAATAATTCTCCTTTCCGGTGGATCCGGCAAAAGGCTATGGCCGCTTTCTAATAACATTCGATCAAAACAGTTTTTGAAACTATTGAAAAAAGATGACGGTTCTCTTGAATCTATGGTGCAGAGAGTGTGTAGACAGATCAGTGAAGCCGGCCTTGATGCAGACCTTCTCGTAGCCACAGGAAAAAGTCAGGTCGATTCACTTAAAAGACAACTTGAAGGCAAATGCGATATCGTTATTGAACCTTGCAGAAGAGATACTTTTCCTGCAATAATGCTTTCGTGTGCATATCTTAAGTATGTTAAAGAAGTAGACGATAACGAAGTTGTTGTTGTTATGCCGGTCGATCCCTTTGCCGATATTAATTACTTTGAAGTATTTAAAGATATGGCCGCTGCAGTAAAAAATGGCGCAGGGGATATGGCGCTTATGGGCATCAAACCGACATACCCATCGGCTAAATACGGATATATAATGCCTGAAAAATCTGCTGATGGAATTACCAGAGTTAGTTCGTTTGTTGAAAAGCCCAGCGAAGATGTTGCAGAAGATCTTATAAAGCAGGGCGCGTTGTGGAATGGCGGTGTATTTGCATTTAAACTCGGCTATGTTATCTCCACTTTAAACAAATATACCGATAAGACTACATTTGAAGATCTTTGTGAGGATTATTCTGACTTTAAAAAGATCAGTTTTGACTATGAAGTTGTTGAAAAAGCAAGCAACATCGTAATGGTACCCTATAACGGCATATGGAAAGACCTTGGTACATGGAATACCGTTACCGAACAGATGGGTTGCGATATACTTGGTGAAGGTATGGTCGATGAAACTTGTAAAAACACCCATATAATCAACGAACTTGCAGTGCCTGTTGTCGCTATGGGTTGTAAAGATATGGTCATCGCGGCATCGGCTGACGGTGTTCTGGTTGCGGATAAGCATCAGAGTTCTTATCTTAAACCGCTAGTGGAGAATATCAATTCATATCCGATGTTTGTGGAAAAAGCTTGGGGTGAATGCAGGGTGCTTGATTATAGTTCATATAACGAAAAATCAACTGCTACACAGCATTTGGTGGTACTTATGAATAAAAGTACAGAATACACATGCGACAAGGAATATAAGCATATTATCACTGTTGTAAACGGCAGCGGAGAAATAAAGATTGGGACAACACGTATATATTCATCACAGGGCACGTGTGTTTCGGTAGATCCCGGTATGTTCTATTCAATAAAGGCATTTACAGATATGAATATTATCGATATAAAAATTGAAAAGAATTAAAAAAGACGGACAGTTTAACTGTCCGTCTTTCAATTTATCTTTCAGTTCCGAGATAGAAGAGTGCAAGAACACCGCAACCTGCATGTGCACCGATTACCGGGCCTACATAATTGATGATTACTTCTTTTGCGCCAAGTTCATTTACTATCCTGTCAGCAAGTTGTTTTGCTTCTTCTTCACAGTCACCATGGCTGATAAATACTGACTGATTCTTCACATCGATTCCTGTTTGAGAAATCTTTTCAAAAAGCGCGTTGATTGATGCTTTCCTTCCGCGTGCCTTTGAAACACTTGTGAGATGACCCTCATTGTCAACATGGAGAACAGGTTTGATACCTAAAACAGAGCCAACGATAGCAACTGCTGCTGATACTCTGCCGCCTCTCTGAAGATGGAAAAGGTCATTTACTGTAAACCAATGACAGAGGCGGGGAACATTCTCTTCAACATACGTCTTTACTTCTTCAATAGTTTTTCCAGTCTCTTTTAGCCTAGCAGCAAGATATACCAGCAAACCCTGACCAAGTGATGCACAGAGAGAATCTACAGAAAAAAGTTTTCTTTCGGGATACTTTTCCGAAAGCATGGAAAGGGCAGTTTTGCCTGAACTGTATGTACCGCTGAGACCTGATGAAAAGCCGATATAAAGAATATCTTTTCCTTGTGCGATGATAGGCTCAAAAATCTCCTCAAATTCGCCGATATTAACTGCTGATGTTGTGGGGAGTTCACCTTCAGAAAGTCTGCGATAAAGCTCTTTTGGCTGTATTTCACGACCGTCTAAATAATTTTTATATGATTTATCAGAGAAATTTAATGTAAGAGGAACTACAACTAAATTATATCTGTCTGCAATTTCCTGAGTAAGGTCGCAGCATGAGTCTGTAACAATAATATAATCGTTCATATTAATACACCTACTTTCTAAAAATAAGTATAACACAGCGGTATTTTAAAGTCAATATAAACCATAAGATGTGGTATTAAAAAACAGATAGGCGGTTTTGTGGAACATAGATCTACCTTTTTATAAATTACACTTGACAAAAGAATTGTAGTGTAGTATTATAATAAAGCGTCTTGAAAGACGGAAAGATGGGAGCTTAGCTCAGCTGGGAGAGCATCTGCCTTACAAGCAGAGGGTCACAGGTTCGATCCCTGTAGCTCCCACCAAATTTGCGGATTTAGCTCATCTGGTAGAGCGCAACCTTGCCAAGGTTGAGGTAGCGAGTTCGAGCCTCGTAATCCGCTCCATATGCAGAGCAGGAGCTATTTTTTAATACTCCTGCTTTTTGTTAAAATTAAAAAGGAGACATATTTAAATGAAGACATTGAGAAAAGCATTATCAGTTCTTATGACAACAGGCATTTTTGCTGTAATGATGTCAGTTACGGCTTTTGCGGCAGATGAAACTGTGAATACTGCAGGCGGAATGGGAAGTATGGTTCTTTCTATCGTTTTTATGATTGCGGTATTTTATTTTCTTCTTATTCGTCCTCAGAAGAAAAAGGAAAAAGAAGCAAAGAATATGCGCGACAGCCTTATGGTAGGTGACGAACTTGTTACAATAGGCGGCATCGTTGGTAAAGTTATCAAGATCAAAGATGATGAAGTTACTATTGAAACTGGTTCAAACAAGACAAGACTTACATTTAAAAAGTGGGGCATCAATCAGGTTCTTACTGAAAAAGATATAGCGGTATCAACAAGCAAGAAAAATGATGATGATCCGGATTCATACCTTGATGAGTATGTAGACGAAATAGAAAATAAGAAATAATAATCTAAGCGGTCGGAATAATATCCGGCCGCTTTTAATATTTATATTACCGGGAAGGTGATATAAATGGAAGAAAGAAATTTTACATTCAAATCATGCTTTGTCGGAGCACTGTTTTCTGCAGTGGTACTTATTGTTATGACTCTTTTGTTGTCTGTAGTCGCAAAAATGACCACAGTCGGAGAAAATATTATTAAAATCGGAAGTTATATCATCTCGGCTTTTGCAGGTCTCTGCGGCGGAATAGCATCGGGTAAAGGCGCGCAGAGAAGGGGAGTTATCTGTGGAACGGCAGTTGGTGTTATCTTAATTGTATTTATCAAAATTCTTGAGTTGATATCTACGGGAAGTGTAAGTTTTAATGATGGATTTTACATTTCATCCTTATGTATGTTTGTTGCATCAGTATTAGGCGGAATAGTGGGGGTTAATTAAATAAAGTGTGCTTGTGTCGTGCCGATGGGTGCGACACATTATTTTGTGGTTTCACACGTTACCGAGTTTACATAATCAAGTATACATAATTTGGTTTAAATAATTTTTAAAGAAATCCCTCAAATGCCCTTGAAATAAGGGTTTTGATGTATTATAATTTCTTATACAAAAATTATGTAAAGTATTTTTGATAAAAGGAGGTGCCGATACTGAACGTCACAACGAGCGGATTTATTCAGTCATTGATTGAAAAAGGATCAAGTAAAAATACAATAGATTCATATGAACGGGATGTTAATTCTTTTGATAACTACTGTAATTTGGCAGGCATCTCTGATTATAATAAAGTTACACACGTAAATGCTGAGTCTTACATAAAGCATCTCTATGATACCGGAATGGTTCCAAGCACAGTAAAAAGGCATCTTTCTGCTGTCAGATCCTTTTACAAATATCTTATTTTAAAAGGACAAGCCAACATAAATCCGTTTGTAGGAATTGTGATTCAGAAGGTCGAAAGAAAAATGCCTCAGATATTGACGGGGCGTGAAGTTGAACTTTTGCTCGATCAGCCTGATATCAATGAACTTAAAGGTGTTCGTGACAAAGCTATGCTTGAACTTTTGTATGCCAGCGGACTTCGAGTATCTGAACTGGTAGAACTTAATATAGACAGTGTAAATCTTGATCTCGGATATGTCAGATGCGGTGAATATGAAAAAGAGAGGATTGTTCCGCTTTATCCTATGGCAGTTAAAGCACTTGATGCATATATTGCATCTACTCGCAAAATATATGCAAGGCCGGGTAATAATTCATTGTTCATCAATTTTAGTGGGGACAGGCTCACAAGACAAGGTTTCTGGAAGATAATAAAACAATATCAGCAACTTGCGGGTATTACTACCGATATCACACCGCAGACACTTAGGCACAGTTTTGCGGCGCATCTCGTTGAAAACGGCGCTGATTTACATGATGTTCAGCAAATGTTAGGACATACTGATATAGCATCAACACAGATATATGCACGTTTTGTTAAAAATAAATTCAAGTCGGTATATAATAAATATCATCCGAGAGCGTAAAGGAGACATATGGGATTTTTTAATAAAAACTATGATAAGCCCGGTAAGGGCGTATCAAAAAATGCTCCTCAGAAAAGAAGATTTTTTCTTTTTTGGGAGTTGCTTGGACGAAAATTCGGTAAGATAATTCAGGTAAATCTGTTATTCATACTGTTTTCTATCCCTATAGTAACAATCGGTCCTGCGACAGCAGCATATACGTATGTACTCAGAAATTTTGCCCGTGAAGAACATGCATTTGTATGGTGGGATTTTATAGACGCTTTCAAGAAGAACTTTAAGCAGAGTTTTGTTGCTGGTATTATTGATATTGTATTTACATTTTTATTTGTTTATGATGCGTTATTTTACTGGTCACTTCGAGGAACGACGCTTACTGTAGGTAATTATTTTCTGCTTGCATTTTCAATAACAGCACTGGTAATTTACCTTTTTATGCGTTATTATGTATATACAATAATGGTAACTTTTGACTTAAAATTGCGATATGTATATAAAGATGCTGCAATTTTTGCAATTGTAGGGCTTAAAAACAATATATGTGCACTCTTAGGCCATGCGATAACACTTATTATTTATATAGGAAGTATTTTTATTGCCGCTCAATATGCTTCTCAAGGCGTATTTTTGGTTATATTTATTTTCTGGTTTTTAATATTTGCGTTGATCTTACCGGCATTTATGCAGTTTATAGCCGTATTTTCAACTTATACTGTGATAAAGAAATATATGATGCCCCAAGAGGAAGAACCGGTAGAAAAGAGGGAAGAGGAGTACTCTTCCGAAGATATCGATCTTATCCTTGAAGACGATGATGACGAAATAATTTTCCATGATGAAGTTTAAAAAAACAGGTACAAAATTTTGTACCTGTTTTTCTATTTTTCTTCTTTAAATTTTTTGTGTTTTGAAAGCGGATTTTTGAGAGAGGCTTCCTGAAGTTGTTTATCTGAAATATGCGTATATATCTGTGTGGTATTTAACTGCGCGTGACCAAGAATTTCCTGAAGAGTACGCACGTCAACGCCGCCTTCCTGATACATAAGCGTAGCGGCCGTATGACGCAGTTTGTGAGTTGAATAATTTTTATTTGAAAGCCCTGATTTATCAATGTATTTGGTTACAAGTGTCTGTACCATCCGAGGACTTATACGCTTATTTTGCTTGCTTATGAACAGCGCATCCCGGTCGTTACCTTTGAGTTTATCAGCAGGTCTGACCGCAAGATAATCCTTAAGTGCGGAAATGCAGGCTTCATTTAAATAAACCATACGTTGTTTATTGCCTTTACCTGTGATAATTATGGTGTTTTCACCGATATCGCGCAAATTTATACCTACAAGTTCAGTTAAACGCATACCGCAGTTGAGAAAGAGTGTCAGAATAGCATAATCGCGCTCTTTAAACGGACCGTCAACACTGTCTAACAAGGATATAGACTCATTTAAAGACATATGTACGGGTAGACGTTTTGCTGCTTTGGGTGTTTCTAAAGTGAGCGTAGGATTATGTGATAATTGATTTGTTTTTGATGTCATATATTTATAGAACATTCGTATTGATACGATTTTACGGCTGCGAGCTGCAGAGCCTTCGCCAAGATCACGCGAAAGAAAGTTTAAAAACTCATAGATGTCTGCCAGAGAAATTTTCGAAATAAAATCAAGGTCAACATTGGAAATATCAACATCAGCAAGTTCTACAGAAGAATCCTTTAAAGCTTTTTTTCTGACCATATATTTGAAAAACATTCTAAGATCGATTTTGTAAGCATCAACAGATCGCTTGGAAAGACCACGAATGTTTTCGCTGTAACTTAAATATTCAATAACAGACAACGGAAGTTCAGTATTCATAATCAACACCTGTAATTCAATTAATAATAGAATATATTTATATTTTACATAATATATAGCATAATTTCAAGAAAAACACTCCCCTTAATTGCGCTAAATTTGCATTTAGCGCAATTACTTATTAAATTCAGGAGGGACTATATTTGTACTCTTCTCTCTCGGATAACTCTATAATTGGTATTATGGAGCCTACATCAAACATGGGTTTATTTGTAAGATATTCTATTCTGACACCGTGCTTTGCTGAAAACGTTTCAACTTTATTCTTTATGTCTGTATCAGTAAAAACTCCTGTAAACGCTAAAACATTTTTATCTATCATTCCGGATGCACCGCCGATAAATCCATAATCAAAACCAGCACATATTACAAACCGTTTATCTATGTATAACGTATCAATACCAGCATCTGTTGCTGAATTTGCAATTCCCCCATCATCGGTTATAATCGCATTATCACAAATGGGTGCAATCGAACATTTAGAATATCCTTGTTTGACATCTATTATATTTAAATGTATTTTATTTGCGTATTCAATAATAGTTTTATCGGTGTATTTCTTATTGCAAATCAGTTTTTTCCCTATTATAACTGCATTTAAAGCGATATCATAAGGATAATTTTCACTGATTTTTGCCTCTGAAACGCTGATTTTAGCATCTTCAAAAGGAAAGTTTGCTTGGTTTTTACTCAAAATAATCTGATTTGAGCCCATATGAAACATAATCATGTCCGTGTGAGTACAAACCCTTTTATCTAACCGTGAGTCCCCTTCTAACGAACAAATGTTTATATTATGCTTTTTCAGAGATTTTTCAAGAAGCGGTACATTATCTTGTCCTAAAATCACATAAGCAACTTTATTTTTGGGCAAATTAGGATATTTCAGATATGAATATTTAGATTCACTGCCGTCAATAATTATAACGAACCCTCCTTTGATTATATTTATATTTGCAAAAACAGTGCAGTTTAAGTTTTGCTGCACTGTTTTTGTTATATTGCAGCATCTATCGCTGCAGCAATGTTTTTACAAGCGATTATTTTGACGCCGTCACGCTTTTTAATATTTGCAGAGTATGGGACTACAAACTCTTTATAACCAAGCCTTACCGCTTCATCAATGCGGCTTTCTATATAAGGAACGGATCTGAGTTCGCCTGCAAGACCCACTTCCCCTATTGCTATCAAGCCTTCGTGGACAGGTTTATCAAGAAAACTTGATGCTATAGATAGAACTACAGCAACATCGCCTGACGGTTCGGTAAAACGAAGTCCGCCGATAACATTTATAAATGTATCACAGGAAGAAACTCTGAGTCCTGCTCTTTTTTCAATTACTGCAAGGAGCATTGCCGCTCTGTTGGGATCGATCCCGTTGGATGTTCTTCTGGGATTGCCGTATGGGACCTGAAGAAGCAGAGCCTGCACTTCTGATAATATCGGACGGGAGCCCTCCATTATAGCAACGGTACAGGAGCCCGGCACATTGTTCGGCTTACCTGAAAGAAGCGAAAGTGACGGGTTTTCAACACATTCAAGACCTGCTGACGTCATATCAAAAATGCCTATTTCGTTTGTTGAACCATAACGATTTTTGACTGCTCTTAAAATACGGCAACTCAAGTTTTTGTCACCTTCAAAATATAAAACAACGTCAACCATATGCTCCAAAACTTTCGGTCCTGCTATAGAACCTTCCTTGTTTATATGACCAACGAAAAGCATCGTTATATCTTTTGATTTTGCAAAATCAGTCAATCTTAAAGCACATTCTTTGAGCTGACTGATACTGCCCGGAATCGACGAAATTTCCGATGAATATGTTGTTTGTATTGAGTCGATTATCACGATTTCGGGCGCTTCTTTTTCAATGACGGACATTATTTTTGATATTTCGGTCTGTGTAAGAAGTTTTAAATTGTCGCTGAATACTCCGAGTCGTTTAGCGCGCAGTTTAAGTTGTGAAAGAGATTCTTCTCCCGATATGTACAAAATTTTTGTATTTGAAAGACATTGACATAACTGAAGCAGAATGGTCGATTTACCTATGCCGGGATCACCGCCTATAAGAGACACTGAGCCTTTAACTATACCGCCGCCGAAAACTCTGTCAAGTTCGGATAGCCCTGTTACCATTCTGTGGCTGTCGGCGACTTCTATTTCATCTAATTTTACAGGAGTTGAAATATTATAATCATCTCTGACCGATGCCCTTTTTGCAGGTTTTGTCTCCCTGATTTCTTCTTCCATTGTATTCCATTCGCCACAGCCGGGACATCTTCCGTTCCACTTGGAAGATTCAAAACCGCACATGCTGCATATGAATACTGTCTTTTTACTTTCTGCCATTTTTATAATCCTGCCTCATAAAATCTGTTTATTGATATTGCTATCATCTTAGCAAGTTCGCTTTTGTATTTATCGTCTTTGAGAAGTTCAAGTTCCGCTTTGTTAGAAACAAAACCGCATTCTATTAAAATTGCATCACACGGAGCATTATCAAGCAAATAAATTGCTTTTTCTGACGGTTTGCTGACTCTTTTACAATTTTTGTTGATGGTCGTATTATACTGATTCTGTATCAAATCAGCCAATTCTTTGGAACTGTCGGTATTTTCTGAATAAAACACCTGCAGTCCCCTTGCTGATGTAACGGGAAACTTGTTGCAATGTATACTTACAAAAAGCGCATCACAGTTTTCCTGCATAGTTTGCAGGCGTTTTCGCATATCCTCCATTTTTTGATCGGATAAAGCGCCGTCGTCCTCTCTTGTCATTATCACATTGTAACCGCTTGACACAAGATAGTTTCGCAGAAGTTTTGCAATTTCAAGATTTAAATCTTTTTCAAGCGTATTGTCCGATGCAACCGCCCCGCCATCAAACCCACCGTGCCCTGCATCTATAATTATTGTTCGTCCATAACTTGCTATCGTTGCTTCGCATGAAGTGCGCCATTGAAAGAACATAATATAACATACTGATATTATCACAGCAGCTATTATTATTCTATATTCTTTTTTCATTTAAATCACCGATACATTTTATTAAAGAAAGTATCAGTTAATTACTTGAAATTTCTGTGCAAATTCATGCTAACTTCAGTGAAGGATTTAGATGTAATAATTTTTGATGATATATCCACAATGTTCGTTGGTGTGTCTTCGCTCTCTTCAATATGGTATAAATCTATTATACCATAACCTATCATCATTTTAAATCAATATATTCTCTAAAACGAATATAATTGCAATATTGACTATTAATTAATTATTAGTTATACTAACATAAATAAAATTAATGGGTGGTTGTTTATGACAAGATATATTGCGCTATGCAAAATAATCGAACTCGGCAGTTTTACAAAGGCTGCGCAGGCTTTGGGATACACTCAGGCGGCGATAAGTCAGATGATAAGTTCTCTTGAAAAAGAGTTTTCTTTTAAACTTCTTGTGAGAACGCGTACAGGAATAACGCTGACTTCTGAGGGTGCTACACTCTACCCTCTTATCCAGAAATCCGTATATGTTCATCAGGATCTTACCGACAGAGTAAATGAGATGAAGGGGTTAAGTTCCGGCGAAGTAAGAATAGGCACATTTACAAGTATTGCCCAGCATTGGCTTCCCAAACTTATCAAAGAATTTAATGAAATATATCCAAATATCAAATTTATTCTGCACCAGGGTGACAATATCACCATTCCGGAATGGATAAAATCCAATAAAGTTGATTTCGGTTTTGTATCATATAAAGACACGCCCGACCTCACGCTTGACGAAGTTGATGAGGATTTGTACTATGCTGTTCTTCCGAAGGATCACAGGCTTGCAACACTTGATAAGATTCCTTTGAAAGAACTTGAAAATGAACAACTTCTCATGATTGAAGAAGGAACATCAAATAATGCTATACAGCGCTTCAATGAACTCGGATTCTATCCCGAAGTGAAATTCAGAATCCAGGATGATTTTACGATTCTTTCTATGGTTGAGGAAAATTTCGGCGTAAGCATACTCCCCTCTCTTGTACTGAGAAGAACATCATACGAATACAATGCGGTTCCGACCGAACCGCCTATACACAGAAAAATATATCTCGCATATCAGAATGTAGGATTAATGTCGATGGCGGCACAAAAATTTATGGAATTTGTAAGAAAAAGACTTCCTAATGTAATAGAAGACATAAAAAAGACCTTGTGAAAATCACAAGGTCTTAAATTTTAGCCGCCGAGATATGCTTTTCTTACTTTATCACTTGCCGCAAGTTCTTCACCTGTACCTGAAAGAGTTATTTTACCTGTTTCAAGAACATATGCACGTGTGGCAACCGAAAGTGCCATCTGAGCGTTCTGTTCAACGAGAAGTATCGTTGTTCCTGCTTCGTGAAGTTCTTTGATTATATCAAAGATTTGTTCTACCAGAAGCGGCGCAAGTCCCATTGAAGGTTCATCAAGCATAAGAAGTTTGGGTTTACTCATAAGAGCTCTGCCCATTGCAAGCATCTGCTGTTCACCGCCTGAAAGTGTACCGGCAATCTGCTTACGGCGTTCTTTAAGACGTGGAAAACGAGTAAATACATCTTCTTTGGATGCTGCAATTGTAGATTTTTCTTGAGTATATGCGCCCATTTCGAGATTTTCCTCAACAGTCATATTGAGGAATATTCTTCTTCCTTCCGGGACATGAGCAAGCCCCATATCAACTATTTTGTGAGGCGGAACATGTGTAATAGAACCGTCAAGAAATTCAACTCCACCTGTTTTAGATCTGAGAAGACCTGAAATGGTTTTCAGAATAGTACTTTTACCTGCGCCGTTTGCACCGATAAGTGTAACTATCTCCCCTTCATTGACTTCAAAGGAGACGCCTTTTATAGCGTGAATAGCGCCGTAATATACATTTATATCATCGATTTTAAGAAGCGGTGCCACTACTTATCCTCCTTTTTGTTGCCAAGATATGCTTCGATAACCTTGGGGTTATTCTGAATTTCACTGGGAGTACCTTTTGCAATTATTTTACCGTAGTTAAGAACCACAATACCTTCGCAGATACCCATAACAAGATTCATATCGTGCTCGATAAGAAGAATCGCAATATTGAATGTATCTCTGATTTTTCTTATATTTTCCATAAGTTCAGCAGTTTCAGAAGGATTCATACCTGCTGCAGGCTCATCAAGAAGAAGGAGTTTAGGTTCAGTTGCAAGAGCACGAACGATCTCAAGTCTTCTCTGTGCGCCATACGGCAGTGAGCCGGCTTGATGATCTGCAAGATCCTGCATATCAAATATGGAAAGCAGTTCGAGAGCGCGTTCATGGGCCTTTTTCTCCGATTTCCAATAAGAAGGAAGACGGAAAACATCACTGAACATACTTGAATGAATATGATTGTGCAAGCCTATCTTTACATTTTCTTCAACAGTCTGTGAATTAAAAAGTCTTATATTCTGGAATGTACGGGCGATACCTGCACGGTTGACCTGAGTAACATTCATATTGCTTGTATCTCTGCCGTTGAGAAGTATGGTACCCCTTGTAGGCTGATACACTTTTGTGAGAAGGTTAAATACGGTTGTCTTACCTGCACCGTTAGGTCCGATAAGCCCTGCAATTTCAGTTTTACCGATTACAAGGTCAAGTTCATCAACAGCAGTAAGGCCGCCGAAATCTATACCGAGATAATGCGCCTCAAGAACAGGAACATCATTAAGGTCTCTTTCCGGAATAATGGATTTACTTGGAACAGGAACCATTTTACTCATTATCGACTACCTCCTTTACTGAATTTTATACTCTTTACATACTTCTTTATTTTTACTGCGATGCTTTCTCTGAAATGCTTAGCCTTTTCACTGTTTGTAAGAAGCATGATCACAATAAGAACTATTGCGTATATGAGCATACGGTAGTCTGCATATTCTCTTAAAAGTTCCGGCAGCATATAAAGAATTGTAGTTGCGATTATTGAACCGAAAATATTGCCCATACCGCCTAGTACAACGAATACAAGCACAAGTATCGATGTGTTAAAATCAAACTTTTTAGCAGCGATAGTTGAGTAATTCATAGCATACAATGCACCTGCCATGCCTGCAAAAGCAGCAGACGTGATGAATGCCTGAAGTTTGTATTTTGTTATATTGATACCAACTGACTCAGCAGCGATTCTGTTATCTCTGATAGCCATAATAGCACGGCCGCCGCGGCTCTTTATAAGGTTAAGAACAACAAAGAGCGTTATGAGAACAAGGATTATACCTGCTGTAAATGTAGATATCTTCTGAATACCCACTGCACCCTGAGGCCCTTTAAGAATAACAGTACCGTTTGTCATACCGAGTGATTCAATATCGGTAATTCCGATGTGAAGACCGTTTGCATCTACACCGATGTAAAGACAGTTGATGATATTCTTTATAATTTCACCAAACGCAAGCGTAACGATGGCAAGATAGTCACCGCGCAGACGAAGTACGGGAATACCTATTAAAAGACCTGCAATACCTGCAAGTATGCCGCCAACTAAAATGGCAAGCGCAAGTCTGAGCGGTTCTGAAGCAATGACATTTTGAAGTGAAACTGCTACTACAACACCGCTGAATGCACCGACACTCATAAAACCTGCATGACCGAGTGAAAGTTCACCCAGTACACCGACAGTGAGATTAAGTGAAATTGCCATTACAACATATGCGCAGATAGGAATAAGTTGTCCACGAAGTGTATTGCTGAGCATACCTGCTTCCTGCATGGGATTTAATATCAAGAACGCTGCAATAACAACAATATATGAGGCGAGATTTAAACTTGATGATTTCTTTAAAGTCAATTTTTTCATATCTCTCACCTACACTTTCTCGTTGATCTTCTTGCCAAGTATACCAGTAGGTCTGACAAGCAGTACGATTATAAGAACAGCAAAAACGATAGCATCTGAAAGTTGCATTGAAATATAGGACTTACCGAGAATCTCAATAAGACCGAGAAGGATACCGCCTATCATAGCACCCGGAATTGAGCCTATGCCTCCGAAAACTGCTGCAGTAAACGCTTTGATACCGGGCATCGAGCCTGTTGTAGGAACAAGGCTGTTGTACGACGAACAAAGAAGAACACCTGCAATAGCAGCAAGTGCGCTGCCTATAGCGAATGTTACGGATATTGTAACATTAACATTTATACCCATAAGTTGCGCAGCACCTTTATCTTCCGATACTGCTCTCATCGCCTTACCTATTTTTGTTTTGGAAGTAAATAGAGTAAGGGCGATCATTATTACAATACATGAAAGAACAGTAACAATGGATTCAGAAGTTATTATGAGTTGACCGTCAAACAGTTTGATGGATTCTATATTTTTAACTACTGATGTGAATGTTTTCGGTGCACTGCCCCATATAAGAAGAGCAGCATTTTGTAAAAAATAACTTACACCGATTGCAGTGATAAGAACTGCAAGTGACGGAGCAGATCTTAGCGGTTTATATGCAAGAAACTCGATAAGAATACCCAATATAGTACATACTGCCATAGCGATTACTATGGAAACAAGTACAGGCAGACCAAGATATGAAGTACTGCAGAAAGATATGTATGCGCCTATCATAATAACATCACCATGCGCGAAGTTAAGCATCTTTGCAATACCGTAAACCATAGTATAACCAAGTGCAATGATAGCATAAACACTGCCAAGACTTATTCCGTTTATTAAATTTGAAAGGAATGTCATATATATTACCTCATTTATATTTTAAGGGAAATGCTTATACAGAAAACAAAGGGGTTATTAGAAAACCCCTTTGTTTAAAGGATAATATTTAAATTACATACCAACGTAAACGCCGTTCTGAATAACCACACCCTTGGGAGACTTTGTTACTTCGCCTGTTTCAGACCATGTAACGTCCTGACCTGTAAGACCGTCGAATGTGAATGAAGGATCTGTGAACTGTGCAACGAGTGCATCGCAGATTTCTTCAGCAGACATATCGCCTGTTATACCCTTAGCCTTGCATGCGTTGTAAAGAACGTATACGCAGTCATATGCATCAGCAGCGAACTGGTTGGGTGTTTCACCGTACTTAGCTTCGTAGTTAGCAACGAAGTTCTTTGTGAGATCATCTTCAGCGTCAGCTGAGAAAGGTGTAAGAAGCATTACGCCTTCAGCAAGTGTTGTGTCGAAGTTTTCGAGAGTAAGGATACCATCCATACCGTCAACACCAAATACCTTTACATCATACTGCATCTTATCTGCCTGAGCGAGGATAAGTGAAGCAGGTGTATAGTAGATGGGCAGGAAGAGAAGGTCTGCGCCTGCAGCCTTAGCGTCGTTAAGCTGTGCTGTGAAGTCATTAGCAGAGTCATCTGTGAATGTTGTAGTGCTTACAACATTAAGACCAAGTTCTTCAGCCTCAGCAACGAACTTCTGATAAATACCTGTTGAATAAGCATCACCGTTGTTGTAGATGATACCGATGTTAGTTCCTAAGCCCTGCTCTTTGATATACTGAGCGGAAGCAATACCCTGGTTAGGATCTGTAAAGCAGATCTGGAACACATTATCCTTACGAGGAATTGAAATATTGCCGCTTTCATCGGGCATACCACCGATTACATCTGTTGATGAAGCAGAAGGTGTAAGTGTGAAGATTCTGTCAGCATTTGTCTCAGCAGATACTGCAATGCATGGACCTGTTGTAACTGTACCAACAAGAATCTGGAGTCCCCAGTCCTTAAGTGTGTTATAAGCATTTACAGACTTTTCTGCATCATGCTCATCGTCCTGGAAGTTAAGTTCGAACTGAACTGTATCGCCAAGAGCGTTGATCTCTTCAACAGCGAGTTCAGCAGCATTCTTAACTGCCTGACCATAAACAGCAGCGCCGCCTGTTGTGGGACCGATACCGCCTAATTTAATAGGAGTAACAGTTGCATCATTGTTAGTTGTGCCTGCTTCATTGCCACATGCAGCAAAGCATGATACGAGCATTGCAACTGCGAGAAGCATAGCAAGAATTTTTGTGGATTTTCTCATTTTGAATTTCCCCTTTTTATTGTTTAGCCTTTCGGCTTATATTTTCAGCATATCTGCTGATTTTATAATATGTATTATATATATAAACGGAGCATAAGTAAAACAAATAAAAATTATAGTTTAATAAGAATTACTTATGGATGTTTTATTGTCTTAAATTACTTAAGATTGTTTCTGTTCTTTTCGTTCATTATATCCATTGCAGAAGTTGCTTTTTCGGGCGCAGTGGGTTCAAATTTCTTACCATATACAAGACGCTTGCCCGGCATAAAATTGTGTTTACCCATAATATACGATACGCCGCTGACAACTGGTACTAGCAGATAGATAAACTGACAGAACAGATAATTCTCAGCCTTTAGCATCTTGTTGTACCAATAAATGAAAGGTGCTACAATAATTTTATAGATATAACCGATATAAACATTTACTCCGCCAAGCGCCAAAGCTCCGATTGTAAGTATAGGAATTACTGCGATAAAACCACTTATAAAACCTTTTAATAAATAGTGTGCGGTCGGCTTCGAAAAATTCCTGTTATAGTCTTTAAATCCTTGATCCCATGAATAATAATAGACCATAACACAAAGGAAAAAAGTTGTTACTGTTGTACAAAGATTTCCTGTAAAAGATACAGCAGTTTCATTGTATTCAATAGGTTGGTCTTCTGCATCAACGACTACGAGTTCAGGTGAGTCCGAGCCAACAGTTATTGCAACAAAAAAACTAAGTAAAGCAACAAGCAATATACAGATAAAGAGTTTTGATGATAATTTAAGTGTATCTTTCATACAATTACCTCACATGCGATTCTTTTTTGCGGCTGCATCTGCTTTAGCTCTGAGATCTGTATCAAGAATCCTCTTTCTCATTCGTAAACTCATTGGCGTTACTTCGAGAAGTTCATCATCTTCAATGAATTCAAGACATTTTTCAAGACTCATTATTGTAGGCGGAATAAGCCTGAGTGCATCGTCAGAACCAGAAGCACGCATATTTGTAAGTTGTTTTTTCTTACAGACATTTACCGCAATATCCCCCTGCTTATTGTTCACCCCAACAATCATACCTTCGTATACTTTTACACCGGGACCAATAAACAAGTCTCCCCTCTCTTGAGCGTTAAATAGACCGTAGGTTACCGATTCACCGGTTTCCCAAGCGACAAGTGAACCTCTGGTACGGCTTGTTATTTCGCCTTTTGAAGGCTTATAACCGTCGAACAGAGTATTCATTACACCTGCCCCCTTTGTGTCAGTAAGAAGTTCACTTCTGTATCCTATAAGTCCTCTCGAAGGAATAGAAAATGTAATTCTCGTAAAGTCCTGTGTAGTGGGAGCCATATCAAGCATCTCACCTTTGCGCTGAGCAATCTTTTCTATGACTGCACCTGTATAATCATTTGGCACATCAACATAGAGTATCTCAAACGGCTCACAGACAACCCCGTCTACCTCTTTTAAGATAACGCTGGGTTTTGATACCATAAATTCATATCCCTGTCTTCTCATATTTTCTATGAGTACAGATAGATGAAGTTCTCCCCTGCCCGAAACTTTCAAAGTATCGGCAGAGTCGGTATCTTCAACTTTAAGACTTATATTGCTCTGGAGTTCGCGCATAAGTCTGTCACGAATCTGTCTTGAAGTGACATACTGCCCTTCACGACCTGCAAACGGACCGTTATTTACCGAGAAGTTCATCGAAAGTACCGGCTGATCAATTTTTACAAATGGTAAGGGATCGGGATTGTCAACAGAGCAGACCGTATCGCCTATATTGATATCATCAAGACCTGAAATCGCAACGACATCGCCAGCCATAACTTCTTCGCTGGGGCCTCTGTTAAGACCTTTGTATTCGTAAAGCGCCGATATCTTGCAGGTCTTATTCTTTCCGTCGTGACCACATACAAGAACAGTATCTTTGTTGTGGATCACACCTCTGTTGATTCTGCCGATAGCAATTCTTCCCGTAAAGTTGTCAAAATCAATATTAGACACCATCATCTGGAAAGGACCGTCAGCATTGTGTGTGGGCGCAGGTATTTCTTCAAGTATCTTATCAAATAGGATTGACAGATCAGGAGTATTCATTTCGGGTGTAAGACTTGCCCAACCAGCTTTTCCGGATGCAAATACAACGGGAGAATCAAGTTGATCGTCTGTAGCATCAAGATCCATAAATAGTTCAAGCATTTCGTCCACAACTTCGTGAGGACGAGCATTGGGACGGTCGACCTTGTTTATGACTATTATCGGTTTTAAGTTGAGCGCCAATGCCTTTTGAAGAACGAATCTTGTCTGAGGCATACAGCCTTCAAATGCATCGATAAGAAGCAAAACGCCGTCTACCATACTCAGACTTCTCTCTACCTCTCCGCCGAAATCAGCGTGTCCGGGTGTATCAACTATATTTATCTTTACATCTTTGTAGATAAGTGAAGTATTCTTTGCAAGTATGGTGATACCGCGTTCCCTTTCAAGATCATTTGAGTCCATAACTCTGTCTTCAACGGCTTCATTGTCTCTGAACGTGCCGCTCTGCTTGAGCATTGCATCGACAAGAGTTGTCTTACCGTGATCAACGTGTGCGATTATAGCAATATTTCTGATATTTTCGGTATTCAATGTAATTAGCACCTCTGAAAAATAAATCTTTTTATAGAATAATACATAACAGAACTTATTTCAACATTTTCTTTAAGAATTGACCTGTATATGACTTTTTACACTTCGCAACTTCTTCGGGAGTGCCTATAGTAACTACTTTACCGCCTCTTTCGCCGCCTTCGGGACCCAAGTCAATAATGTGGTCTGCAGTTTTGATAATATCTAAGTTGTGTTCAATAACAACGACACTGTTTCCTGCATCGACAAATCTGTCAAGAATATTTATCAGCCTTTTTACGTCGTGTGTATGAAGTCCCGTAGTAGGCTCATCAAGAACATAGAGTGTTTTGCCCGTAGAACGTTTTGAAAGTTCGGTGGCAAGTTTTACTCTCTGCGCCTCGCCGCCTGATAATGTTGTGGAGGGCTGACCTATCTTTATATATCCGAGACCGACATCGTAAAGTGTTTTTAATTTTCTTTCAATTGACGGGAAGTTTTTGAAGAATTCAAGACCTTCTTCTATCGTCATATCGAGAACATCACTTATATTTTTGCCTTTGTATTTGACTTCAAGCGTTTCGTGATTATATCTCTTGCCTTTACATACTTCACAAGGTACATATACGTCGGGTAAAAAGTGCATCTCGTATTCTATGATACCGTCGCCCTGGCACGCCTCACATCTGCCGCCTTTTACATTAAAAGAGAATCTTCCCGGTCCAAAGCCTTTCATTTTTGCATCGGGTGTAGACGCAAAAACATTTCTTATTTCGGTAAATACGCCCGTATAAGTTGCGGGATTTGAACGCGGTGTTCTGCCAATAGGACTTTGATCTATAATAATAATTTTGTCTATATTTTCTATACCGTCTATCCTATCAACTTTTACTGGCAGTTTTCTTGTATTTGCATTTACTTTCTGTGCAACATAAGAACAAAGAACTTCATTGACAAGTGATGATTTACCCGAACCCGATACACCTGTGACACAAGTAAACTTGCCAAGAGGAATGCTAACCGAAATATTTTTAAGGTTATTTGCATGCGCTTTTACTATTTCAAGTATGTTTCCGTTGCCGCTTCTTCTCTCCTGCGGCACAGGTATTTTTTTTCTTCCGCTGAGATATTGTCCCGTTATGGAATTTTCACACGCAGCAACTTCGGCAGGCGTTCCGCAGGCAACTATCTCACCGCCGTGTACGCCTGCGCCCGGACCGATATCTATAATGTAATCACTTTCACGCATGGTGTCTTCATCGTGTTCAACAATAATGAGCGTATTGCCTAAATCACGCAATTCTTTAAGAGCATGAATAAGTTTTTCGTTGTCACGCTGATGCAGACCTATACTCGGCTCATCAAGAATATATATAACGCCTGTAAGCGACGATGATATCTGTGTAGCAAGTCTTATTCTCTGACTTTCACCGCCGGACAAAGTGGTAGCACTTCTTGACAATGTCAAATAATCAAGTCCAACATTTTTAAGGAAAGAAAGACGCTCTTTTATTTCTTTGATAATGTCTTTTGCTATCATCTGTTCTTTTTCCGTAAGAGTCAGATTATTAATAAAATCAAGTTCATCAACAACACTCATCTCAGTTAGTTCAAAAATATTTTTACCGCCAACAGTGACGCCGAGTGCTTCTTTTTTAAGTCGTTTTCCGTCACACTCGTTACAGTGACGCTCAGACATAACAAGTTGTATCTCTCTGCGGATAAACTCGCTTGAGGTTTCTTTGTATCTGCGCTGTAAGTTAGGGATAATACCTTCAAATGCAGTTTTATAGACACCGCTGCCAAACGAAGTATCTCTTTTCATTTCGAGTTTTACATCACCGCTTCCATAGAGAATGACATTCTGCACCTCTTTCGACAAGTCTTTAAACGGGGTATCTAACGAGAAACCGTAGTGTTTGGATAAGGCTTCAAAATACATCTTTGCTATCGAACCGCCGTAAATAAAACTCCAACTGGTTGCTTTTATGCAGCCTTCTGCTAAAGACAATTCTTTATTTGGAATTATCAGATCGGGATCAAGTTCGAGAGTGTGACCAAGACCTCCGCAAGTCTGACACGCGCCAAACGGATTATTAAAGGAAAAGAGTCGCGGTGTGAGGTCATCGATGCTGATTCCGTGATCGGGACAGGCAAAGTTCATGGAATACATAACTTCATCACCGTCAGTAGTTTCGATAACGACAAGTCCGTCCGCAAGCGATGTTGCAGTTTCAAGTGAATCGCTGAGTCTTGAACGAAGTCCGTCTTTTATCTGCAATCTGTCAACAACTACAGAAATACTGTGCTTGATATTTTTATCGAGTGTTATTTCTTCTGTAAGGTCATAGATACTGCCGTCTATTTTAACTCTTGAAAAACCGCCTTTTCTTGCTGAGTCAATAACTTTTTCGTGCCTTCCCTTTTTACCTCTGACAACAGGTGCTAAGACAAGAAATTTTGTGCCTTCTTCAAGCAGCAATATCTTATCAACGATCTGATCGACAGATTGCTTTAATATCTCTCTGCCGCAGACAGGACAGTGCGGTATTCCTATTCTTGCATACAAAAGTCTTATATAATCGTATATCTCCGTAACTGTTCCAACAGTTGAACGGGGATTTTTTGATGTTGTTTTCTGATCAATGGAAATTGCCGGAGAGAGACCGTCAATAGATTCTACATCAGGCTTGTCCATCTGTCCCAAGAACATTCTTGCGTATGATGAAAGAGATTCAACATATCGCCTCTGTCCTTCGGCATATATCGTCTCAAAAGCAAGCGACGACTTGCCCGAACCCGAAAGACCTGTCATAACGACCATTTTATCTCTGGGAATTTTAACATCTATTCTTTTGAGGTTGTTTACTTTTGCACCTTTAATATCAATAAATTGTTTTGACATTACTCGTTTTCTCCCCGAATCTTACTGATTCTGTCACGCAGATAAGCCGCATACTCAAAATCAAGTATTTTAGCCGCTGCATGCATTTCTTTTTCAAGTTTGGTAATTAATTCTTTTTTCTGTCTTGCCGTGAGTTTTTTAATTGAGCCATCGTGCTTTTCCTCCTTAGAGGATATCTCGATAACATCACGGACTTCTTTCTTTATTGTTTGCGGAATGATTCCATTTTCAATATTAAATTTTTCCTGTTTTGATCTTCTGCGCCTTGTTTCATCAATTGCCGCTTTCATTGAAGGAGTAATAGTATCGGCATACATTATTACTGTGCCGTCGGCATTTCTTGCCGCTCTGCCTATAGTTTGAATAAGGGATGTGGTAGAACGTAAAAAGCCTTCTTTATCTGCATCTAAAATTGCAACGAGCGATACTTCGGGAATATCAAGTCCTTCACGAAGAAGATTTATGCCAATGAGCACGTCTATTTTTCCGAGTCTGAGATCGCGAACTATCTCCATACGCTCCATAGTGTCAACATCGTGATGCATATAGCGGACATTTATCTCGGCATTTTCAAAATATGCGGTAAGATTTTCCGCCATTTTTTTAGTGAGCGTGGTTACAAGTACTCTTTCACCTTTGCTTGTTCTGATGCGAATTTCATTCATCAGATCGTCGATCTGACCTTCGGTTTTGCGCACTTCAATAATAGGATCAAGCAGACCGGTCGGTCGGATTACCTGTTCAGCGACAGCAGTACTTCTGCTCTGCTCATATTCTCCCGGTGTTGCGCTGACATATATGACTTGATTTATTTTCTTTTCAAACTCATCAAAATTAAGAGGTCTGTTATCAAAAGCTGATGGTAGTCTGAAACCGTAGTCTATAAGATTTTTCTTTCTCGAGTGATCCCCACCGTACATTCCTCTTACCTGTGGAAGTGTTACATGCGATTCATCGATAAATAAAAGAAAATCATCGGGAAAGAAGTCAAGCAAAGTATAGGGAGTTGATCCCGGTGCCCTACCAGATATAATTCTTGAATAGTTCTCAATACCGCTGCAAAAACCTATTTCGCGCAGCATCTCTATGTCATATCTTGTTCTCTGCTCTATCCTCTGCGCTTCAAGAACTTTTTCGTTATCTTTGAAAAACTTTATCCTCTCTTCGAGTTCCCTTTCTATTTCTCTTATCGCGCGTTCCATTTTATCGTGTGCGACAACATAGTGAGATGCTGGATATATTTCTATAAACTTTTCACGGGATATAACTTCGCCTGTGAGTGCATTAAGTTTGGTTATTCTGTCTATCTCATCGCCAAAAAATTCTATTCTGTATATTTCTTCGGTAGATGCCGCCGGGAATATCTCTAAAACATCGCCTCTGACACGAAATTTATTTCTGATAAAGTTGATATCGTTTCTTTCATATTGGATGTCTACAAGACGTTTTATGACTTCGTCACGGTCTTTTTGCATCCCCTCTGTCAATATGAGTACGAGATTTCTGTATTCCTCAGGATCGCCAAGCGTGTATATGCAGGAAACACTTGATACGACAATGACATCACGTCGGTCTAAAAGCGAAGACGTCGCACAGTGACGCAGTTTATCTATATCGTCATTTATTGACGAATCTTTTTCAATATATAAGTCAGTCTGCGGAACATATGATTCGGGCTGATAGTAATCATAATATGAAACGAAGTATTCAACAGCATTTTCGGGAAAAAACTCTCTGAATTCACTGCATAACTGTGCAGCAAGAGTCTTATTGTGAGCAAGCACCAAAGTTGGTTTATTTACTTTCTGAATAATGTTTGCCATAGTAAAAGTTTTACCGCTGCCCGTAACGCCGAGAAGAGTCTGCTCTCTATTACCATCAAGCACACCCTTTGCAAGTTTGTTTATCGCCTCAGGCTGATCGCCGGAAGGCTTATATTCAGAATGTAAAATAAAATGATCCATATTTACTCCGATATATATTTTCTTATATATTATACAAAAAAATACATATGTTTACAATATAAATGGACCGGAAAAAATTTTCCGGTCCTTAAATTTAGAATATAGCAACAACTGCACCGTCATATGTGCTGTCAATATAAGTTTTTACTGTTTCGCTTGTAAGTGCTGCAACGAGTGCCTTGATTCTTTCGTCTTCTTCGTTGCCCTCTTTTACTACAAGTACATTTGCATAAGTCTGTGCTGCCTCTGAATCAGATGCTTCAACAGCGATAGCATCACTTACTTTGAGACCGCCTTCTATTGCATAGTTACCGTTGATAACTGCAATGTCAACGTCTGCAAGTGAGCGTGCAAGCTGCGCTGCTTCGATCTCCATAATTTCAAGATTAAGAGGATTTTCAACTATATCTAATTTAGTTGCAGTAAGTCCTGCCCCATCTTTGAGTGTGATAAGACCCTGTGCTTCGAGAAGAAGAAGCGCTCTTGCTTCGTTTGTTGTATCGTTGGGAACTGCAACAACTGCGCCTTCTGCAAGGTCGGTTATTGCGCTTGTTTTACCCGCATAGATTCCAAAAGGTTCATAGTGAACTGCTGCAACTGAAACAAGATGTGTTCCGTTATTTGCATTGAAGTCATCAAGATAAGGTGTGTGCTGGAAGTAGTTAGCGTCAAGTTCGCCGCTTTCTGTTGCTGTGTTGGGAAGCACATAGTCGTTGTATTCTACAACTTCAAGTGTATAACCCTGTGCAGCGAGTTCATCTTTAACAACCGCAAGTATCTCTGCATGAGGTGTAATGCTTGCACCTACTTTGATAATATTTTCTTTAGTTTCATCGTTGCCGCAAGCAGTTAAAAGTGAAAAACTGGCAAGAACGATTGTGAGTGCGAGAACGATTGATATAAGTTTTTTCATGGTGATTTTCTCCTTTATAAAAATTAGTTTTTAATTCGTTTATCTGTTTTTGTGGCAATTTTCATACCGATCATCTGGAATAACTGAACAACTATAACCAGTAACACCACAGTTATAAGCATTACCTGATCATCGTATCTGTAATACCCGTAATTTATTGCTATAGTACCCAGTCCGCCGCCGCCGACAAATCCTGCCATTGCTGAATATCCGAGAATCGTGGTTATTGCTATCGCGCTGCCCACGATAAGCGAAGGCTTTGCTTCAGGCAAAAGAACTTTTATGATAATCTCCCACGGTGTTGCACCCATAGATTCAGCAGCCTCAATGACCCCTCCGTCAACTTCTTTTAAGGATGATTCTACCATTCTTGCAACAAAGGGGGCCGCAGATACTACAAGCGGGACTATAGTTGCCGTTGAACCGATAGAAGTGCCTACAACAAAACGTGTAAACGGAATAATTGCAACAAGAAGAATAATAAACGGAATTGATCTTAACAAATTGACAACAAAACCGAGCACAAGATTTACGGGCTTATTTTTACATATGCCCTTATCGTCTGTAATATAAAGTAAAACACCTACAGGAATGCCTATGGCATATGAAATTCCTGTAGAAACAAGAACCATATAGAGCGTTTCGAGTATACCGCCGAGAAGCATATTTACAAGAGCGTTAGTCAACATCTTCTGTTACCTCCTCAAAATGTATATTCTTGTTTTTGAGATATCCAAGCACCCTTGCTGAAGATGTTTCATCGGCAGGAAGTTCGATAAGCATCTGTCCGTAGGCTTTCTCTTCTATCACTTTTGTGTCAGCGGAAAGAATGTTTACTGCCGCTTGACATTCAATCGTGAGATTGGAAATAACCGGCTCACTTGATGAATGACCGTCAAACACCAGTCGGATAACTTTTCCGCCTTGCATTTTTTTGACTGATTTACCTTTAGGTAAGATAAGTTCTTTTGCTTTTGCAGTTTTAGGCGATGTGAAAACATCTTTTACATACCCTGTTTCGACAAGTTCGCCGTTATCAAGAACTGCCACCTTATTGCAAATCTGTTCAACAACCTTCATTTCATGGGTGATTACTATTATTGTAACTCCAAGATCGCGGTTAATATTCTTTAGAAGATCAAGAATGGCGTTAGTTGTATTGGGATCAAGTGCACTTGTTGCTTCATCGCAGAGTAAAACCTGCGGATCTGATGCAAGTGCTCTTGCAATAGCGACTCTCTGTTTCTGTCCGCCCGATAACTGTGACGGATATGCATTTTCTCTGTCCTCAAGGCCGACAAGTTTAAGTAATCCTCTTGCCTTCTCTATTGCCGTTTTCTTGGGCACACCTGCAATTTCAAGCGGAAAACACACGTTTTTGAGAGCAGTTCTCTGTGAAAGCAGATTAAATCCCTGAAATATCATCGACATAGAGCGTCTTTTTTCAAGCAGAGCAGAGTGCTTAAGCGAGGAAAGGTCAACACCCTCAAATATAACTTTACCGCTTGTAGGAACCTCAAGAAAATTTATACATCTTACAAGTGTGGATTTTCCTGCGCCCGAAAGACCTATAATGCCGAATATGTCACCTTTCTCAATATTCAAAGAAATGTCTTTGACTGCTTCAACACTTCTGTCTTTAGTGTTGAATATTTTGGATACATGTTGAAGTTGGATCATTTCAAACTCCTTAAGCAAATAAAAAACGGGGTTATCAAAACAAGACAACTCCCGAGAAATTTATACGAAAAAATGATAAAACTATTTCCTAAAATCAGGCATAGAATCAAAAACTCTCGTAGAATTAACTCGGGAGTTGAACATTCGGCCGCAACGGAAATTTTCGCGTAAAAGATTGCCAAAATAAATATTCATTCCTATGCCTCCTTCCAAGACTGTTTTTACGGATTATAACATTCTTATTTCGATTTGTCAACATTTATTAAGGGAGATATTTTTAATATCTCCCCTATTATCTGTTATTTATTCGTTAAATACTCATCAATTGACTTTGCCGCTGTTTTACCTGCGCCCATAGCAAGAATAACGGTTGCCGCGCCTGTTACAGCATCACCGCCTGCATAAACGGCTTCTTTCGAAGTTTTGCCGCCGTCATCAACAATTATGCCGCCGCGCTTGTTAACTTCAAGACCTGCAGTAGTATTCTTTATCAGCGGATTGGGTGATGTGCCTATCGACATTATCACAACATCAAGATCAATGACAAATTCAGAGCCTTCTATTGCAATAGGTCTTCTTCTGCCGCGCTCATCAGGCTCACCGAGCTCCATTTTAAGACATTCTATACCTGTTACAAAACCGTTTTTAGGATCTCTTCTGTCATCGGGATTGTTATAGCCTAATATCTTGGTGGGATTGGTGAGCACCTTGAAAATAATCCCCTCTTCTTCTGCATGTTCAACCTCTTCCGCTCTTGCAGGAAGTTCCTCCATAGAACGGCGATAGATAATATACACATTTTCAGCACCGAGACGCTTTGCTGTTCTTGCCGCGTCCATAGCGACATTTCCGCCGCCGACTACTGCAACCGTCCTGCCTTTCATAACGGGCGTATCAGAGTCTTTTTCATATGCTTTCATGAGGTTGTTTCTTGTGAGAAATTCATTTGCAGAGAAAACACCTTTTAAGGATTCACCGGGAATTCCCATAAAATTAGGCAGACCTGCACCTGAACCAACATAAACTGCTTCATAGCCATCTTCAAAGAGTTCGTCTATGGTGATGGTTTTTCCAATGATAACATTTGTCTGAATATCGACACCGAGTTTCTTTAAATTGTCTATTTCTTTCTGAACTATGGATTTTGGAAGTCTGAATTCTGGAATTCCGTATACAAGAACGCCGCCTGCTTTATGAAGCGCTTCAAAAACAGTTACCTCATATCCCTTTTTAGCAAGATCGCCTGCACAAGTAAGTCCCGAGGGACCTGAGCCGACAACTGCCACTTTATGTCCGTTTGACTGAGGTTTAACAATTTCATCTGCATAGTGTTCGTTATGCCAGTCGGCGACAAATCTTTCAAGACGTCCGATACCTACAGGCTCTCCCTTTATACCGCGGACACATTTTGCCTCACACTGAGATTCCTGCGGACATACTCTTCCGCAAACAGCAGGAAGATTTGATGACTTTGCAATAACCTGATATGCACCTTCAAAATCAAGTTCATTTATCTTACTGATAAATTCAGGAATATGAATATTTACGGGACAGCCCGAAACACATGGCATATTCTTACAACCAAGGCAGCGAGCCGCTTCATCAAGTGCAGTTTCTTCAGTATATCCTAATGTAACTTCAAGGAAATTCTTAGCACGAACTGATGCTTCCTGCGAAGGCATCGGATTTTTATCAAGTCTCATATTAGGCATATTACTCAGCCTCCTTTTTAAAGAGATTGCAGGCCTCTTCATGTGCGTGTCTCTCAAACTCAAAATAAGTCGTATTTCTCATCATTGCTTCATCGAAATCAACTTCAAATCCATTAAAATCAGGACCGTCTACGCAGGCAAATTTGACTTCTCCGCCCACAGTGAGACGGCATCCGCCGCACATTCCTGTACCGTCGATCATAACGGGGTTCATTGAAACAGTAGTCTTTATGTTATAAGGTCTTACTGTTTCAACTACAAATTTCATCATTATCAGCGGTCCGATAACAAATATCTCATCAAATGTCTCGCCTGCTTCGAGCATCTTTTTGAGCGGTTCGGTAACAAGACCTTTTTCACCGTATGAACCGTCATCGGTCATAATGGTAAGTTTATCCGAAGCATTGTTGAATTCATCTTCAAGAATGAGAAGATCCTTATTTCTGAAGCCTATTATAGAATGAACTTCACAACCTTCATCATGAAGTTTCTGAGCAACGGGAAGTGCGATAGCACATCCGACACCGCCGCCGACTATGCAGGCTTTCTTTACACCTTCTGTGTGAGTAGGACAACCGAGAGGTCCTGCAAAATCCGCAAGAGCGTCCCCCTCTTCCTTATGTGAAAGTTTTTCTGTTGTTGCACCAACAGTCTGGAATATAATTTTGACAGTTCCGTTTTCCTTATCTGTACCTGCAACTGTAAGAGGTATTCTCTCCCCCTCTTCATCGGTACGCAGAATAATAAACTGACCTGCCTGTGCTTTTTTTGCAATAAGCGGTGCCTTGATATCCAGCATGGTGACAGTAGGATTCAAGACTTTTTTCTTTACGATTTCGTACATTGGATTACCTCATTTATTTTAATAAATTTAAAACTGATTAAGTTCCTTTAAGGAACAGGCGTCGTTTTCGGCAACGATGATATGGTCAAGCAATTTGATGTTAAACGGAAAGAGCGCTTCGTTTAACTGCTTGGTCATCAAAACATCCTGATAAGACGGTGCCGAAGTGCCTTTCGGGTGATTGTGAGCAAGAACTATACCTGCTGCTGAATTGCGAATAGCAAATTCAATTATCAAACGGAGATTGACCTGTGAAACGTTTACGCTTCCCGAAAAAAGTTTATCGCAGGCAATTATTCTGTTCTTGTTATCGAGACAAGCGACAAACACTGCCTCATAAGAATATCCAAAGAATTTAGGAATGAAGAATCGTTTTCTGCTATCAATATCAGTCATATCGGGTTTGGATTCTTCGGATTTATGTTTCTGCTCAACATAAAGTGAAAATATCTGCGGAAGTAATTTAAGAAACACCGCACTGTTATTTCCTACACCTTCTACTGATGAGAGCGCATCGGGAGATGCGTCAAGCACACCTGCAAGAGAGCCGAATCTGTCAAGCAGTTTATGTGCCGTTTCGTTAGTATCTACTCTCGGAACAGAATAAAATAACAGAAGTTCAAGAATATTATGTTCCTGCCATTTATCTATTGAATAGTTATTATTTTTGAATTGTTGTTTAAGTCTTTCTCTGTGTCCTTCGTGCATACAATTTTACACCTCTCGCAACATTATACAACATTTTTTCTGTAATTCAAAATATATATTTAAAAAATTTTATAAAAGTGCTATTATATCCTTATGAAAGAATTGATAATCAATAAAAATGACGCTTCACAGCGTCTTGATAAGTTTATTACCAAAGCAGTTCCCCGACTGCCTTTATCTCTTATGCAAAAATATATAAGGACCAAACGCATCAAGGTGAACAATAATAGGTCGCAGAAAGATTACCGTCTTACAGAGGGTGACTCGGTTCAATTGTATATCAACGATGAATTTTTCAAGGCACAGTATGAGGATGAAAACTCTTTTATAAAACTTAAAACATATCTCGATATCGTATATGAAGACGAAAATATAATTCTCATAAATAAACCCAAAGGTATGCTGTGTCACAGCGATGACAAAGAATCTTACAATACACTTGCAAATCACATAAAAGCATACTTATATCACAAAAATGAATACGATCCGCAGGATGAAAACAGTTTTGTTCCCTCGCTCTGCAACAGAATAGACAGGAATACACAAGGCATTGTTATTGCCGCAAAGAATGCCGCATCTCTGCGCATTATGAATGAAAAAATCAAAAACAGAGAAATCGATAAATATTATATATGTATAGCCCATGGCTGTTTTAAAGAAAAAAGCGGGATTTTAAAAGGATATCTTACAAAAGACTCGGTAAAAAAAGAGATTAAAGTCTATAAGAACAAAGTGCCGGGGGCACTATCGATTATCACCGTTTATAAGGTTTTAAAAGAAAAAGACGGTCTCTCACTCGTTGAAGTAAAACTTGAAACAGGACGAACACATCAAATAAGGGCGCATTTTGCATCCGTAGGGCATCCTTTGCTGGGCGATGGGAAATACGGTACAAACAATATAAACAAGCAGTACACTTTGAAATCACAGGCACTCTGTTCATATAAACTCAAATTTAATTTCAAAACAGAAAGTGATATTCTTTCTTATCTGAACGGAAAGACGTTTGAAATAGAACTTCCCGAAATGTTTAAATCCTTTTAAATATTTGCAATACCAACTCATATCTGTTAAAATGAATATATTAAATTCAGGGAGATACTATGTTTCAGCAAGGAAGTATAACAGATGAAGAAAGAGCCCGTTTGCTCATTCTGTACGGGCTTAAGGCACTCGGTCAGCTTATACCTTACGACAGTTTGGTGGAACTTATGATAATGAGTGATGAGATCAACTATTTTGACTTTGTCAATGATTTTGATGCACTTATGGCATCAGGTCATATTGACTCGTTTGAAAATGACGGAATCAAAGTCGTATGCATAACACCAAGCGGTGAAGAGGCGCTCGAATCTTTAGAAAAGCGTATTCCCTATTCCATCAGGGAAAAAACCGCAAAAGGCGCTATGAAGATAATATCAAAACTTCGCTTTAAATCACAGGTATATGCCCAGACTGAGCAGACAGAAAAAGGATATACCGTTACATGCAATATCATTGAAGAAGATGAGCCGATGCTTAAACTCACTTTAGGCGTGGCAAACAAAATGCAGGCGCAGAGTATTGCTGAGAGTTTTGAAAAAGACCCCCAGAAGTATTATTCTTCTATAATAGAGATGTTTATTGGCGATTTAACTAAAAAGAATACAGACAAAAAATGAAAGACGGGCTATGCCCGTCTTATTTATTTCAGTATGTCAGCAATAAATTGTTTGCCGCCGTTGTGTCTGTCGAGATTTATGCCGCTTTCTTTTTTGCCGCCGCCTATCTGCGTAAGAACGACATAGTATTCGTCAAAGAAATCAAGTCCTTCTTCGTCAAAGAGCGTTGTTTCAGACACAGGGATAGCATAATTTTTATAATGCTTGTCAGTCAGATAAGAGAGGTCGGTAAGAAAACCATCAAACTGTTCATCGACAAGCGCCGCTTCATAGTGCGACTTATCCATAATAAGAAGTCTTGGCTCACCTTCACCCAAAAGTGTTACATACTTTTGAAGATGCATTTGATTTTCTTCTGTTGCACTTGCTTCGGTGTTATAGTGTATTGCATTATAATCAATATGACGCTTATCGTCATCGTTAATATCTGCTACGTTTTCACTAATAAAATCTACCAGCATATCCTGCTTTTCAACATCAGGAAGTGTGTCTCCAACCGATATAACATACATATCAGGCGAAACTTTTGAAAGAACTTGATATGCATAAAGCGCCACAAATGCTATTACTGCTATCGCTGCTAAAGTCCAGGAAAAATAATACTGAAAATAGTAATCTACTTTCTGCTTTCTGTTAAGTTGACTCCAATATTGATTCTTCATTATTTATGTATCCTTTTGTTTAACTAAATATAATTATAAGTTTGAAACCGTGACTTGTCAACTTAACGAAAGAATTGTTAACCATAATTTAATAAATTTTGCATAAAAACCCCCGATTAAATAAATCGGGGGTTCAGATTAATCAATAGGCTTCATTGTGGGGAATAAGAGAACGTCTCTGATTGAGGGTGAATCTGTGAGAAGCATAACAAGTCTGTCAATGCCAAATCCTAGACCGCCCGTTGGAGGCATACCGTATTCGAGTGCCGTAATAAAGTCAGTATCAACAGATGCATTTGCACCTGCTTCTCTCTTAGCGGCAACTTGACGCTCAAAACGTCCTTTCTGATCGATAGGATCGTTAAGTTCAGAGAATGCATTACCCATTTCTCTGTTATAGATAAAGAATTCAAATCTCTCTGTGAACGCGGGGTTTGAAGGCTTGCGCTTTGCAAGAGGTGAATTCTCAACAGGATAATCATAGATGAATGTAGGCTGAATAAGGTTGTCCTCAACAAATTCATCAAAGAATGCAATAAGAACATCGCCCTTAGTAGCATCTTTCTCAACCTGGACATGCTTTTCTTTAGCAACTTTTCTTGCTGCTTCGTCATCAGCCCAGTCATTATAAGATACGCCTGCATACTTCTCTACTGCTTCGACCATAGTAAGTCTTTCCCAGGGAGAAGCCATATTAATTTCTGTACCCTGATATGTAATAACATCAGAACCACATATTTTCTTTGAAATGCCAGTGTACATCTCTTCAACGAGATCCATCATATCGTGATAATCTGCGTATGCCTGATAGAGTTCAATAGTTGTAAATTCAGGATTGTGTTTTGTATCCATACCCTCATTTCTGAAGATACGGCCTACTTCATAAACCTTGTCAAAACCGCCGACAATAAGACGCTTTAAGTAAAGTTCTGTCTCGATTCTGAGATACATATCTATATCAAGCGTATTGTGATGCGTCTTAAACGGTCTTGCTGCCGCACCTATCTCAAGTGTGTGAAGTACGGGGGTTTCAACTTCAAGAAATCCCTTGTTATCAAGGAAGGTGCGAAGTTCCTTCATTATCTGTGAACGCTTAACGAAAACATCCTTAACTTCCGGATTGACGATAAGGTCAACATAGCGCTGACGATATCTGAGTTCCTGGTCTTTAAGACCGTGGAATTTTTCGGGAAGCGGAAGAAGTGACTTTGAAAGAAGTACTATCTTCTTCGCGTGAACAGATATCTCTCCCCTTCTTGTTCTGAATACAAAACCTTCTACGCCAACGATATCACCGATATCGAACTTTAAGAAATCCGCATAGGTTTCTTCACCAATATCATCTATTCTGACATAGACCTGAATCTTACCGCTGCCGTCACGAACATCACAGAAAGAAGCCTTACCCATATCGCGCTTTGACATCATTCTGCCTGCTATGGAAACAGTCTGATTCTCCATAGTTTCAAAATTGTTATGTATGTCATCGGCAACTGCCGTAACATCATACTTTGTTATTTCAAAAGGATTTTTACCGTTCTGCTGAAGTGTTGTGAGTTTGTCTCTTCTTATCTGAAGAAGTTCAGACAGTTCTGCTTCAGAGACAACATTTTCATTAATTTCTTCCATATTTCCTCCAATTAGCCAAGGATCTTTAATATCTTGATTTTATAAGTGAGATCATCAGGTGCTTCTACAACTACCGTCTTACCTGATTTTGAACCGACCATGGCTTTGCCAATGGGAGATTCATAAGATATTTTGTTATTGAGAGCATCTGCCTCTGTGCTGCCTACTATCTCATATTCCTCTTCTTCGTTTGTATCAAGGAACTTTATTCTTACTTTTGAGCCCACATTGATAGTCTGCGAAGTAGAATCGACCTCGATGATTTCTACATGTTTGATTTTTTCCTCAAGTTCCTTAATTCTTGATTCGACAACAGCCTGTTCATTCTTAGCTTCATCATATTCGCTGTTCTCGGAAAGGTCGCCAAAGCCACGAGCCGTTTTTATGTTTTCGGCAATCTCCTGTCTCTTGACATTTTTAAGATAATTCAACTCGTCTGTAAGCTTTTTATAGCCCTCTGCCGTAACTTTAATTTTTTCTGCCATTACCGTCACTCCTTGAGAATTTTATAACTTTAATAATTATATATATTAAAATATGCAGTGTCAAGGATTTTTACTCCATAGTGTTTAAGCATATCAAGATATGATACCGTCACCGTGTCACTGAAATAAACGGTGTTCTTTACTGTTTCCAAAATCTTTTTTGTATCTATAGAATTCTTTATCTTGCTGTTTGAAAGAATGATGCATACACCGTTTGATAGATACAACTGCTCTTGAATATCTTTATATATTCTGCTTCCGTATATTCTTATTGTCGAAAACTTTCTGATATATTTTTTTACCGCTTCTGCGGCATATCCATCTGTGTCATTTAATGACAGGTCAGTTATTTTTCTAAAAAGTATTTCACACAACTGTAATACTATATCACGCTCATTAAAGCATCCATAAGACTGAATTTCAAGGTGAGAATTATTAAGTAATCTATCATTACTTAAAGACGTAATATACTTTTCTAATTTACGCCGTTTTCTTTTTGATATTTTTTTATCCGAAACAACGACAATATCTGTTTTAATAATTTTAATGTATTTTTTTATTCCAAAGCCTTTTGGTTTGAAAGTTGCAGAATAAAGTATCATTTATATCCCTCCAAGACATCTTTATGTCAAAAGAGGAATTTTTATCATTTTGAGAGATAGTCAAGCGCATATATAAGTTGAGTATCGTTTGAATAATCTATATCGTAATACGAAGATATATTGGTATAATCCATCTCAACTTCTATATCAGGAATCACGCCGACACCTTCAAAATTATCCGAATACGGAGGATAAAATTTACTTATCGAAAGTTTGAGTGCCGAACCGTCAGTAAACGGAACCGTATACTGCATCATGCCTTTTCCGTAAGTGGTTTTTCCTATCAACGTAGCGATATCGTAATCATTAAGAGCAGCCGCAAATAATTCAGCCGCACTGTACGTTGATTCATTAATAAGAACAACAGCCTCAATATCCTGCATAGACTCTGCATCAGAATCTATCTGTTCATATATACCGTCAGTATCTTCATAGCGGATTATCGGACCTTCGGGCAAAATCAGATCAAGTACATCGCATATGGTTTCAAGTTCACCGCCGCCGTTGTCCCTAACATCAAATATTATAGAAGTGACATTTTGCGAAATAAGTTCATTATATGCATCTTTAAATTCGTCAAAAGTTTTATCTTTGATAAATTGACTTATCTTTATATAGCCTGTTCCGTCGAAATTTTCGGCGGCAACCGTTTTTATTTCAAATGTATCTCTCGTTACAGAATACTTAATTTTCTCACCCGAGCGCAGAATTTCAATTTCCGCGACACTTCCTATTTCTCCCTGAAGAAGTGCTATTGACTCTTCGTATTCTATATCAGAAAACTGTTTTTCACCGTTTGAAATGATAATATCATTCTTTCTCAGTCCTGCTTTTTCTGCCGGTGAGCCTTCGTAAACCTGAACTATCTTCAATAAACCGCTATTCTCATACGGCACGACAATAATACCTATACCGCCGCCGCTGCCCGAGTGTGCAGAAAGATATTCTTCATATTCTTCGGCAGTGTAATAATTGGCATATTTATCGCCAATACCTGCAACATACCCCTTTAAGATCATATCATTCAATGTTTTCTCATCAATCTCACCGACATAATCTTCTCTGACCATAGTGTCGAGAAGGTAGAGTTTTGAAAATCTTTCAACTTTATCGGCAATATTGAAATATGCAGCTGCAAAAAATATTGCAGCTGCAAGTGTGATTATTAAAGTTACAACTAATAATGTTACTTTTTTACTTTTTAACATATATCTATGCCTTTATACAAATCTGAATTTAATATTGGGATAGTGCGAAAGAGGATCTGTGGTAGAATTGTTGATTCTTATTTCAAAATGGAGATGAGCACCTGTTGACCAACCTGTTGAACCGACATATCCTATTGTATCACCTACTGTAACCGTGTCCCCTACTTTTACAGTATACTTTGTCATATGCGCATAGAGTGATGAATTACCTGCGCCATGGTCAATAACAACATAATTTCCGTATACCGAACTGTATGTAGCAGTAATTACCTTTCCGCTGTTTGCGGCGAGTATCGGAGTGTTCATAGGTGCCGCAACATCAACACCGTGATGGAAAGAATTCTTTTTGGTGATAGGATGAATTCTGGGACCGTATTTACAACTGATTTTATATATACCCGCAGTAGGCCAGAGAAAACTGCCGCCGACATATGCTTCAAGAGTTGATTTTCTTGCAATCTCTGCTTCAAGTTTTTCGTTGGCGTCATTCCATGCTTTTTCTGCCGCTTCGACTTGTGCGATAGTTGCATTCACGCCGTCTTCGATCTCTGCGACCATTGCGCCACTTTCCTCAACAAGTACGTTGAGTTCTGCCTTCTGGCTGGCTAAATTATTGAGCAACGTCTGCTGTTCAGCCTTACTCTGCTCTACGCCTGCTTTATATTCCGTAAGCGTCTGCTTTTCTTCACGAAGTCCCGAAATAAAAGCATTGTCGGCAGCAGTGATAGACTCAATTATTTCAAGTCTTGCCAAAAAATCTGATATACTTTCAGATGAGAGCAATATTTCAAGGTAGTTGGCTGTTCCTTCTTCAAAGTTTGCCCTCGCTCTCGCATAATAAACATCAAGTTTTGTATCTATAGACTCTTCGGTTTTTGCAATCTGCCCGTTATAATTTGCTATTTGAGAATCATACTGACTTATCAGCGACTGTGTGGTATCTATCTGAGATTGAAGCGTATTCATCTGATTGTCATATTTCTGTTTGATGGCTTTTGCATCTTTAAGTTCTTTTTTGCCTGCTGCAAGTTCGGCTTCGTACTTTTCCTTTTCAGCAGCAATTTTAGAAAGTTCTTCTTCAAGAGCACTTATATTTGCATTTGCCGCATCGATCTGATCCTGATTATCAGAGGAATCAGCATACGCAAGAACACTTGCCACAGTAGAAATAACCAGCACTGCCGCAATTATTATTGCAATTACTCTTATTAAGATTTTAGAAACTTTTTGATTCATCATTCTTTAAACCTTTAAATACTTACCTATTGAAAAACCGGAACCTATTATACCGATACCTGTACCGCTGAGTACAAAAGCATTCAGTATCATTGTCCTGAGTGAACTAAAAGGTATCACTTTGATAAATGCCATATCTGCAGCAATACCGTTGAATATAGCCGAATATGCATAACTCTGCATAATAAACGCTGCAAAACCGGCTAAAATTCCTATTATCGCACCTTCTAAAATAAAAGGTATTCGGACGTAAGTGTTTGATGCACCTACATACTTCATAATATTTATCTGTCTTCTGAAATAGAAGGAAGCCATTCTGACCGTATTGATTATAATAAACAATGCCGCTAAAAGAAGAATTGCCATTACCCAGTATGTCACGTTTCTGACGGCATTGCCAAGTGACACAAGCGTATCGACAAGTTGTTCCTGACTTCTGATTTTGTATATCTGAGGCACTTGCTGAAGACTAGTAAGTGTTTCATCAAACAGTTCAATGTCATTTAAAGTCACGGTAAAATACTGTGGAAGCGGATTGTTTTTTATAAGTTCTTCAAACAACTCGCTCTCATCTTCAAAATCTTCCATATATGACTCAAGCGCCTGATCTTTGGTGAAATAATTGACAGTTCTGACATTTGAAATGGCAGATATTTCTTCGTACAACGCATCGACATCAGACTTGTCCGCATCATCGTCGATAAACATAACTATTTCATTTTCGCTTTCAACCGCGCTTAAATTTGCCTGAACATTTACTGAAACGAGATACAGACTTCCGATTATGAGCAGGCACGCCGCAAGAACACCGACAGATGCCAAACTCATTATTTTGTTGGATGTGAAGTATCTGAATGCCTGTTTGATGTGGTCACCGAATTTTCTAAACATGATATGTGCCCTCCATTACATCGCCGACCACTTTGCCATGATCTATAAAGATAACTCGCTTTTTCAATGCATTCACAAGATTCTTTTCATGAGTAACAACAAGAATGGTAGTTCCTCTGTCGTTTATCTCTTTGAGCAGACCCATTATCTGTCTGGACATTTCGGGATCGACATTACCCGTCGGCTCATCAGCAATAATTGTATTAGGATTGTTGACAAGAGCCCTGCCGAGTGCGATTCTCTGCTTCTCACCGCCTGACAATTCGTCGGGATAACACTCAGCCTTGCTCTCAAGCTGCATAAGTTTAAGAATGTATTTCACACGCTTTTTTATGCTGCGCTTGGAGACACCTATGATCTTGAGAGGATATGCAATATTTTCAGCCGCAGTCATATCATCTATAAGTCTGAAATCCTGAAACATTATACCGATCGAACGCCTGAGCGCAGGTATCTTTCTTCTCGGAAGATCATGCAAAGCAAATTTTCCGAGATATATCTCCCCTTCAGTCGGCCTCTCTTCATTCATAAGAAGTTTGAGTAAGGTGGATTTTCCGGCACCGGAAGGACCTACAATAAAGACAAATTCACCGTCATCAACAGTAAGATTGACATTGTTTAAAGCCCTGTGTCCGTTATCATATACTTTTGAAACGTTATTAAATCTAATCATTATAAACTATCTTCGTTAGATGAAAGGTATTGATTTACCATGATCGCAACTTTGAAAGTTATTGCATTGTCAAACTCTCTTATGTCGAGACCGGTAATCTTTTTGATTTTTTCAAGTCTGTATACAAGTGTATTTCTGTGTACAAACAGTTTTCTTGCAGTTTCGGAAACATTAAGATTATTCTCAAAGAATTTCTGTATAGTTAGAAGTGTCTCAGCATCGAGCATATTCATAGATCCATCTTTAAACACTTCTTTAATGAACATATCGCAAAGTGTTTTGGGAAGTTGGAATATAAGACGGCCTATTCCGAGATTTTCATAACTAATAATGTGCTTTTTGTTATCAAAAACTCTGCCCACTTCAAGAGCGAGCTGCGCCTCTTTGTATGATTTACCGATATCCTTGATGTTCTTGGCAGTTGAGCCTATACCAATATAGCACTGTGAATAGTACTCCGTTGAAAAGGTATCCATAATAGTCGAAGAAAGTTTGTCTATATTTACAGTGCTTGCAGGATTTTCAAAAACCACTACCGTATCAGTGTCGTTTATGCTGACAATGAAATCTTTAGTCTTATTGGGGAAGAATGTTGAAAGTATTTCGTTTGCAGGAATATCGCTGTCATTTGATGTTCTGATAAGCAAAAGCGATCTGGGTGCGTCAAGTTCGATGGACATATCCTTACATTTGGCATATATTTCACCCGGAAGAATGTTATCAAAAAGAAGATTCTTTATGAAATTCACGATATCAAATTTTTCATCAAAATAGTGCTTGAGTTCATCAAGAGATACTGCAAGCATTGCCGCGCTTGAAGATGCAACTTCATCGACACCCTCAACAAAAGAATAATTATTCATAAGAGATGTTGAAGGAAACAATCTGAAAGAATAGCCTCCTGTAGTAAAAGCATCATCACCTGCATGACCTGAAAGCGCACTGCTCAGGTCTGAACCGTTCATCGAAAGTTCGCTGCAAGCGATAACAATACCGTCGCTGTCGATGACACCGCAGTTTCTTCCCATAGCATTTTTCATCTGATGAATTAATGACTGATACATTCTATTTACCATTGGTACATCAACTCCAATTACATTTATATAAATATAATAACAAAATTTTTTGTGCATTTCAACCAAAAACATCAAAATACAAAATTATACAACAAAGACCGCAGAGTGCTCTGCGGTCTTTACGATTTTACTGTCTTATTGTCGCCGTACGGCTATTCTCATTTAAATTTATCGATAGATCATTTTTTGCAACTTCACTCTTAAACTGAGATTCTTTTGGAATAAGCGCAATTGCAGCAACTTCGTCCATATGAGAAACAAATGAAATTTCAAGTGATGACAGTATTTCTTTGTCAACTTCTTCAAGGTCACCGCTGTTTTTAGCAGGTACTATTACCTGTTTGTAGCCGAGTCTTGCAGCTGCGCTGAGTTTCTCGCTCAGACCGCCGATAGGAAGAACATTTCCTTTGAGTCTGAGTTCACCTGTCATAGCAAGATCGTTTCTTACAGGCATTCCCGAAAGTTCGGAAATTATCGCCGTAGCAATAGTTATACCTGCAGAAGGACCGTCTTTAGGTGTTGCGCCTTCAGGAAAATGGATGTGGATATCCCTGTTTTTATAAAACTCTTTATCTATACCGTATGCTTCGTAATTTGCACGGATATACGAAATTGCAGCATCAACAGATTCTTTCATGACATCGCCGAGAGAACCTGTCATTTGCACTTTTCCTGTTCCCTCAAGGCTCAGAACTTCAATTTTCAGTACTTCACCGCCCACTGATGTCCAAGCAAGTCCGTTAGAAACGCCTATAAGCGGAACTGTATCTACCCCGTCACCGATAAACTTTTTCTCGCCGAGAAAGTCTTTAAGATTTTCTGCCGTGACAACAGTTTTCTTATTGCCGGCAAGTTTAGCGGCAGCGGCTTTTCTGCATACTTTTCCGATAAGTCTTTCAAGTTGTCTTACACCTGATTCTCTGGTGTAAAATTCAATAATATCATTTATCGCATCGTTATTAAATTTTACATCTGTCATCTTGAGACCGTTTAAAGCGACCTGCTTCTTGATAAGATGATTTTTGGAAATATGAAATTTCTGTGTCTGAGTGTAACTTCCCAGTTCAATTATTTCCATTCTGTCAAGCAGAGGTGCAGGAACGGTATCAAGCGTATTTGCAGTAGTTATAAACATAGCATTGCTGATATCAAACGGTATTTCAAGAAAGTTATCTCTGAACGTGTGATTTTGCTCACTGTCAAGCACTTCAAGCATTGCAGCAGTTGGATCTGACTTAAAATCCGAACTCATTTTATCAATCTCGTCGAAAAGTATGACGGGATTTGAAGTTCCTGCCTGTTTGAATGCATCAATTATTCTTCCCGGCATTGCGCCGATATAAGTTTTTCTGTGTCCTCTAATCTCCGCTTCGTCATGAACACCACCGAGTGATACACGCGCAAAACTTTTTCCTACAGCGTTTGCAATAGATTTGGCGATAGATGTTTTTCCTACGCCGGGAGGACCGACAAGACAAATTATCTGACCTCTGTATTTAGTGCAGAGTTTATGAACAGCAAGATATTCAATTATTCTCTCTTTTACTTTGTCGAGACCGTAGTGATCTTTATCAAGGCTTTTTCTGACTGCATCAAGAGAAAGTCTATCCTTTGAAAATTTGTTCCACGGAAGAGAAATAACAGTATCCAGATAATTTCTTGTAACCGTTGCTTCGGGCGAAATAGCCTGCATTTTGGGCAGTTTAGACGCTTCTTTTATAAGTTGTCTTTCGATATTTTCTTCAAAATTCAATGCCTTGATCTTGCTTATATATTCATCTGCTTCCCTGCTTGGATCATCTTCATCACCGAGTTCAGCATATATCGCCTTTAATTCTTCTCGGAGATAGTAATCTCGCTGATTGCGATCCATAGCCTCGGTAACTTGTTTATGAAGTTTGTTTTCCAGCGTGATTACCGATATCTCATGGTGAAGTATCTTGATTAAAAGTTTAAGTCTTTTTAAAGGATCAAGTTCATCAAGCACACTCTGTTTTTCTTCAGTAGGCAGTTTGATGTTTGATGCCATATAATCTGCAAGTCTGCCGCAATCATCTATCACAAGGATATTCATAAGAACATCATTGGAAACATTGGGTTCTACCGATGTATATTCAAGGAAAATATCGCGTGCTTTTCTCACGAGCGCTTCAGAAGAGTTTGTCTGCTCGCATTTAACAGGCATTATAGGACGCACTGCCGCATCAAGAAAAAGTTTTCCTGAACGCAAATCCGATATCTTTGCCCTTGAAACACCTTCTACAAGAACTCTGACGCTGTCACCGCTCACACGAAGTTGCTGTTTGATATTTGCTATAATACAAGTATCATAAAGATCATCAATGTTCGGATCGTCTTTTCTTATGTCTTTCTGTGTAACAAGACAGATCTGTGTATTTTCAGATGCCGCCTTATTTATAGCGTTAATAGACTTTTTTCTGCCGACTTCAAAATGCGCAGACATTCCGGGAAATACAACGATTCCCCTGAGCGCAAGTAAAGGCAACTGTAAAATGTCTTCTAAAATAATATCTTTCATCATTACTCCTAAAATAAATGCTCATAGACACGCTGAAAATGTGCGTGTTTAGGTTATTATATCATATGAGTATTTCTTTTCAAGCCGAAAAATGTTAACAATACTGGGAAATAATATAAACCGCCGCATTTTAAGCGACGGTTTATTCTGTTTTTATACTATTTTTTTGTGCTTTCTTTCAATAAAAGGAGCAGCATTATCTGTTACACACTCTGCATTAATGGTAACCGAAGTTACAGATTCGTCAGACGGAATGTCAAACATTATTTGTCTCATAAGATTTTCAATTATAGACCTAAGTCCTCTTGCACCCATTTTACGCTCATATGCCTTATCAGCAATTGCAGAAAGTGCATCATCGGTAAATTCAAGTTTTACCTTATCCATACTCATAAGAGCCTGATACTGCTTTATAAGAGCATTTTTAGGCTTCGTAAGTATACTGATGTATGCTTCTTTTGAAAGCGGTTCAAGCGTGGTTATCATAGGAAGTCTGCCGACAAGTTCAGGGATAAGTCCAAACTTGATAATATCCTGAGGAATAACTTCTTTGAGAATTTTATCAGTCTGCTTTTCCTTGAATGTTTTTATATCTGCACCAAAACCTATCTGTTTATTGCCTGAGCGCTTTTCGATAACTTTTTCAATTCCGTCAAAAGCACCCCCGCATATAAAGAGGATGTTTGTGGTGTCGATCTGTATGAATTCCTGCTGAGGATGTTTTCTTCCGCCCTGAGGAGGAACATTTGCCACAGTACCTTCTATAATTTTAAGGAGCGCCTGTTGAACACCTTCACCGCTTACATCGCGTGTAATAGACGGATTTTCCGACTTTCTTGCAATTTTGTCTATCTCATCAACATAGATGATGCCGTGCTGTGCACGTTCAATATCAAAATCCGCAGACTGAATGAGACGTAATAAAATATTTTCAACATCCTCACCCACATATCCCGCCTCGGTAAGCGTTGTTGCGTCAGCAATAGCAAACGGAACCTGCAGTATCTTGGCAAGAGTCTGCGCTAAAAGTGTTTTTCCTACGCCGGTAGGACCTAAGAGAAGAATATTGCTCTTCTGCAATTCAACATCGGTCTCATTACCGAGATATACGCGCTTATAATGATTGTAAACAGCAACGGAAAGTGCGATTTTCGCATCATCCTGACCTATTACGTATTCATCAAGTACTGCTTTGATTTCAGAAGGTTTGGGAAGAACAAACTTTTCGTCACTTTTCTGCTTTGATGCGTGTTGATGTGCATAAGCAGTATCATCATCAAGAATATCGTAACAAAGTTCAACACATTCGTTACAGATATAAGCAGTGCGTCCGGAAATTATTCTTCCAACCTGGTCGGCACTTTTGCCGCAAAAGGAGCAGCGAATTGCCTTATCGTCCATTTTCTTCATCGAACCTCCGTGTTATCTGCTCTTAATAACCTTGTCTACGAGACCGTATTCACAAGCTTCATCTGCTGAAAGGAAATTGTCCCTGTCAGTGTCAGCAATTATAACATCGAGCGGTTTACCAGTGTTTTCCGCAAGTATCTTATTGAGTTTATCCTTAGTTTTCAATATGTGCTCAGCAGCAATTTTTATGTCGCTGGCCTGACCTTGTGCACCACCCAAAGGCTGATGTATCATTATTTCACTGTTAGGAAGTGCAAAGCGCTTACCCTTAGTGCCTGATGAGAGCAAAAATGCACCCATACTTGCTGCCATTCCTATACAAATGGTAGAGACATCACACTTTATATATTGCATCGTGTCATAAATAGCAAGACCTGCTGAAACAGAACCGCCGGGACTGTTGATGTAAAACTGAATATCCTTATCGGGATCCTGTGCTTCAAGATACAGAAGCTGAGCCACAACAAGACTTGCTGTTGTGTCGTTGACTTCTTCGGAAAGAAATACGATTCTGTCATTCAAAAGTCTTGAAAAAATATCGTAACTTCTCTCTCCTCTGTTTGTCTGTTCAACGACTACCGGTACTAAACTCATAGTTTTTTCTCCTTTACTTACCTTGCCAGAGGAAAGCCAAAGGAATTATTTGCTTTCCTTTTTGGCTGTTGTTTTCTTAGCAGCGGTTTTTTTGGCCGCACTTGAAGTTGTTGTCTTCTTAGTTGCAGGTTTCTTTGCTGCTGTTGATGTTGTCTTCTTTGTAGCAGGTTTCTTTTCTGTTTCTGCTGCCTTTTCGGTCTTCTTATCTACTGTTGTAACAACTGCTGATTCTCTGATAAGTTCAATTGCCTTGTTGACAGAAAGATCACTTTCAAGATCGCCTACGGGAATGGATGCTCTTACATCTTCAGCCTCCATACCGTACTGAGCAGCAAGAAGTTCATACTGATTGTTAAGTGTTTCTTCATCAATAGTAATCTTTTCTTTCTTAGCGATTGCCTTAAGTACAAGCAGAGTCTTTGCGCTCTTTTCAGCCTGTTCTCTCATACTGCTTCTGAACTGTTCCATTGTCATGCCGCCCATGAATGAGAGATACTGTTCAAGGCTGAGTCCCTGCGCCCTGAGTCTGTAATCGTAATCCTGGCAAAGGTGATCAAGCTGTCTTTCAACAAGAATGTCAGCAACCTCTACTTTTGAAGCATCAACTGCCTTTTCGATAAGTTCGTTTTCAAGTTCAGTAGATGCAGTTGTTTCCTTTGAAGCCATAATCTTTTTCTTCAGATCCGCTTTATAATCCTTGAGTGTTTCGTAATCTGTAGAAATATCCTTGACAAATTCGTCATCAAGTTCTGGAAGTACTGTCTCTGTAATAGCGTGGAGATTTACAGCAAATACTGCAGCCTTGCCTGCAAGTTCATCAGCGTGATATTCTTTGGGGAATGTCACATTTACATCAAAACTCTCACCAATTTTATGACCTACAACCTGATCTTCAAAACCGGGGATAAACTGACCTGAACCAAGTTTGAGTTCCTGTTTTTCAGCAGTGCCGCCTTCAAACTTTGTTCCGTCAACAGAACCTGAATAGTCGATAGTTACCGTATCGCCGTTTTTTGCTTCTCTGTCTGTAACATCAACGAGTCTTGCATGACGAGCGCGGATATTTTCGAGTTCCTTATTGACTTCAGCAGCAGTAACCTTTACTGCAACCTTTTCAGCCTCTAAGCCCTTGTACTTGCCGAGTTTAACTTCGGGACTTACTTCAACTGTTGCCTTAAAAGTATAGCCTTCTTCGTCAAGCTTTATAATCTCAAGTTGAGGCATATTAATAGGTTCGATTTTTGCTTCTGCAACCGCAGCATCATAAGCATCTGCATATGAAAGATTTACCGCTTCTTCATAGAATATTTCCTTACCGTACATCTTTTCAACCATAAATCTGGGCGCTTTACCCTTTCTGAAGCCGTCTATGGTGATAGTGGGAAGCATTTTCTTGGCAGCTTTGTCTACTGCAGTTTTGAATTCTTCAGCAGAAACTTCGATTTCAAGTTCTACTTTTGACTTTTCAAGTTTGTTTACTGATACTACTTTCATTTTTATGTCTCCTTTATTTTATCTTTACAGGTTTAAATTGCAGACGGTCAGCAGATATCAATCTGTATACAATACCGTCTTTTTCTCCTTCAAAAGCATTTTCTATGGCTTTTCCGTGAATGTGTCCGTAATAGCACTCTCTGACACCGTATTCTTTTAAAAGAGAAGTAATCTCACAAATCTCAAATGTCCGTCCAACCGGAGGATAATGCAAAAAAACTATAGGAGATATATCACCTTTTGTTCTCGCATCCTCAAGCGAAATTTTAAGTCTGATACACTCCCGATCAAGCATCTTTTTATTATGCTGAGCCGAATCGTCATCATCACAGTTGTAGCCTTTTGAACCGCATATGAAAACATCCTCGATTTGAAATGAGTTATTATGTAAAATTTCTATTGATTTGATTTCATTCGCATCAAAAAAGCGTTTCATTTTTGATGCCGTTTCCCAAAAGTAATCGTGATTACCTTTGGAAATAATTTTTTTGCCGTTTAACTTGTCTATAAACGAAAAATCGGCGAGCGCATCTTCGAGTTTCATTGCCCATGATATATCCCCTGGAATAACTACCGTATCATGAACGCCGACTATGTTCTGCCAATTATCTTGGATACGGCTGACATAGTTGTGCCAATCACCGCCAAAAATATCCATCGGCTTATCACAAGCAAGAGAAAGATGCAAATCAGATATTGCAAAAATCATTTTAAAGATCCTTGTATAATTTTTTTGTCACAGTCAATAATACATTCGAGGTGATTATGATGATTAATGAAAAGAATTATGGTAGCACCCATGATATTGACTGTGATGCAACAAAGTGTGCTTATAACACAGAGTGTAAGTGTACAGCAACACGTATTCACGTAGGTAAGCACGATGCTTGTACATCAAGCGAAACATGTTGCGATACTTTTGTTGAAAAGTAAGTCAGTGGAAAAAGACGGTTTATCCGTCTTTTTTCATTTTAGTTCAAAAAAGAAGAAACGACATTTTTCATCTTATCCTTGTCAAACACATCGGAAAATCTCACCTCTGCCGTTGCAAGACGGGCAAGAGATGCAGGCATATCCATTCCCGTCTTGTCCTTCAACATATCAAGAAGTCTGCAATCCGTGATATCTGTCTTATCACCGAGTGCCTCGAGAACGGAACTTCCGAATTTAAACGGTGATGCCGTAGACATAATAACGGTCTTTACAGTATCACCTGTCTTTTTTACATAGTCTTCATAAACACCGACTGCTACAGCAGTGTGCGTGTCCATAGTATAACCGTATTTATCAAAGTACTTTTTGATTATCTCTTTGGTTTTAACATCATCTATGCTGCCGCCGTAAAAGTTTTCGCAAAGTTTTGTGCGCACTTCTTCAGATATCTCGTATCTGCCTGTTTCTTTCAAAGATGTCATAAGTTTAGTAACTTCCTTGTCATCTTTGTCCAAAAGTTCGTAGAGCAGACGCTCAAGGTTGCTTGAAATGAGAATATCCATTGATGGAGATTCGGTAAGATAGAATTCTCTGTTCCTGTCATATACGCCGCTTTCGATAAAGTCAGTAAGTATGTTGTTTTTATTTGAAGCGCATATTAGTTTTGCAACGGGAAGTCCCATCTGCTTTGCATAGTATGCAGCAAGAATATTGCCGAAATTTCCTGTAGGAACAGTGAAGTTAATCTTTTCTCCGAGAGCGATCTCACCGGAACCAACCATATCCAGATACGATGAGAAGTAATAAACTATCTGCGGGACGAGCCTTCCCCAGTTTATTGAGTTGGCACTGGAAAATACATATCCTTTTTCCGCAAGTTCTTTTGCATAATCTTTATCGCCAAAGATGTCCTTAACACCGCTTTGAGCATTATCAAAGTTACCGTCAATAGCTGCAACGCTGACATTGTTTCCTTCCTGTGTTACCATCTGCAGACGCTGAATATCCGACACGCCGCCATTTGGATAAAAGACAATGATCTTTGTTCCGTCAACATCCTTAAAACCTTCAAGAGCGGCTTTACCGGTGTCACCGGAAGTTGCAACAAGAATAACTACAGTTCTCTTTTCCCCTGTTTTCTTTATCGAAACCTTTAAGAGGTGCGGCAATATCTGAAGCGCCATATCTTTGAATGCGCAAGTGGGACCGTGCCACAGTTCACACACATAAAAATCATCCCCGATTTTTACGGTGGGCGTTGGATTCTCACCGCCGAATTTTTCGGATGTGTACGCCTGACTTACGCACATACCAAGTTCTTCACTTGAAAAATCGGTAAGATATTTCTGTAATATAGTTTCTGCTCTGTCGACATACGACATATCGAGCATAGCCTTCATTTCATCTGTAGAAACAGTCGGAAAAGATTTAGGAACATACAGACCGCCGTCGGCAGAAAGACCGTTCTTTATAGCCTGGGCGCTTGATAAATCAATCGTGCTGTTTCTTGTACTGCAAAATTTCATCCGTTCCTCCCATAAGGAAATTTATTAATATAATTAATAGCGTTATTATAATAAATATCATCTATTGTTTTCAAGTCTATTTTGAAATTTTCAAGTTTTTTATATATTATTTGCAAATCTGACACTGTTTTTATGTCAAAAGGTGTCTCATTTATACCATCAAAATCGCATCCGAAGGCAACGTTTTTTTCACCGCCGAGTTCCAGAAAATGCACAATATGTCTTACAGCATCATTACTGTCAGCGCATTTTCCTAAAAAAGGCGGATACATATTGATACCAACTATGCCGCCCATATTCACAATTTCTTTAAACATATCATCTGTGATATTTCGCCTGTTACTGCATAAAGTATATGAATTTGAATGTGTTGCACAGACAGGATTTTTTGCAATTCTGAGCACATCGTAAATGCTGTTAAATGACAGGTGCGAAACATCAATAGCAACTCCGCACTTTTCAGCATAGGAAACAAGTTCTTTTCCCTTTTCTGTCAGTCCCGTATCGATTTTTGTGGAAGAACCGCAGGCATATTCATTATCCCCATTGTGTGTAAGACTGAGTATTTTTAGCCCCTTTGAAATAAAGGCATCAATGTTGCGGTATCCCTCTCCGAAAGCGCTTGCATTTTCTACAGACAAAAGTGCTCTTCTTCCGAAAACACTTTCAAAGCGAGTTTTGATTTTTTCAAAAACTTTCAACTGTTTGATTGCTGATACTTCAGGAGTTTTATCGTTTGACGAAACATATACCGCAAACACTTGCGTATATTCGTCAAAATACAAACTATCGGCAAATTCATACTGATTTGTATCCGTGTCATATTTTGCAAACTTTGACAACGTATCACAGTGCAGATCAAAAAGTTTTATAAAGATCACTCCATAGAAACATTTTCAAGATGATTTACTCTCTCAACCGTATATTTATCGTCATTTATAGAAATATATACCTCTATCACATCGATTCTCGGAGATAACTTGCATTTATAATGCTTCATAAAAAATTCTATTACACGGGTGATCCTTTTTATCTTTTCGTTATCAACAAATTCTGCAGGCGATGCAAATGATTTTGAAGATCTGGTTTTGACTTCTGCAAAGACAATTTCTTTTCTGTTTCGTGCAATAATGTCTACTTCGCCGAAAATTGTTTTGAAATTTCTTGCAACAATCTTAAATTTTCTTTTTTTCAAGTATTCGGCGGCACGTTCTTCACCGAACACACCTATATCATATGTGTTCATAAAATTTCTTCAAAAAAGTCTTGCGGTGTATATCACAAGGGCCGTACTTTTCAAGCATTTCATAGTGCTGTTTCGTACCGTATCCCTTATGTTTTTCAAAAGCATACTGAGGATATTTTTCTGCCATTTGTACTATGTATCTGTCACGTGTCACTTTTGCAATAATAGATGCTGCAGCAATACAAGCCTGCTTTGCATCACCCGAAATCACAAATTTTGCGTTGTCCATACCATCGGGAATTTTATTGCCGTCAATAAGAATGAGATCGGGTTTTATCGGCAATTTGTCAACAGACTCTTTCATTCCCCTCATAGTGGCGTTTAAAATATTAATATCGTCAATAGTTTTTTCATCTACCATACAAATACTGTAAGCAAGCGCTTTTTCTGTAATTTCATCAAACAGCGCTTCCCTCTTCTTTTCTGTCAGTTTTTTACTGTCGTTTATACCCTCGATAACTGTATCGGGTGAAAAAATAACAGCGCCGACACAGACGGGACCGGCCAAAGGACCTCTTCCCGCCTCATCGACGCCGCATATAAATTTTATATTTTCGTCGCGCAGCATATCATCAGCTGCAAACAGATCTATCTTTTCCATTTATACAGGCCTTTCAAGAGAGATTTTTCCGATTTTTCCGCCTCTGAATTCATCAAGTATCATTCGTGCAGCACGCTCAGTATCTATTTCGCCGCCGCTTATCAGAAAACCGCGCTTTTTACCTATTACCGAAAGCGGATCATCCGTCTCAAGAATGACGTCGGGTGACTCAAGTTTATAGCGTGCACAAAGTTCTTTAGGATATATTTCCGCAAGGCGCTTGCAAAGTGCGGCAGCAACGGCTTCATAGTCATATATGTCGTCTTTAACTGCGCCTGTAAACGCCAGATTTAAAGCAACCTGCTGATCCTCAAATTTAGGCCATAATATACCGGGTGTATCAAGCAGGTCTATTCCGTCAGAAAGCCTTATCCATTGCTTGTTTCTTGTTACACCGGGACGGTCCTCCGTCTTAGTCTTTTTTTCGCCCGCTATTCTGTTTATAAAGGTAGATTTGCCGACATTCGGCACACCTACGATCATAACCCTCAGGCTCTTTTTCATGCCTCTTGAAGCATCTCTTTCAAGTTTGTCCTTAAGCATAAAACGAACTTTATCCGTAAACTCTTTTATGCCTTTTCCCGTGTCACACGAAAGTAAAATAGCTGGAATATTTAAAGAGGCAAAATATTCTTGCCACTCACGGTTGATTTTGTCATCGGAAAGGTCGGATTTGTTTAAAAGAATTATTCTTTTTCTTCCCTCTAAAAGTTCATTTACAATTGGATTTCGGCTTGATACGGGTATTCTGGCATCAAGGATCTCAGCAGCAATATCAACTTCTTTAAGATGCTCGCTTATAATCCTTCTGGTTTTTGCCATATGACCGGGAAACCACTGTATATTTATGCCTGTATTTACCTGTTCATCATCAGGAATATAACGTTCTGTCATTTAACCACCTTAAAATCATTTACCGGCCAGAGCCTCAGATAAACCTTGCCGATAATATATCGTTCATCGACCATACCGACCATCGAAAATCTGCTGTCTGTACTCTTGTTTCTGTTATCACCCATGACAAATACCTTTCCTGGAGGAACAACTACAGGATATTCCCAATTTCCTATATGATCACTGTTAATTGCCTCAGAAATATAAGGCTCGTCAAGTTTTACGCCGTCAACCGTAACACTGCCGTCCTCAGCAGAGATATTTACAGTCTGCCCCTCTGTTGCTATAAGACGCTTGATAAGCGTTTCGGGATATACATCTGAATCAAGGACGATAACATCACCTGTTTTCGGTTTGTAAAACAGATGAGAAATGATAACCTTGTCCATGGTAGAAAGCGTAGGCTCCATAGAACTTCCGCTCACCGTAACAACACGAAATGCAAATGAAAGCAGTAAAACTACTGCGACAAGTGCACATATCACAGATTCAAATATTTCAAACAAATTTTGGACTTTACTTCTTGTTTCATCCATTGATAAATACCTCCGAATAGCAAAAAAGGGGAGTTTTCTCTCCCCTTGCCATTATATGCGTTCTTTAACTTTTGCTGCCTTACCGACTCTGTCTCTGAGATAATAAAGTTTGCTTCTGCGAACTTTACCTCTTCTGGAAACTTCGAGTTTTTCAATGTTGGGAGAGTTTACCGGGAAAGTTCTCTCAACACCCACACCATAAGAAACTCTTCTTACTGTAAATGTTTCAGCGATACCGCCACCCTTGCGTGAGATAACAGTACCTTCAAAAAGCTGTGCTCTTTCTCTGTTTCCTTCTTTGACTTTGACGTAAACTTTAACGGTGTCACCGACATTAAATTCGGGAATGTCCTTCTTAAGTCCGTCTTCTGTAAGTGCTCTGATAAGATCCATAGGGGTTTCCTCCTTAGTGTTCATAGACATTCATGCACGAGCTTGCAGAGGACTGTCCGTAATAATGCTTAGATAGCATATCACACTTAAAGAGAAAATGCAAGTATTATTTTAAATAATATTATAATTGTTTTGTGGGCAAAATATGTGCGAGGTGGTTTATTTTGTCCGTAATTTTAGTCCGATCTGCCCTTTTATATTTTTTAGTCGTTGCGGCACTGCGTTTTATGGGAAAGCGTCAGATAGCACAGCTTCAGGCAAGCGAACTTGTTGTAGCAATGATACTTAGTGATCTTGCCACTGTTCCCATGCAATCGTCAGATATTCCTTTGATATACGGTGTAATATCAATTCTTGCCGTCACATCACTTGAGGTGATAGTTTCTGCCATCTCTACAAAAAGTCTGAAATTTCAACGAGTTTTCAGTGGTAAGCCCGTGATGATTATTAAAAACGGTCACATTGATTCTACCACACTCATTAATATGCGAATATCCATAGATGATCTCTACGAAGAAATGCGTTCACACGATATTACTCATATAAAAGACATTAAATATATGATAATTGAGACCAACGGAACAATGAATTTTATCAGTAAAGAATCCTCCTATACCGAGCAGGACGGTTTTGAAATACCGCTTATAAAAAACGGCGTGGCTGATAAAAATGCAATTAAATTTATCGGAATTAATAAACTCCCAAAAAATATAAAGGATATCGTTCTGTATGCCGTTGATTTCAGCGGCAACAAGGTCTGCATCAGAAAGGAGAAAAAGTGAAACGTGCTTATATATCAATCGGTATAATAATCATACTTATTTTATCTGCAGTTATCAATGTTTTTATTCTTAAAAATATCAGCAATGATATTAAAGAGAATTTGGAAATAACAACAAATACCTATGATAAAGAAAGTTTAAATACCGCCCACAAGATATTCAAAGATAAACATTCATATCTCTGCGCAGTAACTTACCACAGCGAAATTGATAATTTGCGGCTTTCTTTTATACGTGCAAAAACTTATCTTGAACTTGAAGATTACGACGACTATAAAGCAGAAACAGAGGCACTGATATCATCCGTTGAACACATCAAAGAAAATGAACGATTTATTTTAGGAAATATATTTTAAAAGGCAGTCATTTAAGACTGCCTTTATTTTAATAATTTTCGCTTTTGATCTGGAAGTAACTCTGTGGGTGAGCACATACGGGGCAAACCTCAGGAGCTTTTTTACCAATTACGATGTGACCGCAGTTGAGACACTGCCAGATGACATCTTCATCTCTTGAGAAGACAAGACCGCCCTCAACATTTTCAATGAGTTTGCGATATCTTTCCTCATGTTCTTTTTCAACCTTTGCCACACCGTCCATAAGTGCTGCAATTTCATCAAAGCCTTCTTCTCTTGCTTCTTTTGCAAAAGTTACATACATATCAGTCCACTCATAGTTCTCACCGGATGCAGCAGACTTTAAGTTGCTAAGTGTATCACCGATACCACCCTCAAGAATCTTAAACCATAATTTAGCATGCTCTTTTTCGTTATTTGCAGTTTCTTCAAATATATCTGCTATCTGAACATAACCGTCTTTTCTTGCTTTTGATGCAAAATAAGTGTATTTATTCCTTGCTTCAGATTCACCTGAAAAAGCTGCCCGCAGGTTCATTTCAGTTTTTGTACCTTTTAAATCCATATCAAGTTCTCCTTTATAATAATTATAGTAATAATTTAACATTTTATAGATTAAAAGTCAAATTTTTCTATTTTATACAATTAATAGAATTTACATCATAATATTTTGCCATAGTGTTATTAGGCCATATATCAGGACTTTCAGTGTCAAGATATTTTAAATTCTTTGCTGCGCTGTATTTAGTTTCGGGGTAAACCATTTTGAGATATACATCAACAATTCCCTGCTCTTTGCATTCATATATATAATCTTCATTAGCTTTTATCTGCTTATGAGTATTGTATATATCGTTGACACCTATTATTCCATAATAAAGAGTATAGGCAAGTATGGCTGATATCAAAGCGTAGGTGAATATCTTATAATTGTTTTCCATTAAAATATTTAAAAGTACTGCATCGGCAGCAACTATAAGAACAACTACACAGAATGTGCATCTCTCAGGATAATAACTTGCTACAGTCATTATAAAATTAGCACAAAGTGCGCCAATAAATAGTATTACAGATAATATTATTCTCTTATTTTCTTTTCCTATGCATAAAGTAATCGTAATAAGTACCGCAAATGCAACTATCAGCGGTGAAAAGGAGTACATCATCTCAAGTGCAGTAATAAAATTCTCACGAAGAACAGCAAAAGAAAACTCTGCCGCTTTATTTGCATGCTCAGCAGGCGCAGACATCATAAAGATATAACCTGATACTGCACTCAATAAAGAGAATATATAATACAAATTAACTTTTGAATGGTTTATAAAGCGTATTGCCAATATGAGCAGGAATGATATACAAATTGCTGCGGCAGATGCATTTTCAAGAAAAGAGCCTGCAACAAAACCAAACACTACCAACGCTGTCTTTGAAGTAATACCTTTTATTTCTTTATCATAAAGAAATTTATTAATAAACGGATATAAAAAAATCAGTCCTGCAGTGATTGCCCACAAATAATTGCATGAACCGTCAAGCCACAGATTCACCTGTCCAAAAGCAGGCTCATAAAGCCATATGGCGCCGAAAATACCAAGAAGCAGTAAAGGTTCATTTTTTCTGACAGTTGAAATACGATAAATAAGCAGTATCTGTAAGACAAAAATAAGCGTATTTAATACTTTGAATATCCATGCCGGAAGAAGTAAAAACAGTTGAACAAAGAAATGAGCAACAAGCCTTCCGTTCATCTTTTGAGCATGGGCAGCCATAGAGGGAAAGAGTTCAAAAAAAGATGTAAGTCTCTCTTTTGTTGCAAAATTGATGCAATATCCATAATCGTCTGCACATTTGTCTGTAAGTATATTGCATAAGAGCATAACTGCAAATATTCCGATAATGGAAATATAAAATAATACTTTAGAACTGTCCTTTTTAATCATCAGTATTTCCTTTCGTTTTTGAGGTAAAAACAAGAAATTTGCTGGTAACATAGTTGAGAAGAACAACTATCAGACTTACTGCAATTTTCGCTGCAAAACCTTTAATTCCGAATATGCTTTGATTCAAACCAAGAGAATACAAAAAAGTCGGCAACAAAACTTCTATAATTCCCGATATAAAACGTGAACAAAAGAAAGTTACTGCTTCACGTAAAATAAGTGATGTATTCTTCGATCTGCTGTTAAAAACGAATACTTTATTTGTCATAAATGCAAACAATACCGCCACAAACCACGCAATTGCATTAGAAGCCGTTATAGAGAGTGTGGCCAACTCAACAAGCAAAGAATAAACTATCCAATTGAGAAAAGTTGCAAGCAGTCCAAAAATAATATACGTTATTAATTCTCTATTCCTTTTGAGCAGGATGGTCAGTCTGCTTTCTTTCATATGTCTGATACTCCTTTGTAATATAGACAGGTCTCTTTTTTCCCTCTATATATATCTGTGAAATATATTCTCCTATAATTCCGAGTGCCGACAATTGTATTCCTCCGACAAAAAGGATAAGAACTACTATAGTTGCAAAACCGGGCACAGCAATCCCGAAACAGATTTTCTGAATAATTACCGCCAACATATATAAAATCGATAAAAAGGCAGAAATAAGCCCCACAAATGTAGACAGTTTAAGCGGAAAAGTAGTAAATGATATAAAACCGTCTTTCGCATACTTGAGCAGTTTAAAAAATGACCATGAGGTCTTCCCTGCATTTCTTTCCCTGACTTCATATTCCATATAGTAAGTATTAAAACCTACCCATGAAAAGATGCCTTTTGAAAATCTCGAATATTCTTTGAGTTGCAGTATGGCACTCACCATATTTTTTCGAAATGTTCTAAAATCGCTCGCGCCGTCTCTGAAATCCATTTTACAAACTTTACTTATAAGTTTGTAAAATACTTTTTTATAAAAACTGAGCAGTTTCCCCTCTCTCCTTTTACTTTGATAAGCACATACACTGTCAAAATCAGGGTTATTTTCAAGAAAATCGACCATCATTGTAACTGTTTTTGGATCCTGTTGCATATCTGCATCTATTATAGATACATAATCGCCTTCAGCATGCTGCAGACCAGCATACATACCTGCTTCTTTTCCGAAATTCCTTGAAAAATTTATAAGTTTTATATTGCAATCAGAGTTCTGAGCAATGGAAGTAAGTTCACTCCATGTATTGTCTTTGCTTCCGTCATTTATAAAAATAATCTCATATGAGGAGATCTTTCCCTCGAATGCATTGATGCAGGCATCAAAAAATGAGCGCACATTCTCCCCCTCATTAAAACAAGGTACGACCAAGGATAACAACATTCGATTCACTCTCCTGACAATCTACAATAATTACAATAATTCTATCACATAAATTCTATTTGGTAAAGATTAGTATAAACAAAAAATAAATGCACTAAAATAGTGCATTTAAAATGGCAAATATTTTATAAGGCATTCCGCAACAAATACATTTAAGCAGGCAGTGGCTGCAACAACAGTAAGACTCTTGCCGTTGAGAGAAACGAGAACTGCGACAACAAGACCGATAATCGCCGACAAAACATATGTTGTTTCATAAAGTGCGGCAGGCAACGTCATAGCCGCAAGTACCGTATACGGAATGTAAAACAAAAATGAATTTATAAACCTGTTTTCTATTTTTTTGCTGACAGTTGCAAACGGTACCGCCCTTATAAGATAAGTAGAGCCTGCCAATATCAGCAGATATATAAAGTATGTACGGTTAGGCATTATCCTGCTCCTTTATTGGGAATATTATTGCAGCGATTATAGCGGCAAGCACCGCGCAAATACTGACGGAAAGACCGCCCGAAATGTTTTTCAGAAGCGGCGCATAATAAAAAAGTGTTCTTAACGCAAGCGCAATAATTACAACATAAAAAACTGACTTTACTTTCTTCATTTCCGGTGCTACAACTGCAACAAACATAGCATATATTGCAAGACTGAGCGCACTCATCAGCACTTCAGGAAGCACGGCACCAAGAAGTGCGCCTATGAGTGTTCCTGTTGCCCAACCAAAATATGGTGCTGTTGCAAGACCAATGAAAAATGAACGTGTAATATTTTTTTCTGTGATTGCCACTGCAAAAATTTCATCAGTAATAAAAAATCCAAGCAACCATCTGAAAATCCCGGAAAACTTACTGTCAGCCTTTTGCGAAAGTGAAACTGACATAAAAGCATAACGGACATTTATAGTTAACTGTGAAATAAGCAGTTCAATATATCTTCCCGGATTTATCATGACATTTATTGCCGCAAGCTGACCTGCAGATGTAAGTGTAGTCATAGATATTATAACTGCCTGCCACCATGTAAAACCAAGGTTACTTGCCATAATTCCAAAAGTAAATGCAACTGATAAATAGCCAAGGCCGATCGGCACACCTGCCTTAAGACCCCTGTAATAAGAATTCATATATCTACCTCATTTGATAATATATAAAATAATACTTCTACTTACAAAATTTGTAAAGTATTATGATGATAAGAAATTTTGTATTGAATATCTTCATAAATTGTGCTAAAATTACAAAAAAACAACTGCCACCGGGTAGAAAATGCTTTAGCATTCGTATACACATCGTTAGGTCTTAGAAGATGTGTGTGACGGGTGCTTATTTTTTTGGAGGATCTATGAGAAAACATAATCCGTTTAAAAGTTTGAGTAAATTTGAAATTGCTCTCTGGGTAGTTTCGGTAGTTATTGTATCCACATCTTTTCTTATAGTGCCTTCAAAAGATTACTTGTCCCTTATTGCTTCACTCATCGGTGTTACTGCGCTGATATTTGTAGCAAAAGGTTTTGTCATAGGTCAGATTCTGACAGTTGTATTCGCTGTATTCTACGGTATTATTTCTTTTTACTTTAAGTATTACGGCGAAATGATAACATATCTTTTTATGACTTCACCTATTGCAATGCTCTCGGTAATTTCATGGATAAAGCATCCATATAAAAAGAGTGCTGAAGTTACAGTTAATAAAATGACTAAAAAACAGGTCTGCATTATGTATCTGCTGGCTTTGATGACAACTGTCGCATTCTACTTTATTTTAAATGCACTCGGAAATAAAAACTTACTTTTCAGTACAGTATCTATAACAACAAGTTTTATCGCGTCTTATTTAACACTTATGAGAAGTCCGTATTACGCTCTCGCCTATGCTTTTAATGACATAGTTCTGATAGTACTATGGACTCTTGCCACAGCAGCAGATATAAAATATTTACCTATGATAATCTGTTTTCTTATGTTTCTTCTCAACGATGCCTACGGTCTTTACAATTGGAAAAGAATTGAAAAAAGACAGCATAACGATGTGTAAATCCTTTACAACCCTGTATATTTGTGATATAAATTTTTCGGAGGTGTCATTATGGTAAAACATATTATTTTGTGGACATTAAGAGATGAGTACGACTCAAAGCAGAAAGAAGAAATTAAAGCAAATATCAAAGAAGGTCTTGAAGGTCTATACGGCAAGATTCCGGGACTTAAAGAGATAAAAGTTTACACAAACGGACTTGCATCTTCAAATGCAGACCTTATGCTTGATTCAACTTTCGACGACGAAGATGCCCTTAAAGGCTACGCCGTACATCCTGCTCACGTAGAAGTTGCAAACGGAAAAGTTCGTCCACACACAGCAGTTAGAAGCTGTCTTGATTTTGAAATATAATAAAAAGGCTAACTGAAAACAGTTAGCCTTTTCTTTTTTAGTTTGATTCTTTATTGCATCCGCAACAACAGGATTCGCCGTCTTTTTTTGACGTGCAACATCCTTCAGGACAACCGATACACTTTTTGCCGTTTTTCTTGGCACGTATAATGTACCAGGTTGCAAGAGAAACTATACCCAATAAAACGAGTATAATAATGATATCGTTCATATACGTACACTTCCTTATTTTTTAGCACTCAAGGCATATTCTGCCTTGAGTTTCTTATCACTGTTACGGATAAGAAGTGCAACAACGACAACCATAGCAAGTACAGCCATAAGACCTGGTAAGAAGCCTGTGCCAACAGTACCTTCGGTTATAAGCGTGCCGATTTGGTAAACAAGAAATGCTACCGTATAACCTACGCCAAGTTGCAAAGCGATGCCGCCCCAGAGCCACTTACTGCTCTTCATTTCCGAATTCATAGCACCGATAGCCGCAAAGCACGGTGGTGTAAAGAGATTGAACATAAGGTATGCAAGTGCTGCAACTGGAGTAAGGACAAGAAATGCACCTGCATAACCACCACCAGAATATGATAGTTCTTCAACATTAATAAAATTAGTGATACCATAGCATATTGCGATTGTACCTACAACATTTTCCTTTGCTATGAATCCTGTAATGGCAGCCGCTGCTAACTGCCATGCAGCAAAACCGATAATCGGAATGAGCAGATATGAAAATGGCGATGCTATAGATGCAAGAATTGATGTGCTTGCTGCAGCCTCGATTGCTGATGCGACTGTTTCTTCAGTAGCACCAGGCATAGCTTTTGCTGCAGTTTCTATTGCTTCAAAGTCGATAAATTTCAACTTCCATGTAAACGACTGCATTATCTGAACAGCAGTGTTGCAGAGAAGAATGATAGTACCTGCTTTTACTATGTAAGCCCAACCACGTGAACACATTGACGTAAATGCTCTCCAGAGACTGGGGACTTTATATTCGGGAAGTTCAATGATGAAGAATGACTTTCTGTTTTTATAGCCGGTGATCTTATTAATAAGAAGAGCGCCGAAGAAGATGAGAAGTATACCTGCAAAGTACATAAGTGTACCAACCCAGGAAGCATCACCAAAGAATACGCCCGCAAAAAGTGCAATAACAGGAAGTTTAGCACCGCAAGGCATAAAGGGTGTGAGCATTGCTGTTGCTCTGCGCTCACGCTCATTTCTGATTGTACGGCAAGCCATAACACCGGGGATCGCACAACCTGTGCCGATAACAAAAGGAATTACAGATTTACCTGATAAACCTACTTTCTTAAAAATGGGATCAAGAACAACACTTACACGTGCCATATAACCGCAGTCTTCAAGAAGAGCGATAAGGAAATACATAACCATTACGAGAGGCAGGAAGCCGACAACGGCGCCAACACCGCCTATAACGCCGTCAACAAGAAGTGACTGTAAAATGGGTGCACTATTTTCCACCCAACCTGCAACGACACTCTGAAATGCTTCAATCCATCCGACAAGTGTATCAGCAAGCCAGGGACCAACCCAAGCCTGTGATATCTGGAACACCAAAAACATTACAACTGCAAAAATCGGAATACCGAGCCATTTATTTGTAAGAACTGCGTCTATCTTATCCTGGCTGTTCTTTTCTTTTGTGAGAACTTTACGTTCTTCTACTTTTGCGACTATTTTGTTGACGTATTCAAAACGTTTTCTGTCAGCCGCTTCAACTGCACTCTTATCAGTAAGATCAACATCCTCTTGAACATAAGGAGCATTCTGAGTTTTGCCCTTCAGTGAAACTGCCGCCTTGACAACTTCAGCAAGATCTGAGTGATTTCCTGCGATAGACACCGTCATGATTACAGGACAGCCCAACGCTTTAGAAAGAGCATCAACATCAATCTTGGTTTCTTTCTTTTCATTTATATCACTCTTATTAAGAGCAACTACAACAGGAACACCAAGTTCCAGAAGTTGTGTTGTAAAGAACAGACTACGGCTGAGATTACTTGCATCAACAATGTTGATGATAGCATCTGGATTTTCGTTTTTTACATAAGCACTTGTGATGCTCTCTTCCGATGTAAAGGGAGACATTGAATACGCACCCGGAAGGTCAACTGCTATAAGTTCCTCAGAACCGTCATAGTAGTTCTTTTTGATAAACCCCTCTTTTTTTTCTACAGTAACACCGGCCCAGTTACCAACACGCTCATTTCTGCCTGTAAGCGCATTGTACATAGTGGTCTTACCGCTGTTCGGATTGCCCGCAAAAGCAATTCTCATAATAAGTCCTCCTAATAATTTATATTATATTTAATAGGTTACACTAAAAGTTAGCAACCACTAACTACTTGGTCAAAAAAAGTCAGCCTTTCGGCGGCTTTGTTCATTATTCTATAATAATGGCCTGAGCAAGCTGACTGTCAATGTTGTATCTTCCGTCTTTAATGGAAACGACACAACCGCCTTTGAGATGCGATATTACTGTTATAGGCTCCCCACTGTAACATCCAAGTGAAAACAGAAACGCATTCAATTCTTCATCGTCAGTTTCAATCTGCTTAACGATATACTCTTTTCCTTCCTGAGCATTTGCTAAGTTCATTAAAATCCAACCTTTCAAATCGCAATTAGTTTCAACTAACCCACATCTAATATAACACTACAGGTAATAATTGTCAAGTTTTTTTCTGCAAATCAATAAAATATTCATGAACATTTTTCACTATTTGATTTATCCTCTTAAAATTTTTACAAATATAACAAATTCTACCTAATACAAAAATATTTCTACAATTTACCCATATTATCTCCGAGAGAATTCTACAGCACAATTTGAATTCTACTGTGCTGATATTCTTTGTTCAACGCTATCACGCATCCCTTTTTAGTTCTTTTTCTATCTCGTTATACAGATTTTCTGCGTAATGGGCAAAGCCTTCATCGTTGGGATGTAATCTCAGGTCGGCAAAATACTTTTCGTCTTTTGGAACAAGGTCAAAGCCCGACAACACCCTTACATTGGGAAGGTTTGCCACCGCCGCCCGTATTCCCCGTTCCACCAGTTCAAACGCCCCAAAGGCTCTTTCCCCCTGATAGTCTTTCCTCCAGATGGGTGTGATGGCAAAAATCTTCGCCTGAGGATAACGGTCACTGAGCGCCACATAGAATTCTCTGCACCGCACCTTAAAATCTTCCTCGGTTTTCTTCCCCCAATCGTTTGTTCCATATGCCACCGTTATGTAATCGGGTGAAATATCATCCTTGGTTTGCGCCAACTCCGGAAAGAAAATCTCTCCGCCGATGCCCTTGTTAAACTCCTCAGCCTGAAGCTTGTCTGCTAAAAGAGAAGTATAGCGCATAGATGAACGAAGTGCATCATAGCCCTGGGTTATGGAATCGCCGAATGCAAGTAATTTTTTAGGTGGCTTTACAGGGATAACATATGCGCCGTCGTCTAAAGAAACTTCTTTCAATACCGGGCATACAGACCATGGCAGGTAAACGCTTACTTCCTTGTCTCCGTCACCTAGCGCAAATTCCTTTCCAAAAGGACCACGGGGAATTTCAGCATCGGTATATACCTGAGGGATATTGATCTCTGAAATGTTTTCAAGATAACCAACTGCCTTGCCGTTGACTACCACATCAAAGGAGAAGTAGGTTCGAGAGGTGCATTTGGAAACCTCCACTGTCATTTTCAGTTTTTGACTGTTGGTTTTGAATCTGAGTCTGATACCTGCCGCTGCTCTGCATCGGGTGTTTAACGAGTTATTTTTCTCATGGCAGACTCTGTCATACAATCGTATCTGTTCATCTGTGAATCTTGAAAAAGAAAATTTGCCGTCTTTTTCACTCACCTTTACCGCGCCTGTGGTAATGCTTTTAATCTGCTCAAAATTTAGTTGCATATCTATTTTCCTTTCCTATCCCGTTAAATCAGATTTAGTACGGATCTTCCTCGTTCAGTTGATTTAGTTTTTTCCGGCACTTTGTAATAAAGAGTTTCCATTCAGAGGGGTCGATAAACGGATTACCGTCCTCTGCTCCCAAACGACTCAATTTGCCCACAGTATCGTTCTGTCCCACATGGTTGCCTAATACAACGTCTACCGGTTCGTTTTCCACCTTGTCTAGTCCCTCTAAAAACTTGCGTCTGCAATCATCGGACAGCCCTCTTTCCTTTAGGAAGTCGGATTTCATAGAATTCATTCCCACGCCACCGTGCATAGCTGCGCGATAGGTTCGTTCCCCGTCAGTCACAGGAAAAAAATAGGACATTGTGCCGTCGGTATGCCCCGGGGTAGCGGCACAGCGAACAGTGGTGTTACCCAATGTCAATGTGTCCCCATCCTCCAGCAGAATATCAGGCTTAAATGGTCTTAAATCGTAGTGATATATTTCACCGGTCAAAAGAGGCATATCTGCTTTCGGGAAACAAACGGTCGCTCCTGTCAATTCCACCAATGCCTGCGTAGCATCGGTATGGTCGTAGTGTGCGTGGGTCAGCAGAATATAGCGGATATTTTTGGGATCCAGTCCCAATTCCCAAATATTATGAAGCACAAGATACAGGCTCTCCTGATACCCGGGATCGATCAAAATCAGCCCATCGCCCGTATCGATAATATGTGTAGATGCAGGCCTTGTACCCACAAAATACAAATTTCCTATCATTTTTGAGGGCTTGACATATCCCTCCCATGGATCTTTTTTCAACATTTCACACTTCCTCCTTATTTGCGACATCTTCTATCCGGTTTTTGAATTTCCACACAGCATTTTTGTATTCAAACAGGTAAACACCGCAGTTCTTCAGTGGGCGCTGATAGGCCTGACCATCGTGGGCATATTCCAAAGCGCAGCGTATAGTGCCTTCGTGGCAAAATACCGCGATTTCTTCCGCCTCTTGTAATGCTACCGTATCCATAAATTCTTTCACGCGGACACGGTGCATTTCCCGGTTTTCGCCGCCGAAGAACCGGTAATCCCGGGCTGCCTTATCTGTCAGATAACGCTCCCCATACCGCTTCAAGCATACATCGGCGTGTTTGCCTGCAAGCTCACCCACACTGATTTCTCGCAGTAGCTGGGTGACAGTAGCATCCGCATCCGGCAGCGCAATGGCCTTTGTTTGCTTTGCCCGCAGCAAATCGCTGGAATATACCTTGTCGAAACTATAGTATTTCAGAAGTTCCGCCAGGCGCTGCGCTTCTTCCTCCCCTTTCGGAGACAGCGGCGTTTGTGACCAACCTGCATGCAGATGCTCTGCATTGGCGATACTCTCGCCATGGCGAATCATATACATATTCATTCGGCTGTCCCCTCGAACATTTTCACAAGGTATTCTCCAGCTTTGAAGCAATACTTTGCCATTTCATCCCGCAGCAAATCGGGAACAGTTTTATTGATGCCGATCTCATAGTTCAGGCAGCCCTTATAATTCGCCTGATGCAGGGTTGCGCCTAACCGCTTTACCTCACGGACCAGTTCCTTCACCTCGGACTTCCAGTCGTCCTGCACAAAACTGCACTGATGACCCTGCACCATACCGCATAAATTCAGATCCACATATTCAAAACCTACCGCCCGCAGCCGGCGGACCGCTTCCAATGCGCTGGTTTTCTCGGTTCTGCCCCGGGCTGAATAACACAATGTGGTCATTGTTGCAATTTTCATACGCTTTTCCTCTCCATATCTAAAATCGCTCCCTGCGCCCGCAGCGCGCCGCGCAGTTTTGTCACATCCACCTCAGCGGGAGTCCGCTTTTCTGTTACTGCCATAGCCGCCGCCAAACCGGCAGCCTGTCCCATAGCCATACAGCAGGGCATTACACGGGTAGAGCCTACCACGTGATCATCCACGCTAATGCACCGACCAGCAAATAGCAGATTCGGTCGTTCCGCGCTGACCAGACAGCCATAGGGGATGCCAAAGGGTCTTTCGAGTTTTTTGAACAGGGTGCCCCGCTCATTGTTGTAGTGGATATCAATGGTATAACCGGACAGGCAAATACTGCTTTCGGGAATCTCGCCGTCCAGTGCCTGCTCCAAAGTTACGCGCTCCAAGCCCTTCATACGTCGTGTCTCCCGAATGCCGATGTTAGGGGCAATGGAGGAGATATAACAGTTTTCAAAGCCGGGAACGAATTTGCGGAAGGTATCGATCAGCTTATACAGCTGCAGGTGACCCTCCATCTCCCCGCGGGTCAGGTCAAACACATTTGTGCCGTCCACATCCAGCAGCCGGGTGGTGTTGACGTACATCTGCCCCTTGTGCAGACCGTTGATGACGATCATATTGCCCCGTTCCACAGGGCAAATGCCCTGCGCCTTCAGCCTGGACCACAGCTGGGTCATACCCACAAACACGTAGTTGGGATCGGCCTTAAAATAGGCCGCGTCATAGCCGGGCTTGGTTTCGATGGTGGCACTCATAGGCTTCATCTCATCGGGATGCTCCGCCACATAGTCCAGCAGCGCCTGATCGTTTACATTCTCAATGGTGCACATCACCGTGGGCGGCATCATTTCCTGTTCTTTACCGCGTCCTGTCTCATACGAACAGCCGGCCAAGCAGCCCACATCGCCGTCACCGGTGCAATCAACAAACAGTTCTGCGTGCACGATAATCCGGTTGCACTTGCCGTAAAGGGTGACGGTTTTTACCCTTCCCGATTCCACTGTGGCATCGATCGCCTCCACGTGCAGCAGCACCTGGACTCCCGCCTCCCGGCACATCTCAAAGGCCAGGATCTTCACCGCCTCTGCATCCACATTTGTAACGGAATTGTGCTTGGGACAGGGGCGGATGCCGTAAGCAGCGCCCCGGGCCTGCAGCCGCTGCACAAACTCCTCTGCAAAGCCGGAAATGCACTGATTTCCGTGCTCGTCCAAAAAGCCCAGCAGGGGCAGACCAATGGTCAGGTTTCCTCCCAGGAAACCGTTTTTATCCGCCAGAAGGACCTTCTTGCCCTCCCGGGCGGCGGTGATGGCTGTGGCAAGGCCTGCAGGACCTCCGCCGATCACCGCGATATCATATTCGCAGGAAAACGTTTTCATTTTTGACCCTCCAGCAGCTTTTCTACCTGGGCTACGATCCGCTCCGTATGCACCGCTGCAAAATCGGTGGTGTCGATCTCCAGCCGTTGCCCCGGACATTCAAAGGAATCCATGCCCCGCTTCATAAATTTCTCGCAGAATTCATCCCGGGTCATGGTGTAGTACAGACTGTCACCCGGCCGGGGAGGATAATGCTCCTGCAGCACGTGACCCAAATGACGGGCGTGGGCATTATCCCGCAGGGTGTAGCGCCGGTGCAAAACGTCCAGTTCTCCCCGGAGAAACACACATACGCATTTTGACCCATACTGCTCCAGCAGCGCCTTGAAATTCTTGCCGCTGGCCTCGTCAAAATTGTTATCCACGATCACAGAGCCGCCTGCTTTCAAAAGCTGCTCGGTCATATGGATCACCACTGCGTTGGCCGCATGGTCCAATGCCCGTTTTTCTGCATAGCAGGTAAAGCCCACCGTATCAAAAAGCGCCTCTTTGATGGCATCCTTTTCCACCACAGGGAAGCCGAAATGCGCCGCCAGCGCCTTGCAGATGGTGGATTTTCCCGTTGCCGGCATGCCGGTCAAAACAATAACAGCCATATTGCGATCCTTTCTTATAGGTGCTTATGCAAACTTTCCTGTCAGTTCCTTTGCCAGAGCAGTGATTTTTTCATAATCCTTATCTGCCAGGGCCTGCTTATTCAAAACCGCAGAGGCAACGCCAACGCCTACAACGCCCGTTGCCAGCACATCCTGAATGTTCTCCGCGGAAACACCGCCAAAGCAGACCAGAGGCAGGTGATTCAGCGGCACACGGATCTCCTTGATGACCTTTAAATTTACCATAGACGACGGGAATAACTTTATCAGATCCGCCCCCAGCTTGTAGGCCTTGGTCATTTCAGAGGGAGTTGCGCAGCCCGGCATGGAGATGAGACCTGCAGTTTTCGTTGCTTTGATCACGTCCTCTTCCATAGTGGGAGAAACGATTATCTCCGCGCCAGCAGCCTTTGCCATTTCAAACTGCTCCATGGTGATAACCGTTCCTGCGCCCACGTGCATTTTGCCGCCAAGCGCCTCTTTTACGGTTTTAATTTTCGCTGCAGTTGTGGCAAATGTACTCGAATCTGCTTGATTGAAGGGCACCTCCATAAAACGGATGCCACCCTCATACAGTGCGCTTGCCACCTTAGCAACTTCCTCCTGGTCAATTCCGCGGCACACAACAATAACTTTACTTTCAAAAAATTCCTTTACAAACGGATTCATAATGTTTCTCCTTTTCGTTTTGTTAAAGCGTCTATCATAATTTGCGTCGCCATATCAGCGGTATTCTTTTCCGCCTCCTTGCTTCTGGATGCAATATGAGGTGTTACGTAAAAATTCGGCAGACGCAGCAACGGCTCATCCTCTCTTGCCGGCTCATTCAACAGAACGTCAAAATATGCCGCACGAATAATGTTTTCAGATAACGCTTTAAACAGGTCTGCTTCATTTACAATTCCGCCTCTTGCCGTATTGATTAAGACGGCATTGGGTTTCATTACTTTTAGTTCATTTATTGTAATATAGTTGCTGGTTTCCGGGGTAAGCGGTACATGCAAAGAAACAAAATCCGACTGTTTCAGAATTTCTTCAAGTTCCACAACCTCAACGCAAAATGATTGCGCGGCTTCTATGTCGATAAAATAAGGATCATACGCCAGCACCTTCATACCCAGCCCGAAAGCCATCTGGGCAACCTTTTTGCCGATGGCACCGAAGCCCACGATGCCGATGCTCTTGCCCTCCAGCTCATAGCCGGTCTGTTTTAACCACTTGTGATCCCTTGTATCGGATATGCTTTCATATAAATTTTTAGAATCAGCAAACAGAAAGCTGATTGCGGTTTCTGCAACACTTCTTGCATTTGAGCCTACAGTTCTTCCGACAAAGATACCTTTTTTGCGGCAGTATTCAATGTCAATATTATCGGTACCGACACCAAATTTTACAATCGCTTTCATTCTCGGATGCGCATCAATGTATTCTTTGTCTACGGTCTCAACACCAACGATCACTCCATCGGCGTCTTCGGTTTTTTTGTAAAATTCTTCCTTTGTATAAGCATTTCCCGTGTCGTTGTATTCTACAAGAAATCCCGCGTTTTCTATTATTTTCACATTATCAAGCCCACACTTGGCAAACCCTCTAGGGGTAACAACGATTTTCATATTTTATTCCTTTCATAGTCTTCATACTTAAAACGCACACTATACTTCCCTTGACATACTTTCATTTTAGTGCTATATTCATCATAAGTAAATGCGGTTTCTTGCCAAAAATTTTAGAAATATTGCGGTGTGATATGATATATAACGCTTATTCAGAACAAAACCAACAGGTATCAGGTATCAAGCTTGTAAGCTGCGGACACATTTTTGCCAAATACGGCAGAGAAATCAACCGTCCATATGGTCGTGAAGATTGGCTTTTATTTTATGTTGCCAAAGAAAACGAGACCTTTTATATAAAAAACAAGGTGGTTGCCTCAGCCGGCTCCTTTATCCTTTTCGCCCCCGGTGAAAAGCAGCACCATATTTACGAAGGAAACCAAACCGCAGAGTTTTATTACATTCACTTTAAATGCAAAGCCCTTCCACCCGAGATTTCTCTGTCAACTTCAAAGGTTTATGACGCCCTTTTTAACCGTCAGATATGCGACCTGTTTGATGATATTATTGAACAGACCCTGTGCAAGCAGCCCTTTTATGAAAAGCTTTGCGTTTATAAAATGCTATATCTTTTAACATTACTGGAACGAAGTGTTTTACAAGAAAGTCATCCCAATAAGGAGAATTTTGAGCGGATCGCCCACGCGGTTCAGCATATGAACCGGCATTACGACAGCAATTTTAGTTTAGCCGATTACGCAGATCTGTGCTCTATGAGCAAATATCACTTTCTGCGTACCTTTGAAAGCGTCGTAGGCACACCCCCCATAGAATACCGCAACAACATTCGTCTGCAGCATGCGGCAGACCTGCTTTTGGAAGAAAAGCTTGCGGTTGAGCAAATCAGCGCTTTGGTGGGGTATTCTTCTCCATCCTATTTCAGCTCAGCATTTAAGCAAAAATACAACCTGTCTCCCAAACAATATCAAAATGAAAAGAGGTAGTAATCATACCTGCAAAAAGATATGTTTCTAAGACTTATCTATTTCTCGTCCTTCGCATTTTTCATTGCGGTAACAGACAGGCAATGGCTACCCTGCAGTTGTTTGCTTGCAAAAAAAGAAGTCAAAGTATGGGCAGAAGCACATTTAACTGCTGAATAATATATGGAATTGTATGAGGTGACTGAGTAATTATCATACTAGCAAAAATGATCTGGCGAAATTTCGCCAGAGCATTTTCTTCATTAATAAACAGTTAGACAAATTGGAATTTACTTACTGCAATACACCGCAATTGCTTCACAGATAAACGTAGCAGTACCGTCAGCGTGCTTATCAATGTTGTTCGTAAAGCGCTCGTCCGCTACATACATCTGACCGAGACTTGCCAGTATTTCGTTTGTACAAAGATAGTAATTCTCGGTGATATGGTTCTGCAGCATTTTTACAAGATTTTGTGCTTCAGTGGAATCAGGACTATCGTCTTTTCTCATGCAGAATGCAAACTTTGCCATAATATGGTCAATTCCCTCGGCAAGGTCATTCCACTTCTGCTTGGAGTAGTTCTTAGTCCGTTCTGCATGTTCCTTGTATGCATCCGTTTTGCCCCATTTTTCTTTGGCTTCAGCCTTATATTTTTCAAATTCGCTGCTATCGAATGCTGTCATAACATTTTCTCCTTTCACGGCACCGTCAATAGCAGAAATTAACCGCTCTTTTTTGAGTGTGAGAAGTTGTTTTTGCTCGTTCAGTGCCTTGCTTTTGTCATAATTCGGGGATGACAAAATCTCTTCAATGCGCTTTAAGGAAAAGTCAAGTTCACGGTAAAAGAGAATCTCTTGCATACGAAGAAAAGATTTTTCGTCGTAAAAGCGATAGCCTGTAGTTTTGTCAACAAAGGCTGGCATCAACCATCCTATTTCATCGTAATAATGCAGTGTGCGCACACTTACACCCGTAAAATCGGCAAATTCTTTAATCTGCATTTTCAATTTTATCACCTCACAACAAGAGCATACACTATGACGGAGCGTGAGAGCCAATACCCTTTTGAAAAAATATGGATTGATGTACGAAAAATTCAAGTTTATCGAACACATTATATCGTAGAAATTGAGAACCCCCAGCAAGAAGATTCTGCTGTGGGTTCGTTGTCTTTGTTTTGTTTTCAGCAGAGCATTTTTGCTTCTGAATTTAGTGCTTTTTTGAAAAATGTGCGTCAAATGTGCGTCAAAAATCATTTTTCAAAGCCTTAAAATCTCGAAAACCCTTGAAACACAAGGCTTTTCGGGGATGTGGTATTATTCCCACTCGCTTTGAGGTTCTTTCCCACGGTTGCTTTTCGTCTTGTTTTGGGCGAATTTCCGTGAGATTATGCTTGTCTGGTTTCGTTTTTCTCTGTTTTTCTCAACATGTTTGGCAGTGTTTTTGAATCAATTTTCAAAAGAAAATTGATTTTCAAGTGCGCCAATCGCAATTGACCTCAGCGTTTCTGTCGCAGGTCAGAACTCCGTTCACAACCTTAAGCTCGGCCATTTGAATCACGCTGCGAGGAGGGGAATTCGGATCAGGGTGCGTAAAATAGAT
>JAZQEF010000017.1:0-18790 GCA_045538835.1 Feifaniaceae bacterium | reverse complement strand
GAGGGTTTTTGCCTTGTTCTTCATCCAAAATAATGTTTTTTGAGGTGCTTTGCAGTTTTGGGTTAGAGATTTTTTGTTCAGACAAAATAACAAAAATTCCGCAATACTTTGTGTATTACGGAATTTTTTTATGAAGTATGGACGGGAAATATCAAGCCAAAACCGATTCATCTCTAAGTGAGCACGCCCAAATCGTTTCTCTTTTTTAATATAACTTTAACATTTTTGTAAAAAATCAAAAACAAATCGGGCGCATAATACGGTCATCAACTAACAAACAAGGAGAAGAATCAAAATGTCAAAACTTGCAGATGTAAATGAAAAAATCGCAGAAAAAGTAACAGAAGGTTATAAGAAGATCGAGGATGGCGTTGTAGAAGGCTACAAAAAACTCGAAGAAGGTGTTGTCACAGGCTTCAACAAGGTAAATGACAAGATAATCAAAAAAGTATTTGTCAAGACAGGCAAAAGCGTAGAGGATACGAAAAAAAGACTTAAAAGAGGTGACGACAATGAATAACGATAAAGAATTTCTCGTGCAGAAAATACGCACGCAGTATACCGAAAAAGAACATACTTCACTTGCTTCACTTAAAGAACTTGATGCAAAAGTAAAGCGCCCTGCAAATGTATTTGATTATATTTTCGGCAATATCGGTGCAATTATAATGGGCAGCGGTATGAGCCTTGTTATGACCGATATCGGCGAAACCGTCGGTATTTCAAATGCGCTGCCCGTCGGCATAGTTATCGGCGTTATAGGTCTGATAATGGCACTTGTAAACTATCCCATCTTTAAGAACATACTCACTTCGCGCCGCAAAAAATATGCAGATAAGATAATCACACTGAGCGACCAAATTATGAAAGGTTAAAAAAGAGGCATACGCCTCTTTTTTTAATAAAACTTTAACATTTCCGTGCTATAATCTGTTTAAAGGAAGTGATAACTTGTTTAAGATATTAGTTGTTGAAGACGAATCGGATCTAAATAAAACGGTATGCTCATTTTTAAATCAGAACGGTTACGAGGCAACAGGCTGCCTTAATGCCAATGATGCGTATGAGGCTATGTACGACAAAATGTTTGACCTCATCGTTTCGGATATTATGATGCCCGGAACAGATGGTTTTGAATTTGTCAAAAACGTGCGCACGCTCAATGAGAATATCCCCATTCTGTTTATGACGGCGCGAGACGATTTTGCCGCAAAACAGCGCGGATACCGGGTGGGTGTTGACGACTATATGGTCAAGCCCATCGACCTTGACGAGCTCTTTTTAAGAATAGGCGCACTTCTTCGCCGCGCAAAGATTGCATCGAGCAGAAAACTTGAGATAGGCAGTTTTGTAATGGATGCCGATGAACATACGGCATATCTCGGAGATGAAGAAATACCGCTTACAGCAAGGGAATTTTCGCTTTTATATAAATTGTTGTCCTACCCCAAAAAGACATTTACACGCACCCAACTTATGGATGAATTCTGGGATGCGGATACACTTTCGGGTCCGAGAACGGTCGATGTGTATATGACCAAACTGCGCAGTAAACTGTCCGAATGTGAGGATTTTGAGATAGTGACCGTGCACGGTCTCGGTTACAAGGCGGTGTTGAAGTGAAAACAGAAGAGCGAATAAAAAATATACTTCGGGCAATCAATCATTACATGGTTTTCTTTCTGCTTGTTGCCTTTGTTATTACCTGCTGTATGATGCTCTTTGTATCTACCTTGACCGCTTCTCTGGGTGTAACCTTAACCGAGGCAAATATCAGTGCTGCCGCCAAGATCACCTTTTGGAATGTGGCACTTTTAAGCCTTATTTTTACGGTGTTTGATATGATTCGCAGAAAACTTACGGTAGAGCGCCCCGTAAAACGAATTGTCGATGCGGCTGAAAAAATCGTGCAGGGCGATTTTTCCGTACGGATAAAACAGCAAAGTAAATTTGGGACGGATGACAGTTTTAATCAAGTCACCAAGTGTTTTAACAAAATGGCGGAAGAACTCGGCAGCGTAGAAACCTTGCGCACCGACTTTATCGCAAATGTTTCACACGAAATGAAAACACCGCTTGCCGTTATGCAGAATTACGGAACACTTTTGCAAGCGCCCGACTTATCGGATAAACAGCGTATCGAGTATGCCAAGGGCATAACCGACTCATCACGCCGTATGGCAGACATGATGACCAATATATTAAAACTCAACCGTCTTGAAAATCAGCAGATATATCCGCAGACTGCCGAGTTTGACCTCGGCGAGCAAATTTGCGAGTGCCTTCTTCAATATGAAAATGTATGGGAAAAGGCAGGCATTGAAATTGACACCGATATTGCCGAAAATGTGAAGATTAAAGCTGATGCAGAACTTCTCTCTCATGTGTGGAGCAATCTTTTTTCAAATGCTTTCAAGTTCACACCTTTGGGCGGCAGGGTTACGGTAACGCTGAGCGCAACCGAGCATCACGCCATAGTAAAGGTTTCCGACACGGGTTGCGGTATGACAAGCGAGGTCGGCGCACACATTTTTGAGAAATTCTATCAAGGAGACACATCCCACTTAACACAGGGCAACGGTCTCGGCCTCGCTCTTGTAAAAAGAGTTATTGATATTATGCAGGGTGAGATCAGTGTGGAAAGCGCCTGTGGAAAGGGCAGCACTTTTACCGTAAAAATACGGAGAATATGATATGAAAACTATAAAAAAATTTCTCTTTATACCACGAATTTTGACGGCGGTGCTGACTCTGCTCTGCGCAGTCTCTTTGGTATATATTTTTATAAACGGGCTTGATACTTCACCCATAGCATATGCGGTATATGTCCTGTCATTTTATACACTTACGGTAATAAGTGCCGACCTTTACCGTAATCTGCCGCGTTATTATAAAACTTTAAAAGAAAAATTTTTAAAAAATCCCTTTGGCAGCCGATATATGACAGATGTTGTGTTTAAAACACACGTTTCACTCTATCGCTCACTCGCGGTCAATCTTTTATATGTTGCGGTAAATATAGTTTCGTATTTTTTATACCGTTCTGTATGGTTTGCGATTCTCGCAGGTTACTATACTATATTATCGGCAATGCGCTTTCTGCTGCTTAGATTTGTCGGAAGAACAGTCATATATAATGACCGTATTCTCGAACTAAAACGTTCACGGCTTTGCGGCATTATTCTTATGACAATAAATTTAACGCTGTCATGTGCCGTGCTTATGATACTGTATCAGGACAAGGGTTATGAGTATCACGGTATCCTTATTTATGTGACGGCAATGTACACATTTTATGTCACCACGATTTCTGTCATAAACCTTATAAAATACCGCAAATATGACAGTCCCGTAATGTCTGCGACAAAAATGATAGATCTGACCGCAGCGCTTGTTTCAATGCTGTCGCTTGAAACGGCAATGCTCACACAGTTCGGCACTGCGGAGTCACCTGCATTCCGCAGAACAATGATAGCCTCGACAGGCGCAGGAATAAGTGCCATAGTTATTTTTATGTCTGCATATCTCATAATTTACGGCACAAAAGAAATAAAAAAATTAAGGGAGTACACAAATGGAAGATAAAGAAACTTTTAATTATACCTACTCTGCAAAACAGCAGGAGGAAATAAAAAATATAAGAAAGAAATATATCCCGCAGGAAGAAGATAAAATGGAACTTCTCCGCCGCCTTGATAACGGCGTTACGCAGAAGGCAACAGCCGAATCGCTTGCCTTGGGTATCATCGGCACTCTTTTGTTGGGACTTGGCATGAGTCTGGCTATGGTGTGGACAGGCAAATGGTTTATTCCCGGCATCATCATCGGAGTTGTGGGTATTGCCGTCATTTCCTTTGCATATCCTCTTTACAAGCGCGTTGCCCAAAAGGAAAGAGAGAAGATCGCCCCCGAAATAATCCGCCTTACAGACGAACTTATAAAATAATAAAAGCCGTAACCGTTATATACATTATTGGTATTATTTTCCATATATTACCGGCAGTGAAAAGACAACACCCCTTATGAAAGTTAATTCTTCCATAAGGGGTGTTTTTTATCTGTTTTTCAAAGATGAAATATGTTCCATCCAAAATGTATAAACCTTTTTATATCTTTAGAAAATTTTGGCTTTGTTAATCAAGTGTAGGAATTAATCTCAATTTTTTAGTCAATTTAAATTAGTATCTATATTCTGTTCCTATTATAACACCACTCGATTTATCAACATAAAAAACCATAGGTCCTAACAACCCATCCTGTGTTGTATTAAAAGTAATTTTATATAAGTCTTTTTCAACAATATCAATTTTATCTTCAAAATAATGTATTGATGGCTGTGTATCAAATACTACTTCTTCAATTTTAGGATTGTCAAAGTTTGTAATTGTTTTAATGCTTTTTTTATCAAGTTTTTTCTTGACATTTTCTATTGCTGTTTGCGGAGTAATTTCAACAGCCGGAACATACTGCTTGCCCCAAGTTGAAAATACAACAGTTTCATTGTTATCCATTCTTTTATGGTCTATCACATATATAGAGCCAAAAATAACAAATAGCACCAACAAGGCTATTCCCATAATAAAAAGCAATTTTTTCATTGTTTATTCCCCCTTGTTTCTGAAAGGTATTGTATCAACAATGTTATTTCTTGTTAATTCTATTCTACTTAAAAAACTGTTATAAACTAAGTCTCTGGACTTATTATCCCTACTAATTCCTTATGTTTTTCTCCCCAAGTAAACAATATGTATAATTTGCAAGATATTTTGTGGCTACACCATGTTCGTTTCACCCTAATTCGAGGTCATGTTTCCCGCAAAGTCGTATGCAAAACTGCTGATCTTACTTTATTCTACCATTTTATTCTACGTAAAGCAACAACCCCGTTTAAAACGGGGTTGTTTTTTATTGTTTGGTTTTTAATAAACTTATTTATTCACAGGATCTTCTTCCTCTTCATCAGGTAGTTCTTTTGGTGCCCCAAAATCAGTGAAACTAATGTTCATATCAACATCGCCTTTGATGCCGTCCACTCTGCCTGTTGAGGTGTACTGCCATATGTCAAAATCATAGTAAAAATCGGGTATATTATTATACTGCGCATACCAGAAATAATGATCTGTCACTGTGCTTAAATCGTATTTTGTATAACCGAGATGCTTATTAAAATATACCATAGGCGTGTAGCCTGCGCCCTCAACGACATCACAAAAAACGTTTGCCGCCGAGCAGAGCGTTACTGTGTTTACATTGTCCGTTCTTGCCGTCGTAGTTCCTATTATCTCCCAGTCAAAAACTATGGGGTAATCTATCTCGTAACCCTTAATAAGATCAAGTGTCATTCTCGCTTCTTCGATGGCCTCAGTCATTGAAATTGCCTGTGAGAAGAAATAGACTCCCACCTTAAGACCTGCCGCCTTTGCGCCCTCGATGTTCTGCTTATAATATTTATCTGCATTTAAACTGCCGCTCTTGCCGTAGCCTCTGTAACCGACTCTGACAAACACAAATTCTATTCCCGATGCGGCAACTTTCTGCCAATCTATCTCACCCTGATGACTTGACACATCAATACCGATGTGTGTTTCCCTGCTCTCATCGGCATATGTCATCACACCGTTTTCATCTTTTATAAAAAGGCTTGTGTCATACGAACTTTTTGGAACATCGGGCAGAATGTCATACCACTTGTCACGGTACTCTATCTGACCTTCGTGCACATCTGTTGTATTTATTCGGTAAACGATAGCAGAGACCTCTGCTCTGGTGAGAAAACTGCTTGGTTCAAACACCTTGTTTCCCATCAGGTCAACACTGCCCTCAATGATACCTTCATCGACCATAGCGGTGACAAGTTTGTCATCAACATCCGAAAAAGGCGTCTGATTTTTCGACTCGCTCACTTCAAGCGCCTTTGCGGCAACTGTAACTATGGTAAGTCTGTCTATATGTTCATCAAGGTCGCTCACCGTTTTATCGGAAATATATTTCTTTTCAAGGGCATATTTAAGGTATCCGCCTGCCCAGTGGTTATCCGCAGGCTCCTGCGCATGAATACCTGCCGCAAGAAGTATAAGTTTGAGTGCTTCGCCCAGCGTAACATTTCCGTAAGGGTTGAAACTGCCGTCGGGATAGCCGCCGACTATATTCTTTTCACTCAAATCGCTGACATACGGATAAAACCAGTTATCCTCCGCCACATCGCTGTATAAAACGGCATATGCAGGCATTGAAAGCACACACATAATCACCGCAAGTATTAAACATAAGTATCTTTTCATTGTCCCTCCCGTGACGAAATAACGTCACGGGAATATTATACAGGATTATAAAATCCCTTTCAACAATATTACGACAATTTCCGACATTTACCTTCAGTTGTACAGACTTTCAAGTTTCTTTAAATGCTCATATCTTTCTCTGCTCTCTTTTGCCGCTGAATCAAAGAGTGCCTTTGCACGCTCGGGCGAGAAGCGTTCAAGACGGCTGTACCTTGTCTCACCCTCCAAAAAGTCCTCATAACTTGCCTTTGGCTCCTTACTGTCGATAACAAATTTCGGAGAGCCGAGCGGATCGTATCTGAAAAGGTGCCAATATCCTGCATCGACCGCCTTTTTCATCTCGAGCATTGAATTTGACATACCGCCTTTGATACCGTGCATTTCGCAGGGCGAGTAAGCGATTATAAGCGAAGTGCCCTTGTAATTCTCGGCGGCAATGAGCGCTTTTAAGGTCTGATTCATATCTGCCCCCATTGCTATCTGTGCCACATAGACATTGCCGTAACTCATCGCCATTTCTGCAAGACTTTTCTTTCTGCTCTCCTTGCCGAGAACGGCAAACTGTGCCACTGCGCCCTTGTTTGTAGCCTTTGATGCCTGACCGCCCGTATTGGAATACACTTCTGTATCAAACACGAAAATGTTTACATCTGCTCCTGATGAGAACACGTGATCCAGACCTCCGTATCCGATGTCGTACGCCCATCCGTCACCGCCGAATATCCAGACCGATTTTTTTGAGAGCCATTTTTTATTCTCAAGTAAAAACTTCGCATCCCCACTTTTTTCAAGTTCAGAAACAAGGTTTTTGGTCGCGGTATCATTGGCTCTTCCGTCATCTACCGTCTTTAAATACTCATCTGCCGCACTTAAGTTTTTAATTTCACCGACAGCCTTTATCAGCCTGTCGCGCAATATTTTCTGACCGAGATAAATACCAAAACCGTGCTCGGCATTGTCCTCAAAGAGCGAATTTGACCAGGCAGGACCCCTGCCCTCTGCCGTAAAAGTGTACGGCGATGCAGCCGCAGGCGCTCCCCATATAGAAGAACAACCCGTCGCATTCGAGATATACATTCTCTCACCGAAAAGCTGTGTGATAAGCCGTGCATACGCCGTTTCGGCGCATCCTGCACACGAACCCGGGAATTCTAAAAGCGGTCTGTTTAACTGACTTCCCTTTAAGCTTCCGACAGGCAATGATGTCTCTTTCTTTTTTACCGACGAGACTGCATATTCAAATGCCGCCTGTCTGCCTGCCTGACTCTCCTGCGACACCTGCTCTAATGCAGGTCTGCCAGCCTTGTTTGCAGGACAAGAGTTGAGGCAGACCATACAGCCCATACAGTCAAGGGGAGACACCATAACCGAGAACTTATACTCCTCTAAACCTTTGCCCTTTGCAGAGGCAATTTTAAGTCCCGAAGGCGCATTCTGAACTTCCTCATCACTTAGTAAAAATGTGCGAATTGTGGCGTGGGGACAGACAAATGAGCAGGTTCCGCACTGAATACAGTTTTCGGGTATCCATTCAGGCACCGTGACCGCAACGCCTCGCTTTTCAAAAGCCGCGGCACCCGGCATAAACTGTCCGTCTGCATAATCTCTAAATGCGGAAACGGGCAGACTGTCACCCTTTAAAAGCGCTATCGGCTCAAGCAGGTTTTTGACCATTTTAAGCGTATCTTTTTTACCGCTTACTTCAATCTTATCATCGGTATCTGCTGCATTTATCCAATCCTGCGGAATGTCTATCTTCTTATAGGCGCAGACGCCCTCGTCTATGGCGGCGTAGTTTGCATTTACCACCTCATCGCCCTTTGCGGAGTACGACTTGTATGCCGCCTCTTTTATATATTCCTTTGCTTTATCAAGCGGAATAATATTGGTCAGCGCAAAAAAAGATGCCTGAAGCACTGTATTTATACGGCGCCCCATACCGATCTTCTCCGCTATACTCAGAGCGTCAACGGTGTAGACTTTTATGTCATTTTGGGCAATATATCTTTTTGCGCTTGCCGACAGATGCTGTGATAGTTCTTCTGCTGTCCAACTGCAATTGATAAGAAATGTTCCGCCCCTTTTTAAATCCTCCGCCATTTTGTAGCCCTTGTCTATATAAGACGGGTTGTGGCAGGCAACAAAATCGGCTTTTCTGACATAGTAGGGCGATTTTATTTTTTTATCCGAAAAGCGCAGATGTGATATCGTGATACCGCCTGTTTTTTTGGAGTCATACTGAAAATATGCCTGCACATATTTGTCAGTATTATCACCCACTATCTTGACAGAGTTTTTATTTGCGCCGACCGTTCCGTCACCGCCCAGTCCAAAGAATTTGCAGGCAAAAACGTCCTTGTCGGCTACCGCCTCGCCCTCGGGCAACGAAAGATTTGTAACATCGTCGTTTATGCCTATGGTAAAACTATTTTTCGGGCAATCCCTTTTAAGTTCTTCATAAACGGCAAGCAGGCTTGATATGGGCGTATCTTTTGAGGAAAGACCGTATCTGCCGCCCACGACAGTTATATCTTTTATACCCGACTGATATAACGCCGACATAACATCGGTATACAGAGGCTCGCCGATCGAGCCGGGTTCTTTTGTTCTATCGAGTACAGCAATTTTTTTGCAGGTTTTCGGCAGAGTCTCGATAAACCTCTTTACAGAGAAAGGTCTGTAAAGGTGCACTTTTATAAGTCCGACTTTTTCGCCTTTTTCCGCAAGGATATCTATTGCCTGTTCTGCCGTACTGCATACAGAACCCATTGCAATTATGACACGCTCGGCATCTGGCGCACCGTAATAGTTGAAAAGTTTGTAGTTTGTGCCTATAAGGGAATTTACCCTGTCCATACATTTTTCCACCACGTCGGGAAAATCTGAGTAAGTCTTGTTGCAGACCTCACGGTGCTGAAAATAAATATCGCCATTTTCGTGTGAGCCGCGTATCGCAGGTGTTTCGGGACTCAGCGCATGTTGACGGAACGCCTTTACCGCTTCGTTATCAAGCAGTGTTTCAAGGTCGTCATAATCCCATTTTTCTATCTTTTGTATCTCGTGTGAAGTGCGGAAACCGTCAAAGAAATTGAGCACAGGCACCCTGCCCTCAATTGCAGCAAGATGTGCTACTGCCGCAAGATCCATTATCTCCTGCACATCGCTCTCTGCAAGCATTGCAAAGCCCGTCTGTCGGCAGGCATATATATCGCTGTGGTCTCCGAATATACTCAGCGCATGAGTTGCCACAGTTCGTGCTGAAACGTGAATAACACAGGGCAGTCCCTCGCCTGCCATTTTATACATATTAGGTATCATAAGAAGAAGTCCCTGCGAAGCGGTAAAGGTGGTCGTCAGCGCACCTGATGCAAGACTGCCGTGAAGTGTACCTGCGGCGCCTGCCTCCGACTGCATTTCCACAACTTTTACAGTATCTCCAAACAGATTTTTTCTTCCTCCCGATGCCCACACATCAGTTATCTCTGCCATAGGTGATGACGGAGTTATCGGATAAATTGCCGCCGCATCAGAAAAAGCATACGCCACATATGCCGCTGCAGTATTTCCGTCCATCGTTTCATGCTTTCTTTGCATCACTATACCTCCAAAGTATCTTCTACTGATAATATGTTCCGCAAAAAAATAAATATACATAAGAAAAAACTGTCCTTATAGGACAGTTTCTCTTAGTGCATTTGCAAGCATTAATTTTATTCTGTTTTGTTGATTTACCGCCGTCTGAGAAGCGTCATAGTCTATCGCAACAATATTTACACCGGGATTTCGCTCAGTCAGCGGCTTCATCATACCCTTTCCGCTGATATGATTGGGCAGACAGCCGAAAGGCTGTGTGCAGACAATATTCTTTACGCCGCTGTGTATGAGTTCAAGCATCTCGCCCGTGAGAAGCCACCCTTCACCCATCTTTGCGCCGATTCCAATATAATCAGCCGCCAGTTTTCTTGCGATATCCGCACGGCTCATAGGCTCATACGAACTTTTTGATATGATATCTATAATGTCCTGCTGCTTGCCGAGAATATACTTATACAAACATTTTGCGGCAACACCCACAACGGGTTTAATGCCGTAGAGTTTTGAATCCGCAACACTGTTATAAACACAGTAGAGAATAAAGTCCACCACACCGGGCACAACCACCTCTGCCCCCTCTGATATGAGGAAATCATTTAGATTATTATTCCCAAGCGGCGCAAATTTTACATATATCTCGCCAACCACGCCGACCTTGACTCTCTTTTCTTTTTTGCGGGGTACCGCTTCAAAATCAGAAACGGTCTGAGCATAATACTTTTTCATCTTTCCATAGGAAAATTTACCCTCAGGTCCGAGCAGTTTGCCGTATTTTTCAGTCCATTTTGCGCAGAGTTTGTCTGTGTCCCCCTCATTTATCTCATAGGGCTTACACTGATTTTCAAGGCACATCAGCAAATCACCTGCAAGAAGTGCATAGAGCATTCTTTTTATCAGACTCACAGACATCTTAAAGCCGGGATGCTTTTCTATACCGTTAAAGTTGAGTGAGATGACAGGCACCTGTGGATACCCTGCCTTTGCGAGCGCTTTTCTGAGCAGCGAAACATAGTTTGATGCACGGCAGCCGCCGCCCGTCTGCATAAGCATAAGCGCAGTTTTTTCGGGATCGTACCCGCCCGTCTGCAAAGCATTTATAAACTGACCTATAACAAGTATCGCAGGATAACAGGTATCGTTGTGAACGTATTTAAGTCCTGTTTCTGCTATTTCTCTTCCTCGTGTATGCAAAAGTTTTGTCTTGTAGCCATATGCTTCCAGCGTCTTTGAGAGTATATCAAAATGCATTGGCAGCATATCGGGAATGAGAATGGTATAATCTTTTTTCATTTCCTCGGTAAAGAGCACTGCGTCCTTATACATTCTTTTCACTCCTCTCATCAAGTGCGCCGATAAGACTGCGCAGTCTTATCTTGACTGCACCGAGATTTGTTATCTCGTCAATTTTTATCTGTGTGTATAACTTGTTTTCCTTTTCGAGTATGCTGCGCACTTCATCGGTGGTAATCGCATCAATGCCGCAGCCGAATGAAACAAGTTGTACAAGTGACACATCTTCATTTTCACCTGCATACTGTGCCGACAGATAAAGCCTTGAATGATATGTCCATTGGTTTAAAACGTGTGTGGCCGGCAGCCCTTTTGCAAGATGGCAGACCGAATCCTCACTCACCACGACAAAGCCGAGAAGTGATGCGAGTTTGTCTATGCCGTGACCTATCTCGGGATCAATGTGGTAAGGTCTGCCTGCAAGTATCATGATTCGGCATCCCTCTTTGCGGGCAAATGAAACTGCTTCTTCACCCTGACGCCTTGTCTCTGTCATCCACTTGTCATATGCCTCAAAACCTGCGCGGGCGGCCTTTTTCACATCTGCCTTTGATACATCAAAATGCTGTTTTAAATAAGTAAAAAGTTCCTTTGCAAGTTCCTTTTCGTTGTTGATGTTCAGATAGGGATATAAAAAGCATGTCTGCTTTAAACTGTCCATATTTGAGCCTAACAGTTCGCTGTAATACGCCACAACGGGACAGTTGTAATGATTATCTCCGCTTTTTTCATCGACATTGTATGTCAGCGCAGGATAGAATATCGCATCTACACCCTGCTCTATAAGTTCTTCAATGTGGCCGTGCATTATCTTTGCGGGATAGCAGGCAGTATCCGACGGTATCGAATACTGACCTTTGTCATATATCTTTCTTGATGAAAGTCCTGATATGACCACTTTAAAGCCCAGATTTTTAAAGAAAGCGTGCCACATGGGAAGAAGTTCGTACATACCAAGCGCAAGCGGCAGACCTATCGTGCCTTTGCCCGACGGCTGACTGTCAGCAATAAGCGCCTTTATTCTCTCACGCTTCTGCTCATAAATGTTGGGCAGCGGCTTATCCGAGCGCTTTATTCCCGCGCCCTTTTCACACTGATTGCCCGAAATGAATTTACTTCCGTCGGAGAAGGTGTTTATCGTCAGATGGCATCTGTTTGTGCAGCCCCGACAGAGCGTCGAAGTCGACGTATGTGTAAAAGATGCAAGTTTGTCACCCAAAAGCAGTGTGCTTCTCTGCAATCCCTGTGCCTGTGCGTAAAGCGCCGCGCCGAATGCACCCATAAGACCTGCTATCTGCGGCCTTATGACACGCTTGCCTATCTCTCTTTCAAAACTGCGCAGAACGGCATCGTTTAAGAATGTTCCGCCCTGAACGACAATTCTGTTACCGAGTTCATCTGCCGATGATGCCCGTATAACTTTGTATATTGCATTTTTGACAACGGATACCGACAGGCCTGCCGATATGTCGCCGACGGTTGCCCCGTCCTTTTGCGCCTGCTTTACCGATGAATTCATAAACACGGTGCAGCGGCTGCCAAGGTCGACGGGAGCTTTTGCAAAAAGTCCCTCTTTGGAAAAGTCATCCACATCAAATCCCATAGATTTTGCAAAGGTCTCGATAAAAGAGCCGCAGCCCGATGAGCAAGCCTCATTGAGCATAATACTGTCTATAGTATCATCATGTATTTTAAAGCACTTTATGTCCTGACCGCCGATATCGAGAATAAATTCGACACCCGGGCAGAAGTATTTTGCCGCCGTATAGTGTGCCATAGTTTCCACGATGCCGAAATCGGTGTGGAATGCATTTTTTATAAGTTCTTCTCCGTAGCCTGTAACTGCCGCACCTGCAACAGTTATTCTCTCACCGCAGAGAGATGATATTTTTTCAAGTTGTTCTTTGACGATTGCAACGGGATTTCCCTTATTTGAATCGTAGAACGAATATAAAATTCTTCTGTCCTCTGTGATAAGGGCAAGTTTTGTCGTGGTACTGCCGCAGTCTATACCGAGATATGCTTTTCCGGCATATTCTTTTATCTCTGTACTGCCCACATCGGCAGTGTTATGACGCTTTTTGAAACTGTCATACTCCTCCTCATTTTCAAAAAGAGGCTTCAGATATGACACCGAAGGCTTTGCCTCTGCCGCCTTTATGAGTTTTGCTTCAAGTTCGTCATATGTAATGAGCGGCGACATTTTTGACGCCTGTATAGCCGCGCCTATGGCAACGGCAACAGGTGCATATTCGGGAAAAATAGCGTGTTCTGCATCAAGTTTAAGTGTATCTGCAAAACTCTTTTGCAGCCCCTTACAGAAGAAGAGCGGTCCTCCTAAAAATACGACTTTCCCGTCAATGCTTCTGCCCTGAGCAAGTCCTGCAATAGTTTGATTTACGACCGCCTGATATATGCTTGCCGCAACATCTGCCTTTGCAGCGCCCTGATTTAAAAGCGGCTGGATATCTGTCTTTGCAAACACGCCGCAACGTGATGCTATAGGATACAATCTCTCGGCTTCAAGCGAGAGTTTATCGAGTTCTTCATTGCTTATGTCAAGCAGTGTCGCCATCTGGTCGATGAACGCACCTGTTCCGCCTGCACATGAGCCATTCATTCTCATGTCCAGACCGTGATCAAGAAATATTATCTTTGCATCTTCGCCGCCGAGTTCTATGACTGCCTGTGCATCGGGATAGAAACTGCGCACCATTTCGGATTCCGCCCAGACCTCCTGCACAAACTCAAGACCCGCCGCCTTTGCAGTACCGAGTCCTGCCGAACCCGACACCGATACGCGAAATTCTTTTCCGCAGAGTTTATCTTTGACATCTCTAACAAGTTCAAGCGTTTTTTCTCTGACTTTTGAAAAATGTCTCTCATAGCGGCTGTATGTTATTTCTCCGTCATCTGCAATGACTATCTTTACGGTGGTAGAGCCTATGTCTATACCCACCGCAAGACCTTTTATATCTTTAATTTTAGGCATTAATTACTCCAATTCAAATGCACCGGTATACAAACGGTAGTAGTTACCCTTCTGCAAGATAAGTTCTTCGTGACTACCGCGTTCAATGATCCTGCCGTGGTCGAGCACCATTATTACATCGGAGTTCTTGACCGTTGAAAGACGGTGTGCTATAACAAACACCGTTCTTCCCTTCATAAGCTGGTCCATGCCCCTCTGTACAATAGCCTCTGTACGGGTATCTATACTTGAAGTTGCCTCATCAAGTATCATTACCGGAGGATCGGCTATAGCAGCTCTCGCAATAGATATAAGTTGTCTCTGTCCCTGTGATAACTGACTGCCGTTGCCCGTGAGCATTGTATCATAACCGTCAGGCAGACGCGAGATAAAGTCGTCTGCATTTGCAAGTTTTGCAGCAGCATAGACCTCTTCATCAGTCGCATCGAGTTTGCCGTATCTGATATTCTCCATTACTGTACCCGTAAAGAGATTGGTATCCTGCAAAACGATGCCCATAGAGCGTCTTAAATCGGTTTTTCTTATTTTATTTATATTTATTCCGTCATATCTTATTTTACCGTCTGCAATATCGTAGAAGCGGTTAATAAGATTTGTTATGGTTGTCTTTCCCGCACCTGTTGCTCCGACAAATGCAACCTTCTGTCCAGGCTCTGCATAGAGCGAAACGTCAGTAAGAACGGTCTTCTTGCCGTCATAACTGAAATCCACTTCAAACATACGCACGTCGCCCTTGAGAAGTGTATAAGTCACTTCTCCCGTCTCGTGCGGATGCTTCCACGCCCACATACCTGTGCGTTTTCCCGACTCGGTGATGTTGCCGTTTTCGTCATACTTTGCATTTACAAGTGTGACATATCCGTCATCCTCTTCGCTGGGTTCATCCATAAGAGCAAATATTCTCGATGCACCTGCAAGCGCCATGATAACTGCATTGAGCTGATTTGATACCTGATTTACCGGCATCGTAAAATTCTTTGTAAGCGTAAGGAAGGTCACAAGACCGCCGAGTGAGAATGAAATGATATTTCCGCCATAGAGCGCAATAAGACCGCCCACTATCGCAACAAGAACATACTGCAAATGACCGAGATTTCCTAAAATGGGCATAAGAATATTTGCAAACTTATTTGCCGCATAAGCGTTTTCGCAGAGTTCGTCATTGAGTTTGTCAAAGTCCTTCTTAGCCGCTTCCTCGTGGCAGAACACCTTTACGACCTTCTGACCGTTTATCATTTCCTCAATATAGCCGTTGACTTTACCGAGAGACACCTGCTGACCGACAAAGTATCTTCCGCTTCTGCCCGCTATTTTTCTCGATACGAGCATCATACAACTTATCGTGCACATCACCATAAGTGTAAGCACCCAGTTTGTAAGACACATCGAAATAAACACAGTAATAATATTTATTACTGAGTTTATAAGTTGCGGCATCGACTGCGCTATCATCTGACGCAGTGTGTCAGTGTCGTTGGTGTAGTGGCTCATCACGTCGCCGTGAGTGTGCGTATCAAAGAACCTTATTGGAAGTGTCTGCATATGCGCAAACATATCGTCACGGATATTTTTGAGCGTGCCCTGTGCCACGACTATCATTATTCTGTTGTAGGTGTACGAAGCCACTACCGCAACGGCATATATCCCCGCCATTCTGAGAATTGCCCACATCATAGGTGTAAAGTCAACCGCACCGCCTGCAATTTTTTGACTGGTGAGCGGAAGAATATAATCGTCGATAAGTGTTTCAAGGAAAAGCGTACCCTGTACCGTACAAAATGCGCTGATAACGATGCAGACAAGCACCGCAATAAAGTGGAGTGCATAGTTTTTGCCGATATAACCGATAAGACGTTTTGCTGCGCCTTTGTCAAGTTTCATACCTGGCATTTTTACACCTTTGGGAGGACGCTGCATATTATTAGCCATTTGCCTCATCTCCCTTCGCCTGTGATTCATATACTTCTTTGTAAATATCGCATCTTTCGATAAGTTCGTTATGCGTTCCAAAATCCACGACCTTACCGCCATCAAGCACGAGGATCCTGTCAGCATCCTGTACCGACGATATTCGCTGAGCAATTATAAACTTGGTAGTTTCGGGAATTTCCTCTTTAAATGCCTTTCTGATAACTGCATCTGTTTGGGTGTCAACGGCACTTGTGCTGTCGTCAAGAATAAGTATCTTGGGTTTTTTGAGAAGCGCTCTGGCAATACAAAGACGCTGCTTCTGTCCACCCGAGACGTTTGTGCCGCCCTGTTCGATATAGGTGTCATAGCCGTCGGGAAATGCGCTGATAAACTCATCTGCACAGGCAAGTGTGCAGGCGTGCTTCATCTCTTCATCAGTAGCATCTTTATTGCCCCAGCGCAGATTTTCCTTGATAGTTCCGGAGAAAAGAACGTTTTTCTGAAGTACCATTGCAACGCTGTCACGAAGTGTTTCTATGTCGTATTCCTTGACATCTCTGCCGCCGACAAGCACCCTTCCCTCAGTCACATCATACAGCCTTGGTATGAGCGAAACAAATGTCGATTTTGACGAGCCTGTACCGCCAATGACGCCTATCGTCTCACCCGACTTTATGTCGAGATTTATACCCGATATAGCAAGTTTTTTCTTCTTTTTGGAGTATGAGAAATTGACATTCTCAAATTTTACAGAGCCGTCTGCCACCTCGTAAATCGGATTTTCGGGATTTTTAAGGTCACTCTCTTCAGAGAGCACTTCGGTGATACGCTGCGCCGATGAGCGCGCAATAATTATCATAACAAATACCATCGAGAACATCATTAGGCTCATAAGTATCTGCATTGAATAGGATATAAAACTTGTAAGCAGGCCCGTTGTCATAGTCGTCGCGCCCGAGTTTATGATGAGTTTTGCACCAAACCAGCACACTAATAGCATACAGATGTACGATGCAGTCATCATAGCGGGATTGTTGAAAGCAAGCATTTTTTCTGCTTTTACAAAGTCGGCATATATCTCATTTGATATCTTTCCAAATTTTTCTTTTTCGTACTCCTCACGGACAAAGGACTTTACGACACGGATACCGCTTAAATTCTCTCCTACAACATTGTTGAGTTTATCGTATGTGCGGAAAACCCTTTCAAATGTAGGATGCGCCTTAATGGCAATACCGAAAATAACTGCCGCAAGAAAAGGAAGTACGCACACAAATACTAGCGCAAGTTTCACATTTATTCTGAAAGACATTATCATCGCGCATATCATCATCATGGGGCTGCGAACTGCAACGCGTACAATCATCATATATGCATTCTGCACGTTCGAAACATCAGTTGTCATTCTTGTGACAAGGCTTGATGTTGAAAAACGGTCAATATTCGAGAATGAAAAATTCTGCACATTGTGATACATATCGTGGCGCAGGTTTTTGGCAAAACCCGAAGACGCCCTTGCCGCATACTTACCCGACATTGCGCCGCAGACAAGCGAGAGGACACAGCACACGATTATAAGTCCGCCCATTCTCAGTATGTAGCCCATATCACCCTTTTCTACGCCTTTATCAATAAGAAATGCCATTAAAAACGGGATTATTACTTCTAAAATAACCTCAAGTGTTACAAAAAGCGGTGCCAACAGTGATGCCTTCTTATATTCTCTGACACACGATGCCAATTTTTTTAACATTAATTTTCTCCTTTGGTAAGATTACTGCGAAATTTTGCTATAACGCGATAAAAGTGCTTCATTTCCTCGTCACTTACATCGCGTATCATAAGTTCCTGCATTCTGTCGATTTCTTCGCGCAGGCTCATGTAACAACTGTATGCTTTGTCTGTCGGTTCAATTCTTTTGAGCCTTGCATCAGCCTCAACAGACCGCCTCACGATAAGTCCGTTCTTCTCCATAAGTTTAAGCAGACTTGTCACAGAACTCGGTCTGATTTTAAATGTATCCTCAATATCTTTTTGATATATCGGACTGTCTGAATTCTCGATGAGATAGGATATTATCCAGCCATGCATAGCCGTCATTCCGTTTAGCGTCTCCGCCGAGCGCAGTGATTCTATCTTCCGCCTTATCTCATTGTCAAACTTGCGTATTTCGAGGCAAACATTATGCTCCATACAGTCCTCCAAATAAAATATTTAGAATCCAAACTATTTTCTATTTTAACCCAATTATTTTAATATGTCAATGAATATAATGTGAACAAATAAGCAAAAAAGAGACACCCATTGGGCGTGTTCACTTAGGGATGAATCGATTTTGGATTGATATTTTCCGTTAATACTTCATAAAAAAATTCCGTAATACACAAAGTATTGCGGAATTTTTGTTATTTTGTCTAAACGAAAAATCTCTAACCCAAAACTGCAAAGCACTACAAAAAGCATTATTTTGGATGAAGAACAAGGCAAAAGACCTCCATTATCCTGTCGGATATGGAGGTCTTTTAACAAAGTTATACGCCAAAATTATGCTTTTTGAGCGAATAATCCCTAAGCGAACACGCCCTTGTGGGTGTCTCTTTTATTGAGTTGGTTAGAAATTTACAATAACATGTCTTGTAATAACTTCGCCGCCATTAGCTGAGGCATCAAATACTATGTCGAATTCTACTGCTTCGTCTGTTCTGTATACTCTCCAGCCTGT
>JAZQEF010000016.1:0-4679 GCA_045538835.1 Feifaniaceae bacterium | reverse complement strand
CTTACCGTGAGCGAGGAAGAAAAACGTCAGCAGGAAGTCAGATCTCTCAACCGCGTCGGTGACTCCTTTAAAAAGATCGTAGTGGTAAAAGACAGTATTATTCCTTGGCACGATGACAACGGGATTCTATATATCGGCATCGAGCAGTTTCTTCTTGATGAAACCGCGATGGATATGTAAAAGAAATGTGTTGTTGATTCTTGCCTGCTGTGAGGAGAAATTTTGCTATGGATTATAAGACTTTGTTACAAAAGTATAATCGACTACTTGAAGAAAATGAGAGCCTCAGGCGTGAAAACGAAAAACTACGAAACTTACTTTCATTGAAAGAAGACAAGAAACGCAACGACGAATTCTTTTCAAACGCTACTGTAACACAGCACAGTTCTTCTGTTGATAAGATTGTGTTGTTCCGTTCGCTGTTTTGTGGCAGAGAGGATGTGTTTGCCCGTCGCTGGTACAGCAAAACCACCGGGAAAAGCGGCTATCAACCTGTTTGCCAAAACGAATGGGCGGCTGGTTTATGCGATAAACGTAAGTATAAGTGTTCCGTGTGTCCCAATCGAAAGTTGATGCAACTGACAGATGTGGATATGTTTAAGCATTTAGCAGGTAAGGATGAGTATGGGAGAGATGTCATCGGTATTTATCCTATGCTAAAGGATGAGACTTGTCGCTTTTTATGTGTTGATTTCGATGAAGAAGATTACGAGCATGCTGTTGCCGCCTTCCGCAAAGTTTGTAAAGGGTTCGATATTCCCGCTTATGTTGAACGATCGCGTTCCGGTAACGGGGCACACGTATGGATATTCTTTGAGGGACAAATCGCTACTAACATTGCCCGTAAACTTGGCAGCGGACTTCTGACAAAGGCGATGGAAAGCAACGCTAACATTTCCTTCAAGTCCTACGATCGGTTATTCCCCAATCAAGATACTATGCCGGACGGCGGTTTCGGTAACTTGATTGCTTTGCCGTTACAAGGAAAAGCCCGCAAGATCGGCAATTCGGTTTTTGTGGATGAGGATTTTTTACCCTATGAAGATCAGTGGGCTTATTTGAGTTGCGTGCAAAAGTTATCTATAGACAAAGCCGAAAATCTCGTCAGCAATCTCTGTAAGAATGGAGATCTCGGCACGCTTGTCAGCGACTCTGACGAAAAGCCTTGGGAAATGCGAAAAGTAACCACGTTAACAGTGCTCGGTTTTCCGAGCAAAATTGCCGTTGTTAATGCCAATATGCTGTATGTTCCCATATCGGGGATTTCTCCCGCTGCACAAAACGCAATGAAACGATTGGCAGCCTTTCGTAATCCGGATTTTTACCGTGCCCAGGCGATGCGCCTACCTATCTACGATAAACCCAGAATTATATGTACGGCGGAAATATCAAAGGAATATATCGGTCTGCCTCGCGGATGCGAAAATGCACTTTACAAGTTGTTTGAGGATTACAATGTTGACTATTCTGTAGACGATCAAACAAACCGTGGCAGTACAATTTCCGTAACTTTTAACGGCGTTTTGCGGGAGGAGCAGCAGCCTGCCGTAGACGCACTATTAGATCATAATACAGGTGTGTTGTCTGCGACAACTGCCTTCGGCAAAACGGTGATTGCATCTTATTTAATTGGTAAACGAAAAGTCAACACGCTGATCCTTGTACATACGCAAAGTTTAATGCAGCAATGGCAAAAGTCGTTGGAAACCTTTTTGAAGATGGATGCAGATCCGCCATTGACTAAGAAAGGTAAAGTAAAAAAGAATTGGTCACCTATCGGTGTTCTCGGTGCCGGAAAAAGCACATTACACGGAAATGTGGATGTGGCGGTTATGCAATCGCTGGTAAGCGGTGATGAGGTGAAAGCGCTTGTGCGGGATTACGGCATGATTATCGTAGATGAATGTCATCATGTCTCTGCGGTCAATTTTGAAAAGATACTTAAGTTCACTAATGCAAAGTATGTGTATGGACTTACGGCAACACCTACACGCCAAGATGGGCATCATCCGATCATATTTATGCAGTGCGGACCGATACGGTATAGAGTAGATGCAAAGGAACAAGCCGAAAAACGATTGTTTGAGCATTATCTGATTCCGCGATTCACTTCGTACCGCAGTGTTAATACTGATAAAGGAATTGCGACGATCTATCGGGATTTAGCAGAAAATGAAATTCGAAATGCACAGATTATCCGCGATGTTGTAAAAGCCTTGCAACAAGGGCGTTGCCCGATTATTCTAACCGAGCGCCGCGAGCATGTTTTGCTCCTACAAGAAAGGCTGTCCGGTCATTGCAAAAATGTTATCACATTATTCGGAACTGCCTCTCAAAAGGAACGCAGACAAACTTTAGAAAGATTGAAATCTATTCCAATCGATGAATCTCTCTTGATCATTGCAACCGGAAAATACGTGGGCGAAGGTTTTGATTACCCGCGCCTTGACACCTTGTTTCTTGCTCTTCCCATCGCGTGGAAAGGCAAAGTCGCTCAATACGCAGGTAGATTGCATCGCAATTATCCCGGAAAATCAGAAGTGCAGATATATGATTATGTGGATATCCATATTCCTGTATTGGAGAGGATGTATCAAAAGCGCGTGAAAGGATATGCCGCAATCGGCTATAAAATTAAAATAGATTCCGCTTCGAAAACCGAACCGGACCTGATTTATGATGGCAAAACCTTTTATGGTGTCTATTGTCAGGACATTCGAACTTCATCAAAAGAAATTTTGATCGTCAGTCCTTTTATGAGAAAAGGACGTATTACTCAACTTGTGCGAAATTTAACCGAAGCCATCCTAAACGGTGTTTCTGTAACCGTCGTCACCCGTCCTCCACAAGATTTCAAGGAAAAGGAGCGTGAAACGGTTGAGAAAAATATTTCAACACTGCAAAAGTATGGGGTCAAGGTTGTTACAAAATCAGGATTTCATCAAAAGTTTACGGTTATCGATCAAGAGGTAGTGTGGTACGGCAGCGTGAACTTTTTGAGCTTTGGAATCTCCGAAGAAAGTATTATGCGTTTCTCTAATGCAGATATCGCAGGCCAGTTGATGGATACTGTACTGTAAAAGTATCAATTTAAGATTTGATAATAACCGATGATGTACTGTTGATGTTGAACAAATCGGCAAGACTTTGCGACTGATGAATCAAGTGGACTAACTGTGGTCAAACGCTGATTTGACGGTAGGTTCGAATAAAGTTCAAATGCTGAAATGTCGCGTAAAATAAGGCTTTTCTAAAATTCGAACTCGTCATAATCCGTCATTTTTCGACACTGTCCCAAAGAAAACCGGAGTACCTGTTTCCGCTTATTTCCAGGCATTTCCGCCCCTTTCCGCTCGGAAACACATGCTTTCCGGCACTCTTACCTCCACTGTTTCCGTGTACTCCGTGCGTGGATGTGGGATAAACTGTGGTCAAAAAGATACTCCCCCGAAGCGATCGAAAATCGTCTCGGGGGAGCTTTGCTTATGTCAGATCGTACGTGGTGTAACCGAAAGCATTAATTTTGAATTGTAATGAATGAAATCGTTTTCGTGTATCGTTTGGAGAAATAAATTCGATCAGTTTATTGCGAGGTAAAAACTTGATCATGATGGGTTTCGGGTTGGCATAGAACGTAAAACTCCAATCGGTTATCTCACGCTCTCCAACGCATTTTCCGCTGCTTTTAGGATTGGCTTTTTTGAAGTTTTCGGCACAAACGGAGAAATCAATGAACACGCCGTTTTTTAAGGAAATACCTTCTCTCGTTATTTCGATAATTGAGTCTTCTGTAAAAGAATCATAATCGGCAAAATAGTTCTCAGGCAATTCGTTCATGCGCCGTAACCTCCCTTCAAAAATCACTACAAACATTCTACCATAAATTCCTTGTAAATGCAATGAGAATGGGAGTTTTTGTAGTCTGTATGGTAACTCTGTCCGACCCAAAAGTCAAGGCCTTTCGCAGAACAAATTTTGCACCGCAGTAAACAAAGAAAAAGGTGCGAGAGCAACAGCGCGTTGCTTGTGATTCACACCGCAATCTGTTATAATGAATTTAAAGCAAACGCTGATGTGACGGATGGTGTCGTGACTTGATTGGGCTTTGGCGTTATAATGGGTTCACAAAAGCAAGGAGGAACCGTTATGACTTTTGGTGAAAAATTAAAAAAACTAAGAACCGATAACGGTTTAACGCAAGACGAACTTGCGGAAAAGATCTACGTAACGCGCACGGCGATCTCAAAATGGGAATCGGACAGAGGATATCCCAACATAGATTCATTAAAAGCAATTTCAAAATTCTTTTCGGTATCGATCGATGATCTTCTTTCCTCCGACGAAGTGCTCACAATAGCCGAGGAAGATAATAAGCAACAAGAAACCCGCTTCAAGGATCTGGTTTACGCTTTGCTTGATCTCTGTATTGCAATGCTTCTTTTTCTGCCGTTCTTTGCCGAGAATAACGGCGTGATCCGAAGTGTTTCGCTTATCATGCTTGACGGTGTTCAACCCTATTTGAAGGCGGCATATTTTATTGTTGTGATCGGAATGTTTTTCGCAGGCGTTCTTGCGCTCGCCTTGCAAAATTGCGAAAAAGAATTTTGGCTAAAAAACAAAACGAATATTTCGTTGATGCTCGGCACGGTATCGGTACTTCTATTTGTGATAAGTTCTCA
>JAZQEF010000015.1:0-77188 GCA_045538835.1 Feifaniaceae bacterium | reverse complement strand
CAGTCGAAAATAACACAAAGGAGGATTTATCTATGAAAAAAGAAAGCATGGACACAGGAGATAAGAGAAATATTTCGAAAACTATGCGAATGGAAAAGCGTAGATATAGTGGAAGGAGAAGTGTGTGCAGATCATATACAGATGTTGGTAAGTATCCCGCCTAAAATGAGCGTTTCGGGATTTATGGGATACTTAAAAGGGAAAAGTGCACTTCTAATATTTCAAAAGTGGGGAAATATGAAATTTGCATATAGAAATCGCGAATTTTGGTGTAAGGGATATTACGTAGATACAGCGGGTAAAAATACGAAAGCAATAAAAGAATATATAGCCAATCAGTTAAAACAAGACAAAGAGAGTGATCAGTTAAGTATATATGACCCGCAAGACCAATTTATGGGTAGTAAGTAAAAGTTGCATGGCTGACAGGCCAACTACAAAACGCACTTGTGCGTAGCCAGTAGTATTAGGGCTATGCCCGAAAATGAAAAACCACCCGCTATGCGGGTGGATATTTATTCCATGGAATGATTTACTGTGTCGATGAAATAATATATAATATATATAGGAGGTGCTTGTAGATGAAACTTACTTTTGTAGGCGCTGCGCACGAGGTCACGGGCAGTTGCACGCTGCTCGAACTCGGAGGTGCATTTTATCTTATAGATCGAGGAATGGAGCAGGGGAAGGATATATTTGAAAATGTTCCGCTGCCTGTGCCTGCTTCATCGATTGAAGCGGTATTTCTCACACATGCGCACATCGACCATTCGGGACTTTTGCCGAAACTTTTCCGTGACGGCTTTAAGGGCAAGATATATTCCACCGAAGTTACGGCTGATCTCTGTGAGATAATGCTGAGGGACGCTGCACATATCCACGAAAGTGAGGCGCAGTGGCAGACTCGAAAGGCACTTCGTAACGGTGAAGAAGCGGTGCAGCCTCTCTACGATTTAAATGATGCCGCAGGCACTATGCGACTTTTTGTACGCTGTACATACGGCAAACAGTATGATGTTTCGGAGAATCTGACGATTCGTTTTACCGATATCGGGCACCTGCTCGGCTCTGCCTGTATCGAGATGTGGATGAGTGAAAACGGCGTTTCCAAAAAAATAGTGTTCAGCGGCGATGTGGGAAATACAAATCAGCCCTTGATAAAAGATCCGCAGACTGTGAGTGAAACGGACTATCTTGTCATTGAATCAACATATGGAAACCGACTCCACGAAAAGCCGGGGGATACGGTGAGCGAACTTGCCGAATATATAAGCCGCGCATTTGAAAGAGGCGGAAGTGTTATAATTCCCTCATTTGCGGTGGGCAGAACGCAGGAGATGCTGTATGCCATACGTGAGATAAAGCAGAGGGGACTTCTTGATAAATACGGTGATTTTCCTGTATATGTCGACAGTCCGCTTGCTGTCGAGGCAACACAGATATTTTTGCAGTGTGATCCTGCCTGTTTTGATGAGGAGACGGCAACACTTCTCAAAAAAGGCATAAATCCGATATGGTTTGAGGGTGTTTCACTCTCGGTCACGGCAGATGATTCAAAGGCGATAAACTTTGACGAAAGACCGAAAGTCATAATCTCCGCAAGCGGAATGTGTGAGGCGGGACGAATAAGACACCACCTAAAACATAATCTGTGGAAGATTGAAAACATTATACTTTTTGTCGGATATCAGGCGGTAAACTCGCTCGGCAGACGCCTGCTTGACGGTGTGACAACAGTAAAACTGTTTGATGAGGATATTGCAGTCAAGGCGGAGATATGCTCGCTTCACGGTACAAGCGGACACGCCGATATGAACGGTCTATTGAATTGGGTAGAGGCGTTTAAAAAGAAACCGCAGACGGTTTTTGTAAATCACGGTGATGAGGATTCCTGTGAAAACTTTGCAAAACTTCTTGCCGATAAGTGGGGATGCAGGACATTTGCCCCCTTCAGCGGCACACAGTATGACCTGGCAAATTCCGAGATGCTTATGGAGGCGGAGGGTGTCCGCGTTGTAGTAAAGAAGAAGAACGGAAATCCGCGCGCAAGCCGTATGTATGAAGGTTTGATGCAAGCGGCGACTGAACTTTATGAACTTGCAAAAAACAGCAGAGGAATGGCAAACAAGGATATATCAAAATTTACATCGCATATAAAAGAACTCATTAAAAGATGGAAATAAAATAATGGACTCTGCAGAGTCCATTATTTTATTGAGTTGAAATTGGATAAAAGTTTTTTCCTCTCTTTCCAGTCGGGCAGAATTTTTGAGAGAGCATCATAAAACCGTGCCGAGTGGTCCGGATGCAGAAAATGAACAAATTCGTGGCAGATGACATATTCTATACACTCCATCGGGGCGCGCACAAGCGCGGTGTTAAAGGTTATCTTGTTTTCACGCGGTCGGCAGACGCCCCACTTTGATACCATTTTCCGAAAATGTATATCGGGAAAATGAGGACAGATATTTTCAAAAAGAGGATAGAGTTTGCGGCAAGTTTCACTTATGAGAAGCGTCGCTTTTTCTTTTTCCCATTTTTCAAAGATGGGTTTAGCATTTCCTTTTGAATAGATGCAAAGTGTGTCGTCAGTTAAGATAACATTGCTGTGTGTGGCAGGAAACAGTTTAATTACATAGCGTTTTCCCAAGTGATATATGTGACCTCCGTCTGTGATTGAGGGCAGGTCGCGCTTTGCGTCATTTACCGCCGCAAGAATAACCTGCGCTTTTGATGCGACAAATTCCTCCACCTTTTCGATAGGAGCGCTAAACGGAGCCGACACATAAACACTGCCGTCTCTGCGCACACGTATATTGATATTTTTGATGCGTTTTCGCTCGAAAATGTATTCAAGCGTAAGACCGTCTGTAACAATTTTTTTAACCATATTATAATTATACAGCATATGCAACGCCTCTGTAAAGAGGTCATAAAAATAGAAAAAGCCTGTGGTAGTAAGGCTTAAAACAAAAACTAATATAGCAAATTGCATTAATATTTAACGTATAATTTGTATAAAAATAACACCAAGATATTGTGAAAATATATTGACTAAAGCCCAATATATTGTTATAATATAAACACTGACATAAGATATACAGAAGACCGCAGGCGATTGCGGCTTATTTTTTGAAGGGGGATAAATATGAAGATAATAAAGAGAAGTGGTGCGGAGGTAACTTTTGATCCGCAGAAAATAGTTGTGGCGGTGACAAAGGCTAATGACAGCGTTGTTCCAAGTGCAAGAATGACCCCTATACAGATAAAGAGAATTGCGGAAGACGTTGAAATGGCAGCTCAGAATATAAACCGCTCGCTTTCTGTCGAAGAAATTCAGGATATGGTCGAGAACCAGATAATGAATCAGCGTGCGTTTGACGTTGCAAGACGTTATATTACATACCGTTATAACCGTGCGCTGATAAGAAAGTCGAACACGACTGACGAACAGATACTCAGTCTTATTGAGTGCAATAACGAGGAAGTAAAACAGGAGAATTCAAACAAGAATCCGACTGTAAACAGCGTTCAGCGTGATTATATGGCAGGTGAAGTAAGTAAGGATATCACAAAGCGTATCCTTCTGCCTGCTGATATTGTTGCTGCCCACGAACAGGGCATTATCCACTTCCACGATGCTGATTATTTTGCGCAGCATATGCATAACTGTGACCTTGTAAATCTTGAAGATATGCTCCAGAACGGCACGGTTATAAGCGGTACGCTTATTGAAAAACCGCACAGTTTTTCAACTGCCTGCAACATTGCTACTCAGATAATTGCTCAGGTGGCATCCTGTCAGTACGGCGGACAGAGTATCAGCCTTACACATCTTGCACCTTTTGTTGACATCAGCCGTAAAAAGATAAGAATTCAGGTTGAAGAAGAACTTAAATCTATAGACGAAAATATTTCGGATGCGAAAATAGATGAGATCACCGAAAAGAGGCTTCGTGCAGAAGTTAAAAACGGTGTCCAGATGATACAGTATCAGGTCGTAACACTTATGACGACCAACGGTCAGGCACCTTTTGTTACGGTATTTATGTATCTCGGCGAAGCGAAGAACGAGCAGGAAAAGCATGACCTTGCGCTCATTATCGAAGAAACTCTCAGACAGCGTTATCAGGGCGTTAAAAATGAAAAGGGCGTGTGGATAACACCTGCATTCCCCAAACTTATATATGTTCTTGAAGAGGACAACATACATCCGGACAGCAAGTATTACTACCTTACTGAACTTGCGGCTAAATGTACCGCAAAGAGAATGGTGCCCGACTATATCTCGGAAAAGGTAATGCTTAAAAATAAGGTGGACAAGAACGGAGACGGTCATTGCTATACCTGTATGGGATGCCGCAGTTTCCTCACACCTTATGTGGACGAAAACGGCAAACCCAAGTATTACGGACGTTTCAATCAGGGTGTCGTTACGGTAAATCTTGTTGATATCGGTCTCTCTGCACAGAAGGATTTGGACAAGTTCTGGGAGATATTTGACAAGCGAATGGATCTTTGTCACCGTGCACTTCAGGCGAGACACGAGCGTCTTACAGGCACTGTTTCGGACGCTGCGCCTATCCTTTGGCAGCATGGTGCACTGCTCAGACTTGAAAAGGGTGAGACGATAGATAAGTACCTCCACGGCGGATATTCGACGCTTTCGCTCGGCTATGCAGGTTTGTGGGAGTGTGTATACAGTCTTATAGGCAAGAAACTTACCGAACCCGAAGGTGAAAAACTCGGTCTTGAGATAATGCAGAAACTCAACGAGTACACGGCAAAGTGGAAAGCAGAAGAAAATATCGACTATTCGCTTTACGGCACACCCCTCGAAAGTACGACATACAAGTTTGCAAAATGTCTGCAGAAGAGATTCGGCAAAGTGCCCGGTGTTACAGACAGAAACTACATCACAAACAGTTATCATATTCATGTAACCGAGGAGATAGATGCGTTTGACAAACTTGCTCTCGAAGCAAAATTCCAGACGCTGTCGCCGGGAGGCGCTATCTCATATGTGGAAGTTCCCAATATGCAGAACAACATCGAGGCAGTTCTCTCGGTAATGAAGTTCATATACGACAACATAATGTATGCTGAACTCAACACCAAGAGCGACTACTGTCAGGAATGTGGTTTTGACGGTGAGATAGGCATCAAGAATGACGGACACGGAAAACTCGTTTGGGAGTGTCCCAACTGCGGAAATACCGACCAGTCAAAACTCAACGTTGCGCGCCGCACCTGCGGTTATATTGGCACACAGTTCTGGAATCAGGGCAGAACGCAGGAGATAAAGGAAAGAGTTCTTCATTTATAAAAACCAACACTTGCACGGACCCGATATGCCCTACGCTTGTAAAAGTTAATGCTATCCCGGATTGTCGAGTTTGTAAGGCTTGTTTATTTTCAAGGGATTTTGCACAGTTTCAAGCAAAATTTGTTCTTTTTAGATCATATTGTGTTCGTGTAAGTGTTGGTAATAACGGGTGTATGAACTACACCCGTTTTTGACAGGTAATAATATGAATTATGCAGTTATTAAGAAAAATGATATAGCAAACGGTGTAGGGGTGAGGGTGTCGCTTTTTGTTAGCGGCTGCCGTCACCGTTGCAAAAACTGCTTCAATAAAGAGGCGTGGGACTTTGATTACGGAGAGCCTTTTACGCCCGAAGTGCAGGCAGAGATAATGCAGGCGCTTGACCACGATTATGTTGACGGGCTTTCTTTTCTCGGCGGTGAGCCGTTTGAGAGGGAGAATGTGCCGACGCTTATTTTGCTTGCGGCAGAATTTAAAGAGAGATTTCCGCACAAAAATCTCTGGTGCTATACAGGATTTGATTTTGAGCGTGAACTACTCGGAAGAGATGAGGAAACCATGAGACTTCTCTCGTATATAGACGTACTTGTTGACGGAAGATTCGTGGAAGAACTTAAAGACCTTTCGCTTCTTTTCCGAGGCTCGTCAAATCAGAAGATAATTGATGTGAAAGCCTCACTTAAAGAGGGGAAGACCGTGCTTTTGCCGGGCGTGTGGAAGCGCACGATGGGCAGCGGCAATATTTATGAGGTGTAGTATGGTTTACACAGTTACTTTAAATCCTGCAATTGACTATGTGCTCAAAGTGGACAGTGTCGGGGCGCAGGATATATGCCGTGCGCAGAGTGGTGAATATGTATACGGAGGCAAGGGTATCAATGTATCGGCTGTTTTGAGCAGACTCGGCGTGGAAAATACCGCGCTCGGCTTTGTCGCAGGCTTCACGGGGAAAGAACTTGAAAAACTGTTGGATAAAGAGGGAATAAATGCTGATTTTATTAGGCTTGAGCACGGAAATACAAGAATAAATGTAAAAATACTCTCGGACAAAGAACTTTTTATAAATGCACCCGGACCTGAGGTAAAGGCAGAGAAAATTGATGATCTTATTAAAAAACTTGATGTTTTAAATAGCGATGATTTTCTTGTTTTATCGGGAAGTATACCGAAAAATATGTCGCATGACATTTATGAAAAACTAATTGCTCTTGCTTTGCAAAAAGGGGCAAAGTGTGCCATAGATACAAGCGGTGAGGCACTTAAGAGTGTGCTGAAATATAAACCGTTTCTGATAAAACCGAATCATCACGAACTCGGTGAACTTTTTGGGGAAGAGATTTTGTCTTGTGATAACAAAAGGATAGAAGAATGTGCTCTGTCCTTGCAGGCAATGGGGGCGCGTAATGTGCTTGTAAGCAGGGGCGAATACGGCGCAACGCTTCTTGATGAAGATGGGAAGTTTTATCATATCCCTGCTATAAAGGGAGAACTTGTAAACAGCACAGGCTGCGGCGATTCGATGCTTGCAGGCTTTATTGCAGGATATATAAAAACAGGTTACTATCAACAGGCATTAAAACTTGGAAATGCGGCAGGCGCCGCTACCGCCTTTAGCGAGCATCTTGCAAAAAGAGAAGAGATAGAAAAGTATATGTAAAAAGCGGATGATATTCATCCGCTTTTTACATACAGAATACATGAGCGCCGAAAGTGGCAACTACAGGTCGCGAACGTATCCACTTGCTTGTGGCAGTCACGGGATTGTAGTAATATATTGCACCGCCTGTCGGGTCTATGCCGCTTAAGGCATCACGAGCCGCTGACCATGCTGAGTCGGAGATAGGCTCATTCCACTGACCGTCGGCTATTGCCGTGAATGCGCCCGGCTGAAAGAGTATATCGTAGATGTTATCGGGGAATGACGGGTGCTCAAGTCTGTTCATTATGACTGCGCCGACTGCAACCTGTCCTGTATAACTCTCTCCTCTTGCCTCGGCAGATATCATTCGGGCAAGAAGATAGAGATCATCCTCGCTTTGCGAAGTGTCGGGAATATTCATATCAAGTGAAGAAAGCGTGGCTTTTCCTGCGATGCCGTCTACACTCAGTCCGTAGTCAGCCTGATAGTCGGACACGGCATTTGCCGTTGCCGCGCCGTATTTCCCGTCGGCATTACCGCTGTAATAGCCGAGTGATGCAAGCTTCTTTTGCAAATCAATTACCTGCTGATACGAAAGTGAAGTTGACAGACCAAGCGCCTTCATCGTTTCATTACCGCATACGCCGTCTGCAGTAAGCCCGTTATCCTTCTGAAATGCTTTTATCGCATTCTCTGTGGCGCTACCGTACAGCCCGTCCGCATTGTCAAGATAGCCCAGATATTTAAGCCGTGTCTGCACCTGTTTTACCGATGTCCCGACTGCGCCGTATGACAGATATGCCTGTGTGGGTTTGTCCGTAAAAAAGATGCAAAGCACACAGATTATTGCCATTATCAGAAACAGCGCAGGTCTTTTTAATGTAATCCTCAAAATAAAAACACCTCTGTTAGAATTTTATCGCAAACAGAGGTGTTTTATTCATTTTAATAATCGAGCGTCTTTTCAGCGACGAGTTTTGTTATCTTTGAGATAAATTCATCAACTGACATACTGCCGAGATCGCCTTCTTTGCGGTTTCTTACCGAAACAGTCGCACTCTCTATCTCCTTATCGCCGACAAGAAGCATATGCGGAATCTTTTCGCCCTGTGCACTTCTTATCTTGTAACCGATGGTTTCCGAACGGTCGTCTGTCTCAACACGGATACCGTACGCTTCAAGTTTTGATGCAACTTCTTTTGCATAATCAAGATGCCTGTCAGCAATCGGAAGTATCTTTACCTGAACGGGAGCAAGCCATGTCGGGAATGCGCCTGCATATTTTTCTATGAGCAAAGCAAGCGTTCTTTCGTAACAACCGATCGAAGTACGGTGAATGATATAGGGATTCTTCTTTGTGCCGTCACGGTCAACATATTCCATATCAAATTGCTTTGCAAGAAGCTGGTCAACCTGAATTGTGATAAGAGTATCCTCTTTACCAAATACATTCTTAATCTGGATGTCAAGCTTCGGACCGTAGAATGCCGCTTCGCCGATACCGATTTTATAGGGTATTTCAAGATGGTCAAGAATCTTCTTCATTGTGCCCTGCGCTTCGTCCCACTGCTCGGGTGTTCCGATATATTTATCTCTGTCGTTAGGATCCCACTGTGAGAAACGGTAACTTACATCTTCGTAAAGACCGAGTGTTTTGAGCATATAGATCGCAAGTTCAAGACAGCCCTTGAATTCCTCTTCAAGCTGTTCGGGCAGACACATAAGATGTCCTTCCGAAATAGTGAACTGTCTCACACGGATAAGACCGTGCATCTCGCCGCTCGCCTCGTTACGGAAGAGCGTGGAAGTTTCGTTGTAGCGAAGCGGAAGATCCCTGTAAGAACGTGCGCGGTTGAGATATGCCTGATACTGGAAAGGACAGGTCATGGGACGGAGTGCAAATACTTCATCGTCCTTCTCCTCGTCACCGAGAACGAACATACCTTCTTTATAGTGATCCCAGTGGCCGCTTATCTTGTAAAGATCGCTCTTTGCCATATAGGGGGTCTTTGTGAGAAGCCAACCCTTTGAGCTTTCCGTATCCTCAACGAAACGCTGAAGTGTCTGAATGACCTTTGCGCCTTTGGGAAGAAGTATCGGAAGTCCCTGACCGATATAGTCAACAGTCGTGAAGAATTCAAGTTCACGGCCAAGTTTGTTGTGGTCGCGCTTGCGCGCTTCTTCGAGAGCGGCAAGATGTTCTTCAAGATCGCTCTTCTTTGTGAAAGCCGTACCGTATACACGGCAGAGCATTTTCTTGTTTGAATCGCCTCTCCAGTAAGCACCTGTTGCGCTTGTGAGTTTGAACGCCTTTACAGCGCCTGTCTTTAAGAGGTGGGGACCTGCGCAAAGATCGGTAAATTCGCCCTGCTTGTAGAAACTTATCTTCTCATCTGCAGGAAGTTCGTTTATAAGTTCGACCTTATATGGCTCGTCCTTCATAAGAGCAAGTGCTTCATCTCTGGGAAGTTCAAAATATTCGATCTCAAGATTATCCTTGATAATCTTTTTCATTTCTGCTTCAATCTTTGAAAGATCGTCGGGAGTAAAACTTGTCTCTACATCAAAGTCATAGTAGAAACCGTCATCGATAGACGGACCGATAGTAAGTTTTGCAGCAGGATACAAACGTTTTACTGCCTGAGCAAGTATGTGCGAGCAGGTGTGATTGAATGTATGGCGGCCGCCTTCTGTATCAAAAGTAAGGAAGTTTACAGTGCAGTCGCCGTCGATGGTAGTTCGCAGGTCGCAAACCTTTCCGTTAAGTTCGACAGCGCAGGCAACTCTTGCAAGACCTTCGCTTATTTCTCTTGCTATTTCAATAGCGGATGTGCCGAGTGCAACTTCTTTTGTTGACCCGTCTTTGAGTGTAATAACAGCCATGATTTCACCTGATTCTTTATAAATTTAACATATCTATTTTATATCTATTAGAACTACTTGTCAAGCAAAGTGTTGACGCCTGAAAGACGCTCGTATGCTTTAATGAAGGTGTGAACTTCTCTCAGTGCAGATACCAGATCCTCTTTATTTTCGGCTTCGCAGTCAAAGGGGATTATCGGATCATGGAGTGAAAGCCTCATAAGAAGCCAGCCCTTTTTGCCGAATGAGCAGCGTATACCCTCATAACCGCCTTTGACGGGAGCGAGGAAAGAGTTTTCCTCTGCAAACTTTTCAAAATCGGAGAGAACATCTCTTCCGTAGTCCTTGAAATCCTCACCCTCTATCTTGAAACGGCAGGACTTCTTAAAGGGAAGTTCCTTTAAGTCTGAAATGAGGTCAGAAAGTGTCTTTCCCTCTTTACGCTGTTTTACCGCTTCAATCAAAAGTTTTGTGACAAGGTATGCGCCGTCGTCAAGGAAATAGTTTTCCATAAGTGCCGCATGACCGCTTGTTTCGATTGCAAGGGGAGTGTATTCGCCCTCGTTGTTGAGTCGTATTGCCTCGTTTATAACGTTTTTATAGCCTCTCTTAAATCTGTGCTGTCTGCCGCCGTGCGATGCGATAAAGTCCTCGAGTTCTCCCGATGTGACAGAATCGGTCACGATAGTGCCTGCTTTTTCTTTAAGCAAAACTGCTGAAATCAAAGCAATGAGTTTTTCTTTATTTATCTCCCTGCCCGATGCATCGACAATAGCGGCGCGGTCAACATCTGTATCAAAAATTATACCGAGGTCGGCTTTTGAATCAAGTGTTGCCCCCGAAATGCTTGCCATAGCCTCCTTATTTTCGGGGTTGGGGATATGGTTGGGGAATGTGCCGTCAGGCTCTAAAAACTGACTGCCGCGAATGTCTGCACCGAGCGGTTTTAAAACCTTTGATGCATAAAATCCGCCTGCGCCGTTACCTGCATCGACAACTATCTTCATTCCCTTAAAGGGCTTTTCCTCGCCTGTGGCGGTGGTTATTTTCTTTTTGATAAGAGTTGCATATTCTTTTATATAGTCTATTTTTTTTACTCTGCCCCTCTTTGATGAGTGGGAGGAGGCACCGTATGATGCGATCTCAAGAATTGCCTGAATGTCGGCACCTTCAAGGCCGCCGTCTTTTGTAAAGAACTTAAAGCCGTTGCGGTTGTAGGGCAGGTGACTTGCGGTGAGCATAACTGTACCGTCAACACCGTATTTCTTGTCTACGCAGAGCATAAACATCGACGGTGTCGTAGCAAGTCCGCAGTCATATGTGTATACACCTGCGTCTTTAAATGATGCGACGAATGCATCACGCAGACGCTCGCCCGAAATTCTCGAATCCCTGCCGATACCGACTTTGAGATCACACGGATTTTTGTCACACTTTTTTGCAAGCCAGAGTACGAATGCTGAAGCGACTTTTCCCGTCACCTCATCTGTGAGATTTACGGGCGCTTCGTCACTTTTGACTGCATAGCCTCTTATATCGCTGCCGTTGCGAAGTGAAAGATAATCAATTTTCATATTAAAACCCCTGTTTTTTTAGTATATATCAATTTTATATCAAAATGTTGCTATTGTAAATGAACTTCTTTATGATATAATGACTTTTGAGGTGATTTTTATGTATTATGTAGGAATAGATCTTGGCGGAACGGCAATAAAGGTCGGTCTTGTCGATGAAAACGGCAATATAATTGAAAAGATTTCTGCTGATACAGGTGCAAAACGAGATAATGAAGAAATATTCAGGGATATGGCTAAACTTTCACGAGATGTCTGCGTGAAAGCAGGCGTAGATTATGATGAGGTTGAAAGCATCGGCCTTGCAACACCCGGTCTGGTTCAGGGAAGTGTCATTCGTTTTGCAGGCAATCTCGGCTTTGCTGACCTTGATGCAGGCGAAATGCTTGGCAAATTGTCCGGCAAGAAAGTGTATGTTGGAAATGATGCGAACCTTGCGGCTCTCGGTGAAGCGCTCTGCGGCGCCGGTAAAGGCACTAAGAGTGTTGTTATGCTCACACTTGGTACAGGTCTCGGTATGGGCATTATAATCGACGGTGCAGTATATGTCGGTGCTAACGGCGGTGCCGGTGAATACGGTCATACTATCATTGAGAGAAACGGTCATCCCTGTACTTGCGGAAACAGGGGCTGTATTGAATGTTATACTTCTGCAACGGCGCTTGCCCGCATGACGGTAGAGGCTATGCAGAAGGACAAACAGTCTGAAATGTGGAAGATATGCGGCGGTGATTTAAGCAAAGTCGGTGCGCAGACCGCTTGGCGTGCACGCGATGTGGGTGATAAGACGGCTATAGAAGTCGTGGAAATGTATACGGACTATGTGGCAATAGCAATAGCAAATGCTGTCAATACGCTTCAGCCCGAGATGGTGCTTGTGGGCGGCGGTGTTTCAAACGAGGGGGAGAATATGTTCTCCATTCTTCGCGAAAAGGCAGGCAAAATGATGTTTGCAAACAAGACTTCCGTTAAGCAGCCTTCGATAAGCAAGGCGGAACTCGGCAACGATGCAGGCATGATAGGTGCGGCAATGTTTGGTAAAACAGGCGGAAAGATCGCGTAGTATTCAGGGCGTGTTTCCGTTAATACTTCATAGAAATGGTGAAATAAGGAAGAAATTTTATTGAAATTTCTTCCTTATTATATATATTAACGTACCCGAAAAAAATTAAAAAAAACACTTGACTATTGTTATTGATTATGATATTATAACAAGGCTTAATGTGAAGAAGCGGGAGATTGCGGCAGGTGCCGGGAACTTTCGTGGAGCAGGTCCGTATTAAACCGGGCGGCAGGTTTTCACAACTGAATGGCGGCAATGTGCATAGACACACGATGAGCCTGTGGTGAATTTCGGATACGAAACTTATTGCAGTTCTCTGTCCGATTTTTTATGCAAAAATAGCGAAACGCCAGGCAAGGTGTGAAAAATCTGGAAGTGAATTCGAATTTAAGGAGAAAGAAACAATGGCAAAGACAGAAAAGATCAGAATCAGACTCAAGAGCTATGACACAACACTCATCGATCAGACTGCTGAGAAGATTGTTGACATGGCTAAGAAGAACGGCGCAAAGGTATCAGGTCCCGTACCGCTGCCTACAGACAAGGAAATCGTTACTATCCTTCGTGCAGTACACAAGTATAAGGACAGCCGTGAGCAGTTCGAAACAAGAACACATAAGAGACTTATCGACGTTCTCAAACCCTCTGCAAAGTGCATCGAGGCTCTTTCAAATCTCGAAGTACCCGCAGGTGTAGAGATCGAAATCAAGTTATAATCAAAATTACAGCCTTTAATACCTAATAAGTATTAAAGGCTATAATGGCGTAAAAAGGGGCAAATTTTTGCCCGCAAAATCATGCTAACCCACCACAAAATGTGGTTTATATAGCACCCCTGCCAAGGGTGCGGGTCAAGTCGGCGAGAGACCGACCAATAACCAAGGAGGAAAGAAAAATGAAAAAAGGCATTATCGGAAGAAAAGTCGGTATGACACAGATCTTTGACGATGCAGGCAAAGTCGTTCCCGTAACGGTGATCGAAGCAGGTCCCTGCGTTGTGGCTCAGAAGAAGAGTGTCGAGACAGACGGCTATGCAGCACTTCAGCTGGGTTTTGAAGATGTTAAGTCAAAGCATAGCAACAAACCCCTTGAAGGTCACTTCAAGAAGAATGAACTTGCTACAAAGAGATATCTTAAAGAGTTCAAGTTCGACGAAGACAAAAATGTAGGCGACGTAATAGCAGCTGACATCTTTGCTGAAGGCGAAACAGTGGACGTTACCGGTATTTCAAAGGGTAAGGGATTCCAGGGTACAATCAAGCGTCACGGTCAGAGCCGCGGCAGAGAAACACACGGCGGCGGTCCCGTACACAGACATGCAGGTTCAATGGGCGCTTGCTCGGATCCGTCAAGAATTATGCCCGGTAAGAAGATGCCCGGTCACATGGGCAACGATCAGGTTACAATTCAGAACCTCGACGTAGTTAAGGTTGACGCTGAAAAGAATTTGCTCGTAATCAAAGGCGCTATCCCCGGTCCTAAGGGCGGTATCGTTTATATCAGCAGCGCGGTTAAAGCATAAGGGAGGAGGAATGATTTATGTCAAAGGTTAAAGTTTTAAATCTTGCCGGCGAAAATGTCGGTGATATCGAACTCAGCGACGCAGTGTTCGGCGCTGAAGTAAATGAAGCAGTTCTCCACCAGGTTGTTAAGACATATCTTGCAAATCAGAGACAGGGCACACAGTCCGCACTCACAAGAGCTGAGGTTTCAGGCGGCGGTGCTAAGCCTTGGAGACAGAAGGGCACAGGCCGTGCAAGACAGGGTTCTATCAGAGCTCCTCAGTGGATACACGGTGGTGTAGTATTTGCTCCCAAGCCGAGAGATTACAGAATTTCTCTCAACAAGAAAGTTAAGAAAGTCGCTATGGTAAGCGCACTCTCAGCTAAGGCTGCAGCAGGCGAGATCGTAGTGGTTGACAATTTTGATCTTGAAGAGATCAAGACAAAGACTGTTGCAACAGCCCTCAAGGCTATCGGCGCAGCAGACAAGGCACTCGTTGTAACAAACGGCATTAACAAGAACCTTGTAGTTTCCATCAGAAACATCGAAAAGGCAACTGCTTCAAACACAGATGTCCTCAACGTATACGAAGTTCTCAACTGCAAGACGCTTGTTATGACTAAGGATGCAGTAGAGAAACTTGCGGAGGTGTATGCATAATGAAGACAGCTTACGACGTTATAAGAAAGCCCGTCATCAGCGAAAAGAGCATGGCAGGCGCGGCTAATAAGGAGTACACCTTTGAGGTTGCATACGGTTCATCAAAGACAGAAATCAAGTACGCTGTTGAAGAAATCTTCGGTGTAGAAGTCAAGACCGTAAACACAATGAATTACTATGGCAAAGAAAAGCGCCAGGGCGTTTTTGTCGGTAACAGAGCTAAGAGAAAGAAAGCAATTGTAAAGCTCACAGAGAAATCTAAGCCTATCGAGTTCTTCGAGGGTATGATGTAATTTTACATTAAGGAGGAAATTTATCATGGCAATGAAGATTTATAAACCGACCTCTCCTGCTCGAAGAAATATGACATCACTTGATTATTCAGGTCTGTCAAAGGTAGCACCCGAAAAGAGCCTTCTGGAGAAGGTTAAGAAAAATTCCGGCCGTAACAGTTATGGCCGTATCACCGTTCGTCATCAGGGCGGCGGCGTAAAGAGAAAGTACAGAATCATCGACTTCAAGCGTAACAAGTTTGATATGCCCGCAACTGTTCAGACTATCGAATACGATCCTAACAGAAGCGCATTCATCGCACTTGTTGAATATGAAGACGGCGAAAAGAGATATATCCTCGCTCCCGACGGTCTCAAAGTAGGCATGAAGGTTGAGAGCGGCGCGCATGCCGACATCAAACCCGGCAACGCACTTCCGATATCATCGATTCCCGTTGGTACTTTCATTCACAATGTTGAACTCTGGCCCGGCAAGGGCGCACAGCTCGTTCGTTCGGCAGGTACAGCTGCACAGCTCATGTCGAAGGAAAACGGCATCTCTCAGGTCAGACTTCCTTCAGGCGAAGTAAGACTTATCAGACTTGAGTGTATGGCAACAGTCGGACAGGTAAGTAACCTTGAACATGAAAACGTTTCTATCGGTAAGGCCGGAAGAAAACGCCATATGGGCATCCGTCCTACAGTTCGCGGTTCTGTCATGAACCCCTGCGATCACCCTCACGGTGGTGGCGAAGGCCGTGCACCTGTTGGTCAGCCTTCACCTATGACTCCTTGGGGCAAGCCTGCACTTGGTCTTAAGACACGTAAGCACAAGGCTCGCAGCAACAAGTTCATCGTGAAGAGAAGAAACGATAAGTAATCGGAAAGGAGCTTTTAACAAATGTCAAGAAGCGTTAAAAAGGGACCCTATGTGGAACCTGCTTTATTCAAAAGAATAGAAGAACTCAACAAGGCAAATGAAAAGAGAGTGCTCAAGACATGGTCCAGAGCGTCAACAATCTTTCCGAGCTTTGTTGGACACACAATTGCTGTCCATGACGGCAGAAAACACGTTCCGGTATATGTGACTGAAGACATGGTAGGTCACAAGCTTGGAGAGTTTGCACCGACTCGTACCTTTAAGGGTCACTCCGGTTCAAAAACCTCCAACACACAGAAGTAATGTGTGATTACGAAAGGAGGAAAATGAAATGGAAGCAAGAGCACAAGTCAAACATGTCAGAATCGCACCCCGTAAGGTGAAGATAGTTATTGACCTTGTCAGAAACAAGCCCCTCGATGTTGCACTCGCAATCGTGAAGAATACACCTAAGGCTGCTTCTGAACCGGTTTATAAGCTGCTCAAGAGCGCAGCAGCAAATGCAGAAAACAATTTTGGTATGAATAAGGATAATCTTTACGTTTCAGAGATCTTCGTAGGTCCCGGTCCCACACTCAAGAGGGTTATGCCCAGAGCACAGGGTAGGGCTTTCCGTATCCTGAAGAGAACATCCCATATCACAGTAGTTCTTAAGGAAAAGGAGGCATAATCAATGGGTCAGAAAGTTAATCCGCACGGCATAAGAGTCGGCGTAATTAAAGACTGGGATTCAAGATGGTTCGTATCCGATGAAAAGTTTGGCGATACACTTGTTGAAGACAACAAGCTCAGAACATATCTTAAGGCTGCTCATGAGGCTGCCGGCGTTCCCAAAGTTGAAATTGAAAGAACAGCAAAGAAAGTAAAAGTTATAATGCACTGCGCAAAGCCCGGCCTTATAATCGGCAAGGGCGGCGAAAATATCCCGAAGATCAAGAGCGAAGTTGAAAAGTTTGTCGGCAAGGATAAGGAAATTTTTGTTGACATCGTTGAAGTTAAGTATCCTGATCTCAACGCTCAGCTCGTTGCTGAAAACATTGCTCAGCAGCTCGAAAAGAGAATTGCTTTCAGAAGAGCAATGAAACAGTGCATCGGCAGAACAATGAGAGCAGGCGCCAAGGGGATAAAAATCAACTGTGCAGGCCGTCTCGGCGGTGCTGAAATTGCAAGAAGTGAGCATTATCACGAGGGTACAATCCCGCTGCAGACACTTCGTGCAGATATTGATTATGGATTTGCTGAGGCAAAGACGACATACGGCAGAATCGGTATTAAGACATGGATCTACAAAGGTGAAGTTCTTCCGACAGTCAAGAAGGTCGTTGAAGCGGAAGGAGGCAATAAGTAATTATGTTAATGCCTAAAAGAGTAAAATACAGAAAAGTTCAGCGCGGCAGACTTACAGGTAAGGCAACTCGCGGCAACACAATTAGCCAGGGAGAATTCGGTCTTGTAGCAACAGAGCCCGCTTGGATAAGAAGCAACCAGATAGAGGCTGCCCGTATAGCGCTTACACGTTATACTAAGCGTGGCGGTCAGGTATTTATTAAAATATTCCCCGACAAGCCTATCACTCAGAAGCCTGCTGAAACACGTATGGGTTCCGGTAAAGGTTCACCTGAGTACTGGGTAGCAGTAGTTAAGCCCGGCAGAGTAATTTTTGAAATCGCCGGTATTGAAGAAGCACAGGCACGCGAAGCACTTCGTCTTGCAATGCACAAGCTGCCCGTTAAGTGCAAAATCGTCGGCAAAGAGGAGGTTCAGGGCTAATGAAAATTGCAGAAATCAGAAAACTCTCAACAGAAGAGCTCAACAAAAAGCTCAAGGAATACAAGAGTGAACTTATGAACCTTCGTTTCCAGAACGCTACAAAGCAGCTTGACAATCCTCAGAGAATAGTAGAAGTTAAGAAGACTATTGCCCAGATCCTTACTGTTCTTAGAGAAGAAGAGCTTAAGAAGGCATAAAGGAGGAGAGTACGTTGAGCGAAAGAGCATTTAGAAAGACAAGAGTGGGCAAGGTCGTAAGCGACAAGATGGATAAGACAATCGTTGTTGCTATCGAAGACCGTGTTGCTCATCCTCTGTATAAGAAGATAGTTGAAAACACTTACAAGCTTAAAGCACACGACGAAAACAACGAGTGCAGAATAGGCGACAAGGTTGAGGTTATGGAAACAAGACCCCTCTCACACGATAAGAGATGGAGACTTGTTCGCATAATCGAGAAAGCTAAGTAATTTAAGGAGGACAATCGATTATGATACAGATGCAAACTCTCCTGAAAGTGGCTGACAACACCGGTGCAAAAGAATTGTTCTGCATTAAGGTTCTCGGCGGTTCGGGAAGAAAGTATGCCAATATCGGTGATACCATCGTGTGCTCTGTTAAAAAGGCAGCACCCGGCGGCACTGTTAAAAAAGGCGACGTTGTAAAATGTGTTATTGTTCGTTCGGTAAAGGGCAAGCGCCGTGCCGACGGATCATATATCAAGTTTGATGAAAACGCTGCTGTCATTATCAGAGATGATAAGACACCTCGCGGAACCCGTATCTTTGGGCCCGTGGCAAGAGAACTCCGTGACAAGGACTATATGAAGATATTGTCCCTTGCTCCCGAAGTACTTTAATAGGAGGGAGAAAAAATGAGTAAAGTACACGTAAGAAGAGGAGATACCGTAATGGTAATCTCCGGTAAAGATAAAGGCAAAACCGGTAAGGTTGCTGTCGTATCTCCCACTGAAGGCAAGGTTATCGTTGAAGGTGTCAATATGGTCACCAAGCACGTTAAACCCAGAAAGCAGGGCGATCAGGGCGGCATCGTAAAAGCTGAGGGTGCTATGTACGCCTCCAAGGTTATGCTTTATTGCGCAAAGTGCAAGAAGCCCACAAGAATCTCCAAGAAGGCAAACAAAAAGGGAGAACTTGTTAGGGTTTGTACGCATTGCGGCGCAGAACTTTAAGGAGGTATAACAGATGGCTCGTTTAAAAGAAAAATATGTGTCAGAGGTTGCTCCGGCACTTATGAAAAAGTTCGGTTATAAGAGCCCGATGCAGATCCCGAAGCTCGACAAGATAGTTATCAATGTCGGCTGCGGCGAAGCAAAGGACAATCCTAAGGCTCTTGAAGCGGCTATTGCAGACCTCGAAAAGATCACAGGTCAGCATGCCGTACCTACAAAGGCAAAGAAATCAGTCGCTAACTTCAAACTTCGTGAAGGTGTTGCAATCGGCTGTAAGGTTACACTTCGTTCAGAAATCATGTACGAATTCCTTGACAGACTCTTCAATGTAGCACTTCCCCGTGTTAGAGACTTCAGAGGAATCAACCCCAACGCATTCGACGGCAGAGGAAACTATGCGCTCGGTCTTAAAGAACAGCTCATTTTCCCCGAAATCGAATACGATAAGGTAGACAAGATTCGCGGTATGGACATCATCTTTGTTACAACTGCTAACACAGATGAAGAAGCAAGAGAGCTCCTTACACTTATGGGTGCTCCTTTTGAGAACTAATTAGGAGGGTAATAAGCTATGGCAAAAACAGCAATGAAGGTTAAGCAGCAGAGAACTCCTAAGTTTTCCACACGTGCTTACAACAGATGTAAGATCTGCGGAAGACCCCACGGTTATCTCAGAAAGTACGGTGTGTGCCGTATCTGCTTCCGTGAACTCGCATACAAGGGTGAGATACCCGGAGTCAGAAAGGCTTCTTGGTAATCTCTAAAACAAGTAGAAATCAGCCTAAAGGAGGTACGACAAAATGCAAATGACCGATGTTATCGCAGATATGCTCACGAGAATTCGTAATGCAAGTACTGCAAAGCATGAAACGGTTGAAGTGCCCGCTTCAAACATGAAGAAGACAATCGCAAACATTCTTCTTGAAGAGGGTTATATAAAGAACGTTGAAGTTGTCGAAGACGATAAGCAGGGTGTTATTAAAATCACTCTCAAATACGGCGCAAACAAGACACCTATTATCACAGGTCTCCGCCGTGTTTCAAAGCCCGGTCTTCGTATATACACAAGCTGCGAAGATATGCCTAAGGTTATGGGAGGTCTTGGCACTGCCATCATCTCTACAAGCAAGGGCGTTATGACCGACAAGAAGGCAAGAAAAGCAAATCTTGGCGGCGAAGTAATCGCATTCATTTGGTAAAGGAAGGTGTAGATAATGTCACGAATTGGTAAAATGCCGATCACAGTACCGGCGGGCGTTGATGTTAATGTAGCACCCGACAATACCGTTACTGTTAAAGGTCCTAAGGGCACACTCACACAGACATTCAATGCCAACATGAAGATAACTGTTGATGCTGGTGTTATGACAGTTGAGCGTCCCAACGACGAAAAAGAAAATAAGGCTCTTCACGGCCTTACAAGAAGCCTGCTCAACAACATGGTAGTAGGCGTATCCGAAGGCTTTAAGAAGGAACTCGAAGTCAACGGTGTTGGTTACAGGGTAAGCAAAGAGGGTAAGACTCTCGTTATGAACCTTGGTTTCTCACATCAGGTAAGAATGGATGAAGTTGAAGGCGTTACTGTTGAAGTTCCGTCAGCAAACTCAATCATCATCACAGGTGCTGACAAGCAGAAGGTTGGTCAGTTCGCTGCTGAAGTTCGTGAGAAGAGACCGCCGGAACCCTACAAGGGCAAGGGCATCAAATATGTGGATGAAGTTATTATCCGCAAGGAAGGTAAAGCAGGTAAATCTGCTAAATAATACAGGAGGTAGAAAGCAATGGTTTCAAGAAAAGATAGCAATGTTGCTCGTCTTAAGAGACATAAGAGAGCAAGAGCAAAAATTTCAGGCACACCTTCAAAGCCTCGTCTTGCGGTATTCCGTTCACTCGCGAATATCTATTGCCAGGTTATTGATGATGTAAACGGTGTTACACTTGCATCAGCCTCCACACTTGACAAGGACTTCAATGGATACGGCGGCAATAAAGAAGCGGCTAAAAAGGTCGGCGAAGCAGTTGCAAAGGCTGCTATTGCAAAGGGTATCACAGAAGTCGTATTTGACAGAGGCGGATTCACCTATCACGGTCGCGTTCAGGCACTTGCTGAAGGCGCACGTGAAGGCGGACTCAAGTTCTAACACAAGGAGGAAAATATGGCAAGAATGAATTCAAGAGAACCCAGCGAATTCGAAGAAAAGGTAGTTCATATCGGCCGTGTGTCCAAGACAGTTAAGGGCGGTCGTGTTATGAAGTTCTCTGCACTTGTTGTTGTTGGCGACAAGAAGGGCCGCGTAGGTGTAGGTCTCGGTAAGTCATCCGAAGTTCCGGATGCTATTCGCAAGGGTATAGATGATGCTAAGAAGAATCTCATCACAGTATCTCTCAAGGGCACAACGATTCCCCACGAGATCATCGGTGAGTACGGTGCAGGCAGAGTTCTTATGAAACCCGCCGCAGAAGGTACCGGCGTTATTGCCGGCGGCGCTGTTCGTGCGGTAGTAGAAGCTGCAGGCATCAAGAATATCAGAACAAAGTGTCTGCGTTCAAACAATCCCAAGAATGTTGTATGTGCAACACTCGCAGGACTTTCGCAGCTCAAAACCAAAAAAGAGGTTGCGGCTATCCGCGGTCTGAAGTTTGACAGCGCACCTGCTGCTGAAGTACAGGAGGGTTAATGATGGCAAAGACAATAGACATCAAGCTCGTAAAGTCATTAAACGGCAGAAAGGACTCACATATCGCTACTGCAATTTCACTCGGTCTTAAGAGACCCGGCGATACAACAGTTCAGCCTGACAACGCAGCAACAAGAGGCAAGATCAACGAAATTTCATACTTGGTTGAGGTTTCCGAAGCTAAGTAATCTACTCAAAGGAGGTGCAACAAATGAAACTTCACGAATTATCTCCCGCATACGGATCAACAGCTGAACCCAAGAGAAAGGGCAGAGGTGCCGGCAGCGGTAACGGTAAGACAGGCGGCCGTGGCCACAAAGGTCAGAAGGCAAGAAGCGGCGGCGGTGTACGTCCCGGTTTTGAAGGCGGTCAGATGCCCCTTCAGAGACGCTTACCGAAGCGTGGTTTTAAAAATATATTTGCAACAAAATATGCAATAATCAATGTATCAGACCTTGAAGTATTTGAAGCAGGTTCAACAGTAACTGTTGCTGAACTTACAGAAAAGGGACTCGTTAACAAGACATACGATGGTGTTAAACTCCTCGGCAACGGTGAGATTACAAAGAACATCACTGTAAAAGTTTCAAAGGCTTCAGAATCCGCAAAAGCTAAAATTGAAGCAGCTGGCGGAAAGGTTGAGGTGATGTAATGTTTACGGTAATTCGTAATGCATGGAAGATAGCTGACCTTCGCAAGAAGATGCTTTTCACGCTTTTTATAATTCTCGTATTCAGAATAGGTTCGGCAATTCCCGTACCTTACATCGATTCAACATTTATACAGGCTTTATTTGCAAGCAATTCTTCAAGCATACTTGTATATCTCAATATGCTTACTGGTGGTGCGCTTGCTCAGGCGACGGTATTTGCTCTGTCAATATCTCCCTATATCAACGCGTCAATCATCATTCAGCTTCTTACTGTAGGTATCCCTGCACTTGAAAGACTTTCAAAGTCAGGCGATGAAGGCAGAAAGAAACTTGCTCAGTATACAAGATATCTTACTGTAGGTCTCAGCCTTCTCACAGGTTTCGGTTACTACAAACTCCTTCAGAGTTACGGTGCCGTTGTAGAGACAGGCTTCTTCCCCGGTCTGGTCATCGTGCTTACTTTCACAGCAGGTTCATGCTTCCTTATGTGGCTTGCAGAAAAAGTTGCTGACTACGGTATCGGTAACGGTATATCAATAATCCTTTTCGCAGGTATTGTAAGCCGTCTTCCCGCTGAACTCATCAACTTCTTTAGTACTAACATCTGGCTCTTCATCGGCGTTGTTGTAGGTATGCTTTTACTCACAGTACTCACAGTTTACTTTAACGATGCTGAAAGAAGAATTTCGGTACAGTATGCAAAGAGAGTTGTTGGCAGAAAACAGTATGGCGGACAGGCAACAAGCCTTCCGATAAAGGTTCTTACAACAGGCGTTCTTCCCGTAATCTTTGCATCGGCTATCGTTTCGATACCCGGTACGATCTCCAGTTTCGTACACGTTGCTGAAGGCGGATTCTGGGATAAGTTCTTCAATATATTCTCATATACGCATCCCGTATACGGAATTATTGAATTCCTGCTTATTGTATTCTTCGGTTATTTCTATGCGGCTGTTCAGTTCAACCCCGTAGAAATCGCAAATAACATCAAGAATAACGGCGGTTTTGTTACAGGTATTCGTCCCGGCAAGCCCACATCAGACTATATTTCAAAGATAATGAGCAAGGTTATCCTTATCGGCTCACTGTATCTCGGTCTTGTTGCCGTAATTCCCATGATTTTTGCAAGATACACAGCAGCAAGCCTTGCACTAGGCGGTACTTCACTCCTCATCGTAGTAGGTGTTGCACTTGAAACGGTCGGTCAGATCGAATCACAGATGCTTATGCGCCACTACAAGAGTTTTCTTGAATAATTGAGGTAAGTATTATGAGACTTATATTGCTCGGTGCTCCCGGTGCCGGAAAAGGCACACAGGCGGAAAGAATAAGTGAAAAATATGATATCCCTACGGTTTCCACAGGCAACCTGCTGCGTGCAGCAGTTGCCGCAGGTACCGAACTGGGTATCAAGGCTAAAAGTTATATGGACTCAGGTTCCCTTGTTCCCGATGAGTTGGTAGTAAGCCTTCTCGCAGAGAGAATTGCTCAGGATGACTGTAAAAACGGTTTCATTCTTGACGGTTTTCCCCGTTCGGTAAGACAGGCAGAGGTACTTGAGGAGATGGGCGTTATTGTAGACAAGGTGCTCAGCCTTGAAGTCACCGATGAAAATATCATCGCAAGACTTGCAGGCAGAAGAGCGTGCCTTAAATGCGGTGCGACCTATCACATTGAAAGCAAACCTCCCGTCAAAGATGGTATCTGCGATAAATGCGGAGAAGAACTTATCATCAGAGACGACGACAAAGTCGAAACTATCGTTAAGCGTCTTGAAACTTTCCACAGTCAGACAGAGCCTCTTAAGGACTATTATGCAAAAAAAGGTATCTTAAGACTCGCGTATGACCAGTTTACAGTTGACGCAAATACGGCAGAGGTACTCAAACAGTTACAGTAAATATGATCAATATCAAAAGTGACGTTGAAATTGAAAAGCTCAAGCAGGCAGGAAAGATAACCGCCCTTGCAATGGAAGCGGCTGCAAGCCGTATTGCACCGGGCGTATCTACTGCTGAACTTGATACGATTATTTTCAGAACGATAAAAGGACACGGGGCTGTGCCGTCTTTTCTGAATCTTTACGATTTTCCTGCTTCGGCATGTATTTCGGTAAACGATCAGGTCATACACGGCATTCCTTCAAAAAGGGTCATTCTCAGCGAGGGTGATATTGTGTCCATTGATGTCGGTGCATATTACGACGGTTTCCACGGCGATATGGCAAGGACATTCCCTGTCGGAAAAGTGTCAGAGGAAGCCGAAAAACTTATAAGAGTTACCAAAGAGTGTTTTTACAAAGGTTTCGAGCAGGCGATAGTCGGAAACAGAGTCGGTGATATCGGCTCTGCAGTCGATGCGCATGCTGTAGAAAACGGTTTTTCAACGGTAAAACAATTTGTAGGACACGGCGTAGGCCGCAAGGTCCACGAAGATCCCGAAGTGCCGAATTTTGGCAAGGCGGGACACGGACCGAGGCTTATGAAGGGTATGGTCATAGCGATCGAGCCTATGATAAATGCAGGTGAAGACGGCGTATGGCAGGACGATGACGGTTGGACGATATATACGGACGACGGCAGACTGTCAGCGCACTATGAAAACACAATCGCAATTACAGATGACGGCCCGATAATACTCACGACTGTTTAAGGAGGGAAACAATGTCTAAGGACGATGTTTTTGAATTGGAAGGCGTTGTAGAAGAAGCGCTTCCGAATGCAACATTCAATGTAAAACTTGAGAACGGACATGTGATCCGCGCTCATATTTCTGGAAAACTCAGAATGAATTACATTCGCATACTGCCCGGTGATAAGGTGACAGTAGAGATTTCCACATACGATACCACGCAAGGCAGAATTACCTGGCGCGGTAAATAGGAGGTATAACGATTATGAAAGTAAGACCCAGCGTTAAGCCGATGTGCGAGAAGTGCAGAATAATCAAGCGTAAAGGCAAGGTTATGGTTATCTGTGCTAACCCCAAGCACAAGCAGAAACAAGGTTAAATGGAGGTGTAATCAGACATGGCAAGAATAGCAGGTGTTGACTTACCCAGAGAAAAAAGAATTGAGGCAGGTCTCCGTTACATTTACGGTATCGGCGCTTCTGCATCAAAGAAGATTCTCGATATGACGGGTATTGATCCCGACATCCGTGTTAAGGACCTGACAGACGAGCAGGAAAACCTTATCCGTGATTGCATAGATAAGAATTTTACAGTTGAGGGTGACCTCCGCAGAGAGAGAGCTCTTGACATCAAGCGTCTTACAGAGATCGGATGCTACAGAGGCATCAGACACAGAAAAGGTCTCCCCGTAAGAGGTCAGCGTTCAAAGACAAACGCTAGAACACGCAAAGGTCCTAAGAAGACTATTGCAAACAAGAAGAAGTAAGGAGGTATATGTATGGCAGTTAAAAAGGCAACAGCGACAAGACGTCGCCGTGAAAAGAAAAATATTGAAAAAGGCGCAGTGCATATTCGCTCCACTTTCAATAACACGATCGTTACTATTTCAGATCTGAACGGTAACGCAATCTCATGGGCATCAGCAGGCGAACTCGGTTTCCGCGGTTCAAAGAAGTCCACTCCCTTTGCAGCACAGGAAGCAGCTGAAACAGCAGCTAAGGCAGCTATGGAGCACGGTCTCAAGTCTGTTGAAGTATACGTTAAGGGACCCGGCGCAGGCCGTGAATCCGCAATCAGAGCACTTCAGACAGTTGGTCTTGAAGTTACTATGATCAAGGATGTAACACCTATCCCGCACAACGGATGCAGACCCCCCAAGAGAAGAAGAGTTTAATAGGAGGTTTCATTATGGCAAGATATACAGGCGCAGTATGCCGTCTTTGCAGAAGAGAAGACCAGAAGTTATTCTTAAAGGGCGACCGCTGCTACAGCGAAAAGTGCGCTATGAATAAGCGCGCTAAGGTTCCCGGTCAGCACGGCGTAAGCAAGAAAAAGTCTGAGTATGCAGAACAGCTCAGAGAAAAGCAGAAGACAAAGAGATTCTACGGCGTCCTCGAAAAGCAGTTCTATTCATATTTTGAAAAGGCTGAAAAGAAGCAGGGCGTTACAGGTGAAAACCTTCTTCAGATTCTCGAATCAAGACTTGACAATGTTGTTTACAGACTCGGTTTTGCTATGTCAAGACCTGAGGCACGTCAGCTCGTTCGTCACGGTCATTTCACAGTAAACGGCAAGAAGGTAAATATTCCTTCATATCTCGTTAAGGCCGGCGATGTTGTGGCTCTTAAGACCGCAAGCAAAGATTCAGTTAAGATCAAGGCTGTACTTGAAGCAACAGCAAACAAGCCTGTTCCCAAGTGGCTCGACCTTGACAGAAACAATCAGCAGGCAACAGTTGTTAATCTTCCTGCAAGAGACGAGATCGATCTCCCTGTAGAAGAACAGCTTATCGTCGAATTGTACTCCAAGTAATAGGCTTTCCCCTCGAAACGGTACGCCGTTTTGAAAGGCTAGGTATACATTGTCGTTGCCGCCGGAGTAAAAACACATTATTTATTGGAGGGTATTAAAATGATTGAAATAGAAAAGCCGAGACTGGATTTTGAAGTATTATCCGATGACGGTTCCTACGGTAAATTTACCGTAGCACCGCTTGAGCGCGGTTTTGGTACTACGCTCGGAAATTCATTGCGCAGAGTACTGCTCAGTTCACTTCCGGGATACGCTGCATCAGCCATTAAAATTGATGGCGTTCAGCATGAATTTACAACAATTCCCGGTGTTAAGGAAGATGTAACGGAGATCGTCCTCAATGTCAAGGAGCTTATTGTGAAGCTCCACGGCGATGGCCCTAAGGTTGTGACCATTGACGCAGAGGGTGAGCAGGTAGTTACTGCAGCAGACATCAAGCACGACAGCGAAGTTGAAATTATCAACCCCGATCTTGTGCTTGCAACGCTTAACAGCGACGGTAAACTCCATATGGAGATTACCTTAAACAGAGGACGCGGATATGTTTCCGCAGACAGAAACAAGCAGAATGAACAGCCTGTAATAGGCGTTATCTCTGTTGACTCAATTTATACTCCCGTTATAAAGGTTAAGTATACTGTTGAGCCTTGCCGCGTCGGTAATTCAATGGACTTTGACAGCCTTGCGATCGAAGTTTGGACAAATAAGACGATAGACGCACAGAGCGCCGTATCGCTTGCAGCCAAAGTTTTGACCGAGCATCTCAACATTTTCGTCGAACTTTCCGAAGAAGCAAAGAACGCCGAAATTATGTATGAGAAGGAAGAGGTCAAGAAGGAAAAGGTTCTTGAAACAACGATCGAAGAGCTTGATCTTTCCGTTCGTTCCTTCAACTGCTTGAAGAGAGCGGGCATCAATACTGTTGAAGACATTATCCAGCGTACTGAGGAGGATATGATGAAAGTCAGAAACCTCGGACGCAAATCTCTTGAAGAGGTTATCCAGAAGCTTGAAAGCCTCGGCCTCTCACTCAAGAAGGATGACGAATAAATCGTCACACACATATTAAAGGAGGTTAACAGATATGCCGGCACAGAGAAAACTCGGTGTTACAACTGACCATAGAAGAGCAATGCTTCGCGGTATGGTTACATTCTTCCTCGAAAGCGGAAAAATGGAAACAACCGTTACAAGAGCAAAAGAAGTAAGTGCGGTAGCTGAAAAGATGATTACTCTTGCAAAAGAGGATTCATTACACAATAAGCGTCAGGTTATGAGCTACGTAACAAAAGAAGATGTTGTTAAGAAGCTCTTTACAGAAATCGGACCTAAGTACGCTGACAGAAACGGTGGTTATACAAGAATAGTAAAGATCGGTCCCCGTAGAGGTGACTCTGCGGAGATGGCTATCCTTACTCTTGTTGACTAATTAGATTAAATAAAAATCCCAATCTTTTGATTGGGATTTTTTTATTTACGCTGACTTTCTATAAATATCAGTAAGTTACTGACATACTATTTGGGGTATATAACAAAATATGTTATTGTTAATTTGAAAATTAAATAAAAAAGGACACTCAATTGAGTGAAGTTTGACACTTTTCAGTATCGAAACACTTCACGGTTTGTTCCGTAGAATATGTCGTCTTTTTTGCTTATCTTACTGCAAAAATCTTCAAATGTATCCCAAAAATCGTCCCTGTCAAATTCGTAACTGTGACCCCAGATGTAAAACACTTTCGGAGTATCTGTTTTAAGATTTATAAATTCTTCTCCGAGTTCCATCATTTCTCCGTTTCTTTGTGAAAAACAGTCGGATTAAATTTATACAGGTCTTGCTGAAGGTCGAAGTTGTGAGTTGATACTGTCGTTCGTGCCAATTTAATTCTTGTATGTTCTTTTAATATATTTGCGACACGGTCATCGACTGCGCCCATAGGGTATGCCAGCGTGCGGACATCATATCTCATAATGGCTTCTAAATTTTTTCTGTCCTCTTCTATCTGGCGGATAATTTCGTCATCTTCAAGTTTTGTCAGATAGGGGTGGGTGAGCGAATGTGCGCCGACCTCGTGTCCTTGATACATCTCTTTTATTTCACTTGCTTTGAAGCGCTCTACCGCTATGGTTTTGCCCTTTGAAGTAAGTTCTCTTTTTGCACCGAATAAACCCGAATTAATATTGAAGGTCGCTTTTAGACCGTATTTGTTAAAAATCTCTACAAGCCTTTTGTCCTGTGTGACCGCATCATCATAACTGAAAGTCACTGCCTTTAGTTTTCCGTTCCACATACATATGCTCCTTTATATTCTTTTGCACACAAATTCTTCTTTTGCCATCTCTTCCAATGTGCCGATAAAAACAAGATTGTCAATGGTTATTTTTCCGTCATCGCTCCACTTTTTGATGAGTGCCGCGCCCTCCATATTTTCGACGGTTACATTTTTAAGCGTGATGTTATCAAAATTGCAGACATGGATAAACGAATCGGCAGTGCCGTCTAAAAATGATACTGTTGTATCAGAAATTTCCAGATTTGCCTTACACTTGCTGTCGCCGTACAAAACAAGGGGCAGTTTAATGCCGCTCGCCTTGATGTTCTTAAAAGATATATCACTCAGCGGTTTATTTGTCTGCCAATGATTGCTTCCCGAAAAATTGTACTCCAGAAACCTGTCAACATTAGTAAAGGTGCAGTCTTTTACTGAAATGTTTCCTGCAATCTGCCTGATAGGTCTTGTATAGTCGGCATAATAGAGATATGCAGAGAGCATATTCTTTCTGTGATTTTCATTTTTTGCAATTATGCCGCTTCTTTTTTCTTCGGCGCTGAGTGAGCCTCGGAACAAATAATTGGCAGGACCGTAAAAATCACAGTTCTCAATAAGCACGTTTGTACCGCCGAATCTGAATGCGCTGCAAGCGGTGTTCAATTTGCAGTCTGACACATAAACATCTATGTTGTCAAAGCCTGCAATGCAGTCATCGCCTGTCTGAAAATCGCAATTTGTTATTCTGATGTTATCGCAGGTCGTAAGATGTATTCCGTCGTGCCCTGCAATGACACGAAGTCCTTTTGCAGTCAAAAAGTGCGTGCGCCCAGTTTGCGCTGTTTCTTATTTCGTAGCCTTCAAAATGAATGTTTTCACATCGGTGCATATTTATCGCATGAGGACCTCTGTAATGCTCTTCGCCAAGTTCATCGAAGCAGTCCCGACCGTCAATATACGAGCCTTCTTCGCTGATTATGGAGATATTTTCAGCATCTATCGCCTTGATTACGGCGTTGTTCCACCTGCTTGCAGGTTTGTTGATATGGTCGCTGTTTTTTATTTGAGAGACGCGAACCCACAAAGCATCAGTCTTGTCATCTTCGGAAACGGGCTCTGCGTTTTTATAGTCATTGTGATCTCTACTCGCAATAAGATGGGCGTTTTTTTGCAGAAGCAATGTAATATTGCTTCTTATTCTGATACTACCTATATGGTAATCGCCCGAAGTGATAACAACTCTGCCGCCGCCCTGAAAAAAACAGTCGTCGATCGCCGCTTGAATGGCATTGGTTGCGCTTTTATTATAATAGTCTTTTACATTTACAGTTATCATCAAAACACCGCCTTTTTAATTATAATACTATAATATTTTCCCACGGAGTATCTGCTTTTCAGTCAAAAAATAGTACATAACCGTCAAAAAAGCGGAGGATTTATCTCCGCTTTTTGTACTGATAAGGTGTCATACCGTACTCTTCTTTAAAAAGTTTGATAAAATATGAATTATCCGAATATCCGACATTCAGCCCTGCGTTTAATACAGACTTACCCTGACTGAGCAGTTCTGCCGCATGAATGAGTTTTTTCTTACGGATGAATTCCATAGGCTTGATGTCGATATATTCTTTAAATCTGCGCTCTATCGTGCTTTCGCTGATGTAGAGTTTGTTTGAAATATCCACGATTTTTATATTTTCCGTTATATGCTCATCGATATAGGCGAGTATATTTATAAGGTCTTCAGGCATGCCGTGCGGTGCGTTAGATAGTTCTCCGTCACTAATTTGCAGTATCTTTAAAAGCCTGAAAAAGGAGTAAAATCTGTCACCGCAGGTTAAGTTTTTATCGAGCAGCGCCGAGCATATGCCGATAAGTTCATTTTTCAAGTCGTTTGCAGGGGATAGGAAATTTGCATTTGCGTTTGTATAAAAATACTCGGTCAGTTCTTTGTTTTTGTTTGCATCAAACAATATCCAGAAAAAGGTATGATCTGCATCGCTTCTGTAAACGCAGTGATGATGCTCTCCCGGACGGGCGATAATGACATCTCCCCGACTTAATGGATATAGTCTGTTTTCAACTAAAAAAGAGACATCCCCCGAAAGATTGATATAAATTTCAAATTCATCATGAGTATGCAGATCTATTTCATGAACGTGTGATTTTCTGTTTGTTTCGGTGTATTTTATATGGAAATTAAATGCGTTTAACTCGGGAAATGTAAATTTTGTTATCTCGGGTTTCATTATATCACCTCTTTGACGATGTTATCATATTTTTTGCGGATAGGTCAATAGAAATGCCGCTGATTATATGATATAATGCTCAAAAAATTTGAGGAGATTATTGCTGACGATAACTTTGATATTAACATCCGTTTTTTCTATGGTCTTACAAAATTGTCTTTTTAACAATGTCTGTAAAAACCTAAAACAGATTCTCAGAGCAATCGTTCCAACATGACGGTGTATGCCGTCTGTATCATAGCATTCGGTGCGCTGATGTTAAGTGAAACCGTTTCGGTTTATACGATCTTATCCGGCACTGTTTTCGGAGTTGTTACTGCGCTCAGCAACCTGTACAAAATGCTATGCATCTGACGCTTCTTATCATGACCTCATCTATGATAATTCCGACGATGTCGGGCATTTTTTTCGGTGAAAAATTCAGCATATGGAAGTTTTGTGTCGTTATCATACTTATTGCGTTTATATATCTGTCCCTGGATAAGTCGGGGGAGGGAAAAATCAGCCGAAAATGGCTGATGTACTGCCTTTTGGCATTTCTGTGTCAGGGCGCACTTGGTGTACTGCAAAAAATACATCAGTCCTCTGCGCACAAATCGGAGATTAGCGGCTTTTTGTTTGCGGCATTTATTTGTTCTTTTGTTTGTTGCGGTATGCGCTTTTGCCATGAATTACATAAACATAAAACTGTCAGGGCTGTTGACGAGTCAATTGTTTTTTCCGCTTGTAAATGGCAGCGCGATTGTTTTAAGTTCGCTAATGTCGGTGATACTCTTTAAAGAAAAACTCTCGAAAAAGCAGTTTGCAGGACTCTGGGGCGGAATATGCTTGCTCATTGCAATCTGCCTCGTGCCGTAGTGGGGGATAGTATTATGCGTGATGAAAATTTTGTAAGAAATGAGACAGCAGAGGATACTGTAACAGATTGGTATGAAGTATCTGCCAAAAACCTTGATATATATGGTTTGTTTGCGGAAAGTGACGAGATTCTGACACGCAGAATTCCGCTTGAAGTAGCGCGTACTGTGAATCACGGCGTGGAGGAGCAATGCGGTTATGGAGCAGGAGGCAGAATTCTTTTTTCTACGGACTCCCCGTTTGTGGCACTGAAGGTGGAATACGCCGTAGGTTACATACCGACTGTAAATAATCACTGCGTATCATACGGATTTGATCTGTATCGCTTTGGGGCGGATGAAAAAGATGTATTCGTGGGGGCATATCGCCCGGTAACCGGATTTGACTGTTGCACAGCCGAGTTTAAGGTGAAAACCAAAAATGCCAAGCAAATGACTTTTTACACGCTTAACACACCGTGTTTTGCCGAGGTCAGAAGGTTGCACATCGGCATTGAAAAGGGAAGCAGGCTTGCAAGAGGCAAGAAATACCGCAACAAAAAGCCGATAGTTTTTTATGGCTCATCCATTACTCACGGTGCTGCGGCGGGCAGACCGGGCAATACCTATGAGAGTTTTATATCACAAAGATACAACCTCGATTATCGGAATCTGGGGTTTTCGGGCAACGCTTTCGGTGAAGAAAGTATGGCAAAGTTTATTGCCGATCTTGCAATGTGTGCTTTTGTGTGCGACTATGACCATAATGCGCCGAGTGTCGAGCATCTGATGCAGACACATTATAGGTTTTATGAAATAATCAGAAAGAAGCAGCCGCAGATACCGTATATTATGATTTCAAAGCCTGATTATTTTACAAATCCCGAAAAAAACGATAAAAGAAGAAACGTAATTCTGGAAAGTTATCGTAAAGCCAAGACTGCGGGGGATAAAAATGTGTATTTTATCGACGGTGAGACGCTGTTTGAAGGAGAGCATTGCGAATCCTGCACGAGCGACGGTATTCACCCAAACGATCTGGGATTTTACAGAATGTCCAAAAAAATCGGCGATGTGATTTCACAGGTGCTAAAGATTGAATAATGATTTCAAGGCATAAAAAAAGCGCCCCGTTGGGACGAAAGACATAAAAAACAACCCTTGACCGATGTTTCTTTACACATCTCTGACTGGCCAAGGGTTATTTTTGTTCACTCTTGATATCTAACATCTTTTTCTTTTACCTCTCATTTCTTAGATTTTTTGCCTTCTTTTTTCGCCTTTCTTTGCTGCTACTTTTACGCTGTTGCGTTTCGTAAAGCGAGAACCTTTGCTGCCTTGAAACCTGCTTTTGAAGGCTATATAAAACTCTTGTCTTAATCAGGCTTTCGGACTGCTGCCATTTACCTTGAAATAAGCATCAAGAGCAATCGACCTTTACCTGTTCATCGGGTATCACCCCTTTCTCTTTGCACTTTAAATATAACATGATTTTTATGTTCTTTCAATATGTAAAGGTGTATGAAAATTCGGATTTGTTTTTATGCATAACACAGAAATTTATCCTGCAGCCACAAAAAATATTGACGGCAGTATTTTTGATTTGTTATACTGAATATGTTAGTTATATGAAAACAGAGTGGAAAAGGATTTTTCCACTCCGTTTTTTATTAAAGTTGTTCTAAAATAGCAGGGATCTCGCTCAAATTTTCGATGGTGAAGTCGGGCGGGGTGATGTCCTCAGGCCAGATGCCTACAAATGGCTTCCATATGGTTTTCATTCCCGCACCTCGGGCACCGCAGACGTCATTGTAGATCTGGTCACCTACATACACCGCCTCATTTGTTTTAACACCTAAACGACGGCAAACGTCGACAAAAGGCTCGGGATGAGGCTTGGCTTTACTATACTCATCGCTGACGACAACCATATCCGTATATTCGGGTACGCGTGTATAACTCAACTTGAGATGCTGTATCTTTGTGGTGCCGTTGGTCAGTATCGCCACCTTATAGTTTGAGTTTTTTAACTGCTGCAATACATCGTAGGCATCAGGAAACATGGAAATATGCTCTGACAGGGAGGGATAAAAATGCTCGAGGTATTGCGCCTTAGTCGGTTTGGTGGAAAACAGCCCCAGATCATCCAAATCATCAACGACGCCTTGATAACTGTATATAGAATGATTTTTTTCTGATGTCTCAGCATTGAAGAAAGCTTCGGCAAACTGCTCGTCTGTAACAGAAGGATTAAGATATTCCTTCAGCCTCTGGCGAAGCACAGGCGCTGCAGCAATGACAGACTTTCTTCTGTCGTATAAAGTGTGGTCAAAATCGAATATAACTGCTTTGATCATGTAGTTACTCCTTAATTGTTTTTATATTATAGTAATATTAAACAGATATTTTGTCAAGAAAGGAACTGTAAAATAACATTAAGTATAGTATAAATCTCCTTGTTTTACAGATAATAGTATCACTATTTTAAAACAAGGAGATTGATTTATATATGAAATCAACTGGTATTGTACGCCGTATAGAGGAATGCGTTATAATAGGGCAAATCGCTTGAAACCCGCATAAACACTGGGCTTTTCGCTAGTTTGACCCAATGAACGCATTGGTGTCAAAAACGGGTTTTTTGCGATTTTTATACATAGCACAAGCGAGGTGAATTTCACCTCGCTTGTGTTTATCCATAATAAGCGCCTGAAAGCTTCTCCACCGAAGTTTTATCCTGTCGGGTAGTAAAGGAAAGCAGCCAATCGTAGTTATTTTCGTCGGAATAGACCGCATCCCAGCAATTATGCTCAAGTTCTGGAAAGAGAATCAGCTCTGCACGGCCGCCTGCCCTGTTTATGGATTTTACCATCTGCAAACTCTCGATGGGATCTACCGTTTTGTCTCGAAGACCATGGAAGGTGCGAATAGGAAGATTCACCAAGTTCTTTGCAAATCCGCCGATACCGCCACCGCAGATAGGCATAGCAGAGGCAAACCAGTCGGGATACAGCGTTGCAAGCATCCAGGTGCCGTAGCCGCCCATACTGAGTCCTGTCAAATGAACACGGGTTTCGTCGATATAAGAAGTTTCACGGTAGGTTTCTACCAAGCGAACCAAATACATCATCCATTCGTCCCATGTTCCTCTTTTACAAAGGGGAGCGATGAGAACGTAGCCTCTTTCATCCTGTCGCTTCAGAAGATTCAAAACGCTGGTATTGTTCTGCAAACGCTCTATATCGTCACCGCGGGTTCCTGCACCGTGCAAAAAGATGACCAGAGGATATTTCTTATCTTCCTGAAATCCTTTCGGATAAGAGATCAGATATTCAAGTTCTTCAAAGATTTTTTCTTCCATTTTGCACTCCTTAATTACCATAATTTACAAACGTATTGAAAAGTAAAAATGAATATTGACATGAACCAAAATTTGCTATATAATTAACGCTATGCTTGATGTTGGAGACGAGGATATGTTTGAACAGACGAAGGCGTTGTGTCGGCACTTCCTGGATATGGGTATACCGGGATTCGACCTTGTCGTTTATAAGGATGGGGAATGCATCCTGCGACACATGGGTGGCTATGCCGACCCTGAAAACAAAATACCCATGACGGGTAAAGAAAAATATCATATTTATTCCTGTTCTAAACTTATCACCTGCGTGGCAGCGATGCAACTTTGGGAAAAGGGTATGTTTTCACTTGAAGACAATTTATCCGACTATCTGCCCGCATTTAAGGAAATGACAGTTCAGACAGAGGACGGTATCAGAAAGGCGACAAAGCCGATTAAAATCCATCATCTTTTCCAGATGACTTCGGGAATGACTTATGATATGCACACCCCCGAACTTGAGGAATATTACAGTATTCCCGGCAACAACACGCCTACGGTAGAAACGGTGAATATGTTTGCAAGGACACCTCTTAAGTTTGAACCGGGTGAAGGTTGGCTGTACGGCTTAAACCATGACGTGCTTGGCGCACTCGTAGAGGTGGTGTCGGGAGAAAAGTTTGAAAATTATGTAAAAGCGCATATATTTGACCCTCTTGGAATGGATAATTCCGACTTTTTACATCCCCTTGAAGATTGGGAAGGTTTTGCCCGTCAATATTATTACTACAAAGAAACGGGTAAGTTTGAGCCTGCATATCGTTACTGGTGCCATTTAGGAAAAGAATTTGCAAGTGGCGGTGGCGGATGCACTTCAACGGTAGATGATTATATCAAGTTTCTTGAGGCGTTGCGCATAGGTGATATTATTTTGAAAAAAGAGACCATTCAGATGATGGCGACAGATTATCTGACGGAGCAACAGAGAGAGATGTACAACCATCGTCGTCATACCGCCGGCTATGGTCTTGGTATGCGTGCACCGCTTGAGGGCACTGATCGTACAGAGTTTGGCTGGGGTGGTGCAGCAGGCGCATATGCCTCGGTGGATCCCGTAAACAACGTTACCTTCTATTATGCACAGCACGTGCTTAAGTCTCCCAATCGTCACCTGCGCCCCTGGCTTTATGATGTAGTGCGGGCAGACCTGCTTGGTGAAAAGGTTGAGGTTCCGATAGAGACAATCGACGATAAACCAAACCTGACGTATTAGAATTTTAATTAAAAAAATCAAAAAGTATAAAACTCCTTTGTTGACATATAATAACAGTGTTATCAAATCAACAAAGGAGTTTTTATATATGAAAGCAACTGGGATTGTGAGAAGAATCGACGATCTCGGAAGAGTCGTCATTCCCAAAGAAATAAGGCGGACTTTGCGCATACGCGAGGGCGAGCCGCTTGAGATATTTACAGACCGTGACGGTGAGGTCATTTTTAAAAAGTATTCGCCGATGGGTGAACTCGGCACGCTCGCAGGGCAGTACGGTGAGGCTATGCATAAGACGACGGGGCTGTCCGTAGTCATATCGGACAGGGATGCCGTTGTTGCATCTGCAGGCGCGAAGCGCAAGGAACTTGCCGACAAGAGCATCAGCGGCGAACTTGATAAGGCTATGTCACAGCGTAAGACATATGTGCGTGGCGCCGACAATGCAAAGCCTATTGAGGCGGTTGAGGGTGTCGAAAGTCCTGTCTCTGTTGCGGTTCCCATAATTACGGGCGGTGATATTATCGGCAGTGTCGCTATTCTTGCCAAAGACTCTGATACTGCCACCGAGACCGAGATAAAACTTGCTCAGACGGCGGCTGAGTACCTCGGCAGACACTTTGAGAATTAATAAAAAGACGGTTGAAATCAACCGTCTTTATTTTATTTCCTGTTGCAAGTTGTCAAATTCAGGTGTGGAGAAAAACTCACCGAGAGTTATATCAAGTCCGTCGCAGAACTTTTTTATCGTGGTTATTGAAACGTCCCTTCGTGTCTTGTTTATCATACTGTATGCTGTCGACGGGGTAACACCCGATATGGTTGCAAGCTCATTGATTTTTATTTTTCTCTCTTTGCACAAATTTACAAATCTTTCCGCCACTGTATCCTTGACGCTCATTTCATATCACCTCAAGGTTATTTTATTGACTTTTTCGCATCCGCGTATACGCACTTGCGTAATTATGTAAAATATGATATAGTATTTTTATCTCATTCTAACTATTCAAATAAATTAAGTAAGGAGGAAAATGAAATGAGAAAAAAGTTTTTGAGTGTTTTTATCGCACTCGCAATTATAATAAGCAGTATTACTGCGGTACAGAAGAAGAATGGGATAACTTACTTGTTAACAGTGAATGCGAATCTTTTTCAGATGCAACGGTTCATTTTAATTATGTTGGATCCTGCAGATATGTTCACATACACGGTGTCTGACGGTAAAGTTACAATTACAGACTGTTATGGAGGTGCAAGAGGTGAACTGGTTATCCCATCAACAATAGACGGTTATCCTGTAACATGTATTGGGGATTATGCATTCGAGGATTGTTCCTTTCTAACGAGTATAAGTATTCCGGACAGTGTGACAAGCATTGGTAAAGAGTCGTTTGCACATTGTGCCTTAACAATTGTAACAATTCCAAACGGTGTAACAAGCATTGGTTATGGACCTTTCCAGTATTGTGAATTAACAAATATTCAAGTGGATGAGGACAATGAATATTATGTGTCGATAGATGGAAATCTGTTCAACAAAGATGCAAGTGAATTAATTCAATGTGCATCAAACAAAACAGAAGAATTATACTCAATATGTTGGATGGGCTGCTCAGAACAATATTGTCGGTGGTGTGGGCAACGGTATTTTTGCACCGAACAACAATGTTACACGTGAGCAGATAGCAGCAATTCTTATGAGATATGCGGCATATAAGGGCTATTCAACGGATATAACTTCAACAGAAGTTTATGATTCGATGTCAGATACCGACAAAGTGTCATCATATGCGGTCGATGCAATGCAGTGGGCAACGTCATATGGAATAATCAACGGCTCAAACGGAAGACTCAATCCTAACGGATTTGCCACAAGAAGCGAAGTTGCTCAGATGATAATGAATTTCTGCAATACATTTAATGTATAAACAAAAAGAGGCTGTCACCAGCCTCTTTTTTTGTTTGTGTCGGGCGTATTGATTTTTGAAAATTTCTTTATTATAATGGTATAAAAATGTAAAGGAGGATTATTATGAGCATTGCAAAGGCAAAATACGGCGTTATTGACGGCAAGGAAGTGTATTCATATACTCTTGATAACGGAAATTTAAAGGCTGAGATTATAAATTACGGCGGAATCATAACTAAACTTATATATAAAGGTGTCGATGTCGTGCTGGGCAGAGACTCGCTTGAGGAGTATAAGAGAAACAACGGTTGTTTCGGTGCGCTTATTGGCAGAAATGCAAACAGAATAGAAAATGCACAGTTTGAATTGGGCGGCAAGACCTATAAACTTTTTGCAAACAAAGGCAAAAACAATCTTCACGGCGGCAGGGTTGGTTTTGACAAAAAGGTCTGGGATGCAAAGGAAATTGACGGTGATGAGCCGTCACTCGTGCTCAGACTTACAAGCCCGGATGGAGAAGAGGGGTTCCCCGGTGAAGTCAATGTGAAGGTCACCTATACTATCACTAAAGATAATGCGATTAAAATCCATTATGAGGGAATATCCGATGCCGACACCGTTTTAAATCTCACAAATCACACGTATTTCAATTTAAACGGTCATGACAGCGGTACGGTTGACGGGCACAGACTGTATCTCGCAAGCGACTTTTTTACCCCTAACAACAGCGAATGTGTGCCGACGGGTGAAATACTGTCAGTAAAAGGCACGCCGTTTGATTTTTCAACAGATAAAACCCTTGGCGAGCGTTTTGCATCCGATTACGAACAGATAAAAATGTTCGGCGGATTTGACCATAATTTTGTTCTCTCAAAAGATGTTTCAAAGGTGTCTGCAAGACTTATCGGGGACAAGAGCGGCATAGAAATGGAGATGTACACCGACCGGATCGGCGTACAGATATACACCGGCAACGGCATAGAAGAGGGCAGAGTATGCAAGGACGGCGCCGTTTACGGCGTACACAGCGCAGTTTGCCTTGAAACACAGGCTTTCCCGAACAATCTAAAATTTGCGCATTTTCCGAGTGCGATTCTCAAAAAAGGCGAGAAATACGACACGGTTACAATTTATAAATTTAAATAAAAAAAGACGGTTGAATATCAACCGTCTTTTTTTATTTAATGTACGAAGTAGTCTTCTCTTTTCTTGAAGTATTTGTAATTAAGACCTATAAATAGTGTACTTACAAGGAATGTTGCTATTAGGCTTGATGAATCGAAGCAGTTGATACCTGTTACGGCTGTTGCAACAGCATAATACAGGAATTCAAAAACAAAATCCAAAGCATACATAATATAAAGCATTTTAGGACCGATTTCTTTATAGCGTGCAAGAGCAAATCTTGTCAATATCTGATATACTACAAAGGCAATAACGACCACTCCGAAGAAAACATCAAGAGTTTTCAGACCCGGGTATAGTACATATATAATATACATATTTTCACCGTACATAGTGCCCGTGAAGTAGGGCAGGCTGGATAATAAATTAAAGAGCGCACCTACAAAAAGAGAAATGTAAATAAGGAATTTAAACCATTTCATCGGGTATTCTACGAGCTTGGGACCATCCCCGTCATCATATCTTTTTTCGGGCATCTGACCACAAGATGAACACGGCTTGTTTTCGTCCAATATCTGATTTCCGCAGTTTTCGCAATACATATTTTTACCCCCTTTTATAATAATGCCCCCATAGAGTATTTTCTGTGGGGGCATTTCAGATTATTTACCTATCTGCTTTAAGTATGCTGCCTTACCGTCTTCATAGAGGTTGTTGCCTTCGCTGTCGATGATAACAACGAGGGGCATTTCCTCAACATAAAGTTCTCTGAGTGCTTCTGCACCGAGGTCTTCAAAAGCGATAAGCTCACACTTCTTGATGCACTTTGCAAGAAGCGCACCTGCGCCGCCGATAGCACCGAAGTAGACGCCGCTGTATTTCTTCATAGCGTCAACAACTTCGGGAAGACGTGCGCCCTTACCTATCATACCTCTTGCGCCGACAGACATCATTGTGGGTGCGTAAGCATCCATTCTGCCGCTGGTTGTAGGACCTGCAGAACCGATCACCTGGCCCGGTTTTGCGGGTGTGGGACCTACGTAGTAGATAGTAGCATCCTGAGGATCAAAGGGGAGTTTTTCGCCTCTGGCAAGTGCTTCACACATTCTCTTGTGACCTGCGTCACGTGATGTGTAGATAGTACCTGTGAGATATACTGTGTCACCTGCTTTAAGTGACTTAGCAAGTTCCTCTGTAAGAGGTAAAGTAATATGCTTTTCCATAATTAGAGCACCTCCGTCTTATGACGTGTAACGTGGCAGTTGATGTTGATAGCGCAAGGCATGCCTGCAATGTGTGTAGGAAGAGTCTCAATATTAAGACCGATAGCCGTTGTCTTACCGCCAAAGCCCTGAGGACCGATACCGAGTTTGTTAACCTTTTCAAGCATCTCTTTTTCAAGGTCAGCATAGAAAGGATCGGGGTTTTCTGAATCAACAGGTCTCATAAGAGCCTTCTTTGCAAGAAGTGCAGCCTTATCAAACGTACCGCCGATACCAACACCGATAACCATCGGAGGACAGGGGTTGGGGCCTGCTGTTTCAACTGTTTCAAGAATGAAATCCTTAATGCCCTGAAGACCTGCTGAAGGCTTGAACATACGGATTGCACTCATATTTTCACTACCGAAGCCCTTAGGACCTACTGTAACTTTGATTTTGTCACCGGGAACGATCTCTGTGTAGAGCATTGCGGGTGTGTTGTCACCTGTGTTGCCGCGACGAACAGGGTCTGCAACAACGGATTTTCTTAAGTAACCGTTTGTGTAACCTCTGCGAACACCCTCGTCAACGGCTTCGCGAAGGTCACCGCCTACGATGTGAACATCCTGTCCGATCTCAAGAAATACGCAAGCCATACCTGTGTCCTGACATATCGGAACACTTTCTTTTTCTGCAATTTCAAAGTTTTCGATTATCTGATCGAGAACGCCTTTTGCGATATCCCAATCTTCACATTTGCGGCAAGCGCAGATACCTTCCTGTACATCTTTGGGAAGATAGTAGTTTGCCTCAATACATAATTTTTCCACAACATCTGTTATCTGCTGTGCTTGAATCTCACGCATTGTAAATTCCTCCAATTATATAATTTTACGCCGGAATGAAAATTCCTATTAACTGACAAGCGAATACGATTAAAACGAGTGCTATCGGATATGTTGAAGCATATGCTGATGCAACATCGTCTGTTCCTGCTACGCTGATAAGTGTACCGAGTGCGGGTGTTGATGTCATACCGCCTGTGATTGAACCAAGTGTGTTGAGAAGCGGCAACTTGCACATCTTTCTTGCAAAGAAGTAGCCGACAACCATCGGGATAAGTGTGATCACCACACCTGCAAGGAAACCGTAAAGCACGATCATAGGACCGTAGGTTGAAGCCTGTATCTGTGAAACAAGCTGAACGCCGCCGTCAACACCTGCGCCGATAAGGAAGAGCATAAGACCGAGTTCACGGAAAATCTTAAGTACGTTTGAGTCAACCTTAAGACTCATCTTACCCATATGGCCGAAGTGACCGAGAATGAGTGCCATTATCAGCGGACCGCCCGTCATACCGAGTGAGAAGCACGAACCGTCAAAGCCCTTGCCTGTAAGCGGTATTTTGATTGATCCGAGCAGAATACCGAGTACCACTGTAAGACCAAATGCCGCAAGACCGTAACCGTCAACAGAGAAATACTTCTTTGTGGTTGTAACAACAGCTTCGTCAGCAGCGTCTGCCGCATCGTCAGCACTTGCTGCCTTTGTTTTAGCCTTGCCTGCGATTGCGATAAGTGAACGCTCATGCTCCATATTTACCTTGAGGATTTTGGGCATAATCTGTACGAAAAGCACAACGCCCACAACGCCGAAGGGATATGTAATAGCCTGGCCGAGAGCAACCATTGCCGATTTGTCACCGCCTACTGCCTCTGCAGCAACCTGTTTTGCAGCCGAGAATGCAGGAGTCGATGTAAGTGCACCCGAAAGCACGCCTGTTGAGAAGGCTGAACCGATTCCGGGTATCATTCCGAAAAGTGCTGTAAGAGTAGCACCTATAACAATGATGAGTGCGCCCATAGGAACGTATGTCTTAGCATTCTTCTTTAGGTTACGGAAGAAGTTGGGGCCTGCAATAGAACCGACTGCCGTAACAAAGAGCACAAGACCGATGTCACCGACAAAACCGTAAAGGTCAAGTGACGATGAGCTCGGACCGTCTATGAAGAACTTCCCGATTACGGGAAGACCTTCAAGACCTGTAAGTGTGCAGAGATATCCGAAAAGAAGCGCTACAAGGAATACACCTGCTGTGCCGAGTGATATCCCTTTTATCTGTACGCTGCCGAGCAGATAGCCGAAGAAGCAGATGATAAATACGCCTGCTATTACAACGGCAACTGCGCTCGGATTAATAAGACTTGATATAAATTCCATTTAAATCTTCACCTTATCTTTCTTTACGAGCATACTTGGGGAGGAGGAGAGGTGAAACATCGTTTGTTTCAACGCCTGCACTCTTGAGTTCCTTAGCATATGCTTCAATATGGTCAAGATTCATCTTGCCGAGCTTGACTTCCTTAGCCTTTGCAGCGGCAGCCTTACCTGCATTTCTGCCGAATACGATAATGTCAAGCAGTGAGTTACCCATAAGACGGTTACGGCCGTGAATACCGCCGACTGCTTCACCTGCTACGAGAAGATTGTCGATAGCCTTTGTGAAGCCTTCGCCGCCGATTTCAAGACCGCCGTTCTGATAGTGGAGTGTGGGGTAAACGAGAATAGGTAATTTTCTCATATCGATTCCATAGTTAAGATACATACGGAACATAGCAGGAATACGCTTTTCAATCGTACCTTCACCGTGGAGCATTTCAATCATGGGGGTGTCAAGCCATACGCCTGAACCGAGCGGGGTTTCAACACCTCTTCCCTCTGCACATTCGCGGATAATTGCGGAGGCGGAAACGTCTCTGGTTTCAAGAGGATGAGCATATGCCACACCGTCTTTATTTACGAGCATTGCGCCGATTGAACGAACCTTTTCTGTAACGAGTGCGCCGAATATCTGTGAGGGATAAGCAACGCCTGTCGGGTGATACTGAATTGTATCCTGATAGAGAAGGGGAGCGCCTGCACGGTAACCTAATATAAGACCGTCAGCAGTTGCACCGTAGTGGTTTGATGTCGGGAAACCCTGATAGTGCAGACGGCCTGCACCGCCTGTTGCAATAACAACTGTCTTTGCTTTTGCAACCATATATTCATCTGTTTCCATATTAAGAAGAACTGCACCTGCAACTCTTCCGTTTTCATCCTTGATGAGTTCTACTGCTGATGTAAATTCAACAACGGGTATCTTTCTGTTTATAACTTCATCACGGAGTGTACGCATGATCTCAGCGCCCGAATAGTCCTTACAAGCGTGCATACGTTTTCTTGATGTACCGCCGCCGTGTGTCGTTACCATTCTGCCGTCAGCGTCCTTATCGAACATAACGCCGAGGTCGTTAAGCCATTTGATAGCGTCGGGTGCTTCCATAACGAGTCTTCTGAGCAGTTCAGGTCTTGCAGCGAAGTGACCGCCGCCGAAAGCATCGAGATAGTGCTGAACGGGTGAGTCGTTTTCCTTGTCTGCAGCCTGGATACCGCCTTCTGCCATCATTGTGTTGGCATCGCCGATACGGAGTTTTGTTACTATCATTACATTTGCGCCTGCATTGTCAGCCTCAATTGCTGCCGATGAGCCTGCGCCGCCGCCGCCGATAACGAGAACGTCAACATCATAGTCAACCTTATCAAGGTCTATTTTCTCGCCTAAAAGACGGCTGTTTGAATGAAGAAGATTACCCAGTTCAAGCGGTACCTTCTGGCCCTTGTTGGGACCTATCTGAATTGTTGCGAAGCCTTCTTCTCTGTAGTCGGGATGGAACTTCTTTAAAAGTTCGTCCTTTTCTTCGGCTGTCATACGTCTGGGCTCTTTGCCCAGACGTTCTTTTCTTGTTGCTTCAACTTTTGCAACAGACTCAAGCATTTCCGGTGTAAACACTTTTTTATTCCTCCCTTACTTTTCGATTTCTCTTGTGTTGTAGAGTTCTTTCATCTCTGTAATGGGCTTTTGCATAATCTGCTCGATAAGTGAGTCAAATTCGCCCTTGTTTACCTCTTCAACACGGTTTTTAAGATGTTCTGTTTCGGGAGCAATGTATTTACCTGTAAGACGTCTTGCAAGAAGTCCTACCATAGGATGAGAAATGCCAGCAGGACATCTTACCGAGCAGCATCCGCAGCTTACACAGTCGAAAGATTCTTCTGCACACTTCTCAAACTCGCCTCTCTGTGCATATGCGATGTACTGCATAACATTGAGGCTCTGTGTACAAGCCTTTGTACAAGCGTTACAGCCGATACAACTGTATATTTCGGGATAAAGCTCCATCATAATCTGTTCTGTGGGCTTTATCTCGCCTATATCATAGGTACGCTTGTCTGTAGGAAAGAAGGGGATACTTGCGATATACATACCCTCCTGTACCTGTGTCTGACAGGCAAGGCATGTCTTGAGTTCGTTTTCGCCCTTTATTCTGTAAATTGTTGCGCAGGCGCCGCAGAAACCGTGACGGCAGCCGCAACCTCTCTTGAGAGTGTAGCCTGCATATTCCATAGCGGTCATTATTGTGAGATCGCCGGGAACTTTATACTGTTTGCCGTATACGTAAATGTTTACTAATTCGTTAGACATATAAATCTACCCCTTTCTTAATATTCACTCGGAAGTTCGTCTATCTCGTCAAAACGGAAGACCGGACCGTCCTTACATACGTACTTTGAACCGATGTTGCAACGGCCGCACTTGCCGACACCGCACTTCATACGAAGTTCAAATGTTGTATATACCTGCTCTTTTGAAAAACCGAGTTCTAAAAGAGCTTCAAGACAGAATTTAATCATAATCGGTGGTCCGCAGAGAAGGGCTGTCTTATCTGTTGAGAAATTAAGTTCCTTAAGATATGCGGGAACAAAGCCTACATGACCGTCCCAACCCTCTTGCTCACGGTCAATAGTAAGATGTACGTTTACGCCTTCAACGTTCTTCCATACTTCTTCTATTTCCTTGAGTTTAACAAGGTCGTCCGCCGAACGTGAACCGTAGAGGATATCTACTGTTCCGTAGTCGCTTCTGTTGTCTATTACATAGTTGATTACAGAACGAAGAGGGGCAAGACCGATACCACCGGCAATAAAGAGCAGATTTTTGCCCTTGAGTTCAGTGTCAACGGGGAAGTTGTTACCGTAAGGTCCTCTTACCGTAATCTGGTCGCCCACTTTAAGACTGTGGAGATAGTCTGTAAGCTGACCGCACTTCTTTATGCTGAATTCCTGATACTCTTTGTTCGTGGGTGATGATGTTATGGAGAACATCGCCTCGCTGATACCGGGGGCGCAGAGCATTGCACACTGACCGGGCATATGCTCAAAAAGTTTGCCGCCTTCGGGAGCGTTGACGCAAAACGTCTTTACATCGGGGGTTTCCTGTGTGATGGCTGTTATAACGCCTACCTTGGGAATCAATGTGTCTTCATAGTATTTTTCGTGGCAATTACAATCGCACATTATTTTCCAGCTCCTTCCTCAAAGGCTTTTACTACCTTTACTATATTTAATGATGCCGGACATCTTTCGAGGCAGCGGCCGCAACCTACGCAGGAGTACATACCGTCATTGTTATCCGGGAAGTATACGAGTTTGTGCATGAAACGCTGACGGAAACGCTGCATCTGACTTGTTCTGTTGTTGCCGTGCGCCATCATAGTGAAGTCGGAGTACATACATGAGTCCCAGCAACGGAAACGCTGTACGCCTTTTCCTGTGTTATAGTCCTTGATATCGTAGCACTGGCATGTGGGACATACAAATGTGCAGGTTCCGCAAGCAAGGCAGGGCTTGTAAAGGTCTTCCCAGATGGGTGAATCAAAAAGTTCCATCGTCTTTCCTGCGCCGAACTTATCAAGTGAAAGGTCGGAGTAGGGGAGTTTTTCTACGATAGACTTGATTTTTGCCTTTTCGTCTTCTACTGCTTTTTCATCGGCATCTGCAAGTACGCCCGAAAGTTTTTCCGTAAGAACTTCGCCCTTTTCGGTGTAAGCCTTCCAGTATACTGTGTCGCCGACAGTCCACGTCACAACGTCTGCCGCAGGTTCTGCGCAGTCAACGCCGAACACCTTACAGAAACATGTTTCTTCAGGCTCGCCGCAGGCAGCGGCAACAACTGTGCCGTGTGCACGTCTTGCAGCATAGAAAGAGTCAACAGGCTCTGACAGGAATACCTTATCAAGAACCTCCATACCCTTAGCATCGCAACCCCTCATTCCGTATACTACGAAATCGGTGTTTTTAAGTGTTTCGGGTGTGATGGAAATATTCTTCTCTTCATCCGTTTTACAGGTGTAGAGATTTTCACTCTGCGGGAAGAAGATGTCCTTTGCTGACTTTACAGTCTTAAGTGTGTCAACATCCACTTCTGCATCTGCAGTGTAGGGTGCAAAATTTGTCTGACCTGCTGTCTTTACGGGTAAGTAAAGTTCACTGTCCTGCACAATGGCTTCAAACAGTTTCGAAAGGTCGCTTTTAGCAATTTTCTTCATAGCATTAACCCCTTTCTGCAAACTGACCGGGCTCACGGTCGCCAAACGTAAAGTCTGTAAGCGGAGCCTGTGCTTCAATGTCTTCACCGGCCTGATATTCGCCGTAGAATGTGTTGATGTCCTTGATGAACTTTCTGTTGAAGAGGTGGAGCGGAATGCCCTGAGGACATACTCTGCTGCACTCACCGCAGTCAGTACATCTGCCTGCAACGTGATATGCACGGATGATGTGGAACATCTTCTCTTCAAATGTAGTTGTGTTTGCCTTCTGAGCACTGTCAAACTTTGTGCTGTCAAACACACACTTGCGGCAGCTGCACGCGGGGCATACGTTGCGGCAGGCGTTACATCTGATACACTTGCTCAGTTCAGCCTGGAAGTATGCAAACTTTTCATCGGGGCTCATAGCCTCGATCTTTTCAACTTCTGCAAAACGCTCTGCATCGACCGTGTCGGCGCTTTCACCTATCTGCTCGTCAAATACCACATGGTCTTTGCCTTTGCAGACGTGGCAGCGTTCAAGCATTGCATCTTTGTAAGAGCAGGTCTTGTCGCCGTAGAGAGTTTTTATTGTGAGAACTTCGGCAGGGTTTTCATAGTCGGCACCGACGATGCTTTCTATACCCTTGATGCCTGTCTTTTTGATATGTTCAATATCGATCTTGCCTTTACAGCCGACACCGATGATGTATGCCTTTTCACGGTCCACACGGTGTTCTTTTGTAAGCTGATTAAAACTGTATGAGTCGCACGGCTTGAGGAATACAAGCGTCTTTCCGTCAAGTTTTGATGCTTCTATCATATATTTACTGAGGTTTGCACCGCAGAAACCGTCATAGACGAAATCCTTAAGGTCGTCCTCAGTTTCAAAAAATGCCGGCTGGGGATCGTATGCAAATTCGCCCGCTTTCCAGCCGAGAACTCTGGCAACGGTACCGTCAGCCAGAAGCGCTTTTGCGCGGTTTACTAATTCCTGCATCTGAGATCCTCCAATCTGACATTCTTGCCGAGTTTGCGGATATCTTCAACAAACTCGTTCATTGTCTGCGAGAATTTAACACCTTCTGCCGCAGATACCCATTCAACACGGGTACGCGCCCTCTCTATGCCGAGATAGTCGAGCATAGAGAAGAGAAGTGTCATTCTTCTTCTTGCATAGTAGTTACCTGTGCTGTAATGACAGTCACCGGGGTGGCAACCGCACATGATAACACCGTCAGCACCCTTTTCAAATGCCCTGAGTATAAACATCGGGTTTACACGGCAGGAACAGGGAACACGGATTATTTTAACGTCAGCCGGATATGAAAGTCTGCTGCTTCCCGCAAGGTCTGCACCCGCGTAACTGCACCAGTTACAGCAGAAAGCGACTATCTTCGGCTTGAATTCGCTGTTTATCGACATATTGCATCCACCTCCGCTAAGATCTGTCTGTTTGAGAAGCCCTGCAGATCCATTGCACCGGACGGACAAGCGACCGTACAAGCACCGCAGCCCTGGCAAAGCGCGTTGTTGACAACTGCAACACGGCGTTCTTCACGGATACCGTGATCGTTTACCTGCATATTCTCGTAAGAAATTGCACCGTAGGGACATACGTTTGCACAAGTTGAGCATCCGTTACAGAGAAGTATGTCTGCCTGTGCTGTGCAGGGGTTGGTTGTGAGTTTATCCTTGGCAAGAAGACCGATAGCCTTAACTGCTGCGGCACCTGCCTGCGCAACCGTTTCGGGAATATCCTTCGGACCCTGGCATACACCTGAAAGGAATACGCCTGCCGTGGGAGATTCCACCGGACGGAGTTTTGCGTGAGATTCCGTAAGGAAGTTATTTGTGTCGATACTTGCTGTAAGCATAGTTGCGATGCTTCTTACCGACGGATCGGGCTCGATAGCGGTTGCAAGAACGACCATATCTGCATTCATCTTTATCTGTTTGTTGTCAATAAGGTCAACACCCTGAACAAGAAGCTGACCGTCGGGCTGAGGCATAACTTTGCCGACCTGACCTTTGACATAATTTACATGATAGTCTTCAACCGCACGTCTGTAGAACTCGTCAAAGTTTTTACCGGGTGTACGAACGTCAATGTAGAATACCGTTACGTTTGTGTCCGGATACTTATCTCTGATGAGCATTGCGTGCTTTGCGGTGTACATACAGCAGATCTTTGAACAGTAACTCTTACCTCTGTTATCAGAGCAACGGCTGCCTACACACTGGATGAACACTATATTTTTGGGTGCCTTACCATCTGAAAGACGTTCAAGATGTCCCTTTGTAGGACCTGCGGCGTTCATAATACGCTCAAGTTCAAGTGATGTGATGACATCCTTGCTCTGTGAGTATGCATATTCGTCATACTTGTCAAGTTTGATAGTATCGAAACCTGTTGCAACTACGATAGCACCGTATTCTCTTGAAATGATTTCATCCTGCTGTTCGTAATCAACTGCACCTGCAGCACATATCTTCTGGCAGATACCGCACTTACCCGTCTTGAATTTAAGACAGTGTTCGGTGTCAATTACGGGAACATTCGGAATTGCCTGTGCGAAGGGAGTATATATTGCTGACCTTGTATTAAGACCTCTGTTAAATTCGCTGGGTGCCTTCTTTGAAGGACACTTTTCCTGGCACAGACCGCAGCCTGTACACTTTGTGGAATCCACATATCTTGCTTTCTTGCGGATGTCAACCTTAAAGTCACCCACAAAGCCCGATACCTTTTCAACTTCACTGTAAGTGTATATGTTGATTTTCTCGTGGGCAGCCGCCTCAACCATCTTGGGAGTGAGGATACATGCCGAACAGTCAAGTGTCGGGAATGTCTTGTCAAGCTGTGACATTCTTCCGCCGATACTCGGTGTCTTTTCCACTATGTCAACTTCGTAGCCTGCATCTGCAATGTCGAGAGCAGACTGGATACCTGCGATACCGCCGCCGATAACGAGGGCACGTTTAACAACCCTGCTCTCACCCGGCTTTAAGGGTGTATCAAGATTGAGTTTTGCAATAGCCGCCCTCGCAAGGATAACTGCCTTTTCTGTGCCTTCTTCCATATCCTTGTGGATCCATGAACAATGCTCACGGATGTTGGCAATTTCAACCATGAAGGAGTTGATGCCTGCTTTTTCGGCAGCCTTTCTGAAAGTTGCCTCGTGCATACGGGGTGAGCAGGAACATACCACGATACCCGTGAGTTTATGTTCTTCAATAGCCTTTGCGATAAGCTGCTGACCTGCTTCTGAGCACATATACGGATAATCCTCAGCGTGTATAACGCCGGGTTCCGTGCGAATAGCTTCAACTACTCTTTTTACGTCTACCGTACCTGCGATGTTACTACCGCAATGGCAGACAAATACGCCTATTCTCTGCACCTGTTATCACCTCTTGTACTTTCTGAATGCGCTTACTAAGAGCTGCTGAGGAAGCTCGGAGTCAAGCAATTCGGGAATCTCGTCTGCCAGGAGATAATCCTTACCGCGCTGGCGGACAACCAACTGTCTTGCCGCATCTACAAGTTTACCGGGTTCTACATTTCTCGGACAACGCTCAACACAAGCAAAGCAAGAAAGGCATTTCCACAGTGACTTGGACTCGACAAGAGCCTCTACATTATCATTTATAATATAGGAAACAAACTGATGGGGCTTAATGTCCATCTCGTTATATGAGGGGCAGGATGCCGAGCATTTGCCGCACTTCATACACTTGTAAGGGTTGACACCGCTGATCTCTTTGATCTTTTCTGCCTGATTATTTCCGTGCATCACTTTGCCTCCTCTTTAACACCGAGTGCTTCTGCAAGAAGTTCGGTAAAATAAACTACGGGCAATTTACCCTGCGAATTCTTGTTGAGGTTGTACATACAAAGCGGGCATGCGGTTATGAGCATTTCTGCGCCGAAACCTGCCGCGCTGTCCTCAATAGATGCGCACATATTTGCCGCCATCTCTTTCTCTTTAAGTGAGATGTAGCCGCCGCAGCACTCATTTCTCATGGGGTAAATGACCGGCTCTGCGCCGATAGCCCTGATAAAGTCCTCGATGATCTTCGGGTTTTCCGGATCGTCGAATTTGAGTGTGCTGCCCGGACGGAGCAACAGACAGCCGTAATATGCGCCTATCTTCTTTCCTGTGAGGGGATTTGTAACCTTCTTCTTGAGCTCATCGAAACCTATGCGGTCACGCAGAACTTCAAGGAAGTGAAGCACGTTTGTCTCGCCTGCATAGGGAGTTTCGAGCTGCATGTAGTTGTTTGCTTTTGTACGGACATTTTCATCATTGCGAATGTCCTCATTCACCCTCTTGACTACGTTGTAGCAAGCGGAACAGAGCGTTACAAGATCCTGTCCCTTATCCCTTGCCTGCGCAAGAGTACGCACAGAAGAGAGCTTTGTAGCTATCTCATCCTTGCCGAGCGGATAGACACCGCCGCAGCACTGCCAGTCTTCGACTTCTTCCAATTCGAAACCCAGTGCCTTGGCAGAGGCTCTGGCATATGCATCCAGATCTTTAGCCTTTGTCTTTAAGGTACATCCCGGGTAATAGCTGTACTTCATGATTTCTCCTGTCATCCTTTCATACTGCAGTATATTATTTGATCGCACCCTCGCAGGTGCGCCCGCGTATAAATACGCGCATTTCTCCAGTTATAGTTAAGAATATCATAATATATATATTTATTCAAGGTTTTTAAGGCGTTTTTCGTCAAATTTTTCACAAATTTGATTTTTGATAAACTAAAGAAGAGCATCCTTAAAGGATACTCTTCTAAATTCATATATTGATTTTTCGGATTATATGTCCTCTTTTAATGCATATTTGCGGCAAAAGGGGAGAAGCGAGCAGCCCACTAAGTTGCCGAGAACCGCGACAACTATGAAAAGCACCGCTTTAGCGGAATATGCGCCTGCCGCACACATAAAGAAAAAGTCTGCGACGCTGTGTTCAAACCCTGCGATAATGAAGGTGGGGATACAGATGACGGGGACAAAGAAATTTTTGGTCTCTATATATCCCTCGACTGCAATATACATCAGTATTCCGCAGAGTATTGCACTGATAAATACCGCCCACAAGGGGGAATCGAGTCTGTGCGAAAACACATCGGGAAGTCCTCTGTAATTTGCATATACGCCCATAATAAAACAACCCGAGAAGTTGCCTGCAAGCGTGACAAGCAGGGTGGGGATATACTTTATGCCGTATTTAGGCAGATTTCCCGCACGCCCCGTAAACAGACCGAGCGAAAACACAAGTATCGCCGTCAGCCCGAAAGCAAAGATCAGTGTTGCAACATATTTGTTTTCGCAGCACAGGTAGGCGGTGCCGCCTATGCCTATCATTATGCCTCCGAGCAGGCATCTTATAAAGTCTTCAAATGTTTTCATCTTTACCTCGATTTAATATTGTATAAATTTACAGTAAATGCACCTCATGGTGCAAATCATTGCCCGAGCAACGCAACGCATTCAATGTGCTTTGTTCTTGGGAACATATCGACTGCGATAACTCGTTTTAGCGTAAAGCCTTTTTTAGCAAGCAGGGCGAGGTCACGGGCGAGAGTTGCGCTGTTGCACGAAACGTAGACGAGTCTGTCGGGGGATATCTCTGAAATGGTATTTATAAGGTCGGCATCAAGCCCCTGTCTCGGCGGGTCAACCGTGACAACGTCGGCTTGTATGCCGTCATCACGCAGACGGCGTGCCGCCTGCGCCGCATCGCCGCAGAAAAACTCGGCATTGTCTATGCTGTTTATTTCTGCATTTTTCTTTGCATCCTCTATGGCTTGCGGAACTATTTCAACACCTATCGCTTTTTTTGCACGCTTTGCTTCAAGAAGCGTTATCGTGCCGATGCCGCAGTAGAGGTCGAGCACCGTGTCATTTTCAGTTATATCTGCCATATCAAGTGCCAGAGTATAGAGCCTTTCGCACTGCCTTCGGTTTACCTGATAAAATGATGCCGCCGCTATGCGGAAATTCAGACCGCAGAGCGTGTCCGTCATATATCCGTCACCGTAAAGTGTTATATATTTATCGCCCGTTATCACATTGGTAGAGGTGCGGTTTACGTTTATAACGACACTTTGCAGGTTTTCTATGTTCTCTTTGAGAAGAGATACATACTCGTCGGCAAATGGCAGTTTTTCCTCTGTCAGCACCAGCATGACACAAACCGTGTCGCCGCTTCGCACAAAAATGTGGCGTACAAGACCGACCAGTTTTTTTTCATCGTACGGCATAATTAAATGTGCCTTCATAAAAGATACGGTCAGTTCACGCACTTTATTTGCAACATCGCTCTGAATATCACAACTGCCGTCAGATGCGATGCGGTGTGAACGGGGTGCATAAAAACCGCACTTTATTTCGCCGTTATCAAGCGAAACGGGGAAACACGCCTTATTTCTGTAGGATGATATATCTTCCGAGCCGAGAATCGTTTCAACCTCGATGTCAAGACCGCCCAGCCTCTTTAAAGCGTCTGTGGCAAAGGCTTTTTTAGCCTCAAGTTCGGCATCGTAGTTTATGTGCATAAAAGCGCACCCACCGCATTTACCTGCGAAAGAACAGACGGGTGTTATCCGGTCGGGAGAGGGGGAAATTATCTCCTCAATCCTGCCGACAAGATAGCGCGGCGCGACCTTTATTATTTTTACAAGCAATTTGTCACCCTTTGCGGAAAATGGCACAAAGACGACGCTTCCGCCGTGTCTGCCGACACCGCTTCCGTCCGACGAATAGCCTGTTATTTCAAGTTCGATAATATCGTTTTTGTTCATTTATCTGGGGAGATTGTCGGGGTGGCGGCTGATTCTCTTATCATCGGGGAGAGAATCAAGAAGTTCCATCTCGTTCTTGTGAATCTCAAAATCAAATATCTTGCGGTTGTCACGGATCCTCTCGATATGCGTTGATTTGGGAAGTGTGACGATACCGTGCTGATATGCCCAGCGCAGACAAATCTGTGCAGGAGTCTTATTATAAATTGCCGCAACGGCGTTTATTGTGGGATCCTCAAGGTCCTGCGCCCTGCCGAGAGGTGCCCACGCCTCCATAACGATACCTCTGTTCTGACAGAAGTCTACCGTTTCTTTCTGGGGGTATGTGGGGTGTATCTCCATCTGATTTACCATAGGCGCGATCTCGCACTTTGCAAGAAGCGGCTTTAAGTGCTTAGGCATAAAGTTGGAAACGCCGATGGCGCGGAGTTTACCCTCTTTATACGCCTCTTCAAATGCACGCCAGGTCGAAAGATTGAGTTCTGCCCAGTCACCCTCAAAACCTTCGGGAATGGGCCAGTGAATGAGCATAAGGTCGATATAGCCGATGTCAAGACGCTTTAGGCTGTTTTCGATACTTGCCTTTGCCTTGTCATATCCCTGGTCATCGTCCCACACCTTGCTTGTCACCCAGATATCTTCTCTTGCAATACCACTGTCACGGATCGCCCTGCCCACACTTTCCTCGTTTCCGTAAAGACTTGCCGTGTCTATATGACGGTAGCCGCAGGCAAGAGCCGCTTTTACGGAATTATACGCATCCTCACCGTCGGGAATCTTATATGTGCCGAAACCTATTGCAGGAATCTGTGTGCCGTTTGCCAGTTTAAATGAGTTTTTCATAGATTGCCTCCGAATTGAATATATAATAATATATTATAACATCAACAAGGTGGTTTGACAATGATTATTCACACCGTTCTTGCGGGAGAAACGCTCTCGGATATAGCAAGGCTGTACGGCACAGAGCCTGCACAGCTCATAAGTTCAAACGGCATACAGAATCCCGACAATCTTGTTGTCGGGCAGACCATTATTATCGAACAGAACACGCCAAAACTGCGCACCTTTGCAACGCTTGGCTACGCCTATCCGTTTATCGCCCGTACGGTGCTTCGCGCAATACTGCCCGAACTTACATATCTTTCAATTTTTACCTACCGTATCACTGAGGACGGAACGCTCGAATATCCCAATGACGAGGCGCTCATCGAAGAGGCGAGGCGCGCTCGCACCGTGCCTGTTATGGTGGTCACGGCAATGGACAGAATGGGAAACTTTTCGGGGGTGACGGCGGCGAGCGTTATGAGCGATGCCGTCCTTGCCGAGCGTGCCGCCGAGGCTATTGCAGAGGCGGTCAGACGGCGCGGCTACGGCGGTGTTGACCTTGATTTTGAGTTTATCCCTGCATATGCCGCGCAGAGTTATGCGGATTTTGTAAATCTGCTTAAGGCGAAGATAGCGCCGTCGCCTGTGTTTGTGGCGCTTGCGCCCAAGACATATGCCGCGCAACCCGGACTTCTCTATGAGGCGCACGACTATGCTGCACTCGGTGCGGCGGCTGACAAAGTTTTGCTTATGACATATGAGTGGGGTTATGCCTACGGACCACCGCAGGCGGTGGCGCCCATAAACAATGTCAGCAGGGTGCTCGACTATGCGCTGACTGAAATACCTGCCGACAAAATAATACTTGGCTATCCCAATTACGGCTACGACTGGACTCTGCCTTTTAAAGAGGGGACGAGAGCAATTACCATCGGCAATGAGGAAGCGATAAGCATTGCCGCACAGAAAAGAACGGTTATCGAATACAATGATCAGGTACAGGCGCCTTATTTTTATTATGTGGATGATACAGGCGCATCGCACGTCGTCTGGTTTGAAGATGCGCGAAGTACACGTGCAAAATGTCTGCTTGCATCAAATCGCGGACTTTACGGTCTGGGCATATGGAATGTAATGCGTCCCTATGCACAACTTTCCACTATTTTAAATGAATTATTTGATATAACAAAACTCTTGTGATATAATGTAGAAGTCATAAATCTTTTAAACAGGAGTGATTACAAATGAAAGAACCAATTCTCGTTATCATGGCAGCAGGCATGGGCAGCCGTTACGGCGGTCTTAAACAGATTGAGCCTATGGATAAGTACGGAAATAAGATAATCGACTTTTCCGTTTATGATGCGGTAAGAGCAGGTTTCAAAAAGGTCGTTTTTATAATTAAAAAGGCCATTGAAGAAGATTTTAAGGCAAGTATCGGCGAGAACTTGTCAAAGCATGTTCAGGTTGAATATGTATATCAGGAACTTGACAAACTTCCCGAAGGATATTCTGTGCCCGAAGGCAGAGAAAAGCCCTGGGGAACGGCTCACGCTATCCTCTGCTGTAAGGACGTTATCGACGCTCCCTTTGCAGTTATCAATGCTGATGACTACTACGGTGTCGGCGCGTTCAAGACTATCTATGACTATCTTCTCACAGTCAAAGATGAAAAAGAACCCTATGACTATGCAATGGTCGGCTACATAATGGAAAACACACTTTCCGAAAACGGCTCAGTTACAAGAGGTGTGTGTGAGCAGAAAGACGGTTATCTCTCTGAAATTCACGAGAGAAGCGGTATTATGCGCACTGAGGACGGCAATATCGTTTACGAGGGTGACAACGGCACAGTAGTTGCCGATCCCAAGGGACTTGTATCAATGAATTTCTGGGGATACGGAAAGAGCATTATCAAACTTATCGAAGATAACTTCAAGGCATTCCTTGACAATGAAGTTCCCAAAAATCCGCTGAAAAGCGAGTATTTTATTCCGATACTAACAGGTCAGCTTGTTAATGAGGGTAAGGCAACAGTAAAGGTGCTCAAATCCGAAGACAAGTGGTACGGTGTTACGTATAAGCCCGACCATGACAGCGTTGTCGCTGCTCTGCAGGGACTTAAGGATGACGGCGTTTATCCCGAAAAACTCTGGGATTAATGAAAGGAAATGTCAATGAAGAGAAAAATCTGCCTGCTTCTTGCCGTGATAATGATGTTTACTCTCTTTGCAGGGTGTCAGAACAAGAATAAAAATCACGAACTTGAGGGTTTGCGCTGGAAGTCTGAACTGTACGGCGATGTGTGGCTTCTTGAGGACGGAAAGTTTACTTATGAGAATTACGGTATTCAGATACAGTATGAAATACTTGAAGTACAGGAAAATGAGGACAGTAAGACATATAGACTTTTGCTGACTGACCTTGATTATCCCGATCAGCAGGAGGAGGCTGTGTATACTGTCAGCGGCAGGACAATGAAATTCGGAGAGGAAACATTGACATTGGTGGACTGATATGACTAAAAGCAGGATAATTAAAAGGGCAGTCGTTCTCGCAGTGCTGATATTTGTGATTTCGGCACTTGCGGCGTATACGATTACGTATATTGACAGGTACAGGAAAGATCCGCTTGAAGGTACTTGGGTAGCAGAAGAAGATGATATTCCTTATGTCGTGGTGTTCAAGGGCGGTCAGACTTATACGCAGATAGATACACAGGTCTTTTCGCCTATGAATTATCAGATATTTTCTGTTGAAGAAGAAGGTGACAGTGTGTTTGTCGCGGTCATGCTCTCCGATGACAGTAACTCTTATCAGGAGTCATATGAAATACAAAACGGCGATACGATGGTATACGGTGATATGACTTTGAAAAAGCAGTAATTGAATTAATTCGGAATGCGGACAAAAGGGTTCCTGTTGCAAGGCAAGCGTAGCGCGTTGCAATGGGAAGAGGAGGAACAATGGAATGAGTTGAACTTTCGCATATATGCGAAAGTGATATGAGTGAAATTTGTGACGACGAGAATTCGGAATTAAGGAAAAAAGGACAGTCGAAATCGACTGTCCTTTTTTGTTATCTTAATCCTCTTCCAACAATTTTGAAGGAGAGATTTTTAAAACTTGGGCGATTTTAAACAGTGTTTCTAAAGATACGCCACGAACTGTGCCTGTACCTTCAATCTGTCCGACGAAATTAACGCTCTTACCAATGAGTTCTGCAAAGGCTTCCTGTGTATATCCGTATTTCTTTCTATAGTAAGCAATCTTCAAGCCTAAAGTTATATATCGATCAGGAAATTCAGTTTTCATAGCATCTCCTCCTTAATCAATTATATTTTATCAACAAAAGAGATGACTTATAATTGATTCAAAGTATATATTCATTTACTTTAAGTAAATAATATTGCATAATGATTAAAATGTCATTTACTTTGAGGAGAAAAGGCTGTGTGTAAAAACACCTGTTGTTTTTTTGGTCATAGAAAGATTGAGATAACAAATGAGTTGAGAAAGAAATTGTACAATATCATTGAAAAACTGATTCTTGAAGAAAGCGTTGATACATTTCTGTTTGGAAGCAAAAGTCAGTTTAACGATTTGTGTTATCAAATAATCTGTGAATTGAAAGCAAGTTACCCCTATATAAAAAGAATTTATGTCAGAGCCAAATTTCCGTATATCAATGATGATTACAGAGCATATTTGCTTCAAAAGTATGAAGAAACCTATTACCCAGATAATATGATTAAAGCGGGTAAGTCAGTTTATGTTGAGAGAAACTGTGAAATGATAAATAAGAGTAGATTTTGCATAATTTATTTTGACAAGAATTATTCACTACCCAGACAAAAGAAAAGCGGTACAAAAATTGCTTGTGATTATGCAATGAAGAAACAAAGAAGAATTATAAATTTGTTTAATGAAATAAATCATATATAATGTAAACAGTAAAAAGGCAGAAACGATAAATTCCGTTTCCGCCTTTTGAATTACTGTCCTTTATTATTTACAGAGTTTTTATTGTTTGCATCACATAATCTGCAAATTCTTTGCAGGTGGCGCCGTCGCGGTCGCCTGTGCAGACTACTTTCTTTTCTGTTTCCGTGCAGATGCTCATTGCTTTTGCAAGTTTGTCAGCATGTGCCGTATATCCGATGTGGCGGAGCATAAGTTCAGTCGCTTTAAAGAGGCTGGAGGGGTTGGCATAGTCGCCGATGCCCTGTTCTATCATTCGCGGCGCCGTGCCGTGAATTGCCTCAAACATTGCGTATTTACTGCCCGTGTTTGCACTTCCTGCGGTGCCGACACCGCCCTGTATCTGCGCCGCTTCGTCGGTGATGATGTCTCCGTAGAGGTTGGGGAGCAGGAATACCTCAAAATTACTTCTTATTGCCGTGTTGACGAGATTTGCCGTCATTATGTCGATATACCATTCTTCTGCCTCAATTTCGGGGTACTCTTTTGCAATTTCGTGGCAGATAGCGGAGAATTTGCCGTCTGTCTTTTTCATTATGTTAGCCTTTGTCACAATGGCAACTTTTTTCTTGCCGTTTGCCTTTGCAAACTCAAATGCCGCCCTTGCGATACGCTCTGTACCCGGATTGGTTGTTATCTTGAAATCGCAGGCGAGCGTGTCGGGAATTTCAATACCCTTGCTGCCGAGCACATATTCACCCTCAGTATTCTCACGGAAGAAAGTCCAGTCGATACCCTCGTCGGGAACACTTACGGGACGGACGTTTGCAAACAGGTCAAGTTCACGGCGGAGCGTGACATTAGCACTCTCCATAGTGCCGCCCTTGGGTGTCGTTGTAGGACCTTTGAGAAGCACGTCACACTTCTTTATCTCAGCGAGAACGTCATCGGGTACTGCCTGATTTTTGGCAAGTCTGTTTTCAATGGTAAGTCCTTCTATTACTTTTATTTCTATCTTACCGCTTGCAAGTTCATCGGAAAGTAAGAAGCGCAGAAGTCTCTCTGCCTGTTCTGTGATTATCGGACCGATACCGTCACCGCCTGCAAGGCCGATGACTATTTTATCAAGTTTTGAAAAGTCGGTCGCCGATGCGCCTTTTTTCATATCCTCGACTCTGCCTATCTGTGAGAGAAGTATCTCACGGAATTTGGCACAAGCCTCATCAATATATTTTTCCATTTTATTCTCCTTTGGTATATAAAGCAGTCGCATCGGTAATAAAATACGTTTTTAAACGCCTTTTTACGCCACTGCTTTGTTAAAATACTCGTAAATGCACTTGCATTTACTGCGTTTTTGCCTCGCATTGACGCAAAAACTCTGTCTAAAAATTCTTTGAACCTTAGACAAGGTAAAATAGCTGTTTTTTCAAGGCGGAAGGGTGCAGGAATACTCTGGTATTTCAAACCCGACAACAAAGAAAAACAGTTATTTTACTTGACTAAGGCGTGTTATATTATCGACGCGACTGCTTTTAATAGTCCGCCGGCTTTGATTATATCTCTCTGGCGCTGGGTGAATTCGCCGACAAGTTTTATTTCATCACCCGTCGTCTTGTTGACAAGGGTAAATTCACCTGTTTCAAGCGCATTGTAAAGGTCGGACATAACAAGGTTGTCACCCTGTGTGAGTTTATCATAGTCATCCGCATTTACGAATGTAAGCGGAATTATACCTGCATTTATGAGGTTTGCTGCATGAATTCTTGCAAAACTCTTGGCAATTACCGCCTTAACACCGAGATAGAGCGGAACGAGCGCAGCGTGCTCTCTCGATGAGCCCTGACCGTAGTTTACACCGCCGACGATTATACTGCTTCCCGCCTCTTTAGCACGCTCGGGGAATGATTTGTCGCACACGCCGAAGCAGAACTGCGAGAGGTAAGGAATATTTGAACGGTAGGGAAGTATTTTCGCACCTGCCGGCATAATGTGGTCTGTCGTGATATTGTCGCCGACCTTGAGGATAAGGGGCGCTGAAATACTGTCTGCAAGAGGCGTTGTTTCGGGGAAGGGTTTTATGTTGGGACCGCGCAGAATTTCAACATCCTTTGCATCCTCTTCCGAAGCAGGCGCTAAAACTGCACTGTCGTTTATTTTGAAAGTTTCGGGCATAACTATCTCGGGCGCCTTGCCGCAGGTAGTTGCATCGGTTATATAGCCTGTGAGCGCCGATACGGCAGCAGTTTCGGGGGAGACGAGATATACTTTACCGTCTGCCGTGCCGCTTCTGCCCTCAAAGTTACGGTTGAAGGTACGCAGTGAAACGCCGCCCGAGTTGGGGGAAAATCCCATACCGATGCAGGGACCGCAGGCACATTCCAGAATTCGTGCACCTGCATTTATCATATCGGCAAGTGCACCGCACTCGGAAAGCATTGAAAATACCTGTCTTGAACCGGGTGAGATTGAAAGAGAAACACCGTCTGCAACAGTCTTGCCCTTGAGTATTGCCGCAACTTTAAGCATATCTGCAAGCGATGAATTCGTGCAGGAGCCGATACACACCTGGTCAACTTTTATTGAAGTAAGATCTGACGCAGGTTTCACATTGTCGGGTGAATGGGGGCAGGCAATAAGCGGTTTGAGTGCCCCCAAGTCGATATCAATTATCTTGTCATAGACCGCATCTTCGTCGCTTGAAAGCGGAACATAGTCTTCCTCACGTCCCTGCGCCTTTAAAAATGCCCTTGTCGTTTCATCTGAGGGGAATATCGAAGTGGTCGCACCGAGTTCGGTGCCCATATTTGTTATTGTAGCACGCTCGGGCACAGACAAGGTCTTGACACCCTCGCCGCCCCATTCAATTATCGCGCCCACGCCGCCCTTTACCGAGAGCAGACGCAGTATTTCAAGACTTACGTCTTTCGCGCTTACCCAGGGGGAGAGTTTGCCTGTCAAGTTTACCTTATACATCTTGGGCATTGAAATATAGTATGCACCGCCGCCCATTGCAACTGCAACGTCAAGACCGCCTGCGCCCATTGCGAGCATGCCTATACCACCGCCTGTGGGGGTGTGGCTGTCTGAGCCGATAAGCGTCTTGCCCGGTTTGCCGAAGCGTTCAAGATGCACCTGGTGGCAAATGCCGTTGCCCGGACGTGAAAAATATATGCCGTGCTTCTTTGCAACCGACTGTATGTAACGGTGATCGTCGGCATTTTCAAAGCCCGACTGGAGCGTGTTGTGGTCGATGTACGCAACGCTTTTTTCTGTCTTGACACGGGGTATACCTATCGTTTCAAATTCGAGATATGCCATTGTGCCAGTGGCGTCCTGTGTCAAAGTCTGGTCTATTTTGAGTGCGATCTCACTGCCCGGCTTGCTCATATCGCCGGAAATAAGATGCTCTTTTATTATTTTCTGTGCTATGGTCAGTCCCATAATCCCTTCTCCTTGTATAATTTAATAAGATTTTCTTTTGCTTTTTCGGTGTGACGTGTGGCAAGCACCGACGCCTTTTCCGTGTCACGCTCTTTTATCGCCTCAAGCATCTGACGGTGCTCGTCGGTAGCATTTTTTGCCCTGCTGCTGCTCGAAAATGACATCTTGCGGAAACGCTGTATCTTGTTGTGCAGATTGCAGAGTATGTCTGTCAGCGGCAGTGAGTCGCAGAGTTTGTATATATAACCGTGAAAACGGGAATCCATCCTCATTGACTTGTCATAGTCGCCCTTTGCAGTGTAAAATTCCTGCAAGTCGAGAATTTCCTCAAGTTCGGAAATTGCTTCGTCTGTTGCCTTGCGAGTTGCGCGCTCGACTGCGAGTCCCTCTATTTTTGCACGAATATCGTATATGTCGATTATATCATCAACGGATATTCCGCGAACGAAAATGCCCTTGTTGGGTATGGTCTCAAGCAGACCGTCCTGCTCAAGACGTCTTATCGCTTCGCGAAGCGGTGTTCTCGAAACCCCCAGCATATCGGCAAGAGCCGATTCGTGCAGATTTTCGCCGCGCTCGTATTTGCCGCTCAATATGTCCTCTTCAAGTTCGGCATAAACTTTGTCGGCAAGCGATGCGTTTTTTTGTTGTGTCATTTAAATCACCTTTCTGAAACGGCAGGGATCGTAAAGGTCAACAAGTTTTTCAAGTTCATCGTCACTTATGAGCGTTGCTCTGCCCTGAGCATATTCACTGTCAACCCACTCTTTGAGTTTTGCAACCAGCGGATCTCTCTTGTCAATGAATTCTTCCTCTTCAAGGCGGTAATGGTCGTTTATCCAGAAGGCAATGCCTGCAAGGCCCGATGTGGCGCTGACCGTTACCGTTGCAGGACGGTTTAAGAGTTTGCCCGTGTCAAAAATGTTATATATCTCTTCATCCTTAAGCAGACCGTCAGCATGAATACCTGCTCTCGTAACATTGAAATATTTGCCGACAAATGGTGTCTGTACGGGTATGTTGTAGCCCATTTCTTCTTTGAAATAATTTGCAATATCGGTTATTACCGTCGGGTCCATGCCGCCGAGGTCGCCCTTGAGCGAAGCGTATTCAAATACCATCGCTTCAAGCGGAATGTTACCTGTCCTCTCTCCGATACCCAAAAGCGAGCAGTTTACCGCAGCCGCACCGTAAAGCCACGCTGTCGATGCGTTTACGACTGCCTTGTAGAAGTCGTTATGACCGTGCCATTCTATCATTGACGAGGGTACATCGGCATAGTGCTGTAGACCGTAGATTATGCCCGGTACGCTTCTCGGAAGCGCCGTTCCTGAATAGGGAACGCCGTAGCCCATCGTGTCGCATACCCTGAACTTGACGGGTATGCCTGCGTCCTTACTCATCTCCTGGAGTTTTGTGACAAAGGGAAGAACAAAACCGTAGAAATCGGCTCTTGTTGTGTCTTCAAGGTGGCATCTGGGCATAATGCCGTGTTCAAATGCTTTATAAACTGTTGCGAGATAGTGGTCAATGACCTCGCTTCTTGTCATGTGCAGTTTATTAAAAATGTGATAATCCGAACAACTTGTGAGAATACCCGTTTCTTTGATGCCGAGTTCCTTTACAAGATCAAAATCCTCTTCCTTTGCCCTTATCCATGTGGTGATTTCGGGAAATTTGAGGCCCAAATCCATACATTCGTGTATCGCTTCTCTGTCCTTTTCGGTGTAGACGAACATCTCGGTCTGCCTTACGATACCGTTCGGACCGCCGAGTTTTGAGAGCATTTTATAGAGGTCAACTATCTGCTTTACCGAATAGGGCGTCTGCGACTGCTGACCGTCACGGAAGGACGTGTCCGTTATAAATATATCCTCGGGCATACCGTAGGGCACACGCCTGTGGTTAAACGTGATTTTCGGAACGTCCGTATAAGGATATATCTCACGGTAGAGATTGGGTGTTGCCACATCCTGCAGAGAGTAGTGATATGATTTCTGCTCCAGCAGATTGGATTTTTTTGATAATTCAACCATTGAAAAACCTCCGTTTTCAAACTACGGCGCAAGGCGTCACCGCCTTTCCACCGGCTAATTGTATACTTGTATACAACCATTATATGCAAGGTGGGGAAAAAAGTCAATATATATGTATATATAATTCGGAATGCGGACAACAGGGCTCCCGACACGGGGCAGAACGAAGTGCGTCGTGGTGGGAAGAGGAGGCGCAGCGTAGTGATTGAACTTTCGTGTATACACGGAAGTGATTGATACGGAGCTTGCAACGACGAGAATTCGGAATTTAGGAAGATTTTTGATTTTATCAAAAATCAATTGAATAAAACAATCCCTCCACCACCTGCGGTGGTCCCCCTCCCTTTGCACAAGGGAGGCATTGCAGGGGACTATGCCTGCATCGTTCCGTTAAAGCAGAACTTGTGCGGATGCACGCTGACTTTCTAAAAAGTTAGTAAGTTTACTAACTTACTAAAAGTAAGTGAGAGAGACGGTGTTAAAATACTGAAAGCAAGGGAGCGGTACTAACTTACTAAGGGCAAGGGGGGGGAGGTAGTAACCTACTGAAAGTGATATAATGCTTGATATTAAGAAATTGTTGTGATATTATAAATTTGCCAGGCAATTTCATATTTGAATTTCACTATAAGTGTGTTTTTTTATTTTGGTAAAAATGCATACTCTTCTTTGCATACTTGTAGTGATATTTGTGTGTGAAATTGCTTGGCGGCTATCGGAGTTATGCGTTTTTCGGTGCGCTGACTTCGGTCGGCGCATTTTTTATTTGGTGTATAATGTATTTTCGTCAATTTCGATTTTGCCGTTATATTTTTCGTAATCTTTTACACAGGTTAAAGCAAGATACTCAAGTTGTGCATTCAAAGAACGCTTATTCTCTTTAGCCACATACGATATTTTGTAAAGTAATTCGGGTTCAAAGCGTATTCCTGTTTGTATTTTCTTTGTTGCCATACTAACACCTCGCCATCATTTTGATAACATTATATCTAATTCTGTATTGCAAATATACAAACAAAGTGTTATCATATATACAGAGGTGATATATATGCAAAATAAAAATGAGTTTTTGATATTTTGTAAAAACATAAGATTGTTAAGAGAAAAATATAATTTCTCAAAAAAAGAGATGGCTAAAATATTAGGCATTTCGGAAAAAACATTGTCTTTGATTGAAAATGATATTGTTATTGAGCGATTGAGTTCAAAAGTGATTTTCAGAACAGCAAGGTATTTCGGCATTCAACCTGCATATTTGTTTCATGAAGAAAAAATTAAAACTTTTCTTGAGTCTGAGGTGTTCCAGGATAAATTTGTGAATAAATAATCCTGTTGTCAAAATGGAACTGAGCGGTGTTACTTAAAAAATAAAACCCTGTGCGGTTGGGCGTGTTACTTAGGAATGAATCGGTTTTGGATTGATATTTTCCGTTTATACATCATAAAAAAATTCCGTAATACACAAAGTATTGCGGAATTTTTGTTATTTTGTCTAAACAAAAAATCTCTAACCCAAAACTGCAAAGCACCACAAAAAGCATTATTTTGGATGAAGAACAAGGCAAAAAGCATCCATTATCCTGACGGATATGGATGCTTTTTAACAAAGTTATACGCCAAAATTATGTTTTTTGGGCGAATAATCCCTAAGCGAACACGCCCCAAGGGTTTCGTTCTATTCTTCAACTTCTTCAAAGTTGTGTTTTAATATGACAAGTCTTGTTATATGCTGATGCTCGTCCACCTCTTTGACAAGAATTGTGAAATTTTTAAAATCAAATGCATCAAACGGGACGGGCATGGCACCGATATTTTCGGTCGCCCAGCCTCCGACTGTTGCATAGTCTGTCTGCAGGTCGTCTTCATCAAGATCAAGGTTGTCCAAAAAGTCGGTGAGGTTCATATCGCCCATACATTCGTAGCGATCATCGGTCAGTTTCTGCCATTCGTTGACTATATCGTCATTCTCGTCCCATATCTCGCCGACGAGCTGTTCAAGCACGTCCTCCATCGTCACAATGCCCGTAATGCCGCCGTATTCGTCGGCAACGAGCGCCATATGCGTCTGATGTATACGGAACTCATCCATTATCGAATGGAGTTTCATCGTCTTTGGAATCATTACGGGAGAGAGAAGCAGATCGGAAAGTTCGACATCCTTATCCTCAGCAAGTTCTTTGAGAAGATGCTTTACGTAAAGTATACCCACAACGTGGTCTATAGTGCGCTCATAGACGGGATAACGCGAGAACTGCGTCTCCTCTATGACTTCGAGAATATGCTCCATACTGTCGCCTATCTCAAAGCCGACAACGTCTATTCTGGGTGTGAGAATGTCTGCCGCGTCCATATCCGAAAACTCAAGCGCCGACTGTAAAAGTTCGGTCTCACCCTCGTCGATGACACCTTCATCTTCTGCGGTGTCAAGAATATTTTCAAATTCTTCTTCGGTGATAGTGACCGTCTGCTCGTCCTTCTTAGTCCAGATAAGACTGAAAAGTTTTACGACCAGCGATGTGAGCAGAACCGCAGGAAAGAACACGACCATCATCACAAGAAGCGGATATGCCGCAAATTTTGCAAACGGTTCGTTTATGCGGCGCGCTATCATCTTGGGCGTTATCTCGCCGATGATGAGTATAAGAACCGTCATTATTACTGTGACTATCGATGAAGCGGCATCATCTGTCATATTATACTTTGAAGCAAAGCCTACGGCGATTACCGTTGCCGTCGATGTAGCCGCAATGTTCACAAGATTGTTGCCTATCAGGATCGTGGACAGCGCATAGTCATAGTGATTGTATATGAAACGTACAAGTTTTTCCGAAGCCGACGGATTTTCGGCTTCTTTTTTGAATTTTAATTTACTTAGTGATGTATATGCAATTTCTGAGCCTGAACAGAAAGCAGAACACAGAAGAAGCAGTGCTATAAATAAATATGCCATATTTCTCTGCCCCCCTTACACAAGTTCCAGACCTTCGCCTGCATCGCTTTCGTCCCTGATGTCACCGACAAGTTCTTCAAGCAGATCTTCCATTGTGATTATGCCGAGTTTTTTGCGGTTCTTATCCACAACAAAAACCATGTGTAATTTGTTGAGCCTCATTCGCTGGAGCAGGTCGACAATCTCAGTCTCACTGTCAAACACATAAGGCTTGAGAAGCAACTTCCTCAGGCGGCAGGATTTTCCTGACACGTATTTGCTTAAAAATGTGTTTACGGGCAGTATGCCTACTATATTGTCCTTATTGCCTTCGTATACGGGCAGGCGTGAATAAGAACTGTTGGTTGCAACATTTACAAGTTCCTGCTTGGAGATTGTGCTCGGAATCGAAATGACATCCTCCATCGGAATCATTATTTCGTGTGCAACTTTCTCGCGGAATTCCATTGCAGTGTTTACGAGTGCCTGCTGTTCGGGATCAAGTACACCTTCGTCCTCAATAGTTTCGATGATGCTTAGAAGATCTTCCTCCGTAACACTTTCGGAGTTACCCGAAGAAAAGAAACGGGAAAGAATTTTTGAAATTCCCGAGAATACTGCCGATACGGGTGTGAGCACTTTTACCAGCAGAGCCATACTCGGTGCAAAAGAGAGTGCAATCGCCTCACTTCTTGCTTTGGCAAGACTTTTCGGAAGCATCTCAGCAAAAAGGTATACGATGATCGTTGTTATCAGCGTGCCGTAGACGACGTATTCTTCCGAAAACGCCCGTATTACGAGAAGCGCTGAAAGTGACGCGCAGCTTGCATGGAAAACGTTGTTTCCAATCAGCAGTGTGGTCAGCGTCTTGTCAAAACGGTCGCATATCCACAGTGCGGTCTTGGCGCGTTTATTGCCCTTGTCTGCCATAGTACGCAGACGAACTTTGCTCACCGCAGTATAAGCGGTCTCGCAAGCGGCAAAATATGCCGAACATAACAAAAATAAAACATACAGTATACAACTGGCGGGATCCAAGAAAAAACCAACTCCTTTTAATTATGTATTACATCTTATTATATCAGAATATAATAGAAGGTCAAGTCCTGTTGTTGGAATACGGGAGGCAGATTGCCTCCCGTACTATCGCAGGAATTTCCACCATAATTCATAAGAAGCACCTTTCGGTGCTTCTTATACAATGTTATACAATTCTGTTAATGATGCGATTTCGTAGGTTACGGGCAGAGTTGTTTTTTCGCCTTTTGGGTTAAACCAGCAGGTGTCTATCCCTGCGTTTATGCCGCCCTGCATATCGCTTGTAAGCGAGTCGCCGATAACGAGCGCTTCTGACTTGTCAAAGCCTTCGATGTTCTGTGCCACATAGTCGAAAAATTCTTTGTGCGGTTTGGGTATGCCGATTGCTTCGGACACAAAGCATTTTTCAAAATACGGCTCAAGTCCGCATTCGGCAAAGCGTTTCGCCTGAGTTGTCGCAACGCCGTTTGTTATTATATAGAGTTTATGGGTTTTGGACAACGTCTGACATACTTCAAGCGCATTCGGCATAAGTTTATGCCCGTTTGCAAGATTTTTAACGTAGCGCGAATTCGCCTCGGCAGGGTCAAAGGGATAACCCATCTTTTCGAAGAATACTTTGAAACGGTTGACCACAAGTTCAGCCTTGGTGCAACCGCCCTGTTCAAAGAGTTTCCACTGCCCATCGTTGCATGCACTGTATATGCCCACCGTTTCATCATCTATTTCAAGATCGAATGAGCGCATTGTTTCGATAAGACCGTCATATTCCGCCGCCTCAAAGTCGAGCAGCGTCATATCCGCATCAAAAAGAAGTGTTTTATATTTCATTCTTTTCCACCGTATAAATAGTTGCGGGAGCGTAGATGAGCATTGAGGCGAGCACCGCAATGTCCTTTGTGAAATCTATACTGAATGCCGCTTCGCCGCTGATTGTAAAATAAAGTGAGGGCAGTGCGGTTACAAATACGCCTAAGAATACCGCGTATGCCGAAAAGTGGAGCATCGCCGATGAGTTACCGTCAATATACGCCTTTGCCGCATAGAATACAAATAAAAGCAGGGCGGTGAGTGAGAGGGCTTCTAAAAGATAGTCCGAAATCGTCACTATCGTTGAAAACTGACGGAATACGGTTATAAGATTGTATGCGCACCACACCGACGGAATGAGCAGACAAACAGGCAGATGTGCTGCTTTGTCAGGCATCATATGCGCGGGTGCGCCGACTACAAGAGCCACGCCGCCGACTACTGCGAGAGCACCGTGTAAGGTGTTGCCTGCAAGAATTGCTGTTATGCCGCACCACAGAAGCGATATGGCAAATACTGCTGTGCCTGCAAGCGCAAATGCGCCGCCGTTTAAGGTTTCGGAGTGTTTCGTTTTACGGTATGAGAGTGACACCGCCGCAAACGCCGCAAGAGCGGCAAGGCAGAGAACCGTAAAAACAGTCGGAAGTACAGCACCTTTTACATAAAATCCGCTTTCGACTTCAACTGAAGTTTTTATAACAAGTATTCTTAAAATGCCAAGCGGGATTGCTGCCGCAAAGCAGAGTATACTGCGAAGTTTCATTTTATTACCTCATTCTAAAAAAGGACTCATTAAGAGTCCTTTTTTAATTTACTTTCTGTAAAGTCTAACTATGATGTAGGCTACGGCTGCAACCACTGCATAGAGTGCAATGACATAGCAGGAAAGGCGAAGCGCCTGATAACCGACTATTGCCGTTGCTACAGAGCATACGATGTGCAGACCGCCGAGAATAAATGACGGGAAGTAGAGAGCCTTTTTGGGAAGGATACGCTTGTCACACTTCTTGCAAAGACCGTGAGCCTTTTTAAGCGAAACGAGATTTACTATATAGTATACGCCGATACCTGCGAGAATTACAAAATATATCACTCTGGGTACGGGGGATTTGAAAATCTGTGTGTACACCTGAAGCCTTGAATAGAGATAGAACAGAACTTCCGATACGAGAAGCGATACCGCCGTAAAGAGCAGGTCATATGCTTTAAGATAACTTAAAAGATAGAGCACGACAAAGATGCCGAGTGCGGCATAGCCTGCCGTAAACAGCATATTGTAGTCAAACCAGAAGCCTACAAATAAAACCATATACAGAGTATAAACAAGAGGCCAGAGGATGCAGACTGCTGGTGAGAAAGTAACAGTCTCAAAATCGACACCTTTTTTACGTGCGTAGAGGATATAACCCGTAAACGCCGCAGTTATTACCGCACCTATGATGAGAAGCACTTTCGCTGCACTGCGAATGGTATCCATACCTTCGACAGCGCCGAGCCCCGTGTAATACATTTTAAAATACATTATGGTGAGAAGTGATAAGAACGCCCACACCATATGGATAAGCAGACGGTTTGATATCGCTTCCCCTTTTTTATCTATACCTTTTTTCTTATTAGCCAATATATTTCAACTCCAACATCAAAATCAAATGTAAATTTTTCACATATCCTATTATACTATGAAAAAACTTTATTGTAAATGATTTATTTTTTAATTTACACTACTGACACAACTGCTTAAGATACGCATTTATAAATCCGTCAAGGTCACCGTCCATAACCGCATTGATGTTGCCGTTTTCAAAACCTGTACGGTGGTCCTTTGCAAGGGTGTAGGGCATAAATACGTATGAGCGTATCTGCGAGCCCCAGGCTATCTGCATCTGGTCGCCCTTAATGTCTTCGATACGTTCGAGATTTTCTCTCTGCTTTATCTCAAAGAGTTTTGACTTTAGCATCTTCATCGCAACATCCCTGTTCTGATGCTGTGAACGCTCGTTCTGGCAGGCAACGACGATGCCTGTGGGAATGTGAGTTATTCTTATAGCAGATTCCGTCTTATTGACGTGCTGACCGCCAGCGCCGCTTGCACGGTAGGTATCGACACGGATATCCTCATCCCTTATTTCAATGTCGATGTTATCGTCAATCTCGGGCATAACTTCAAGCGAGGCGAAAGAAGTGTGTCTTCTTCCCGACGAGTCAAAAGGTGAAACACGCACAAGGCGGTGAACGCCGTGCTCACTCTTGAGATAGCCGTAGGCATTGTAGCCCGAAATCATTATCGAAGCGCTTTTAAGCCCTGCTTCATCACCGTCAAGATAATCTAATACGCTGACCTTGAAGCCGTGCGCCTCTGCCCAGCGGTTATACATACGGTAGAGCATTTCCGCCCAGTCCTGCGCCTCAGTTCCGCCTGCGCCTGCATGGAATGTGAGAATGGCATTTGAGTTATCGTATTCGCCTGAAAGAAGCGTTTCAAGACGGAGTTTTTCAAGTTCCTGCTCGCAGATGTTATATTCGCTTTCTATCTCCTCGAGCAGAGAGTCATCCCCCTCCGCAAGCGCCATATCGGCGAGTAAAAGAGTGTCTTCCGCGCGGCCTTTGAGTTTATTATATCCATCTATTTTGTTTTTGACCTGCTTTAGTTTTTGCAAAACCGTCTGCATATTAGCAGGGTCGCTGTAGAAATCGGGCGCCTGCGACTGCTTTTCAAGTTCTTCACATTCGGCGATTAGTTTTTCAATACCCATTCCTGCGGCAAGTTCGTCAAGCCCGGGCATCATATTGCCAAGTTTCTGCTTATATTCTTCTATTTCAATACTCATAGATATCCTCCAAAAATTCGTGCCGTATTATCATAGTCTACAGATATTTATTGAAGTCGATTATTCTACCAGGAGCAAAAATCTTTGCTCGCAAGGAGATTTTTGCGACGCCGTCAATTGATACAGTGCTCGACAGAGCACATAAGAGTGATAACTCTTAAGAATTTTATGGAAATAAAATTCTGTATGTATCAATTATAAAACAATTGCAATTCTTTTTCAAATATTTTACAATAAAAGAACAGTCTTTTTTGAAAGGAAGTGATACGGGTGTCGGATATGATATTCCCGCCGATAGGAAACGGCGGTCATTTTAACGTGCCTAATACGGTGGTTGACCGTTTTTTAAACGAGGCTGACGAAACGGCGCTCCGTGTCATTTTATATTATTTCCGCAAGGGCGGCGGCTTTACACTTGAAGAGATATGCTCATATCTCTCGATAACGCCTGCGGCAGTTGAAAAAAGTATAAATTTCTGGTTGTCATCAGGGGTTCTTATGCGTACTACAGGCGGCATTATGCCTAATATGAACAGCATCGTATTTGATTCGCATCCCGCCGAAAAAATGCACGCAAAGAAGCCGACATACGAATTCCGTGAGATATCTCAGGTCATCACAGAAAACAAACCTCTCTATGCACTTATTCAGTCGGTACAGGCCATGTTTTCACGCGCCCTGTCGCCTGAGGCAATCAAGACGATATATTCTTTCTACGACTATTACGGTATGCCCACAGAGGTCATTTACAAACTTATAAGTTTCTGCACCTCAAACGGCAAAGAGAATATAAGATATATCGAGCAGGTGGCGCACTCGTGGTATACGGCAGGTATAAACACCGAGGAGAGGGCGCACGAATATATCGAAAAGCAGCAGCGCTCAAAAGAGCGTGAGTCTGCGGTAAAGCGTATTTTCGGCATAGATTCGAGGAGTCTTTCTTCAAAAGAGAAAGAGCGTATCAAAAAGTGGACCGAGAGTTACTGTTTTTCCGACGATATGATAAAACTCGCCTTTGACAAGTGTGTCGATTCGACGGGTAAGGCAGGCTTTGCCTACATTGATAAAATTCTGTCCTCATGGTTTGAAAAGGGATATAAGGTGCCCGAAGAGGTTGCCGATGACAAGCCTGAAAAGAAAACTGCGGCAAAACGCGGCAGAGGCAAGACAGGAGAGAGTACTTTCTCAGCCGAGGATTTTGCAAAATGGGAATTTATGAATACCTACGGTAAAAAGGAGGGTGAGTAATGGCATATAAAAGAGAAGTCTACGAGTATGTGGAAAGCATATACCGTGACAGGCAGAGAGAAAACGAGGCCAAACTTGAAAAACGGCGTATGGCGGCGTATGCCATTGATGCCCGACTCGGTGAAATAGACGAAAAACTTGCAGATGTCGGCAGCCGTATAGCCTACTGTGTGGCGCACGGCGCATCGGCAATGAAAAAACTGCACGCAGATATAGAAGCGCTCCGTGAAGAGAAGAAAAAACTTCTTGTTGATAATGGCTTTGCAAGCGACTATCTTGACCTGCAGTACAAATGTCCCGTGTGTTTTGATACGGGTATAAACGGCGGCAGGGCGTGCCGTAAATGTGCGGAAACCGAACTTAAAAAAGCAGCATTTCTGCTGTCATCTCTTGGAAAAACACTTGCGTCGCAGACATTTGACAATTTTGATTTGAGTTACTATCCCGATGAGGGTGAGATATCGCCCCGCGTGGTAATGAAGCACAACTATGATTATTGCAGGAAGTACTGTGATGATTTTGTTCCGGGTAACTCCATTCTTATGGTCGGCGGTACGGGACTGGGCAAGACGCATCTCTCGTCTGCCATTGCACATAGGCTTATCGAGCAGGGCATAGAGGTATGCTATGTGACTGCTCCCGAACTTTTCACCCGTCTTGAAAAAGAAAAATTCGGCAGGCTTGAAAGTGAAGAAATTGAGGAGTTCTATGATGCAGAAGTGCTTATCATAGACGACCTCGGAAGTGAAATGGCAAGTTCATTTACCGTTTCCGCACTCTTTTCCGTTGTCAATTCGAGAATGAATGCAGGCAAATCAACAATTATAAACACAAATCTTTCACAGCGTGACCTTGAGGAAACGTACAACGACAAAATCGTCTCACGTATTTTAGGCACTTATAAAGTGCTCACATTTTCGGGTGACGACGTGAGATTGAAGAAAAAAATGAAGCAAGGTTAACCTTGCTTTATAAACTATCAAAGGGCTCCCGCCACAAGGCAGAACGAAGTGCGAAAAAAGGACTCCTGTCACGAGGTAAACGAAGTGCGTCGTGATAGGAAGAGGAGAAGCAGTGGAATGAATGAGCTTTCGCATACTTGCGGAAGCGATTTATATGGAGCTTGCGAACGACGAGGGACAGAGGACGAGCAACGGAGCAGGTGGAATTTTGCGGATAGCAAAATGGAACAAAGCGGAGTTTGTGAGGACGGGAAATGCAACAGGTAAAACAATCAAACATAACAGACTTTACGCAGGGCAGTGTGTCAAAGCATCTTTTTAAATTTGCGATGCCACTGTTTTTGTCGAGTCTTCTTCAGGTGGTCTACAACATGGTCGATATGATAGTTGTAGGTCAGGCGATGGGAAAGGTCGGTCTTTCTGCCGTATCTGTCGGCGGTGACGTTTCGAACTTTCTCACCTTTCTCGCAATGGGTTTCTGCAATGCGGGACAGGTTATAATATCGCAGTACATAGGCGCAGGCAAAAAGGACAAAATAGGACGTTTTGTCAGCACGATGTTCACATCGCTTACGGTGTGTGCGGTGGTGCTGGGCACGGTATGTCTTATTTTCCGTGAGCCGATACTGCATCTTATGAATACGCCCAAAGCGGCTTTTGATGAGGCTCTGGCATATTCAAGCATCTGTATCGCAGGCGTGGTATTTATCTACGGATACAACATCGTTTCTGCAGTACTGCGCGGTATGGGTGACTCCAAGCATCCGTTTTTGTTTATCAGCCTTGCGGCGGTGCTCAATGCCGTGCTTGACGTCATTTTTGTTCTTGGTTTTGATATGGGTGCAGGCGGTGCGGCGCTTGCCACAGTCATCAGTCAGGGTGTGAGTTTTATATGCTGCGCAGTATTCATTATTTTAAAGAAAAAAGATTTTGAACTAACTCTCAAATTTTCCGATTTTGTGCACATTGATTTTAAAATGCTCGGCTCACTTGTCAAACTCGGCGTGCCTATGGCAATAAAGAGTGCGGCTATACATTTCTCAAAACTTTTCGTCAACTCCTGGATAAACTCCTACGGTGTCGAAGTCTCGGCATTTGCAGGTATTGCAAACAAGATAAACAGTATGAGCAATCTGCTCTCCAATTCGATGAACACCGCAGGCTCATCTATGGTCGGTCAGAATGTCGGCGCAGGGAAATACGAGCGTGTGCCCAAAATCATGTGGACACTCTTTTCGTGGGTATTCATCCTTGCATCGCTCTTCACGGCGGCAACATTTTTCTTTCCGATGAAGGTATTCGGCATATTTACAAAAGATACCGCCGTGCTCAAAGTTGCACTTGATTATCTGCCCGTAGCTGCATTTGTGTTCTACGGAAGTGCGGCGCGCTCGCCGATGAATGCACTTATTAACGGAAGCGGCAATTACAAGGTCAATTTTGCAACGGCAATTTTAGACGGTATCGTGATGAGAATCGGTCTCTCGGTGTTTTTCGGTCTGGTGCTCGATATGAAGCACATCGGCTTCTGGCTGGGCGATGCGCTCGCAGGTTTCACACCGCTTGCGATAGGTCTTGTATTCTACTTCAGCGGAAAATGGAAAAAGAAAACGGTATAAAAAAAATCCCGGCAATTGCCGGGATTTTTTTATACTTTAAAGCAATTCTTCAACGATTGCGTTTACTGCGTCGTTGTCAGTATTATATTCAGCGGCTGACATTCTCTCTGTTATATCGTTTGAAAGGAGAGTGCCTCTGTAATTTTCGATATATGCGGCAACACTGCCGTATTCTGTGATGATGTCGGTCTCACGTGTGGGGAGACGCATTAAAATGTGATAACCGTATTCATCACTTTTTTCAAAGGCGTATTCGCCGACGCCGACTGAAAATGCACCGTCAACAAATGCCTGAACAAACTGACCGTTATCTGTAACCACATAACCCTCAGGCATAGATTCCATACCGGGATCTTCGTTGTATTCGTTCATAAGCGCGGTAAAGCCTTCTTCGTCATTTATCGCAAGTGCCTTTACTTTTGCTTCAACTTCAGCATATTTTGCCTCTGCAGCGGCAAGTTCTTCACCTTCAAATGCCTGGTATGTCGAGGTGTCAACAGTTGCAACAAGAATGTGCTTGATGCGTGCATAGTCGTCATGGAATGTCGCTTCTATCTCATCATCCGTCATCGGATTTGTGCCGTTTTCACCGTAGATATGCTCGGATATCAAGGAGTACTTGACAGATGTTTCAACAAGTTTCTCTAAGCCTGAAATATCTATACCGCCGGACTTGAGGTCTGCGACCATAGCATCTTTGCCGCCCTCGTAAGCTGCATAATTTTCCTCGAGTGCTGTGTCATATTGTGCCTGTGCTTCGTCATTCCACTCAAGACCGAGTTCATCAAACATACCGTCGATAATAACGCTCTGCTGTGTGCTTGTAAGCGCATAGTTTACGGCATATTCAAGAACTGTCATATCTTCAGTCATCTGCTGGTCGGCAACATCTGCAAAAGATACGTTGTTTGCCGTCTCAAGCTGACCTATAACATTCACAAGCGTAAACTTAAAGAGGTCTGTCGAGAGTTCTTTTCCGTTTATTGTACCTATAGACGTTGTTTTTTTGCCGCAGCCTGCAAGGCAGGAGAATGCGAGTAGCGCAGCAAGTATCAGGGAGATGATTTTTATTGCCTTTTTCATTTTATATCCTCCAAAAAAATTTTATATAAAATATTATATAAAATTTTGCCATAAATAACAATGACTAATTTATTAATATGTGAACATAATAAACTTTGTCGGAAGAAATATCGAGACCGCATTGCAATGCGGAAGCGCTTGCAGATGGTTACAGGATAATTTTTCTGATAAATGTATTTACGGGGATAAAGTCTATGAAAGCTTGTATGGGCGGTATGCTCGTAGGTCTGGCAGTCGGTATGACGGTTGCTTCTGTATATCCGATGCCGATGAAAAGATGTACGGTACGAAAAATCAAAAGACAGGTCAGACGTGCCATCCGCACCGCGGAAGACATGATGTGACCAAACAAAAAGGCACCCTGCAGGGTGCTTTTTTGTTTAATTCGGAATTCGGAATGCGTAATTCGGAATTAAGGTAGATTTTTGATAAAATCAAAAATCAATGAAATTATTACTTTTATAATTTAGAATCTCCCACATCATTTTTGCACCTGTGCAAAAACCT
>JAZQEF010000014.1:0-24971 GCA_045538835.1 Feifaniaceae bacterium | reverse complement strand
CCCTTGTGGGTGTCTCTTTTATTGAGTTGGTTAGAAATTTACAATAACATGTCTTGTAATAACTTCGCCGCCATTAGCTGAGGCATCAAATACTATGTCGAATTCTACTGCTTCGTCTGTTCTGTATACTCTCCAGCCTGTTGCTTCTGTCTGTGTTACTTTGTTGGATGTTGCATTCTCTGTAATCAGTTTCTCCGACTGATATCTTCCCATCCTTATAAACACGTTTGCTGCGCCTTCGTTAGCTGTTACTGTTATTGTTTCTCCTTCTACTGTGTAGGTCGCTCTCGTTGTTCCTATTACAAGCGTGTACGCCTTTGCCTGTCTGAATACTACTGTTACATTGTACGTCTTGATTATTTCTCCGTCTGCGCTCTTTAAGTTTACTGTGAGTTTTCCTTCGTCATATACGGGATTCCACAGTCTCAGCGCTGTTTTTCCTTCTTGCGCATACCTTCCAAGCAGATTCCTTGTCGCACTTTCTACTTCTATGTATGCTCCGTCATTATCAAGAGTGTCAAATCTTACAAACATCGTTGCATTTGATGTTGTTAATGTAACTTCGCTTCCTGTCTGATTTACTGATGTAGTCGATACTTTCTGTAATCCTGTTGTTGAATCTATTATCGGATTTCCATCTGCATCATATAACGGCGTTGTTGCTACTGAGTCTATCGCATTCATGAAGTTTCCTTCAAGTACTGCCTCCAGCTTTCCGCCTTCTGCATCTGTAAATACTATCGGTACTGTAAGTCTTCCTTTACCCGGATTTGTTAACTTCAGCTCGCCAAAGTCTCCGCTTACATATGTTGTATCGGCTCCTTCTGCATACGCTACACTTACTCCTTCCGGCAGATTGAACTTGATGTACATACTAGATGTCTTTTTGCCTTGATTCGTCATCGCTTTGATTGTTGTTCCTTCTACCGTTACATCCGCTCTGAGAATTCCTTCTGCTATACTGTCATCAAGTACAATGTTTGCATATCCGTAGTTTGCTTTCGCATCAAGTACTGTTACCGCTCCGCTTCCTTCTGTTATCGTTAACTTAAAGGTTACGTTGCTGTTGTTTGATACTACTCTGAGTACGGTTCTTGAATCCAACGTTACTGTTCCGCCTACTACATCTGATATTGCCATCGTAGTGGTTTTATCCAGATTAATCTGTACAAGAAGTGACTTTGTTGTTGAACCGTCATGTACCATACTGAGTGTCTTTGCTGTGTTATCTATTTCTGCTTCACATCTAGTTGCTCCCAGTACTGCAAATTCTGTTTCTTCGGGTGTAACATTTTCCTCGTAGTCCGTATAAGAGTCAACATATGAATATGTGCAATTCTGACAGTCATGTGTCGTATAACCCTGCGATGTGGGTGTGGCAGGGGTAACCGTATCAACATAACTGTGATTTGCAGTTGCCTTTGCAACAGCAAGTGTTATTGCCGATGCATATCCGTCAACCGTTGTCTGGTATTCAGACTTGAGTCCGTATACAACAGCATTTACAGCGGTGTTAATTCTGCCCTTTGATGCATTTGTATAACATGTGAGATCTGCAGGTATCGAAGCAATTGCGGTCTCTACACCACTGTAATCCGCATCGGGCTTTTCGTCAAGTCCGTCTATCGCATCAAGGATTGCCTGTTCATACCCATCAACAATATCCTGTTCAATTGCAGGAAGATTATAGTCTACTGCACTTATTACCTCATTAAGAGATTCCACGCTTTCTTCTGTATAGATAGAAAGGTCTGCAGGAACTTTTGCAATTGCCGCCTCTACTCCCGAGTAATCTGCTGGTACTGTTATATAGCGTTCACCGTTAATGTAAACCTTTGTATATCTGTCCGTATCAACGTTTTCAATTACTGACACAAGTGATGCACTTGAATCATCAAGGTAAACCACAAGATTTGTAGCTGTTCCTCTTGTGATGCTTGCAATTCTTGAGCCCGGCTCAATACCATGAATGTTTACATATGCCGTACCGTTAAGGTTGGCTGTTGATGTGCCGTCATATACGACACCGCCGCCGGAAACTAATTGGATGTTAACAAGACCGGAAACATCGATATGAGCGTCACCCGTTACATCTGCAGGATTAACTGTTGTATAGCCGCCTCCGTACACACCCCCGATGGTATAGTTATCTTTTGTTGTTCCGTCAGCCGCAATAACATATACGGATGCATTGTCAATGGTTACATATGTATCGCCTGTGTGCGGTAGATCCCTGTTACCGCCGGCAACAAGACCGATATTTGCACCGTCAACTGTGATCTTGTTTATGCCTTCTGTGGCATCTTTGTAAACTGTTTTACCCTTTGTGCCGGTTGCGGAAGGCTGAATACCTGCAACAAATCTTACTGCGTTCGATAGACCATTTTTACTGCTATCTGGGGTTGCACTTTTGTTGTAAATTTTGTTACAGCCTGTTGCATCATATATCTGTGTGCAATACTTAGTACCACTAATTCCTGATTGCTTGAGTACGACGTCAATTGCATCGCCGCCTCCTGATACCAAGCCTAAAAGACCTTTGCGGTTTGCATAGGCGCCGTCCAGTACCTTAACTGCAATTGTGGGTACATCACATTCAAATACATAACCGGGTGCTACTGCCTCGAATTCATAAACACCGGGGGTCTTTGAATCATAGTTTCTGCTTATCCATGTTACGGGAAGGTCAACACTTTTACCGCCTACGGTAGCGGGAATCGTCGCATAGAATGTAGGCTCTGCCACTTCCTCATAAGAGTTCTCAGACCATCTGTTTGTTGTGTCTGTTATAGAACCAGAATACGGAAATACTGTTTCCATAACGAGACCGCTTGTGTCCACTGCCGATATGATTCTTCCGTTGGTTATCTCATCAAATATATCGTTGAGATATTCAGCCATGCCGTCTACAACCGACTGTTTTTCGTAAGGCAAATCGTACTCAACAAGAGAGAGTGCCTCTTCCCACATTGCAATATCTTCCTGAATGAAAACACCGTCGTGGGAATTGTATTTTTCTATGATACTTTCTATCTCTGTATAATCTGCATAGTGGGATGTATTTCTTTCATATTCATTAACAACAGTAACGCCGTGCTGAGTTCCGTCAAGTGTCACTTTTGTGAGACCTTCCATACCTGTAACAGAGATGTCGTACCTGTTATATCCGTTTACGTGCATGAGCTGATATATCATTTCCTCTGCAAATACACCATATTCGCGCATCTGAGTTATCATTATCTTGTCTGCATTTACAAGATCCACATATTCGTAACAGTTTGATGACTGGATTCCGTGATGTCCGAGTTTAAGTACAGTACAGTCCTTGATTTTATCATAGAGAATTGGATCAGCCATCCAACCCTGCTCGCTGGCTATGTATGTATCTGCGCCGAGAAGCACTTTGGACTCACCGTATGTGAGTACGGTTGCCATCGAAGCGGTGTTTATCTCACTCTGCATAGGATTCGACGGATTAATCGCATAGAGTTCAACGTCGCCTATCATCAGGCTGTCATATCTGTCAAAATAAAGAACTTCTGAATTGTTTACTGCGATTGCATTTGTTATTGACGATGCTGTTGTTTCTAACGGCTGAAGAATAAATGTGCCAATAGGAAAGGTTTCGGAAATAGTTTTAATTGCCCCGATATGGTCACTGTGTTCATGTGTGAGAAGAACATAGTCAAGTTTCGTTACACCAAGTTCCTTAAGAGCACTGACTATCAGCGGACCGCCGGCTTTAGTGCCCGTGTCCATAAGCATATTCTGACCGTTGGGGAATGTTATGTATATACTGTCTCCCGTACCGTCATATATCTTTTGAGTATACTTATCTTCACCCGGAATTCTTGTTTCAAAAAATCTTAATACAAGATTTCCCGCATCCCCTTCCGATGAGATTACTGCTTCTCTGTTCTTAGTATACTGAATATATTCAAAGTGTTCCGGATTGTCAAAATATGTGACGTTAATATTGTTACCTATAATATAGGGGAATGCATCAATATCATCGTGTAGAATATCCCTGAAGAGTCTGAGTGTAGATGTGCCTGTAGTATTCTGCACCTCATACTGTTTTTCCCAAAAACCGCCGTATACGGTTATATCAACATTCCCGTTGAGCGTACCTGAGCCGCTGGAGTATAGATATATTACCTTACCGCCGTGCTGAATCATTTTTACATTACCATAAACAGTTCCCGAAGAACCCAGAAAAATATATACATAAGCACCGCCGTACATATGCAGTTCATTTGTATATTCATCGTCGGCATATGTCTTTGATGAATCACCCATAGTGCTACCTCTTAAACCGCCGACTATAACATTTTGTTTAGCCTGTCCGCTTTCAAGCACAACTGTTGTGTGATATGTTACACTGTTTTTTGCACCGCCGCCGATGATACTTTCCGAAGCGCATCCGCCGTCATGAACTACGGTGGCATCGTATACCGTACCTTTACCGCCGCCAAACAGCACTTCCACATTACCCGACATAAATGCGATATTGGTAGATTCCACCGTCGTTCCGGATGCACCGCCGCCGTACACATGCCAGTCTGTTATATCACCGCTGTATAACAGCGACATATCATTTGCACGGTAGAGATATGTTCCTCCGTCATCACCGTAAGCAACGATTGCCGGAACACCGTTTGCGTATATTTCTTTGGAACTTGCAGTATATGTAGCACTGACATTTGTATAATAATTCATCTGCCCGCCGTTAATACATACCATACTTGCAATATCTGATTTATACCTGACTTTTGTCACAAGTGCATTAGGTATATCAAGTACCGCATTGTCTGAAATACCGTTTAAATCTATTTTATTCTCGATGTAGACAACGTCACTTTCAATAATAATTTCAACACCTGTGCCTTTGGCATACAGAGCGTTAATTATATCCACATTGTCAAAATAGGTGTAAATACCTGCTGTGTCGGTTACAGCATAGTTGCCTCTTGTCTCCCCTGAAATTCTGACATCTGCAGATGTAACCTCGTATACATCTCCCGACTTTGTCACCGCCGCATCTGCGCTGACTGTGACTTCAAGACCGGGAAGTGTATTTGATAAGCTGAATATATCACCGACTGATAAGTCAAAAGTGTAAGTGCCTGCTGTTGATGTATAATCATCAGAGGAGAAAGTTGCAGGTATGTCGTATGTGTAAGTTGTGCTGTTTAATGTAAATTTTGCTGTTACTGTGCGAGGCATATCAAGTGCCGCCACATCTATTCCGTCAGGAATAACTGTGGAATTGCCATTTTTGTAAGAAACAGAAGATATCTTTGCTCCGCCCTTATCCGCAACAAGCACTTTGACCCCGGGCAGTTCTACTCCGTCTGCAAAAACATATGTATCAGGTAAAACAGGTGTAAATGTATATATACCTGCTGTATTTGCAGAATAATCCTCCGATGTCCATGTAACATTTGAAAGAGTCACCGTCGAACCGCCTACAGTGGCTATAATATTTCCGTCTATATCAACATCTGTCGCCGCAGTTCCTAATGGCGCAGTTACAAAATCTAAACCGTCATATTTAACAGATGTCACAGTTTCTTTTGTTGTTTCGCCTGCCGCCATAGCAGTGATACCTGTCGGTATTATCAAAATCAATGCAAGCAAAATCGCAATAAATCTTTTCATAATCTTTCTCCTTAGATATAAATAATTCTCCAAATATCATTATACATTTTTGCAATATTTTTTGCAATATTTTTTGCAATATTAATAATTTTTAATTCAACTATTGTCAAAAATAATAAATAAGTTGTATTATATAGTTAGAGAGGTGATACCCATGAACAGAGATGAACTCTTTAATGAACTTTTACAACTGCTCTCGGATAAAAAAATACTGCTTGTAAAAACAAAACTTGCAGATCTGCTGCCAGCCGACATAGCTGAATTTTTTGAACTTATTTCACGTGAAAATGTAGTACTTATTTTCAGAATGCTTCCCAAAGACCTTGCTAACGAAGTCTTTGCAGAACTTGAGGCAGACAAACAGCAGATAATCATTGACGCTGTAACAGATAAGGAACTTGCCGTTATAGTCGAGGACTTATATATAGACGATGCCGTCGATATGCTTGAAGAACTGCCTGCATCGGTGGTAAAACGGATTTTAAAGCACGCCGCCCCCGATACGCGCAAACTAATAAATCAGTTTTTGAATTATCCCGAAAATTCCGCAGGCAGCATCATGACTGCCGAATTTGTAAATCTGCGCCCTGAAATGACTGTGGGCGACGCCATTTCATATATACGCAAAACAGGCAACGACCGTGAGACGGTCTATACCTGCTATGTCGTGTCAAAAAGCCGCAAACTTTTAGGCGTATGCACCGTAAAAGACCTACTTATGGCTGAGGATAACAAACTCGTGTCTGAAGTCATGGAAGATACGGAAATAATATATGTAAATACCACGACCGACCAGGAGGAGGTTGCTTCCCTCTTCTCAAAATACGGTTTTCTTGCCCTGCCCGTCGTTGATAACGAAAGACGGCTTGTCGGTATTGTAACGGTCGATGATGCTATCGAAGTCATTGAAGATGAGGCAACCGAAGATATCGAAAAGATGGCGGCTATCCTGCCAAGTGAAAAACCCTATCTCAAAACGGGTATCTTTGAAACCTGGAAGAACAGGATCCCCTGGCTTCTTTTACTTATGATATCCGCCACATTTACAGGCACGATAATCAGTTCATTTGAGGCAAAACTTGTAGCATTCCCCGCGCTCACGGCATTTATCCCGATGCTTATGGACACGGGCGGCAATGCAGGCGGTCAGTCCTCGGTCACTGTTATAAGAAGTCTTGCAGTCGGTGATATTGAACTCTCCGATTGGTTTAAAATACTCTTGAAAGAACTTCGTGTATCCATACTCTGCGGTCTGACTCTCGCCGTGTGTAATTTTGTAAAAATACTGCTTGTAGACAGAGCGCTTCTCGGGCAGAGCGAGATAACGATCACCGTTGCGCTCGTCATATCGCTGACGTTGCTTATTGCGGTCATTGCGGCAAAAATAGTAGGCTCCTGCCTGCCGCTTCTTGCAAAGAGCGTTAAACTCGATCCCGCCGTAATGGCAAGTCCTTTCATCACAACTATTGTAGACGCCATTGCACTGCTTACATATTTTAAAATTGCTTCAACTTTTTTAAAAATATGAATTGCATTATAATGGAAAATGGTGTATAATAAATCGTCATTTTGAATAGTTATTGTATTTTAATAAAGAAGGTGTAAGACAATGGAAACAAAGGAAAGAAGAGTAGGTACTGTATCAAGAGGTATCCGCTGTCCCATAATTAGAGAGGGAGACGATCTTGCAGCCATCGTTGCAACAAGCGTTCTCGAAGCGGCTGAGTGTGACGGCTTTGAACTTCGTGACCGTGACGTAATCTCTGTTACCGAGTCTATCGTTGCCCGTTCACAGGGTAACTACGCATCAATAGATGCTATTGCGCAGGATGTGCGCGAAAAACTCGGCGGCGAAACGATAGGCGTCATTTTCCCCATTCTCTCAAGAAACCGTTTTGCAATATGTCTTCGCGGCATCGCAAAGGGCGCCAAAAAAGTCGTTCTTATGCTCAGTTACCCCTCAGATGAAGTGGGTAACGAACTTGTAAGTCTTGATATGCTTGATGAAGTAGGCATCAACCCTTACTCAGATGTACTCACACTTGAGCGTTACCGTGAACTTTTCGGCACGGTAAAACATGAATTTACAGGCATCGATTATGTCGATTACTATGCCGACATTATTCGTGAAAGCGGTGCAGAAGTTGAGATAATCTTTGCAAACAATCCCAGAGCGATCCTTGAGTACACCGATAAAGTTTTAAACTGCGATATTCACACTCGTGCGCGCACAAAGCGCATCCTCAAGGCTGCAGGCGCAAAAGCAGTATGCGGTCTTGACGATATACTCACCGCACCCGTAAACGGCAGCGGCTGTAATGAAAAATACGGTCTTCTCGGTTCAAATAAATCTACCGAAGATACGATAAAACTCTTCCCCAGAGAATGTCAGGACCTTGTTCTTGATATTCAACAGCGTATTCTCAAGGCAACAGGCAAGCATGTTGAAGTTATGGTATACGGCGACGGTGCATTCAAAGATCCCAAGGGGAAGATATGGGAACTTGCCGATCCGGTAGTTTCCCCTGCATTTACAGACGGTCTTGTTGGTACGCCGAATGAACTCAAACTCAAGTACCTTGCAGACAACGATTATAAAGACCTTTCGGGCGAAGCGCTTAAAGAGGCTATTTCCTCAAGCATTCGTGCAAAACAGGGCGACCTTGTAGGCAACATGGCTTCACAGGGTACAACGCCCAGACAACTGACCGACCTTATCGGTTCACTCTGTGACCTTACAAGCGGTTCAGGCGATAAGGGCACACCCGTTGTCCTTGTTTCAGGTTACTTCGACAACTACACAAACTAAACAACTAAGGTTGCCCATATGGGCAACCTTAACTTCACTTTGCAAAGCAAAACTTCACTGTAATTTATTACAACTTCACTTCAATCCGAAGGATTTAAACTTCACAATAAAAAACACCCTAAACAGGCTTTACCTGCTTCGGGTGTTTTTTTATTACTCTGAAACTTCTGCAATATTGATAATATCCTGTCCGTTATCCATAGCATATCTGACAGATTGATACGCCCCTCCGCATTTTTTGTTCAAGTAACATATTATCAAATCAGACCTATCTATCATATATCTGTTTCGTATTTGTATTGCTGATTTAAAATGTGCTTTTTCTGACTCGTCACAGATTTCAACCTCATCAAAATATTCTTCAAACGATTCTGCATTATTTTTATACTCGGCAGTAGGATACGGCAATACCAAAACAAGACTACTGTTATCATTCCTGTAACTTTTTTTAAGACTCACTATACACGAAGCAACAATTTTATCAAAATCTCCGTTTCGTCCCACCAAAAATTCAACAAAATGTTTCTCGGTTATAATGTTTTTTATCAGTGTTTTAAGTTTATGCTCAATATCCAATACGTTCTCTATATTTCGATGTCCAAAAAAACTGACCGTAAATACTCTTCCGATAGTATTAATCAAAAACATCCCTCACCAACACTAAAATATTGTCCTACTATATCATACTTTATACTACTTTGCAATATATCCTACCACTTTTGGATATAATATGTTTGAGGTGAGGGAATTGAAACCGTTAAAAGAAAAGATAAGTATTACTATAGACAGCGACCTGCTTGAAAAGTTAAGATATGAATCTGAAGTAGACGAGCGCTCGTTATCTCAGTATATAAACCTCATTTTGCGTAAATATATATCAGATAAAGATAAAAAATAAACATAAAAAGCATCGACCGAAAATAATTTCGGTAGATGCTTTTTTTACTTACAGATTTTATTTAATTACAAAGAATTTATTTCATCTTTCCATATATCACAGATTGCATCACTCGGCATTCTCCAATCACCTCTCGGCGAGAGTGCCACGCTGCCCACTTTAGGACCGTCGGGCACGCAGGAGCGCTTGTACTGCTGTGAGAAAAATCTGCGGTAAAACATACTCATCCATTTTACTATCGTTTTATCATCATATTCATTCTCAAATGCATATTTTGCAAGTTCAAACACCTTTTTCGGCGCAAAGCCGTGGCGAACCACATAGTAAAGAAAGAAGTCGTGCAGTTCATATGGACCAACGATATCCTCGGTCTTCTGTGATATCTCACCGTCTGACGGCGGAAGAAGTTCGGGACTCACCGGTGTGTCAAGTATGTCGTAAAGCACCTTGTTTCCCGTTCTGTCAGCCTCATATTTTACAATATGTCTTATAAGAGTTTTGGGTACGGAAGCATTGACACCGTACATCGACATATGGTCTCCGTTATAAGTTGCCCAACCGAGCGCAAGTTCGGATAAATCACCTGTTCCGACTACCAGACCGCCCGTCATATTGGCAAGGTCCATAAGAATTTTTGTCCGTTCTCTCGCCTGATTGTTTTCGTATGTCACATCGGTGGTCACACCGTCATGCCCTATCTCCTTAAAATGCTCCCTGACTGCCTCTGTTATATCTATTTCCCTGACTGTTGCGCCAATGCTCTCAGCAAGTTTTAAAGCGTTGCTCTTTGTGCGTTTTGTTGTGCCGAAGCAGGGCATCGTAACGGCAAGAATATCACTCATCGGTCTGCCGAGTGCCGCCAGCGCCCTTGCGGCAACAAGTATCGCAAGAGAACTGTCAAGTCCGCCCGACACGCCGATAACAACCGTCTTTGCATTCGTATGCGCAAGTCGTTTCTTCAGCCCTGCCGACTGAATAGATAAGATATATTCGCAAGTCTCTTCCCTCTTTTTAATATCTTCGGGAACAAACGGACTTTTTGATATCTTTCTTGTGAGGCTTGTCTTTTCTTCTTTAAGGTCAAGTGATATAACCTCATACCCGTCTGTTACAAAACCGGCATATTTCTGTGTTTTAATACGCTCGGCACAAAGTTTGTCAACATCTATTTCCGATATTATTATACCGTTTTCAAACAGCCTGCTCTCCTCAAGAAGCGTACCGCCATCAGCAATAATACAATGTCCGCCAAACACCAGGTCTGTTGTAGACTCACCCTCACCAGCCGATGCATAGATATATCCGCAGTCAAGACGTGCCGACTGTGATGAAACTATCCTTCTTCTCGAGTCAACCTTGCCCACGCTCTCATCACTTGCAGATAAATTTACTATTATATCAGCGCCTGCCGCACAGTGTAGAACAGACGGTTCTACAGGCATCCAGACATCTTCGCATACCTCTGCGGCAACACAGTAGTAAGGTGATTTAAACAGAAGTTTTGTCCCAAATGGTATTTCTTTCCCATCTATTGTTACCGTACCGTTCTCTTCCGGGGCATATGCAAAGTGTCGTTTTTCATAAAACTCACCGTAATTTGGAATATTGCTTTTAGGCACGATACCGACAACTTTACCGCCCTGCACCGCAGCGGCACAGTTATAGAGCAGAGAACCGTTTTTTATCGGCAGTCCCACAAATGTGAGCATATCTGTGCCGTTTGACACCTTTGCAATTTCAACAAGTGCATCTGTCGCCGCATTTAGCAGAGTTTTCTGCAAAAACAAGTCACCACAGGTGTATGCCGTAATGCAAAGTTCGGGCAGGACAAGAATTTTCACTCCCTGTGTGCTTGCCTTCTTCATACATTCGACAATACTGTTTTTGTTAAATTGTACATCTGCCACCCTGACATCAATCGATGCGGCGGCAACCTTTATAAAACCGTTTTTCATCGGTTTCCTCCTTTCAAATCTCTCAGATGAGATTTGCTATCCGACTACCCTTCTAAAATAGTCAAGTTCAAGTATCTGCCGTGACATTTTGAATTTTGCACGGACAGATTTTTTCAGTGCCGATACGTCATCTTCCCCTGTCGCACCCTCATGTTTGATATACTCACCTGTTCTCGCATCGTAACTTCCGTTCTGTGATATCCAACTCTGATCCTGGAATATCACAAGCGGTTCTGTCCCCGAGAAGATATCCGTTCCCATCATAAGTCTTGAATCAAATTCGAATCCAAACATATTTGACAGCGTGGGCAGAATGTCCATACTCGCACAGTATGTGTCAACTTCGACGCCCTCTGTCATATCACCGCACCAGAGAAGCCATGTATTTTCATATCTCTCATACTTCTGTTCTACTGGATGACCAGCAAGTTCGTCAAGGCCGTTAAACTCATCAAGCAGATATGGATAGTGGTCTGCCGAAATTGATATTACGGTATCTTCAAGTTTACCCGCCTCATCAAGTCTTCTTATCAGATATTCTATCGCCATATCAAGTTCGATATTCGCCGCAAGATAGTTCTTCACCTCAAATGAATAAGGAAGATGTGAAACATAACTCATATTCTTTCTTGCAATGTTATTGCCGAGATATGCGCCGTGTCCGCTGACCGTCATATAATAGACAGAAAAACTGTCGGCATTTATATACTCATCGACCGTTCTTTCCATCATATTTAGGTCGGAATTGGGCCACTGTATCTTATCAAGTTCAAGACCGTTTCCGACACCTTTATAATCATAACCGATGTTTGTGAGGTACTCATCTCTGTGATAGTAGGTATATGTGTGGTTGTGATAACCCATGACCTTGTCATAGCCGTTCTTATGGCTCTGCATACCTATTGTATAAGGCAGGCTGTTATCGCTTGATCTGGAAAAACTCCACACTCCCGATTTAGGGATAAGACCTGTCAGATGCACATATTCACCGTCAGTCGTCGAAACGCCCCAGCCGGGTGTGTAAAAATTGTTGAATTTGAAACCCTCGTTCTGCAACTTATAGAGAGTCGGCGTAAGTTTTTCATCTATACAGTAGTGTGAAAAAGCCTCCGCCGTGATAAGAATAAGATTCTTACCCTTAAATCTGTCTGTATATTCGTTGGTATATGTCGCAGGCACAGATGCGAAGTACTCGTGCATTTCTTTGAGTGTTTCATCGGTTTCATTGTTTGCAAGATAGGTGAAATCAATTATTTGGTGAGGTGTTTCCTCCTTAACTTCCGGCTCGGGTGTTACGGGTACAAAAGCCTCCACATCCTCCTCTTTAAAACCAAAGAGAGCGTGATGTATATCAAGTCGCTGTCCCGTGAGCAGTCCGTAATTCCACACCGCAGTCTGGGAAATAAAAACATTGTCATAATAGTATGCCGCATCATCATCAGCATGTACTGCCGCATAGCCGCCTATATGGCAAAGTAGTGCAAACACAAGAGAAACAAGCAAAAAACGTATGCTCTGATTAAAAGAGAATATCTTTCTGCCGAATACCGAAATTATTATCGCGGGCAGTATCATGGCGATGAGTTCTGGCGCATATGTCACGATAGAACTTAAAATGACATCATACGAATTTGCCGCCTGATTGGCACCTTTGAGAGAATTCACAACAAGATATGCACCGAAAACGTGATAATATATATCCTGCACACAGAAAAATACAGAGATAAGCCATGTAATTATATACGGCGCCGCCTTACAGAGATGCGAAAGAGCATAGACCACCATGCCGAAACACATTGAAAACAGAATTATATATAACAGACTGCCGCCTGTAATTTCAACCCCCGCCGCAAGGCGCAGGACAGCCTCTTCAAAAATTATTACTGCAGGAAACCACAGAAAAGACAAAGTTTTCTTAAAATCCATCTTAAAAACCCCAATTATAACAATACTAATTATTATATTACATTATTTGCACCAATAAAAAAAGAAGGAAAATCAATTTTCCTTCTTTTTTTTCATTTCCTCAAGCAGTTACATAAGTAGGCGAGTTCGACTACTGATGTAACTGCTGAATTACAAAATTCATTTCGCCGCCCAAGACCATTATCGTTCCGAGCAGATAGAGCCAGAGCATAAATATCAGCACCGTACCGAGTGAGCCGTAAAGCAGGGAGAAATTTGCCAGATTGTCTACATAGAACGAGAAGAGCCATGTTATAAGCGTCATTCCCGTCATGGCAAACACGGTTCCCCACATCGCATCGCGCAGTCTTTTCCGTTTATTGGGTGCAAGCCAGTAGGCTATAAGCATCGTAAAGAAAAAGAGCGCCGCCATGATGAGTATACGCAAAAAGCTCCACATTGTTTTGAGCAGCGGCTCAAAATTGACTATCCTGCTTATCCAGTCAATAAACCAGTCACCCGTCACTATAAGTGCGATAGAGAGCACCACCATCACTATGAGCGCAACCGCAAACATTACCGTATAAAGTATATTCACAAACGGTCTTTTATGCTCTGACGGATAATTTAAGTTAATAGCATAGAAAATGGAACTTACCACTCTGAAAATGGAATATATCGAAAGCACTACGCCGAGCCACACAAAAGTCGATGTGTCTATACTGTTTAAATATTCAAGATATGAGGCTATTATCTCGGTCGCCGCCGACGGAAGCAGACGGCTGAGAAAACCCGTCACCCTGTCAACAGAGAGATTCAGCGAGCCGATTATCGCATTGAGAAAAATAAGTATGGGGAAAATGGCAAAAAGCAAAAAGTATGCAAGTTCTGCCGCAGTCCTTCCGACGCCGTTTGCGAAATATTGATGTACCATCATTCTGATAAAAACAACGACTCTGTTGTTTTTTATTCTATCCATAGACATCTCCTTAATCAAGCGTCATCTGTGTGTTCTGCTTATCGTCTGCCGATATAAAAGTTCCTACCGCAGGAATGTTCTTCGTCTTGTATTTTTCAGGCTTCGCAAACATTCCGTCTCTATATCTTTCAACTTTATAAAGTGTGTTCTTGCCCTTGAGTTCAAGCACTTTGACACCCATAGTATCTCTCTTTTCCTTAGAGGGTATCATAGCGCTGTTTACAATAAGCGTCTTGCCGTTTGTGGCTGTGAGTACAAACTGAGTATCCTGCGTATCTGAAGCAACATATATAAGCGGTTTTTTGGCAGAATAGGCGCCTGTGAGTTTTTTTCTGTTTGTCTTTGTTTCAAATGAGGAAAGCGGCACTTTCGCGGCACGACCATCTTCAAAGAAGTAGCATATAAAGCCCTTGTAATCAGAGGTGAGGACCACAAATATAGGCTTTTCACCCTCGTCAAATCCAAGTTTTGCAGGCAGATAGTCACCCAGAACGCTCGCCTTGCAATCATCAAAATCGTAAAGGTGAGTCTTATAAGCCTGATACTTATCGGTAATTACGATGACATCCTGAGCATTGGTCGTTTCAAAACTCTGCATCATCTCGTCACCCTCTTTAAACTTGTGCTCACCGCCCATACGCAGAGAGAGAGGTGTTATCTTTTTGAAGTAACCCTCTTTTGTGACGAATACGTTTACCGCATAGTCATCTATCTGTTCTTCAGTTTTGATTTCTTTTATCTCATTTGCAAATATTATATCCGTCTTTCTTGGATCGGAGTATTTTTTTGCAACCTTTTCAAGCTGAGAAATTATTGTATTTCTCACTCTCGTCTTACTGCCGTACAATGCCTCAAGGTCGGCTATTTCATTTTTGAGGGCATCGACTTCTTCGAGTTTTTTGAGAACATACTGTCTATTTAAATAACGAAGTTTTATATCAGCAATATATTCAGCCTGTTTCTCATCTATGCCGAATCCTATCATAAGATTGGGGATAACTTCGGCATCGGACTCCGTGTCCTTGATTATGGCAATCGCCTTATCTATATCAAGCAGTATCTTTTTAAGACCTGAAAGAAGGTGCAGCCACGCCTTTTTCTTCTTTAAGTCATATTCAAGTTCTCTCTTGAAGCACTCTGTACGGAATGCCGCCCACTCAAGAAGTATCTCACGAACACCCATAACTTTAGGCTGACCGTGAACGAGCACGTTGAAGTTGCAGGAGAAAGAATCCTCCAGCGGCGTACTCTTGTAGAGTTTTGCCATAAGTGTTTCTATATCCGTACCGTTTTTGACATCTATGGCAAGTTTAAGACCGTTGATATCGGTTTCATTACGGACGTCTTTTATCTCTTTGAATGAACCTGCCTTGACAAGCGCGACTATCTTTTCCATGATCGCCTCAACAGAGGTCGTATACGGAATTTCTTTTATTTCTATGCAGTTGTTTTTCTTGTCAAAAGTATATTTTCCTCGAATCTTGAAACTGCCTCTGCCCGTCTCGTATATCTGCTTCATTTCTGCTTCATCGTAGAGCAGTATGCCGCCGGTCGAGAAATCGGGCGCTTTGAGCGTCGTCTCTATCGGGTGGGCAGGATTTCGCATAAGTTCAGCCGTAGTATTGCATAGTTCCTCAAGATTGAAAGAGCAGATATTGCTCGCCATACCTACGGCAATACCCTGATTGGGGTTTGCAAGAATGTTCGGGAATGTGACAGGAAGCAGTACAGGCTCGTCCATCGTGTTGTCAAAGTTTCTTACAAAATCGACATTATTTTTGTCGATATTTGCAAAAACTTCTGCGCAGATAGGCGCAAGTTTAGCCTCTGTATAACGGGAAGCGGCATACGCCATATCTCTCGAATACACTTTACCGAAACTTCCCTTTGAATCGACAAGCGGATACAAAAGCGACTCATTACCTCTCGACATACGCACCATCGTCTCATAGATGGCAGCATCGCCGTGCGGGTTGAGCGACATTGTTGCGCCGGCAATTTTCGCCGATTTCATTCTCTGCCCATTCATAAGTCCCATTTTGTACATCGTATAGAGCAGTTTTCTGTGCGAGGGTTTGAAACCGTCGATCTCAGGTATCGCTCTCGACAAAATAACGCTCATCGCATAGGGCATATAATTTTCAAGAAGGGTCTCTGTTATCTGCTGCCCTTCCGTATATTTATCAGGCATTTAGTTTTTTCCTCCTAATATTAGAATACATCAGCAAGTTCAAGGTACTCATGACCGTGATCCGCAATATATTCCTTACGTCCGTCAATGTTGTCGCCGAGCAGGAGTTCAAATATGTCATTCGTCCTCTCAATGTCCTCGGGAAGCACTTTTATCAGACGTCTTGTGTCGGGGTGCATAGTGGTAAGACTCATCATCTCAGGCTCGTTTTCGCCGAGACCTTTTGAGCGGTTTAACTGATACTTTTTACCCTCAAGTTTCTTTTCTATTTCAATTCTTTCCGACTCGTTGTATGCAAAATAGTTCTTATCCTTGTAAACTATTTCAAAAAGCGGCGATTCCGCAATAAATACCTTGCCCTGTGTTATAAGTGAGGGCACAAGCCTGTAAAGCATCGTAAGGATAAGCGTCCTTATCTGGAAGCCGTCAACATCGGCATCGGTACAGATTATTATCTTGCCGTAACGAAGTTTTGACATATCAAAGAACTCAAAATCCTTGTTGTTCTTTGATTTTATCTCAACACCGCAGCCGAGAACTTTAAGAAGGTCTGTTATGATCTCACTCTTAAAAATTTTGTCATAGTCGGCTTTAAGACAGTTGAGTATCTTACCTCTGACAGGTATTGCCGCCTGAAATTCCGCATTCCTTGCAAGCACTACCGAGCCGAGCGCCGAGTCACCCTCCACTATATAGAGTTCCCTCTTTTCGATATCCTTTGTTCTGCATTCAGCAAGTTTCTGTACCTTGCTTGCAAGGTCGTTTCCGCCCGAAAGTTTTTTCTTGATGTTGACTCTCGCTTTCTCCGCCTGCTCGCGGCTTCTCTTGTTGACGAGCACCTGCTCTGCAATAAGGTCAGCCTCCGCCTTGTTCTCTATGAAATAGACCTCAAGATTGTGCTTGAAGAAGTCTGTCATCGCCTCCTGGATAAACTTGTTGTTTATCGCCTTTTTGGTCTGGTTTTCATAAGAGGTCTGTGTCGAGAATGAGTTTGTAACGATAACAAGACTGTCCGCAACATCCTGATACGTTATCTTGCTCTCGTTTTTGGTGTATTTATTTATCGACTTAATATATGAATCTATGCTTGAAACAAATGCCGTGCGCACCGCCTTGTCGGGTGAGCCGCCGTGTTCAAGCCAGCTTGAGTTGTGGTAATACTGTGTCGCCGCCACCTTCTTGGAAAAACAAAACGCCGCTTCTATCTTGACCTTGTATTCAGGCTTGTCCTCCCTGTCACGGCCCTTGCGCTCTGTATTCCAGAACTGAATTTTTGTCATATTCTCTTCGCCAACAAGTTCGGCAACATAGTCAACTATGCCGTTTTCGTATTCGAATTCGTAAGTTTTCTTTTCTTCGCTCTTTTCATCTTTGAGAACGAATTTCACATTCGAATTGACGACTGCCTGCTTTTTTATGACATCAAGAAAATATTCAAGCGGGATATTTATATCCGTAAAAACATCTATGTCGGGACGCCATTTGATGACCGTACCCGTGCGTCTGCCCGAATAATCTTCCTTTTTGAGCCCTCCGACATTCTCGCCCTTTTCAAAGTGAAGACTGTATTTTGTGCCGTCACGGTAGACGGTTACATCCATATATTCACTTGCATACTGCGTTGCACAGGCACCCAGACCGTTAAGACCGAGCGAAAACTCATAGTTGTCGCCGTTGTTATTGTCATACTTACCGCCTGCATACATCTCACAGAACACAAGTTCCCAGTTAAAACGCTTTTCTTTTTCGTTGTAGTCAACGGGTATACCTCGACCAAAGTCCTCAACTTCAAGACTGCCGTCAGCAAAGCGGACAATATTTATTTTGTTTCCAAAACCTTCTCTCGCCTCGTCGATAGAGTTAGAAAGTATTTCAAAAAACGAGTGCTGGCAACCCTCTATACTGTCGCTCCCGAATATTACTGCAGGGCGTTTGCGTACCCTGTCCGCGCCTTTAAGTTGCGATATACTGTCATTCCCGTAGTTTTTCTTAGCCACTATAAGTCGTGTCTCCTTAGCATTTTAATCTAACAGAAATATTATACCAAAAATACCGTATATTTGCAAATATGCTTTATTTTTTGTATAATACATTCATTAAGATTTTGGAGAAAATTATGGACAAAATAAAAATTGAACGAATTAATGAGCTTGCGCGCCTTGCAAAAGAGCGTGAACTCACCGAAGAAGAAACGCTTGAGCGTGACGCTCTTCGCAAAGAATATATCGAGGCGTTCAGAAAAAGTCTCACTTCACAACTTGACAACACGTATGTAGTTGACGGTAACGGAAACAAGAGAAAGTTGGGTAAAAAAGCATAACTGACTCTTTTTTTGGGAAAACTCCAATTGAAATATAAAAGAACGGAGTTTTTATTATGAAGAAAAGAGTAAAAGCGGCAAGTATATTTTACATCTGCCTTGCCGTACTTTCGCTGGCAGTCGGCATAACGACATATACTATTATGACCAACAGACTCGGCGCATCACTTGAAGAACTTGAAAATTCAGTGCCCGACTTAAGTATTCCCGATACAAGCGTCATAAATAATGAGCAGATTGTTGACACCACAAAGCCCGAAACAAAGACAGAGCCTAAAAAAGAGGAAACGCCTGCACCTTCGCCTGCTCCCCAAGAGCCGAAAAAAGATGAAAAAGTTTGGTACAATATGCCTCTTGCAGGTACTGTGTCGGCAGACTTTTCCGACTCAACGCTTGTATTTTCTCCCACTATGATGGACTACCGTACACATATGGGCGTTGACATTGCCGCCGCAGTCGGCACACCCGTCAAGGCGGTGGCAGACGGTGTCGTGACAAACATTTATGAGGACGATATGCTGGGCGTAACAGTTGAGATAGCACATGATGACGGCAGAATAAGTAAATACTGCAACCTCTCCCCCACGCTCTCATCAGACTGTGTAAAGGATGCCGAAATATCAGCGCTCACCGTCATCGGTGCAGTCGGTGAAACGGCGGTATCCGAATCGGCTGAAGCATCGCATCTCCACCTTGAAATCATAGAAAACGGCGTATCTGTCGACCCCATGACAATTATCGAAAACTAGAAAAACGCAGCGCATTTTTTGCGCTGCGTTTTCATATACTCCTACAAAGGAGGCGGACAAACTGTGACCATTGCGCTTATAGGCAATCAGAACTGCGGCAAAAGTACGCTTTTTAACAGACTTACAGGTTCAAATCAGCATGTCGGCAATTTCCCCGGCGTAACCGTCGAGAAAAAAGAGGGACTGATAACAGGCACAGACTATGTTGCTGTTGACCTGCCGGGCATATATTCTCTCTCCCCCTATTCGACAGATGAAACAATTACACGAAATTTTCTTTTACGCGAGAGACCCGACTGCATAATAAACATAGTAGATGTCACCAATATAGAGCGCAATCTCTACCTTACGCTCCAACTTGCGCAGATGAATATTCCTATGGTGATAGCCTTGAATTTTATGGACGAATTCAAAGGCGGTGAAATTGACATAAAAGGTTTATCCGATTGTTTGGGGATAAAGGTTGTTCCTCTGTCCGCTTTGTCGGGTGACGGTATTTTTGAACTTATTTCCTCTGTAAAAAGCGCAAAACCTCCTCAAAAACTGTTTCCCTCCCCTGCTGATATGCGCTACGCTTTTATAGAAAAAGCATTAAGCGCCCACATACATAAACCGCCTCTTTCCAAAGTGAAAATACGCTCGCAGAAAATTGATTTGCTTCTCACAAATAAGTATCTTGCCCTGCCGATATTTTTTTGTATTATGGCGCTGATTTTTTACATAACTTTCTCTCTTGCAGGTCCTTGTTTGTCATCTCTTGCAGAGCGCGGAATTTTTATTATAACAAAATATTTTTCAGACCTGCTTTTGTCTTATAATATAAGTCCTGCGCTTTACTCGCTTATCACCGACGGCATTTTTAAAGGTGTGGGAAGTGTGCTGTCTTTCCTGCCCGTTATAGTCATTTTGTTTTTCTTTCTGTCCCTGCTTGAAGACAGCGGATATATGGCGCGCGTCGCCTATATAATGGACAGACTTATGAGCAAGTTAGGTCTTTCGGGCAGGGCGATAGTGCCGCTTCTCATAGGTTTCGGGTGCAGCGTCCCTGCGGTAATGGCAACGCGCACGCTTTCAGATGAGAATGAGCGCAAAATGACGGTTTTGCTGACTCCGTTTATGTCCTGCTCAGCAAAAATTGCAATTTACGCCGTCTTTACCGACGCTTTTTTCACTTCGCACAAAGCGCTTGTTATGACGGGACTTTACATACTCGGCATTGTAATTAGTATACTGTATGCCCTGCTGCTTAAAAAAACCGTTTTTTATTCAAAAAATGCGCCTTTTATTCTCGAACTTCCCCCTTACAGAATGCCCGCTTTTCAGAGTATTCTTTTAAATATGTGGGACAAAGCAAAAGGCTTTGTGACAAAGGCGTTCACCGTCATTCTGCTATCAAGCACAGGCATATGGTTTTTGCAAAATTTTGATTTTGCTTTCACTATGACTGAGGACAATTCAAAAAGTATTTTAGCCTCTCTTGGCGGTCTGCTCGCATATATTTTCAAGCCTCTCGGCTTTGGCGATTGGAGGGTATCAGCGGCGCTCATAACGGGGCTGAGCGCAAAAGAAGCCGTTATCTCCACCCTTGCGGTACTTATGAATGGCACACCGCTTCAAAGCATATTTTCGGTGCCCTCCGCACTATCTTTTTTAGTTTTTACCCTGCTGTATATGCCCTGCGTCGCCGCCTTTGCAGCAATAAAAAAAGAACTCGTATCTTTTACCGACGCCGCACTCGCAATGATTGTGCAATGCGCGATAGCCTGGACCGTTTCTTACATAGTCTACCGAATAGGTATGATAATATAAAAACCGTCACTACTTAAGTGACGGTTTTATTATCTTCCATGCATTTATCAGTTTTTCTAATGACCAGGCGGCGTTTGCAGGGGAAGTTGAGGGCAGGCATATCGCCTCCCTGCCTGTTTTTGCCTGCGAGAATTTTTTGTAATACTTTTCTGCAGTCCTGCCGTTGACAAAGATTGTCTTTATATCTGCACTGTCAAGAATTTCTGACAAGTCATTCGGCAGGACATTTTTAATCGTGCTGTCCGCGCTCCCCTCAATGTCACAAGAGGCAATCACGTCCCACAAGGCAATATTTTTCTCGGTGAGAAAACGCCTTTTTTCATCAACAGTCTGCGGTGTGTCACACTCAAAAACACCTGCGAGCACTTTCCAGAATCTGTTTTGCAAATGCCCGTAGAAAAACATCTGCTCCCTCGATTTAACCGACGGAAAACTTCCTAAGATCAGCATTTTTGAATTTTTGTACCAATGCGGTAAAATCGGATGAACCGTTCTCATCTCTTGTTTATCAGTTTTTCAGCATGCTTGAATACGGGGACAAGAAGAATAAGAAGCACTATTTTGAGTGGCGTCATTATTGCAAATTGCACAAGCCTCGTTGAAAATATTGCAACAAATGACTGCCAGAGTGTACCCTTCGTGCCGTAGAAAAGGGCATTCCAGAAAGTGTTGAGAAGCAGACTGCACAGCACCTGCGTTGCAAGTACTGAAGCAATTATTCTACCTAAATTAAGTTTTCTGTAAAGGAAAACTGCAAATAGAATCCCCGTAATTACGGCTGTCACCGTGTATGCGGGGTTATACGGCAATCCCTGAATCGATCTTAAAAGTGCACCCACAAAGTCGCCCAAGCCAGCCACTATTGCAGCTCCTCCAATGCCGTAGACGTACGCCGCAAAGGCAATTGCAATTACTTCAAACGAAAATTTCGTGTTCTGTGTAATGTTAATCATGGTAACTCTTGAGAATACAACGTTGATTGCGACAAGCATTGCAAGAAAAACCATATTTCTGATTTTTGTACTGTTTTTTGACATAAAAATACCTCCTTTTTATCACGCAGAATAATAGGAGGTTTCCTTCTATTATCAGCGGGATGCGGCAAACCGACCGCGGAGCCGTACATACTCCTTCGTCCCGAAAACAACTCCCCGTTTTCCGGGCACTTTACGCCGATAAGCCTACTCTGTTTTTCTTTGATAGTGAAAGATTAACCTAAACTCATATGTTCACATTAGTAAAATTTCCGTCATTTGCGATTTGTCGGTTATTGCAAGGCACAAAGCCTTACTGCAACCTTACGCATCGAACTGACAAAAATTTTTCTTAATGTGTTTAGAGAATATAAACATATTCGTTACGGTTTCTCTTTCACAATGTGTTTTATATTCTTCTTATATTTATTTAGGTGTCTATGCATACGATTATATAACCCATATGATAAAAAGTAAATACTTTCATGCAATTTTCCTCTTTACAAATTGCCCATAAAATAATATAATAACTAAAGTCGGACATCCGGGCAGGACATAACGAGACGTCCCGTTTCAAGAAAATTTAATAACGAACATCTTCTTGCAATATTCAAGTTGATATATATGGAGACGTATCGAAGTGGTCATAACGGGACTGACTCGAAAACTTCTACGTCTAACGGAACTCATATAGCCCGAAACCCTTGATTTTATGCGGTTTCTGTAATTATATTTTTAACTAACTTTTGCTTGTTTTGCCCATGTTTTTGCCTTAAATATCAATTTGTCAAATTTGTCAGGGCTGACATATAAAACAATTTCATATCTGGAGTGGTATCGAAGTGGTCATAACGGGACTGACTCGAAATCTGTCGAAGTCCGTCGAGTTATGTAACTCGCAAGAAGTTAGCGGAACATAGCGGAATTTACCGCCATTTAGTAACCAACAATTTAATACAAGTTTATAGCATTTCCCATACAGATTTCCCACAGAAATTTTGTGTGTGAGATGTTAAAAATACACATTTGGAGAGGTATCGAAGTGGTCATAACGGGGCTGACTCGAAATCAGTTTGCGGGCAACCGCACGCGGGTTCGAATCCCGCCCTCTCCGCCATTTTACGGGGTTTTTGCCAAAAGCAAGAACCTCGTTTTTCTTTTGGGAACTGCGAAAAATCTTTTGGGAACTCACTTTTTTCTAATCTAATTTTATGATGTCTGAAAGCGTTTCAAGAGATGTTTTCTTGGATGTTAAATCAAGATGTGCATAGGTGTTAGCTGTAGTCTTATAATCACTATGTCCTAACCATTCCTGAATGTCTTTCATTGTTACCTTGCCTTTACCTTTGTTCAGAAGTAGCGAAGCACAAGTGTGACGAAGATCATGGAAGCGTATGATTCTCATATTGTTATCCTTGATAAGCTTGTGAAATGCATAAGTGATATAATCCGGTGTAATCAAATCTCCTTTTTCGTCAACCATAATATAGTCTAACCATTTGCTGTTGTATTTCTTTTTGAATTTCTTTTTATTATCTTCCTGAATCTCTTTGATTTCAAGCAATCGTTTTTTGATATCTAACGACAATGGCATTGTTCTTATCGTAGCCGCCGTTTTTGCCGAGTCCTTTTTAATTAGAACTCTTTCACCATCAATAGATGTGGATACAATAGTATGGTTAATATTAAATGAATTGTTTTCGAAATCAAAAGCCGACCAACTCAACCCTACGCATTCACTTCTACGTAAACCATAGAAGCAGGCAAATAGCACCGGTATTTCAAGTTTGGTTCCTTTTGTAATGGAAATTAGGTCATTTACCTCATCAATCGTATAGTAACTCCCGACAAATCGGTTTTTCTCAGGTTTTTCAACTTGCTCAATAGGGTTTTCTTTTATATATCCCATTTTTCTCGCATAGCACAACGCCAATCTGATAATTGCGTGGTAGTGAATAACTGTGTTAGGTTTAACCCTATCTAATTGCACATCATAAAAGTCTTGTATATCTTGAGCCGTTAAATCTTTTAGTCTTATTTTCTTTTTCCGAAAGTATGGTTCAATAGGATATTTAACATTTTCACAATAAGCCAAATAAGTTGTTTCTTGTATTCGCTTTTTTCGTTTCTTCGTTAAAGGCAGATACATTTTTATATAATCTGCAAATAACAAATTTGATACCTGCTCAATTGATAGTTCAGACAATGTTATCTTTTCAAGCACAGCAGATAAAAGCTGTGGCTCAATAGGCTGCGAGGTGTCAATAACCGCATCCTCTTTTACCTCGTGATAGCATAAGTCTTCACGAGGTATTTCAAATTCTCGCAAAATCTTTCGGGACATAGCCTCCGCTTTTGTTTTGTTGCCCTTTACCGGGAGCTTTGTAGGAAACCATTTTTCTTTTCGTTCTCCTTTAACGTTTGTATATACCATAACAGCATAGTACAAACCACTCTTTTCTCTGACATAGTTTTTGACATCAATATACTGTTCTTTTTCCATTTGTTTTCACCTCTATATTATCATCTCCTTGTCAGGCAAAATCTATTGCACGATTACACACATTATATCACCGCATAAGAAAAAGAAGCCTTGCAGGCAAAGCTTCTTTTTCTATAATACTATTTATTCGCCCAATCGAACGCATACATGGTATACGGTTGTTGGTAATCCGGCTCTATCATACACACATTCAGCACTTCTAATATAAAACGAAACAT
>JAZQEF010000013.1:0-5262 GCA_045538835.1 Feifaniaceae bacterium | reverse complement strand
AGCGGTTGCTTTTTTAATCGTATAAACCCTCGGAAACCCCTTATTTTAAGCCATTTTCGTGGTGAAAAGAAAAGAACGGAGATTGTATCGACATCTCCGTTCTTCTTTGGTTGCAGGGGCAGGATTTGAATGGGCGACCTTCGGGTTATTTCCACGTTTGTGCCGTTTTCTGGCACAAATATGACAACGCTGAAAGTTAAATAACAAGTGTTTTTTCTATCTCCCCTTTCCTCATATTCGTTAGTTTCATCACTTTTGAAACTGTGACTATTCCGCCCCTCCTTTCAATTTCCTTCACCGCCCATTCAACCTTTCTTTTGTGGTATTCTTCCTGGGTTTCGGCTTTGCTTTCTATATACATTCTGCACTTCGGAAGTTTGTTAAATTGCTTCTGTGGAAGTCCCATAAGTCTTTGAATCTTAGTCGGCGACACCCGTTCGGGTTTGCCCTCCTTCCCTACTATTTCGTCAACAACCGCTTTAACCTTTGGAAGTAGTTCTTCGTCAAGTTTTTCATATTCCCTTCTTCTCTGTCCCGAAATGTTACAAACTTTCGGGGCTTTTAGTTTTAATATTTCTTCGGCAATGTCAGCAACAACCGAATAGTCAAGATTGTGTTTTTCTGCAAGACGCTTGTATAGTTCGTTATACTCCTTGCTTTGAGAGGGAATGTGAGTAATGTCATATACGGAAACACCAATAAAGAAAGCAATTTGAAGTATATAATATACATCGTACATATAGCCGTTAAAAATCTTCTGCATATAGGTTTGGGACATTGTCGGCATATCGTCATAAAACTGTGTGTAATCTTTGTAGAAACTTTCCATATTTCTGATAATTCCTGATTTGTTTTTGTATTCAGGTTTTATTTTGGCGTGCAAGAAGGTATTTATGGAAAAGTCGGTTTGAGCATCAACAGGTTGTCCGAACACATCAAGAACATACTGTGTGAATTCTATCTCTATTTCATTTTCACAAAGTCTGTAAAACGCATTTTCCGGCACAGTACTCTCGGCATCGAAAAGTCCCGGTGTTGTTTTTGAATGTATCGGGATACTACTGTTCTCTAAAAACAGTCTATGCTTCGGACAAACACGAACACGTGGAATCTGATGTTCTCTGTGCCAGTAGGTTTCCCCTCTTTCCTCTCTGTCTTCTTTTGCACATTGAGGACAAAAACGGAGATATCTTCTCTCCTCCAAAACGGGAAGGCACATAAGATTTTTCCAATTCCCGTTCTGTCTTCTTACTCCTTCTTCCGCTTCTTTTCTTCTTCCGAGAGGGAGAAAGCGAATGAGAGCAGGAAACATTGTATGTTGTTCTGCCACAATTCCCCACGGTTTTACTCTTGTCAGCCAATTCATCGCATCGTCAGTAAATGCATTTACAAAGTCTATTGACGGGTGCGTAAGTTTTCCGTTTCGATAAAGTTCTTCAGCCGTGAAAACAAATCTTGCATTTCCGGACCTTTGATGATAACGGGAAAGTAAAGAATAAAGAAGTTCATCGTGGTAAGCCTCGGGAAAGAATGCTATCATATTGCCACCTCCAATATTTCAATTCCCATCTTTTTCAATTCTGAAACAATGTTGCAACCACTTTTCTTGGCGTTTGAAGAAATCTCAAGAATGCTGATGTTATCGCCGATGTAGTTTTCTCTTACTGTGGGCTTTTCTGTCTTCTTCTTTTTTGGGAGAGAGGCTTTTGTTTTGTTTGGTGAAATATAGTCGTGTAGCATTGTCATTCTGCTTTCAAATGCCTTTGTAAGTGACGCCACATCAAGCCGTTCTGTTCCCTCCAAAACAGCCATTTCCTGCGCATCGTGGATAAGGGACACCACAACACTTACATTGCCTTGAGAATGGTTATACAGCCATAAAAGCATTGCCTCGTCTATTGTTGGTGTTTCTTTTACATAGCAATAAGAAATAAGTATTCTGCAGAAGTTCCTGAAATCATCACCGTATTCCATAGCCGAGTAATTAAGTCCGAGAGAACGCCTTGCAAGCATCATTGCGCTATCGAAAAACACGGTGCTTTCAGGTGTGCCGACCATTGCAATTGACACGCCCGAATTGTTTATCAACTGTGTAAGCGTTCCGACAATCGCCCTTCCGTTTTTGCTGTTTACCACATTCTGTATTTCATCAATAATCATAAGTCCTATGTGATTGAGTGCCACCTGGCTTACTGTTCCGATGAGCATATCCGTTGTAGAGTGTGAGCGAATAGCGTTTTCGTGGTGGTGTGTTCCGAGAACCTCATCTGCCTTTCGTAAAATCTCAAGCAAAAGTCCTTTTATCGAACTATCCGCAGGTGCCTGAACCTGCAAACAAGGAATGACTTTTGAATTGTTAATCTCAATGACAGGACTTTCGGTAAGTATGTTGACAACACGGCTGACGGCTGAACTTTTGCCTACGCCGCTTGGACCTATCAATGTAAATGAATCGCTCCCGCCGATTATGCTTTCATAAGATTTCCAGCGAATCATCTTGCTGTTTTCGCTATACTGTCTGACGGCAAGTATTGACTGTTTTTTCTGCAGAGATCGAAGAAGGGACAGGTACATTTTGGTGTAAATCTCTCTTGTCATATTGCTCGGCACATAGATTTTATATATGTCCTGCAGAGCAACAAGTCTTTCGGGAACGCTCTTATCTCTGATGCTCTCGTCGTATTCGGGTAATATTTCAAGGGCCTTATCAAGTTCTTCTCCAGTCAGCATTTTCGGCATTATGCTTATAATATCAATCATCAAGTTCACCTCCAATATCGCGGTGTAATTTTCTCTTGGCGGACTGTTTTGCCTTACGAATTCCCTTTATATTTACGTCACCCGTGGGCTTTGAAGACACCGTTTCAATATACTTTAGAAGTTCAATTCTCGCGGTGTAATTTTCTCTTATTGCATCGTTTTCTATCTGTTTTTGCTTTTGCTTTAACTCTTTAACCTCCGAGAGGGACATATTATCATAGCGGCTTTCTATTAAAGCAAACTCGACAAAAGTACCGTAGCAATCTTTAAGCCAGACTTTGCCGCAGTTTTCGGGGTTATATGATACGATTACATCACCGCCCTCGAGAAAACGTTCCGTATAGCCTTCGGCATAGTATCGCAGATGATTTACCCTCAAACCGAAACGAGTGAATTTTCCCGTCGTTCTTGGAAGCAATGTCAAAATCAACTCTTTCTGTGTGACAGAAATCAGATTGTCAGCCTCATCATTTTTCTTGTAGTTCCAGATTTCATTGGCGTAGGGTTTTACTCCTGCCTCCAACATTTCGGAAGTATACGGAAAGTTTTTTATTACCCTTTCGCAGTTGTAGTAAACAATACAACGAACCACTATTCTTTCAAACTCCGAGAGGGTCAGCACCGCATCTTTGCGGTAATCGTGTGCACCGCGCTCCTGGTAATCAGGCATTATGATACCTTTACCTTTTAGAACATCTTTATATGAGTTTTGAACAAGGTCAAAAAGTTTCTCCACCGAGCCTTTCAAATCAGGTCTGTACGGAGGAAGATTAACCAAAGTGATTCCAAGTTCTGCAATCTGCGAAAAGGTATGACCCTTGTATTCACTTCCTCCATCTGTGACCATAACTCTCGGAAGTTCGCGGACATTCCATTGTTCAGACTTTATGACAATTCCCATTTTCTCACATAATAAAGCCTTATGCTCAAGGATATTAAGCATTAAGTTCTGTAGCGAATACGTTCCGCCTTCCAACAATAACGAATACCCCAAGCACATTGAAGTATTAGCATCGCAGGCAGCAACAAGAACAGGTCTGCCGATTAGTCTGCCCGCATCATCAACAAGGTAAATATCACAGATTGTGCTGTCAAGCATTGCCGTTCCGATTGCAGGTGCAAACTCCTGGACACCATTTCCGACGAGAGGACGGTGGTTTCTTTGATAGTCCTTTATACCGTCTCTCTTTATATAGTAATTTTCAAGTTTTCTTGTCTTGCGGTAAAAATATCTGAACTGATTAAAAGTCGGATAATATTCCGTCAATTCACCTTCTGCATTGCAGTATTTCTCTTTCAACATCATCGTGTAGGCCGTCGAGAGGGAGTTTTTATGTTGTGTATAGAAAAACTTGTTAAGTGCCCAGCGCATATTTCGCTGATCTTTAGTAAGTTCTTTTTCTTTCTTCTGGCGATGTACAAGAACGGATATATCCTGACTGACAAGATAGGCACACAGATACTTTCTTACAGTGGTTTTGCTGACACCGAACATTTCCGCTGAATGTCTTATCATCTCATTTCGCTTCTTCTCATCATCTACTACCGCCACAGCCCAAGCAATCATTGAAAACCGCTGCTGTGCGATACGTTTTTGATTGGGCGAGAGGGAGTCAAAGTCAGAACGGGGCATAACTATACTGTTGTCTACCGTTTCTGCGTTGTCGAAGAACTCTGTCGGATAGAATTTAGGCATCGTCCGTTTTTGGCAGTCAATAGCAAGCACTCTGTCGCCGTCTATTTTCAAAATGCGATAAATACCATCTTTTGTTTTCAATATGTCATTCCTGTCCATCATCATTCTCCTTCTCAACAACAATTGCCCAGTCGGTCACTCCTCTTTTCAGCCAATACTCTCTGCTAATGTCCAACAATTTACAAGTTCTCGGAAGTGACAATTTACTTCTGAATACACATTCTCTTACCATTAAATCGCCGTCTTGTTTAGTGCATAGAAAATCTGTCATATAGTCTTCATCGTCGAGAAGGACATTACATCTGATGCTCTTGACATCAGGATCTCTGTCGAGAATAACTGCATACGCTGTCTGTATCTTGTCGTATGTTTTTGCTATCTCCTCACACTTTTTTAGTTTTCTTTTCGTGCACCTGTCCTTGATATTTTTTGTTCTCATAGTCATTCTCCTTTCTTTTCCGAAAAACTTCCGAAAAATCTCCGAAAAATTTCCGAAAAACTTCCGAAAAATTGATTTTTCGGGAAAATGTTCCCGATTTTTTATTTTTTCGGGACTTTTACCCCGATTTTTATGCACTTTTTCGTTTATTTCTACTCCTTTTGGTTATCTTTTTATCTCGTTTTCCGAATTTCCTTTCCGAAAAATTGTTTTTTCGGAAAATACTATGTCATAGGACAATCAAAACTTTCCCAAAAGGGCAATTTTTCTTTCTCTCTCCTTTTCCCTTTTCCCCTTTTTCTTCTTCAAAAAAAGAGAAAAGAAATGAGAAAAAAGAACGTCTTCTTCTCTCCTTCTTCTTTTCAAA
>JAZQEF010000012.1:0-6627 GCA_045538835.1 Feifaniaceae bacterium | reverse complement strand
AGAGACAGACTTGACAGAATGCCTGATATAGTAGAGCCTGACAATCCGGATATGAGAATAACCGGCGGCAAAAGGATTGAGGATATTTTAAAGAGAAAACCCGTCGGTTTCAATTAAGAAAAAAGAAGAAGATTCGGGAATGATTAATTTACCCTACACAGGAGAAAACGATAAACCTGTTACTCTGCCGTACAGACCGGGAACAGATGACGGTTTTACAAAATTTCCGAGAATCATAGAACAGGAAGTTCCGGGAGAAAAAGGGAAAAGAAATATTAATACAGTATGGCAGAGGAAAAAATAAAAAAATTTTTTTAGGAAAATCGAAAATAAGGGTTGACAAATCCGAAATTTCCGAGTATAATGATGATGAAGAAACTCGAAGGGGTTTCTTCATCACGGTAAAGTTCGCCTGACGGCAAGTGAAGTTCGCCTACGGCAATATTATGGTGGAAACTTCTGCGAAGTTTCATTATTTTTGATTTAAAAATAGAACATAAGTTTGGAAATTGGAGAAAGGAGCGCAAGCGAAGCGCGCGCCAAAAGGGCTCCCGACACGAGGTAGCGAAGCGACGGTTTGGTAGTGAATGACATTCCGGTGGATTGTCAGAGCCAAACCGTGACCGAGCCGCAGCGAGACGAACGAAGTGCGTCGTGGTGGGAAGAGGAGGCGCAGCGGAATGAATGAGTTTTCGTGTGCACACGGAAGTGATAGATACGAAGCTTGCAACGACGAGAATTCGGAATTATGGAAGAAACTTCTTACGAAGTTTCAATTTTTAAAACAGAAAAACAGAATAAAAGTTTGGAAAGGAGAAGCAAGCGAACAGGGTTCCCAACACGAGGCAGAATGTAGCGTAGCGAAATGCGTTGTGTTGGGATAGAGGACGAGCAACAAAGCGATTAAGTCGGCAAATATATTTGCTGACGTATGATGCGAAGTTTGCGAGGACGGGGAGCTTGCAACGACGTATGGATAATAATTTTAATGCAGTAAACGATGCACAGGGTGGAGTCGTGGACACCCACAACACAGCGACTGAATCGGGCGCAGATGTGTCTTCGGACACAGGGGAGGTCGCGTTTCCCCGTCAGAGCGCAGAAACAAATGCCGCTTTTGCGTCAATGAGACGCAGTATGCAGCAGGCACAGCGTGAAAAGGATATGGCTGTCAAAGAGATTAACAGACTTAGAGGGCAAAACGAAAATGCCGTTAGCAATAATAATTATGATGTTGCCCGGAATAATGAAATTACATCTCTTAAAGCCGAACTTGAGTCCTACAAAAGCAGGGAGAGCGAGAGACAGTTTAAATCCGACTTAGATGAAATTAAAAAGCAGTTTCCTAATGAAAATGCTCAGAGCATTGAGGATCTCGGACTTACTTTTATCAAACTTCGGGCCAGCGGAATAGACAATCTCACCGCATATCGTGCCATTGCATCACAGCGACAGATACCTGCCGACATCGGCAGAGTGGGCTCAGATGCCCTGCAGGGAGCAAGGCTCTACTCATCGGAGGAACTTGACTCCTTAACAAAAGACCAACTTGACAATCCTAATATCTTAAAGTTGGCAATGAAATCGATGAGAAGACTTAAATAAAATATGTTTGCCTGACGGCACATATTTCATAATTCGGAATTCGGAATTATGGAAAGAATTTGGTAAAAGAAAATTCAATTAAAAAATAAGAGAAAAAGGAAGAAAAAGAAAGGAGACGCAAGCGAAGCGAAGTTTGAAAGAAATAGGGTTCCCGTTGCAAGGCAAGCGAAGCGCGTTGCAATGGGATAAGGAGGAGCAAGGGAGCAGGTGGAATTTTGCGGTCAGCAAAATGGAACAAAGCGAACTTTGCGACGACGCGTGGAGCTTGCAACGACGATATGGCATACGAATTATTTAAACCCAAAGTATGGAGTAAATATATTGAAAAGCAGCTCGGTAAATTCACAACTTTTGAAGACGACTGCAACTACAAGTTTAAGGGCGAGGTAGGCAAGGGAAAGACAGTTAAGATTCTCGGCGTGACACGCCCCACAATAGGCGATTACAACGGCACAGAGATAGCTGGTCCGGAATATTTCGACGGTGTGGAACAGGAACTTAAAATTGACCAGAAAAAGTACTTTAACTTTATGATTGACGACGTCGATGAAGCGCAGTGCATGGAAGGCGTTATGGAGGCTTACATTGAAGAGGCCTCAAAAGCAATGGCTGAGTGCCGTGATTCATACATTGCAGAGCTTATTGCTACGAATGCTGATGAGGATATGGTATCAGAAACATATACTCTTGCAACTATGGACAAAACTGCAGTTAAGAAGGCAATTGATGCAGGTATACAGAAGCTCTGGGAAAACGGCGTTTCACAGAAGGACGATGTTACAATCTACTTAAATCCCGAAATGTATCTTCTTTTCCAGGAGTACATCACCGAAACCAAGTCTGACAACGACAAGGCTATCGCTTCGGGCATTCTGGGCAACTATGCAGGCGCAAAGGTGAAGATGTCAAACAACTTCTACAATAAAGATGGCGTTGAATATCTTTTCATCAAGACGGGCAAGGCGGTTGCCTTTGCAAGCGGTATCGATGAAACAGAGGCTTACAGACCCGAAGGTCTTTTCTCTGACGCAATCAAGGGACTCAATACATACGGCGGCAAGGTCATCAGACCCCGTGAACTGTATATTATGAAGGTTGCGTAATTACGAAATTTTAAGAGATTTCGTTGAATGCAGGGGCGGCTTTTCTGCCGCCCGCATACTGCACCGTAGGACGAAAGGAGAAAAATATATATGACTTTAAAAGAGGCGAAAAAGAAAGTGTACGGACTGCTGGATGAGTACTCCGCAAATGGCGAAGTGACGGTCGATCAGGATATTGAACTTCGCCTCAATTCTTTTTTTGATATGTGTCAGAAGAATTTAGCGGCACTCGCACCTGTACGCAAGATGATAACCGTCGGCGAGGGGAATTTTGCTCTCGGCGGCAGAATAATAAAATATCTTGCAGCATATGACGGCGCAGGTGAGCGCATATATCCTAAGCGGTTTGCAAATACGATAATAATACCTGCGGGGGGCGCAAGTCTTGATGTGCTTGCCATTCCCGATGACATAGATGAAGACACACCCGACACATACGAATTCGAGATAGGCGAGGCGCTTGCCGCTGCGATGCCTTACTGGGTGGCAGCATCGCTGAATGTGGTTGATTTTGCGGTGTCGCCGTCTAATCTGCTGTCGCAGTTTAATGCAATGGTAGGCTCGGCGGTGAGTGCATCGTCACCGTATGCAGGGACGGTGAGTTTTATATGAGAAGAACAAAGTACACACCCATGAAGGGTGCGGATTTCACAAATGAGCCTGCGCTTGTGGACAACGACAGAGCACCTATATGTGAGAATATCATTCCCGACGGGACGGGCTACCCCGAAAAAAGACCGGGCTTCAGAACGCTGAAAGAATATGAGGGCAAAATCTACGGTCTTCACAAGTACACCTTCGGCGGTGTTACAAAAATGCTGGTGCATGAGGGAAACAGGCTCTGGATAGACGACACCCTTCTCTGTGAGGATATGGCAGAGAGTGTGAGCAGGTCTTATCAGAATGAGGACGATCTTATTATTCTTGACGGAGAGAATTACAGGGTATTCAAAGATAATACAGGTGTTGCCTACGGCGTGCCGTGGGTGACTAAGAAAGATAAAACAGTAACACTTGATTATCACGGCGCTGAGAGTGTGGAGAGAGTAGGGATAGTCTATGTCGGAACTACGTACTATGACAATGATAACTACGAGGATATATTAAAAAAAGGAAGCAGTTATACCGATATAAACGGTGAGAGCGGTATTATAGAATATTTAAATCCTGCCGACGGCCAGACATTTGAACTTCCTACAAACGGCTGGTTTATTGTGGTGACTGACAGCGGGAAAATTCGTAATATAAAACAGTTTTACGTTGCACAACCGCAAAGTATTACTGCCGGAGTCCCGTATTTTGAACTGCTTGGGAATAAAGCAGTCTTAAAAAATAATAACTCTGATTACTTATTTTTGAAAGTTCAATGGGGTTATCAGGAAAATGAAAAGACCAAAAAAATATCGCATGTAGATACCCGTCCTAAAGGTGATTCTGAATATGAAATGTTTTTAGACGGGTTTTATTTTTTCCGTATTACAGAAACAAACTTGAGCAAAGAGAGAAATACAGAGCATTACTTATACTATGAGGAAGAAAAAACAAAATACAAACTGTTTAATATGACTGCGGATGATACACTGCATAAGATTGTTTCAGGAAAGTCATACACAGACAACGGGGCATATATTCCTACAACAACAATATCCAATACAAGCATGACGGAGACTTTTATAAAAAATGAAGCACCGTATGTTGCAGTCGCAAACGGTGTGGCATATGAGAAAATTAACAAGTTGACACGGTACAGACGTATGACTGCGCTTGGATGCGGCAGCACGGTGAAAGATGCATCAGGATCATCATGGAAGGGCGGCAGGTATATGCTTGACGGAACCCTGGCATCTGAATGTATAGGAAAGGAAATATACTACGGCGGTAGTATTTCGTCAGGAACCCGTCTTGGAAGATATGTTCATAATATGCTTATATTTGTCAACGAAAAAAAATATGACCAGGTGCTTTCGGTGACTCTTGACGATATGAATTCATATCAGTATGAAATGAGGGAGTTAGGCTACAACTGGGTTATTGTACGGTGTGCTATTGTAAACGGCAAAGAGTCCGCGTCATATCTGGCATATATAGGGGACGATGACTTAACGCCCTCTGTGGTTGGTCGGGACAACATTGAAATCTATTATGAGGCTGAAATGGACGAGGACAACGATCTTTCAAAATGTACTGTTATTTCCGAATATGACAACTCGCTGTTTGTGACGGGAAATCCCGACAAGCCGAATTTTGACTGGCACAGTTATCCCGAGAATCCGTATTACTATCCCGATTTATCTTATCAGAAGTTCGGTGACGGTACTCCCGTAATAGGATATGTAAATACGGGTGAATACCAGGCGGTCATAAAAAAGGACGGCGCCGCAGGCGGAAGCATATATATCCGCTCGGTTGCTGAATTAAACGGTGAGAGGGCATACCCCGTAAAACAGATGGCGTCGGGCGTCGGCGGTGTGTCTAAGGACGGCTTCTGTTCACTCATAGGTGATGACCTCATTCTTACAAAGCATGGCATTTTTGCCTTTACCAACATTGATATGACGGGGGAAAAAACACTGTCAAACCGCAGTTGGTACGTTGACGGCAAACTGACAAAGGAAAATCTTGAGAATGCAGTTATGTTTGTGTGGCAGGGCAAGTGTTTCTGTGCGGCAGGCGGCAATGTTTACATACTCAATGCTGAGGCGTCAATGTCACGCAATCACAAATATGACACGCTGTATGACTGCTATTACTGGACGGGAATCCCGATTGAAAGGGCGCTGGTGGTAAACGATGAACTTTTCTTCTCAAATGGGTGTAAAGTGTGCCGCCTTAACACGGATTTGGACGAGAAAGAACGCTATAACGATGACGGTGCTCCCATAGTTGCAAGGTGGGGTACGAAACTTGACGATGACGGCGATATCACTCGCTATAAAACTATGATAAAAAAGGGCAATACCGTGACGGTAAAGCCTTTCGTCAGGTCATCTGCAAAGGTATATGTTCGTACAGAAAATGATGTAGAGAGAGAAGTCAAATACGGCACTGCCGATATATTTGACTGGAATGATATTGATTTTAACAGATTTACTTTCTTGACGAGCAAGACGCTGCGTGAGATAGTCGTAAATTCAAAGGTGAAAAAATATAAGCGTCTGCAGTTTATAGTCGAGAACGATGCCTTAAACGAGGGTTTTGGCATCATCGAGATAAATAAGCATTACGCTTTCGGAAATTTTATAAAGAGGTGATTTGATGTTTGAAAAAATAACGGATTTTGGCAACAATTGCGTCAGTTCTGCTCCCGATACATTAAACGGCAGCGCCGCCGAGAATAAAGCGGTGTTTGACAAGGCGGTAAAAAATGTCGTGGCGACCGCTTTTAATAATCTTGTCGATGCGCTTGCATCGACTGAGGCGCCGCAGCATATAGGAACATCGGAAGGCACATTGCAGGACCTGCTTGACGGCTTGTCAGAAGATATAAAAACAGAAGTTGCGCAGGCTATAGCGCAGGTGGTGGCAGGTGCACCGGAGTCACTTGATACGCTTAAGGAGTTGTCAGACTGGATAACCGAGCATACCGACAGCGCGGCGGCAATGAACAGCGCCATAAAGGCAAATACAGACAAACTTGACGGCATTGAAGAAGGTGCCAATTATACGAATATAGAAGTGTTTAGTGAAGAGGGTAATTCTTATACGGGAAGTCTGCCTTTTTTTTGGTTAGAAAGAGGCGGCAGAGTCGAGGACGACCAGATTTATATCAATACTCTTACTGACGAGGACTGTGAGAAACTTGACAGCATTGAAGAGGGTGCACAGGCAAATGTCATAGAGCATATACAGGTAAACGGTGTTGAAGTTGATGCGCAAGAAAAAACAGTTAATTTGGAATTGCCTACTCCTGAAGAAGTAA
>JAZQEF010000011.1:0-243507 GCA_045538835.1 Feifaniaceae bacterium | reverse complement strand
CATCTTGTTGCAGCCTGTTGCATCATAAATCTGTGAGGTTGTAACACCATCTTTTGCCGGCTTAAGCATATAGTCAATGGATTCGCCGGTGCTTGTTATAAGTCCCCACAAACCACTACCGTTTGCGATAACACCGTCGATGACTTTTACTTTGATTGTGGGCACAGGAACATCCTCTGCCCATGTGTAGCCATTAGCCACTGCTGTGAATGTGTAGTCACCGGGTACGGTTGAAACGTAGTCTGCCGATGTCCACGTTACGGGAAGGTTTACACTTTCACCGTCTACGGTTGCGGGAATGGTTGCATAGAATGTAGGATTTTCCACATTCATATATGTGTTGTTTGACCACATATTTCCCGTGACCGGTGTTCCTGAATACGGAAACACTGTTTCCATAACGAGACCACTTGTGTCTACTGCCGTAATAACGTTATCAGCAGCAAACGCGCTTACCGGCAATACTGATACAGCCATTAAAACTGCCAAAAGTATCGCCAGAAGTCTTGATGATTTGCTCATAGTTTTTTCCTCCTTAAAAAAATATATAGGTCTACATATATTAACTTAACATATTATTTTTTGATTTGCAATAATTTTTTGTCTATTTTTTACAAAATTGTTTATTTATAGCCAAAACTTTATACATATGTAACAAAAATATATAAACTCAAAAAGCAGTCAATAAAGAAAGAAACTTTGTGTCAAAGTTTCTTTCTTATTCATTCACTTTAATCAAAAAAAGAGACATCCGAAGATGTCTCTTTTTTATTTATTCAGTTTTAAACTGATTTTAAATTACTTTGTAGGTGTTGCAACAACGGGGCTTGCAAATACATAAACTGTCTTGAGTGCGCCATCGTTGTCAGAATCCATAGGATCATTAGTAGTATCCGCATCATCGTCGTCGAATACTTCGTATGCGAATACGTAGTAGTAGCCTTCAACACCATCGACCTCTCCAGCCTTTGCAGTACCTTCTTCAGAAACTTCGATTGTGCCGCCGGCCGTAATGTCAGCAGCTACTGTCTTCTGGAAGAGATCCTGATCAAGACCATTGTCAGCATCAACAGGTGTGCCTGCGATTGTGATGAATGTTGTTTCTTCACATGTTCTGAGTGAACCAAGAGCTGTAACTGTTATTTCACCGGGAACAGCTGTATCTACAGTTATAACCTTACCTGTTTCAGGATCAATATGCTGACCTCTTGAAACAGAATTCTTGAATGATGTGATTTCCTTAGCTGCAACTGTGTTGCCACGAACCTGTGTAGCATATGCCCATGTAAGGTCTGCATTGTCAACGTAATCAATGTTGATGTTTCCGTTGTCTAAGAGATCAACCTTACCGTCGCTCATAAGCTGAAGCTTTGCAAATCTGCTTTCTGTAAGACCGTTTACATTTGTCTCTGCATTGTAGAGTGTATCGGGAAGCTTTTCAGCAAGTAAATCTTCTGTGTAGAACTTCTGGCTTTCACCGTTAACGAGCATTGTGATTTCAACTCTGTATGTGAGCTTGCCGTTCTTTTCTGTTTCGCCCTGAACGTTGTTCCAGCCTGTTACGATACCAAGAACTTTGTCATCTGTCTTAGCTTCAGGTGATGTTTCAACAACCATTGCTACGATTTCACCGTCTGCTACGAAGAGCATGAATTCACCTGCGTTAGCGAATGTAGGAATGTTAGAAGCTGTGTAGTAAGCTGTTTCAAGCTCGCCTTCAGCATTTTCTTTGTAGTACATACCTACGAAGCTGTCAGCAACTGTGTTAACGTTAAGTTCCTTAACTGTTTCGCCCTTATCGTCATTTGCTACATAGAAGCCCCACTTTTCATTGTATGAGAGCTTTTCTTCTTTGTCGCCGCCGTAGAATTCTACAGACCACTTTTCAACCTTGCTGTTCGAAGGAGCGTATGTGCCGATTTCTTCAGCAAGAACAACTGTTACAACTTCGCCTGTTGTGTCATCTACTTCGTAGTGGATGTAGTTACCAACGATTGTGTAATCCGGTTTTGCTGCTTTGTCATCATACTTGAAGAATACTTCATTTACTGCGGTGTCTTTAACTGCGCCAACCTTAACGTCATCATAGTTGGTTGAAACGAAATCACTCTTTGCTTTACCAGCAAATGTTACTTCCTTGTCGTCGCCTGTCTTAGCATCGTTAGTTGTGTCAAGTGTAAGAACCTTTTCTGTGCCGTCGGGTGTTACAACTGTAAGTGTAGCCTTAACGTTGTTGCCCCACTTGTCAGCACTGTCAGAAGCAGCGATAACCTTACCGAGGTTGAGGTCATATACTGTGTCTGATTCTACGATATCGTATGCAACTGCATAGCCTGCTGCATCAAGGTATACTTTAAGTGTAGAACCGATATCAGAAGTCTTAAGCTTGTTGAATACTGCAGTCTTGTTTGCATCTGTAGCAAAGAAGCCTGCATATGTTGTACCACCAACAACTATTGTGCCCTTTTCTGTGTTAACACCTGTAAGAACGCCTTCTGCTGCTGTTGTAGGAACGAGTGTGTAAACTTGGCCAACAGCATTTTCTCTTACTGTATATGTTGCCCACACCGGTTCAGCACCTGTTGAGTAATCAGCATCAGCGAATGCTTCATGACCGATTGCATCTTCAAATGCTACAGCACCGATATTCTTTAATGTGATTGTCTTTGTAGCTGCTGAATACTTAGAAATCTGGATTGAACCCTGGTATTCAATAATAACTTTATCTGCTACACCGTCGAGTAAGCCTGTTTTAGCATCAGGAGTATCAATAAATGTTACCTTACCTGTGTTGTTTTTGCCTTCTTTTACGCAGATAGATTCAAGTGATACCTTGTCTACGCCGTCAACCTTAACGTCAGCTTTTACAGAATTGAACTTACCTTCATTATCCTGTTCAAGAACTGTATCGAAGACATAGTCCTTAGTATTTTTGCCATCAAGTTCAGCATATTCGCCCTGCTTTACAGCATAGGGATAGTAAAGAGAATTGTCACCTGAAAGCTTGTCAGCAGTTGTTACTTCAAGAACGTCACTTACTGAAACGAGAGCAACAAGTTCACCATCTCTGTTGAGGTATGCCTTAAGCTGCTGACCATAGAGGTCGTTAGCATCGCCTGCATATTCAAAAGTCTTTGTTGTTGTTGCATCAGCAACTACTTCTTTGCCGTCTTTGTCGATAGTTACAATTTTACCTGTAATGTTAACTTCGCCTTCTTCAAGTGTTGTTGTACCATCCCACTTGTTGTCATATGTAGCATTAACAGTTACTTCAACCCACTTAGAAAGACCGAATACGAAATCGATAGCGGCATTCTTCTTGTACATTTCATTGCCGTATGTATCTGTGCCGTTAGCTGTGAGGCAAAGACGTGAAGGTGTGAAGAGAAGGTTGTAAGCGAGCTGAGCAACCTGACCTCTTGTAGCAGGTGCATCTGTGCTTGTGATTACAACATCTTCAAGAAGCTTCTGAGCTCTTGCTTCCTGGATATAACCGTTAGGATATGTAAGAGCCTTGTCTGTTACAGCAGTAACAACCATCTTTATAGCTTCCTTAACAGCAACGTTGTTGTTGGGAAGGAATGTACCGTCGCCGTAACCGCCAACGATTGAGTTTTCTGAAGCCCAGTTAACGTGACCGTTGAACCACTGTGTCTTAGCAACGTCGTTGAACTGTGAGTCAGAAACATACATCTGAGCGTTTACGTCGTCCATACCGTTGAATATAACGTAAACAACTTTAGCAAATTCTGCTCTTGTGATGTTGTTCTCGGGCTTGAATGTACCGTCTTCGTAACCGCCGAGAATGTTGAGTGAAGCAAGAAGATCAACAGCTTCAGCATACTGATATGTTGCTTCTACATCCGGGAAGGATGCTGCGCTTGCAACTACGCATGTAGAAAGCATCATAGCAAATACAAGTACGAGTGCAAGAACCTTTTTGAGATTTCTCATTTAGAAACTCCTCCTTAATAATATTTGTGGCTTTTGCCACTTCTTTACGGTAACAGTATACTCAACAAATTTCCGACTTGCAAGTGTTTACCCCTTAATGTAACAAAACTGTAATATTTCGTAATATTTGCCGTTTTTTTACTTCCTTTATATAATAAGGAAACTTTTTTACAGCAAAAAAGGAGAGAAATCTCTCCTTTTTTTATTACCAAACTATTGTTGCAAAATAGTCGTCCGGTGTTTCGGCACGGCGTATCATTTCGACACTGCCGTCCTCCCCCAACATAAGTTCAGCACTGCGCAGTTTGCCGTTATAGTTATAACCCATTGCAAAGCCGTGTGCGCCCGTGTCGTGAATGACTGCGATATCGCCTATCTCCACAGGCGGAAGCGAACGGTTTACCGCAAATTTATCGTTATTCTCGCAGAGACCGCCCGTCACGTCATAGACGTGAGTGCATATATCATTTTCCTTGCCGAGAATAGTTATATGGTGGTACGAGCCGTACATTGCAGGGCGCATAAGGTTTGCGGCGCACGCATCAAGTCCCACATATTCTTTATGAGTATGCTTTAAATGCAGTACCGTCGCCACAAGGTGACCGTAAGGTGCGAGCATATATCTGCCGAGTTCGGTGTAAATTGCCACATCCGTCATGTCTTCGGGACCGAACACCTCGTCATATACCCTGTGGACCTCTTTGCCGATTCTCTCAATATCGGCAGGTTTACCGTCCGGCAGGTAGGGCACACCGATACCGCCCGAGAGGTTTATAAATTTAATATGAACGCCCGTTTCCTTCTTGAGTTCAACGGCAAGTTCAAACAGAATCCTTGCAAGTGCAGGATAATACTCGTTGCCGACGGTGTTGCTGGCAAGAAAAGCGTGTATACCAAAGTGCTTTACGCCCTTTGCCTTGAGCGCCTTGAAAGCCTCGGTCATCTGCGGTCTTGTCATACCGTACTTCGCTTCGCCGGGGTTGTCCATAATATCATTGGATATCGAAAAAAGTCCGCCCGGATTGAAACGGCAGCATATCGTTTCGGGAATACCGCCGTGTTTTTCAAGAAATTCGATGTGTGTAATATCATCAAGATTTACTATCGCACCAAGTTTTCTGGCAAGTTTGAAGTCCTCTGCAGGTGTTACGTTTGATGAGAACATTATATCGTCACCTGTAAAACCGCATTTTTCGCTCATCATAAGCTCGGTGTAGGAAGAACAGTCAACTCCGCAGCCCTCTTCCTTGAGCACCTTCAAAATCGCAGGTGTCGGCGTCGCCTTTACCGCAAAATACTCTCTGTAACCCTTATTCCATGAAAATGCATTTATAAGACGTCTCGCATTTTCTCTTATTCCCTTTTCATCATAGATGTGGAAGGGCGTGGGATATGTTTTTATTATCTCCTGCGCCTTTTCTTTTGTTATAAACGGTGTTTTCATTCTGTTCCTCCCTGTGCCGTTTCTGCCGTCTGATCGGCAACTTCCGATATGGCAGTAAATTTATATGAGCCGTCAGGATCTACCCTTATGGAAAGCACTATTTTTCTCTCCGCAACAGGGTATTCCCCGTTTTCAAGTTCATAGTTTTCCTGATCTGCTGAATTTATACAATCTATTTCAAGTGTTACATTTGTTGTTATCTGCTCGGTAACCCCGTCCGAAGCCAGCGTCGTCACCTTTTCGCTGACGACATTTGACACCCTTGGAATAAGTGATGTTTCATATCCCGTCGGTGCGGCTTTATATGCCTGCTTGTCATTATCCGCGGTAAATTCACCGAACTGCGTAACACTTTCTATGTGAAGCGGCGCTTCGTCTATTTCAAAATACTCCTTTATCGCTGCATCGACAACTTCGTATGCGATATAAGTGGTATCGTCGATAGAACTTACACCTGCTGCATAGAAATCCTCTTCAAGCGCTTCCCACGCGCCGAAAGACAGAAGATAACCCGTCTCTATCTCATTGGCATCGGCAAATGCCGGAAAGTTATTCTTGACCAAGTTTGCCACAGGTCCCATATATATCATATCGCCGGCTTTAAGGCTTGTAAAATCCTCAACAACCGCTGGGGCAAACAGACCGCTTTCATAGTAGACTTCCATGCTTTCGTCATCGATAAATACCGGCGTGTGTTCGCTCGAAAAATCGACTTCGCCCGGTTTTAAAATACGCTGATCAAAGCGATTTTTTATGCTGATGCCGACCGATACAACAATTGCAATAAGAATTACTATAACAATAACGCCTGTTAAAATATACCTGTATTTGTTTTCACCGCTGTCATTCTGATATTCGGCTGCCTTTTCGGATACTGCCTTTTTAACAGCGCCAAACTTCGCGTTTTCAGACTTATTTTTCCAAAACTTTTTCATTTTTCCCTCCCGCGGAAACAGGTGCCTGCACTTTTCCCCTCCATCACGTCATACAGACTGTCGGGTTTCGAGGAATTTATGATATAAAAATCAAACCCCTCTTTATATGCAGCCTCTGCCGCTTCAAGTTTGCTTGCCATACCGCCTGTGCCCTGTTCGCTCTTACCGTCGCACAGAGCACGGATCTCATCGGTTATCTCGGTTACTTCGGATATGAGTTTTGCATCGTGGTTTACTTTGGGATTACTGTCATACAGACCGTCAACATCACTCATTATGACAAGCGCCTGCGCACCTATCATCGTGGAAACGATGGCTGAAAGCCTGTCGTTATCGCCGAGTGAGCGGAGCGCTTCAAGTTCGCTTGTCGAAACGGTGTCATTTTCATTTACTATCGGTATAACCCCGAGACTGAGCAGACTTTCAAACGTATTCTTTGCATTATTATAGGATACTTCATTTTCAAGCACCGTCCTCGTCAGAAGCACCTGACCTACGGTCTGTCCGTACTCACAGAAAAATCTGTCGTATATCGACATGAGTTCACACTGACCGACTGCCGCCGCCGCCTGCTTATGCGGAATGTCAAGTGTACCCGTAAGACCGAGTTTTCCCCTGCCTGCCGAAACTGCGCCCGATGTAACCAAAACGACCTGTGTGCCGCTGTTGTTGATGTCTGCAAGTATCCTTGCAAATCTGTCAAGAAAGCGCAGGTTCAGACCGCCGTTTTTATATGTCAGGGACGATGATCCCACTTTTATGACGATTTTGTTATATTTCATAATCTCGCCCCTCTCAACAAAATATATTTTATTTTATAATTTTTACTTATAAATTGCAATAGTTTTAACAGAATAGTAAAAAACACTCTGTAACTGTGTCACAGAGTGTTTTAATATTAACCAAATATAGCCAGTAAGAAACCTGCCGCAACTGCAGAGCCGATTACGCCCGCAACATTGGGGCCCATCGCATGCATAAGCAGATAGTTGGAGGAATTTGCCTCCTGTCCTACTTTCTGCGAAACTCTGGCAGCCATAGGTACAGCAGAAACACCTGCTGAGCCTATAAGCGGATTAATCCTGCCCTTTGTTAGTTTGCACATAACTTTGCCTAAAAGCAGACCGCCAATGGTTGCAAATGAAAAAGCAAACAGACCGAGCGCAATTATCGCAAGTGTACGAACTTTCAGGAAGTTTTCTCCGTTCGCAGTCGCGCCTACACTTATACCAAGAAGAATGGTTACAATGTTACACATCGCATTCTGAGCAGTATCGGAAAGTCTGTCAGTAACGCCGGATTCACGCAGGAGGTTTCCAAGCATAAGGCTTCCGAGCAGCGGAACTACAGACGGAAGAATAAGACAGCAGACAACTGTTACGACTATCGGGAAAATTATCTTTTCCGCCTTTGAAACAGTACGCGCCTGTTCCATTTTTATGGTGCGTTCTTTTTCTGTGGTAAGAGCCTTCATGAGCGGCGGCTGTATCATAGGAATAAGCGCCATATACGAATATGCGGCAACGGCTATTGCAGGAAGCAGTACAGGCGCAAGTCTTGTGGTTAAGAATATAGCCGTGGGACCGTCAGCACCGCCGATTATACCGATAGAAGCCGCCTCAGCAGGAGTAAAGCCAAGCACATTCGCTATTGCAAATGCCACATATATACCAAGCTGTGCCGCCGCGCCGAGAAACAGACTTGAAGGTCTTGAAAGAAGAGGACCGAAATCCGTCATCGCGCCGACTGCAAGGAATATGAGCGACGGATATATACCCAGTTTTACGCCGAGATAGAGATAGTCGATAAGACCACCTTCTTCGGCAAGTAATGCCCAGTTTACATGAGCGGAATTGAATATCTCGGAATGGAATATCTCACCCAAAGGAAGATTTGCCAAAAGCATACCGAACGCAATGGGTAGAAGCAGTAAGGGCTCATACTTTTTGACTATCGCAAGATAAAGCAGCACGCAGGCAATAGCAAGCATTACTATCTGTTGCCATGTTATCTGCCCGATACCCATTGAGTCGATAAAATTTTTAAGTACGTTTAAGAGATCTGACATTTACGCCACCTCACATAACGACGAGCGTGTCGCCCGTGGATACAGCCGCACCCTTACTGCAAACTATCTGTTTTACCGTACCGTCGTGCGGTGCAGTTATGTCATTTTCCATTTTCATGGCTTCGATGACGACAAGCACGTCGCCCGCCTTGACGGCATCGCCTGCTTTTACTTTGATATCAAGCACGGTGCCCGGCATGGGACAATCAACTGTCTCCCCACCGACAGGTGATGCCACAGGCGCAGGTACTACCGATGCTGCAGGTACTGGTGCTGCTGCAGGTACTGGTGCTGCTGCAGGTGCCGCTACCGCATCGGAAACCGAGAGTATTCTTGCTTCGCCTTGTTCCACTTCAACTTCGTATTTTTTATTCTTTAAAGCAACTATATATTTCATTTGACATCTTCTCCTTCCTCTATCTGTCTGATTGACTTGAAATAGAGTTCTTCAATCGGAATACCTGTTTCTTCTGCTACTATTGCCATTATCATTGCCGCAGACTCATCATCCGTATTGACAAGCAAAACTTCATCTTCGGGAACGCTTTGTGTTTCTTCTGTGACAGTTTCCGTTTTCTTTGCAGTACTGTCAAAAATCTTGCCCTGCAGAGTTATAACAATAAACAGAACAAAAAGTACCGCAAATACTACCAGAAATCCGACTGCCGAATATATAAGTATCTGTACGGCAGTAAGTTTTTCCGTGTTTACACCGCCTGCGGTCTTTTCAAACACCATACTGCCGTTTATTATAAGTGCATTATCTTCAAAAACATAATCGAGCGTTTCAAGAGTACCGTCAACATAATTTAAAGTCAACACAGAACCGTCTGCCAAGTAAATACCGTCTACCGAGCCCATTCCGTCCATAGTCAGAACAAATTTATACCCAGCCTCGCCTTTTGAAAATTCAAGCGTCATCCCGCCCTCAAATGACCAACTGCCAATGAGCGCATCGCTTGGTGTTTGATTTTCATTTTTTGCCGCACACCCTGCAAAAGCGCAGAGAATCAGCAATACGGCGAGAATAGTTGCCGTTATTCTTTTTTTCAACTCAGTCCACCCTCTCAATAGAGTATTTAACAGTTTTTTCTTTCTTTTCCATACGCTTAGCAAGGAACTTTTCTGCTATCTGCGGAAATGCCACGTACGAGAGTACATCTTCATCACTTTCAGCCAGAGCACCTATCTCTGCCTTTGCAGCCTCAAAACCTGGTGCAAGCGTATCCGCAAATCTGCCTGTTATAGGCTCTTCCCCTGCAAGTATCTTTTGTGCAAGTTCTGCATCAACTTCCCCCGGTGCTTTACCGTATTCACCCTTGAAATACGCCTTTACTTCCTTGCTTACATTTTTATATCTCTCGCCTGCAAGCACGTTGAGAGTAGCCTGAACGCCGACTATCTGACTCATAGGTGTTACAAGCGGAGGATATCCAAGTTCACGTCTTACATTGGGCACTTCTGCAAGAACTTCATCAAGTCTGTCAAGCGAGTTTTGCGCCGTAAGCTGCGCAATGAGATTTGAAAGCATACCGCCCGGAACCTGATAATTTAAGGCATCGGTCTTTACACCCAGAACATATGGGTTTAATGTACCATCATCAATAAATTTTTTCTGCATCGGAGCAAAGAAATCATTTATCTTCTTGACACATGCTGTATCAATACCTGTTTCATATCCAAGACCTGTAAGTGCATAATTAAGCGACTCGGTCGCAGGCTGTGATGTGCCTCCGCCAAAACTCGAAACTGCAGTATCAATAACATCGGCGCCTGCTTCGGCGGCTTTGAGATAGGTCATCGACCCTAAGCCCGTCGTGTCGTGTGTATGAACGACAATGGGCAGTTTCGTCGCCTGCTTTAAAGCCGAAACAAGTTCAAAAACCTCATTTGGTGACATAATGCCTGCCATATCTTTTATGCAGATGCTGTCAACACCCATATCCTCCATTGACTTGCCGAGTTTTGCATAGTTTTCAATCGTGTGTATCGGACTTGTGGTATAGGATATTGCGCCCTGTGCATGCGCGCCTCTCTTTTTAGTTTCATTCACTGCGACTTCTATATTTCTAAGGTCGTTTAAAGCATCAAAAATTCTTATTATGTCTATTCCGTTTTCGACGCTTTTTGCCACAAAATATCTTACGATGTCATCGGGATAGTGCTTGTATCCGAGAATGTTCTGTCCGCGCATAAGCATCTGGAGTTTAGTGTTTTTAACTATCTCTCTAATCTTGCGCAGTCTTTCCCACGGATCCTCGTCAAGATAGCGAAGACACGAGTCAAATGTCGCGCCGCCCCAGCACTCTATTGAATGATAGCCTGCTTTATCCATGGTTTCAAGTATGGGTTCAAACATTTCATAAGGCATTCTCGTTGCAACAAGAGACTGGTTTCCGTCTCGGATAACCGTTTCCGTTAATCCTATCTTCTTCATCATTTACCTCCTGAATTAAAAAGGGCGGGGATATGTCTTTTGTATCCCCACCTGCTTACATCCCTTAAAATATAGTATATAGTATACCCTTATTTACCAAAAAGTCAACAAAAAATACTATACTTTCAAGTTTTTTTCTATTTGATTTTTATCTTTTTCTATCTGTGCTTTCAGTTCATCGATTCCCGAAAACTTTTTTTCTTCACGTATAAATTTCAAAAATTCCACACGCACGGTCTTCGAATACAGATCGCCGTCAAAATCAATGATATGCACTTCGGCATTGACTCCTTTTCCATTAACGGTAGGTCTTACACCCACATTTGCGGCACCCATATAACATCTGCCGTCAAACGCAACTCTTGCGGCATAGACACCGTATTTCGGAATGACGCTGTCCTCACCGAAATTCAAATTTATCGTAGGCAGTCCCATCTCCCTGCCAAGACCTTTTCCGTGCGTAACTTCGCCTGTCAGCGAGAAAGGCACAGTCATAAGCCTCGCCGCACGCTCAGTCTCGCCGTTTTCGATGAGTTCTCTTATCATAGAACTGCTCACTATCTTCCCGTCATCCACGACAAAGGGCACAACTTTGAGTTCCACACCCTCTTTTTTGCAGAGCATATCTAAAAGCGCTATATCTCCCTCGCCTTTTGCGCCGAAACGGTAGTTTTCACCGCACACAAGGCACTTTGCCCTGCCTTTTTCAACGAGAACTTTGTAAAAAAACTCCTCCGGCGGCATCTTGGCATACTCCGCATCAAAACATTCCATACAGATGTCGTCAATTCCCGCCTCATTTATACGGCGTATCTTTTCTTCGTTATCCGTCAGAAGCGACACCTTGCCCGTAAGCACCTTTTTGGGATTTTTGTCGAATGTGCATACGGCGCTTTTTATCCCATACTTTTCCGCTTTCTCTTTGCAGGCAGACAGAAGCGCACGGTGTCCTATATGCAGTCCGTCAAAACTGCCGAGCGCCACCGCGTGAGCCGTATCAAGTTTATAATCACCTGTAAAAAGTCCCATAATAATTCACATCACAGTCTTTTTTCAAGACTTATGAGTTTTTTTCCCTCTTTAGTTTCACTTATCAGGGCAAGACCTGTCAGATTGCCCTCTTTATCAAGAAGTTTGACATATGAGCCAACCTCAAAATCACATTTCAGTTTTGACAAAAGTACTTTTTGTCCATTGACTAAAAGTGTATGAAAAAATTCTATCGGACATATCTCGTCATACTGTGACAGACAGTCCTCTATCGGCGTGATACACGCTTCGCCTATACTTTCAAGGTCCTCAATCGTTACTGCATTTTCTATGCCAAACATTCCTGTTCTCGTTCTTACAAGATGAGCAAGCATTGCGCCGCATCCGAGTTTTGCCCCAATATCGTCGGCAAGCGTGCGGATATATGTACCCTTTGAACAGGACACCCGTATTTTCACAAAATACTCAGTGTCATCAAAATCTTCAAGCGTGATAGAGTATATCGTTATTCTTCTGGGTTTGCGCTCGACTTCAACACCCTCTCTTGCAAGGCGGTAGAGCCGCACTCCGTTTTGAGAAAGTGCCGAAAACATCGGCGGTATCTGATCTATCTCGCCCACAAAAGTCTTTATGACCTCTTGCACATCTTCCCTTGTGACCGAAATATCCTCTCTCGGCAGAAGCGTTACATCTTCGCCCTCGCTGTCAAGTGTAGTGGTCGTATGTCCGAGATGAAGTGTTGCGAGATACTCCTTACTGCCCTCCATAAGCATTTCGGACAGACAGGTACATTTGTCAAGCAGTATCGGCAATACTCCCTCTGCTTTAGGATCAAGCGTTCCCGTATGACCGCACTTGCTCGCACCCAGCAGTTTTTTGACTCGTCCGACAGCGGTGTTGCTGCTCATTCCGAGAGGCTTATAAAAATTTACAATTCCACGCATTTTAACCTATGCAGGAAAGATAGTTTGTTATTGCTTCTTCTATCTTATCCCTTGCCTCGCTCTCCGTTCCTTCTATGGTGCAGCCGCCGGCGCCTCTGTGTCCGCCGCCGCCGAAAACTTCGCAGATCTGCGAAACATCAACATCCTTTGTATTGCCTCTCAAAGATACCCGGAACACATTTTTGTGCACCTCTTTGAGAAGTGCGCCTATAAGCACCCCTTTTGTCGTGCGCACAGCATCGGTGACAGACTCAAGGTCTTCCATAACGGCACCCATATTTTTCATCTCATCTAACGTGATACTGCTGACACATCCTCTTCCGTCCATAAACAGTTTCTGTTTTGAATGAACGGTAAATTCGATCTCTTTCTCTTTTGCCGTTTTTAACATAAAATAGGAATTGTTAAGTTCATCAAGTCCCTGTGCCGTTTGATACAGTCTTGAGGCAGCAAGATGTGTGTGCGCATTTGTGTTGCCGTATTTAAAACAGCCCGTATCTGTGGATATTGCCGTATATAAAGCCTTTGCGATATAGTCGTCCTCTTTAACGCCGAGTATATCTATAAGGTCGAGTATGCACTCACCGCAGGCAGAGTATGTCTTGACACAGGTTATGTCTGCCCAGCCGTCATTTGTCTTGTGATGGTCTATACAGGCATCAATGTGACCGCCGTAGCGCTCAGACTCTATAAACAAGAGTTCCTTTGAGGCGATATCGACTGCGATAACTGCCGTCTTGCCCGTTATTTCATCTTCGCCGAGCCCATCTGCAAGAAAAGCAAACCTCTCGGGTACGGGATCGCTGTAAAGCACCTTTGATTTTTTTCCGACTTTTCTCACCGCCGCCGCAAGCGCACACGCAGAACCCACGGTATCCCCGTCGGGTCTTCTGTGGGTGAGAATTATAACGCTTTCGCAATCGCAAATAATATCTGCGATATTCTTTAATCCGTCCTCGTAATTAACTAACATTACTCCGCGTCGTTCCCCTTCTCAATTTTTTTGAGTATATTCTGTATATGCGCGCCGTATTCAATGGAATTATCAATAACAAATGATATCTCAGGACTTGCGCGAAGCTTCATTCTCTGTGACACCTCACGTCTGACATATCCCTTTGCGGCGTTAAGCGCTTTTACAGCCTCTTTTTCTGCTGTTTCGTCACCCATCACGGAGACAGCCACTTTTGCGTATTTCAAATCGGGCGTAACGCGCACGCCGATGACACTTGTCATCATCGGTATTCTGGGGTCCTTAAGCTCTCTTATAACAGAAGCAACCGTGTGCTTGTATTCTTCATTTATCCTGTCAGCTCTGTGTTTAGCCATATGCTTTTACTCCCTCTTGTTAAATTTATCGTGTTAATGTATTATATAATAAAGAATACCCAAATACAAGGAGAACATTATGCCAAAAGCGCTTATTGCCATGAGCGGCGGTGTCGATTCGTCAGTTGCCGCGCTTCTTATGAAAGAATCGGGTTTTGACTGCATGGGCGTCAATATGCGCCTTTTTTCAAATGAAGATATCGGGGATGACGGCGACAAAGCCTGCTGTTCACTCGACAGCGCGGAAGATGCGAGAAGCGTTTGCCGCAGGATCGGCATACCCTTCCACGTTTTTAATTTTTCTGACACTTTTAAAGAAAAGGTTATAGATAAATTTATTTTTTCTTATGAAAACGGACTCACTCCCAACCCATGTATCGACTGCAACAGATATTTAAAATTCTCTAAACTTTTTCTGCGAATGAAAGAACTCTCCTGTGACTTTGTTGTGACAGGGCACTACGCAAAAGTGGGTTATGATGAAAAAACAGGCAGATACACTTTAAGCAAAGCGGCCGACACTAATAAAGACCAGAGTTATGTACTCTATACATTAACTCAAGAGCAACTCTCACATTTAAAACTGCCTTTGGGCGAGTTTACAAAGCCTCAGATCCGTGAGATAGCCGAGCAAAACGGTTTTGTGACTGCATCAAAAAGCGATTCGCAGGATATCTGCTTCGTGCCGGACGGCGACTACGGCTCATTTATAGAGCGTTACACAGGCAAGACATATGAAAAGGGGGACTTCACCCTCTCTGACGGCACATTTCTTGGAAGACATGAGGGCATTATCCGCTATACGCTTGGTCAGCGAAAAGGGCTCGGCGTGCCATATGCGCACAGACTCTATGTGACGGGTAAGGATTTTGAGGGCAATCGTGTCATACTCGGCACAGAGGAAGATTTATATACATCAAGTCTTATCGCAGACGACGTCAACTGGGTATCTATAGAAAAACCCTCGGCACCCATTCGTGCAGAGGTCAAGGTACGCTACAGCCAGTCGCAGGCTGCCGCCCTCATAACACCGCTTGACGGCGGTCGTGTAAGAGTGGAATTCGACTCACCGCAAAGGGCAGTTACAAAAGGCCAGGCCGCCGTATTCTACGACGGAAACTTGGTTCTCGGCGGCGGCACTATAGAATAGGTCTTGACAAAATTTACCTCGCAAACTATAATGTGACTGAAATAGGGGCGCTGATGTACTTCGGCTGAGACGGACGGTGAGTCCGAACCCGTGAACCTGATACGGATAATGCCGGCGTAGGAATGAATATCAAGCATATTTGTATGCTCTTTTTGTCATCTGACGTTACGGATATTTTCCGTAACGTTATTTTTTTGCAACAAGGAGAGAAACATCATGAGAAACAAACAACTCAGAACACTTTGTGAAGGTGCAATAATGGTGGCACTTTCAACAGTAATTTCATTTATCAAAATCAAAACAGGCGGACAGGGCGGTTCAATTGACTTTGTAATGATTCCGCTGTTTATCTTTGCTCTGCGAAACGGTTGTTTCTGGGGTGTCGGTGCAGGCGCTGTTTTCGGCTTTATCAAGTGCCTTACGGGCGGCGGTATCGGCTACGGTCTGCCCTCGATCATGCTTGATTACGTTCTTGCATATGCTGCGGTCGGTCTTTGCGGTATTGCAAAGGGTAAAAAATGGGGGGCATTATGGGGCACGGCAATAGGTTGTATTTCTCGTTTTGGCATACATTTTCTGTCAGGACTTACCATCTACGCCATAACAAAAGCAGAAGAAATTGCAGGTATCATAACTGCCAGCATACCTCTTTACTCTCTCATTTATAACGGTCTTTATATGCTGCCTAATACCATAGTTGCTATTATTCTTGTGCCTGTCGTGGCAAAAGCACTTAAAAATACTGCTTATCACATTTAACAAAATTCAAACATTTCGTCATTATTTCCTAAACATCGACAAATCATATTACTTATGTTATAATAGAAACATAAAATGACAAGGAAATAATCTATGAAAATACTTATCACCACCGACCTTTATACAACTGCCACAAACGGCGTTGTGACATCGGTGAAAAACTTATATGACGAACTTGTAAGCAAAGGACACGATGTGCGCATTCTCACGATGTCTGACAATATGCACAGCCACCGTGACGGACGCATTTACTATATCCGTTCAATGCCTATCGGCATCTACCCCGATGTGCGTATGCCTCTTTCCTACCGACATCACCTGATAAAAGAACTTATCCTTTGGAAGCCGGATGTCATTCACAGTCAGTGCGAGTTTTTCAGTTTTCAGTTTGCTCTGCGCATTTCAAAACTTACAGGCGCGCCGCTTGTTCATACATATCATACTTTATATGAGCAGTATGCCGCATATCTTATACCAGGCAAGCGGCTCGGTAAATATATCGTGCGCGTATTCACCAAAAAGCGTATGAAACGTGTAAGCAAGATAATAGCACCAACCCGTAAGGTCGAAAATGCACTTCACGAGTACGGTCTTTTCAAACCCATAAGTGTCATTCCAAGCGGAATATCGCTTGAGCAGCATAAGCAGCGTATACCGAGTGAAAAACGGCAAAAAGAACGCTCTGCACTTGGCATTTCCGACAATCAGATTGTTCTCATAAATTTAGGAAGGCTGGGCGCGGAGAAGAATATTGACGAACTGCTTAACTACTATTCAAAGACTGATGCTAAAAATCTGATATTTATGATCGTAGGTGACGGTCCCGCAAAAGAAGACCTTGAAAAACTTTCAAAGACTCTTGACATATCTGACCGCGTGATATTCACAGGTATGGTAGAACCCGAAGAGGTGCAGGACTATTATCAGCTCGGTGACATTTTTGTCAGCGCCTCGACAAGCGAAACGCAGGGGCTGACATACATTGAGGCCGCCGCAAACGGTCTGCCGCTTCTCTGCCGTGAAGATATGTGTCTTGACGATGTTATATATCAGGGTGAAAACGGCTATGAATACACCAGCGAAGCGGAATTTCTCGACTATATCGCAACGATTCTAAAAGATCCCGATTGGATAGAAAAAGCGGGCAAAAAAAGCGAGGAAATAGCCACTGCTTTTGACAAAAAGACCTTTGGCAACTCTGTCGAATCGGTCTATAAATCGGTAATAGCATAACAGAGATGATTTTTTCATCTCTGTTTCTTTATTGCATAAAAATTACTGTTATGTTAAAATATATTTTTAATAGTAACAAAAAGGAGATAACAGATGATAACAGTCAGCAACTTAAGTTTGAATTTTGACGGTACAGACCTCTACAAAGACGTCGATTTGAAATTCACGGGCGGTAACTGCTACGGCATAATCGGCGCAAACGGTGCAGGTAAATCCACTTTTCTGCGTATTCTTTCGGGTGAACTCGAACCCTCAACAGGAGATGTTATAATTCCTTCCGACGAGAGAATGTCCGTTTTAAAGCAGGACCACTTTGCTTATGATGAATATACGGTTCTCGACACCATTATTATGGGCAATATGCGCCTTTATGAAATTGGTAAAGAAAAGGACGCTATCTATGCGAAAGAGGACTTTACCGATGAGGATGGTATTCGAGCAAGTGAACTTGAAGGTGAATTTGCCGAACTCGGCGGCTGGGAGGCTGAGAGTGATGCCGGCAAACTTCTTCAGGGACTCGGTCTTGATGTAGACCTGCTTTATTCGCAAATGAGTGCTCTTGACGGTAAAATCAAAGTCAAAGTGCTTCTCGCACAGGCGCTTTTCGGCAACCCCGAAATAATCCTCCTTGACGAGCCTACAAACGACCTTGATATAGAGTCTATCGCCTGGCTTGAGGATTTTCTTTTTGACTACGAGGGTACGGTAATCGTCGTATCCCACGACCGTCACTTTTTAAACAATGTCTGCACACATATTGTCGATATCGACTTCGGTAAGATAAAGATGTATGTCGGCAACTACGAATTCTGGTATGAGTCATCACAGCTCATGCAGAAGATAATGAGTGAGCAGAAAAAGAAAACCGACGAGAAAATTGCAGAACTTCAGCAGTTCATTCAGCGTTTCTCGGCAAATAAATCAAAATCAAAACAGGCGACAAGCAGAAAGAAACTTCTTGATAAACTCACTCTTGAGGAAATGCCCGCATCGTCACGCCGCTATCCCTTTGTCGGCTTTGTTATGGACAGAGAAGCAGGCAAGGAAATACTTTCCGTTGACAATCTTTCAAAAACCATCGACGGTGTGAAAGTGTTAAATAATGTCACCTTCCACGTGAACAAGGGCGATAAGATAGCATTTGTCGGTGAAAATGAGATTGCCCAGACGACGCTTTTCCGTATACTTATGGGCGAGATCGAGCCCGACGAGGGCGAATTCAAGTGGGGAGGCACGACATCGCAGTCCTATTTCCCCCGTGATAACAGCAAATTCTTCAACGGTGTAACGCTCAACATTGCAGACTGGCTGCGTCAGTGGTGCACTAACGATGAAACTGAAACATTTATACGCGGTTTTCTCGGCAGAATGCTCTTCTCGGGAGATGATATCTATAAGCAAGTGCAGGTGCTCTCGGGCGGTGAAAAAGTGCGTTGTATGCTCTCACGAATGATGATGTTCGGTGCAAACGTACTTGTGCTTGACCAGCCGACCAACCATCTCGACCTTGAATCGATAACGGCTGTAAACAACGGTCTTATAAACTTCCCCGGAAATGTGCTTTTTGCAAGTCACGACCACGAATTTATAAACACCATTGCAAACAGAATAATTGAGATTACGCCCGACGGTGTGATAGACCGTCTGTCAACTTACGATGAATATCTCGAATACAAAAAAACGCTTTAAAAAAGTTTATATCGAAATAACGAATGTCTGCAATCTCTCCTGCCCTTTCTGCGCAAAGTGCGGTAGAGAAGGACATTTTATGACCGAAGATGAATTTATGCGTGCGGCACTTGAAGCGAAGTCAGTGTCCGATTATGTATACTTTCATCTTTTGGGAGAGCCGACGCTTCATCCCCTGATAAAGCGTTTTCTCGACATATGTGAAGATGTCGGTTTAAAGGTAAACCTCACAACAAACGGCACTCTGCCCGATAATATTCCGACAGAACACCCTGCTCTGCGCAAGGTGAGTATATCTCTCCACGCGGCAGAGGCAAACTCCCTTGACATAAAAAAATACGCCGCAGGCGTAAAAAGACTCATATCAGACCTTGCTCAAAACGGCAAGATAACGGAACTCAAATTCTGGAACGGCACTTACGATGAAAACACTTCTGCCGACACCTATACAGGCAGGCTGATGGCACTTCTCTCGCCCCTGCCGGAAGGAGTACATATAGGCAGCGGCGAAATATTCGTATGGCCCAGCAAGAGTAAAGAGGCTGCTCACCCCACTTTTTGTATGGGGCTTCGTGACCAGTGCGCCATTCTGTGTGACGGCACCGTCGTGCCCTGCTGTCTTGACAGTGAGGGTAATATACCTCTTGGCAATATATTTAATGACAGTCTCAAAGTCATTCTCTCATCCCACCGCGCGGCAGCGCTTTATGACGGGTTTTCCGCAGGAAAAGCGAGAGAGCCGCTCTGCCGTCGCTGTTCTTTCTACCAAAACCGTAAAACCAAATTTTCAAGATAAAAAATGGCGGACTAAGTAGTCCGCCCTTGTAAAAAAGGAGATGTGAAAATTTCACATCTCCTTTTTGTCACTTTGTTGTGCTGCCAAAGCCGCCGTTTCTTGTTTCGGTCGCGTCGTCATCGACTGTTATGCCGTAGGGAATGAATATTCCCTGTGCAAAGCCCTGACCTGCTTTGACGGATACGGTCTTTCCGCTTTTGCCGTCATTTGTAATCTTGATAAACATATGACCTTCGTTGTCGGAATAATAGTAATCGCTGTCTATTATGCCGACTGTGTTGTCAAGCTGTAAGCGAAACTTGAATCCCAGACCGCTTCTGGGAAATATTGCAAGCATCCAGCCGTCATCTATCCTGACTCTGACACCTGTTGGCACTTTCATGCTCTCACCCGGTGCAAGTTCAATATCGCAGGGAGCAAAGAAATCATATCCTGCACTTCCCGTCGTTGCACGAACGGGAAGTTTTATTTCCTCATATATTTTTTCTATGTTATCAGCATCACCGAAAGTGTACTTCCAGGAATCTGCAAACTGCTGATAACTCACTTTGTAAAACTGTGCTATTCTTTCCATAAAACTCCCCTCGTCTTAACCTGCATAGTCAAATGACCATTCGCCTGTCACTTCATCAAGTTTGAATACCACTTTATCCCTCGCATACATAACGTGTAAATATCCGTCATATACGCCCTGTTCAATGAATGTATTCTCTTCAGTTGCTATCATAACAGGCTCTGTAGCCCATTTGATATTGCCCGTTGCAAGGTCTATCGCATAGATATCCTGCGGTCTGTATACTCCCTCGACCGTTCTTGAACCGTAGGCATAGAGCGTTTCATCTGTAATACCGAGAACCACACCTCTGTCAATGATACGCGTTACCGACATAGTCTTTGAGTCAAAACATATAAGATGCGATATTGTGGGTTCTGAATCGACATCCCAATATTTCGTTGTCAGATATACTTTCCCGTTACTGTCGGTAACATAGTTGTACTGCAGATTTTCCATGCCGTGTTCGATTATCAATCTGGAATTATTGGTTCGCTCAATGACAAAAAGTTCTGTAAAATAATTTTCCGGTTCTTCGTAGTCATCAAGTAACTCTGTATCAATACCCTGTGCAGCATAATCTTCCTCATCGCCTAAAGGAACATCTGTTAGTATTGACTGCTCGGGAAATTCAAAGCATGCATATCTGAGCATACAGTCATCATCCATATAAAGTTGTGTTTCGGTCACAACTCTTGTATCTGACTCAGTATAGTTGCCCGTAAGTTCAAGTATGGGATCTTCACCAAGCAGGCACCATGTATCATATGTGCCCCATATAGCGTAATCGTATTCGCGGCCTCTGCACCAACCATCATTATCCGGAAGGCCGTATACTTCACCGAACTTCGAGGGAAGAATGTCGCAATTTACCGTGAAATTTATTATTGCCGTACCCTCTTCACCGCTTTTCAATTCTTTTACAGTTACCGAATTTATCTTGTAATCAAGTATGCTTGCATAACCGGGTGAATTCATAAGACGTCTTATGCGCATTTCCGCCATTTTTTCAGGCGCTTCTTCCTGCGAACAGTAAATTGTAGGATTTACATTAGTGCTGTAAGGATAGCAAAGCGTTCCTCTTCTGATACCGTCATCGCCTACTGTTATCTGTATTCTGCTGGCTACGCCACCCTGTTCAACTGGTATATTATCGGGGTTGTCAAGATACACCTTGTTTCCAAGTTGAGTAACACCGATAAGTTGCCCCTCTTCACCGTAGATGACAAGAACGGGACTCGAATACTCTTTCGCGCCGTTTTTTTCGAGTTGATACTGTTCATCTTCATTAAAATTCTTATACAGATCATCATCTTCACCTCCGCGCAGCAAAAGCACTGCTGAGGCTACGCCGATGATAAGCGCTGCACATATTACCGATATTATAATTATCTTTTTCTTTTTGCTCATTGTGTGTTCTCCATAAAATAGTCATTAAGTATTATAAGCGTATTAACAGAAAGCTTGTCCGCAAGCTTTCGTTTTAGCATTATTTGTCCCTCGTTGTCCATATCGTTATAGGCATTCTGCGCCTGTCTTATAAGAGGCAGATAATGCTCATAGATATAATCCTGGTCTATATATGCACCGTACGTTTCATAGTCGTACAGCGCTTTCTTCATACCTTCCAGACACGGATTTATAACAAGTTTTTCTTCGGGAGTAAATGTGTCGTACATAGCCGTTACCTGCGCAATGCAATCGCGTATCGCTATTATCTGCTCAGGCTCATCAGAATCGGGTTTTTGCGGAACAACAACCATATTCCCCGTTTCCTCCTGCGCGTGAACATAATTTGCAAGTACTGTAACAACATCTGCCCTTGTTATATTCTCTTTTGCGCGAAACGTTCCGTCATTCTCCTTCACCATAAGTGAATTTGACAAAACTGCTTCGACATACGGCATTGCCCATTCCGAAACACTGTCGCTCACGCTGACTTCATAGAGTGTATATAGCCCCATTGTCCTTGTGATAATGGCGCAGAACTGCTCTCTCGTAACATTGTTGTTCCCTCTGAATGTACCGTCTTCATATCCGCCGATGTAACCAGCCTCTTTTGCGACAACCGCATAATTGTAAAACCATATATTTGCCGTAACATCCGGAAAGGAGGTTTCAGCCATTTTTTTGTAGTCGAATATGAGATTTATAAGTTTACAAAGTTCCGCTCTTGTTATCTGCCCCTGCGGTCTGAAAGTGCCGTCCTCATATCCGCCGATTATGCCCTTACTCACCAGGTAATCAACGTCCTGTCCGAGTTTGGTGGACACATCGACATCACTGAAAGCAAACGCCTGTAATGACAATGTCACCGCAAGAAACAGTATAATGACCGTTTTTAGTTTTCTTTTCATGTTTCTCCCAAAAGGGACAGAAAGTTTCCCTTCTGTCCCCTTGATTTGATTTTTTGCTTATTCTGCTATTGTGTATGTGAATGTCCATTTAACTGTCACGAAGGGCAGTTCCTGTATTGCAGTTGATGTTGTTGCAGTTGATGTCGCATCATCTGAAAGAAGTGTGTCATAGAAGTCTGCAACAGTCATATTTGTCTCATATTTATCAAATATTTCTGATACATTGCCTGCTTTATTCTCATACTCGTCAGCATAATTTGTGCCGATGAACTTATCAAATACTTCAATCACGTTGAGTATCCACTTATTCACTGCCACATCTGCATCAGTAAATGCAGTTTCGCCAGATGCTGTATTGAGACGTTCGACAGTTCCTATGATTAATGTAGCGTAATCTGAACCTGCAAGATAGTCATACTTTGTATCAGAATCAGTGTCATCAGCCGCAAATACCCTCGCAATATTTGCCCAGTTTGCAAGCGTTGTAAGTGCTGTTGCGTCAGTGCCTATTGCCTGCATAACAACGTTATACATATCAGTAACAGGGTTTACAGAAGTCGTAAAATCAACCGTAACTTCATCGACAGTGCCATAGAGCACATCATCAATCGCTTTATCGAGGTCGTCAAGAATTGCCTTCTTGGTTCTGACAAATATATCCTCAATAACATCTTCTGTTACAGGAAGTCTGTTCTCATAGAAATCAAGAATTGTGTAATCTTTAACAGCGTCCCATTCAAGCTCCCTCAGAAGGTTCCTGAATTGGAATACTGCAACGTCATAATTGCTATAACTTATACCGTCAATCACAACATTATGTGTGCCGGCTCCAACTCCGCCTTCAACTTCCTTGACAATAAGTTTATTTTCTTTAGTTGCCGTTTCAACGATAAAATCAATGGTTTTACGTACTTCTTCATCTGATTCGTATTTCTGACCTATGTTGACTATACCCTGTGAAACAGTATCAACATCGGCATTCGTATATCCCTTGATTAAGATGTCTTTAAATGCAGTTTCCTCGATAATATCAAGTAAACCGATTTTTATCATATTCACATCATAGTCAGTTTCAGCCGCATCATATTCAGCAAATGTGTAACCGTTTATATCCTTTACAAATATACCGTTACTGCCGAAATGTACACTGTCATAACCTGTCGCAAATTCCGTTTTGCCAAGAAGTGTCTTAGTTGCATCCGCTATTTTGTCTGTAGAACGATTGATGCTTATTGAAGGAATTGAAATCGTATTGTTTCCGGCAACGCCCTCGCTGTATACAAGTTCGAGAGCAAGTTTTTCGTTATCGTACCATCTGGGAGTAAGGACAACATCTTTTTTAATCTTTGTTTCTGATGTGTATTCGTTACCGTCTGCATCGTACCAGCCGGCAAACGCCCTTCCGTTTACATCGTATGCATCTGTGGGGAATCTGCTTTCTGCAACTGTGCCGTTGTGGCGAATGTCGCTGTAAGTAGTAGTTACATTATCATCAAAGATGCCATTATCATTAGTATCACGCTTGAATGTAACAGTGCGATATGTGGTGCCGCCGCCACCGCCGCCACCTGCAGTTCTCTGCAGATATGTTGCGGGTGTGTATTCCGTAACACCGTTGAATACAGGTTCGTCTCTGTAGTTGTAGAAGTTAACCGTTCCGTTAACGTCGTTGACAACAACGATTTCGCCTACCGTTACATTCTTGAGGTATACATAGCCTTCACCGCCGCGGCAGAGAAGTCTACCCTTGATAGTAAGGTTTGTAAGGTGAGCGTCGCCGACACCAACACCGTCACCGAGCACCAGGTCACCGTTAATTGTTGCATTTTCAAGTGTTATATCCTGACCTCTGAGCATTACGCTGCCAACATTATTGACTTTGCTGTATTCACCTTCAATGTGATAATATGTCTTGAAGATGTTGTACATAAACTGTGAGAACTCAGCTCTTGTGATAGAATCTCTGGGATTGAGTTCGTTCTGGTTATCACCGTTTATATAACCCTTTTCGATGAGTGTTGCCATAGCATCAAGTGCCCATGTGTTAACTTCATCACCATCTGCGAATTTGTCAAGAACAGACTGGTCGCCGCCCGAGAGAACAAGCACCCTCGCCATAGCGAGAAATACATCTTCTCTGCGAATAGGATCGTTGGGGTCCATCATATGGTCGCCTGTACCCATAAAGCTCTGCATATTGTAAGCTTTTGCTATGTCATGATAAAACCAATGGTTCGGTTTTACATCCTCAAAATCAATTTCAGTCTCAACCGTTGCACCGAACGCCCTGTTGATTATAGCAGCCATCTCAGCTCTTGTCATATTGCGGGAAGCGCGGACAGTATCGTCCTCATAACCCATAATTATCTGGGCTTTAATGTTGAAATCAAGTGCTTCTCTTGCCCAGTGATTTTCAGCGGGCATATCCGTCAGATTCGGAATTTCACTTTCAGCCAACATATTACCTTCAGCATTTGCAAATACGCAGCAACTGAAGAGCATTATCAATGCAAGTATTACTGATAATACGCGGTTAGTCTTTTTCATTACCATTCTTCCTTTCAACTGTTGTATATTGATAAATAATATGATTTTTGCAACGTTTTTTCATTCTCGTAAGCAGTACGTATTGTGCTTATAAGCGATTTGTCACGGCCTGCTTCAATTAGTATCTTTTCAAGATCAGCAAGCACGATCTCTACTTTGGCATCGCACTCCGCCTCAAGCGAGAGCCCTTTCTTATAGTAACTCATTATTACAGAACGTTTGCCCGTTGCATTTTTCTGATTCTCAGGCAAAGCATTGTAATCGTCTATAACGCTTTGCTCTATGCTTTTAAGATAATTTATGTACTGTGATTTAAGGACATACATCTTTGCTATCTGCTGCGCAATGAGTGTATCATAATCCTTCTCATTTTTAACGGGAGTGTCCTTTTCCGACGGCTGTGGCTTTTCCGGCTTATCATCGGCCTGCGGCTTTTCGACTTTGGGCACATTCGGTGTCACTATTATGTTTGCGGCTTCTTCTTCAGTCAACTCGCCGCTTTCAAGCGCAGCCTTTTCCTCATCGGTGAGATCTCTTACCGTAACACTCTCAAGCTGATTGCCGAGTTCACTGTACACCTTGTCATTCTCATCAATGAGACCTACTATAGTATCCGCGTCATATTTAAGACCGTAGTACGCCGCCTTTATGTAACCCCGATAACGTATACCGAGAATAACTATCGCTGCTGCGAGCAGCAAGAGTATGATAAGCAAAATTTTTTTAATGCGTTTCATATCTTCTCCTCGTGGCTCTTTATATTATGATTTTATTATATTAAATACGGCAAGTCAAGAAAATAAATGTATATTGTGTCGGTATATTCAAAAAAATTATGATGTTTTCCGTGAAATTTTAATAAATCTTAATATTTCCCCTTGATTTTGCGAATTCAATCAAGTATAATATATCAGCATACTGAAATACGGGCCTTTAGCTCAGTTGGTTAGAGCTCCCGGCTCATAACCGGACGGTCCTGGGTTCGAGTCCCCGAAGGCCCACCATGAAAAAAGCACTTCATTATGAAGTGCTTTTTTCAACTAAATCCGTTTTGCGACGGAAGAAATCTGCTTTGCAGATGAAATCACTACGTGGTGAAATCCGACTTCGTCGGGATATAAAGACGGATTTAATTTCATCTGAGCAATAGCGAAGATTTTATCCAAACTTGTTTGGATTTCATCGTGGCAACGCCACGATTTCATTATTGAACAACTTTAAAATTTACATTATGATATCAACAAAAACGAGGTGCTGAAATGAGTGAAAATAAATTGGCAGACTTATCAATGGATTTTTCCGTAAAAATTCTTAAAATATGCGATAGTATCAAAGGACATTATTCAATAGTAAATCAGTTTGAACGCAGCGCTACATCTATAGGTGCAAATATCAGAGAAGCAAAATATGCTCAAAGTAAGCCAGATTTTATATCCAAACTTCAAATTTCGTTAAAAGAATGTTATGAAACTGAATATTGGCTGGAACTCATGCAACGTGCAGAAATAATATCAGATATAACATCATTGATACATAACTGCGGTGTTATAAGAAAAATCCTCATATCCTCAATCAACACGGCAAAAAACAACACATAAGCCAAAGCACCTTTTCAGGTGCTTTTTCATCTTTCCGGATATTCCAGTTCTTTCGGTAAATCAAGAATGTAATCAGCAGAAACCCCGTAATACAGGCATAGTTTTCTTAAATCTTCAATTTTGTATCTATTTTTTCTTGATTCATATTTTGATATTGCTGACTGATTACAATTTAATAATTTTGCAATTTCTTTTTGATCAACATCTTTATCAATTCTTAATTCCGTTAATCTATCAACATAATCCATCTCAAACACTCCTTTGATATAATTATAAAATATTCCAAAACAGACTATTGACAAATATTCCATCTTGGAATATGATATAAGAGAGGTTTTTAACGGAGGCAATCATATGGCAATAGACAATCAAAAACAAATAAAAACATTTTTAACTAACATTACCGCCATACGCAGACACTACGGTCTGTCAAAAAAACAAATGACACAACTGCTGGGCATCTCTATACAAAGTTTAAACAAAATAGAAAAAGGCGAAATGCCCAATCTCAGTGTTAATATTCTTTACAGAGTCTATGACCTTTTTGGGATTAAATCGTCAGAATTATTTACCGAGAAACTGTTCCCCGAAAACGAATGAAAAAAGCAAGTCTTTGGGCGTGTTCACTTAGGGATGAATCGGCTTTGGATTGATATTTTCCGTTTATACTTCATAAAAAAATTCCGTAATACACAAAGTATTGCGGAATTTTTGTTATTTTGTCTGAACGAAAAATCTCTAACCCAAAACTGCAAAGCACTACAAAAAGCATTATTTTGGATGAAGAACAAGGCAAAAGCCCTCCATTATCCTGTCGGATATGGAGGGCTTTTAACACAGTTATGCGCCAAAATTATGTTTTTTGGGCGATTAATCCCTAAGCGAACACGCCCTTAGACTTGCTTTTTCTATATATCGCCCTCAATTATTTCGCAGTTTTTTATAATATCAAAGCGATAATTTTTAGATATCTTCTCTCCTGCAATATAGTATTTTACAGCAGACGACAGTCCTCCGTGAGATACTATCAGAACGCTCTTGTCCTTATATTTTTCTTTTATCTCATCGAGAAATTCATAAAGCCGTTTTACAACAGACGCCATTGTTTCTATATCGCCATATTTGCCGTCCTCGTCAATATCCCAGACTTTTGTTTTAAACTCCTCCGTCTCCTGCCTGAAGTAGGGCTTCCCTTCATAACTGCCGAAATGCCTCTCCTTGATACGTTCATCAAAACTTATAGGTACATCTCTGCCACTCAGTATTATTTCAGCCGTTTCACGGGTGCGCGAAAGCGGCGATGCAATACATAAATCTATATGTTTATCTGCAAGCAGTTTTGCTGCTTCGCGCGCCTGCGCTCTGCCGTCGTCGCACAGCGGTATGTCGCTGTGCCCTTGCGTGAATCCGTCAATATTCCACTGTGTGAATCCGTGTCGCACATAATATAATTTCATAACCAAAGACCTCTGTACAAATATAATAAAATCAGTTGTATTGCCATTATTAAGGGCAAACCTATCATAAAACGCTTATGAAGCGTTTTATGGCGAAACAGCCTCATTGAAACATATTCACCGACTGCACCGCCGATGAGCGCCGCCGTAAAAAGTGTGCTTTCGGAAATGCGCCTCTTATTCTTCTTTGCACGGCACTTATCAACAACCGCCATAATAAATGCAGCAATATTTATAATTACAATCCAATACAACATACGAATATGTTACCACAAATCACAAATTTCGACAACAAAAAAATACACCTGTTAAAGAACAGGTGTATTTTTGTTTAAATTGATGTTACGTATATTTCAGTCGGGCCGTCTGCACCGCCGATAACACCGTACGAATGCGGTTCTTCAAGTCCCGCCGCGATTTTTTCAAGCGTCTGCAGATACGCCCATGTTTCCGTAAAGGATTCGTCTACAAGACAGTGAACGGAACTCTGATATCCGTCAAAATATATATCTATTTTGTACATATTTTTATATTGGTCATAAGGATATGTGTCATAATGCATTTCAAGTATCAGGTCTGCCCCGTTGTTTATATCATTTATGAATGTTTGTACAAGCGCTTCACTGTTTGAATACGAATTTACATCAAGATAGTTTCCGTCTCTGTAAATATTGAAATCGTGAACTTCACTCTCCTGCAGCATCTCTGCCACAGCCCTATCTATACACGGAGAATCAAGCAGTTCCTTTATCGACTGCGTGATAACTTCATCGTCACGGTAATAGTGGTATCTTCTCTTTAAAAGATTTCCGTTTTCAAGGCGGTATTCCACCTCAAATGTAGCCCAATATTTTTCTGTTTCAGTATTTGCAAGCAGGGCGTGTGTCCTGCAGACAAGTTTTATAAATTCTTCATCGTCGCTTTCAATGCGCTGATTGTAGTCAATATTTACTTTAACACTTTCAACCTCTCGGGCATCGGGAATTCTCGCCCCATATCCAAACAGATCAAAGAAAGTACATAAACTGATAAGAATCACCGCAATAACAAGTGGTAACACGCCTTTAAGTGAGCCTTTAAATACCTTGAATTTCTTGAGTGCAAACATCTCAAACACATAGTAAAGAAGCAGTGCGCCGAAAAGCGTGGTCAGCATAAAGAGGATGCAACCGCCCATACTGTTTCTTTCTGTTAAGAATATATTTTCAAATATATAGAAAAGCAGAAGTCCCACAGTATATGCGCCGATTCCGCCGAGCAGATATCTGAAGATGTATCTTATAGATTTAAATGAAGCAATATCGCCTGCCGACTCGCTCTTTTTTATGCGGTAGAGCATAAATGCTGCAACCGTAAGCGCTACGCCGACTATCGCATAAGCGCTCATTTTGCTCATATACTCCTTCGTTATATCGTGATTATCAAATACATAGTACATATTTACTATCGGAGTGAGTATTCTCGATGCAGGAATGAGTGCCGCCTCATAACCTTTAAGAAACATTGAACCGAGCAGGCTCACAATGCCGTTTATACCGACTGCAAGGAAGTTTATCGCAAGATAAACCATCGGCATTGCCACCGCATTCCCGCATATCATTGCGCAGAAAACGGCAAGTCCGTAGTAAAAGACCGTCATAAGCGTTATTGCCGCAAGCACCTTGAAAATAACGAAAAAACTGACACCGTTTACCGCCATAAGCACAATCATAAGTGCCGAAATTATGAGATTCGGAATAAGTGTGAAGCAAAATCCCGATATGTAATTTGTTATGAAAAGTGTGCTTCTTTTTATGGGAAGTGAGTGTGTAAAGTCAACTCTGTTACTCTTGAAAAGATAGGAAAATACCGCCATTACAGACAGGCAACTCATAAACATTGCCACCGTCGGCATAAGCACTATTGCAGCGTCTTCGACATCTCTTGCATAATACTTAAGCGCGCCTGTCCCCACACTTTTACAAATAAGGAAAGTGAGCGGCGCCGCAAGCACAAGGCAGAACAGGTAAGCACCCCATATAGGCCAGAAGCGCGTCACATTCTTTTTGAAAGTTGCATAATTAAAGAATGATGTTCTTGACTTCATAGTTCTCACCTCCGAGTTCATATATAAATATTTCTTCAAGCGTAAGCGGTATTGATTCGAGTACAAGAGGATTTGTCTTTGAAAGTGTGTCAAGCACTTCCTCTTGCTTGCCTCTTATAATAAGTGTCTTTATCTTACCCACACTGCTCTGAGACACGATATCAAGTTCCGACGGAAGTTCGTCGCAATCGGAAGCGTACTGCACTTTGACCGTATTTTCCTGCAATGCGGAAAGGGACTGCTCGAGCAGTATTTTTCCTCCGTTCATGATGCCCACATAGTCGCAGACATCTTCGAGTTCGCGCAGATTGTGCGAGGAAACGAGCACCGTCGTGCCTCTTTCTGCAACGTCTGCAAGTACAAGGCTCCACACCTGACGGCGCATTACGGGATCAAGCCCGTCAACAGGCTCGTCAAGTATTAGATATTTCGGCATACAGCAGAGTGCAAGCCAGAACGCCGCCTGCTTTTTCATCCCCTTGGACATACGTCTGATAAGCGCTTTTTCACTTAAATCAAACACACCTTTGAGTTTCTCGTAACGCTCCATCGAAAACTGCGGATATATGCCGCGAAGATAAAGCATCATGTCCCTGATGCTCGCCTGAGGAAAGTGATACCAGTCATCAGAAATGCCTATTATCTCCTGCTTGAGAGCATCATTTTCCCATACGGACTGACCGTCTACAAGCACCTCACCTGCGTCCTGCTTATATACGCCTAAAATGTGTCTGATTATTGTTGATTTTCCTGCGCCGTTAGGTCCAACAAGACCATATACACATCCGTCTCCAACAGTCATATTCAGACCGTCAAGAGCCGCAAAACCGTCAAATTTCTTGACCGCGTTTTTAATTTCTATCATTCGTTCTCACCCTTTCTGATATGGTCTGCTATCTCATTTGCGGACACACCGAGCAATTCAAATTCTCTGCACAGTGCATCGAGTTTTTTATAGCAGTCCTCTATCTTCTTTCCGTCACGTTTTATCTCGGCTACGAACGAGCCTTTCCCGGGCGCAGAATAAATAAAACCCTCCGCCTCAAGTTGGGCATACGCACGTTGTATCGTATTCGGATTTATCGCAAGCTGCGATGCCAGAATACGAACTGACGGCAACTTGTCATTTTCGCTGAGTATTCCTCTGAAAATAAGCTTCTTAAAACCGTCCCTCACCTGCTCATAAACAGGTCTCGGATCACGGTAATTTATGCTTATCATCTGCGCACCTCCTAACTGTACTAATACGCTTGGTACAGTTTCAATATATCAGTATTTTCTTCCTCTGTCAATAAAATTTTGAAGTTTTTTCCTTTTAGCAAACTCCAATTCTGTCAAATGCTTACATGTAGTCTCATATTAAATTTGCAGTCAGCATTGCTTTAGGGCACAAAAAAATCAAGTGCCCATAACTGAATTTTGTTACGAACACTTGATATGGTCGAAGTGATAGGACTCGAACCTACAGCATCTTGCTCCCAAAGCAAGCGCGCTACCAATTGCGCCACACCTCGTTTTTATGTGCCTTATTATTATAAATTAAACCATTGTTATTGTCAAACTATTCTTTATACAAACTATCTCTGCACAATAAAAAGCGACTTATTTTCTATCATTTGATACATTCTTGATTATTCATTTCCAATATGCTTTTTTATTTCTCGAATAAATCTATCGCCGTATTGGCTTGCTGTATATTTTCCGACTCCGTAAATTTGTAAAAAAGCCTCTTTTGTCGTAGGCATATTGGCCGCCATGTGCTGTAGCGAAGCATTGACTGCTACTTGATAAGGAAATACGCCTTTTTCTTCGGCAATTTCATTTCTTAGTTTCTTTAATTTATCGAACAGATCACAATCATATTCTTCCGGAATATTTTTTTTGGAATTCTTTGTTGTCTTTTTCGTTTGATTGCTCTCATTCAACACGGCGTATAAAGCACGAACTATATCACCTTTGTTGTAAACGCATTTTTCCGGCAAAAGTTCTCCTGTTGTCGGATCGATTCCTTCAGCCAATGCTGAAACAATCTCCTTTGCTTTAATAATATCCATCTAAAATTCTCCCTTTTCAAAATTATATTTCTCCAATTCCAATCTTTTAAATAATATCTCACCCTGCAATTTGTTTTGTTATCTTACTTCGAATAATTTCCTTGCTGCTTGTTCAATTACAAGGACATTAACAGCGTTACCGAACTGCTTATATGCCTGATGATCATCCGCGTTCGGTATGAATGAGTTGGGAAAACTTTGCAGACGTGCCGCTTCTCTAACTGTTAGTCTACGTTTGTACTTACCAATAATCGGTATCTGAACTATCGCAACAAGTGCAGGGAAGGTTGTTGAAGTTTTCACTCTAATTCCTGACGGTCTAAACTGGATTACCCCATCCCATAAGGTTTTTATCTTCTCGCCTGCCTGCCACTCCATCTTTCTCTGTGTGGGTGTGAAATTGACAAGGTTATCATATTTAATTAACCATCCATCAATAAATTTTTTATTTAGTTGATAGAGCGCTTTATTTTTACGAACAAACTCTTTCTTCCACTCAGGAAAATCATCTTCAGCATCTTTATCTTTGAAATATTCAGCCCAGATCGGAAAACCTATTACCGTTTCCTTAATTCCACGATAGAACTCGTCCCATGCATTCAGCACATACTCTTCTTTTTTGCTAATGTAATACTTATCATCGACTTTACCTTCATCAAGAATGGTGTATATAGAATTATCATCCTTACTTTTCTGATTGTCAAATGTGATTTGCAAATCATTATCCACATTGTCAGGATCATAGATCCCAAGAATCACAACACGTTCTCTTAACTGCGGTACCCCGAATTGATGAGGACTGATAATGATAGGCACCGGAGTCAACCGATAACCCAACGCTTTGAGGTGGCTGTGGATGGTCTTCCAGGTGTTTCCTTGATCGTGCGACACAAGATTACGCACATTTTCAAGAATGATGTATTTGGTTTTGTGATGTTGCAGGATTCTCTCAATTTCAAAGAAAAGTGTACCTCGCGTATCGCTCATACCTTTTTGGAAACCTGCTTTTGAAAATGCCTGACAAGGAAATCCAGCGCATAGTACATCGTGAGCAGGAATGTCCTCTGCCGCAACTTCTCTCACATTATGGTTTGCATCTATTTTATAGTTTTTATAGTAAGTTTCAATACAATAAGGATCTATCTCGGAAGCAAATACACATTCACCCCCAAGTTTTTCCATCGCCTGATGAAAACCGCCTATGCCTGAAAACAAGTCGATAAACTTAAATTTGTTCATTTTTTCACCTCAAAGGGAGTATTATCCTAACACCTTTCATAAGTCAATCTAAACACTTAAAATTCCATTTGATGAATCAAGAAATTGTTAATGTTTTTGCTTTTAATTTGAATCTTTGGATTTCTCGGACTTCCATCGCTATTATGTCCTTGATGGAATACATCAAGATATTGCTTATTAAAACGGTTAATCTCCAACACATAATACGATGTCAGTTTTACAGAATTTTTCATCTTATTGGCATAACTCAACAGATTATCTTTTCCAAGTTGTGTGTTCCAAAAGATAGTAACTTCGTAGTTATGATCACGGTCACGTTCGGTATCATGATTAAGAACAACATAATAAACGCTATTTTTATCAATAACACTCATAATCGTATCCCAATCATTACCTTGAATACCACCTGAATCATTACTGTGTGCTTTCAAATCGCCATAAGTATTAACTTGCGGGAAGAACAAATCCAAATCAATTTCACCCGTTTTTTTATTTTGCTTATATTGAATGTCATTGTTTGATGCCGGATGATTTTTTATGTATTCATCCAACTTATATTCATGATAAAAACCCGGCCATTCCGGTTGATATGCATTATTGAATTTAGCATTAATCATTTCTTTATAGGCAGATATGCCATGCCAATTTTTAGACAAATTAGTATAAAAGTTATCAAGAATTGCGATAAACTTAAGTCGCAAGTCAACACCGCCCACCATTTTACTTGTCAAATAACATTTAACATTTTCTGGCGTAAATACAGTAATAAGATTCTTATTCATATCTTCTTTTTGGAAAACACCAAACAATAAGCCGTTTTTAAAGTCTAATGTATATACATGAGCAGAAGAATTGTGTGCCTTATTTGTTGCATATTTGGTAATATCAAAGTCCACGAACAAAAGAGTTCTCTTATATTTATAAACACCTAACAACAAGGTTTGAATACCTTTTTCCACATTCTCTCTATGTACATCTTTAAAATTATCACCAATCTGAATTCTTTTCTTAAAGACCGGATGCGGTGTGCCAAGATAACTAATGTTTTTAAAATAGATACAATACTTTTTCCCAGATTTTTCACCGTAAAGACATCCGTCTTTATATTCGGTTGTTTTGAAATTTTTCAGCAGAATCTCAACCATTTCGTTTTTGGAAAGAATCTCACCATAATCTTCAACAACTTCATAATTCTCGTTAATCTGTTCTACTTTGATATTGCTGTAGTTCATATTATCCTCCATCACTTTGTGTATTTATTCTGAGATTCTCCCAATTACAGGAACGCATACGGAATTTCCTATTTAAGCATAGGCTTCTTTAGTAGTTGTTCCAACAGCAAAAGAGTAATCTTTAGGGAATCCCTGACAGTCAAGGCATTCCCGCACCGTTAGTTTTCTGCATCCGAAATCATCAATGATAATCGGCTCCCTGTTAAGAGTTTAAACAATTTCTTATAACTTGCAGCCATTGTATTGCACTTCATATAACAGTTATAATTTTTGCATTTTTCTTATCTTATATTATGACACAGAACAGTTTAATTCTCAACACATTTCATCATTTTCAACATATCAATACACCAAAAATAAGCCCTGAATACAGGGCTTATTTTTTAATATTTGATTATATAGTTTTTTCCTGTTATGCCGGTGAGTACGCCTCTCTGAATAAGCGCTTTGTTTTCTTCATGTGCAATTATCCATTTGTTTTTGCGGAAAATCTTTTTATCTTCGGGTTTTACGGTAAGATCTGTATTCGTGCCTTTAGGCAGCGCTACAACGCAGCCGAAGCCGTTTTTGCCAACCTCGCAGGGACAGAAATGCAGGCTTGTTGCATAAATTTCCGCAACTGTGCCTTTGGGCAGATAAAACGCTTTAAATTCTGATGAATCGATCTTGCCATCGACTATATCCCAGACATGACCCAGTATCAGCACAAGTGGTGTTACGGCAATATTTATCTCACTTGAGGTATGCCATTCCGTCGCATTCAAAAAATTGTTGTGGCCAAAACAGTAACCCACCAAAACAATCATTTTTAATTGTGCTTGCCACATCAAGATTTTCAAAATTCTCTACAGAAGCAAGATATGTAGATCCCTCTGCGGGATTCTCTATTTTCTTTGCCGCTTCTTCGGCAGTTTTACAACCCGTCGGAGGGTATCATAATATCCGTAAGCGCCAGCAGTTTTTCGACACCGTCATAAAGACCTCCGCAATCATAAAGCACTTTTGTCCCGTTTTCTCTTGCAATCTTTGCAGCCTCAACTGCGGCCTGCATTTCATTGACGGCAGGTGAAATATAATAGCCAACCTGTTCGTTTATTAAACGGGGATACACCTGAATAATGACAGGCGCCTTAGCCTCTTGGGCTGCTTCGAGCACACCCATTACAGTTTCAACGTTGTATACATTAAATGCCGGAATACAGTATCCGCCCTTTTCTGCCATACCGATAATTTCTTGTAAAGTTACAAACATAATTCTTCTCCCACAATTTTTATATAGTCTTGTCAACTTTAAGATTCGGGAAATATTTGCAGAATTCCTCTAATTCTTTTCTGTAATCTCCCTCAATCTCGACAAAGTGATGTATATACGGGTCATCGATAAGTTTGTCCTCGATTGCCTGAGATCATCAAATTCGCCCCAGATATAAGTTCCGCTTGTATCGGGACCGCTTGATGTTTTGCAGATAAGCGGCAGTACCATATAATCCATAGTCATTGCGCAGTGGATATCGCTTTCACAGGATACGATATAACCCATATCATTGAGCATTCCGTATGCCGAGCAGGGCGCAAGACCGTCAAACATAACGGGAGTAGCCGTCCAGCATTCGGCAGAAAGAATGTCCAGATCAAATTTCTCAAACAGATTTTTGTATACCGCAGCAAGAGTAGCCATCGGCTTTACAAACTTCGGTGTAAGTTCATCGAGTTCAAAATTGCTCAGGAAATACTTTTCATACTTGGCGATTTCTTCTGCGTAAAGCTCGCGAGCGGCTTTCATTCTCTGCTCAATGAGAGCAAAGTTTATCGGAATGATTTTAATTCCGAATTTCTCCATAAATTCCCCTTCATTCCAGATAACAAAATAAAACGGAGCAGGACGGCCGCCTAAACCGACCGTGTCTACAAACTCAACATTTTCATTCGCAAAGTTTTTCTCAATATAACTCACAAATTCCTCTGCACGCTTTTCTGCAGCATCCCAGGCAAACGGTGCACCGCTTGGTCTGGCAGTGACATTTCTGCGCATCGGCGCTAAGCCGATCTTTCCTTTATAATCAAACATATGAGTGACCTCCTTGGTTACTTTGCTTTATTCTAACACTTATACCGTTTCAATATAATGGATAAAAAATATGATTTTTGTAGAAAACACCACAAAATCTACACTAATGCTATATATAAAATGTAATTTTGAATAATCAAAAAAATCCCGAGTGACAGACTCACCCGGGATTTTTTATTTTTTATAAGGAACTCTTGCAGACGGTACAAGTTTTGAGGCTGGATCGGTATGTACCGACTGGTCATCAAAGAAAATATTAGCGCCAAAGGCTTTCAAAACTTCACTCTTTTTGATGCCGCCGAGGAAGAACGCCTCATCAATGCGGACATCCCATGCGCGCAGTGTACGTATGACTCTTTCATGTGCAGGTGCATCGCGTGCTGTGACAAGCGCTGTGCGGATAGGCATGGTCTTGGGATCGTCAAACCGACTTTGAACGAGGGATATTGTTTTGAGAAGTTTTGCAAACGGGCCTTCCGGCAAGGGATTTTTCGCATTTTCTTTCTCGTGTTCGGCAAATGCTGTAAGCCCGTATTTCTGATATATCAGCTCCGATTCATCGGAAAAGATGACCGCATCTCCGTCAAATGCAATGCGGATCTGCTCGTTCTCTTTTGTCGCATCTATCGGAAAATCGGAATGTGAGCAGATTATTCCTGCCGCCACATTTGCGTTGATAGCCTCCTGCACATCGGCTTCATCTGCCGACAAAAACAAATCTGTACGGAAAGAACCCAGATAGGGCGCTATAGGCTGACCGCCGACAAGCGCCGCGCGGCTGATATCCAGACCGTAATGATCGATAGAATTAAAAATTCTCAAACTGGTATCGGCGCTGTTTTTGGACATGACGATTATCTCGGTCAGCCGCTTATCGCCGCAGTTTAAATTGTGCAGTGCTTTTATAAGCGGAAACGCCGTACCCGGTTTCAATATGTCATTTTCGTGTTCAATCTGATACTCGGAATACGCCCCAAGCCCAAGTTCTTCGAATATCCTGTTTTCTTCCTCAAGGTCAAAGAGAGCACGCGAAGATACGCCGACTACAAGTTTATCATCAAGATTTACAGCCATACGATTTATCCTTTCTGTTTACTGATTATATTATAAATCATCTCCTGTCCTATATAAAGGACTTATTGATGTATATTATAAGACTCGTGGTAAAATAATATCGGAAAGGAGTTGAGAGAACATGGAAAAAATTACCGCAGAACGAGTAGAAACATTTAAAGAGTATCTGATCGACGAAGAAAAATCTTCTGCCACACTTGAGAAGTATATCCGTGATATAACTGCCTTTATGATGTGGCTTGGCGAACAAGAACTTGACAAGACGGCTGTTCTTAAATACAAGGAATACTTATCTTCCGTATATGCGCCCGCAAGTGTAAATTCCATACTTTCGTCGCTGAACAGTTTTTTCTCGTACAACAAGTGGTACAGTCTGAAAGTAAAAACATTAAAATTGCAAAAACAGATCTTTGCAAGCACCGAAAAGGAGTTGACAAAAGAAGAATACAACAGACTTCTGTCTGCTGCGCAGAAAAAAGGAAATGAAAAACTGTACTTTCTTATGCAGACTATTTGTGCTACCGGAATAAGAGTATCAGAACTCAGATTCATAACACTTGAAAGCCTCCGCAACAAGAGAGCCTATATTAATTTAAAAGGAAAGATGCGTGTTGTTATCCTTCCGGACAAACTTTGCAAAATGCTCAGAGTTTATGCAAAGGGACAAAAAATAACAAGCGGTCCGATCTTTGTTTCAAGAAACGGGAAGCCGCTTGACAGGAGTAATATCTGGAAACTGATGAAAGCGCTCTGCAAAAGCGCAAACGTAGCAAAAGAAAAGGTGTTTCCGCACAACCTCAGGCATTTATTTGCCCGCACCTTTTACACGCTGGAAAAAGATATTGTCCGCCTTGCGGATATACTCGGACATTCAAGTATAAATACTACTCGCATTTACACAATGGAAACAGGCGAAACCCACCGTAAACAGATTCAAAAATTAGGGCTTTTACGATGTTGAAATAAAAAACCACATAATACAAATTATGTTGCAGACTCTTTGATTTTTTTAAAATTTTTGTTTTGATTTATTCAGGAATTATAAAAAAATATGTGTTTTTCGTAAAAGAAGGCATAACTTTAAGACCAATGTAATGTAAATTTTATAACATTGGTCTGTATGGCTGTACCCGTTTTTTGTATAATGACGAAATTTAGAAAAGTATTGGCAAATCATTGACAAAAACCTCTTTCAATGAGATAATGTATGTACACGTTTTATGTATTTGCTAATATTTTTTACCACATAATTTGTATTATGTGGAATTGCCATTACCGCATAATTTGTATTATGTCGTAGGCTTTTTTTATATAAGAGCCGGCAAATAAACATATCAATAGTGTTTATTCCTTGTGTGGTTATTTTTTTAAGAAAGGAGGAACGACTGATATCCACTTTGTTAACTAATGCAGAATATTCCGAAGATATTGTTGTTATCAGTCGAACAGATGCGACTATTCTACTCGTTTTTGCTGTGGTTGCGGTAATCGTATTATTGATAATTTCTTTCTATTTTAAAGTGTTGAAACCTTTTTCAAGGGAAAGGGATTATATAAAAATGGAATTATATCGCAGTAGCAGTAATCACGAGTACAACTATTGGAAACGTGAACTCAGATATTTATATCTTAAGCACATACCTTTAGTAAGACTATTCAAGAGAAAAATCCCAAAATAATTATTATGTGTTTAATGCTAATCTCCCACACAAGGAGGATAGGAAGAAATATGGCTTATTTACACATGATAAAAATTAAGAAAGGACGAAAACTTATGAAAGCAAAAAGAATTTTGGCGATACTTTTAGCAGTATTAATGGCTGTATCAGTATTGCCGGTAAGCGCGTTTGCTGCTGATAACGTTGCAGCAGCAGGCGGTACAGTTCCTGAAGACGCAGTATATTACAAAGGCGTTACAAGCACAAAACCTGGCGACTACACAGGTGGTACTGCACAGATAGTTATGCCTGACGCACCAACAACAGGTGATGTATACGTATGCGGCGACTATGAATACAGATATAATGCATATATCAGTAAGAGCGTATGGACTGAATCAGAAGCACAGGCCGGATGGGGCGTTGCAGCGTTAGATAAGACAAAGACTGCATACGGTGAAATCCTTTCATCAATCAGCGGAGCTGACGTAGTATCACTCAGAGAAACGTTCCGTGGATGTACAGCACTTGTAGCAGCACCTGCAATACCGGAAGGCGTTACAAACTTGTACTACACGTACTATAATTGTTCGGCACTCAAGGCAGCACCTGTAATACCGGAAGGCGTTGTGACTATGACGAGTACGTTTTTGGGGTGCGTAACACTTACAGAAGCACCTGTTCTTCCTTCGACAGTAACAACAATGGATTATTGCTTCAGTGGATGTACGGCACTTGTAAAGGCACCTGAAATCCCTGACAGTGTTCAGTCAATGCGGCAGACGTTTGTTAATTGTACATCACTTGAGACAGCACCTTCAAAATTCCCGGCATCACTTACGGGTACGAATTGTCTTAACCAAACATTCGGTGGTTGTGTTGCACTTGAATCAATCCCTGCAATTCCTGAAAATGTTACGGGAACAGAAATGAAGAGATTGCTGCTAAACTGTAAAAAGATTACGTCAATCGAAATAAACGGTGATCCGAAAACAATGACATCTGCTCTTGATGGCACATCAATCTACAGTGTAGAAGACATCAAGGGTACAGCATCAGATGAAACAAAGGCATATTTGTTTAAAACAACACATAATGCTGAATACGGTGCAGTAAGAAAAGCACTTGCAAAAGTGCCGACAGACCTTACAATCTACACAGTTGAAACTGCAGCAGCAGTTACAGCAGCAGTAGAAGCAGTAGTATACGGTCTTAAAGAAGAAAAGCAGGCTACAGTTGCCGCTTATGCAGCAGCAATTGAAGATGCAGTTGCAGGACTTAAAGTTGCAGTAGCAGAAGCAAACGGAGTTAAGTACGAAACACTCGAAGCAGCAGTTGCAGCAGACGGTGATACAGTAACACTTCTTGCAGATGTTGAACTTACTGAAAGCCTTGACGTTGCGGAAGATCTTACAATAAATCTTAACGGTAACACAATTTCAGGCGAATTTGATAACACATTCGGTATGATTTACGTTAAGAAGGGCGCAACATTAACAGTTGAAGGTGAAGGCACAATCACAAGTTCCGCTACATATGCTATCGGTAACTACGGTACAGTTGTAGTAAATGGCGGCACAATCGAAAGCACAGCTGAAGATACAGCAGCACTTTACAACTTCTACTACCAGGCTGATTGGTATGGTGTTTCCACAATCAATGGCGGTAGCGTAGGCACAGTATGGAACTGTGGTGAACTTACAGTTACAAATGGTACAGTTGACTATCTTGACAACTCCGGTGCACTCGTTGTAGAAGGCGGCACAATTACTGAACTCTATGCACAGGACGGTTCTGACGCAGCAGGTGTCGAAGGTGCAGGAACGATTGCAATAGAAGATACAAGTGCAATATCTGTTCCTGATGGCTATGAACTTGTTAAAGTATCTGAAGGCGTTTATAAGGTATCTGAAAAGGATACTGAACCCGAAAAAACTTATGTAGCAGAAGCAGACGGAGTTAAGTACGAAACACTTGCAGAAGCATATGAAGCAGCAGTTGACGGTTCAACAGTTACGCTTCTTGGAAATGCATCAGGTGCTGGTGTTGTAATCGATAAAGACGTAACAATCGACCTTGGCGGATTCACATACACATTCACAGAAGGTGTAGGTTCAACAGGTACAGAATCAAACGGTTTCCAGATACTCAAAGGAAACACAGTAGTACTTAAGAACGGTACACTTAACGTAGCAACTGAAAGCGCAGATAAGTTCTACACAATAATTCAGAACTATGCTAACCTCACAGTAGAAAATATGACACTTGACGGAACAAATCTTGACAAGTGGTCAACAACAGACGGTGATTCATACGTTCTTTCAGTTAACAGCGGTAACGTATCCGTAACAGGCAACACAAACATCATTGCAAATGATGATGGTGACCTTGCGTTCGCATTTGACTCATGCGAAAAGGCAAATTACGAAGCACCCGTTGTAACAGTAGCTACAACAGGCACAATCACAGGTAAGATTGAATCAACAGGCGGTGACATCGCAGTTTCAAGCGGTACATTCACAGTAGCACTTGATCCTGACTGGTGTGCAGAAGGCTTTATCCCGAATGATAACGGCGACGGTACATACGGCGTAAAAGTTGAAGACGAAGAAGAAAATTATGTAGCAACAGTTGACGGCAAATCCTTTAACAGTCTTGATGCAGCATTGGATTATGCCAAGGCTGAAGGTATGACCGAGGTTGAGGTTGATATTCTCGACGACGTGGCATATACGTCTAAGATTGCTCAGTTTAAAAAGGTTACGTTTACAGGCACAGACCGCAAGCAGACATTTGACCTCAACGTAAACGGAGCGCTCGACATCAATACCGAATTGGTATTCAACAACCTTACTGTTTCACGTCTGGACAGCGACTGGTTATATCACTACACCTATATAAGAGGCGGTCTTACATTCAACGACTGTAAGATGGTTGGTTTGTTCAATGTTACTGCTCAGGACACTGATTTCATAGAATGTGATTTCTATAACGATGACACGTTTGGCGACGGCAGCTACAGCATCTGGCTTTATAACTGCTACGATAATATCGACGTCAATATCACCGACTGTACGTTTAACGTATATGAGCGTGCTATAAAAATGTACGGCGACGGTTATACAGGTGCTATGACGCTGAATATTTCAGGAACTGAATTCGTTTCAAGAACGGCAGATAAAACCGTTGTTGAAATGGCATATGATAAAACGACAGGCACAGGAAGCATGCGCCTTAATATCGATAATTCTACAGCAAGCGGATTTGGTGCTCCCGAACATATAGACGGAGAAGAAAACGCATGGTTTAACGTTGAAAATACCAGCACAACAGCAAACACTATCTCAATCGTTACGATTGACGGCGTTGTGGTTTACAGCGATGCTGTCGCTAAAATAGGTGACGATTTCTACATGACTCTTGCAGAGGCACTTGAAGCAGCCGCAAAAGTTGACGGTGCTGTTACGGTAAAATTGCTTTCCAGCGCCGAATGGGAAACTGGCGCTGCTCACGGAAGCACACCTCTTGTCCCCGCAGATTCTTCTGCAATTGTCACAATCGAAGGTAACGATTATACAATCACAGCAACAGGTGCCGGCGTTGGCTCACTTCGCGCTGCAAATGGTACACTTCTCACATTCAATAACGTAAACTTTGTTGACGAATCTGTATCCTACGCTGAAGGCGCATGGGAATTTACATATCTTGAATTTGCCGGCAAACTTAAGTTTGTAGACTGTGATTTTAGAGATGAAATTCAGATTGATACTGACAACGACACGGCACCCAACACTGGTGCAGAATTTATCGGATGTACGTTTGAATCTAACGAAGAATCCGTGTATGCAGTATGGGTAGGAAGTGGTGCAGTATCATTTGATGATTGTTACTTTACAGGATACCGTGCACTTAAATTACACGAAGCTTACGGTAGTGAAATTGATACAGTTTCCGTTGAAAATTGTAAATTTGAAAACATCACGAAAAAATCCGGTATTGTAATCGGTGATTTAAATACTGATACTTCAGTCAATGTTAAAAACTGTACTATGACTAATGTGGCAGCAGGTGACCAGAATGCTTACTTATATGAATCTGATACAGATGTAACCACATTTAACCTTAATCTTACAAAAAACACCGTTACTGTAAACGGCGAATCAAAATTCCCTGTTGCAGAAATAGGCGACAATCAGTATGGACAACTTTCAGCCGCAATTGATGCAACAAACGGCAACGGAACAGTAACTCTTTTAAGAGATGTAACTGAAGCAAACGTAACGGTAAAGACACCGGCAGTTGCAACTTATTCAACAAACGGTCTTACAATTGATCTTAACGGCTTTACTCTGACGGGTAATCTTATAGTCGAAACCGGTGCTACGGTCAATATTCAAAACGGTACAGTTATTTGTAAAGACGGAAGCTATGACACAATTAAATCTCTTGGAAACCTGACACTTACAGATGTAAATGCAGACGGAGAGCGCCACATTGTTCGTGCAAAGGCCGGTACACTGACCATCAACGGTGGTACATACAAGTACACAGGCTCTGCAACAGGCACACGCAATGTTATTAACATTGGTGACTACGACAATGGTCAAGTTGTAAGCGTCGTTGAAGCGACAATCAATGGCGGTACTTTCATCGGACCCAAGGGCACATCTGCTGACAGCGGTGCAGCACTGACTGTTCAGAGTGGTTCTTCCGCTACTGTATACGGCGGCACATTCTCAAATGGTAAAAATAGTACTCTCGCTGCTCAGGACGGAGCAACTCTTACTGTTTTTGGCGGTTTCTTTGATCAGGATCCTACAGTTTATGTTGCAGAGAATTATGTTGTAACATCCAATGCCGACAAAACACTTTATTCTGTCAACGGTCTCCGCACAATCACACTTACTCCTTCAGCAGAAGAAGTTGAAACAAGCACAGAATTTGAAGTTGCGGTATATATCGACACCACGGATGCTAAGGGTGTTAAATGGGTTCTTGACTATAACGAAGAATACTTTGAGTTAGTTTCACTTGTCACAGACTATACAAAGATGCAAGGTACTACTAATCTTGCTCCCGAAATCATCAGAGAAACGGGCGTTATCGATGCAAGCAACCCTGTTGCTACATATACGTTTAAGTCCAAAAATGCAGCAGTTAACGACTCTGAATTTAAATTAACTGCTGTTTCCATCAAGACAGAAGCAGAAGCATGGAACGACCTTACTGTAGAGAACATTAAAATTAAAAACACAGATGTGACTGTAATTCTCAGAACATTGGACAATGTAGCGGTTAAATATGACGGTGCTGACGTAACAAATAACAGCATTGATGACGATTACGACGGTGATGAACATGACTTTACAGTAAGCACAACTACAGACGGTGCTACAATTACATACACTGTAAACGGCACTGAAACAACAGAAGCACCTGAAATCAAAGATGCAGGTACTTATGTAATAGAGTATTCAATTACAAAAGACGGTTATACTGCTGTTGAAGGCAATGTAACAATTACAATGGGTGATCCCATCTATGTTGTAGAAGTAGCATTCGGTGTAGACTCCGACTATGTTGACGGAACAAAACTTGTTCTTGTCTACACAGATGCTGAAAATGTAACATTTGATTTTGACGGCGTACAGATGTTTGATGTGACAGCCGCCGGTTACAAGTACAATAACACTGAATCCTATGAGCACGTATATGCGCTTGTAGTTGAGGCGCTTGACGGTGTAACCGATATCGCAGGATATGAGGCAAAGGTAAGTGTGGATTACAAAGAAAAAGCAACAGTAATCAGTTACGAGCCTAACAACGACATCAACCTCGGCGGAACTGTTACTTGGGATGACATTATGGCAGCATACTCAGTTATTGAAAAGAGTGAATATGCATTTAACAACCAGATGGCAGGCTTTATAAAGGCTGACACAAACCGTGATAAGAAGGCAACATCAGCCGATGTAACACCTATTATCAACGATGTCTATAACGTAACAGCCGATTAAAACATATCAAACTGACTTTGATTAAGACAGAGGAGGGATTTCCGCTCCAAAACGGAAATCCCTCCTATTTTTTAGAAAGGAAGTTCATATGAAACGAATATTAACGCTTTTTATTGCCTGCGTGCTGTTACTTTCGTGTTTTTCGTTCCACACTTTTGCTGACAACGCAAAAAATTTATTGTTCGAAGTAAGTGTTGACGGCGAAAATGAGATTATTGTTGAAGCCGGTAATAAAATCACCGTTGATTTTACAATAGAAAACATCAGTGATGACGCCGGCTATACAATAACTAATCTTCAGAACGAAATTGAATTTGATGATGAATTTTTTGAATTTACTGAAGGTGATGTCGAATTTGTGACGGCAAAATCCTCAAGACTTGCAGAATATTCCTGGGGAGCAAAGCGTGTGCAGATTCTTGCCCTTCATGTTGACGGCGACAAGGCTAAAGCGTACGAAGACAGACAACTTGTTGCCAGAGTAACATTCAAGGTAAAGGAAGGTCTTGCCGACGGCAGTTCAAGCACACTCGTAAATAAAGTGTGCGAAGCGGCAGACGGTATATCCGGCGTAACGTATACGACATCGTCACAGAATATGACCGTATATATCGGAAAGACTCCCACTGAAAAATATACGCTTACATATAAAAACGGAAATACCGTTGTTAATACCGACAATAGCGCTGCATTAAACAGCACGGTTAAAATTTACAGTGCTCCTACAGTGACAGATAAGAAGTTCGCAGGTTGGAAAGATACTGACGGTAAATTATGGCAACCGGGTGATACTTACACGGTAACAAAAGATATGACCTTTACCGCTGTATGGCTGAGCAAGTACACGCTTTCATTTAATACAAACGGCGGTACAAAAATATCAGATAAAATCGCTTGGGAGGATGAAACCATCAACCTTGCCGAATTTACCACAACAAGAAGCGGCTATACATTTGACGGATGGTATGAAGATGCAGGTTTTAAAAATCCTGTAACAAGTATAAAACTGTCGGACAACACGACAATTTATGCAAAATGGAGCAAAAACGGCGGCGGTACTGTAACGCCCGTCACCCCCGCTCCCGATGACGATAAAGAGGAAAACACAAACTACAAGCCCGCGATTATGACCGATGAGCATTATGCCTATATTATGGGGCGTGAAGACGGAAAGATATATCCCCAGGCAAATCTGACCAGAGCTGAAGCGGCTACGATTTTCTTCCGTCTGCTTAAAGAAGATGTCCGTGACAAGTATCTGACAAAAGAAAACAACTTTAGAGACGTAGACGGCACAGCGTGGTATAACACGGCTGTTTCTACACTTGCTAATCTCGGACTTATAAACGGCAGAACGTCCGATACATTTGCACCAAACGCATCTATTACAAGAGCAGAACTTACAACAATTGTTGCAAGACTCTCCGACGCAGAATATAACGGTAACAATTTGTTTAGCGATATATCTGGACACTGGGCGCAGAAGTACATCAATCTGGCAGCATCGATAAACTGGGTAAACGGTGAAAACGGCAAATTCAGACCGGATGACAACATTACCAGAGCAGAGGTTATGACACTTATAAACCGTGTGCTTAACCGCCAGCCCGAAACAACGGCTGATCTGCTTGACGGAATGAAGATATGGCCCGATAACAGTGATCCGAATGTATGGTATTACATTGCTATACAAGAAGCGACAAACAGCCATGATTACAAAATAAAGCCCGACGGCATTCACGAAACATGGACAAAACTTATAGAAGACCCCGATTGGTCTGATATCGAGAATTAGAGTTTATAGAAAAGGAGATGATTAGATTGTGCAGAGAACAACTGTGTCCGAAATGCAAAACAGGAAAGGAAACATATGAACTCGACAGTAGTTCTGTATGTCCGTACCTATCTCTGCATAACGGTAAAGATTGTAGTATGTTTGTCCCCCTCGACGAACACCAAATCGCTTTTCCTTCCTTAAATATATAGTTCTACACAGAATCACCGCCTGCTTTCAGACTCGCTGAGCAGGCGGTGATTCGCTTTATTTTAGTTTTGAATTTAAATCTTTACTTATCGCTTTGACAGAGATGTATACCGTGATCCATATCACAAAATATAATACCGCTAAAACGAGTGTGAATATTCCTCCTCTAAGTTCATATTAAAACCCACTGATGCTATTTTAATATTTATCAAAGCCGAAGCAGAGGGTGTCTGCACTGTGGCTGTCGCTCGAGAGAATGAAAATCCCTCCGCACTCCTTTATATATCGCCTTATCTCATCGCTCGGATATGGGTAATCGGTATATCCTCTGGTTATTGCTCTCGTATTTATCTCAAACGGCTTGCCGTAGATGAGCAGTTTGTCTACAGCCGCTTTCCATGCAGTTTTATACCTCGGGTGTGAGGCGTCAAAAAAACGGTTACCTGCATTGAACTTGGTTATCAGGTCAAAGTGCCCGATAATATCGGCATTCGTCTTTTCCACGACGTCGGCGACCGTCTTAAAATACTCCTCTGCAAGCAGGTACGGATCTCCGTTAAAATATTTATTTAACCCTTCTTCAAAGATTTCGGGGGTTTCATCCAATGTAAAATACTCCCCATCGACAAAAAGGTAATGCACCGAGCCTATCACATAGTCAAACCCGTCGGTCGGCTCAGCCGAATAATAATCTTGCTCGATACCGCACAGAATGTCAATTTTATCGGCATATTTTTCCCTCAGCGCGGCAATTTCGGCGCAATAATCCTTCACCCCCTGTTTGGACATACAGTAACTTTCATCAAAAAAAGTATAACTGTGCCCCGAAAATCCGAGGCAGGACATCCCCTTTTTTATTGCCGCGAGCACCATTTCCTCAGGCGTGTTTTTACCGTCACAATAAGTTGTATGAGTGTGCAGATCTCTCATTACTTTGTCATCTTTTCCTGTTTTATTTTGTGGTCTATCACGTGTCTTGAAGCGAGTTCTTTATGTATATCTTCGAGCGAAATGCCTGCTTCTATCATAAGCACCATAATGTGATAGGCAAGATCTGCGATTTCATACACGGTCTCTTTTTTATCCTGCGCCTTTGCGGCGATGATGACCTCTGTCGATTCCTCGCCTATTTTCTTGAGTATCTTATCAAGTCCCTTTTCAAAAAGATAGGTGGTGTATGAGCCCTCTTTTTTGTCGGTCTTTCGCTCACGGATAAGTTCCATAAGCATGGAAAGCGAAAATTCGCTTCTTTCATCACTCTGCCAGAGCGTATCTTCAAAGCACGATGTCGTGCCCTTGTGGCAGGCAGGACCGTCAGGCTCGACTTTCACAACAAGCGCATCAGCGTCACAGTCAGCCTCGATTGACACAATGTGCTGATAGTTTCCGCTTGTTTCACCTTTAAGCCACAATTCCTGTCTTGAACGACTCCAGAAACATGTAAGTCCCTTTTCCATGGAAATCTCAAGACTTTCCTTATTCATATATGCAAGTGTCAGCACCTGCTTTGTGACGGCATCTACCACTATGGCAGGGATAAGTCCGTTTTCATCAAATTTAAGTTTAGATATATCTATCATTATTTTATCTCCTTGTTATAATTCCGTTTGCTGCCATACACTCTTTCAAATCAGATATTCTTACTTCGCCAAAATGGAATATTGAAGCCGCAAGCCCTGCATCCACTTTGGGCAGAGTATTAAATAGCGTTATAAAATCTTCGATACAACCGGCGCCGCCAGATGCGATGACAGGAACGGATACCGCATCACAGACCTCTTTAAGCAAAGGCAGATCAAATCCCTGCTTGACACCGTCGGTGTCAATGGAATTGACAACAACTTCTCCTGCGCCGTTATCGACACACCGCTTTATCCACTCTATTGCGTCAAGCCCTGTATTTTCTCTGCCGCCTTTGGCAAAAACGCGGAATACACCGTCCACTCTCTTAACATCGACCGACAGTACCACACACTGATTTCCGTATAGCCTAGCCGCCTCTTTTATTAGGTCGGGATTTTTTATTGCACCCGAATTCACACTAACCTTATCAGCACCACATTTGAGCACCCTGTCAAAATCGGCAACTGTATTAATGCCTCCGCCGACAGTCAGCGGAATAAAGACCTGTTTTGCCGTCTCACAGAGAACATCGGTAAAGAGTTCTCTGCCCTCTGCCGATGCGGTTATATCGTAGAACACAAGTTCATCTGCGCCTTGCTCCGTGTATAGTTTTGCAAGTTCTATCGGTGATGAAACATCGCTTAAGCCTTGAAAATTTACACCTTTTACCACCCGTCCGTTTTTAACGTCAAGACAGGGTATGATTCTTTTTGCTATCATTTTGCCACCTCTATGGCCGTTTTTAAATCAATATCGCCCGTATAGTATGCCTTGCCGATGATAGCGCCGTAAAGGTCTATCTCCGCAAGCGCTTTGACATCGTTCATAGATGACACACCGCCCGAGGCGATTATCTGCATATCAAATTTTTCAGAAAGTTTGCGGTAAAGTTCCGTATTGCAACCCTGCATCGCCCCGTCTTTTGAAATATCCGTAACGATTATAGTCTTTACGCCTATACTCTGCATTTTTTCGCAGAATTCGGCGGCAGTCACACCTGCCGTTTCTGTCCAGCCTTTGACGGCTACAAGTCCGTCTTTTATATCAATTCCTATTGCAATTTTGTTACCATATTTCAAAACGGCTTCTCTTGCAAAGTTTTCATCGGTGACAGCCGCCGTTCCGAGTATCACTCGGTCAATACCTGCGGAAATGTAAGTGTCAACGACCTGCATATTGCGCACGCCGCCGCCTATCTCACAAAACAGGCCGCTTTGCTCTTTTATTTTGCAAACTGTTGCAAGATTCGGCGTTGTACCGAGTTTTGCACCCTCCAGATCAACGATATGGATATGTTTTGCTCCGTTTTTTGCAAAATCTTTTGCCACAGCCACGGGATCGTCGCTGTAAACCGTCATCTGTGCATAGTCACCCTTATACAGGCGCACTGCTTTGCCTTCATATAAATCTATTGCAGGAAATATATACATTCTTTTACTCCGTTTCACAAAATGCACGTAATATCTCAAGTCCTACTTTGCCGCTTTTTTCGGGATGGAACTGACAACCGTACACATTATTCTTCGCAACAGCCGCCGTTATCGGCGCTCCGTATTCGGAAGTTGCAATGACACTGTCCTCACAGTCTGCATAATAGGAGTGGACAAAATAAACACAGTCCCCCTCTTTGACATAGCGCATAAGTTCATTTTTCTTGCCCACAAATTCCAGGGCATTCCAGCCTATGTGCGGTATTTTATAATCTTTTGGAATTATATCGGCAATGGGACGAACCGAACCTTTTAAAAGACCGAGTCCCCTGTGGTGTCCGTATTCATAGGCATCTTCAAACAGAAGCTGCATCCCAAGGCATATGCCCATAACAGGCTTGTCGTTTTTTGCCTGTGCTATAACCACATCTGCAAGTCCCGATGAGCGCAGTTTTTGCGCCGCATCGCCAAATGCGCCGACACCCGGCAGAATTATTTTGTCTGCTTTTTCTATAATCTCTTTATCCGATGTGACGACCGCCTCTGCCCCGATAGCGCCCAGCGAGCACTTAAGAGAAAAGAGATTGCCCACACCGTAATCAACAATAGCAACCATTAAAGAACCCCTTTAGTAGAAGGAATAACATCTGCAAATTCACTGTCTATTGCGACCGCATCTTTAAGGCTGCGCGCCACCGACTTGAACACACCTTCAATAATGTGGTGAGAGTTTTTGCCTGCGAGCTGTTTTATGTGCAAAGCGCAGCCTGCATTGCGGACAAATGCCTCAAAAAACTCCTCCACGAGTTCGGTATCAAAATCGCCCACTTTTTTGGCGCGTATTGAAAGGTCGCAGCAGAGTATTCCCCTGCCTGAGAGATCGACCGCCGACAAAATGAGCGCTTCGTCCATAGGCAGAATCATATTGCCGTAGCGGACAATGCCTTTTTTATCTGCCACCGCCTGTGAAAAAGCCTGTCCCAGAACAATGCCGATATCCTCTGCCGTATGGTGATAATCGACCTGCGTGTCGCCCTTACAGCGAACATCGAGGTCAAAATGACCGTGTTTTGCAAAAAGAGTCAGCATATGTTCAAGAAAACCGCAGTCAATATCTATTTTTGAGTTTCCGACACCGTCTAAATTCAGACTGAGTTCTATATCTGTCTCTGCCGTTTTTCGCGCTATCTTCGCCGTTCTCATTTAACATTCCTCCAGAATTTCACGAATTGTACTGATAAGTTTTTGCATCTGCTTCTTTGTGCCCACAGTTATTCGGTTGTACTGCGCTATCTCTTTTTTACTGAAATGGCGCACTAATATTCCGCGCTCTTTGAGTTTCTGATACAGCACCTCTCCGTCAATGCCGTCATGTTTTGCAAAAACAAAATTTGTCTTAGAATTTGTGAGAGTAAAGCCGAGTTTTTCAAGTTCTCTTGCCGTGTACTCTCTGTTTTCCATAATGGTCTTACAGTTCTTTTCAGTATACACATTTTCTTTAAGCGTTGCAACACCTGCCGCAGCTGTCATACGGTTTATGTTGTAGGGATTTGTCGAATACTTTATCGTATTGAGGTCCCTTATAATTTCCTTACAACCTATGCCGAAACCAAGTCTTGCCCCCGCCATAGAACGTGACTTTGAAAAAGTCTGTGTTACAAGCAGATTGTCGTACTTGTGTATAAGCGGAACACAACTCTCCGCCCCGAAATCAACATACGCCTCATCAATGACGACTACATTGTCGGAATTGCTCTTTACTATTTCTTCAATCTGCTTTACTGAAAGGGCAATACCCGTCGGTGCATTGGGATTAGCAATGAAAATTGTTTTTCCGCAGGAGAGATAATCATTTATATCTATCGAAAAATCCTCTTTAAGCGGAATTTCGGTATAGGGTACGCCGTTTATCTCGGCAAACACCGAGTAAAATCCGTATGTTATATCGGGAAATACCGCAGGATGCTTATCATCACAAAATGCCATAAATGCAAAATTGAGTATTTCATCCGAACCGTTTGTCATAAGCACTTCGTCGATATCAACGCCGTACTGCTTTGCGAGCATTTCCGTAAGTACCTTACATTCCGGATCGGGATAAAGTTCCAGCACGCCTGCCGCCTCAGATACCGCCTTTTTCACCGACTTTGGCGGTTCAAAAGGCGACTCGTTTGTATTTAGTTTTATATACTGCATATCCGTTGGCTGTTCACCCGGGGTATACGGTATAAGATTTTTATATTTACTGCTGAAAAATCTGCTCATTTTATTCATCCTCAAGACGTATCACCGCGCTTTTTGCATGGGCAGTCAACCCCTCTTTAGTTGCAAAATATGCCACATCTTCGGCAACTTTCTCAAGCGCATCTTTTGTGTAATACGTGTACTGTGTTTTCTTTATAAAATCGTCTACCGAAAGCGGACTCGAAAATTTCGCCGTTCCGCTTGTGGGCAGAGTGTGGTTTGGTCCTGCAAAGTAGTCGCCAAGCGCTTCGGGACAATTTCTTCCCATAAATACCGAGCCTGCATGGCGTATCTTATCAAGATAGTCAAACGGCCTCTCCACACATAGTTCCAGGTGTTCGGGCGCAATTTCATTAGCTATTTCAATGGCAACCGAAATGTCCTTTGCAACGATTATCTTGCCGTTATTATCTATAGATGCCCTTGCAATTTCAGCGCGTTCAAGTAAAGGTATCTGCTTTTCAAGTTCATCACTTACCGCTTTCGCAAGAGTTGCCGAATCAGTCACAAGAACGGCGCTTGCCATTCTGTCATGCTCCGCCTGAGAGAGCAGGTCTGCCGCAATGTGACGGGCATTTGAATTGCCGTCGGCAACCACCATAATCTCACTGGGTCCTGCAATCATATCTATTGATACAACACCGAACACCTGCTTTTTAGCCTCTGCAACAAAAGCATTGCCCGGACCGACGATTTTATCTACTTTGGGTATGCTTTCCGTGCCGTAGGCAAGCGCCGCTATCGCCTGCGCGCCGCCCACTTTGAAAATCTTGTCAACGCCTGCTATCTTTGCCGCCGCAAGTATTACCGGACTGACTTTGCCGTCTTTGGCAGGCGGCGTTACCATAACAACGTCTTTGCAGCCAGCTATCTTGGCAGGTATGGAGTCCATAAGGACGGTCGACGGATAACTTGCCGTGCCGCCCGGCACATAAAGACCTGCCCTGTCAACAGAAATTATCTTCTGTCCTATAACCGTGCCGTCATCATTTTCAATGACAAACCCGTCACGCTTCTGCGCCTGATGAAATTTACGTATGTTTGCCGCCGCGCGTTCAAGTATATCGATAAATTTTTCATCGACTTCGGAAAAGGCTTCCTCTATTTCCTGCGCGCTTACCTGCAGAGAGGAGAGTTTCACCTTATCAAACTTCTCGCAGTATTCGTAAAGCGCCGCATCACCTTTTTGCCTTACGTTCTTTATTATTTCGGCTACCGTATCTACAACATTTACTTCAGGCACTGCCCTTGCGAATATATCTGCATTGTCAACCTCGCCGTAGTTTAAAATTTTAATCATTTGTGACCTCCGCAGTCATCTGTCTTACGATTTTCATTATGGCATCATTTTTAAACTTGAAACTCGACTTGTTTGAAATAAGTCTTGCGCTTATCGGAACTATAGTTTCAATCACTTCAAGATTGTTCTCCTTAAGCGTAGTACCCGTTTCCACGATATCGACAATGACATCGGAAAGTCCCAGTATCGGGGCTATCTCAATTGAGCCGTTTAAGTGGATAATATCGATATCCCTGCCCTGTGAAGTGTAGTAGTTACGGGCAATATTTGAAAACTTAGTCGCAACCCTTAAAGTACACTCTGTATTGTCATAAAATCCTACAGGTGCAGCTACAGCCATACGGCATTTACCTATATTAAGGTCCAAAAGTTCATACACTTCCGGCTCATATTCAAGCAGAATATCCTTGCCTGCCACACCTATGTCTGCAACGCCGTGTTCGACATAAATTGCTACATCGCTCGGCTTTACCCAAAAATATCGAACACCGTTTTCTTTGTTCTCAAAAATCAACTTGCGGTTATTTTCCTTGATTGAGGGACATTCAAAGCCTGCCTTTTCAAACATGGCGTAGACTTTTTCGCCGAGTCTGCCCTTCGGCAGCGCAATATTAAGCATATTATCCAACGACTGTCACCTCACCGTCTTTAAATTTCATAACCTGTCTGTATTTGAGTTTTATGGGTATTTCTCTCTGAAGCTGTACGCTTTTTCCTTCTAAGGTAAGTTTTTCTGCCGCATCACGCAGTTTGTGCAGGTCTGCGTTTTCATCGTAGAGAAGCACCGTGTCAACATCATAATTTTTCTGTGTATTCTGTCTGCCCAGCATATCAAGATAGACCGCAAAACCGATAGCGCCCGACTTGTGACCCATTTTCTGCATCAATCTGTCATACTGACCGCCCGATAAAACACTCACCGGTACACTGTTAACAAAGCCCTTGAAAACAACGCCGTTATAGTATTTCATATCGCTGACAACCGAGAAGTCTATGCGGATTATATCGCTGAAATCACTGCCCGAAACCGACTTTATTATCGCTTCAAATTCGTTTATTGACGACTCTTTTACAATACCGCCGAGAATATCCCTAAGTTTCGGCATAACGTCTTCTGCCCTACCGTAGAGTGCCGCAAGTTCTTTTAAAGCCTCTGCCTTTTTAACATCAAGCGAATTATCCTCGCAAATCTTTGCAAGTTCATGAATATTTTTCTCACCTATGCATTTGAGCATCGACTGCTCTGTCTCCTGACAAAGAGAAAAGGCGTCGAGTATCTCATATATAAAATCAAGATATGATACCGTCAGAATACAGTCCTCGGAAATACACTTAAGGCTCTTTGCCGCAAGCATAAGCACTTCGCAGATGGAGTAATCGTCTATATCTCCGATACACTCAAGCCCTGCCTGCATTATCTCTTTGAAAGATTGGGTGTCCTTTGACACACGGTATACATTTTCGTTGTAACAGTATCTCTGCACACTTCCGGGAGTGTACTTGTTGTTCTTGATGATAGAAAACGTCACGTCCGGCTTGAGTGCAAGCAGTTTGCCGTTGGTATCAGTAAAAGTTATAACGCTGTCGGAAATGAGAAAATCCTTGTTTCTGACATAGAGATCATACTCCTCAAACTGACTCATTTTAAAATGCGAGTAGCCATATTTGCTGTAGAGCGAACGTAAAAGATATATTATTTTTTCATCATTTTTCAAAACATTATCTGCAATGTTCATTACCTATTCTCCATTTCTCCGCGTTTTGTATCATCATATTACCACTTTATCACGCTAAAGTCAATATGTTTATATAATATTATTTATAAAACCCCGCTTCAAGCGGGGTTTATTTTAATCTATTTATCGTTCATCCAATTTTTTTACACAGATAAAATGCTAAACTCGTACATACAAATGTTGTTATTCCTGCACCGAGTCCCCCCATTTGAGATCCCGTCACAATCAACCCGTTCAAAGAAAGACATCCTATCCATATTATAGCTTTCATAAAATCCTCCTTATTATCTGTCCGGAAATTCTTTTTTGTAATTCTCAATTGCCTGCGAGATTATCTGTATCGCATCTTCTCTGCCGCCGACTTCCTTGACAGCCGTCGTCTTATTTTCGAGATTTTTATATACTCCGAAGAAGTGGCGCATTTCATCAAAAAGATGTGCAGGTAACTGTTCAATGTTTGTGTAAGTATTGTAATTGGGATCATTAAAGGGAATCGCAACTATCTTTTCGTCATTTCTGCCGTTATCTATCATCGAGATAACGCCTATCGGATATGCACGCGCAAGTGTGAGCGGTTCAAGATCCTCAGAGCATATGAGAAGCACGTCAAGCGGGTCATTGTCGTCACCGTATGTACGGGGAATAAAACCGTAATTCGCAGGATAGTGCGTCGATGTATATAATATCCTGTCAAGGATTATAAAACCTGTTTCCTTGTCAAGTTCGTATTTTTTCTTACTGCCCTTTGATATCTCCACAACGCAGATAAAATCTTCGGGAGTTATTCGGTTAGGAGTAATATCATGCCATATGTTTGACATATTTCAACCTTCTTTCAATATGTTAAAAACAATATATCACAATTTCCTCAAAACAACAATGGTAAATTAAAAAGAACCTGTTGATTGCAGGTTCTTTTGTCGTGAAATCAATGGCGTTTTCTTATAAATCCGAAAAGTTTTGCAACTTCCATTACAACAAGAGGTACAAAAATGAGACCCAGTCCCGCAAGATAGTACTTCCAGGGAAGAATGGTAAGTTCAAATATCTTTGCAAGCGGCGGAACAAAGAGAAGCAGCGTAACGAGCACTACCGACAGTAATGCCGCGCCGTTGAGTTTCTTGTTTGTAAATGCGCCTATCTTGAAGAGTGAATGCTCAGAACGCATATTATACGCCTGAACTATCTGTGAAAGTGCAAGTACCATAAATGTGAGTGTCTGTCCACCCCATTCATGCGAGAAGGTTGAGCCTATTGCATAGGCAATGAGTGAAAGTACACCGAACATAACGCCCTGTAGCACGATCTGAATACCGTAACCGTGTGCAAAAAGACCCTCGTTCTTGGGCTTGGGCATTTTGTCCATTACATCGTTTTCAACGTCTTCCATACCAAGCGCAATGGCAGGTAAACTGTCTGTCACAAGGTTAATCCAGAGAAGTTGCATTGAAACGAGCGGAGATTTGTGCCACAGAAGCATCGCAACGAAAACGGTGATAATTTCACCGATATTGGTTCCAAGTAAGAAGCCGACAACTTTCTTAATATTTGCATAGATGCCGCGTCCCTCACGGACAGCGTCAACTATCGTTGCAAAGTTGTCATCTGTAAGCGTCATATCAGCAGCGCCCTTGGCAACGTCAGTTCCCGTGATACCCATAGCACAGCCAATATCGGCAGCCTTGAGCGCAGGCGCGTCATTTACGCCGTCACCCGTCATGGATACGACCTTTTCTTTTCTCTGCCAAGCCTTGACAATGCGGATTTTATTTTCAGGTGAAACTCTCGCATAAACAGAGATATCCTCAACCTGAGCATCAAGTTCCGAATCTGTCATAGCGTCGAGCTGAGCGCCCGTGATAGCCTTGTCTCCCTCTTCGAGAATGCCTATCTCTTTAGCGATGGCAGAAGCGGTAACAACATGGTCACCCGTTATCATAACAGGCTTGATGCCTGCCTTACGGCATACTGCAACAGCATCCTTCGCTTCGGGACGGGGCGGATCTATCATACCTACAAGTCCCATAAAGATGAGGTCTTTTTCAAGTTCTTCGGGAGTGGGCTCTGCAGGAACTTCATCTATTTCTTTATAAGCAACCGCAAGCACACGGAGTGCTGACGAACTCATCTCATCATTTACATTTTTCGCCGCATCGATGTTACCTGCGATGCAGCGTGATGCCATAACATCAAATGCACCCTTGACAATAACAATATTCTTACCGTCTATCTTATTTACGGTAGACATAAGTTTACGGTCAGAGTCAAAAGGAATCTCTGCAAGTCTGGGATATGCCTTGTTAAGTTCCTCTTTAGGCATACCGTTCTTATGAGCGGCAAGCACGATCGCTGTTTCTGTCGGATCACCGATGTGCTGCTCTTCCTTGCCGTGGAATACGACAGAGCCGTCACAGCAGAGTGTTGCATATCTGAGAAGTGACTTTATACTGTCACTGTTATCCGTTGAAATATCTTCTCTTTCACCATTATCAAGATAAGCCTTGACGAGTGTCATACGGTTCTGTGTAAGCGTACCTGTTTTATCCGAGCATATCACCGATGCGCTACCGAGCGTTTCAACCGCAGGCAGACGGCGGATAATTGCATTTTTCTTAACCATACGCTGAACGCCGATGGAGAGAATGATTGTAACTATAGCAGGCAGACCTTCGGGGATTGCCGAAACTGCAAGTGATACTGCCGTCATAAATATTTCAAGCGGCGGAATGTCATTTACAATACCTACAATGAATACTATCGCACACGCTGCAAGCGCAATGATACCAAGGTATTTACCAAGCTGAGTAAGTTTTTCCTGAAGAGGTGTCTGACCATCATCTTCATTGTCAAGAAGATTTGCAATCTTACCCATTTCAGTGTCCATACCCGTTGCTGTAACAACTGCAGTTGCAGTACCGTAGGTTACCGAACAACCCGAGAATACCATATTTGTACGGTCGCCTATACCTGCGTTTTCGGCAATTACTGCATTTGCATCCTTTTCGGAGGGAACAGATTCACCTGTGAGCGCAGATTCCTCACTCTTTAGGCTGACGCTGCGAAGAAGTCTTGCATCGGCAGGTATAAAGTCACCTGCTTCAAGCAGGATGATGTCACCCGGCACAAGATCAACAGCATCAACTATTTTTTCCTCGCCGTCACGGATGACACGCGCATGGGGTGCAGACAGACTCTTGAGCGCATCAAGCGCCTTTTCCGCCTTACTCTCCTGCATAACGCCCATTACGGCATTTATGATGACAATAAGAAGGATAAGTCCCGCTTCAATAAATTCATTCGGATTGCCTTCAACACAGGCAACTGCAAATGAAATTCCTGCCGCAGCAATAAGAATGAGTATCATTGCATCTTTAAACTGATCCAAGAAGCGCTGAAACATTGTCTTTTTCTTCTTTTCGCGAAGTTTATTTTCGCCAAACTGTGCTTTCTTTTCCGACACCTGCGCAGATGACAGACCTGTTTTTACATCTGTACCGAGCTGTGTCAGAACATCATTAGTCGATTTGTCATGAAAAATCAACAGTGATACCTCCTAAGTATTTTTGAATTACAGATTATTATAATCCAATTATTCCCTTTTTTCAATGAAATGTTTGTTAATTATCGAAATATTGGAAAAACAAAAAAACAATGATATAATAGTAATATGAAAAAAAGAGATGAATTAACAGCAAAACAGCAGAAGATTTTTGCCATAGCGGCAGTTGCCGCTTTTCTGGCACTGTTTCTGCTCATATGTGCCTTCATCGGCGTACCTATGGTACGTTTTGCTTCCGAGCCTGAAAAATTCCGCATCTGGGTGAAAGAACGCGGTATTTTCGGGCAACTTGCATATATGGGAATGGTCATTCTGCAGGTTATTGCCGCCGTTATTCCGGGCGAACCGCTTGAAATCGCAGGCGGCTATGCATTCGGTTCTGTGCAGGGTACGCTTCTCTGCCTTATAGCATCTTCAATAGGCAGTATCATCGTTTTGTGCCTTGTCAGAAGATTTGGCATGCGGCTTGTTACAGCATTCTTTCCGCAAAACAGACTGAGCAGCCTTTGCTTCTTGCAGTCCTCGCCTAAAAGAACGCTTCTTTTCCTTCTAATTTTTATGATACCGGGTACGCCCAAAGACCTGCTCTGTTATTTTGCAGGGCTGACAGATATCAAACTTCCCGTCCTGTTTATCATCTGCTCGCTGGGCAGAATACCGTCGGCGGTGACCTCGACTATCGGGGGTGATGCACTCGGCACAAAAAGTTATCTTTTTGCCGTCATTATCTTCGCCGCAACATTTTTAATAAGTGTGACCGGTCTTTTGATATACAATGCAATATGCAAACACCATAATAAATAAACCCCATCTTCCGATGGGGTTTTGTTCTATATCTTTGTTCGTAAGATGTCTGCTTTGCCTGTTAATGTATAAATGCCTGTTCCTGCTGGGACAAATGCGCTCATGCCCTTTGTAAGTTTAAGTTTTTCGCCGTTTGCTTCAAGGATTGCCTCGCCGTCAAGGCATAGAATTCCGTTGAAAGAGGTTTCATCTGCCGCAAAAGATGTTGTTCCGTCAAGTTTTACATCTTCTGTCGTGAAATAGTCACACTCTGCAAGCAGGGTAACTGTAGCGCCCTCTTTTTGCTCAGGTTTTCCAAATGGCTTTGTGTCCCTTGTGGGCGGTTCTAACTTAGTAACGTCGACAGCCTTATCAATATGAAGTTCCCTCGGCTTACCATCAGCGCCGACTCTGCCGAAATCGTATATTCTGTACGTTGAATTACTGCTCTGCTGAACTTCGGCAATGAGTATACCCTCACCTATCGCGTGGAGTGTGCCTGCTTCAATGAAAAATACGTCACCCTTGTGAACGGGAACATCATTTGTTATCTCAAGCAGAGTATTATCCTTTATTCTTGAAACAAATTCTTCCTTGCTTACATTCTTCTTAAAGCCGTAGAGAAGTTTTGCACCCTCTTTACAGTCAACTATGTACCACATCTCGGTCTTGCCGGGTTCACCCTCGTGAACACGCGCATATTCGTTATCAGGATGCACCTGAACAGACAGGCTTTGCGCCGCATCGATGAGTTTTACAAGTATCGGGAATCCCTCTGTGTCCTTGCAATTAGTGCCGATAACACCTCTGCCCTCGGCGGCAATGTATTCATCAAGCGTCTTCCCTGCATAGTCGCCGCTTGAAATCACTGACAATCCGTCTTTATGTCCGGAGAGTTCCCAACTCTCTGCGACTATTTTAAGATCACTCTCTTTGCCGTACTTCTCTTTAAGAAGTGTGCCGCCCCAAAGATAGTCTTTAAGCGGTGCTTTTAATAACATCGGTTTTCTCATTTTGATATCTCTCCTCTTACCTCAAGGGCGTAATCGGGATAATTTGTAATAACCGAATTGACACCCAATTTTATCATATTTCTGAGTGACGGTCTGTCATTGACCGTCCATGTATTTATTCTTATACCGTAATCGTCACAGTCCCTCTTGACTTCGGGGGTTACGCTTCTGAATTCGGGGTGATAATATTCAACGCCCATCTCACTGCAGTAGAGCCCTGCATGCTCAATACCTGCGCCGCCGATTAAAAAACCGCACTCTATCTCGGGCGCAAGTTTTTTAAATTTTACCACAGATGCGTTGTTGAATGAAGAAATCATTACCTTATCCTCAACGCCGAATACCTTTATCATATCAAGCAGTTTTTCTTCGAGATACGGATAATATATCTTGCTGTTCTTGAGTTCAAAATTGACGTCAATGCCACTCTCCTTGACAAATGCAAGAAATTCTTCCACCGAGGGAATACCGCAAAATCCGTGACGGTCAAATATGTTGCAGGAAGCGTCTATATTTTTGACCTGCTCCCACGTCATATCTTTTATATAGCCCTTTGCGCTCGTCGTTCTGTTGACGGTTTCATCGTGAATGAGGCAAAGAACACCGTCTTTTGTCATTTGTACATCGGTTTCAATACCGTCAACTCCAAGTTCTGCCGCTTTTCTGAAAGCAAGCATCGTATTTTCGGGATAACGGCCCGTAAAGCCTCTGTGTGCATATATTTTTACCATAATATCCCTCCTATATTGTATAATATCATCCCTCAAATTCTTTTTCAAGACAATATGCAAGATGTGCAAATGCTCTTTTTAACCTTTATTAACTTTTTTGCACGTTATTAACCTAACCATTAAAAACTTTTCTTACTATAACGTCTTTTTTATTGACATATTTATATAAATATATTAAACTGCAATTAGAAAAATCTGATAAATAATGAACTTAAATACTATGCAAATAAAAAGGAGCTTAAGATTATGGTAAAGGAAAGACCTGCCAAGATCGGTCTTCTTCTCATCGGCTCACCCCGCTTTAAACAGCTTGGTGAAGGTACCGAGCACGGTACATACGGTGAGAGAAAACTTGTCGAGGAAAAAGAAATCATTAAAAACTTAGAAAAGATCGGTGATGTCGTTTACACCGGTATCACTTACGAGAGAGAAGATGTCGACAAGGCAATCTCCGCTTTCTTCAATGAAAAGGTAGACTGTGTTATCGCATCATACCTTTCATGGGCTGAGGACTTTGCATGGATACGTTTCCTGCGCAATATGCCCGAAATGCCCGTACTTCTTGCAAGTTTCGTGCGTGACGGCGTATATGTGACCGATACTAACGACGAAGATCAGTTTGTTGACTTCCTTTCTGCAGGCGCACTCGTCGGCGTACAGGAATCATCGGGTGACTTTGCACGTTTCAACCGTCCCATGAAGGACACTGTTCTCGGCACAATGGACGTTGTTATGGAAAAGGCAAAAATATTTGTTGCCGCTGCCAAGGCAAGAAGCGTTCTGCGTGATTCAACAGTAGGTCTCCTCGCTTGCTATAACGAAGCAATGTGGAGCACTTATCTCGATCCGTACAATGTATTCCAGAAGGTCGGCCCCGAATTACACTTCCTCTCAGTTGCCGAACTCTGTGATGAAATAGAAAAGGTTACTGATGAAGAACTGAAAAAGGTGACTGACGACCTCAAGTCTTCATTCACATTCTATCCCAATGTTGACTATGAAAAGTTTGACGCTTCGGTCAAGGCTTCTATCGCCGTTGAAAAACTTTCGGCAAAATACGGTCTTGATCTTACAGTACTTAACGATATCGACACAGTACTCTTTGGCCACGTAGGTCTGCGTCCCGGCTTTATGCCCACAACAGCAGAGTCAAAACTCACCTGTGTTCCCGAAGGCGACATAGGCAACGGTCTTGCAACATATATTCTCCGCATTCTTTCGGGCGGAAAGAGAGCGAACTTTATCGAGCCTTTCTACATCGTTAAGAACCGGGGCTGCATTGCATGCGGCCACGCAGGTCCCAACGATTACAGAGGTGATCCTAACGGTACTATCGTTGCGCGCGATGAAAGATTTGCTAAATCACAGTGGAAGTATGCAGGCGCACCTTTTGCCTGGTATGTATTCCCCGAAGGCGAATATACAGTTCTTCATATGTCCGAAAATAACGGCAAGATGAAGATGGTATGTTTAAAACTTACGGCTATCCCCACAAAACACTACCTTGCAAGTTATTCACATGCTGACTTCGTTCACGAGACACTCTCGCCCGAAGAAGTATGGAATCAGCTTATCAAGATCGGTGTAAATCAGCACTACGGCATCGTACCGGGTGACTACACCAAGGAAGTTCAGCAACTCGCTGATATGCTCGGTTTCGAATACCACTTTATAGGTTAGTATTTTCGTAACTCCGACCGACAAACCGTGCCTGTCGGTGGGTAAGAAAATAAAAATATCTTCCGGCACGGGAGAAAGGAATAGAAAATGAGTTTCATGTTCAATCCCTATCCTTATGACGATCCCCACGCATATAACCCGATCGACTCTAAGGGTATCGACACAAAGTCAATTGTAAGCGGCAACGCTGCAGTTGCAGAATCACTTGCTGACCTTGCAGTAAAAGGTCTTGCAAAAAGAAAAACATTTGTAATTGGTTTTGACGGCTATGCTACAGCTCCTATCGATGTTGTTACAACACTTGTTGAGCAGCAGCTCAACCTTCGTGGCGTAAAGTGCACAGTTCTCAAGGCTGAAGATCTTTACAAGGACGAAGAAGTTCTTGATAAGTTTATTGAAGACGAATGTCTGCCTATGGACAGAGAAAAGGATCCCGTTCTTCTTTACGGTAAGAGATTTGAAGGCAAGTACGAAGACCTCTTTGATGAAAAGAAACTTGCTAACTTCATTAAGAAGATTCGTTCATTCAGAAGAAGCGGCGAAGGTGTAACTATCGTCTGCGGTTACGGTGCACTCTGCGAAACACTCCGTGCTCTCAACGATAAGAACGTATATGTTGACCAGACTCCTCTTCACACTGTTCTCAACGTTAAGAACGGTCATTATAAGAACATCGGCCGCAAGTCAGCACTTGCTTTCAAGGCTACCTGCCGTCGTTGCTACTATGTAGACTATGAACTCGGTCTTGAACTCCGCCATCAGCTTATGAAGAATAAGGAAATGGATTACTACATCATCGGTGTAGATGCCAAGAACCTTAAGATGATGCCGCTTAAGACTATGCTTCAGATATTTGATAAAGGTCTCCAGTATCCCTTCCGCACAAAGCCTGTTTACCTTGAAGGCGTATGGGGCGGTTACTCTGTAATGTCAAGAAGAAATCTTCCCAAGGAAATGAAGAACTGCGCATGGGTATTCGATATGATTCCGATGGAAGTTTCTGTTGTATACGAAATCGACGGCGTAAGATACGAATTCCCCTTCTATACACTCGTTCAGTCAAAGCCCTTCTCACTCATGGGCAAACAGTCTGTTGAAATGTTCGGCGATTACTTCCCGATCCGTTTCAACTACGACGATACACTTCACGCTTCAGGCAACATGTCGATTCAGTGCCATCCCGACGAGGACTACGTTGTCAAGAACAACCGCGAACTCGGCCGTCAGGATGAATCTTACTACGTTGTAGAAGCAGGCAACGGCGCTCGTACATACCTCGGCTTCAACAATGACGTTACTGTTGACGAATTTGTAGAAGTAGTTAAAGAATCCGAAAAGAACGCTACACCCGTTGACTACCAGAAGTATGTTTATTCTGTTGAGAGTAAGCCCGGTACTCAGGTAACTATTCCTGCAGGTACTATCCACGCTTCAGGCAGAAACCAGCTTATTCTTGAAATCGGCTCACTTACAGTAGGTTCATATACATACAAGATGTATGACTATCTCCGCAAAGACTTTGACGGTAAGCCGAGACCGATTCACACATATCACGGCGACAAGGTTCTCGTAAGAGACCGTAATGCTGACTGGGTTGAAAAGGTTGCTCATACAGATCCCGAACACATTCGCGGCGGCGAGGACTGGGAAGAATACTACGTTGGTAACAACCCGCTTCTCTACTTCAACCTCAGAAACGTTAAGTTCGTTACAAAGTATGAAGACGATACAAACGGCGTATTCCACGTTCTCTCACTCGTAGACGGCGAACAGGTTAAGATCGTTTCTAAGAAGGATCCTTCAAAGTTCTTCATTGCAAACTATCTCGACATCGTTTGTGTACCTGCTGACATGGGCGAATACGAAGTTATCAATCTTAAGAAAGACACAACAGCTGTTATCCACAAGACACAGCTCCGTCAGAACTAATTTAAAACTTTATAAAAAAGAGCCTCAGTTTTCACCGAGGCTCTTTTACTTGCAAGGAAAATATTGTATAATATAGGAAATACCTTTTGAAAGGATTGATATAATGTCAGTTGATAAAAAAATTACTACCTGTTTGTGTTGTGGATATGAAGCTGAAGATTTTGATGTTTGTCCCAACTGTCAGAAATCTGCAAAAACCATAAGATACATAGAAACAGAACCTGAAAGCAATATGCAAGCTGATATAGAAACCGATATAGAAACTAAAATAATTAAACCCTATATCCCATCTAAAAACTGTTTCAAATGCAGAAAAGATTTGGACGAAAAAAGCAGATTTTGCAAAAATTGCGGATATGCAACCCCTCTTGGGCAAGCTTACTGTGCAAGAAAAGGTATTGTCCGTATAATATGCGGGTCCATACTTCTTTTATTGACGTCAATTGCTCTTATAGGGGAATATATGACCTATAAATCATATAAGTATCAATATTATTCGTATAACACACAACCTAAATTTAATATTCTCGATTACTCTGCATATTTAATATGGGCACTTTGCGGTTTTCTGTTACTATTCTTTGGTGTACGTGCATACAAAAACGGCGATACTGCTACAATGATATTACATAAAATTAGAAATAAATATCACATAATCTGCAACTACTTTTTTGGTTCTTTATTGACAGTCTATCTGATAGTAAGTATACGTAATTTATTTGGATACCATTTGGATATTGAAGATTTTATTCTAAATTTTTTGGGTAACTCTCATTTAATCTTTAGGATTATAGCATTATCGTTTTTAATTGTGTATTTCTTCTTCTATACAGGAAGCAAACCTTCGGTTTTATTTTCAAACGGTCTGCTTTTTTGGGGAATATCCATTTTGTATTTTGGGCTCAGTAATTTAGATATTATAGAGTTTTATGCATTCAATTTTGTTCCTAAGATTATATCAGGATTTCTTTGCATTATTTTTGCAATAGTGCTTTATCGGGAGAAATTCTCATCTATCTATGTCAAACTCTTTGGTTACTCAATACTTGTATTAGAAATGTTCTCCAGCATAGGCAACATGATTCAAGTCCACCGCATCTATTTCGATACCAGTCTTATTCTTCCAATAACTATATTTGTTTACACATGTATTATGCCAATGTATTATGGCAAAATTGCACCTATTGAAACTTCGGTAAATTCATAATAAAAAAGACACCTGACGGTGTCTTTTTTATTTCTTTATCACATCACATACCGTGAGGGTTTTGTTTTTTACTTTAAAGCGTATGTCATATCCCGCGTATTCAACGCCGAAAATGCGGTTTTCGTCATCGTTATATGCGGGGCGCGGGTCCTGCGAGAGCATACCGATTGCACCCTCCCTTTTATCTTCGGGCAGAAGTTCCAAAAGGTCATTTTCAAACTCTACCTCTAAAATATACGGCTCAACGTTTTCTGCAAAACCGCCTACCGCGTTAGGCTGACTGTCCGCATAGGGCAGATATGGCTTGATATCGTATATCGGTGTATTATCGGCAAGGTCAATGCCCGATACAATCAGGCTGTCCCCCTCTATTCTTTCAAGTTTAACACAGGAAAGCCCTATACTGTTAGGCCTGAACGGCGAGCGTGTCGCAAAAACACCCATACGGGTGTTGCCGCCGAGTCTCGGCGGTCGTACCGTCGGCGACCAATCCTCTTTTTTTGCCAGATTAAAGCCCCATATCAGCCAAATATGAGAGAAACCCTCAAGCCCTCGTAGCGCCTGCGGGTTTCTGTATTTTTTCTCAAAAACTATTTTCCCGCAAAGTTCGGGCACAAGACCGCTTTGTCTCGGCAGACCGAACTTTGTCGGAAAATCCGTTTCTATTCTTGCAATTACTTCAAATTCCATTAATACTCGCAGTTGCCAACCGTTCTCGGATAAGGAATTACGTCCCTGATATTTGATACGCCCGTGAGATACATAATAATACGCTCAAAGCCGAGACCGTAGCCTGCATGCTTCGTACCACCGAAGCGGCGAAGATTTACATACCACCAGTAATCTTCTTCATTGAGATTACATTCCTTCATACGGTCAAGCAGAACATCAAGTCTCTCTTCTCTCTGGCTGCCGCCGATGATTTCGCCGACGCCGGGCACAAGAAGATCCATTGCCGCAACAGTCTTACCGTCATCGTTAAGACGCATATAGAAGGACTTTATCTCCTTCGGGTAGTCAATAACAAATACGGGCATCTTGAATATCTGCTCTGTAAGATATCTCTCATGCTCTGTCTGCAGATCGCAACCCCATGATACAGGATACTTGAAGTCCGCACCGCTCTTTAAGAGAAGGTCAACGGCTTCGGTATATGTTACCTTGCAATACTCGCTCTTAGCAAGCGTATTGAGTCTGTCAAGAAGTCCCTTATCAACAAAACTGTTGAAGAATTCAAGTTCTGCCTTACACTTGTCAAGAACGTGCCCTATTATATACTGTATCATATCCCACGCAAGCTGCATATTGTCATCAAGGTCGGCAAATGCTATCTCAGGCTCTATCATCCAGAACTCTGCCGCGTGGCGTGCAGTATTTGAATTCTCTGCTCTGAAAGTAGGACCAAATGTATAGATGTTACCGAATGCCATAGCATATGTCTCACCCTCAAGCTGACCTGAAACGGTGAGGTTTGCGCCCTTGCCAAAGAAGTCCTGGGACCAGTCTATACTGCCGTCCTCATTTCTCGGAGGATTATTCACATCAAGTGTTGTAACGCGGAACATCTCACCTGCACCCTCACAGTCAGACGCTGTTAAAAGCGGAGTGTGAACATATACAAAACCTCTGTCATGGAAGAACGAATGTATTGCATATGCAACTTCACTTCTTACACGGAAAACTGCCGAGAAAAGATTCGTTCTCGGACGGAGATATGCCTGTTCACGCAGATATTCCACCGTGTGACGCTTCTTCTGAAGCGGATAATCTGGGGTGGATTCACCCTCGACCTCAATGCTCTGTGCTTTTATTTCAAAAGGCTGTTTGTTTTCGGGAGTGAGCACTAAAGTACCTGTCACCACAACTGCACTTCCGACATTGAGTGATGCAATTTCGTCATAATTCTGGATATTTTCACGCTCAAACACTATCTGAACGCCCTTGAAGAAACTGCCGTCGTTTAAGTCTATAAAGCCGAAAGCCTTCGAGTCACGGATAGAACGTGCCCATCCGCCGACAACAACGGTCTTTCCGCTATATTCTTCCATATTCGAATAAAAATCACGAATAAGATTTCTTTTCATTGCCTGTATTACTCCTTTTTGCTCTTTCCGAGATATGCCTCTTTAATACGCTCGTCACGGAGCAGTTCACTGCCCGTACCCGTCATTGTGATCCTTCCTGTTTCAAGAACATATGCCGTATTTGCCGCCTGAAGCGCCATATTTGCATTCTGCTCGATAAGAAGCACCGTTATACACTGTTCATTGATAGTCTTGATGATGTCAAAAATGCTCTTTACCACCAGCGGTGCAAGACCAAGTGACGGTTCATCCATCATGATAAGTTTAGGTTTGCTCATAAGCGCCCTTGCAACGGCAAGCATCTGCTGTTCACCGCCCGAGAGTGTGCCGGCAAGCTGCCATTCTCTTTCTTTGAGTCTGGGGAACAGACTGTAAACATAATCAAAATCTTTATCAAGACTGTCCTTACGGAGATATGCACCGATGCGCAGATTTTCTTTTACCGTCAGGTTGGGGAAGACCCTTCTTCCCTCAGGAACGAGCGTTATACCGCTTGTAACAATCTTGTCGGGTGTCATACCCGATATCTCATTGCCCATAAACTTGATAGACGCCGTCTTGGATTTGACAAGCCCTGCTATTGTTTTAAGCGTAGTACTCTTGCCTGCACCGTTTGCGCCGATAAGTGTAACTATCTCACCCTCGGGAACGTCGAGAGAAATGCCTTTTACTGCCTCAATACCGCCGTATGATACCGTAAGGTCTCTTATTTCAAGAATATTACTCATCTTCAGCCACCCCCAGATATGCATCAATAACACGCTGATCCGCCTGGACAACTTCGGGTGTACCGCTTGATATAAGTTTACCGAAGTCGATTACATATATACGGTCGGAAATGTCCATAACAAGATTCATATGATGCTCAATAAGAAGAATCGTAAGACCAAATTTATCTCTTATATGCTTGATAAATGCCGTAAGTTCGTCAGTTTCCTGCGGATTCATACCCGCAGCAGGCTCGTCAAGTAAAAGAAGCGTCGGCTGTGTTGCAAGCGCTCTTGCGATTTCAAGTCTTCTCTGCTTACCGTAGGGAAGGCTTGTTGCGAGTTCGTCCTTTACATCTTCAAGACCTACTTCGCTAAGCAGTTCGAGCGCCCTATCACGCATCTCCCTTTCCTCTTTCATATTGAGTTTAAAGGTTGCCGTGAACACATTGCTCTTACGGCGGAGATGCATTGCGACAAGTACGTTTTCAAACACCGTCATTGACTTGAAAAGTCTGATGTTCTGAAACGTTCTCGCTATGCCCATTTTTGTTATCTTGTCGGGCAATTTAACAACTGATTTTTTATAAACGCCTGCATTTTCACCCTTGTAGAGTTTCTTCATCTTACCCTTGGGGTGATTTTCAAGCATTGTTTCTCCGTTAAAGAGAATTCTGCCGTTTGTCGCTTCGTAGACACCTGTGATAACATTGAACACGGTCGTCTTGCCTGCGCCGTTTGGACCGATAAGAGAAACTATCTCTCCTTCATTTACATCAAGCGAAAGGTTATTTACCGCAACGACACCGCCAAACTGCATGGTTATATCCTGCAGCGAAAGTACATTCTTACTCATTTTCAGTATCTCCTTTCGCCTTTTTCTTAAACAACTTTGCTATTCTGTCAAGTGAAAATTCCTTATCCCCCATGATACCCCTGCGGAAGAAAAGAACCACTATCATAATAATTACCGAGAATACGACCATTCTGAAGCCTGTGCGCAGAAGCGGCACCTGGAATGTCCCGATAAACATAGGTTCATCAAGGAATCTGAGCCACCATTCACTGCAAGCAATAAACAGGAATGAGCCGAGAATAGAGCCTGTAATAGAGCCGATACCGCCGATAACAACAATGAGAAGAATCTCATATGTCATTGCGCTCTTGAAAGCGTTTGCCTGAACAGTAGTCTGAAATATTGCAAGAAGCGCGCCGCCTATACCTGCAAAGAATGCTGATATTACAAAGGACAACTGCTTATGCCTTGCAAGGTTGATACCCATTGCCTGTGCGGCAATTTCATCATCACGGATGGCTTTGAAAGCACGTCCGTATGTCGAATGAATGAGCAGCGCAACAACCGCTATACAAATGCTCACAACAAGAAAATACTGTGTCGTATTGCTTAAAACGGGGAACTTTTTGAGAAGGTTTGAACCGTTTGTTATCTTACCGAAACCGTCCCACTGCGCAAGTGCCCTTACTATCTCGGCAAAACCGAGTGTTGCGATAGCAAGATAGTCACTCTTAAGTTTTAAAACGGGCAGACCGATAAGATATGCAAATATTGCGGCAACAACGCCTGCAAGAAGCATTGCTAAAATCATATTCATCTGGAAATTAATGATACCGCCCTCAAAGTAGTAGTAAACCGATTCTCTCGCCTCAGTCGGAATGGTGAATATCGCGTAAGTGTATGCACCAAGAAGCATAAAGCCAGCCTGACCGAGTGAGAAAAGACCTGTAAAGCCGTTGAGAAGGTTCATCGAAACGGCAACTAAAGCATAGACCGCGCCTTTGCGAAGCACCGTTACAAGCATTGAATACGGGGCAATTATATCAACTGCATAACTAATGCCAAATATAACAAGAAGAAGTACAATATAAATAATATTTTTTGTTGTCTTTTTCATACTGCAACCTCCCCTTAAACCTTTTCGGAAGTCGATTCACCGAAGATACCGTTAGGCTTGACGATGAGCACGACTATAAGCAATGCGAATGTAAATGCATCTGAGAAGGTCGTAAGACCTGCCGCCTTGATGAAGTTTTCGCATATACCGATTATGAATGCACCTATTACAGCGCCGGGGATAGAGCCGATGCCGCCGAATACTGCGGCAACGAATGCCTTAAGTCCGGGCATAGCACCGATAGTGGGCGTAACAGTAGCATAGTTTGAAAAATAGAGAAGTGAGCCGACAGCCGCAAGGAACGAACCGATGATAAATGTCATACTGATGACTGTGTTTATCTTGATGCCCATTAACTGCGATGTCTCAAAATCTTTTGATACGGCACGCATTGCGATACCGATTTTTGTGTATTTTATGAGAAGAACAAGGATAATTACAAGTAAAATCGTGAGGATAGGTGTGATAAATGTAACACGCTTTGTGGTGCAACCCATAAATGTCACAGTATCACTTATCCACGGAATAGTGGGGTATACTTTTGCAAGACCGCCCGTTACATACCAGGCAGTATTCTGCAGAAGATATGATACGCCGATAGCCGATATCATGACCGACATTCTGGGGGCGCTTCGAAGAGGCTTGTACGCGACACGCTCAACTATAAAGCCGAGTGCCACCGTCAAAACAATGACCAGCGGAATCGACAGATATATGGGCATTGACGCCGAAGCATACACCATAATAAAGCCTGCGACCATAAAGATATCCGCATGCGCAAAATTGATAAGACGGAGTATACCGTATACCATAGTGTAACCTATGGCGATAAGAGCATACTGTCCGCCTACCGATATTCCCGCAAGCAAATAGGGCAGATATTTAGCAATAAAATCCATCTATAGGACCTCCGTAACAAAATAAAGTGCGTGGCGGGCAAGCAGCACCCGCCACGCGGAAACTTATTTAATTTGCTTTAAGCGATAGTCTGGATCTTACCGAATACAAATGCACCGTTAACTGTGTCAACAGTCTTGATGTATGCGAGATTTCTTACAGCATCGCCGATTTCGTCAAACTTGATCTCGCCTGTAACGCCTGTGTATACAACACCGCCGAGAGCGTCAGCAACTGCCTGTGAGTCGGGTGAATCAGCAGCCTTGAGTGCTTCAACCGCTGTCATATAGCCGTCGTAACCAAGTGCTGAAACTGCTGCAACGATATCGTTACCGCCGTTGTTTGTGAGCTTTTCGGGGTTAGCGTTGAGCCATGCCTTAAAGCCTGTAACGAATTCCTTACCTGCTGCTGTATCGTCATTCTCATCGAAGAATGTTGAAACAGAAATATCAAGATTTGTGCCCTTTGCAGCGTCAAGAATTACTGAACTTTCCCATGTGTCACCTGCCATAAGTGCATATTCAGCACCGTTTGAAGCAGCCTGTGAGATGATGAGTGAAGCTGATGTTGTTGATGTGGGAGCAAACATAACGTCTGCACCTGCGTTTTTAGCGCTTGTGATATAAGCGGTGAAGTCACTTGTGCCTTCGGGGAATGTCTCATAAACAACTGTGCCGCCAAGTGCTTCAAATGCGCTCTGGAAAGAAGTTGCAAGACCTACCGAATAGTCATCGCCGAGCTGTGCAAGAACATATGCTGTGTCGCCCTTTTCTTCAAGAGCATAGTTAGCAAGAACTGTACCCTGGAAAGGATCGAGGTAGCAGATTCTGTAATAATACTCGTTACCGTCTGTTACTGCGGGGTTTGTGCAGGAACAACCGATTGCAGGGATCTTTGCGTTTGCAAATGTATCAGCAGCTGCGATTGAAACGCCTGAGCCGTATGAACCGAGAACTACCGAGCAGCCCTTTGAAACGAGCTGTGAAGCAGCAGAGATAGCCTTATCTGTTGAGGACTGGTTGTCAACTTCAACAAGTTCGATCTTATACTCTTTGCCGCCGAGTGTAACTGTGTTTACAAGAGAGTTTGCATACTGGATACCAAGAGTCTCCTGCTTACCGCCTGCACCGTTATCGCCCGATGCGGGTTCGTAGATACCGATGTAAATAACATCGTCAGCCTTGCTGCTGCCGCAGCCTGCGAAGCATGCAATGACCATGAGGCACGCGAGTGCCAATGCAATTATCCTTTTCATAAGTAACCTCCGTATTGCCCTTCTGAGTGGCAATTGATTCAAGCGGATCCTACTCCGCTATTTCTTATTATACATATATATAAGAAAAAGTCAACAAAGTTGCAAGAATTTGTCTTTCTTTAGCCAACAACTGTCCACCATAGCGCGACATTTTTCTGCGACTGAACACGGCTCATAAACATTCAACGATTTTTGTATTCCTCCAGAAGAAGTGCTGCAGAAGCAGAAAAATCAGCATCGTTTTGAAGTTTTATAAGCGCATCTGCCGCCTCATCTTTCATAATACCTGCCGAGAGTGCAAGACCTGCCGTCCATACGGTGATATTTCCGCCTTTGGCAATAAGCGGTGACACCACATCATAAACGAGTTCTTTTTCCTTTATCTTTTCTCTCATCGCAAAAAGCCGTGCCGAATATTTTGCGGCATCTGCAAAGCGCCTCTCAGAAAGGCACTTTCCGTGCTTTACCGCATTTATCTCATACGAATTAATGACGGACGAGATATCGTCATAATCTACAAAACTTCCATCCTCTTTATAGCGTCCCGAATTGTCAAAAAAGAGCTGTTTTTCCCTTTTAAAATCGCCTGAGGTATACTCCCTCACATAATTTTCAAACTCACAGGGGACACACCATTTTCCGACATCCTCATCAAAAAGTTGTGTCAATACCGTGCCCATAAGTTTTGCCTCTCGGCACTCTTTTAAAACAAAGAGCCTTTCCAGACATCTCACATCGGAAAATATTGCAAAACCGCAGGGAATACCACATTTCTCCACAGTATATGTTATAATTTCATCAGGCACCTTATAAAGTGCGTCCTGCCCTATTACCCCTTCGCCCGACTCATAGCAATAGAGTTGATAAAGGCGTTCAAAAACCGCACGGTCTCTGGATTTTTGTATCAGAATACTCATTATGACCTCACATAAAAACATATATTATTAACAGCATTATAACACAATTGTGCATAATGAAAAAGTATGATATAATAATCGGAGAGTCTTATGAAAAAAGTAACTGTTATTTTCCTGGCGCTGCTTATTTCACTTATACTCTGTGCCTGCGGTGACACTGCCCTTTGCGGCAAGTGGTATTCATCGCAAGATGAAAATACCGTTATATTTGATCAGAAAGGCGGTTTTCAACTGCATTTCTGGGACGGAGACATTATAAAAGGCACTTATGTCATCGCAAATCAGGAGGAACGTGATGACAGCACCTGTTACACAGTCACTCTCCGTGACGGCGAGGGACGAAAGCAGGATACCGTGATACTGATAGACGGTGACGAAATGACCATGTCAAACGGAATCTACAAAAAACAATAAGGAGAAAAAACATGAAAAGAATACTGTCTTTGGCGCTCTGCCTTATACTTGTATTTTCGCTTTGCGCCTGCGGCGAGAAGCCTGCTAAAAGCACGGACGAGCCTATTATAGGCAGATGGCTTTACAGAGCCCACGCTTTTATACAGGTATTGACCTTCACAGAGGATACTATTGAGAGAAAATATATGACTTTTGAACCCGAAAAAGCGTCCTACAAAGTCAATTCGGTAACTATTGAAGGAGAGACTTCACTATACAGTCTTGCTGTTACAGAAGGCGATTTTACTTATGACACCGAAATAACCGTAACGGGCGATACTTTGGTGTGGGAAGGTTTGGATTACCGCCGTCTTGCAGAGGACGAAGAAGTTGACTATAACTTCACAGAAGAAGAAGTTCAGGACATGCTTTTCAGCGGCAACGAAATGGTTAAGGTGGATCCCGAAACAGGTAACCCCATTGAAGAAGAGGACGAGCCTGATAAAGAGGATGAAACACCGGATACCAAGCCCACCGAAACCCCGGTTTCAACCGACGATCCGCTCGTAGGTCTCTGGCGTCATGAAGACGGCGATTTTGTGCTTGAATTTAACTTTACCGACGGAAAGAAATACGAATATTACAAAGGTGACTACAGTTTTTACACAACCTATAAAATAATCTCAGTCATAGATAACGGCGACGGCACAACAACTGTCCAGATAGAAGAAAATGACGAAGACCTTATAATCCACGTAAAGATAGTTCTTGAAGGAAATACTCTCAAATACGGCGAAGATGAAATTCTTTTTATAAAACAAGATTAAAAACAGTTGAAAATATTTTCTGTTATGATACAATATTATCGCTGATAATTTAGAATACACAGAGAGGAAGATGAAAGATGGCAAAAAACAACATCGTTGATTGGAAGACAATCACAAACTTTGTAATCGATTCATTCGTTGGTTACGGTATTCCCAGAGAGGACGCAGAAATCTGTGCTGACGTTCTTCTGGAATCTGACAAGAGAGGTATTGAATCACACGGCTGCAACCGTTTTAAGCCGATCTACCTTGACAGAATCAAGGCAGGTATCCAGAACCCCGTTACAAACTTTGAGATAATCAAAGAAACCGAGACAACAGCAGTTGTTGACGGTCACGACGGTATGGGACAGGTCATCGGCTACAAAGCTATGAAGATGGCTATTGAAAAGGCTAAAAAGTACGGTATGGGTATGGTAGCAGTAAGAAATTCATGCCACTACGGTATTGCAGGATATTATCCCTGGATGGCTTGTAAGGAAGGCTGCATCGGTATCACAGGTACTAATGCTCGTCCTTCAGTTGCTCCTACATTCGGTGTTGAGGGTATGTTTGGTACTAACCCCCTCACTATCGGTATTCCTACAGACGAAGATTTCGACTTCATTATCGACTGCGCTACATCTATCACACAGAACGGTAAAGTTGAGTACTATGAAAGAATCGGCGAAAATGTTCATCCCGGTACTATCGTAGGTCTTGACGGTGCTCCCGTTGAAGGTGATGCAGGTGTTGCTCTTAAGAAAATCCGTGAGGGCACTGCTGCTCTTACAACTCTCGGCGGCATCGGTGAAGATCTTGGCGGTTACAAGGGTTACGGCTATGCAATGGTAGTTGAACTTCTCTCTGCTGTTCTTCAGGACGGAGACTACGGTAAGGCTCTTAACGGCGTTGGCGAAAATGGCGAAAAGATCCCCTATCACCTTGGCCACTTCTTCATCGCTATCGATACAGACCACTTCCTCGGCGAAGAACTCTGCAGAAAAAAGGCAGGCGAGATCATCCGTTCTGTCCGCAATTCAAAGAAGGCTCCCGGTGCAGACAGAATCTACACTGCAGGTGAGAAAGAACACGATGTACGCTTAGCGCGTAAGGACGGCGTTCCGATAAACGAATCCGTTCAGAAAGAACTTATCGCTATCCGTGACGAACTCGGTCTTACACAGTATCACTTCCCCTTTGAAGACTAATACATAATTAACATAAAAAAGAACTTTGGTTTCGGGCGTGTTCACTTAGTGATAACTCGGTTTTGGCTTGATATTTCCCGTTAATACTTCATTAAAAAATTCCGTAATACACAAAGTATTGCGGAATTTTTATTATTTTGTCTTAAAGCAGTTATATCAGTAGACAAATCCGTTTTTATCCGTCTTTTTATGCCACTGCTTCGTTAAAATACTCGGTAATGCGTCAGCATTACCTGTGTTTTTGCCTTGCATTGACATAAAAATTTTGAATAAAAATTCATAGAACCTTATAAGAAAAAAATAAGCGTATTTTCAAGGCGTAAGGGTGTAGGAATACTTCTTGTATTTCAAACCCGACAACAAAGAAAAACGGTTATTTTTTCTTATAAGGCGGATTCGGCTACTGACATAACTGCTTCCGAAAAATCTCTAACCCAAAACTGCAAAGCACCACAAAAAGCATTATTTTGGATGAAGAACAAGGCAAAAGACCTCCATTATCCTGACGGATATGGAGGTCTTTTAACACAGTTACATGCCAAAATTATGTTTTTTGGGCGAATAATCCCTAAGCAAACACGCCCCACCAAAGTTCTTTTTTATCTTTTATCCACTTACTCTTTGTCAGATAGGTAAAATGCTCTGTACGTACATCGCCCATCAGTTTGCAGGGTTTATTGTATTCAGTGTGATGATATACAAAACCGCACTTTTCCTGCACTCGTCTTGAACGTTCGTTTCCGTCATAATAGCCGCACCATATGCCGCTGCAGTGCAGATCTTCAAAACAGTATCGTAGAAGTTCTTTTACCGCTTCAGGAATAAGTCCCTGTCCCCAATAAGGTACACCTATCCAGTAGCCTATCTCAGCCTCACTTTTTCTCATGGAAACTGCACTGTGTCCTGTAAACATAATGCTGATACTTCCTACGGGATTCCCCGTCTCTTTGAGAACTACGGCATATGTTTCATCTCGTGAAAGCGCCCCTTTTATAATTTCACGGCTGTTTTCCACGCTTGTGTGCGCAGGCCAGCCTGCAGCAGGGCCTACGGCAGGATCCTTTGCATACTTATAAAGTTCCTCTGCGTCATCTTCCGTCCACTGTCTTAAAATAAGCCGTTTTGTTACAAGATGCATAATATCCTTATTACCCGAACATACTTCCGAGTTCTTCAGACGCCTCCATAAGTCCGCCTGTTATGGCATTAAAAAACTCATCGTTGTCATCATCCACGATCCATTTTCCGTCTTCCAGACTCATATCAACCGCAACATCAAATGTTGCCGTTTCTTCAGTTGTGTTCATTATATCAAGAAGCAACTGTGATGTAGTATCCTCCGTCATTTCCATACCTTGCATTGCCTGCGACATAGCCTGTGTCATGAACTCCGAAAATACCGTCTGCATATCAGTTGTCGTTATCTGAACATTGATGGTCGCATCGTCATCATCTTCCATTACAGTCTCACCGAACGTCCATGAGAGCGATGTGAATATACTCAGCATATCTTCTTGTCCTGAAATGTCAAAATTCTCTTCGTCATTTAGGGCTGCTAAAGTTTCCATATCACCGTTTTTAAGTGCCGTGAGCATGGCATCAAGATTCTTTTCCGGTGTATTTTTATTTCCGCATGCCGCAAATGAAAGTATCATCACAACTGCAAGTAAAATTGAAATAACTTTTTTCATACCAAATCTCCCCTTATAATGCACCCAATGCCGCACCGTAGATGGGCGTATTATCGATATCTTCAACTATTTCAATAAGTTTAAGACTTTCTATATCTGCAAGTCCCTTTTTTATTGCGTCAAGGGAATAGTTAGGCTCCTTAGAAATGGCACCGCCAAGAAGAAGACACTCATAACCGCCGTCACGAAGTACATCGTGAAGAATGTTTGCAAGGTGTTCACCCATCATTTCATATGCGCGGTAAGCGTTTTTGTCACCCTCTGTCGCAAGACAGCATATTTCATATGCATCAAGACCTTCAGGCGCATCGGGGGAGAGTTCGTAGAACATACGCTTTACTGCGCGACGTGAGGCAAATTCTTCAGCGATTGAACCGTTATAAGGTACATTGTAGATAGATACTGCGGGACCGCCCATTTCGTTCTTCATTACTTTGCCGTTTTCCATCGTTGCAAAGCCAAGACCTGTGCCCAGCATAACCCCACCAATCTTTTTATACTGCGAATATTTGGGATTGCGTGTAGCACCGAGAATAAAGCCTGCCGAGTCGTGTACAAATGTAATCGGAATATCGCCTAAAACTTCTTGAAACCACGGGCGCATAGGTATACCGAATATCGATACATATTTATGTTTCATACGGCAGATTCCGTTTTCATAGTCAAACGGACCGGGAATGCAGACTCCGACTGCTGTTATTTTGCCGCCGAGTCCCTCAGCCTTTTCTTTTGCCGTTGTCGCAAGAGTCTTATATGACTCAACTATTTTATCAAGTTCACCGTCACTGTTGACAGGCACTTTCATAAATGTGTCGGCAATTATTTCACCCTCAGGTGTCACAAGCGCCGCTTTAAGATATGTTCCGCCTGCATCAACAGACAATATGCAATTTTTCATGTTAATATTCTCCTTATAAAAAATTTTGAGGGCATATACCATATGCCCTCAAACCAAAATTAAAATTTAACCCTTAAGCGAGCCTACCATAACACCTTTGACGAAGAACTTCTGAACAAATGGGTAGATGGCAAGTATGGGCGCTGTTGCAACGACTATCAAGGCATATTTCAATACATCTGACAAACCGTAAACCGCACCACCGGTTTCTGTTGTGGCTTCAGTGTCAACCTGTGAGAGAAGGAGAACTTCGCGCAGGAATACCTGTAACGGGAAGTATTCTCTTGATGTAAGGTAAATGAAAGCGTTGAAGTATGCATTCCAGTGACCAACCGCATAATAAAGCGTGATAACCGCAATATTTGAAGTTGCAAGCGGGAGAACACATGAGAAGAAGTACTTGATGTCGGAACAACCATCGATCTGCGCTGCTTCAAGCAAGTCGCCTGGTATACTGGACTGCATATACGTTCTTGAAATAATTAAGTTCTGTACAGTTATAGCACCCGGCAGGATCATAACAAGAGGATTGTTTATCATTCCAAGATGTTTCATGACAATGTATGTAGGAATCATACCGCCGTTAAAGATCATGGTGAATGTAAAAAGGAAAGTGAAGAATCCCTTAAAAGGCATTGTTCTTCTTGACAAAGGATATGCACACATAAGTGTCATTACAACATTTATTAGCGTACCGCCGACCGTGTAAAGAATGGTGTTTCTGTAACCTAACCATACATCGGGGTTCTTAAACACTTCTATATAACCCTCAACACTCAGGTCTACCGGCCACAGAACGACCTTACCTGTTACAACAGCTGTTGGGGACGAGAATGATGAAGATATAATGTATATAACCGGATACAGAATAATAATAAGCAGTAGAATAATAATTGTATAAACTGCCGTATAGTAAATCTTATCTACAAGAGGCGTTTTTACTTTTTTCTTGGGTGCGTACTTGTCATATGCAGCATTGATATCTGCAAGTCTTTTTCTTTCAAGTGCTCCAATCTTATGATCGATGTCTGAAGCGGCAATTTCATCCAGACCTGATTTTTTTGCCTCAAGTTTTGCAACCTTTGCAGCATGTTTTTCTTCAATAACATCGACATGCTTCTGAAGGATAACAAGTTGCTTTTCACGTTTTACTTCCTGCGCAGCCAATCTGGCAGCATCTTTTTCACGCTGCTTCTGTGTTTTCTGCTCCTGCGCCGCTTCATTTTTTACTTTTGCCATTTGCTATCCCCTCCTTACCAAAGACTTGTGTCGCCAACCTTACGTGCAACCCAGTTTACTGAGTTAATGAGTATAAGGTTGATTATTGAGTTAAACAAACTGATCGCTGTTGAATATGAATAATTGGGTGTCTGGCTTTCAAGACCGACCTTATAAACGAGCGTCGTTATAATTTCGGACGCCTCAAGGTTAAGTCTGTTCTGCATAAGGTAAACCTTTTCATACCCGAGTGACATTACTCTACCCATTCGCATAATGAGCATGATAGTAATTGTCGGCATAATAGTCGGAAGGTCAATGTGTAAAACCCTCTGCCATCTTGTTGCACCGTCAATTTCAGCCGCTTCGTGTAGATCGGGGCTTACTGCCGAAAGCGCAGCAGTATATATGATAGAGTTCCAACCAAATGTCTGCCATACGCCGCTCCAAACATACAGATGCTTAAAGGCTTTAACATTCGACATCGGATCCTGCGCATACGTTCCTGTGAAGAATGTGTAAATTGTACCGTAAAGACCAACGCGGACATTAAGAATCTGCATAAGCATACCTATAAGAACAACCACTGAGATGAAGTGCGGCATATATGTAATCGTTGTGGCAACTTTCTTGAACTTCTCACCTCTGAGCGAGTTAAGTACAAGGGCAAAGATAACCGGAATCGGAAATCCTGCGAAAAGACTATACATAGAAAGGACAAGTGTGTTTTTAATAACACGTACAAACTGATAGTCATTAAAGAATCTGATAAAGTTATCAAATCCCACCCAGCGGCTTCCAAAAATACCATCTTTAAACTTGTATTTTTCAAATGCAATTATAACTCCCGGCATCGGTGCATATTTAAACAATATTACCCAAACTATCGGCAATATTAAAAATAAATACAATTGCCAGTGCCTTTTAATGTCCCTAGCAAGGCTCTTCTTGCCAAGAAGCCTGTCAACCTTGACACCTTTTGTTTCACGAACCTTGTTGCAGGCTAATTTACAGTCTCTCTTAACAATTTCTATTTTGTTAAAAAGACTTCTCCTCTTTTTGCCTTCTGCAACTTCAAGGTCTTTTTCGATTTGTGCTATCTTCGCATCTCTTTTGGCTTCAAGCGCTGCTATCTTCGCATCAATCTGAGCCTGCAGTTTTTCTGCTCTAGGGCGGTTTTTTTCTATCTTAGCCGCTCTTTTTGCAGTTCTTGCGGCGCCCTTTTCTGACTGCAGTTCATATCCCACAGCAGTTTTGTTGCCCATTACATTTCCCCCTTTGGACTAAATTCGGAGATAAACTCTACCGATTATACTAATTGTAAATATATTTTCTCAAATTTTTTTGGAAAAATCAAGTCTTTTTATCAAATTTGCACATTAAAAACACCACTTTTTTTGTGCATTATGTCACATTGTTTACAATTTGTTCATATTTATACAGGAAAATAAATAAATCGGACACAATTTGTGCCCGATTTATTATCACATATTAAAATTATTTACCTATTGCTTCCATTCTGTCATATGCAGCCTGGATACATACAAGTGCTTCTTCGATATTCATCTGCTTAAGTGTATCCTGGAACTCATCCCAGTCTCCATCAATATCAAGATCACCGCGAATCATCTTTGCTGCTGTTTCGTCAACATATGTTTTAAAGTTTGTAAGTGCCTCAGAAACTATTTCATTTTCTTCTTCTGTATAGATGAGTTTAACGATATCTTCTTCAGGAACTGCATCAATATAGCGCATCGTTGCCTCTGCGGCTACACCTACTGTCGAATAAGTAAGGTCTTCAGGTATTATAAGACCTGCTGCAATAGAAATATCTCGTACGTAAGGTCCTGTACTTATCCACTGATTATTTGTCTGCTGTTTGTATGTATATATCCTTGTAAACAGTGGCTCGTATCCCAGATATTCGTACGCACCTACATCGCCCTCTTTAGCGGGGATGTAGTCTTTACCCGCAACGCCGTAGCAGTTTTGCAAAGATATGTCGTATGAGCACATATAGTCACCGAATCTGAAGACAGTTTCGGGATCCTTAGCATTCATACTTATCAAAAGACCTGACTTAGGTTCAGTAAGATTCTGTGTTGAAAGCGGCTTTCCGCCGTTCCATGAACTGTTGAGCGGGGGGACTGCTTCATACTGGCTACGTCTGGCATCATCACTTGCTATGCTGTCAGGAGCATCACCACAGAATGCAGTTACTATCGTTTCCTGATAGTTAAGCATTGATTGAAGACTTGTGGAGTCCTGTGAGAAGATAAGATCATTGATAAGTCCAAGATCATAAAGTTCCTTTATGTATCTGAGACCTTCTTTCCACTCTTCCTCCTGGAATGCAAAGCCTACTTTACCGTCTTTAACGTACATATAGTCGTCACCGCCGGCATAGATAAACGGATTTATAAGCCAGTCCTGCCAACCATGGCTACTTGAAGCACCTGTAATACCAACTTCGTCAGCCTTGCCGTTGCCGTTGGGGTCGTTCTTCACAACTGCAAGCATAGCATTTTTAAAATCTTCTGTTGTATGGATTTCAGTAATATCAATACCTGCAGCGTCAAACCACGGTTTGTATACAAACATCTTATTGCGGACCGCAAGATTCATCGACTCATTGATTGACGGTAAAGCGTATATCTCACCGTCAGACATTGTCATATAGGGATAAAAGTCCCATCCGAGTCTTTCCTTCGCATCCTGAAGATTCCATGCAATATCAGTGTTGTAGTAATAGTCTGTCATAGGCTGAATAACATCTGCTTCAGAAAGTGTTATTACAAGAGAATCACTAAAACCACCATCCGGTGCAAGAATAGCATCGGGGTACTCTTCGCCGCCTGCAGCAGCCATAAGATTAATTTTTGTTGTATACTCTTTTGAAGGCAATTCATTAAAGATAAATTCAGCGTTAAGATTTTCTTCAAGGATTGCTGTCAAATCGTTTGTCTCATAATCGTCCATCCACGTTTGTTTGGGCAAAAGCAAGCCTATTGTCTGCTTTTCCTTGAATATAGGAAGTGTGCCCGGTGCGTTGTACTTTGTTTCATCATAGCCTGTTGTATACTCATATGTTTTCTTCGTCACTTCATCGCCATCACCTGAACCGGTACATGCCGCAAACGAGAAAAGCATTACAAGTGCCATGAGAATTGATAATACTCTTTTCATAAATTGTTCTCCTTTAAATTAGTATTTCTTGATTAAAGAATACAACATTTCTCTCCTAAAATCAAGTACTTTATACAACAATTTTAATAACTTGCCGTTGCTTTATAATTATTTTTTTGTGCAATTGTGTAATTGATTCGTTGTTTCTCAGGTGAAAAAGCAGGTCAATTTATGCCCTGCTTTGTAAATTTTATCAGATATATTAAAAAGGGCAGTTTCGCAACTGCCCTTTTACTCATATATTATGCATTTTCGTCATCAATGTATGTTCTTGATGTATCGATTATGACCGTGCTGTTTTCACCGTCCCACGACACGTCAAAGCCAAGTCTCTTGCCAAGATCGCGGATCTTGAAGTAGTTGTTGTCGGAGATGAAATATGCCACCATGGATGTCTCTCTCTCATTGAGATAGACTGTGGAAAGTGTGGGCGTTGCAAGTATTGCCTGATTGCCCTTTCCTATCATCTCATATCCGTCGGGCGTATACGCCATACCCGTCGTCAGATGAATAGAATTGTCGGAAGCAATCCATTTTACCTCAAACTGCTTTTCCGTTCCGTTCAAGACGTGCGCCACGTCACGGAGTTTAAAATAGTTATTTCCGCCTATATTATATATATCAAACTGTATCTCCACACCGTTTACAAGTACACGGTGTGTCGAGGGGAGTGCCACCGACTGTCTGTCAGGTACTTCTGTCGCCTCATCATCCCATTTATAGTAGTTCTTGTCATGGACCTCGGGCTCTTCTTCCTGTTCGGGCGGCTGCACACCTGCTGTACCGTCGTCACCCTCAACTTCAGTTACATATTCAAGCTTATTTGTCGCCCAGGGGAATGTAGGATAGTTGATGTTGACACCGTCAACCACCGTCCAGACATTGTTTCCTAGTCCTGTCATCTCATCTTCATCATTGAGAAGTCTTACCATCTTTGATGAGAGGAATTGTGCCGCCGTTTTCATCACAGTGTCATCTCTGTCCCCCGTGACACCCTGTGCCGCCGTATTTCTGTAATAATAACAGTTTTCAATGTTGCCATTTATGCTTCTTCCTGCAATTGCGGAGATTCCGTTCGAATCATTGCTCGCTCCTGTTATTGCTCCCGTATTGTAGCAACTGTATACCGTTCCGCCCGAGTTTTCGCCGACGATGCCGCCTGCATCATACATACCTGCTACTTTTGCTGTGTTGTAGCAGTTGTTTATCGTACCGATGTTCTTGCCTGCTATACCTCCTGATGACATATTGCCCGAGAGCGTGCCCGTAGTGTAGCATCTTTCAATAACGCCTTTATTATGTGCCGCGAGTATCCCCACATAGTAGAAACCGCTGACATTTGCATCAACCACTGCAAGGTCATATATGTTACCCTCGTTGTTGCCGAAAAGTCCGATATACATATATCTCTCGCCGTTTTGTTCGGCAAGATCGCCGTTCTGATCTTCAAAGGGCTGATACAGACCTTTAATATAGTGTCCTGCACCGTCAAAGTCGCCCTTGAATGCAGTATTAGCATCGCCTATGGGTGTTGAAACATATTCTGTGCCGTTTGCATTAAGCTGAATGTTGGCATTCAGCACAAAATGCTTACCGTCATATGTGTTGCCTGCCGCAACGCTTCTTGCAAGATATTCAAGTTCAGCCGCACTCGAGATAAGATAGGGGTTCTGCGCCGTGCCGTTACCCTCTGCAAAACCGTCAGAAGGTTTTATATAAAGCACCGCCTTTATCTCGCTGTCATCATATTCCTCATCGGGATTCTGCCACTTAAAGCAGGGGTAACCGCCGTTTATGTTAGCGTTTCTCGACCAGAGTCTGTCATTATCTAAAAGTGTCACAAAGTATTCGGACTTAAGCATTGTTGATGTCTTTGTCTCTGTGCCGACTATCGAGTTACCTATACCGTCAACTGCGCTGTCAGCAAGATAGTGACAGTTTTCAACATTTGCTCGGTTGTTATAACCGGCTATAGCACCGCTGTTTGTCCTGCCGACTACCGTGCCGCTGTTATAACTGTTTTTCAGGCTTCCGCCCTCGCCCATAAGCGCGCCGACAATACCTCCCGAGTAACTTACCCCCGAAATATAACCGGTATTGTAACAGTCGACAATCTCTCCCTTATAGTCGATATCCGTCGTAGTTCCCGTATAGTTGTACGCCACTATACCCGATGTGTATTCTGTACCAAATATATTGGCACTGTTTGAACATCCCGATACAGTACCCGTGTTATGACCTACAACGCCCGAGGTAAATGCGCTTCCGTTTACCGTCGCCACATTTCCACAGTTTCTCACAGTGCCGCCGTTATATGCTGCTATGGCACCCGTGTACCTGTAACCCGTTATGCTTCCGCTTGCAATTATAAGATTCTTTATCGTACCTGTATTATAGCCGAAAAATCCTGTATATGTAGTTGCATTCTGAGATATGTAAATGTTGTTTATCTTATGGAACTGTCCGTCAAACGTTCCTGCAAAAGGTGTGACAGCGCTTCCTATAGGAGTCCACTGTCTTGATGCCAAGTCAATATCACTTGTAAGTATAAAATACTTCCCTGCATAACTGTTTCCGTTTGTCACGTTTATTGACAGACGGGCAAGTTGTGCTGCCGTCTCAATTATATACGGTTCCTCTTCGGTACCTTTGCCTCCGCCGAATGAGGAAGCAAGGCTTCCGTCCCAGGTGTCGAGTGCGGCAGAGGGCATTACCATAGCGGTAAAAGCCATAATAAACGCCAGTAAAACCGCCGTTATCCTCTTTCTCATAGACATATTCCTCCCTAAATGGATATTTTCTACTTAAATTTTATCATATTAACTTATAAAGTCAATTACCTGCCGTATTTGCAAGAACGGTCTCTATCATTTTCCACTCCTCCGCCGTAGTTACGGGCAGAAGTGCCCCCGAGTCTTTCTGCTCAGGACTGTATCTTGATGCAAATACCCTTGTCTTTCCTGCGGCATCGAGAGATCCGTCTGTATAAATAAGGTAATGTTTGTTGTTTTCGGGTGATTTGAATGCCGCAAGCACAGTACACTCCGTTACTCTGCCGTCATCAGACACCACATTAAAAGTCTTTTTCTCTTCCATTATAATACTCCGCAAATATTTTTTATTGCCTCTTTAAAAATCTCTATCGACATCATAAGTTCGTCTTTGTTTGCAAACTCATTCGCACCGTGCATATGAGTGTCTGTCTCGGGGAGACATGCCCCGAAAGCAACACCCTCACAGCCATACCTTTCCATATCGTGAACATATGTGCCGCCACCGATTGCAATGGTTCCTCCTTTTCTGCCGCTTATTTTCTCAAATGCATCATTAAGCGCCCTCACAAGAGGTGAGTCGGCAGGAACATGGTGTCCGTTTGTATGGGATACTACGCAAATTTTTATATTGCCGCTATTTTTTACCTCTTTATATATATCATCTCTGGTGACGGGTACGCGCACATCGCAGGTCACTTTTACTACCTTTTCATTACCGTCAATTATTCCGGGGGACATTGTCAATTCACCCGAAATTTCATCTCTGCATTTAAGACCAAATGTCTCCCCGTCGGTCTTACCGTGAGGAAATAGATCGGAAAGTTCTTTAAGCATTCCCAGTTTTGATAAAAGCAGTAATAGCGCAGTTATCGCATTATTTCCCTCATCCGGTGTAGAGGCGTGCGCCGATTTTCCGACTGCCGTTATACGAACCCCCTCAGGTGTAGGTGACAATTCAAATTCTACGCCCGTCATTTTTGCGCAGTCCGCCGCCTTTGTCTTTATATCGTGACACCGCTTTCCCTTAACTACTGCATACGCCCTGTTTGCAACAATGTTTGCCGCAGCCCCGCCTCTGATTTCGACAACATCCGACCTGTTTTCAATATGAGCCTCAATATGCATTCTGCCCTTTTCGGTATTTACCACAGGGTACTGCGCATCGGGTGAAAAAAGATATTTCGGCGGTTTACTCACGGCAAAATATCGGCGTAGATCATCACTTCCGCACTCCTCATCGCTTCCGAAAATAATCCGTACATTGTTTTTGAGTTTAACGCCCTCATCTTTGAGTTGTGAAAGAGCATAGAGTGCACAGAGCGCAGGCCCTTTGTCATCGGACACGCCCCTGCCGTAATACCTGCCGTCTTTTTCGATAACTACATACGGATCCGTATCCCAGCCTTCACCCTCGTGCACTACATCAAGGTGTGCAAGAATGGCAAGTTTTGTATCTGCATTGTTATAGTCAAAATCAAGCGCCGCATCTTCGACTATACGCGGCTCAAAACCGTGTTCTTTTATAATTTCTGCCGCTGTGTCAAGCGCCTCTCTCGGGCCTGTGCCGTAGGGCGCTCCATCTGCGGCTTCGCCTCTGACACTGCGCACAGCGACAAGTCTTTTCAAATCATTTAAAAATCGCTTAAGCATACCCTTATATCCTCCCAGCCGTAACCTGCACGCGCAAGAGCATCGGCAATCTTTTTTCTGCATTTAGGATCATCAATATCCATATGTGCATATTTTGCCTCAAAAAACAGCATTATATTATCACGGTCGGGCAGAGAGGCTTCTTCTATCGCCTGCGATGCAGTCTCCCCATCAATACCTCTTACATAGAGTTCCTGCGCGACACGCCTTTTGCCAAAGTGTTTTTCAATACTGTATGTACGGCAGAGTCTTTTCGCATATTCGAGGTCGTTTACATACCCCTTATCCTCCATAAACTGTGCGATTTCTTCCGCCGCCTCTCTGTCGGCGCCCTTTTCACAGAGCCGTCTGGCAAGACCTTTTTTTGAAAAATCGCCCCTCGCCAGCGAGGCATATGCCTTTACCTTTGCAAAATGGCGCTTCGACTCCTTATCAAGCGTCTCCAAAAGCGTGTCGTCTATCTCCATTTCTTTTGTAAGTGAGAGCGAAACGACCAGCGTATCATCTATGACAAAGCACAAATCATTGTCCGTTATGATTTGTGCTCCGTTGTCTTTTACATATTTAATGCTCTCTATAACCATTATTCAAAATCGTCTGCCATAACATCAAGGCCTTTTGCCTTTGTTTCCGGTACAACTGTTTCCTTGACTTCCGTTTTATTTGTTTTTACATCCTTACCGCCGACATTCTTGATGGCATCATAAAGTTTATTTTCAATTTCTTTTGCAATGTCATCGTGCTCAAGAAGATAATTTTTTGCATTGTCACGTCCCTGACCTAAGCGGATATCGCCGTAGTAGAACCAAGCGCCGCTCTTCTGCACGATGTCAAACTTGACAGCCATGTCGATTATCTCGCCGTCTTTGGATATTCCTTTGCCGTAGATTATCTCAAATTCACCCTCTTTGAAAGGAGGCGCAACTTTATTCTTTACGACCTTTGCACGCACGCGGTTGCCGTAAATCTCCGTACCGTTTTTGAGTGTCTCGGTCTTTCTTATATCTATTCTTACAGATGAGTAGAACTTGAGCGCGCGGCCGCCCGTTGTAACTTCGGGATTGCCGTACATTACACCCACTTTTTCACGGAGCTGATTGATAAATATCGCAACCGTATTGCTCTTTGCAATAACACCTGCAAGTTTTCGAAGCGCCTGCGACATAAGTCTTGCCTGAAGACCGACATGGGAATCACCCATTTCACCGTCTATCTCAGCCTTGGGAACAAGCGCCGCAACAGAGTCGATAACAATGACATCTATCGCATTGCTGCGCACGAGCGCCTCAGTTATTTCAAGAGCCTGCTCGCCCGTGTCGGGCTGTGAAACGAGAAGTGACGCAATGTCAACACCGAGTGCCTGCGCGTAATCGGGATCAAGTGCATGCTCAGCATCGATAAACGCCGCCGTACCGCCCGTCTTCTGCGCCTCTGCAATGACAGAGAGAGCCACCGTAGTCTTACCTGACGATTCAGGTCCGTATATCTCAATAATTCTTCCTCTCGGAACACCGCCGATACCCAGTGCTATATCAAGTGAAAGCGAACCTGTTGAGATAGACTCAACATTCATATCCGCCGTTTCGCCCAGTTTCATAACTGTACCTTTACCAAACTGTTTTTCTATCTGTGATATCGCTGTGTCAAGCGCCGTCTTTTTATCTGCCATAATTATCCCCTCCAATATTTTTATTTTACTATATCACAACTTGTTCAAAATAGCAACATTTGTTCTAAATTTGTTGTTTTACTCCAAAAACCACTCTGTCGTTGCCGTTTAAGTCCTTTACTGCCGTGACATTTTTAAATCCTGCACCCTCAAGCAGTGCAGTCACCTGATGACGCTGGTCAAAGCCTATTTCGAAAATAAGCATTCCCCCGTCCGCAATGTTGTTAAAAAAACCTTTTGTTATCGCGCGATAGAACAAAAGCCCGTCATCCCCGCCGTCAAGCGCATTTCTCGGCTCATATTTTTTTACCGATGTGTCGAGTTTGCGTATCTCCGACGTTCTTATGTACGGTGGATTTGATACAATCATATCGAACATACTGTCCATTTTTTCGGACAGTATGTTCATTTTTCTCACATTTATCTGTACGCCCCATAAAGCGGCATTTTCCTTTGTGAGTTCTACTGCTTTATCATTAATATCAACTGCACATACCTTTGCACCCGACGATGCAAGGGCAACCGAGATACATCCGCTTCCACAGCATAAGTCGAGCACACTGTCTCCCTTTGTAAGGTGCTTTTTTGCGACTTCTACAATTGTTTCTGTATCCTCCCTTGGAATAAGCACTCCCTCCCGGCAGAGTATCTTGCGCCCGCAGAAATCCCACTCGCCGATAATATACTGAATGGGTTTTCCTGCCGCCGCCTCTTGAGCTGCGGCAAGACACGTTTTTTCATCAACTTCCCTGTCGAGCAGAACCGCGCTTTTGTCAATACCGCAAAAATGCGACGCAAGTTCAAAACTCTGCTGACGGGTGAGCCCCATTCCAAGCATTTTCTTTACAAGTTCACTCGTTCTCAACGCTCTCTCCCTCATACTTTTCGCCGCCCGGCTGATATTCGGGGGCAACGAGTTTGAATGCGGTTATTGCCACTTTGAGCATCTCTTCATCAGGCTCTTTGGTAGTAATTCTCTGTATCATCATGCCGGGAAAACTTATTATTCTGGTTATGATATTGTCAAATTTTCCTGCGATACGTATAAGTTCATACGATATACCCATTATAACAGGGAGACAGCAGAGTTTTATGAGTATGCGCAAAAAGATATTGCCCCAGCCAACAAACATAAATACAAGAATAGAGAGTAAAAGCGTAATAGTCATAAAATTCGTTCCGCAGCGGGGATGGAAACGGCTGAAATTCTTTGCGCTCTCGGGTGTGAGTTCACCGCCCTGCTCGTAGCAGAATATCGTCTTATGCTCCGCGCCGTGATATGAGAATACCCTCTTTATGTCGGGGATATATGCAATACTTGCCATATATCCGATAAAAATCGCCATTTTAACCAACGATTCAATAACCGTCTTGACAGTGTTCGACAGCGTTAACAGTTTGCCTAAAAGCCCTGTCAGAAATGTAGGCAGAAACATAAATAAAAACAGAGCAAGCGCAACGCCGAGCAGAACACCGACTACCATTACGACATCCATTATGTCGATTTTAAACTTCTCGGATATCCATTTTTCAAATTTGGAGGGTTCCTCCTGCTCCATTATCTCATCGCCTGCAACTTCAGCGGAATACATCATAGTGGAGTATCCGAGCTTCATCATGGCAATAAAATTCGCAACGCCTCTGATTATGGGCAGAGAGAGTATCTTATGCTTTTTTGTGACAGGCACATATTCTTCGACCTTGGTGACTATCTCGCCGTCACTTCTGCGCACGGCAATCCCGATTTTATCGGGTCCCTTCATCATAACACCTTCGATAAGAGCCTGTCCGCCTATCGAAGTGTAATTTGTTTTTTTCTTTGACATCTTTATCCTCACAGTTTGATTTTTTTAAATAAATACGGTATAGCCGCCGATGCGATAAAACCTATTATTGCATATCTGATTACACGGAATCCACCGCCCTCGGGCAAAAGCGCTTTAAGCAGATACATAGTCAGCGCGACAAGCGCAAATCCCACAACAAACCTAATGACTTTTTTGAACTTTTCGCCCTTTACATCAAAATCTATATATTTTCTCTCAACGATTACGCCGACTATTGCGCCCAGCGCAATACCTGCCGAGGTGAGCGAGTCTTGTGACTGCGCGCCCGGAATAAATACCGATGCTATTGACAATACGGGCAGCGCACACAAAACAAGCAAGTATTCCTGCCCTTTCTTTGCCGCAACTTTTTCTGCACACTGCGCTATATAAATTCCGACAAATGCAAACAGGATTCCGCCGATAACATCTGTGATATAGTGCACGCCGAGCACGAGCCGTGACAACCCTATAAGCAGAACATATACAACAGCAACAATATATGCCGCTCTGCTCTTACTGCCTTTCACTGCAGAAAAAGCCGCCGTCGCAGCATTCTGCGTATGTCCGCTCGGAAATGAGTGTCCCGTCGCAGTGTTTTTTCTTGTCACCCTGACCTTATCTGATACTTCAAAAGGTCTTTTAACCCCGAAAATATTTTTTGTAAAATTGTTAAGGCAGAGTGATGATACGGCACAAAGGACAATAAACTGTCCTCTTTTTTTATCTATGCACCAATAAAAGAGACCCATAAAGGCTATCAGTACATACTGTTCGCCGAGCATTGTGAACACCTCAAAGAAGCGTACGACAAAATCGGGGAACACATTTGATAAAAACTCGGTTACACCTACAAACATTAAGTTCACCTCTGTATTTCATTATACATTTCCGATATATATTTAACAAGTTAATTTTATATGAACTTAATGTTGCTTTTAATCCCAACGGTGCTATAATGTGCTTGATAATGTAAAATACGTGTCAGGAGGGAGAAAATGGTCGCTTTACAAAAATACAAAAATTCATCTTTCATGATACCGCCGGACAAGCATTTGGGGGAATTTCCCGATACAAAAAATGCTCTTGGCAACTTCCTGCGCATTGCAATTCCGAGTATAATTGAACTTTGTTTTGCATCTCTCATAAGTGCAATAGACCTTATGATGGTGGGGAATCTCGGCAGTTATGCGATATCGTCGGTCGGTCTGTGCGCTCAGCCCAATTTAATTTCCCTCTCTTTTTTCCTTGCCCTTAACACAGGTGTTACCGCAACGGTAGCGCGACGCAAGGGACAAGGCGATAAAAACGGTGCTGCCCGTGCTTTACGTCAATCTCTTTTTGTTTGTTTTTTTGTTGCGCTTTTAATTTCAGTGTTAATGATATCCATTTCAAGGCCGCTGATAAAATTTGCAGGCGCTATCCCGGGAGAAACGCTTGACTCCGGTTCCGCTTATTTCAGTATACTCTGTTCATTCCTTGTATTCCGTGCTCTTATGCTCACAATAAATGCAGCACTCAGAGGCGTCGGTGAGACGAGGACAACCCTTGTCACCAATGTGTCTGCAAACGTCGTAAATATTATTTTGAACTATCTTCTTATCGAAGGGCATTTCGGCTTCCCCAGACTTGAGGTTGCAGGGGCTGCCCTTGCATCGGGAATAGGATTTGTCGTAGGTTTTATCATTGCTCTGCGTTCCATTCTGAGCAAAAAGAGTTTTCTTCGCTTATCTTTTAAGGATTCTTTTGTTCCAACCGCAGATACATTCCCTCCTATACTCCGCATAAGTTCAAATTCACTTATAGAGCAGTTGTGCATAAGAATAGGCTTCTTCTTTGTTGCAAAACTGGTTGCACGGCTTGGAACCGATGAGTTTGCCGCACACAGCATCGTTAATCAGGTGATTTCCTTTACATACAATTTGGGGGACGGTCTTGCCGTTGCAACGACAACTCTTGTCGGTCAGAATCTCGGGAAGAAACGAAGCGACATTTCGGAGATGTTTTGCAAACTTTCCCAGAAATGCGCTCTCGTGTCCGCGATTATTACGGCAATCATCATACTATGCTGCAGAAATATTATCCCGACTTTCTTTTCCGATGAATCATATGTTATTCAACTGGCATCAACATCACTGATTCCGATGACCGTTATGCAGTTTTTCCAGCAGCGGCAGGTAATTTTTGCAGGTACTCTGCGAGGCGCAGGAGACACCAAAAGCACTGCCATTTCAAACTTTATCGGCATATGTATTATAAGACCGGTATCTACGGTAATCGCCGTTCTGATCTTTAACGATCTTTTTGTGCTTTGGTGCCTTATGTCCTGTGATATGATTTTCAGATACTGCTTCCTGCGATACAGATTCAATCTTGAAAAATGGAAATATATCAAGGTGTAAAAAGAGAGGAGATATTCTCCTCTCTTTTTCTATTTTACTGCCATTCTATCCTGTGCGAGAACTGCATTCGGGGCAAGTTCTTTGTGATATGTCGGCACCATTATTTTTATCATTTCAATGACACCGTGCTGGTCGTTTGCCTCTGCTTTCTGACGAAGCAGTTCAAGATTATTTAAAAATTCCTCCTCGTCAAGTTCACGCTGCTTTCCTATAAATATTCTCTCATCAGAGGTCTTTTGAAGTCCCTCCTCTGCCATGAGCAGTTCTTCATAAAGTTTTTCACCGGGACGGAGACCTGTATATTCAATGTCGATATCTTCATAGGGTCGCAGTCCTGCAAGTCTTATCATTTGTTCTGCAAGTCCCTTTATCTTGACAGGCTTGCCCATATCGAGAACAAATACTTCATTGTCATTAGCAAACGCCGCTGCACGAAGCACTAACTGCACCGCCTCATTTATTGTCATAAAATATCTTATGATATCCGGATGTGTTACCGTCACCGGTCCGCCCTTTTCTATCTGCTTTTTAAAGAGCGGCACAACGCTGCCGTTACTGCCCAGTACATTGCCGAAGCGCACCTCTGCAAAGACCGTTTTACTGTGCTGACCGTGCCAATGTGTCACCATCTCGGCAAGTTGCTTGGTGCTTCCCATTATATTTGTGGGATTTACCGCTTTATCCGTCGAAATAAGAATGAATTTCAAAACCCCGTGCTTGTCTGCCATTGCGGCAGTATTAAAAGTTCCGAAAACATTGTTTTTGACCGCTTCTTCAGGGTTTGTCTCCATAAGCGGAACGTGTTTGTGCGCCGCCGCGTGAAATACGAGTTCGGGCTTGTACGCCTCAAATATCATATCCATCTTTTCAAGGTCGCGCACCGATGCTATCTCGACGCAGAAATCGAGTTTTAGCCCGTCTCGCACACGCTCGACAAGTTCCTGCTGCAATTCATAAGTCGTATTCTCCGCAATATCAAGAAGAATGAGTTTTTTAGGAGAAAACTCCGCTATCTGCCTGCAAAGTTCACCGCCGATAGAGCCGCCTGCGCCCGTAACAAGCACCGTTCTGTCGTTACAGAGTGCTGCCACATCGATGTTGTCAAAGTTGACTGCATCGCGTGAAAGCAGGTCTTCGATTCTTATCGTCTGAAGTAAATTTACAATAGATGTTTCAAGACCGATCCCCATATTGGGAGGCAGTTTTTCTAATTTGCAGGAAGTCTCTTTACAATAGTCTAAAATTTTATTTATCTGCTTGTCCGTCGCTGAGGGCAGAGCTAGTATTATCGTATCTATCTTATGTTTTTCACAGAGCATCGGTATCTTGCTGCATGGACCATCTATCTTTATGCCGCGTATCTTCATTCCGTGCTTTGTAGGGTCATCATCCACCACGCACATGGTCTTATATTTGCTTGAAGGATTTTCCGCTATACTTTTTATAAGGCGCGATCCTGCAACGCCGGCCCCCACAATCATAACACGCTGCTTTACTTCACTCACATTCCTGATGACAACAAAGCGGAAATATCGGTAACTCGTGCGCAAAACAGTAGATGCAAAACCGCATACGAGTGGCAAAAATACTGCAGAAGCAACGCCGAGCGGTGCATGCAATAATTTAAATTCAATAAAAATCAGCGTTGCAGATATCGCAGTCGCAACAAATGAACCGAGAATACACATGCGCATCTCTTCACCCTCTGCATACTCCCAGAGACTGTTATAGAGACCGCAGACATAAAAAACAGCCAAATATACAGGTGCAATTATCAAAAGTACACCCATAAAATTACCAAGTGTCATTTTCATCATTGCAAATGAAAATAACAGACAGACCGCCAAATAAATAAGCAGATCCGCAATTATAAGAAGATGTTTTCGCCATTTGCTTACAAAAAGTTTTTTCATACAAAAACTCCATCAAATGTATTTATCTCATTATACCATATTGTTTTCATAACTTTCAATGCTAATGTTTTTAACCTTTACCACACCAATAAATAACAACTTTTCAAAGTTTTTCCGTTATGTTTTGGACAGCAATAAATGGCTATAAAGTACCCAACATATTACTTGAATTAAACAGTATCAAAGGCTACAATGAGGGCGAGAATAGATTTTTCGGAGGGATCATAATGAAAAATGTTGCAGTAGTAGGATACGGCGGACAGGGTTCATGGCACTGTGATCAGGTCATAAAAAGCGATGTTGCCGCACTTGCAGGTGTATTTGATACAGATCCTGCGCGCCAAGCCGCAGCTCAGAGCAAAGGTATAAAAACGTATCTTTCATTTGAAGATATACTTGCGCACGACGATGTGGACATCGTTGTCATTGCCACCCCGAACGATAAACACAGAGAACTTGTTGTCAAAGCACTTGAAGCAGGCAAACATGTTATATGTGAAAAACCTGTCGAGATGTCGACTGCCGCATTTGATGAGATGTGTGACGCGGCAAACAGATCCGGCAAACTCTTTTCGGTACATCAGAATCGCCGCTGGGATGTTGACTTTCTTGCAACAAAACAGATTGCACAGTCGGGCGAGATAGGTGATGTAATTAATATTGAATCCCGTATTCACGGTTCAAGAGGTATTCCTAGCGACTGGCGCTGTACAAAGGCGCAGGGCGGCGGTATGATACTTGACTGGGGCGTACATCTTATCGACCAGATGCTTCAGATATTTGGGGATGACACTATAGAGCGTGTGTACTGCGATACAACAAATATCACTAACACCGAAGTGGATGACGGTTTCAAACTTCATTTATACTTTACAAGCGGTAAGACCGCATACATAGAAGTCGGCACATACAACTTTATTGCAATGCCCCGTTTTTATATGCAGTGCAAAAAAGGCAGCATGATAATTACAGACTGGCGCCAGAAGGCGCACGTCGCAAAGATGAAGGCGTGGAACGAAAAAGAAGTTCTTCCCGTACAGACTGCGGCTGGTATTACAAAGACGATGGCTCCCCGCGACGAGTTAACGATTGACGAGTACGATGTCGAGCGCCCGACAAGCGATGTTCACGATTACTACCGCAATTTCTGTGCTGCTATCGACAAGAAAGCGGACTCACTTATCACACACAAAGAAGTCAGACGTGTTATACAGGTTATGGAGGCTGCACTTGCCTCGGCAGAAACTCACGAAACAATCAAAGTAAATATATAAGGAAGGTGTTTTTATGAAACTCGGTATTGTAAGCGCAATCTACGACGGTTTTACCTTTGAAGAAATGATCGACAATGCCTCTGCAAACGGCTATGAATGTGTCGAAGTGGCATGTTGGCCGCAGGGCAAGGCTGAACGCCGCTATGCAGGTGTAAGCCACATCGATGTGGATAACACATCGGCAGACTACATTTCTTATATCAAGGATTACTGTGCAAAAAAGAATGTTGAGATATCTTCCCTTGCATTTTATCCCAACACAATGGACGGCGATATTGAAAAGCGTAATGCAAATATTGCCCACCTCAAAAAAGTTATTAATATGAGCGCTCTGCTCGGCGTCAATATGGTGACGACTTTTATTGGCCGCGACCAGACAAAGAGCGTTGAGGACAATTTAGAACTCTTTAAAGAGATATGGCCCGACATCATTGCTTTTGCAGAGGAAAAGAAAGTTCGTGTCGCTATCGAGAACTGTCCGATGCTCTTCGGCGCAGATCAGTGGCCGGGCGGACAGAATCTGTTCACCACACCCAAACTCTGGAGAACGATGTTTGACATCGTTAAGAGCGACTATTTCGGTATTAACTACGATCCCAGCCATTTCATATGGCAGCAGATAGACTATACCAAGCCTATCTATGAGTTTAAAGACAAGATATTCCATGTACATTTCAAGGATATCAAACTCTATAAAGACCGTCTTGACGATGTAGGCGTTATGGCATACCCTCTTGAATATATGAGCCCGAAACTTCCCGGTCTCGGCGATGTTGACTGGGGTAAATATGTATCCGCGCTCACAGATGTCGGTTTTGACGGCTATGCCTGCGTAGAGATAGAGGATAAAGCATTTGAAGGCTCACGCAAGAAGATACTCGATTCCGTAACTCTCTGCTACCGCTATATGCATCAATTTGTAATTTAAAATACATTTTAATAAAGAAAGGAAATAACAGTTATGTCAGATGAAGTTCTTAACCAATTTACACAGGAAACAGAAGATTCACAAATAGTCAGCGACAAAAAACTCAAATTCGGTATTATCGGAACTGGCTGGATCGCAGAATCTCATGTAAAAGCCCTTCTCCAGATGCCCGACGCAGAAATTGTCGCAGGCGCAGACCTTATACCCGGAAAAGCGGAAGCTTTCTTTAAGAAATTCGGTGTTGAGGGTGCACGCTGCTATCCCGATCACAAAACAATGATCGACAATGAGGAACTTGATGCAGTATGTGTCTGCACCTACAACCGCACTCATGCAGAGTGTACTATCTATGCGCTTGAACACGGCATCCACGTAATGCTCGAAAAGCCGATGTCTGTAACAACAGAAGAAGCGCTCGAAATGATTGACGCCGAGAAAAAGAGTGGCAAACTCCTCTCAGTCGGCTTCCAGCCCAGAATGGACGCAAATATGCAGGCTATCAAAGAGATCGTCGAATCAGGCGAACTTGGTAAGATTTACTACATACAGACAGGCGGCGGCCGCCGTCGCGGTATCCCCTGCAGCACATTCATCGAAGATAAGACAGCAGGTATCGGCGCTTTAGGTGATATCGGATGCTACTCACTCGATATGGTACTCAATGCAATCGGCTATCCGAAGCCGCTCACAATCAGCGGATACAAGTCTGCCTTCTTCGGCACAAACGATAAAGTCCTCTCTAAAGAAGACGCTGCTCGTTTTAATGTTGATGACTTTGCAGCTGCATTTATCCGTCTTGAAGGAGATATAATCCTCGACTTCCGTATCGCATGGGCAATGAACCTGGACACTCCCGGTGACACTATCATCCTCGGCACAGAAGGCGGTTTGAGAATTCCTTCAACACAGTGCTGGAACGGTACTGTAGGCGGTCCCATGAAGTTGTATAAGCAGGTGGGCCGCAACTCACAGGTTGAGTGCGAGATCCCGCTTCGCAAGAATAAGGGTGCTGCTGAAAAAGGCCTTTTCTATGCAAAGATACGTTCCTTTATGGATGCTATTCTCACAGGCGGCACTGCACCTGTTCCGACAAGCCAGATATTCTACAATCAGGCAATAATCGACGGTATTGTAAAATCGGCAGAACTCGGCAGAGAAATCACACTCGATCTTCCCGATATAAAATAAAATGATATGCCCAAACGGGCATATCATCAAGGAGTTTATTATGAAAAATTTTAAAATTGCATTACAACTTTACTCTGTACGCGACGCTATGGCAGAAGATTTTGAGGGCACACTTCGCAAGGTTAAAGAAATGGGTTATGACGGCGTTGAATTCGCAGGTCTTTACGAAAAGAGCGCAGAAGAAATCAAAACTATCTGTGAAAAAGTCGGTCTTGTTCCGATTTCAGCACATGTAAGTTTCAGACTTCTCCGTGAAAACCCCGATCTTATGAAGGTATACCGTGACATCGGCTGTAAATTTATCGCCTTCCCGTCCATCAGAAACGAATATGAACCCGGTGCAGAAAAATTCGGTGAAACAAAAGACTATGTGAATAAGTTCGGCAAAATGGCAAAAGATATGGGAATGACACTTTGCTACCACAATCACGATTTTGAGTTTGGCAAAATAAACGGAGAATACAAACTCGACATTCTCTACAAAGAATGTCCCCCCGACGTTCTCCAGACAGAACTTGATCTCTGTTGGGTAAGAGTCGGCGGTGAAGACCCTGCCGAATATCTGCGCAAGTATGCAGGCAGAGCGCAAATCGTTCACTTTAAGGACTATATCGGTGATAAGAATGCAAATATGTATGAACTCATCGATGAAAAACTTGAAAAAGTTGAAGAGGATGTTACACCCTTTGAATACCGTCCCGTAGGCTACGGCGTACAGGACGTGAAATCACTTCTTGCTGCTGCAGAAGATGCAGGCTGTGAGTGGATCGTTGTTGAACAGGACAAACCGAGTATGGATAAAACACCTCTCGAGTGTGTCAATATGAGTGTTGATTATCTTAAATCACTTATCAACGCCTAAAACCGCATCGCGGTAATCACGGGGCGTGACATTCATCTGCTCCCTAAAGACACGGTTAAAAGTACGAATAGACCCAAAGCCGACATTTTCCGAAATGTCGGCTATTTTATTTTTAGGCTCTCTGAGCATATAACAAGCCGCATTTATTCTGAGTGAATTTATGAAATTTGTCAGATTTATACCCATTTTGTCGTTAATTATATGTGACACATAATATTTGTTAAGATGAAGTTCATCTGAAATCATATCAAGCGACACATCCCCGGAAAAATTTTGATTACAGAACTTTATAATTTTTTGCACGGTATTATCATCGGAATGTGTTATACGTTTTAAAGAGAGCTTAGGTATAACCATGCCCATCATAAGATTTATGTAGCCCCCCATAATATTGGTGGCATACTCTTGATTCTTGGACAAAAGCCCATTTTGAAGAAATGTTTCTACAACGTTATTTCTGCCTAAATTCAAGACATTGTTTTCGGGCAAAAACGCCTTCATAATCTGTTCGGTTTCAAATAACAAAGCAGGTGAAAATATAGTCAGATAATACTCGCCTTTTATGCTGTTTTCAAAATAATGTACCTGATTTGGAAAAGCAATAAACAAATCCCCGTCCGAAATCTGATACTGTTTTCTGTCAGCATAGGCTACCGCGCCGCCCGATACAACATAAATTATTTCAATTTCTTTATGAAAATGAGGACTCGGAGAAAGCGTTTTCGGGTTGGAAAAACTTATCGGTCTGTTACGTATTTGATAGTCTATATTCATAATTTCACCCCTTTGTGTACATTTTAACATAGTCAAATATTGCTGTCAACAAAAGCAAAACACGCTCTCTGGGAGCGTGTTTTTTACAATACATTTATTATAACGAGTGATACAAAGCACAAACAGATGCCTGCTATACTTTTTACGGTAATTTTTTCTTTAAAGCATACCGCCGACATAACAGTGGCAAGTATAAGACTTGCAGCGCTTTGTAACGGATACAGTATTATACTGTCTAAATACTGCGCCGCTGCGGTGCTGAAATAGGAATTTGCAAAAAGACACAGTGCCATAAGAAGAATGTGCACCGTCAACTTTTTTATTTTCGGCACCGTGCCGTCATCACGCTTTTTCGTAAAGATATACAATGCACCAATAATAATAAACGAAAAAAGATATGTGTAAAAATTGAATACGGATATCGGAACGCCTGTATACTCTCTGACAAACATCTTCTGAGAAAACTGCGTAATTCCGTTAGCAACACCGCAGAGCACTATCAGAAAAAGCGCAGGTAGCGTCATTTTTCCTTTGACCCTATTGTTGTAACCGCACATAATAACAACGGCAACAACAAGCAAAACCATTCCCAGCCACTGAGAAAGTTTTATGCTCTCATCATACATAAAAGAGCCTGCGACAATCGGAACAAGTGTTCCGAGCGTCAGGAAAATGTCCAGCATCATATATGCGCTTTTTCTCACCGACAAAAGCCAACTAACAACAAAAAACGTTGTGCCTGCGCCCGACATTATGCAGACGAGTAAAACCTGTATATCCACGTTAAGACAGGATAATTCACCTTGTAATGCCGGAAGCAGAAGTCCTATAACCGTGCAGAAAAACATCCGCACCGCGCTGATGAGCAAGGCTTTGTTAGTGTCAGATGCCGTATTGCTTGTAAGTTTGCCTAAATACCCTTTTGTAAGTCCCGAAAAAAGCGCTGCCGCTAAAAATATATAACCCATAATTAAAACTCTACGGTTGAAACGCTGTCGGCAAGAAGTTCTGCATACCACCAGTTGTCTTTTGCAAAGAACTTAACCTGCTTTTTGTCAGCGCAAGAATTAATCATAACAAATACTATTCTGCCATCACCGTTATCTATCATAAAGCCGTCAACGGGTATGTTTGTCTTGGGGTATGACGACATGACCTGTACACTTTCATCCGAAATAAGCGGATAGATAACGGAATTTTCTGTTATGTGCTTTGCAATATGTTCATATGCCTTATACTGACCGCTTACAGAAAGTTCCCCCGTATCACTCTTACGGGTGACAAGCCCTCCGCAGAAGAAGGGACCGATATTCGGGCCGCCAGTCTCATCAAGCATAAGGTTCCAGCCTGTAAATGACTTATATCCGCATTTAAGCGCTCTTGCAATCATCGTACTCCACTTGCACCAATCGGTATCGTAATTGTCAAAAAGTCTGGGACCGCCCTCGGTAAAATGAAGTTCAAGTTCAGGATACTTTTCATTTAGTTTTACCGTCTGTTCAGGGTGACCTTTATAATAATGGAATGCAACGCCGTCACAGCACTGCGGCAGACCGTCGGTGCTATCAAGCGTCCATAACACTCTGTCAATACCGGGGAAGTTGTTGTCATACATCCATACTTTCACATCAAGACCGTTTTCGGCGAGTTTCTTCTTCAGCGCCTTTATGTACTTAGCCTCGGTCTCGGGATGCCATATGCACGCGGGCATACGTCCTGCCTGCTGAGTTTCAGGCTCATTTTGCGGAGTGATAGCAGATATTTTTATACCATACTCTGCATATGCCTTTATGAATTTAACTACATAATCTGCATAACACTCCACATACTCATCACGCATATATCCGCCGCAGATACAGCCGCCCGTTTTCATCCAACCCGGAGGACTCCAGGGCGACGCAAAGAGATACAGGTCGGGTTTTATTTTGAGAATCTCCTTTATCATGGGAATGACATATTCCTCGTCACGCTTTACGGAAAAATGGACAAGGTCGGTATCAAAAGGAACATCGTCATAAGTATATAGTTCTGCCGAATAATCGCTTGAACCGATGCTTAATCTGCCGACAGACAGACCAAGTCCGTCCGAAGAGTATATACTTTTTAAAAATGCCGTTCTCTCACTCTCTGTCATTTGGTTTAACAGATAGCAGGACGCCCCCGTTATTGCGACACCAAATCCCAAAAAACCTCTGACTGACGGTCTGTCCGCAGCCGTCATGGTAACAGCACCGGGCATCTTTTCACTTTTGTAAATTTTACGTGTGCGGAAACTCATATTTTTATCGGTCATATACTGTGTTGCCATAATATACCTCCATTAAAATATATTCTAATAGTATTATACATTCTGTTCATTTCTCTAAAAGAGATTTATGCATAAATAAATTGTATTTTTCACCAAAGTATGCTATTATTTCATAAATCGGAGGTGTTTCTATGGACAGTTATGATATTTCAAAGATCCTTCTGCCTCAGATAAACTATACCCTCACAGAACTTTCATGCCAATACTGGAACTCGCAGAGTTTCAGTTACCGTGATACACCAAGGCCCGATCACGGCATACTTTTTATAACTCGCGGCAAAATTGAATTTGTATCAAACAGCGAGACGCTTACGGCATCAAGCGGTGATATTGTGTTTTTACCAAAAGGCAGTTACTACGAGGCAATTATGCGCCCCGGGTTCGGCGATACAGTTGACTACCTTGTAAATTTTGATGCAGATTTTCCGCAGTCTTTGCCACAGACACCGAAAAGGATAGTTCACACCTCACACCACAAATACATTGATATGTTTGACCGACTTATCGAACTGCAGCTCAGTGCTACTTTAAACGATTTTTGTATGAAAAGTCTGTTTTTTGCTCTTTTGGACAATATCGTAAGAGATTGCAAAAACGAGTCGGACTCGCAGACAGATCTGCTGCGCAAAGCACAGGCATTGCTCTCGGGGGCAGACGATATGTCTGTCAGCGAAATAGCCAAAGTGTGCGGTATAAGCGTCAGCGGTCTGAGAAATTTATTTGCTAAGACTATAGGTCGTTCCCCCGTGCAGTACCGTATACATTTGAAGATAGACAGGGCAAAATTCCTGCTGGAATCCACAGATATGTCGGTCTATGACATTGCAGACACTCTGAATTTTTACGACGAAGCATATTTTTGTAAGATTTTCAAAAAACATGTCGGCTGCTCACCGAAAAAATATGTGATGAACAAGCGAATATAAAAAGGAGAGATTATTATGTCAAAAAAATACTTATTCCCCAAAGACGGCAACTGGTACAAGGCAAATCTTCACTCCCACAGCACCATGTCTGACGGTCATTTGACACCCGAGGAGGCAAAAGAAGTTTACAAATCGCGCGGTTATCAAATATACGCTTATTCCGACCACCGTACTCTTGTGCCGCACACCGAACTTAAGGACGAAAATTTCCTCCCCATTACATCTATTGAATGCAATATCGATGATCGCCGTGCCCCCGATAATGACGAGCCGCAGACATATCACTTGAATTTCTATTCAAAGAAAGAAGACTGTGCCGAATTTCCCGATTTTCCCCATGCAGAATATGAGGCAAGAGGCGAATACAGTGTCGATATTATAAATGACCTAATTGCCCGTGCAAACAAGGCGGGATTTCTTGCTCAGTACAATCACCCCCACTGGAGTACGCAGACTATACGCGACTTCGGTCCACTTGAAGGGCTGTGGGGATTTGAGGTCTTCAACGGTTGCCATACCCATCTGCGCAACGGCTGGGGTGCGGTACAGTTTGTCGAGATGATGTGGGACGGTAAATACCTCTGTCCGACGGGCGGTGATGACAACCACAACAAACATCCGATGGACTCTCCCAACTGTGAATCTTTCACTTCCTTTACCATGATAAAAGCGGATAAGTTGGAATACAATGCCGTACTGAACGCTATGGAAAATGGTAATCTGTATGCCTCAACGGGGCCGCTGATAGAAGAACTTTATATCGAGGATACCAAAGCATATATAAAAACCTCGCCTGTCTGCAAAATAATTATGCGCACACAGTACAGAGCCGGTTTACACGAGTCGTCATTTACTGACGATATTACCGAAGCCACATTTGACCTCTCCGGTTTAAAAAAAGTTCGCTACATTCGTTTTGAGGTGTGGGACAGCCGCAATCAACTTGCAATGACCCGCGCCTTTTTCCCCGAAGAATGGCAGTAAAGCGAATAACATAAAAATACCGGAAGTTTGTTCTTCCGGTATTTTTTTATTTTGAATAAATACTGATAACAGAACTGTTCTAATTCCAGCCCTTGCAAACATCGATCCATGCGGCATAAGCAGAATGGTTTTCAAGTTCGTCTAATGTCAGTTCAATTGCACTATTGCTACTTCCGCAAGCAGGAAATACAGTCTGAAATCTTTTGAGCGATACATCGAGATAGATAGTAACACCGTCATTGATGGCAAACGGGCATACGCCGCCGACTGCATGGCCTATCATTGTTTGAACTTCGTCCGGCGTCAACATTTTTGCCTTTGTTCCAAACTGTGCTTTATATTTAGGATTATCTATTTTTGCGTCCCCTGCGGCAACGATCAACACAGCCTGTCCATTCACCAAAAACGAAAGTGTTTTTGCTATTCTGCAAGGCTCACAATGTAACGCTTCGGCGGCAAGTTCTACCGTAGCGCTTGACACTTCAAATTCCAGAATCCGGCTTTCCATATCGTATTTTTTGAAATACTCTTTAACTTTTTCGATTGCCATTAAAACCACTCCTATTTTATTTAGTATATCAAAACTTTTTCGTTTTGCAAATGATGTCAACATTATTACAAATAAAAGAAAAGACACCCAAACGGGTGTCTTTTCTTTTATTTGGTTGCGGAGGCTGGACTCGAACCAACGTTCCTGTTGCGGTGCCCGTCTCTGTCTGCGCGCTCTCCCGACGCTTGCCATTCGCCGACCGCTGCCACTCCTTTTGCCTCGCTTCATCTCGCACTGCGAGCGCTCAGCAACGTCCCCTTCGGGAACCCGAAGTTCGTTTACTTCAAACCTTTCTCGCAAATATAAAAGAAAAGACACCCAAACGGGTGTCTTTTCTTTTATTTGGTTGCGGAGGCTGGACTCGAACCAACGACCTTCGGGTTATGAGCCCGACGAGCTACCACTGCTCCACTCCGCGATATCTGGTGCTTATTTAGAATAACATATATTTTTATATATGTCAACAAGAACTTATCGACATAATTCGGGGTACTATGTAGCCCCGCCGCTTTTGCGGCGAAGCAATGTGTCAGTTTAGAACCATCTGTTGCAGCCGCAGCCACAGCCGCTGCCCCATCTTGTGTTCCAAGATGAACGGTTGCATCTGTTGCAGGAAGAGCAGGAATTTCTAAAGAGTCCCCAATTTGAACACATAACAAGTACCTCCGTTGTATTATCGGCGCCGTAATCCATACTATGCAAAAAATGTGGCATTGTTACCTAAAAAATCTGTTTTTCGCTTGATTTAGTAACGCATTAGTTTTAATATATTTCTTGAGGTGGATAACTTGGTTTCTAAATTAAAATCTATAATTAAAAAAATAAAGACAAATCCTTATCTTACAATGGTAGTTATGGCATTGGCACTATGCCTTCTCATAGAGAGTCTTTCACGGCACAATCCGCTTGGTGGTTTTGTTTTTATGTTTAAGCACCCTCTTGCTTTTATATATGACACCGCACTGATTTTTACAACACTTTTTATTGCGATGTTTTTTAAAAAGCGCAGCGCCGTGCTCACCCTTGTGGCACTTTTGTGGCTGACGACGGGGATTTCAAACTTTGTCATTTTATTTTTCCGCTCTACGCCCTTTTCATTCGTGGACATTACACTGCTCGGATACGCTCTGCAAATGGCGGATATATATCTCACAAAACTTGAGCTTACAATGATAATCCTTATGATCGTGGGCGGTATCGCTGCGGTCTGCATAGCCTTTATCAGAACAAAAACGGCCGAGCGTCCGAAAAAAATGTGGCGCCATGTGATCGCTGTTGCAGTTGCAATTGTGCTTTTAGTAAGTCTGGGCTCTGTTATGGGCAAGAAAAATGACAACAGTATAGTAAACGCCTATGACCGCTTCGGTTTTGCCTACTGTTTTGCAAGAAGCATATTTGATGTCGGCATAGACAGTCCCCCCGACTACGAGAATTCAGTCGAGGATATTATTTCCTCGCTTCCCGAAGCAAAAGTTACGACAAAAGTACCCAATGTGATATTCGTTCAGCTTGAGAGTTTTTTTGATGTAGACTACATTAAAAATATGAGTTTTTCGGAAAATCCGATACCGAATTTCACCGCGCTGAAAGAGAGTTGCCCTCACGGCTTTTTAAGTATGCCCTCAATCGGCGCAGGTACTGCAAATTCAGAGTTTGAAGTGCTCACGGGTATGAATCTCGACTTCTTTGGATTTAACGAATACCCCTACAAGACCGTACTGCAAGGCAGCACCTGCGAAAGTATGGCATACTCTTTAAAGGCAAGCGGTGCTCAGTCGGCAGTTGCTATACACAACAACACCGCCACATTCTATGACAGAAACAAAGTCTTTGCAAATCTCGGTTTTGACTGTTTTATTTCAGAAGAATTTATGAACGGCATTGAGTTTAACGAACTCGGCTGGGCATATGACGATATTCTTATCCCTCAGGTCCTTCGTTCGCTTGATGCGACAGAGGGCAGTGACTTTGTATATACCATAACGGTGCAGAGTCACGGCAAATACCCCGATGAGCAGATGGAGGACGAGCAGGCTGTCATATCCGTATTTGATGAGACAGATCCCGAAAATTCGCTGATGTCGTTTGAATACTATGTAAATCAGCTTCGTGAGGTGGACGACTTTATCGGTGACCTTATGGCTGAGATAGAAAAACGTGATGAAGACACCGTTGTTGTGTTCTTCGGTGACCATTTACCTAATCTTGATCTTACAGAGGAAGACCTTGAAAACGGCGATCTTTACCAGACTGAATATGTCATCTGGAACAATTGCGGTCTTGATTTTGAGGGCGGTGATATCGAAGCATACGAACTCTCATCTAAAGTTCTCGGCGTGCTCGGCGCCGACAGCGGTATAATGACGCGCTATCATCTCTACACTGACGGCAATTTTGAAGATATGAAAACTCTTGAATATGACATGCTCTACGGTGATCATATAATAACTTCAGGTGTTCTGCCGTATGAGAAGACCGACCTTGCTCTCGGTATGCGTGACCAGTTTGTCACGGGCATAAACGAGAGAGGCGATTTTACCATTATTGACGGCGGCAATTTTAACGATTACAGCAAAGTTCTCATAAATGACAAGGTGCAGGATACGCTTTTTTACAGCGATACCTCGCTTATCATACTGTCAAGTGAATTTGAAGAGGGTGACACCATTTGTGTGGCACAGGTTGCAGGTGACGGAACGGTACTCTGGAAAACAGACTATCTTTCATACAGCGAATAAAAAAGAGGGTATTTTAAAATACCCTCTTTATTTATCTTCTAATCCTTTTACAGCCTCAGCCTCTTCACGGGACACCTGTATCCTGCCATCACGAAGCAATTTTATCTCATCTTTGTCAAAGGTTTTGACCGCCGTCTCTCCCTCTCTGCCTATCTGGACTTTAAGTCTGCCCTTTAGAAGATTGACCTCCGTCACATTTCCCTTTCCGCTCGGCGTCTGAACATATGCACCGACTTTTGGAGTGTTTGCAATGAGTTCTTCATATGCATCCTGTTCATATTTGAGGCAGCACATAAGTCTGCCGCATGCACCGCTTATCTTTGAGGGCAACAGCGCTATCCCCTGCTCCTTAGCCATTTTGACAGAAACGGGGTGGAATTCGCCCAAAAAGCGTTTGCAGCAGAAAGGATTTCCGCATATTCCTATGCCGCCTTTTATCTTTGACTCATCTCTGACACCTATCTGTCTGAGTTCTATCCTCGTACGGAAAAGCCCTGCAAGATCTTTTACAAGTTCTCTGAAATCCACTCTTCCGTCAGCCGTGAAGTAAAAGAGCAGTTTACTGCCGTCAAAAGTGTATTCACAGTCGACAAGTTTCATTTCAAGACCGTGTGCCGCCACGCGCTCCTTACATTTTTCAAGAGCAGCCGCCGAACGTACTTTATTCTCCTCATACTTACGGACATCGTCTTCACGAGCCTTTCGTATAACAGGTTTTATCTCTCTGTCAGCAGAAACTTCCTCATTTCTGTTCGCTATAGCGATCTCTCCGAGTTCCACTCCCCTGCTCGTCTCAACAATGACCTTGTCGCCGACAGAAAATGAAATATCAAGCGGATTAAAGTAGTATACTTTACCGCCGGCTTTAAATCTGACTCCGCATATCGTCATCCGTTTATCTCCTCCCGACAGGACAAAAGCAGTTTTTGTACAAGCATTTTCACATCGGCAGCCGAACCTTGCGCCTCTGTGATGCTTTGTCTTGCCGTTTCAATTATATTTAATGTTTTGCTTCTTGTCAATTTCTGAGCGGCATTTACAATATTTTCCTCAGGAAAACGCAAGTGTTCTATGCCTGAAATATGTCTGAGGACATCTGTGCAAAAGACCTCTATTCCCTCCGAAACCTGCTGCAGCGCGCTCTTTTCAGTTATGAGCGGCGCTGTCTTCATAAGGTCGAACACATCGTCTGCGCAAAGCGCCTCCATAACTTGCAAAGTCACAAAATAGGGATGCTTTTCATCTCCTGACATCAAATCGAGCGCTTTTCCTATTATTCCGTCACTGTACAAAGCCGCCTGCTTTGCCGTGACTTTAGACGAGGCATTCTCATATTTTGATACGGCATCCTCTATCTCCTGCTCTGATGACGGCGGCACAGACAGCGATATGCATCTTGACCTGACAGTCGGCAATATCCTTTCGCTGTTTGAGCAGGTCAGCACAAATACATTTCCCGCCTCCGGCTCTTCCAGCAGTTTGAGAAAAGCATTCTGCGCATTTATGTTCATTCTCTCTGCACGGTCTATGAGTATGACACGGCGGTCACCTGATATAGGTGTTACCGCGCACACCTCTTTAAGACGGCGTATCTCCGCTATCTTTATGTCACCTGCCGCACCGCCGGGCGCAAGGTGTTCGATATCGGGATGCGCGCCTGCCGAGTAGGATTGACATGCACGGCAACTGCCGCAGGGAGCATTTTCCCTGTCTGCACATAAAATGGCTTTCGCCATTTCACGTGCAAGCGTCCTCTTGCCTATTCCATCGGGACCGCATATCAAGTAAGCATGTGACAGTTTGCCCCTGCATATCTCATAAAGTTTTTCTTTTACGGCTTTATTTATCATCTGTATTCCCTGTCAACCGAACTGTCAACATAAAGCGGATTCACGTCAAAACGTGCAATGTCCCCCGTTTCACATGATATTCCCGTTATGTCGATAACACAGTTTGAAAGTCCTACTCTGCCGAGCACCTTTGCCTTTTTTCCGCCTACAGTGCAGTACATACCGCCCTTTTTGAGGAGTGCTTTCATATCTGTGAAAATGTATCTGAGTTTGTCCCGCAGACGGTATGTGTCATGCGCTTTTGCCGCTGCATAACCGTTGCCGTATCCGAGCGGCACAACTGCCACCCTCGTTGCGCGTTTAACCTTGCAGGTATTTGCATAGCCCACATTGTGACCCTCGGGAATATATCTGGGACAGTCTATCTCAGCCTCAATATATCCGCATGGCATGAGTTTACACTTGCCTGTTTTTACAGGCAGTCTGCCTATAAGCGCACTGCCCACGCGAACCGTATCAAAAAGCGTTTCTGGGTACAAAAACAGCGCGCATGAATTTGCAAGATGGGTATATTTAAATTCAATACCTTCGTTCTTAAAGAAATCCACTGTCTTTGTAAACTCTTCAAGTTGAGAAAGCGTATACTTTTTCTTTTTTAAAAATGATGCCGAAAGATGTGAAAAAATTCCTTCGACCGCTACATTGGTGAGATTTTTTATGCTTTCAAGCATAAGACTCTGCTCATCCGGATGAAAGCCGAATCTTCCAAAGCCCGTATCGATAAGTATGTGTGCCGATGCATTTTTTTCTGCCTCTATAGCGGCATTATTTAGTGCAGCAGCCGAAACCGGAGAGCCGATAGATGCTGTTATATCAAGGTCAACTATATCCCTTGCATCACGCGGATTTTCCGTAGGCGATAAAAGAAGTATCTTGTCCTGTATATTGTTTGCACGCAATATCTTTGCTTCATCAAGCGTTGCCACCGCAAAGAAATCAAAGCCGTTTTCTTTGAGCAGTTTTGTATACGCGACAATTCCAAAACCGTAGCCGTTACCTTTGACAACGGCTATCACCTGCCTGTCCCCCGCTTTTTCTCTTACTGTATCTGCATTGAGTCTTACCCTGTCCTTTTGAAGAACGAGCGTTTTCATGTTATTTACCTCTGTTTTTTAGTTTGTAGACAAACTTTATATATTTCTTGTGCAGTTTCTCCGCAGCATTTATGAGTTTATTTGCAAAAGGCTTGAATACAATGCTCATCTCACCCGTAAATTCGGTAAATTCACCGTTAAATCCCTTCTTGAAACGGTATAGTCCGTAAAGAGGATGATCCTTTTCAAGAATTCCTGCGACACCTCTGAAATCGTATATCCTTGCGCCTGTTTCGACCGCCCACTGTATCATGCTCCACTGAAGCAGATAATTGGGCATTACATTGCGGTAACTGTTTGATGATGCGCCATAGAGATACCATACCTTATCGCCGTAGTTTATCGCAAGCGTACCTGCGATAGCTTTGCCTTCGTAATACGCCATATAGAGCCTTATATGCTCACCCAGAGAGTCATACATCTTCTGAAAATAGGACAGCGACCTTGTTACAAAGTTGTCGCGCATACCGGTCTCTATCATAATATTATAGAAAGTCTCAAGTTCTTCCCTCGGTGCTATCTTGACCTCGACGCCGTGTTTGAGCGCAACGCGGATATTATATCTCGTCTTGCTCTCAAAATGTGCCATGACTTCTTCTTCAGTCTTACCCTCAACGTCAAGTCTGAACACATAACGGGGTTGTATGGCATCAAAAGTCTTACTGTCCTCTTTAACAGCAAAGCCCTGTTTCTTCATAATGTCGGTAAAGACCGCATCATCACTTTTAACATCGGGATCTATGCGGAAAATGTAGGCGTTGTGCCTTTTTGCAAGTTCTTTTACTCCGTCAATAAGATCTTTTATCACATTTTCATCATGTATATCGCACACGGGACCTCGTGGCGCATACATAATAGTATAAGGAAATGCCGGCACTTTTCTCACCAGAATACCTATTGCGCCTGCTATCTTCCCCTCGCCGTCTCTCGACACGACGGCTTCAAAATTCCAGGCAGATTTTACCTTTCCCCACATAACACTCTGCGTAAAATGACCTTTGGGGTGGGATGCCACAAAATCCTCATATTCACCGAGCGCTTCTTTTTTCAATATTTCCATTGATTTATCACCTTTAATATTATTTAAAATATTATAACATTATAAACATTTAATTACAAGTCGCCTATTTTGTTGACAGAAATCAAATTTGATAATAAAATAGATATAAGTATTAGTAAAAGGAGAATTTTTGTGAAATCGAGTAGTAAACGCGCAAAAAAAATACTTGCGAATAACATATTTACCGGTATTGTGGTGCTTTTAGTTATTGCTGCGCTTGTTACGCTGGCTGTTGTCAATCTAACCGGCGGCAGGACAAGTTTCAGCAACGGCACTTGGGACGCTGTGTCCGATGATGAACTTTACGGCAACGGCGGCTCTCTTATATCCGTACTTCCCAAATCAAATTCGGATCTTGACGATTTTGTTGCCACGGGCAGGATCACATTAAAGGGATTCTTCCTTGGTGAATCGGGCGCAATGGCAGCGATAATCGATATGAACGGCACTACGGTATCGCTTGAAAAGAACGAATCTGTCGGCGGTGTCACACTTGCGGATATTGATGACGGTCTTGTTATTCTTGCAGTCGGGGAAAACTACGCTTATCTCACGCTTGATGAGCCGACTTATGATATTCAGTAAGGAGGGTGCAAGATGAAAACAACATTTAAAATACTGGCTTTAGCGCTTGCTCTGGCAATGATGCTTACAACTGCGGCTTTTGCGGCAAGTACCTATACAGTCGAATCGGGGGACAGCCTTTGGACTATTGCAAACAAATTCGGCATTTCTGTTGATGACCTAATGAGCGCCAATAACCTTACAGGCGAGGGTATTCAGATAGGTCAGGTGCTTAAAATTCCGTCTGCAAACGGCGAAACGAGTAATACAGAACCTGATGAAATTCCGATTCCCGACGATGCTCCTGTCGGAAACGGTTATGACATACCCACCCTGTCGGTCGACTTTATTGATGCTATTTCATTTGAAGTTATCGATACTGATATACGCGACATATTAAACATTATTGCAAACTATGCAGGCAAAAAGATAATATATCTCAGCGAAGCGCAGAATGTCACGGTTACCTGCTCGCTCGTATCCTGTATGAAAGCGATAAATCTTGTTGTCGAAGCGGCTGACGGTCTGTCTTATATTTCCGACGGCGATTTTATAATCGTGGGGCCCGAGAGCAGGATATCATCTGTTATGATGTATTCGGAAATGACAAAAACGCTGATTTTAAACAATATGAAATCCTCGGAGTTTGTCGCTGTGCTTGAGCACTTAGGGCTTGATGTAAGCGGTATCACAGCAGATGATACCAACACTTCAAAGATTTCCGTGACCGCAACGCCAAAAGAACTTGCCCGTGTGGTAAATGCTAAATATATGATAGACAAGAGTATCAATTTCCCGCTTGATGAACTTACTCAGACAAGGCTCTTCAATATGGTTTCGTACTCTCCCAAATATGCCACACGTGAAATAATGAAGGCGTTTACAGATGCTCTTGCCCTCAAACTTACCTACCTGCCAAACTACAAAAACGACGGTAAAATATATGTAACAGGCAGCAAAAACGCAACACAGGACCTTGACGATTTGTTTGCAAAAATCGATACTGCGGAAAATGTAACCTCCGACACAAGACTTAAGGTATACTCATTTACTGTTTCGAATGTTGACCGTGACATTCTTGTAGCAACACTTAAGACGCAGGGCTTCTCCGATGTGATTTTTGTCACACGCGCAGGAAACAAGAAAATTGTCTATTTTATAGGAAGCGATGAACGTGTTGACAAAGCAGTAACCGCCGCAAAAAATGCAGATGTAGCAGAGTAAAATATAAAAGGATGAAGTTTTAACTTCATCCTTTTTCTTTATTTTTTAAAGTAGGCTATTCCGCCGCCGCCCTGTCCGACATGAGTGCCCACTACGCTGCCGATCTCACTTACAAGAACACAGTCCCCTACGTAGGAGAGCTGTTCCAAAAGAATTTTGCGCAGGTCGGGCGCCTGAGTGTCACCAAAAGCAATCGGCATAGAAGAATCTACAGTATAACCCTCATGTTTAAGTTTTTCATCAAGAGATTTTACTGCCGAATTCATTCCCCTCGCCTTGCCTATTGATTTTATTTCGCCGTGTTCGACAGAAATAAGAGGACAGATACCCAGCATTCCGCCGATAACTGCCGCCGCCCCCGACAGTCTTCCGCCCATGTGCAGATATTTAAGCGTTGCAACTGCCGCAATAATGCATATTCTATCGGAAAGTTCTGTAATTTTGTCTGCAATTTCTTTTGCAGATGCACCCTTGTCGCGCATATCGCAGGCAACCGTCACCATAAGACCGAGACCGATAGTTACTGTCTGAGTATCGGGCACATAAACTTTGTCAGTTTCAAGCATATCTGCCGCAATTATCGCTGACTGGCGTGTACCGCTGAGTTTTGATGCAATAAGCAGACACACTATTTCATCACCCTCATCAAGATACTTCTTAAAAGTGTCCGCAAATATTGCAGGCGGAATCTGTGCCGTTTTGGGAAGTTCATTCACTGTAGCAAGTTTGTCATAAAATTCTTTATTTGTTATGTCAACACCGTCACGGTATGTCTCTTCACCGAAATGTATCGTCAAAGGAAGTACTGTAATTCCGAGTTTTTCGGCATTTTCGGCAGAAATATCCGCTGTGCTGTCTGTTATAATTCTAACCAAAACGTTATTCTCCTTTACTCTTTAAAAATGATGTTATTTTCGCTAAAACTTTTTCAAGTTTGTCAAACTGTTCTTCTGGCAGTTCTTCTTCGACCTGCTCTACTATCGTACTTTGAAACTCCCTGTATTTTTCATTGAGAGCGATTCCCTTGTCGGTAGGCACTATAAATACCTGCCTTTTATCACCTTGACGCTTTTCACGGTTTAAATAGCCTTTGTGTTCAAGCACCGTCACGCAAACAGTGAGTGAGCCCTGTGTGATATCAAGTTCCTTTGCTATCGCCTTAGCAGTGGAATCGCCTCTGTCCACGGCATCGCACACTGCCGCAATGCAATGTATCTCCTTCGCCGAGAGGTTTGAAAAATCACCCGTTGCAAGCGCTTTTTCTTCGGCGCGCATAAGTGAATTATACGACTTTACCAGAAATTTGTTGATTTTATCAATGTATTTCGACGGCAAATCCACACCTCCGTTTCAACGATATTTTGAAGTTCAAATATTTTGAATATCAAAGCAATTATATCTGCTATTTATATGTTTGTCAACTTGATTTTAGAATATTATGATAGTAGAATAATCATAATAGAGTAAATAAAGGAAATTTCTATGATAAAATTTTTCAAACATTTAAGAACAGTTGTGCGGCACAGACACGCCGTTTTTGTGCATTGCTGTAAGGCAGGTATCCCGATTCAAGGGCTTTTGCATGACCTGTCAAAATTTTCACCTGTTGAATTTATAAACGGCGTGAAATACTATCAGGGAACACGCTCGCCCAATGAGGAAGAGCGTGAAGAAAACGGCTATTCTATTGCCTGGATGCATCACAAAGGCAGAAACCGCCACCATTTTGAATATTGGAGCGATGTAAATCCCGTATCAAAACGATATGAGCCTGTCGAGATGCCCAGAAAATATTTAATAGAAATGTTTTGTGACAGAGTTGCGGCAAGCAAGATATATAAAGGTAAGGATTACACCGATGATGCGGCGCTCATATATTTTCAGCGGGCAAAAGACAAAAGAATTATTCACAGGAAAACTTCCGATGAACTTGAATTTCTCCTGCGCATGCTTGCAGAAAAAGGGGAGAGGGAAGTCTTTTCCTATATAAAGACTCATAAATATGAGGAATTGATATAAAGAAAGGCTGAACCTACCGTTCAGCCTTTTTCCTTATTTAATTATATCTCTGTGCATGTAGGGGACAAGTGCTTCGGGAATTGTGACCGAGCCGTCTTCATTCTGATAGTTTTCAAGAATTGCCGCAACCGTTCTGCCTACTGCAACACCGCTTCCGTTGAGCGTGTGTGCAAACTGAGGCTTGCCGCCTGCATCCTTGAAACGGCAGCCCATACGGCGTGCCTGGAAATCTTCAAAGTTGGAGCAGGAGGATATCTCAACATATCTGTTGTAAGAGGGCATCCACACCTCAACGTCATATGTCATTGCGCTTGAGAAACCAAGGTCGCCGCTGCAGAGTCTTACAACGCGGTGGGGAAGACCGAGTGCCTGGAGCACGCTCTGTGCATCAAGCGTAAGGCTTTCAAGTTCTTCGTATGAGTTCTCGGGACGTGAGAACTTGACAAGTTCGACCTTGTTGAACTGATGCTGTCTGATAAGACCTCTTGTATCTCTGCCTGCGCTGCCTGCCTCTGCACGGAAACAAGCCGAATATGCGCAGTATTTTACGGGAAGCTTTGCACCGTCCATAATCTCGTCACGGTGCATATTTGTAACGGGAACTTCTGCCGTCGGAATAAGGAAAAAGTCCTTTTCATTATCAAGGTGGAACATATCCTCTTCAAACTTGGGAAGCTGACCCGTACCCGTCATAGACGCTCTGTTTGCCATATAGGGAGGAAGTATCTCGGTATAGCCGTTATTTTCGCTGTGATAATCCATAAAGAAGGAGATTATCGCCCTCTCAAGTCTTGCGCCGAGACCTTTATAGAAGTGGAATCTTGCGCCCGTTACCTTAGCGGCAGTGTCGGGGTCGAGAATATCAAGGTCCTTACCGATATCCCAGTGAGCCTTAGGCTCAAAATCAAACTTCCTCGGCTCGCCCCATTTTCTTATTTCGACATTATCGCTGTCATCTTTACCCACTTTTACCTTTTCATTGGGGATATTGGGTATTTTCTTTATTGAGATATCGAGTTTTTCCTCAATTTCCGCAAGACGTGCGCCGTCCGCCTTGATACCTTCCGAAAGTTCCCTCATTTCAGCCATTATTTCATCTGTAGGCTTACCCTCTTTTTTGTACTGGGGAATGAGTTTTGAAACTTCATTCTGCTTTGCTTTTCTCTGCTCCGTATCAAAAATAAGTTCTCTGCGCTGTTCGTCAAGAGCAACAACTTCACTTATCTCCTCACCGTAGTCCTTCTGTCTTCCGAGAAGCGCTTCTCTGACGCCGTTTGGATCTGCTTTGATTCTTTTAATATCCAGCATTTTACCGTCTCCTTACATATCTATATCAATATTAAGTGAATCCATAAGTCTGTTCAAGTCTTCACTGTCATAAAATTCTATCTCAAGCACACCCTTGCTTCCCTTTGTCACAAGATGCGTCTTTCTGCCGAGAATTGAGCCGAGTTTCCTCTCAAATTCCTCTGCAATATAACTGTCAAACATCATATTCTGACCTTTTTCGTGTTTGACAGGCGGCATTTTCGCAAGTTTTTCGGTAGTGCGTACCGAAAGTCCCTCTTTAACTGCCTTTTCTGCAAGTTCAACCATTGCTTTTTCATCGGCACAGCCGAGTATCGCCCTCGCATGACCTGCTGAAAGAGCACCGTTTTTCACATATGCCAGAACAGAGGAGGGAAGTGACAGCAGTCGCATCGCATTTGCCACAGCCGGTCTTGATTTGCCGACTTTTCTTGCAATCTCGTCCTGCGTGAGGTCATATGCCTTAGCAAGATTTTCGTAACCGAGCGCCTCTTCAACGGGATTTAAATCCTCACGCTGAAGGTTTTCTATGAGCGCAACTTCCATTGTCGTCGCATCGTCATAACTCGTGACTATTGCAGGTATGGTTTTAAGACCTGCTATTTTCGATGCACGCCAACGGCGTTCGCCTGCAATTATTTGATACTGACCGTTATCTGACGGGCGCACGATAATGGGGGATATGACACCGTGTGTTTCGATACTGCTTGCAAGTTCGGCAAGCGCATTCTTGTCAAAGTCCTTTCTCGGCTGATTTCTGTTGGGTTCGACCTGACTTATTTTAAGTTCTGTGATGCCCGATGTGACATCTTTGGTATCGCCGCTGTCCTCAAAGAGCGCTTCGATACCCCTTCCGAGTCCCTTTTTTATAGCCATTGTAAACTCCCTATCTGTTATTTTTCAAAAATTCCTTTGCAAGTTCACCGTAACTTTCAGCGCCCCTCGAAGTCCTGTCATAATACATTACGGGCATACCGAAACTCGGCGCCTCCGACAGACGGACATTTCTGGGTATAACCGTCTTGTAGACCTTGCCGGGAAAATATTTTTTTATTTCTTTTGAAACCTGTGCGGTAAGATTCAACTGACCGTTAAACATGGTGAGCAGGACACCCTCAATTTCAATGTCGTTGTTATACATCTTTTTGACGGTGCGCACCGTGTTCATAAGCTGGCTGATACCCTCAAGCGCATAGTATTCGCACTGAACGGGAATGAGCACGCTGTCAGCCGCCGACAAGGCGTTGAGTGTGACAAGTCCGAGCGACGGGGGACAGTCGATAAATACAAAATCATACTTTTCTTTTGTCGCCGCAAGAGCATCACGCAGTACATACTGCCTCGCATCTGCCGACACAAGTTCTATCTCCGCCCCTGCAAGCGCCATGCTTGAGGGAATTATGGAAACATTTTTAAACTGCGTCTTTACCGTGTTTTCATCAACAGTACGCTCGCCCGTGAAAACGGCATAGAGCGACGATTCCTCCGGCCTTTTAAATACGCCAAAACCGCTTGAAGCGTTCCCCTGCGGATCGGCATCTATAAGCAAAACTTTTTTGCCTGCTGCGCCAACGCCTGCCGCAAGATTGACGGCAGTCGTCGTCTTGCCGACACCGCCTTTTTGGTTTGCTATCGCAATAATTTTCATATATGATACCCTTAACCGTTTGATTTCTGTATGTCTATATATTATAATATGATAAGTAAATTTTTTCAATATCGGAGTTGAAAATGATATATCTTGATAATGCGGCAACAACTCTGCCGCTTGATACAGCGCTTGAAAAATATATGGAAGTTAGTAAAAATGCCTTTGGCAACTCCTCATCTCTCCACACGGCAGGTCTTGATGCGGCAGAAGCACTTGAAACAGCACGCTTATCGGTTGCCTCGCTTCTTGCCTGTGACAAGAGCGAAGTATATTTCACAAGCGGCGGCACGGAAAGTGACAATATTGCAATTTTAGGCACCGTACGCAGACTGGGAAGACGGGGCAAAAAAATAATATCCTGCGCCTATGAACATTCGGCAGTTGAAAACTGTATGAAAGAACTTGAAAAACAGGGATTTGAGGTTGTCCGCATCGGTACAAAGAACGGCATTTTTGATATTGAGGCTTTTGAAAAGGCTCTGTCTGAGGATGTTGTTCTTATTTCAGTTATGTATGTAAATAATGAAACGGGACTTATTAATCCGATAGAGTGCATTAAACCTCTCCGTGACAGACTTGCACCTGCGGCGTATATTCACACGGATGCCGTACAGGCATTCGGCAAACTGCCCTGCGATGCGGCAAGGCTTGGTGTTGACCTGCTTTCTGCCTCATCACACAAGATAGGCGGTGTCAAGGGTATTGGTGCGCTCTATATAAGAAAAGGTGTCACCATATCAACGCCCGTCTTTGGCGGCGGTCACGAAAAGGGGATACGAAGCGGCACCGTCAATGTGCCTGCCGCGGCGGCTTTCGGCGTTGCATGTGAACACGTAAGTCCTGCAGAAAACTATAAAAAAGTTTTTGCTCTTCGTGAATACGCCTGTGAAAAACTTGACTTTCTTACAGTTCACACTTTTTCCGCTCAGTCACCCTATATTCTCAGCGTGACGGCAGACGGATATAAAGGAGAAACACTTCTCCACTATTTAAACTCAAAAGATATTTTAGTTGCTACGGCTTCCGCCTGCTCTTCAAACGACAAAAAGGACTCTCGGGTACTTGCAAATCAGGGGTACCGCGAAAATGAAATATCATCTGTCCTACGCATAAGTTTCTGTGCGCACAACACCAGAGAAGAGATAGATACGCTTGCCGCTGCACTTAAAGATGGGCTTGGAGCACTTTCCAAAGGAGTAAGATAATGAAAGAGATAATTCTCGCCAAATTCGGCGAACTTGTATTAAAAGGTCTTAACCGCCGTTCATTCGAGGCGGTAATCGAAAAAAATACTATGCGTGCACTTGAACCCATTGGAAAATTTTCATTTTTCAATGTTCAGTCCACCATTTATATCGAATGTGAAGAGGAAGGTCCGTTTGCAGACACGCTAACCGCAAGGGCAAAGGAGAGGGTGAAAGATATCTTCGGCTTTGTCTCCGTTTCGACGGCTGCCGCCACCGAAAAGGATATGGACGCCATTGCAAAAACGGCAAAAGAGTATCTGGCTACCACACTTTCGTCGGTGCGTACATTTAAGGTGGAGGCAAAGAGAAGCGATAAGCGTTTTCCTCTCAAATCACCCGAAATATGCTGTGAGATAGGCGGAGTGTTACTCTCGGCTTTCCCGCATCTTAAAGTAGATGTTCACAATCCGAATGTGACGGTCTATGTCGAGATACGTGACAGAGGTGCATATATCCACTGCGGAAGAGAACAGGGGGCAGGCGGTCTGCCCGTCGGTACAAGCGGCAAGGCGACTCTGCTTTTATCAGGCGGTATAGATTCGCCTGTCGCAGGTTATATGATGGCACGCCGCGGCGTTTCGCTCTCAGCGGTATATTTTTCAACGCCGCCATATACAAGTGAACGTGCCACGCAGAAAGTTATCGACCTTGCAAAAATAGTTTCACGCTATGCAGGTCCGTTTAAACTTTTTGTCGTGCCTTTCACTCATATTCAAGAGGAAATTGCAAAGCATTGCAGAAGCGAACTCTTCACTATAGTTATGCGCCGCTTTATGTTCCGTTGTGCCGAAAAGATATGTCTTTCACAAAAGGGCGGTGCGCTGATAACGGGTGAGAGTCTCGGTCAGGTGGCAAGCCAGACTATACCTGCCATAAGCGTGACGGGTGAAGTCGTGTCTATCCCCGTTTTCCAGCCTCTCATAGGTATGGATAAAGAGGAGATAACCCGAATTTCCCGTAAAATAGGCGCATTTGAAACAAGCATTCTTCCTTACGAGGACTGCTGTGCGCTCTTTTCACCGAAGCATCCGAAAACACATCCCCGTTCAGACGAACTTGCAAAAGAGGAAAAGCATTTTGACATAGATGCTCTTGTTGAAGAGGCACTCAAAGAATCCCGTCTTATTATGGTTGACTTCGACGGCAAGACTGCCGAAGTTGAAAAGAGGTATGACTGATGAAGGCCGAAATAATCGCAGTCGGCACAGAACTGCTTTTAGGCAATATCGTTAATACAAATGCCGCATTTCTTGCAAAAAGACTTCAGGAGTGCGGTGTGGAGAGTTACCGTCAAACTGTTGTGGGCGACAATATAGACAGAATTGCCGATGCGATAAAGTCTGCTCTGTCCAATGACATTATCCTTATCACGGGCGGTCTTGGTCCTACTGCCGACGATGTCACACGGGATGCCGTTGCACTCGCCGCAGGCAAAGACCTTTACGAAGATGCCGCCTGCCGCAAAAAAGTGGCAGAATATATTACAAAGGCAGGCACACCGCTGACCGAAAACAATTTCCGTCAGGCTTTACTGCCCGTAGACGCAACTGTGCTTCACAACGAAAACGGAAGTGCCGAAAGTTTCTACCTTGATATAGATAAGACCAGAGTCTATGTTCTTCCCGGACCTCCTAGAGAACTTAAACCTATTTTTGATAAATATATCGCTCCCGAAATATCGGGGGAGCCTGCGTTAGTAAAAAGGCAGATACGGCTTTTCGGTATATGGGAGAGTGCGCTCGAGACAAAGATATCGCATTATACGCATGACCTGGCAAATCCGTCTGTCGGTATATACGCCTCACACGGCGGTGTTATGCTGCAGGTGACCGCAAGGGCTGCAAGCAAGGAAGAAGCCGAAAATATGGCTGCACCTGTCGTTGAGGAACTCTGCAATATTCTGGGTGACGATGTCTACGGTGTTGATGTCGATAACATTGAACACGCCGTTATAAACATTCTTACCCGGCAGGACAAAAAACTTGCCGTCGCCGAAAGTTGTACCGGCGGTCTCATCGCAAAACGGATAGTAGATAGACCGGGCGCCTCCGCCGTATTTGACTGCGGAGTTGTTTCCTATTCGAATGAAATTAAGGAGAAAGTACTCGGTGTGAGCGCGCAGACGCTTGAGAAATACGGCGCCGTATCATCAGAAACGGCGGCAGAGATGGCGCAGGGCGTACTCAAACTCTCCCGCGCAGATATTGCTGTATCGGTAACGGGTATTGCAGGACCTGACGGCGGTACAGAAGAAAAACCCGTCGGTACTGTCTGGTACGGCATCGCCGATAAAAACGGAGTAAAAACATTTAAAAATGTTGTTTCACGTGACGGTGCAGACCGAAATTATATTCGGGAATACTCGGCATCATACGCTTTAAATCTTGTCAGGAAACATCTTTCTTGTGTATAACTTTTTATAAATACCCAATATGATGTGGTCAAAATTTATTCAAAAAAATTTGGTTGACAGGCAGGGGCATTTTATGTATAATTGTTTGTGCAGCTTTAGAAATATTATAATTATTATATAAAAGAAGTCGAAAGGAGTGGCTACAATGTTAAGAACATACCAGCCCAAGAAGAGACATAGAAGCAAAGTTCATGGCTTCAGAAAAAGAATGTCAACAAGAAACGGCAGAAAAGTACTTGCTCGCAGAAGAGCAAAGGGCAGAGCAAGACTCTCTTACTAAGTCTCATTAAGACCGACAAGCTCGGTCTTTTTGTTTATAACCTGCAGTTATGAAAAACACAATCAACAAAAACCGCGAATTTCGTCGTGCATATTATAAGGGCAACTCTGCGCCCGGCTCCAAGGTGGTAGTTTATGTTGTAAAAAACCGCCTCGGGGTTAACCGGCTCGGCCTTACTGTGAGTAAGAAAAAAATACGAAAGTCCGTCCAGCGCAACAGATGTAAACGTCTGATGCGCGAGGCTTTCCGTGCGCTTTCTCCGCAGGTTAAGGGCGGGCTTGATTTTGTTATAACAGCGAAATCTGCCTGTATAACAGCAACCTGTGCAGAGGTTACCGAGGATATGCGCCGCCTTTTTGAGAAACTTGGTGTATTAAATGAAGAAGCTGCTGATTAAACTTATCTCGTTTTACCAGGCACATATATCACCCCACAAAAAGGCTTGTTGCAGGTATTATCCGACCTGTTCGCAATATGCAAAAGAAGCGATTGAAATTCACGGGGCGGCAAAGGGCAGTCTGCTTGCAATATGGCGGCTTTTGCGTTGCAACCCGTTATTTAAAGGCGGCATAGACTTTGTTCCGCCGAGAAAGGACAGAAAGAAATGAGCATTATTTACGAGTTTTTCGGCACAATACTCAGATATTTTTATAATTTGTGCAACAACTACGGTGTGGCTCTTATTCTCTTCACACTTGTAGTAAAAGTACTTCTTCTCCCGCTGGGTGTAAAGCAGCAGAAGAATACTATCAAACAGATCAAACTTCAGCCTAAAGAGAGGCTTATCCGCAAGAAGTTTTCTTATGATAAAAACTTAGCACAGCAAAAGGTAATGGAGTTTTATCAGAAAGAGGGTTTCAACCCCATGGGCGGCTGTCTTCCCTTACTTATTCAGCTTCCCATTATGTTTATTCTGTACAGGGTTATTCAGCAGCCGCTGACATATATTTCAAGTTATTCGGCTGAAGCAATTTCAAATATTGTAACTAAATTACAGTCACTTTCACTTACAGAAGCAGAACTTGCACTTATGGAGAGATTTACTGCAAATCCACAGTACGGCGAAGTTTCTCTTATGCAGGTAATGTCATCACATGCAACTGAACTCGGTGAGTTTTTCCAGGGTGTTCCGAATTTCGATTTCTTAGGTATGGATCTTACCTTAACCCCGAGTCTGAGCAATTTTAATCTTCTCCTCCTCATTCCGCTGGTGTCTTTCCTCACATCTCTGCTCCAGACATTTATTTCGCAGACGACGACAAAGTACACATCACAGAATCAGCAAGGCAACAACAATCTTATGATATTCATTATGGGACCGGGTATGTCGCTTGTATTTACATTTATGTTCAATGCAGGTATCGGTCTTTATTGGATAATCTCAAACGTATTCGGTATTCTACAGACACTTCTTTTGAATGCTATTATGTCTCCCGCGCAGGCTGCTGCCGACGCTGAATATGAGTTAAAGCAGGCAGTTCTTGAGAGAAAACACAAAAAAGCAAGACTTGCGAAAGAACGTCAGGAACGTATAGAACAGGAAAAACTCGATAAAAAGAATGCCGCAAGAAAAGCAGCAGGCAAAAAACCGCTTGAAACACTTGATGCAGAAGAAATGACTGAAGAAGAAAACGGAGAAAACGAAAATGATTAAAGAATATTTCTTTACCGGAAAAACTATCGACGAGGCTGTTGCAAACGGTGCAAAAGAACTCGGTCTTGATGTTGATTCCGGCATAAATTACGAAGTTGAAGAATTTCCCACAAGCAAACTCCTCGGTCTCATAAAGACAGAGGCGAAAATCAAAATATCAATGGAAGTTGCCGATCCCAAACCCGAAAAGAAATTTTCACTTGCTGACGAAAAGATCGCTCCCAAGGGACAGAAAAAGGAAACCGCACCCAAAAAGGTTTCAAAGCCGCTTCCCAAGCAGAATTTCACACTTGCTGATGAAAAGATAGCAGAAAAGAAAGTGGCTCCCAAGCCCGAAAAGGTCAAGGCAGAGCCTGCTCCCAAGCCGAAGAAGGAAAGCAAACCTGTTGCTCCCGAAGTTTTGGAAAAAGGTGCAGAAGTTGCCGTAAATTTTGTAAAAGAAGTATTTGCCGTTATGGGCATTGAGGCTAATGTCACTTCTGACACTGAAAATAATGCCGTAAACCTTCTTCTTGAAGGTGAGGGAATGGGACTTGTCATCGGCAGAAGAGGGGAAACACTCGATTCGCTCCAGTATCTCACAAGTCTTGTTGTGAACAAGGGTAAGAGCGGTTATATTAAAGTAACTCTCGATACCGAAAACTACCGCAGTAAGCGTGAAAAGATACTTATTGCGCTTGCACATAACAAGGCGGATAAGGTCATTAAAACTCACAAGAGCATCACACTTGATGCAATGAATCCCTATGAACGCAGAATAATCCACTCTGCACTTCAGGACACAGAAAATATAACGACCGCTTCTATCGGGGCTGAGCCAAACAGAAGAGTCGTAATTAAGTACGTAAGATAAGTATAGACAGCCCCTTTCAAAAGGGGCTGTAGTTATTAGGAGGAAAAATGGCTGTAATTGCTGCAATTTCAACGGCACTTTCAAATGCCGCAATAGGGCTTGTGCGCCTTTCAGGTGACGGGGCAGAAAAAATAGCGCAAAGCATTTTCTCCTCACCGCTTAAGGACCGTACTGCCGTATACGGAAGAATAACAAATAAAAACGGCGAAACGCTGGATACTGCGCTCTGCACATTTTTTAAAGGACCTCATTCATACACGGGTGAAGATATGGCAGAGTTCTCCTGTCACGGCGGTCTTGTGGTTCTCAGAGGGGTGCTTGAAGCAGTCCTTGATGCAGGTGCGATACCTGCCGAGAGGGGCGAATTTACAAAACGCGCCTTTTTAAACGGGAAAATGGATATGTCGCAGAGCGAGGCGGTCATTGACATAATCACGGCAAAGAGCACTCTTTCCGCAAAAGAGGCGTTTTTGCAGGCAGGCGGCTCGCTTCGCCGTGTTATAAACGAACTTCGCTCGACACTTTTAGACATAGATTCGGAAATTATGGTGTATGCCGACTTTGCTGCAGAGGGTATTGAAGCGCCCGATGCCTCAAAACTCTGTCCGATGATAGAGGCGGCTATGCAGCGCACTGAAAAACTGCGTGCATCCTACAATACGGGCAAATTTTTGAAAGAGGGTTTTCCCGTATGTCTTTGCGGCAAGCCGAATGTCGGAAAATCATCGCTGATGAACAGACTTATCGGGCGTGACCGCAGTATTGTGACCGAAATTGCAGGCACGACAAGAGATGTCATCAGCGAAACCATCGAACTTGACGGACTGCCCATCGTATTATCCGATACGGCGGGTATCCACAAAAGTGAAGATACAGTAGAAAAAATCGGTATTGACCGCGCAAAAGAGGAAATTAAAAACAGCGCACTTGCTATTTTTCTTTTTGATGCATCAATGCCGTGTGACGAGAATGATGATGCGCTTCTCGCGCTTGCGCACGAATGTGACAGTTTAATTGTCGCAAACAAAAGCGATAAAGCGCATATTTTTGTTCCAGACGGGGCAATTCTTATAAGCGCCGAAAGCGGCGAGGGAATGGAAAAACTCATTTCCGCAATAAAAGAAAAAGCACTCGGCGCCGCGCCTATGGATATGGGCGAAACAATAACTAATCTCCGACACAGACAGGCGCTTGATCGAGCTTACGAAGCACTGAGTCGTGCCCATGATGCCATTTTAATCGGAATAGATCCCGAAGTGGCTGAACTTGATATAAACCAAGCGCTATGCCAACTTGGTCTTATTACGGGCGAAACTGTCAGCGATGATCTTATCGACAGAATTTATGAGAACTTTTGCGTAGGAAAGTAGGTGAGAATATGCATATAGCAGTTATTGGTGCAGGTCACGCAGGAATAGAGGCAGCACTTGCATCAGCGCGCCTCGGTGTCCCCACGACACTTTTTACGCTTTCGCTTGACGGCGCTATCGCAAATCTCCCCTGCAACCCGTGTATAGGCGGCAGTGCAAAAGGACATTTGGTAAAAGAAATAGATGCTCTCGGCGGCGAGATGGCAAAGGCTTCCGATGCCACTTTTATACAGAGCCGTATGCTCAACAGAGGCAAGGGACCTGCTATACACTCACCCCGTGTGCAGATAGACCGCACGGCGTATCATTTATATATGAAGCGCGTCCTTGAAATGACCGAAAACCTCTATCTAAAGCAGGCTGAAATCGTAGATATATCCACAGAAGACGGACACGTAACCGGAGTTACAACAGACCTGCACGAATTTTACTCTTGCGATGCAGTAATCATAGCAACCGGCACATATCTGCATTCACAGACGATAGTGGGTGATGTTTTTACACCCTCGGGTCCAGACGGTATCCGCTCGGCTGACGCTTTATCGGAGTCACTTAAAAGACTCGGTATTCCCATGATGCGCTTTAAAACAGGCACGCCTGCGCGTATAAACCGCCGTTCTATAGACTTTTCGGAACTTGAAGAACAGATAGGGGACGACCCGATAATACCTCTTTCATTTGACAACGCAGATGAGACAGACTATAAAAACAAGGTCATCTGCCACATAACTTACACAAACGAAAAAACGCACAACATTATTCGAAAAAATCTTGACCGTTCACCTCTTTACAGCGGTCTGGTCAAGGGCGTCGGTCCCCGATACTGTCCGTCGATAGAGGACAAAGTGGTTAGATTTGCTGATAAGGAAAGACACCAGTTTTTTGTTGAACCTGTCGCGCTCGACAGCGAGGAGATGTATATTCAAGGCTTTTCTTCTTCAATGCCTATTGATGTACAACTTGATATGTACCGTTCAGTGAAAGGTCTTGAACACTGTGAATTTATGCGCCCTGCATATGCTATTGAATACGACCTTTGCGATCCGACCGCGCTTTCGGCAACTCTTGAATTCAAGAACATAAAAGGTCTTTACGGAGCAGGCCAGTTTAACGGCACCTCAGGCTATGAGGAGGCTGCGGCGCAGGGACTTGTGGCAGGTATAAATGCCGCAAGACAAGTGCAGGGAAAAGAAGCCATTGTTTTTGAGCGAAGCGGCAGTTACATCGGCACTCTCATTGATGACCTTGTGACAAAAGGTACCTGCGAACCATACAGAATGATGACTTCAAGAAGTGAATACAGACTTCTTTTAAGACAGGATAATGCAGATGCACGACTTACGCCTTTAGGCTACGAGATAGGTCTTGTATCTGAGGAAAAATATCAGCGTTATTTACGAAAACAGGCTCTTATTGACCTGGAAATTGAGCGTATTCAGAATGTTGTGATACCTCCAAGCAAGGAATTGTCACAATATCTTGTTTCCTGCGGTACGGCGGAAACTGTATCGGGCGCAAGACTGTCCGACCTTATAAAAAGGCCTCAACTTTCATATAAGGGGCTTGCGCCCTTTGACAAGGGCAGACCGTCACTTCCCGACTATGTGTGTGAAGAAGTTGAAATAACCATAAAATATGAAGGTTATATCAAGCGTCAGTTGTCCGAGGTAAAGGAAAATTCGAAACTTGAAAACAGAAAACTGCCCGAAGATATAAATTACCTTGAAATTTCGGGGCTTCGCCTTGAAGCAAGACAGAAACTAAGCGAATTTCGTCCCAAAACGCTGGGACAGGCATCGCGAATATCGGGCGTAAACCCTGCCGACATATCGGTACTTCTCATATATCTGGAGACACAAAGATGAAAAACTACGAAGCGCTGGCAGAAAAGCTTATTACAGCAAACACAAGACTGAATTTGACCGCCATTACACAAAAAGACGCCGTTATGGTACTTCATATTGAAGACTCTTTAACGCTCTGTGAACATATTCCGCAGGGCGCAAAGGTCATTGACGTGGGCACGGGCGGCGGCTTTCCCGCACTACCCATTGCAATGGCGAGAGAAGACATTTTTGTAACAGCGCTTGATTCCACGGCAAAAAAACTTGCCTTTGTGCAGGAAACTGCAGATGAATTTTCACTTCCTCTGCAGACACTTTGTGCACGCGCAGAAGAGGCGGCGCAAGAATTAAGAGAGACTTATGATGTCGCAGTTTCAAGAGGTGTAACCGCGCTTCCTGCGCTTTGCGAACTCTGTCTTCCCTTTGTCAAAATCGGCGGCATATTCATCGCAATGAAAGCAAAAGACTGTGAGGGTGAAATTGAAAGCGCAAAAAATGCCTTGACTATACTTGGTGCAGAAATTAAGGCGATTCACAGACCGACACTTTCCGACGGCACCGTTCACACTCTGATAATTATTGATAAAATCGCCCCCACTCCCTTGAAATATCCTCGCAGATGGAGTGAGATAAAAAAGAAGCCTTTATAAAAAGTGCCGTTTCAAAAAACGGCACTTTTTTATTTATACTATTGTATTTTATAAGAAATAATAATAAAATATAGATAACTATAATTTATAGGAGATTTATATGACTTATTCACAAAGGCGTAAATCGGCAAAGAAAAATGCCCGTCTGTCCCTCAAAGGTAATTGGGGTAAAAGCATTGCAGTCTGGCTGATATTACTTGCAATCATACTCGGTATAGCGGCACTTATGGCAGGAACGCTTTATGCGGCAAGTCCCGCAGACTATGAAATTGCTGTCACACCAAGCGGTATACATACATCCGTTGTTGATACGGCAACGCTTGAAGCGCAATTAAACCGTTTTATGTACATTCTGGAAAACGAAGGAAGACTTGCTTTTGAAGTCTTTGAAGAGATAAAACCTGCTCATACTTCGCCACTCGGCACAGGCATAATATGGGGCTTTGCTGTCCTTATGATAGTTCTTCTGATTCCGCTTATGTTTGGAATATGCAAGTTCTATCTTACAATGACTGACGGCGATACACCCAAGATAGGCGATATGTTCTCGCTCTTCTCATCAGTAAAAAGATTTTTTGGCACTTTCGGTTTATATCTTCTGATATACCTCTTCTCGGCACTCTGGACCGCACTTTTTGTTGCCGTATGGGGCGTAATCATAGGTGTGACGGTCGCACTTCTTATAATAAACGCCGTTGCTATCGAAACTGTTCTTATTACACTGCTCGTCCTTTTTGCGCTGTATCTCATATCACTTATATTCCTTACGGTGTTCGTGATGAAATACCTTGCGGCACCTGTGATATTTGTTAGAGGCGGCGGGGCATATGCTTCAGTAAAGCAGTCTGTTGCCGCAATGAAGAAGCACCGTTTTGAATCATTTTTGTTCATTCTTTCATTTGTGGGTTGGGAACTTTTATCTATGCTGACTCTCGGCATACTGTATATCTATGTTCTGCCCTACTTCCTTGCATCATACACATCATTTATCACATCGATAACTGACGGTGAAAAAGATGAAGATGAACTTCCCACATATGACAGCACACCCGAAATTCCCAATTTTACAGATTTTCTTCCCAAGGAGTAAAAATAAAATGTCAAAAAAACCTTATTATATTTCAACAGCAATAGCATACACTTCAAGAGTGCCTCACATAGGCAACACATACGAGGCAGTCCTCGCTGATGCGATCGCACGATTTAAAAGACTGGAAGGATACGATGTCTTCTTCCTCACGGGAACTGACGAACACGGCGAAAAGATACAGCAGCAGGCTGAGGCAGAGGGAATTTCACCCCAGCAGCACGTTGATAATATCGCAGGTGAGATACGCCGCATCTGGGATTTTATGAACGTAAGTTATGACAAGTTTATCCGCACGACCGACGACTATCATATGGACTCGGTTGCAGCAATTTTTGAAAAATTGTTTAAGCAGGGCGACATATACAAGGGTTCATACGAGGGTTATTACTGCACTCCCTGTGAGAGTTTCTATACCGAAACACAACTTGTTGACGGCAAGTGCCCCGACTGCGGCCGCGAGGTGCACAAGGCAAGCGAAGAGGCATATTTCTTCAAGATGAGCAAATATGCAAAACGCCTTGAGGAATATATTGAGCAGAATCCCGAGTTCATTCAGCCCGAGAGCAGGAAGAACGAGATGCTGAATAACTTTATACGTCCCGGTCTGCAGGATCTCTGTGTTTCAAGAACTTCGTTCAACTGGGGCGTCCCGGTAAAATTTGACTCAAAACATGTCATCTATGTGTGGATAGATGCACTTTCAAACTATATAACAGCTCTTGGCTATCATCCGGACGGCAATAAACAGCCTCTCTTTGAAAAATATTGGCCCGCAGATGTTCACCTTATAGGTAAGGATATTCTGCGTTTCCACACCATCTATTGGCCCTGTATGCTTATGGCGCTTGACTTACCGCTTCCCAAGCAGGTATTCGGCCACCCCTGGCTTCTTATGGGCGATGATAAAATGAGTAAGTCAAAGGGCAATGTCGTATATGCCGAGCAGCTTGTGAAACTCTTTGGCGTTGATGCAGTGAGATACTATCTTCTCCACGAAATGCCCTTTGCAAGTGACGGCAATTTCACATACGATCTCATTATGGCGAAAACAAATTCCGATCTTGCAAACATTTTAGGAAACCTTGTCAACAGAACGATCGCAATGGTCTGCAAATATTTTGACGGTGTCATTCCTGCGCCTGACAAGACGGATGCTCTTGATGACGAGTTAAAACTTACCGCATCTGAAGCAGTCAAAGGCGCCGTTAACAACATGGCTACACTCCATGTCGCTGATGCTATGGACAGCGTATGGTCACTTCTCAGACGCTGCAACAAATATATAGACGAAACAACACCCTGGACGCTTGCCAAAAACGGCGAAACAGACAGACTTGCAACTGTTTTGTATAACCTCTGCGAAGGAATACGCATAGCGGCAGTTATGATAAAGCCCTTCCTGCCCGAAACTGCAGATAAAATCCTTTCACAACTCGGCTGTGAAATCGACTCTTTTGAGTCGGTTTCATGCTTCGGTGCTCTGAAAGCAGGCACGAAGACCGGTGCCCCCACGCCTCTCTTTGCAAGAATAGACGAAAACGAAAAACGCAAAGAGATAGAGGAAATGCTTTCCGAAAACGAAGAAAAAGAGGAGGAGAGCGGTCTTGCCCTTATCGGCATAGACGATTTTGCAAAAGTAGAGCTTGTCACAGCAAAGATACTTTCCTGCGAAGAGATAAAAAAGAGCAAAAAACTCTACAAACTTTCCGTTTCACTCGGTAAAGAGACGAGGCAGGTGTGCAGCGGCATAAAAGCATACTACACCCCCGAAGAACTTATCGGTAAAACAGTAGTTCTTGTCAAAAACTTAAAACCCGTCAAACTCTGCGGTGAAGAGAGTTGCGGTATGATACTTGCGGCTGATGACGGAGATACTGTAAAAGTTCTTTTCCTTGAGGGTATTGAGCCCGGTGCAGGTATTCACTGATGAAATTTTTTGACACACATTCGCACTACTGCGACAAAAGATTTGACGAGGACAGGGATGCTCTGCTAAAAAAACTTTTGTCAGAATCAAACTGCGGCATACTGACCTGCCCGTCCGACCTTGATGACACTGAATTTTCAAGAGATATCTCTCACAGATATGATAATGTCTGGTATGCGGCAGGTATACATCCGCACGAGTGCTCAAAATACGAACTATCCGACCTTGACAAACTTTTTCCCTATTTTGAGGACATTAAATGTGTCGCAGTCGGAGAATGCGGACTTGATTATTACTACGATTTTGCGCCCCGTGACAGGCAGATAGACTTTTTTCGTGCGCAGTGTGACATTGCAAATCAAGTGAAAAAACCTATCATCGTGCACGACCGCGAGGCGCACGCTGACACCATAAACGTGCTCACGGATCTGCGTCCTGCAGCAATAATACACTGTTACAGCGGCTCGCTTGAGTCTGCAAAAATACTTGTGGGGCTTGGCTGTTATATCAGTTTTGCAGGCACACTCACATTTAAAAACGCTTCGAAACTGCTATCTGTAGCGCAATGGGTACCGGAGGACCGTTTACTTATTGAAACGGATGCTCCTTACCTTGCGCCTGAGCCGATGCGGGGCCGCAGAAACGACTCTTCACTCGTGCTTCATACGGCGCAGCGCCTTGCAGAGATTCGCGGCTGCAGTTTGGACCATATTGCCGAAATAACGGCAAATAATGCAAAAAAGGTGTTTGGAATATGACCGTTATCGTGACAGATACCGATTACAGAATGACACTTCCGCTTATCCGTGACCTTGCAGATGCAGGGTATACGGTCGTTGCGACATACAGAAAAAACTGTGTCGGCGGTATGTCAAAGGGTGTGAATGCACATTTTAAGTGCGACTCACCCTATGAAATATGCAAAAAATACGATATGCCGACCTTGCTCTGTGTCGGCAGGGAAACGATAGAAGAAGTTTCGTCAAACAGAGAAAAATATGACAGCGTCTGTCATGTTCTTGTTCCCGAAAGAGACGTTTTGGACAGGGCAAATGATAAATCATATGTACTTTCACTTGCAAAGAGCATCGGTATTCCCACACCGGGTTTGCCTACTAATTATCCATGTATTGCAAAATTCCCCTGCGGTGAAAAACTCGGTCTTAAGGCGAGTGAGCGTTACTTTGTTGTAAAAGATGAAAAAGAGCATACTTTGCTAAAAGAAAAATACCCCGACCTCATTTTCCAGGAAAAGATAGAGGGTGACGGTGTCGGTGTCTGTATGATAATGAAAGACGGCAAATGTCTTGATTTTATATCACACCGGCGTATAAGAGAATGTCCCTTATCGGGCGGTCCTTCCTCCTGCTGTATTACCCACTTCGATAAAGACCTTATCGGTCACTCCGAAAAACTGCTTGCATCACTTTCGTTTGAGGGTATTGCAATGGTCGAATGGAAAGGCGGCGTCCTTATGGAGATAAACCCCCGCGTGTGGGGGAGTTATGCGCTGACACGCATTTCAAAAAGTAGTTTTTCACAAAACTGGGCGCTTGCAAGCGCAGGCAAGGACACTGTCAGAAGCATCCCGCAGGCCGACTGTAAAATGACATTTTTTACAAGCGAAATAAAACTGATACTTGCATATCTCAAGAGGAAAAATATAAAAAAAACGCTTGAAATTATTAAAGATATATTCAGTCCCCGTGTGAAAGACGGTATTATTGATTTTCACGATCTTAAAGGGACGTTTTCATATATTAAATCCATAAGGAGCAAAGAATAATGAAAATCAAAGCTGACTTTCATGTACACTCACACAATTCACACGACTGCAGAATGTCACTTGAAGAGATCGCAAAAGCAGCAAAAAAGAAGGGGATTGACTGTGTCTGCGTCTGCGATCACAACACTACAGACGGATATTATGAAATACTTGCAAGATCCGATGAAAAAGGATTTATTGACGGTGTTCTATTCCTTCCTGCAATTGAATATTCAACAAATGCAGGTCATATAATCGGTCTTTTTATGACATCTCCACAGCCTGCAAGAAATGATGCATCTTCACTTCTCAAGGATCTGTGCAGACAGGATTTCCCCATACTTGCTCACCCCTATGCAGTTACAGAGAACAGTAAGGATATAAAAAAGTTTATTGACCGCGGTGTTGCCGTTGAAGTTGCAAATGCGCGCATCAGCAACAAAGCAAATAAACTTGCCAAGGAAAATGTGCTCGGTCTCTTTACTGCAGGCAGTGATGCTCATCTTCCTGCAGAAATAGGTAATACATATGTTCAGCTTGATGTCAGAGAACTTACGGCTGACGGTGTGCGCGAAGCGCTCCGCCACGCCAGAGGCGATGTTTATCACACTCCCTCAAGAAAGGTATACCGTGGCATATCTCAACTGTATAGACAGATAGATGCAGGCAAGTGGTACAGAGTTCCCGACAGGCTCGTAAAGATAGTCCTTCTTTTCATAAAAGACATATTTACACCAAGAAAAAAAGTTGTGTTGGAGGGTAAACAGTGGCATTAATAGTCAGGATAGGAAAAAAAGTAAAAGCAATTATTCAAAAGTTTTTCCCAAAACGTCACTATATGGGACTTGTTCGAAGGATAGAGCGTGTTAAAACGGATCAGCGTGTTGTGGCAATGACGTTTGATGACGGTCCATGCGCGCTGCCGCCAAGTCCCGACAAGGGGGATGAACTCTCCCTCACCGAAAAGATTCTTGAAATCATGCGCCGTTACGATGCCAGAGGCACGTTCGACGTTGTGGGCGATACAAGTGAGAACTATCCAGATGAAATAGGTGCAGAGGGCTCTGCTTCATGGGGCGGCATAAAATATGACCACTATCCTCAGTTTGAGTGCGACCGTTTCGGCGGTGCAAAACACAAACCCGATCTCATACACAAGATCCTCTCGGACGGTCACGAGATCTCAAACCATTCATACAGACATCTTCTCTTTGGAAAAAAGAATATGATATATAACAAGCGGAAGACCTGGAACTCTCTCACCGAAGTTCTTACAGATCTGCGCCGCCTTGATGCTCTGCTCGAGGAGCGTGACGGTTATGACATCAAACTCTCCCGTCCGCCTCACTATGTGGACAAGATAAAGGGCGGCTTTACGAGTTACGATGCCTATGCGCTTATGCAGTATCAGTATATGGCGGCATCTTTTGACGGCGCCGGCTGGCTTCCCTGTGCAGACGGCTATGAAGCAGAAGTAGAAGAAATGATAAATCCGCTTAAAGTGGCTCTTGAAGAAGATGAGAACGCTCTCTGCGGACAGATAATCTTCCAGAAAGACGGTTATAATATGGCAAGCCGTTCGCCTGTTGCAGACGGTCTTGACACACAACTTAAACTCCTTTCAAAAAAGGGTTACCGTGTAATACCCGTCAGCGAACTTATGGAAATATCTCCTTTTGCCGACCTTGGCGAGGGGGACGACTGTTTTACCGAAGCAAAATGGCTGGCAGAACACGGCAGATGTGTTGCGTTTGATGACAATACCGTTCGTACTGCAAAGCCTCTCACAAGAGGGGAGGCGGCTATGCTTATCGCACCGCCCTCCGCAATAATTGCACGAATTATTGAACTTATGAAAAATCCAAAAGCTCCCGATGTGTTTAAAGACGTCAAAATGAGCGACCCTTATTCGACAGCCATTCGCTGGTGTGTCGAAAACGATATAATGCAGCCCAAGGGCAAGTACTTCCTGCCCGACAAAGTTATGTCGGGTGAAGAACTCGACAGCGTTATCTCACGCTTCGGCGGCGCGACAAAGTCTCTGTCACAGACTGCAACTCATGCAGACCTCATAAAGGGCGTTTATCTTGCCCTCTGTAAATAAAGGAGGACCTATGGAGGAAAAAGATGTAAACGAATTGACAGAGCCTATGGCAAAACGCTCTCCCTTCGTGCGAATTCTTGCAATTTTAGGTGCAGTCGCTGTCCCGATTATTGCATATTTGCTTTTCAGATACGGATATTTACTTAAAATATGAGAAAACACCGAGAAAAATTCTCGGTGTTTTTTTATCCTCTGAAAAAGTATTTCTTTTCTGCCGTGCGGTAGGATACCACTTCTGCTATTATAAGTTCATCTATTTCGTCCTTGCCCTCGAGGTCGGCGACCGTCTGAGCCGTTTTGAGAAGTCTGTCATAACTTCGTGCCGTAAGACCGTAGAAATCAAACGCCTTTGTTACCAGATCTCGTGCCCCGTCTGTCAGACGGCAGAGTTTTGTTATCATATCATGAGTCATCTGACTGTTGAGTTTCTTGCCATACGGTGCAAGTCGTATTTTCTGGCGTTCCCTTGCGGCAAGCACACGCTTTAATATACTGCTGCTCGGTTCTTCCGCCATCTTGTTTTCAAGATCGCTCAAGGGAACGGATGGTACTTCAACCATAAGATCCATTCGGTCAAGCAAAGGTCCGCTGATGTGCGACATGTATGTCTTTCGTTCTCTCGGTGTGCATGAGCACTGTTTATCCGTACCGAAATTTCCGCATTTACAGGGATTTGCCGCGCATACAAGTATGAAATTGGCAGGGAAAGTACTGCTCTGCGCCGCACGCGAGATGGTTATCTGCTTATCTTCAATCGGCTGTCTTAAAATTTCAAGTGTATTCTTTGAAAATTCGGGCCATTCATCAAGAAAAAGTACACCGCGATGGGCGAGCGATATCTCACCCGGTCTTGGAATCGAGCCGCCGCCCGACAGACCGACGGGGGACACCGTGTGATGCGGACTTCTGAAAGGCGGCGCCTGTATAAGTTTCCCCTGCGCCCTGCCTGCAACGGACCATATCTTTGTCACTTCTACGACTTCCTCTCGGTCAAGCGGAGGCATTATCGAAGGAAGCCTCTTTGCAAGCATACTCTTTCCGCTTCCGGGAGGTCCGATAAGCGCAATGTTGTGGCCGCCCGCCGCCGCAATTTCAAGTGCACGTTTTGCAAAATAGTGACCTCTTACCTCTGCAAAATCTGGAAGAACATCTCTTTCATCCGTGTTAGCAAGGTCACTCTCCTGCGGAAAAATGCTTATCTCACCTCTTAAGTAAGAGAGCAGTTCTTTCGCATCTGTTATTCCTATAACTTCAATTCCGGGAATAAGCGCCGCTTCTTCTGCACAGCACTTAGGCAGAACTATACTTTTTATTCCGTTTTCAGCAGCAAATGCTGCATATGCAAGCACACCGTTTATTTCGCGAAGTTCGCCCGAGAGCGAGAGTTCCCCTATAAAAACTGTGTCCTCTGCCACTTTATCCAGCAGACCGAATGCTCCGCAAACAGCGATAAATATAGGCAGATCGAGCGCCGATGCCTCTTTTTCGGTGTCGGCAGGCGCAAGATTGACTGTGATACGTCCCTTTTGAAAATCACCTACCGCATTTGAATACGCACTTCGTACACGACGTGTCGCCTCTTTGACCGCCTTACCTGCCATACCGACAATGTCAAACGACGGTATTCCCTTTAAACAGTCGGCTTCAACGGTGACAAAGTAACCGTCTATTCCCTTAAGTGCGACTGATTTAACTGTAAATGTCATATTTATATTCCTTTATAAAGTTTTGCGTACAGGCCGTCCATAGCAACAAGTTCTTCTTGACTGCCCCGTTCAACTATCTCACCGCCGTCGATAACAAGTATCATATCGCAGTCACGAATGGTGGAGAGGCGGTGTGCAATAAGAAAGGCGGTTTTGCCCTTCATAAGCGTCTTCATCGCCGTCTGTATCTGAAGTTCTGTTCTGGTGTCGACATTTGATGTCGCCTCATCAAGTATCAACATGGGCGGATCTATAAGAAACGCTCTGGCAATATTTAAAAGTTGCCTCTGCCCGCCAGACAGCGTACCGCCGCCTTCGGAAAGAAGGGTTTCATATCCGTTTTCAAGTTGCCTTATAAATCTGTCTGCGCCTGCAAGTTTTGCCGCCGCAACGACCTCTTCCATCGTTGCCTCGGGTTTTCCAAATCTGATATTGTCAGCAACACTCATCGTAAACAGACTCGTGTCCTGCAAAACGATACCGAAATTTCTGCGCAGTGTCTTTCTGTCGATATTGGTGATATCATTTCCGTCAATGGTTATTTTGCCGCTGTCAAGTTCATAAAAGCGCATTAGCAGATTGACTATCGTCGTCTTGCCCGCGCCCGTCGGACCGACAAGTGCAATGTGCTGACCTTTCTTTACATCGACCGAGATATTTTTAAGTATCTTTCTTTCGGGCGTGTATGAAAAATCAACATTTTCTATCGAAATATCTCCGCTGAACGTCTCAGGTTTTAAAACTTCGTTGTCACGGTACTCGCTCTCTGTATCAAGCGCCATAAACACACGCTCTGCGCCTGCAACTGCCGCCTGAATGGCGATTATCTGATGCGATATCTCATTTATCGGGTTGGCAAATTTCTTTGCATACTTTAAAAATGCGCTGATACCGCCAAGATCAAGACCTTGCGTTAAAGCGAGAATTCCCGCATACATTACGGTAAAACCGTAAAATATATTGTTTATACCTTTGAGCGAAGGCATTGTTATGCTGGATATAAACTGTGCTTTTATGCCGTTTTTGCGCAGAGTTTCCGCATAGTCTGCAAATTCTTTACATACCTCATGACCTCTGTCAAAAGCAGAAACTACATACTGTCCCGATATTCTCTCCTCTGCATAGGAGTTGACCGTTGCAAGATCTGCTTGATAGCGACGATAATGCTTCTTAGTATGTTTTGTGATAAAACCTGTGACAAAATATATCACGGGAATGGACAAAAGCGATACCACTGTGAGTTTTGGTGATATCCATAACATCAAAAATATAGTGCCTGCCGTATTGAATATGCATTGAAACAGTTTTGCCAGTGTGTCTTTAAGTGCAAGCGCAACATTTTCAAGGTCATTTGTAAATCGGCTCATTATATCACCGAAGTGATTTCTGTCAAAATATGAGACAGGCAAGGTCTGCAGTTTTCTGAAAAGTTCGCTTCTCATTGTATGTGTCGCAGTCTGCGAAATGCGTATGAGCATTTTGTTTGACAAATACTGGAAAATACCGCTTATCACATAGAGCGCCGCAAGTACGATACACAATTTTACAAGGCCGTCATAGTCCTTAGGAATTATGTAGTTGTTTACTGCGGGTTTGAGCAGATATGTCGTCAGCAGGTCAAGCCCTGTATGAATGAGCAGCAATATTATCGCAAGCGTCATGCCGAGTTTTGATTTATTAAGATATGTAAATATCCTCTTTATCGTGCCCTTCATATCCTTGGGCTTTTCTGCAAGCAAATTTGCCGCGCGCTGGCGTGCCATATTGCCGCCACCGCCTATTATACGCTGTGACATATCGGGGGCAGCCGTCTTTCTGATATCTTCGTTACTCATCGACGACCTCCTTCTGGGAATCCATTATCTCCCTGTATATCTCATTAGTCTGTGACAGAGTCTTATGCGTTCCTTGTGCCACTATCTTTCCGCCGTCGATAACATATATCTTGTCCGCACACTTTACAGACTTTATGCGCTGAGCAATTATGATGGTCGTTGTATCGGGATAATTTTGCGCCAACCTCTCGCGTATTGCGGCATCTGTTTTGGTGTCGACTGCCGACAGAGAGTCGTCAAGCAGCAGAATTTTAGGTTCTCTTATCAGTGCCCTTGCAATACAAAGCCTCTGCTTCTGTCCTCCCGACAAATTCTTACCGCCTCTTGCAAGAAAAGTGTCTATTCCAGCGGTGAGTTCCTCCACAAATTCATCTGCGCAGGCCGTATTAAGCGCCTTTTTCATCTGCGCCTCGTCTGCATTATCGTTTCCCCACAAAAGATTTGACCTTACCGTCTCGGAAAACAGAGTCGAGAACTGCGGAACTATTGCAATGTCTTTGCGAAGCGTCGAAAGGGCAATGTCTTTCACATTTGTTCCACCTACTATTACTTCTCCGCCAGTCACATCATACATTCGAGGAATAAGATGAAGCAGAGTGCTCTTTCCGCTGCCTGTGCCGCCGAGAAAGGCCGTGACGCCACCGCTTTTTGCGACAAATGACACATCTTGCAGTACATCTTCGCCACCATCGGTATAACTGAAGGTGACATTCTTAAACTCAACACTGCCGTCGATAAGTTCTTTTATCGCATTGTGCTTTTCAGCAACAGCAGGCTCAGTGTCGATTATTTCATTTATCCTGTCTATAGATACTTTTGTCCTTGAATAATTGACTATTATGTTACTCATCATTCGAAATGACATAAGTATCTGTGTTATATATGTAATAAGTGCGGTTATAACGCCTATTGTAACTTCATCGTGTAAATAAAGATATCCGCCGTACCAGATAACGCCGACCGTCGTAAATCCCATAATGAGCTGCATAAGCGGCTGGATTATCGCAAGTTTTACATTTGCGTTTGCGGTGATATCGGCATAACTGCTGCTTATCTCATCAAACGCTTCTGTCTGCTGTTCCTCTTTAGTGTAGTTTTTGACCACTCTGATACCGAGCAGATTTTCCCTTACAAAATCATTGAGTCCGTCAAGCGCCTTTTGAACACGTTTAAACACCGGAAGTGCCGTGTTCATACGGTATACCACGGTAAAGAGCATAGGAATTATCGCATACAGAAACACAAGATAGAGTTTCTTGTTGAGAGTTGCCGCAATAATGATACTGTTTAAAAACATGAACGGCGCACGAAGTCCGAGACCGAGTATCTGCCTGAACAGATTCTGCACCGACGAAATATCATTTGTAAGACGCACAACAAGCGATGTCGTTGTAAGTCTGTCAATATTTTTGAGTCCCAGCACCTGTATTTTTTCAAATGACGCAATTCTTAAATTGTGTGAAAGTCCAAAAGATGCTTTCTGCGAAGCATAGTTTGCAATGAGATGAACCGTCACTCCCACGACTGCAAGAAGCACCATAAGCGTGCCCATTTTATAAATATAATGCAGTCCGTCAGTGGTACTGCCGCCCGTATCCGTTATTGCGGTCACATAGTCTATTATTTGCGAAAGAATTTTGGGCAAATGCGTTTCAACAAGAACTTCACAGCACATAAGCACTATAGTCACAAGCGCCGTTAGGCGAATTCCTTTTGAATACTTCACAATGTTTTTCACACTTTATCACCTGCCAGATACAGTAATTTTATCATATTTAAATCTTTAAATAAATAAAAAAGGAGAAATATATATTTCTCCTTTACTTATTTTTTATGAGCAGACACATCAAATCGTTCACATTCGTGCCCGTCGGACCCGTCATTATAAGCGCATCTGCTTTTAAGAGAGCATGGTACGAGTCATTATTTTTTAAATATTCTTCTACTCTCCCTATTTTTTTAGCAGTAAATCCGTCTACTATGCCGCCTGCCGCATCTGTAGGACCGTCCGTCCCGTCGGAGCCGAGTGAAAAGAAGAGCATATTTTCCATGCCGTCCATCTCCTTTGCCGCAGAGAGCGCCGCCTCTTGATTTCTGCCGCCAAGTCCGTTCCCTGTAAGATGTACCACCGTTTCACCGCCGCCGATAATCGCAACATTTTTTTCCTGCCCCACATACTTTTTTGCAAGTGAAACAAACATTTTCCCGGCGTCTTTTGCCTCACAGTCGATGCTGTCGGAGACTAAGACCGTTTCATACCCTTTTTCTTCCAGAACCCTCTGTGCAGCCATGCAGAGTTGTTTTACCGAGCCTGTTATTTTTGTATTAATATTGTTTAACTCCTTAGGAGTTTCTTCTTCAAGCAGTTCTTTCGCTCTATCCGAAAGGGAAAGTTTATATTTCTCTGCTATGTACAGCGCATCTTTTACAGTTGCGCTGTCGGGGTAGGCAGGTCCCGATGCAATCATATCCAGCGGATCGCCGATTATGTCCGATAAAATCACGGAAAAGACCTGCGCAGGTGCGCAAATTTCCGCAAACTTACCGCCTTTTACAGCCGAAAAGCGTTTTCTTATCGTATTTATCTCGGTTATGTCCGCCCCCGATGCAAGAAGTGTCTTTGTGACACTTTGTAATTCTTCCTCGTCAATCAAAGGGTTTTCGAACAGGGCTGAGCCGCCTCCGGATACGAGAAAGAGCACCGTATCTTCTTTGCCGAGAGATCTCACCATATCAATAGCCTCTCCCGTTGCGCTGTAAGAATATTTATCGGGAACAGGGTGTCCAGCTTCTCTGATTTTAAGATTGCCTATATCACCTTTTGAATGACCGTGTTTTGTTATAACTATACCGTCATCTATTGTTTTGCCAAGAGTGTCATAAGCCGCCTTTGCCATCTGCCATGCGGCTTTGCCGATCGCTACAAGAATTAATTTTCCTCTGCACTCGGGCATATCTGCAAGCGCCGCATTTACGGCAGTATCCGGTTGCGCCGCATCAAGCGCCGCTGCTATCACTAATTTTGCATCTTCTCTGATGTCAGACACCCCCCTTTGTATCTAATATAGCATATTTATTTCATTTTGTCTCTACTTTCGCTCTTTCCATACACAGAGTTCTGACTCTTCGTTTTATATCGCGGCCGCTGCCTGTGCCTTTAATAAGTTTTTCAACTTCACTTTCAGTCGGTGTTATTCCCTGTTTTTCACAGAGCGAGCGAGCTATCTGCTCTTTTTCTGCATTTCCAAGTTCTCTGAATGTTATTATTCTGTCAAACCTGCCTCTTATTTCTGGACGAAAGATATCTTTTAGATCTCTGTCCGACATTCTGCCGCCAAAACCGCTGAGCGCTTTTGAATAGGTGTTGGATGTTAAAATTACTATGCAGTGAGAAAAATCCGCCTTGACACCGTGAGAATCGGTAAGTCTTCCGTAGTCAAGTATCTGCAAAAGAAGGGAGAGCACCTGCGGATGCGCCTTTTCAGCCTCATCAAAGAGCAGTACCGTATGCGGATCTTTTCTGATACCCTCTATTAAAAGCCCGTTTTCCTCATGTCCCACATAGCCGGGAGGGGAGCCTATAAGCCTCGAAACGGAGTGCGCCTCGGAATACTCACTCATATCGAAGCGTATCGGCTCACGGGAAAAAAGTTCTCTGCAGAGAGCCCCTGCAAGAGCCGTTTTTCCGACACCTGTCGGGCCGCAGAAAAGAAATGATGCAAGCGGTCTGTCAGCAGAATTTGCAAAAAAGCCTGCTTTTACCTCTTCACACAACTCTTTTACCGCCTCATCCTGCCCGAACACTTCATTTTTCAGTACACCCTCGAGTGTAAACAGTTTTTCGTTTTCCTTGCCTACGGGAAGTCCCGTCTGCAGAGCCGCAGCGCTAAGCAGATCGTCCTCAGACAGCGCACATCCGCTCTTTTTTGAGGACAGCGCCGTATCGATAAGATCGAGCGCCTTGTCAGGCAGATTGCGAGAGGGGAGATACTTGACCGAAAGATCAACTGCTCGGTCACATATCTCATCGGATATCTCACAAGAAAAAAATCTTTCATAAGCACTTTTTGCCCCGTGAAGAATAATTTTTGCCCGTTCAGGCGTAGGTTCTTTTATATAAATAGGAATAAATCTTCGCGCAAGTGCGCTGTCCCTTTCTATAAAGCGCAGATATTCTGAGTGTGTTGTGGCGCCTATTACCGAAATCTCACCTCTGGCGAGAAGCGGTTTTAATATTCCTGCCGCATCAATGCTTCCCTCCGCACTTCCCGCTCCGACAATAGAATGTATTTCATCTATAAACACAACTGCATTTGCTTTTGAGAGTTCTTTAAGCAGATTTTTTAAACGTTCTTCAAATTCACCTCTGTATTTCGCACCTGCCACAGTCAGGGCAAGGTCAAGCGAGAAAAGCGGTCTGCCGCTGAGCCTTGCAGGAACATTACCGTCTGCAATGCGCAAGGCCAGCGCCTCTGCTATTGCGGTTTTCCCCACGCCTGCCTCCCCGATAAGGCATGGGTTTGCTTTTGTCTTGCGGCAGAGGGCGCGGCAAAGCCGCTCTGTCTCCTCTTCACGGCAGAATATTTTATCTATTTTTCCCCTTGCGGCAAGTGCTGTTAAATCACTTCCGAACGAAGAAAGGGAGGAGGGAAGTTCTATAGGCATATGAGACGGCTTACGCAGTTCTTCGGGGCGCGCACCCATTGACTTTGCGGTTTTATATGCGGCGCACTCACAATCACTCATAAGAGAGGACAAGAGATCATTACATGATATTATCCGTTTTGTATGCAGTCTTTCCAGCGCACATTTTAAAGCAGGTGTCATGTTCTGCGCCGTAAGCTGTGTCGGCTTTTTTGAACAGGCAAGTCTTGTCATAAGCGCAGTATATGACACTCCCATCCCCGCAAGCAGTGACCTCAGGGGACTTGTCGGTAAAGTAAGGGCAAGAAGAAGATGCTCCGTCCCCACATATCTTGCCCCGAGATCTCCTGCAAGCGTCAGGGCAGCGCTCAGCGACTTGGCAGCCGCAGTATCAAAAGTAGAAATTTAAATCACCTCTTTAAAAATTATTTGCCTCAAAAAATTGCTTTAAACACCTGTTACTTAGATTTACATAATTCGACCACTTAAAAAGTTTTAGACAAGCAATTATCCTTGAAAAAACGGGGGTTTTAAACATTTTGAACCGAGTTTTGAACAGTTTTTAACAGTTTTAACAGGGTTATTTACAGATATTATGTAAACCTGTTCATAACTTTTTTACACTTTCGACATGATATGACAACGGACAATGATATAATATGGTAAATTTTGGTAATTGGAGAGATATTATGAAATGTAAGGTAATGTGCGGTAAAAGTCTGACGGGAATTGTCGGACAAAACGTTCTGACTTTTATGCCGGATCTTGAGAATATAGCCTATTTTAAAAATAAGGTAGATGCAATTATAACAGAGAACGACTGTGAACTGTCTCACAACTATATTTTTCTCAAATATATGGACACCACCGTAATTACCGGAGTTAAAGACCTTTGCTACGGCGACAGGATACAAATAGATACAAATTCGGCGAATGTTACGGTAATCGGCAAAACCGACAACATATATCGCCCTGCTATATATTCATCAGTGGTTTCGGTACCTTTCCCTTATACGGGGTATCCCGTAGGTCTGTGGCGCACAGAGGGAATGCTTCTTAGCGGAATACGGGACTTTTCAAAAGAGTACTCTCTATTTTCCTCTGCAGAACCCCATGGTGTAATACGCCTTTTTGACTTTGAAGGGGACAAGCAGTCTCTTGCATGCGGCATGGAAGAAAGACTTAAAGAAAAACAACTTTTTGATATTTCCTGTTTAGAGTGCGCAAATATTCTTATTCCAAACGTGCGCACCTCCGGTGATGTACGCTATGTCAAAAGCAGACTTTCCTCGATGTACGGCGGAAATAAAGAGTTTAAAATAGGAGCAATGATAGAAAATGTGTCAGGATATTGCTCTGTTGCCCCCATAATTGCCGAATGTGACTTTATTTCCATAGGTTTAAACGGTCTTTGTCGCGAGTTTATGTCAAAGGAAAAAGCACTTGCTGCCGCAGTTCGCACAGTAGACCTTGCAACAAAAGCAGGTAAACTGTGTACGGCATGCGGAGAAGTTCTTACAGAGCCAACAATTTTTAAAACGCTGCTTGCCTGCGGCATAGGAGGCGTATGTTTATCTCCCGAGGATATACATATTGCCGAAGAAATGCTTTCTGTGACGAATATGCCCGAACAACTTTGTTTTTTGTAAGTTTTTATTGTTCACAAATTGTTTACGAAAATTCAACTTTTTTCGCAAATTTGTATGATAATATATAAGTGAACTAAAGATTACCCCTCTTTAGTTCAAACCCCACCCTTCTTATTTATATGTTGCAGAAAAAGAGTCCGCAGTGCGGGCTCTTTTTCCGTATGTAATTGTTTCACGTGAAACTTTTTATTGTATGTTTCACGTGAAACAATTGTTGATTATATTTAAGTATGTGGTAAAATATTAACGAGGTGAAATATATGTCTTTTGAAACTCTTGACAGCAAAACTGTGTTTGAAGGAAAAATAATAAGCGTAGACGTGGATACCATTAGTCTTCCTGACAAAAATTCAGCATACCGAGAAAAAATATGTACAAATGACGGTGTTGGCGTTATTGCTCTTAATGAAAATGATGAAGTTCTTCTTGTAAAACAGTATCGATATGCAATGGGTATCTATACTCTTGAGATACCTGCAGGAAAAATGGAAAACGGTGAGGATATATACGAATCTGCCCTGCGCGAACTGCGCGAAGAGACGGGATATGCGGCTTCAAAACTGACAAAACTCTCGCCAAATATGCCTATGGCGGCAATTTGCACCGAAACTGTACATCTTTTTATGGCAGATTATAAGGACATGACTTTTGTAGGAACGGATTTTGACGAGGATGAATTTATAGAACTTATCAAGATTCCTTTCGAAAAAGCGGTAAAAATGGTCCTTGACGGTGAAATTTGTGACGCAAAAACCGTTTCTGCTATTTTACAGTTATATGTAATGAGAAATTGCAAATAATAAAACACCCCAAATGGGGTGTTTTATTATTTAGAGGTCATCCGCGTCCTGAACGGGAATATCATACTTATCTTTACATACTCCCGTATAACTTCCAAACGGATCTGTTTTAAAATCTGCCATTATAGACTTTGATTCATGTGTGTAGTCATGGTCTATCTCAGGTTTCTTTTTCTTGTCCGTAAAAATCACCCTATGTTATTATCTGTTGTTTTATTTCTTTTATTATGGTAAAATAAACCTATCAAAAATTAAGGAGATTTAATGATGGTAGTTATTGAAATGGACAGTGGTGAACTCATTGAAATAGAGCTTTATCCTGAAATTGCACCTAAAACGGTTGAAAACTTTGAAAAACTTGTTAATTCAGCATTTTATGACGGACTTTGCTTTCACCGTGTAATTCCCGGCTTTATGATACAGGGCGGTTGCCCTAAGGGAAACGGCACGGGCGGTCCCGGCTATTCAATCAAGGGTGAATTTGCCGCAAACGGTGTCAAAAACGATTTAAAACATATGCGCGGTGTCATATCTATGGCAAGGGCTATGGATCCTGATTCGGCAGGCAGTCAGTTTTTTATAATGCATGAGGATGCACCTCATCTTGACGGACAATATGCCGCATTCGGAAAAGTTGTAAGCGGTATGGAGGCTGTCGATAGAATTGCAGCAGTCAAGACCGACTGGAGTGACAGACCTCTCACCCCTGTAGTTATGAATAAAGTTAGTATCAAATAATACAATAAAAAAGGTCGTCTTTATGCAGACGGCCTTTTTTATTTAGTTTTCTGAAAAGCAATTCTTGGAGATCCGTCATCCATATAGACAATGCCGCAGTATTTAAAATTCAACTTTTTAATAAGATTTTGCATAGGAATATTATCTTTATGCGTGTCTATACGCAGGTTTTTACATCTGTCAAATGCCCATTTGATACAAAATTCTCCGCAGCCCTTTATCTTTCTTGCAGAGGCTATTCTGTGGACAACACCGTACGGTTCATCATTTATCCACTTGCCGTCTATATATGCATACCACGGATCGTTTTCTTCAAAATATACAAAGACTGCAAGTATTTTTTCATCCTCTGTACATACATAACTCTGTCCTTTATCTATATCTTCCCTGACCATTTCTTCCGAAGGATAGCCCACCCACTGTGTGGGATTTCCATTCTCCGCCATAAATTTTGCGGCGTCCCTGTATATTATCATCATTTCTTCAAAATCGTCAATTTTTGCTTTTCTAATATTCATTTTTGCACTCCGTTATTTTTATATCTGTATTATACTCTGTAATATATGGTTTTTCAATAAAATTATCTTGTAATTATATATAATATAATATATAATTATTATATATTATTATATAACTGGTGAGGTTTTGTATGTTTTCTTTTGCAGATGTATGGAACAAAGCAAAGCGTGAATATATTTTTGGCGACAACTCTACAATAAGTGTTGCCGCAGCACAATGGATAGATTCTGCAACTGCACTTCGTCTTGAGGGAGATACAGCGTATTTTTCCTGTCCCTCTTCTTTTCAGTGTGATATGTTTTTAAGATATAAAGAACAGATTCTTTCAGGTCTTGAGCGCTCGCTCGGATTCAGAGTTGATATCAATGTTACTTCTCCTGAAGAGGCACCCGTAAAACTTTATAAAGAAAATACTGTTTCAAAAGTATCTCTCACATCTTCACTTCTTGATACATATACTTTTTCAAATTTTGTTGTCGGTGAAGGAAACAGACTTGCTCATGCGGCTGGCGTTGCAGTATCAAAAGATCCCGGGGCTTCATATAATCCTCTTTTTATATACGGTGAGTCAGGTCTCGGAAAAACACATCTTATGTGCGCTATAGGAAACAGAATAAAAAAGCAAAATCCGAATGCAAATGTAGTCTACGTTAAGGGTGAGGATTTTACAAACGAACTTATTGAAGCAATCGGTAATGAAAAGACGGTAGATTTTAGAAATAAATACCGTCAGGCAGATGTTTTTTTAGTGGATGACGTTCAGTTTATAGGCGGAAAGCGTTCGACTGAAGAAGAGATGTTTCACACCTTTAATACTTTATATAATGCAAGAAAGCAGATAGTTCTTACAAGTGACCGTCCTCCTAAAGAAATACCTACGCTTGAGGATAGACTTCGCACAAGATTTGAAAGCGGTCTTATCATAGATGTAACAAAACCCGACTATGAAACACGCTGTGCCATCATCAAACAGAAAGCGGCAGAAAACAATATTGAACTTCCGCAAGAAATTATAGACTGTCTTTCAAAAGCACTTAAAGATAATGTAAGACAGCTCGAGGGTGCAGTAAAAAAGATAAAAGCAGGTCATACCCTTATGGGTAAACCTTTGAATTTGGAACTTGCTTCCGACGTTCTTCACGACATCAGTTCTTCTATGGAGCCTGTTGAAACAAGGGTAGAAAAGATAATCGCGCGCGCAGCGGAAATATTTAAAGTTACATCAGAAGAAATAAAGAGTTCTAAAAAAACGAATGAAATTTCCGAAGCAAGACAGGCTGCAATGTATGTTGTAAGTGAACTTACAGACCTTTCACTTCCCACAATCGGCGCATTTTTTAACAGAAAACACACAACAGTAATGTATTCAATAAAAAAAGTACGTGAAGATATGGATAATGACAGTAATTATAAAATGAAAATATCATCTTATATTAAAGATTGTCAGCAATAGCCATCATTTTACAAAAATCGACCTGTTTTGATAAAAATTTCAGCAAAACACATATTTTGAGTTATTGTAGCAGTTTTTGTTTTTGAACAGGCAAGTTATGAACATTGTTGAAATTCATGTAATTAATAACCGAAGTTGTTGAATCTTATTTTAACGGATATTAACAGATTGAATTTTATTCAAATACTTGTCCCAAAACGAATTTAAAGGTTTTGAACAGTTTATACAACCCCTACTATTACTACTTTAATTTTTTACAGTTGTTTTATAAAAAACATGCTTGTTCAGACAGGCAGAAATAAATTATTAAAAACAATAAATCCATCGGGAGGCAAATATATGAAATTCACAGTTGAAAGAAGTATTTTAAGCGACGCTGTTGCCACTGCGAGCGGTGCTGTTGCAAGTAAAGCCGCATCACAGATACTTGAAGGTCTGCTTATAGAGACAGACGGAAAAGGAAGTCTCAAAATAACGGGCTTTGACTTAGAAATCGCTATCATTTGTACCATACCCTCTATAAATGATGAACACGGCAGTGTCGTTATCAATGCAAGTACTTTCGGTGAAATAATCAGAAAACTTGCAGGAACACAGGTAACTATATCCGTTGATGAAAATAACAAAGTTGATATAGATAGCGGTATGACACATTTTTCAATAATGGCATCATCTTATATGGATTATCCCGAACTTCCGTCCGTAAATTATGAAAACAGTATTGAAATAGAAGAAAATAAACTCGAATCTATGATAAAGCAGACTGTTTATGCCGTATCTACAAATGAATCAAAACCTGTACATACGGGTTGTCTTTTTGAAGTGAGTGATAACAATATCAGAGTTGTAGGTGTTGACGGTTACAGACTTGCTATAAGAAATGAAGTTCTTTCCGCACCTGCAGCAGAAGCACTTAAATTCAACATACCGGGAAAGACGCTTCTTAAAGTTACAAGAATGCTCAAAGAGACCGATACAAAGGTTAAAATTAACGTATCCCGCAAGCACGCACAGTTTGAAATAGAAAACACTATTCTCATTACAAGACTTCTTGAGGGTGAATTTTTGAATTATAACAATGCAATGCCTAAAGAAAAAAGTCTTGATATTATTTCAGACGTAAAAGCATTTGCAGACAGTGTTGAAAGGGCATCTCTCCTTATAAATGAAAGACAGCGTTCTCCAATCCGTCTTAAATTTACTGATGATCAGGTAAAACTCTTTTGTTCATCACCTTTGGGAAAAATTGAAGACATGTTTGATGTAAAAAGCAGCGGCGGGAATTTAGAGATAGGATTTAATAATAAATTCCTTCTCGATGCACTAAGAAATTCAAGGGCAGAACAGGTAAGAATAGAACTCAACAACAGTCTTTCACCTATGGTGATAAAGCCTGTTGAAGGTGAGTCTTTTGTATTTCTTGTACTTCCCGTAAGATTAAAAACAGAGGAATAAATGAAAATTAAAATAAATACGGAATTTATAAAATTAAATCAACTGCTCAAATTTTCAGGCGTCGCATCAACAGGCGGTGAGGCGGACATTCTGATAAGAGAAGGGCAAGTTATGGTCAACGGAGAAATATGCACGATGCGCGGAAAAAAGATAAGAAGCGGAGACAATGTGACTGTTGATGGTGAAATAATAGAGGTTCTGTAAAAATGAAGGTAGTAAGTCTCTATCTTGAAAACTACAGAAATATAGAAAAAGCAGGTCTTGATCTTGGACCCGGCGTAAATGTATTTTACGGAAGAAACGCGCAGGGAAAGACAAACCTGCTTGAAAGCATATATGTTTTTACATCGGGAAAGAGCTTTCGTCCGGCAAAAGATAAGGAACTTGTTATGAACGGGTGTGAAAATGCAATGCTCAATATGACTTTCTTTGCCGAGAACAGAAATAACGAGTATGATATTATCTTTTATTCGGATAAAAGGCGCCGTGAAGTAAAAATAAACGGTGTTCCGATAAAAAGAAATATGGATATGGCAGGAAATTTCTATACGGTTCTTTTTGCACCCGAACATTTGAATCTTATTAAAGAGGGACCGGGAGAGAGAAGAAGGTTTTTAGATCAGGCTATATCCGTATTAAAGCCGAAATATGCAAAAGCGATAGAGGATTATGAAAAAATTCTCACTCAAAAAAATGCTCTGCTCAAGGATATATATAAATATCCGCAGCTTGAATCAACGCTTGATGTGTGGAATGAAAAGCAGGCAAATGTCGGCGCATATCTGATGTTTATGAGAAATTCATATATAAATAAACTCGGGGAAATTGCACACAAGAATCATTATGAACTTTCAAACGGTAAAGAAGAACTTAAACTTTCATATATTCACAGCGGACAGGCTCCTGAAAATGAATTTTATACTCTTGAAGCAACAAGAAGTTATCTTGTAAAAGAAATATCAAATATAAAAACTGAGGAAATTGGGGCAGGAATGTCTCTGGTCGGTCCGCAGAGAGATGATATGGAAGTTTTGGTAAATGAAATGTCAGCAAAGATGTTTTGTTCGCAGGGACAGCAGCGAAGTGCAGTCCTGTCGATAAAAATGGCGGAGGGAGACCTTGTTTTTGAAACGACGGGCGAACAACCTGTTATGCTGCTTGATGATATGCTCAGCGAACTTGACAGGCCGAGGCAGACATATATCTTAAAAAAGATAACGGACAGACAGGTAATAATAACAGGCTGTGACCGTGCAAGATATAAAAATATAGACAATGTGAAGTTCTTTAATATAAAGAACGGAACGATAACCGAGTGTTAGAATAGGTTTACATAAACATATACTGATTTTAATATATAGGATTAAGAAAAATGTACATTCATATCGGCGGAGACAGAGTGATATCTGACAGAGATATAATAGGAATATTTGATCTTGATAACACCACTGTTTCTAAGAATACACGGAAAAATGCAACCTCGGAGCTGCTTGAAAAAGCACAGCGGGAAGGCAGGGTGGAAACTGTAATGGATGACATACCGAAGAGTTTTGTGGTGACAAAAAAAATGGTTTACATAACTCAGTTGTCCGTACAGACGCTCATAAGCCGAGGGGAATCGAACAGCATAAGGTTTAAAAACAAAAATTTTGCGTAATCCTGCAGAAAATTCTGCAAATATACGTCAGTATTATTCTCGAATTTTCTTTGGCTTTCATCAAAATTTATTGTTTTTAAACTCTTCGACCGTAAACGCAGGAAAATTTTATATAATTTGAATGCGTAAGGACGAAGTAAGGCTTGACGCCTTACGAGGACGACAAATTGAAAGTATAAAAATTTAACAAGTTTAAGGCTTATGGGGTTCGGTTCCCCTTGGCTTAAAGCGAATCAACAATGAAGAATTAACATAGTAAGGAGAAAAATCGTGGAAGAATTGGAAAACAGCACTAAAGTTGACAAAGTCTACGATGACAGTCAGATTCAAGTACTTGAAGGACTTGAAGCGGTAAGAAAAAGACCGGGTATGTATATCGGCTCCACATCGGCGAGAGGTCTGCACCATCTTGTTTATGAGATAGTGGACAACTCTATCGACGAGGCGCTTGCGGGATATTGCAGCCATATTGAAGTAGAAATACTCGAGGGTGACATAATAAAAGTTTCGGATAACGGCCGAGGAATTCCCTCGGGTATGCACCCTAAAATGGGCATCAACACGATCGATGTAGTTTTCACAGTGCTTCATGCAGGAGGTAAGTTCGGCGGCGACGGTTATAAGGTATCGGGAGGTCTTCATGGCGTTGGTGCGTCCGTTGTTAACGCGCTGTCCGAATGGCTTACGGTTGAAGTCAAGAACGGCGGAAAGATACATACTCAGTCATATAAGAGAGGTGTGCCCGACGGTCAAGTAAAAGAATTGGGAAAGACTGACGATACAGGCACAACCATAACCTTTAAGCCCGATGCAGAGATATTTGATGAAGTCGTCTTTGAATATAATGTACTTCTCAAGAGACTTCGTGAGCAGGCATTCTTAAACGGCGGCATAAAAATAACACTGCGCGATTTAAGGGGTCCCGAAGAAGAGCATAAAGAAAAAACCATGCTCTATGAGGGTGGTATAAGAGAATTTGTAACCTACCTTAACAGAAATAAGGAGGCTATTCACAGCGAAGTTATCTATGTGAGCGGATCAAAGAACAACTCCTTTGCAGAAGTAGCGCTTCAGTGGAATGACAGTTATGAAGAGACGTCTTTCTCCTTTGCCAACAACATAAATACCACCGAAGGCGGTATGCATGAAACGGGCTTTCGAAACGCGCTTACAAGAGTGCTCAACGCTTATGCTAAGAAAAGAGGTTTCTTAAAGGAAAATGATAAACCTCTCTCGGGTGAAGATGTAAGAGAAGGACTTTGTTCAATAATTTCCGTAAAACTGCACGAGCCTCAGTTTGAAGGTCAGACAAAGACAAAACTCGGTAACTCCGAGATGAGAAGTCTTGTTGACTCGATGATAAACGAAAAACTTACCGATTTCCTTGAAGAAAATCCTGCGGTAGGTAAGATAATAATTGATAAAGCACTTACGGCAAGCAGGGCGAGAGAAGCAGCAAGAAAAGCGCGTGAGACCACAAGAAAAGGTGCGCTTTCAGGCGGCGGTCTGCCGGGTAAACTTTTTGATTGTCATGAAAAAAACCCCGAATATACCGAACTTTACATAGTTGAGGGTGATTCTGCGGGTGGTACTGCTAAAAACGGACGTGATTCAGACTTTCAGGCAATACTTCCTCTCTGGGGTAAGATGCTCAATGTTGAAAAAGCAAGGGCAGATAAAGTTTACGGTAACGATAAACTCACTCCCGTTATAACTGCGATAGGCGCAGGTATCGGCAGTGAATTTGATATTTCAAAGATACGTTACGGCAAAGTGGTCATCATGGCCGATGCCGACGTCGACGGCGCACATATCAGAACGCTTCTTCTCACTTTCTTTTTCCGCTTTATGCGTGAAATGATAGAGAAAGGACACATATTTATTGCACAGCCGCCGCTTTATAAACTTACAAGGGGAAAAGAGGTGCGTCAGGCTTATTCTGATGAACAGAGAGATGCTCTCTCCCTTGAACTCAAGGGCGGAGACCCGAATGCAAAGGTTGAGATTGCGCGTTACAAAGGTCTCGGTGAGATGGATAAGCAGGAACTCTGGGACACAACAATGAATCCCGAAACAAGAACGCTTCTTAAAGTTACAATGGAAGATGCAGTTGAGGCAGATGAAATATTTACCATTCTTATGGGTGAAAAGGTTGAACCGAGAAGAGTGTTTATTGAAGAAAATGCAAAATATGTTACAAATCTTGATGTATAAGGAGGTGCACAGACAATGAAACCGGAACAGATAGAAATATTAAAAAACCAGCGCATAGTAGACGTTGAAATACGCTCTGAAATGGAAAAGAGCTTTATTGACTATGCAATGAGCGTTATTGTTGCCCGTGCGCTCCCCGATGTAAGAGACGGTCTTAAACCCGTACACAGAAGAATTCTGTATACGATGTATGAGGACAGGCTGACAAGCGACAAGCCCTTCCGTAAATCAGCGACCACCGTCGGTGACGTGCTCGGTAGATATCATCCTCACGGAGACGCGTCAGTATACGATGCTCTTGTCCGTCTTGCGCAGGACTTCTCGCTGAGATATCCTCTTGTAGAAGGTCACGGCAACTTCGGTTCAATAGACGGAGACCCGCCGGCTGCATACCGTTATACTGAGGCGAGAATGGCAAAAATCTCAAATGAGATGCTTGCTGATATTGATAAAGATACAGTTGATTTCTCACCCAACTTTGATGAGGTTTTAAAAGAACCTGATGTACTTCCCGCAAAAATACCATGCCTTCTTGTGAACGGAAGTTCGGGTATTGCGGTAGGTATGGCAACAAATATACCGCCTCACAATCTTACAGAGGTAATAAACGGTGCCATAGCCCTGATTGATGACCCCGATATAGACACCGAGGGACTTATGGAATATGTAAAAGGACCCGATTTCCCGACAGGTGCAACCATAATGGGAAGAAGCGGTATCCGTGCAGCATACGCTACAGGTCATGGGAAAATAATCGTTCGTGCAAAGGCTGAGATTCTTGAAAAAAAGACCGGCTACGAAATCGAAGTGACCGAGATACCGTATATGGTAAACAAGGCGGAACTTGTAAAGAAAATTGCTGAACTTGTAAAAGACAAGCGTGTCGAAGGCATTTCTAATATCAAGGACGTTTCGGGCAGAGACGGTCTTAAAATACAGATTTTCTTAAAACGCGAAGCAAATCCACAGGTGGTTCTTAATCAGTTATACAAATTCACGGCACTGCAAAGTACTTGTGCAGTAAATATGCTTGCTCTTGTTGACGGTCAGCCTAAAGTGCTGTCCCTCAAGGACATTCTCAAAGAGTATGTATTACACCGTGAAAAGATAGTTGAGCGTAGAACCCGCTATGAACTCAAAAAGGCAGAGGACAGGGCACATATTCTTGAAGGTCTTCGAATCGCGTGCGATAATATTGACGAGATTATCAGGATAATCCGTTCAAGTTATAACAATGCAAAAGAGAACTTAATGGAAAGATTCGGTCTTTCAGATGTTCAGGCACAGTCAATTCTTGAAATGCAGCTTCGCAGACTTCAGGGACTTGAGCGTGAAAAGATTGAAGAAGAATACAACAAACTTCTTGACGATATTAAGCGTTACAAAGAAATTCTTGCCGACGAACAGAAAATACTTAACATAGTCAAAGAAGAACTCATTGAAGTACGCGATAAGTACGGTGATGAGAGAAGAACAGCGATAGGCGATGCAGTTGACGGTATCGAAGATGAGGACCTTATCGAAAGAGAAGATGTTGTAATAACCAGATCCCACTTTGGATATATCAAACGTCTACCTGTTAATACATACCGCGCTCAGAAGAAGGGCGGCAGAGGTGTGACGGGCATGACCACCCGTGAAGAAGACTTTGTGGAAGAGATGTTTGTTGCAAATACACATTCGTATATTCTTTTCTTCACATCCAAGGGTAGAATGTTCAAACTAAAAGGTTATAACATTCCCGAAGCAGGCAGAACGGCAAAGGGCGTAAATCTTGCTAATCTGCTGCCTGTTGAGCAGGAAGAAAAGATAAATGCAGTTATTTCGATAGACACCTTTGATCAGGAGGACAAGTACCTCACTATGATCACAAAGAAGGGTACGGTAAAGCGCACTGCACTATCAGAGTATGACTCGGCAAGAAAGGGCGGCCTTATCGCTATTCTGCTTGACGAAGATGATGAACTTGTCACAGTTGCACTTACAGGCAACGAAGAAAGATTTATTATCGGTACGCGCAAGGGCAAGGCAATACGTTTTGAAGTTTCCGACATCAGACCGATGGGAAGACCTGCTCACGGCGTAAGAGGCATTCTCCTTGCGGAGGGTGACTATGTTGTCGGAATGGAAATTGCCGATGAAACGGGAAAACTTCTCACAGTTACGGAAAATGGCTTCGGAAAGAGGACCGAAATAAACGAATATAAAGTCCAGGCAAGAGGCGGTAAGGGTATACTTAACTACAATCTTACCGATAAGACGGGTGATGTCGCAGGCATCAAGGTGGTAAAACCCGATGAGGACATTATTCTCATATCATCTGACGGCGTTATTATCAGAATGGATGCTGATGACATTCAGGTATATTCAAGAGTTACACAGGGCGTCAAGGTTATGAAACTTGCGCAGGATGTAAAAGTTATCGCTCTCTCAAAGACTGCAAAAGAAGAAGAATCTGAAGAGGAATTTGAAGATTCAGCGGAAGAACAATAAAAGTCTTGCACTTTTTACGGCAGTGTGCTATTATAACAATGCTTGTTAAAAACAGATTTCCGCTGATAAAGGGGGCAATTCCATGGCGTTTCCGCTAATGATACCTGTTATAGCGGTGGTTGCAATTGTTGCAATCGTAGTTTTAGTTATTTGTACAAGATTATAAAATATTTAAATTTTAACGGAGGAATATAAAATGACCACAGTTTTCGGAGTAATTCTTATCGTTCTTTGCGTAGCGATTATCGGACTTGTTGTTTGCCAGGATTCTAAGTCAGAAGGCATTAATGGCGTTATTTCCGGCGGCGCAGAAAACAGTTTCTACGGCAGACAGAAAAATAAGCAGCTTCAGAGCATTCTTAACAAGGCAACAATTGTTTGCTCTATCCTTATGGCAATAGTTGTTATCCTTATGCTTGCTCTTGCATTCTAATTCAGACAAAAAGAAAAAAGCCTTCTCTGGCAGAGAAGGCTTTTTATTTTATTCAACTGCTATGCCCTTTTCAACGGCATAGGTAAAAGCAGTACTTTCAAAAGGTGTTGTGACAACAAGGTCCTTTGTACCGAGGAAAACATCGTTTCCTATCTGAGTGACACTGTCGGGTATTGCGATGCTTTCAAGTGATACACAATCCCAGAAAGCAAGATCTCCTATTGACTGACAGCCTGCAGGAATATCTATCGCTTCAAGTTTGTAGCACTGATGAAAGGCTGCAGTACCTATAGATGTAATAGTTGAGGGAAGTGAAACATCGGAAAGTGCGATGCAACCTTTAAAGGCGTAATCATCTATTTCTGTTATGGTATCGGGCAGGAATATACTCTTTATGTTTGTGTTGCCCGAAAAGGCAAGTCCGATATCTTTAACCGTGTCTGGAACAGATACATTGTTGCCAACGCCGTTCCATGCGACAAGAAGTCCGTCACCGATAGTGACAAAGCCGTCGGCACCGCCTTCAATAAACTTTGTTCCGGTAAATGCTTCAAAACCGACTTTTGTTATACCGGAGGCATTTATTGTCACAAGGTTTGTGCTACCGCTGAAACAACCGTCAGGAATCTCTGTCACAGAATCGGGAAGAGTAACGCTTTCCAGTGTTTGGCAAGCGGCAAAAGCGTGCGCTTGTATCTCTATACCTTCGGGTACGGTGATATTTTTAACGGGAGCAGCGACAAAAGCGGTGTTTCCGATAGAGGTAACTTTTTTACCGTCAATTTTTTTCGGGATAGTCAAGTCGCTTTCCGTTCCGAGATAAGTGGTTATTGTTATACCGGTTTCGTTTTCAACATAGGAATATTTGTCATCCTCTTTGTTGCAGGAACACAGAGTCAAAACAAGAACTGTTATAAGAACAAATAAAAGTGATTTTTTCATAATGTGTTATTACCTCTAAAATGTCACGCGCAAAGATTTGTCGGCAAGTCTTGTTATGATAGCCGCAACTTCGCTGCGCTTAATGTTTGTTTCGGGCATATAGTTATGCTGAGCATCGCTGCCTGAGCAAATACCTGCCTGGTAAAGCATAAGAACAGCCTCGTAATCAGTATCCGCTTCGTCCATATCGGGAACGGCATCAATGGCATTGATTTCACTTAACCACTCTTCGGGAAGTGTTTTTGCAAAAACACGAGCCATTTCCGCTCTTGTGATCGGAGCATTGTAGTCTGCAAAGTCACCGTCTGCAATTATGCCGTTTTTTAGGGCATAAGCAACATAGTTATCGTACCACATACCTGTTGAAGATGTTGTCACGGCATCACGGCTGTAGTAAATAGTGTTCAAACGGCAGGCTATAGTGATTGCTTCCGCAACAGTCATCGTATCATTTGGACCAAAAACGGTTTTTGATTTGCCGAACATAAGACCGTATTCATAAGCGTTTGCAACCGATGTATAAAACCAGTGATTGACATAAACGTCGTTGTAAGGCTGGATAGCACCATATGTACCTGTCTTATTAAAGCCGCCCTCACCGTTATTTTTGTTGGTGTTGGTATTAGTATTAGTGTTCGTGTTTGTATTATCGTTGGGTGTTTCTTCTTCAGGCGGCACATCGACTTCTTCGTCAGAGAGGTTTATAACTGTGCCTGCGGGCAGAATAATTAATCTGAATGTAGGGGTATTGAGGTGGGAGGGTATAGTGACAGATTCCAAAGAGGTACAGTCCAAAAACAGATCGGAGCCTACATTTCGAACACTGTCAGGGAAAGTAACTGATTTAAGTGATGAACAGTTAGAAAATGCCATATCAAAAACATATGCAATTCCATCGGGAATATCAAATGTTGAAAGAGCGTAACAAGAAGAAAATGCAGTATCAGGAATATAGGAGAGTCTGCTTGACAATTCCACGTTTTTAAGTTCGTAACAAGATGAAAAAATACCGGAACCAATTGAATATACCGAGTCGGGCATATCAAATGATTCAAGAGATGTGCAGTAAGAAAATGCAGAGGCCCCGATAGTCTGACAGCCGTATTCAAGAGTAACTGTTTGGAGGTTGTGACACTTAAGGAATGCCATGCCTTCAATTGTTTTAACAGATGATGGGATAGTTACAGATGTAATTGAACTTTCATCGGCAAATGCATTTTCGCCGATTGTAACAACAGTGTCGGGAATTACAACATTTCCACCGTTGCCGTTATATTCCTGAAGATACCCGCCTTCGCGGATTTCAAATTCGGGCAGTTCTGCATTTTCGGCAAATGTTGTAAGAGAACATAAACAAATAAAGATAAACATAAAAAGAAAAGCGGTTTTTTGTTTCAAAATGAATCACTCCTATATCTGATTCTAATAATATAATTTTATAACATATATGGGTAATAGTCAACAAAAAAGCATTGTCATAATTTAATATAAATAGTAAAATGATGGTAATAAGAAATAAAAAGGAACAAGTTATGGATATAAAATATCTTGCAAAACTTTCAAAACTGTACTTTTCGGACGAGCAGTTTTGTAAACTTGAGACACAGATGAGAGAGATGATCTCTTTTATAGATGAGATAAAGGAAATAGATTACGGTAAAAGTTCTTGCCGCGAAGGAGTAGCTTTTGCAAAAGTCAGGGAGGATAGTGCGTCGTTATCACTTTCTGCTCAGGAAATGCTTAAGAATTCCGCAAAGACGAAAGACGGCTTTTTTGTCGTGCCAAAGGTGGTGGAATGATGTTTGAAAATATGTCGATTTCTGAACTTCGAAGTGCACTGGACACGGGAAAAACAACAAGTGTTGAAATTACGAAATACTATCTTGAAAAAATTAATAAAGACAAAACAAATTCCTTTATAACAGTTTTTGAAGATGAGGCGCTAAAAGATGCCAAAAATGCAGACAAACTAATTTTGCAAGGTCATGTAAAGGCGCTTACAGGAATACCTGTAGCCCTGAAAGACAATATATGCACAAAAGGTCAGAAAACAACCTGTGCATCAAAGATGCTGTGTGATTTTAAACCGCCGTATGACGCTACGGTCGTCACAAAACTGCGTGAGCAGGGTGCAGTAATAATCGGCAAAACAAATATGGATGAATTCGGTATGGGAAGTCATAGCCGCAACTCATATTTTGGACAGGTCAGAAACCCAATTAATGCTACACGTTCGCCGGGCGGCTCGTCGGGCGGCAGCGCAGCGGCGGTTGCGGCAGGACTTGTGCCCTGCGCGCTCGGTAGCGATACGGGCGGCTCGGTCAGACAACCCGCCTCATACTGCGGAATTACAGGCATGAAACCCACCTATGGCAGGGTATCAAGATACGGACTTATTGCATATGCATCAGGTTTAGACCAGGTGGGCGTATTTACAAAGTCCGTAAAAGATGCGGCGCTTGTCCTTGAAGCAATTGCGGGGCAGGATAAAGCTGATTTAACATCAGCAGACGAAGTGTTTGAAAATAAAAAAACATCTCTTGAAGGTAAAGTTATAGGTCTTGTACGTGAGTTTTTCGACTGCGCTGATAAAGAGGTGGCAGAGTCTGTCGGAAATGCCGCGCTTTATTATAAAAAACAGGGTGCAACACTCAAAGAAGTGTCATTGCCCTCGCTTACATATGCCCTGCCGGCATATTATATCATTGCGGCGGCGGAAGCTGCATCAAATCTTGCTCGGTATGACGGCGTCAGATTCGGACACCGCAGTAAAAGAGGAGACACATATGAGGAGCAAGTAAGTTTTACTCGGTCGGAGGGTTTTGGAGGTGAGGTCAAAAAGCGTATTCTTTTGGGTAATTTTGTGCTTTCAGCGGGCTATTACGATGAGTATTATAAAAAAGCGCTTGCCGTAAGGGCGCAGATAACAGAAGAATACGAAGAACTTTTTAAAGTGTGTGACATACTCATAACACCTACTGCACCGACGGTTGCCCCGAAACTTGATGAAAAGAACGGATACGCAGACGATGTTTGCACTGTGCCTGTAAGTCTGGCAGGTCTGCCGTCAATAAGCATTCCCTGCGGATACAATAAAGAGGGACTGCCGATAGGCATGTCGCTTACCGCCCGGCATTTTGATGAGGCTTTGCTGCTTACTGCGGCAGATATCTTTGAAAGGGGGAGGTGTCTCGATGAGTTACACTCCTATTATAGGTCTTGAAATACATGCTGAACTGACAACAAAAAGCAAGATATTCTGCTCTTGTGAAAACGGCTTCGGAGGCAAGCCAAACACAAGATGTTGCCCTGTATGCTGCGGATTTCCGGGAACCCTGCCCGTTTTAAACAGAAATGTTGTGAGATATGCCGTTTTAGCAGGGCACGCATTAGGGTGTACGGTCAACAGTTATAGTTCGTTTGACAGAAAGAACTATTTTTATCCCGACCTTCCGAAAGCCTACCAGATAACGCAGGCGGAAAAACCCATATGCGTAAACGGAAACGTAAACGGGATCCGCATTAAACAGATCCACATTGAAGAGGATGCGGGAAAACTTGTCCATGAGGACGGCATTTCAAAGGCGGATTATAACAGATGCGGTGTACCGCTCATCGAAATAGTTACCCAGCCGGATATAAGAGATGCAAACACCGCAAAAGAGTTTGTAAAAGAAATTGCAAGCCGATTAAAATATGCAGGTGTCTGCAATGCGAAAATGGAGGAGGGTTCTCTCAGATGCGATGTGAACATTTCTCTTATGAAAGACGGCGTCACGGGCACAAGAGCCGAGATAAAAAATATAAACTCAGTAAGAGCCATAGGCAGAGCCATTGAGTATGAGATAGAGCGTCAGAGCAGACTGCTTGATGAGGGAAAAAAGATACCTCGTGAAACAAGGCGTTTTGACAGTGAAAAAGGCATAACACAGTCGCTTCGCTCTAAAGAAGATGCGCAGGATTACAGATATTTCCCCGAACCTGACATAAAGCCCATTCTGCTCACAAAAGAGGATATAGAAAACATAAAATCTTTACTTCCTGAACTTGCGCATATCAGAAAAGAAAGATATATCGGACATGGATTGACGAAAGAAGAGGCGACACTTCTTGTCAGCGAAAAGTATATATCGGACATTTATGATGATGCAGTTTTGCATTATGTGAATAAAAAAGGAATCTGCACGATGATAACGGTTGAACTTTTTAGACTAATAGGTAATGGTGCAGACATTTCGTTAGTGACAGGTGAAAAAATTGCAGAACTTGTCAAAGCAAGCGACGAGGGAACGATTAGCAAAAACGATGCCAAGAGAGTACTTGAGATACTCTGTAAAGAAGAGGGAAATCCTCTTGAAATCGCAAAAAAGTATGAGTTGATTATGTCACAGGACAGAGATGCAACCGAAAAAACAGTCAAAGCGGTGATAGAGGCAAACCCAAAAGCAGTGAAGGAATACCTTGACGGCAGTCAGAAGGTGCTCGGATATCTCATAGGACAGTGTGTACGAGCAATTGGTAAGGGCGCAAATCCAGCATTTATAAAAGAGATCCTCTTACAAGAATTAAAGGCTTAGGTAAAAACCTAAGCCTTTTTTATTTATAGCCGCATACTGTGAGTAAGGGTTCGTCGGTCGGCAATGAGGATGAAGCGTTTATAAGTAGCGTCTCCTGGTCAAAAAACAGGGGGATAACGGGCATATCCGCATCAAGTGCAGATATAAGTTCTGCGGCTGCATATGCGGCATAGTCAGGCAAAAGTGCTGACACATTCATATCATACGGGAGATGCGTTTCGCCGACATATATGTCATAAGCGCCTGCGGATATCGCGGCAAGATAATCATCCCACGCCAGTGAGGAGACAGTCGGTTTTGCACCGAGTTCTTCGAGCGTATCTGCAAGACTTCTTGCTATCATCAGCCGGTTGACGTTTTCGCTGTTTACTACAATATTTACAGAAGCACCTGATATACCTGCTGTCGCAAGTATCTCTTTTGCATCGGCTGTGGAGTATTTGACCGATACCGAAGTCGGATCAAATTTATACCATGACGGATTTATCACCGAAAATGACACATAACCGTTGCCCTGAGGGGCAAATGCGGCGAGATATGTTCTGTCGATAAGTGAGGAGAGTGCGTGCCTGTATTCAGACTTTGAAAATATCTTGCGGTACTTGTTGATTCCCAGAAATGTAAGTTCGTTGGTGGAGAGCGTCTTGAGTGAATGCGCCTTGTCTATCTCGCCGTAAGAGAGGTCGCCGATGTTGTAGAGAAACGTTATTTTTCCACTGTTGAAAAGTTCTGTCTTATTGCCGCTTACAAGTGTTATTTTTGAAATAGTACCCTTTGTGCCGTAGTAATTCTCGTTTGGAACAAGGGTAGAATCACCGTCAAACTTATAAGCGCCGACTCCGTTTGAATTCTGATTTACTATCGGGAAAGTGAGCAGTGTCGCAGGGTCTGACGGGACAGAACTTAATGTAAACTGCACACAGTAGGGTGAAACGATAACAGATTCAGCCACAATGTCAAAAAAATTCTGATACTGTGTTCCCTCAAGTTTTGAAAGAGTATATAAAAGGGAATCTCCATTAAACGAAGTACCGTCTGAAAATACCACACCCTCACGAAGAGTAACTGTCAGCACATTTCCGCTCACATAGTAACTCTCTGCAAGCAAAGGCTTTTCGCTGAAATCGTTATCAATGGCAATAAGACTGTCGTAGACAAGCGAGACGATGATCTTATCATCTTTTGTCTGTGCGGCAAACGGAGAAGCCGCCCCGTCGGTATACAGCGAAACAGATATCGGACTCTCCGGCAGATATACAGGCATACTTTCATTTTCGGAAGGCTTTGAACAAGCACCGAATATGAGGAGAATAGCCGTTAATAATAAAATAAAACGTTTCATTTTTACCTCAAAGCAATAAATGCTGTCTGTGTCCCTCTGGGAAGTCCCGTTCGTCTGTGAGAAAAGAACATATCTTCTCTCTCGAAGGTACACAGAGGGGATATTTTGATGTTTGCGGGTTTTATACCGCAGGATATAAGCAGGTCTGCATTTGCACGCCGCAGATCTATGTGCGGCTTTTCATAAGTCAAAATGACGGAAGATGAGTCAAATTGTGCCGCCACATCTTCGCTGACTTCATATGCCGCTCCACTGATACAGGGTCCTATCTCGACTAAAATATCACTTGTATTGCTGCCGTATCTGAGCATGGCATCGACCGCCGCTCTCTGTGAGCCTGCAACCGTACCGCGCCAGCCTGCATGTGCAGTAGCTATAATTTTTTTGACAGGATCAAATAATAAGATTGGCACACAGTCGGCAGTAATGCAGGTAAGAGTCACGCCCGAAAGAGCGGTGACAAAACAGTCAGCATCACGTATGGCAGAGCACATTTCTTTTGATGTTACGTCTGTCACATCTGCGCCGTGCACCTGATGGTTGAATATAAGACTGTCTCTTGTTACGCCGAGGTCGCCGCATATAAGGGATAAGTTTTTTTGGATATTTTCTTTGCTGTCAGCAGAAAAAATACCCGGATTGAGTGAGGCAAAAGCCCCCTTCGACACACCGCCGCATCTTGTTGAGAATGCCGCAGTGACTCCATCAAATCCTTCAAATGCTTTTATAAGTCTCTCAGACAAAAAACCACTCCCTTTTCATACATTATAACATAAAATATGCGAGTATGACACAAAGATGATAATTTACAAAAAGGTAATTGATAGAAATTTATATAGTGATATAATATAAACGGAGGTTTCTGTATGGTAAGACTTATTCTTGAAGGCGGCGGAATGCGCGGCACATATACCGCAGGTGTGCTCGACTGCTTTTTAGACAATGATATAGAGATAAATAACATCGTTGGTGTGTCGGCAGGCATATGCACAGGCATAAACTATGTTTCAAAGCAGAAACTGCGTTCACTCAACGTCAACACGAAGTATCTCGATCACGGGCAGTATGTGGGTATGCGCAATCTTTTGACAACAGGCAGTATATTTAATATGGAGCTTCTTTTCAAGCGAATTCCCGACCAACTTGAGCCTTTTGATTACAAAACTTATAATAACAGCGGCAAGAGGGTGACATCCGTCGCTACAAGTTGTGAAACGGGCAAAGCGGAATATTTTGATGTGTCAAACATAAAAAGAGGCAGCCTTGAGAAGATACAGGCATCAGCCTCGATACCGCTTTTGGCAAAGCCCGTTGAGGTCGACGGGAAAATGTATTATGACGGCGGAGTCGCCGACAGTATACCGATAGAGTGGTCGATAAAAAACGGCGCAGACAAAAATGTGATAGTATTGACAAGACCTCTCGGCTACAGAAAAGAGGTAAAAGATCATTCTTCTGTTGCAGATAAGGTTATGAGAAAATATCCTGCGATTGCAAAAGCGTATGCAAAGAGAGATGAGGTGTACAATGCCTCGCTTGAACTCTGTGAAGCAGAAGTTGCGGCAGGCAGGGCGATAATCATAGCGCCGAGTGATACCGAAGGCGTATCGCGGCTTACGAAAGACAGGGTAAAACTCATAAAACTCTACAAAAGAGGATATTCCGACACCGAAAAACTCATAGATAAAATAAAAGAATTTATATAAATAATAACAGGGCATTCTTCCTTGCGGAGAGTGCCCTGTTTGATTTATCTTGAGGAAACGTAGTTGAGCGGGTTCTTGGTGGCGCCGTTGAGACGCACCTCAAAGTGGAGATGGCTTCCCGTACTGTTACCCGTACTTCCGACCTTACCGATAACATCACCCTTGTTGACCTGTTGGCCTTTCTTGACGCTGAGCGCTGAGCAGTGCGCATAATAGGTGGAGTAGCCGTTGCCGTGGTCTATCTTGATAAGCAGACCGTAGCCGCCGCTTCGTCCTGCAAATGTGACAGTTCCGCCGTCGGCCGCATATATCTTAGTACCCGTGGGACGAGCGATATCAATACCGGTGTGGAAACCCGAACGTCTGTAACCGTAATAAGAGGTAATTGAACCGCCGGAAACAGGTCGCATAAATCTGCCAGTTACGACCGAGACCTTTGTACCGTAGTGAACTATCTGTTTGACAGGTTCACTCACCACAGTTTTTGAAATGGTTGCACGGCTCACTTCTTTACCGTCTATGATATAGACCTCGTCAACCACCTTGGTGACACCCTTGGAACCCTTCTGTACGACCTTTGTAGCACCCTTTGTGAGTGAGGAGTCGGGAACCTTTTCGGTCGAATATGACTGATAGGTGTTGTATTCTTCGTTTTGCACCACTTTGACCGAGATAGGCATACCCATTGCCTTGGCATTGGGGTTTGCATTGAGCGCTTGATACACCTTTGATTCATTAAAGTTTGCAAGAAGCTCGTCTGTAATATCCTCATCCGAAGTAGAAGCTGCTATCGGAGAGACTATTTTCTTAATAAATTCGTCTTCGGCATTTGTCTCGTCAGCGGTTGCCGAAACGTATGTGGGCTGCACTGTTACATCCTGAATAAAAGCGACAGTACGCGCCTCGCCGTCGGCAGCATTTCTACCCGTACCTTCAAGGTAGGCATTTTTCAGTCCGTCAAGCAGAGAATTGAGCGTATCCTGTGAGGAATCGGTCATAACCAGATTTCCGTCAACATAGAGACCGTAACTCTGTACTATCTGTTCATCTGCCTCTTCAAGCAGGCAGTCACGGATAGTTTCCTCCTCATCTGTAAGAGCGGGACCGTATGCAACTGTCGCACGTAGAGAAGTGTTGTAATCGGGTTTGTATTCTTCTCCCGTTAGGGAAGAAACGTAGTCTGCAACATATGATTCGATATTATAGAAATCCTGCGGTTCTTCAACTGTTGCGATGACGTCGCCGTTTATAACCACATTAAAGGCAGTTACATAGTCCTGAAGACGTATTACAAAAACAGTTGCAGAACACATTATAACGACAGGTATCATAAACAGTACAACGCGTTTTGCGGCAACAAGAGCATACTTCTTCTTTGCCTTGGGGGACAGAGTGTCCTCAAAAACCGATGCCGATGCGCCCGTAAGCATAGATAAAACTCGGTGACACGTGCTTTTTACCGTGTGTGTAAAAAGCTGAGGCAGATTGTCTTTGGGAAGAACGGGACCGAGATATTTGATTAGACTGCGGAGGCCTGTTATTCTGTACAGTTTCTTAAGAAACAAAACTGTGCCGTTATAGGTGTAGCAGCCGAGAGTGTATAAAAAAATCGCAATGCGACTAAGAACCTTTAAAAACACATTTGACTTATTCTGCGTTTCCTGCATAAAAGCCCTCCTTTGTTCAAATTGTCGTCTCGACCTATATATTTTACCTCAAATGTCGCCTTGTGTCAAATTAACAAACTGTAACGGGAATAATTAGCAAAATGATTTTGGAAAAGATTGTTTTTTGAAAGTTGTGTTATTATATACGTAACAACTGATAAGAGGTGTTATTTATTGATGTAAAAAAACTATCGTTAAAAGACAGGATAAATCTGTGTAACGGTGTGGGGAAATGGTATACACAGGAAGTAGACGGACTTGGCAGCATAATGATGTCTGACGGACCGCACGGACTTCGTAAAGTGCTGAATGACGGAGTGTCAAAGACACCGGAAAGAATAAAAGCAACATGTTTTCCGACGGCAGCAGGTCTTGCCTGTTCGTGGAATGAGGAGCTTATTGGCGAAGTGGGAAGAACCATTGCAAGTGAAGCAAAGGCAGAACAAGTGAGCATAGTTCTGGGTCCCGGTGTGAATATGAAGCGCTCTCCTCTTTGCGGAAGAAATTTTGAATATTTTTCAGAAGATCCCTATCTCGCAGGAAAACTTGCGACGGCATATGTAAAAGGCGTACAAGGCGAGGGAATAGGCACCAGCCTTAAGCATTTTGCAGCGAATTCACAGGAAACGAGAAGATTTACAATAGATGAGATAGTGTCTGACCGTGCACTTCGTGAAATATATCTTACGGCATTTGAAATGGTCGTAAAAGAAGCACAGCCAAAGACGATAATGGCAAGTTATAATATGCTCAACGGCGAGCACGCTTGTGAGAATAAGTGGCTGCTCACAGACCTTCTCCGAAAAGAGTGGGGCTTTAAAGGCCTTGTTATGAGTGACTGGAATGCCGTTACAGACATAGGAAAGGCGATTACTGCAGGTTGCGACCTTACTATGCCTTCGTCAATGGGCGAATGGGCAAGACGCTCGGTGAAAATGGTGGGCGAGGGTACTCTCGATGAAAAATACATAAACCAGTCCGCACAGAGAGTTGCTGATCTTGCTGAGTGGGGACTCTCGAACATGGATGATAATGCGACATATGATAAAGAGGCGAACCATGCAGTTGCATCAAATATTGCAAGAGAATGTATGGTGCTTCTTAAAAATGACGGTATGCTTCCTCTTAAAAAGGGAGAGAACGTCGCTATAATCGGCGGTTTTGCAAGAAATCCGAGATTCCAGGGCGGCGGCTCAAGCCATGTCGAACCGACAAGGGCAGATGACATATTTGAAAGTTTCGCTCAAATAGGCGGAGGAAAACTTCTTTACGCACAGGGATATCCCGAAATAAGCGATCAGCCCGATGATACACTCATAGCAGAGGCGGTCGCTGCCGCAAAGAAATGCGGCAAAGCAGTCATATTTGCAGGTCGGCCCGAAAATTACGAAATAGAGGGGCGCGACAGAAAGCATATGAAGATGCCGCTCTCCCACAGCAAACTTATTGAAGAAGTCGGCAAGGCTTGTCCCGATACAGCAGTTATAGTTTCTGCAGGTTCTCCTGCTGAAATGCCGTGGATAGACAGTGTAAATGCCATTCTTCACGCGTATCTCGGAGGTCAGGCGCTTGGCAGGGCAATTGCAGAGATAGTGTACGGTGCTGTCAATCCCAGTGGTAAACTTGCGGAGACGCACCCCATAAAAGTTGAGGATAATCCGACCTATGGCTTCTATCCGGGGGATACAAAGCGCAGTATACATGCAGAAGATATTTATATCGGCTACCGTTGGTATGAAAAGAAGAAGATTCCCGTAAATTTCTCCTTCGGTTTCGGGATGTCATATACCAAATATGTATATGAAAGCATTTCGCTGGATAAGACCGCAATGACAGATGAGGACACTCTTACAGTAACGGTCAAAGTAAAGAATGTCGGTGAGCGTGACGGTAAAGAGATAATTCAGCTCTACACCTCAGCGCCCGAAAAAGCGGCAGAGCCTCGTTCGGTAAAGGAACTTAAGGGCTTTAAAAAGGTATTTATCAAAGCAGCTGAAAGTGCTGAGGTCACATTTACGCTTTCAAAGAGGGCGTTTGCATACTGGGATGAGTATGAAAATAAGTGGAGAGTGCCAACAGGTAAGTATAAAGTGCTTATCGGGGCATCGTCGGTTGACACACCGCTCGTGGCGGAAGTAAACATTGAGGAAAAGAATCCTCCACTCCACCCCATAACGATGGAAACTCCGTTTGGCGAACTCATGAATAACAGGGCATACGATGAAGTTACGACTGACTTAATACGTGCAGTATCTTCGGCAAATACGCTTCGTATCCTCACGACGGGTGACGGAAAAGACGAGCCGGTATATGAGGGCAGACAAAACCAGAATGCCAGAAAAGGCGTCTATATAGGCGGCGGCGGAATTCCGTTTGCAGAAATTGAAAAGGCTATCGAAGAGGCAAATAAAAAACTCGGATTTTAAATAGAAGAAGCAGAGTCATTTGACTCTGCTTCTGTTATGTTCTGAAAAAATAATTTACACAAATTTTCGTATTTGCTGACAATAAGCACCGAATCGTCAAGCCGGTCGGTTATCTCGGGACAGCCAAATACGCCCACGACTATACATCGGTCACCGTATTTGTAGGCAGACAGCAGGTTGCAGCCTGCCGCGCTTGTCCTGCCCGATTTCAGACCGCAGGCATTATCTATGTAGTATTCTGAATTTGGATTTACCAGCAGATTTACATTGTATACCGTTATGCTGTTGCCGTCGGCAAATTTTATAAGCGCTCTGTGCATGGCAACGGTCTCTGCGATAACCTGATTATTCAGCGCAAGTTCTGCAATTTTTATGTATGACTCAAGAGAAATATAATGCTCATCGTCGTGAAAACCGTCGACCGTGACAAAATGGGTATTTTCCAAATTGAGTTGCTCTGCGATGTTGTTCATCTCATCAACAAACACGGAAAGCGCGTCTTCGGGAGAAAGCGTATAATCTTCTGCTATCTTGCGCCCTGCATTTATAGCCAGCGTATATGCGGCATCGCCACCGCTGGGCAGCAGAAGGCACCGTATAAGCATTTCAACCGTTAAGGTGTTCCCCTCTTTAAGACCTGCAACAGATGCACCTTTTTCGACAAGACTCAGTTCATCTCCCACCGTGACATATGTATCGGCATCAAGATGTTGCAGGGCAACATAAGCCGTGAAAAGTTTTGTTATGCTGGCAGGATACACTTTTTCTTTAAGGTCGCCCTGCAGATAGATGTATCTGTCTGCGGTGCAGTCATAGACAAAAGCCCTCTGAGCAGTTAAAATGCTGTTCTCGGTCTGTATAATAATCGGCTCTTTTGGAGGTACCTCTGTCGGTGTCGGCTCTGTCTTACCGCAGGATGTCAATAGTACGGTAAGAACTAAAAATAAACATAAAATACGTCGTTTCATTACAAATCCTTTTTTGCCTCTTCTAAAAGTATATCTCTGTCATTTTGCAGTTTTCCGTCAACAACAAGTGATAAAAGTTTCTCAAGTGCTCTGCCGATTTTATTTTCCTTAAAGCCGAGTTCCATCATATCGTGGCCGTTTACGGCAAGTTGTTTTAAGGAAAAACACTCGTCATCTTCAAAAATTTCTTTCAGAGAGGCTTCTATCTTATCGTAAAATGCCCTTCTGTCAAATTCAGGTGACTGTGATGAATTGTCGGCGCGTTTTATTTTCATTAAATCAAGCATTGTATCTCTGCCGAATTTACACAGACGGCGCCTGAGTATCTTTTTGTTATTCTCTATAGGATAGTCGTGATACTTTACAAGCGTGACAATGCGGCGGGAATCCTCATTTGAAAGTCTGAGTTCTCTGCATACACGGCTTGCAATTTTCACCGAAACATCGGCGTGTCCATAATAATGGTCCTGTCCTTTATCATCTGTGCTCAATGTAAAAGGCTTTCCCGTGTCATGTAAAATAAGCGCAAGGCGGAGAATGTTGTCATTCGGGGCAGACTGTGCCGCACGGACAGAGTGCTCCCATACATTATAAATATGATGTATATTATTCTGAACACAGTTTTTCATGTCCACAATTTCAGGGATTATCTGTGATAAAAGAACAGTATGTTTTAAAAACAAATCATCAAATTTACCCGAAAGTGTTTTTAAGAGTTCGACTGCAATACGCTCTGACGCAACATCTTTTATGCGCGGTGCAAACTCGATAATGGCATCTTCGGTCGCTTTCTCTATCGTATAACCCGTGACAGATGCAAAGCGTATTGCCCTCATCAGTCGCAGTGCATCCTCTGTAAAACGTTTTTTAGGCTCGCCTACGCAGCGGATAAGCCCGTTTTTGATATCTTCACAGCCGCCGAAGAAGTCGTATATCCTGCCTTGTATGTCCATGGCAATGGCATTAACCGAGAAATCCCTGCGTGCAAGGTCCTCTTTCAAAGAGGAAACAAATGTCACACTGTCGGGGCGGCGTGAGTCGCTGTATTTTCCGTCTTGTCTAAAAGTGGTTATTTCAAGCGGTAACGAATCGATCATCACCGTCACGGTGCCGTGCCTAAGTCCCGTTTCAATGATGCGATAGCCCTCAAATGCCGCCATCGTTTGTCCGGGCAGTGCAGATGTCGTTATATCATAGTCGTGAGGGGTGATACCGCGTAAATAATCACGTACACAACCGCCTACAAGATAAGCCTCATGTCCGGCGTTTTCAAGAATTTTAAGCGCATCAAGAGCGCGTACATCTATTTTCATTTTAATACAGGTAGGTCAGCATTTTTGCCGCCTCTCCTCTTGTAATACTTCGGTTTGGCTTGAGAGTGCCGTCATCGTAACCCGAGATGACCGACAGTCCCGTAAGTGTGCGCAGATATGGCGCCGCCCATGAGGGCAGTTCGGAGATATCGGAAAATTCTGCCGAGCCGCTTTTGTAATTTGTGTCGATAGTTCTTCCGATTATTGTTATTACCTCCGCTCTCGTAACACCCGAAGTCGGGTTGAATACGGTAGTTCCGTCAAGTGCGGTGCTTCCCGTCATTATACCCAGCGAATATGCCGCACGGATGTCGGGAAGCGACCATTCTGCCATAAGGTCAGTGTCAGAGTAGGGTAAAACAGTATCATCATACAGCGATGTATCTACGCCGAGATAGGATATCATCATCTTGGCAAATTCCTGTCTTGTTATACCGTTGTCGGGATAGAAATTTCGGGTACCATCTGCCATAAGTTCGCCGTTTGCAACGCCCATACCGTAGAGGTATGTTGCAAAGGTGTCAGACCAGTGACCTGCCGTATCGGTAAATACAGATATCGTTTCGCCGACAGTTAAATTCGCTGAAACACGAAGAGTATGTCCTCTTTTTGTGGCTACGTCGGCAGATATTCTGTGCATACCGTCTGTAAGCGAATATGCCGCCGTATATATACCGTTGTCGCCCGTTAAAGAGGTCTCTTTTCCGTCGATATACAGTTTTGTTGAAGTATAAGTGCCTGCAATTTCAAGTTTTGCCGACACACCATCGGCAGTCAGCGTTAATATCGGGTCTGCGGCATATGCAATCGTAACGGGAAGGGAGGAGGTTAATGTACCGCAGGTGACCGTGATTGTATCCGTTCCCTCTGTATCCGGGGCAATGTATACTCCGTTCACAACATTGTCGGAAAAAGTGAAAACACCCTGATCGTAGTGATAACTGTTTATGCCGCCCGAGGCAATTCCCGTAATCTCAACCGTCTGTCCGGGTTCAAGGGTGAGTGTGTCGGATTTTGTGCCGTTTACCGCAACTGCAACTGAATAGGGTTCTTCAACTACGGCAACGGTTGTCTCGCCCGTAAGTTCACCCGATTTTGCAAAGACTGTCACATTTCCAGTCGCAGTCGGAATAAAAATGTTATCCTCAATTGTTCCGCCTTCTGATGAGAAGGTCACATCGCCTATTTCGGCGGAAGCATATGTCTCATCATATCCGACTGCCGAAAGGGTGACTTTCGTTCCCTTGAGAACGGTAGGATGGTCTGTGTTTATCGCGATGCCCTTGGCGTTGCCGCTGCCCTTTTCGGAGGAAACAAGCAGAATATAATTCGCGCAGGGCCTTGGTGAGCCGTCGGACGGTGAATTTATAAGCGTCGCTTTTTCTGCGCCTGCATATGATACGGATATTGCGGTCGAGCCGCCGCCGTCAAGATTTATGGCACTCACGCAGCCGAGTTCTTTAAGTCTTTGTGCGACCGTTGTCACGGATGCACCGACGGAAAATGATGATTGTCTGCCGTCCAGCGTGTAGAGTACGACAGTACCGTCTGCCTTGATGCCGAGTGCAGTACGGGGTGCCTTTGCGGTGTCGGGACTTTCGATTACATTTCCGTCTTTGAGTATGATATCACCGCCGCCGACAGCATAGCGTGCAGTTATAAAGTTTTCATCCGAAACGGTTGCCGTTATATTAATGACATCGCCCACGGCAAACGACATAAGAATATCTTTGTATGCCTGAGAGGCGTTGTTGTCAACTGTCAGTATCCAGCAACCCTCGGGTATCGCAACTGCGCTTTCGCTCGGGAATACATCTTCGACTGTTGCGGTAACGGTTTGTCCAAGTGCAAATACGCTTCCTTCTGCAGGACGTATCACGACATCGTAACCGGGAGTTGTGGTTCTGGTCGAGGCAGAAAAACGTTCTGTCAGCATATAAATGCCGTAAGGCTGGCGGAGTTTGTTTACATGGTCGATTTTATAAGTTTTCTCGCCGACTGTCATAGAGGCGGAAAATGCGGGAGTGCCGATATAAGCAGTGCCATTATCATAAAAAGCAACTGCATTTTCTGTAGTACAGGACGAGTCGACTATACCGTCATTGATCAGCATACCGAGTGGCAGGCCCGTATTATACGAAAAGAAGTCGGCATTGATTGCGGCGTGGACTCTATATCCCTGTTTTTCAAGGTTGGCGGTGACGGTGTTTATGGTCGAACGGCCGTAGAGTTTAGTGCCGTAATACATAATGGGATAGACCATAGGGTTCGGAGTATAGTTTACATATTTTTCAGACTGCTTCTGCGAGCCATTGTAAAAATTGTTCTGTATCAGCACAGAGCCTTCTCCAATCTCCGATCTGCGTTGAATGTGTGCGTAGCCGAAAGATTCCAGGGCAAAGGTGTTTATGCCAAGTGTAAAGACTATAGTGATACACAAAAGTATGGATATGATTCTTCTTTGCAAAACAGTTCTCTCCTATAAATTTATGCTTTAATTATAGCAAAAACAGAGGTGTTTTAACACCCCTGTTTAGTTATTTCCTTAATTTGCTTTTTAAGTTCCAATATTTCGTGTTCAAGACGGCATATTTCCTGTGCCACCGGGTCGGGAACATTTATCTGATCAATATCGTCAACACGCTGACCGCCTAGTTTTACTATCTTTGCGGGGACACCAACTGCAGTACAGTTATCCGGCAAATTTGTCAGAACCACCGCGTTTGCAGCAACCTTGACATTATTGCCTAAAATGCATGGACCAAGAACCTTCGCACCGCTGCCCACCATTACGTTGTTGCCGAGAGTGGGGTGTCGCTTTCCGATGTCTTTACCCGTACCGCCCAGAGTGCAGCCTTGATAGAGCATACAGTTATCGCCGATAACTGTAGTTTCACCTATAACTATGCCGCTGCCATGATCAATAAAAAGACCTTCACCTATCTGTGCGGCAGGGTGTATCTCGATATGGGTGAAAAGCCTTGTTATCTGCGAGATAAGGCGGGCGATAAAACGCAGGTGTATCTTCCACAGAAAATGTGATACCCTGTGCCAGAGCAGCGCGTGAACGCCGGGATATAAAAAGAAGATGCCCAGACTGCTCGGAGCAGCAGGATCTTTGGCTTTGACAGCCTTTATGTCTTTGATAAGCCCCATTTCTTACTCCTGTTATACATATTAAAAAAATTATATAATTTAAGAGGCGGTCTGTCAAGACCGCCTCTTTGCTGCGTTAATTGCAGCGGCAGGATGTAGATCTGCCGCTTCCGCCGCAACCGCATACGAAGAGCAGGATCGCTGCAACAGCAACGAGAAGAAGGATGTTGTCACAGTCAAAAAGATCGCCTAAACAGCACATAGTAAGCCTCCTGAAAAAGATTTCACTACATACTATGCATAAGAAACAAATGGGTGACTATTGTTCTTCGGTAAAAAATTTGCGGCGTTTTCCTATCTGCGGCTCTTTGTAACCTGCGATTCCGATTCGGCAGAGTGCGCCGAAGAGTTTTGCCTTTATGTCTTTATTTTCTTTTCTCAGTGTGTTTATAAGGTGTGCAACTTCGGTTCGCTTTGTCACACCGTCTGCCTTGCAAGGATTCTTGCATGTAGGCAGTCCCATATGTGACGCAAAGCCTTTTATATGGCTCTCGGGAATGTAAATAAGCGGTCTGATGACGGTTATATCCGCCTTTGAAAGATATGTTACGGGCGAAAAACACGAGAGATTTCCTTCGTATAACAGCGACATCATAAATGTATTTATAACATCGTCAAAATGGTGACCAAGTGCAAGTTTGTTGCAGCCGTGTTCCTTTGCGGCGTTACTCAGCGCACCGCGCCTCATATTCGCGCAGAGCGAGCAGGGATTTTTTTCTTTACGCTCGTCAAAAACTATCTGTGCAATGTCTGTTTTAACAAGGATAAATTCCACATTTATTTTGTTGCAAAACTCTTCAAGCGGAGAAAAATCTGCCTCGGGAAAGCCCATATCGAGCGTAATGGCGCATAATTCATATTTATACGGATAAAATCTTCTCATTTCGGCGAGAACGGACAGCAGGGCAAGCGAATCCTTACCGCCCGACAAACCGACGGCGATTTTATCTCCCTGTGCTATCATTTCGTAATCTTCAACGCATCGTCTGAGAAGGCTGAGCATTTTTCTCATAAAGTAACCTCTTATATAAATGTTGCTGCTATTGTACTGCATATATAACAAAAATGCCAAAAGAGATAACAAGAGATAAAAAGAGAAAAATAAAGAAAATGAGAGCAAATCGGAACTAAATTAAAAAATATCAAAATTTTTATTGACTTAACCGGGAAGTGCAGTTATAATATCACTTGCACTGAAAAAATCATTATTATTTTTAATATATGGAGGAAACATTATGTCAACATTCATGGCTAATCCGCAGAATATTGAGCGCAAGTGGTATCTTGTTGACGCTGAAGGCAAGACGATGGGCAGACTCGCGGCAGATGTTGCAACTCTTCTCAACGGCAAGCACAAGGTCACATATACGCCTCATCAGGACTGCGGCGATTTCGTAATCGTAACAAACGTTGAAAAGATGGTACTTACAGGCAAGAAACTTGACCAGAAGTATTATCGCACACACTCGGGTTTCCCGGGCGGTCTTAAAGAAGTTAAGTACGACAAGCTTATGGCTACAAAGCCTGAACTCGCACTTCGTCTCGCAGTACGCGGCATGCTTCCCAGAAATTCAATCGGCAGAGCAAGTCTTAACAGACTCAAACTTTTCCGCGGCGCTGAGCACACACATACTGCACAGAAGCCCGAAGTTTATACTAAGTAATAAGGAGGAAGTTTAAAAATGGCAAACTATTTTTACGGCACCGGCAGAAGAAAGAACTCAGTTGCACGTGTAAGACTTCTTCCCGGTACAGGCAACATCACAATCAATGGCAGAGACATTGATGATTATTTTGGTCTTGATACACTTAAACTTATCGTTCGTCAGCCTATGGAGGCAACAAATCTCACAGGCAAGTACGATATTGTTGCTAAAGTTTCAGGCGGCGGCGTTTCCGGTCAGGCAGGCGCTATCCGTCACGGCGTAGCAAGAGCGCTTCTCGAAGCAGATGCTGCTCTCCGTCCGGCACTCAAGGCTGCAGGTTTCCTTACAAGAGACCCCAGAATGAAGGAAAGAAAGAAGTACGGCTTAAAGGCTGCACGTCGCGCTCCTCAGTTCAGCAAGAGATAACTTGTCCCGAATGGGAATTATCGAAAAACCCGAAAGCATTGCTTTCGGGTTTTTTTGCTTAACAGCACAATTTATAATGTATTAGAATCAGATAATATTTGAAACAGAACTTTAAAAATGTGTTCATTGTTACATAATAATATAGATATAAAATATTGTTGGAGTATTTATGAAAAAGAAGATTCTGATATTGGCAACGGGCGGAACTATCGCTTCCGAGCCGTCGGCAGAGGGACTAAAGCCCGATATGCACATAAGAGAGATAGTTTACAAATGTCTGGGCGGTACTGAAGAATATGATATTGATGCAAGGGAGTTGATGTCGCTTGACTCGTCAAATATAACGGCAGGCGAGTGGCAGAAGATAGCACGTGAGATAGCAATCGAATATAAAAACTATGACGGAATCGTGGTGACACACGGTACGGATACGATGGCGTATACTGCCTCCGCGCTGACTTATATGCTGGCGAATATTCCGATTCCCGTAGTGCTGACGGGCAGTCAACTGCCTCTGATACACCCTTTAAGCGACGGCACTGACAATCTGCGCTGTGCAATAGCAATGGCGGCAAGCGGATATTCAGGCGTTTTTCTGTCCTTCAACAGAAAGATTATGCTCGGCTGCCGCACAGTCAAGGTGCGCACAAGCGGTTTTGACGCTTTTGAAAGCATAAATTGCAGAGAAGTTGCGTTAGTTTCATCAAACGGTCTTGAAATAAACGAAGAGCTTTTGAAAAATCTGCCAAAAGGTGACTTTGTATTAAAGGACAAGATTGAGACTGATGTGTTTTTGCTCAAACTTACACCGGGGCTTAATCCTGCCATTTTTGATGCGTTGCGTAAAAGTGGCTGTAAGGGCATAGTTATTGAGGCGTTTGGAGCGGGCGGTCTGCATTTTGAATATGAGAATTTATATGAAAGTTTAACAGCACTTAAAGAGGCTGATATTCCCGTTGTTGTAGACAGTCAGTGCCTTTACGAAAACAGCGACCTTACAAAATACGAGGTTGGTCAGAAGGCACTTGAGTGCGGAGTTATATGCGCGCGTGATATGACAAGTGAGGCAGCATTTACCAAACTTATGTGGATACTCGGACAGACAAGTGGTATAGAAAATGTCAGAAAAATGTTTGAAAAGAGTATTGCAGGAGAAATTAAAGATTAAAAAATGCAGGTGGGTTTCACCTGCATTTTTTAATCAAGTTGCGATGTATATAAGTCGTAGTATGAGACGTGGGAGGCGAGCAGTTCTTTGTGACTGCCGCTTTCAAGAATGTTTTTGTTTGCTATATACATAATGCGGTCGCAGTTTTTTATCGTCGAGAGGCGATGTGCAATGATAAACGAAGTTCTGCCTTTTAGCAGGTTGTTAAGACCGCGCTGAACTAAAAGTTCGGTCTTGGTATCCATAGCGGAGGTAGCTTCATCGAGAATAAGTATTTTCGGGTCTGAAAGCAGCGTTCTTGCAAAACTTATAAGTTGGCGCTGACCTGCCGAGAGTGATGCGCCCCGTTCACTGACTACGGTATCATAACCTTTGGGCAATGTTTTTATAAATTCATGCGCGCAGACCGTCTTTGCCGCGGCGATCGCCTCTTCGTCGGTGGCGTCAAGTCTGCCGTATTTGATATTGTCCATTATAGTTCCCGAGAAAATGAAGGTATCCTGCAACATAACGCCCATCTGTGAACGCAGCGAACGAAGCGTCACGTCGTGGATATTGTGGCCGTCAATCGTAATACTGCCCGACTTGATATCGTAAAAGCGTGAAAGCAGATTTACAATAGTTGTCTTACCTGCGCCTGTCGGGCCGACTAAGGCTATCGACTGGCCTGCATCAACCGTAAAGTTTACATTTTCGAGTATGGGATGACCTTCTTCATATTCAAAGCATACGTTGCCAAAAGCAACATTACCGATGATTTCGGGAAGTTTTGTGGCGCCATCTTCATCATGAATAACGCTGGGTGTGTCAAGAATTTCAAATATACGTTCAAGATAGGCAGCAACGTCCTGTATCTGATTGTAAAGTGTACCCAAATTGATGAGCGGCTGCCAGAAACGTCTGCAGTAAGTTGCCATTGCCATTATAACGCCGATGGGTAGAATTGAATTACCGCCGATGGCGTAACTGTATATAAAGCAGGTGATGATAGCCGAGATAAGTTTGAATGACGGGCTCATGGTATGCGATATATATTTTACGCGCATAAAAGTTTTTTTACAGTCATTCGCCATATTCTCCGCAATGTCAAGATTTACATCTTCACGGCTGAAGGACTGCGTGATGCTCATACCGTCAATGCTTTCCTGATAATACGCGTTCAAGTTGGAGTTTTTGTTGGAGTGCATACGTGCTGCGCGGCGTTGAGCCCGTTTGGTAATTATAATATAAATAAAGAACGGAATGACACCTGCCAGAACGACAAAGGTCAGTGTGACATTAGTAGCAAACATGAAGAACGGGATAATGAGAAGACTTAAAAGTTCGATGACCAGATTGACAAGACCGTTTGCAAAAAAGTCTGCCACAGTGTTTACATAGTTTACGACACGCACCATTATTTTGCCGTGCGGACGCGAGTCAAAATAGTCAAAGGGCAAAGTCTGCAGATGTTCAAACAAGTCTTTGCGGATCTCACAGACTATCGTCTGACCCGTGCGGATGCAGGTCTTGTTCTTTTTCTGCGAGGAGAACATTATGACAAGTGTGAGAATGGCTCCGAGAAGTCCCACAATAATTATGCCGAGTATGTCGCCCGCCGGGATAAGTTCATCTGTTATAAGCATTAAAAGGTAGGGGATAAGCAGTGCCGCTATGATGGAGATAAGGCTCATTATCAGAGCGAAGATAATGCTCTTTGCATGGCGCTTGATGTACACCCCGCTGCGCTTTAAATGGGCAAAACTGAATTCGGCTTCAAGTATTTCGTCAACGTCATATTTGTTACGTCTGGATGCTGTGACTGCTTTTGTACTCATACTTCTACCTCCTTTGTATCAGGATCGTTTATACCCTGCTGAATGCAGAAGATATCATAGTAATATCCTTTTTTCCGTAAAAGTTCTTTATGTGTACCGCTTTCTGTGATACGGCCGTCCTGAATAATATATATCTTATCCGCATTTTTTACGGAGGAGATGCGCTGAGCAACTATAAATGTCGTCTGCTTGTTATCTCTGGACGCAAGTTGTTTCTGAATATAGTGCTCTGTATCCATATCGACAGCCGAAGTCGTGTCATCAAGAATTAGAACGGGAGAATCATATGCGAGCGCGCGGGCAAGCGCCACACGCTGCTTCTGTCCGCCCGAAAGACCGACGCCGCGTTCGCCTATAATTGTGTTATAACCTTCAGGCATACAGCCTATAAAACTGTGGGCGTCTGCCATCGAGGCATAGTTTTCTATTTCTTCATCTGAAAGAGAAAGGTTTCCGTATGCAATATTTGAACTTACTGTATCGGAGAAGAGAAATACATCCTGCATAGCGTATCCGACGTGGTGTCGCAGACAGTTTAAGTCGTATTTCTTGACATCCGTTCCGTCAAGGAGAATATGTCCCTTCTGCGCATCCAGAAATCTTGCTATCATCATAACAAGAGTGGTCTTGCCTGAGCCTGTCGGGCCCATAATACCGATAGTCTGTCCCTTTTCTGCGCGCAGAGAGATGTCTTTAAGTACGGTATGCGAGCCGTAAGCAAAGGATACGTTATCAAATTCGACCGTGCCGCTGTTCTCGTCAGGTTCTTTTGTGTAAGGCTTGTCGCAGTTTTTGATGTCTGCAATTGAATTATAAAGTTGAAGAACTTTATGAGTTGACGAAAAGAATTTCTGACCGTCATTGATAACGACGCCTATGATATTTATCGAGTCGGTAATAAGCCAACTGAGGTTGTAGAATAAAAACAGCTCACCCAGTGTCATTTTTTCGCGTACTACAAAAATGCCGCCGAACACAAGAATAAGAATATTGATGGCATTTGACAGTGCGGTAAGATACGGACCGTAGTGCGACCATACGCCTGCGGCTTTTATACCTGCATCACGGTATGCCTCGTTGTGTTTGCTGAATCTGCCGCCTTCATAGTCTTCTCTTGCAAAGGCTTTTACGATGCGGTTTGCGGCAATGTTTTCCTGGACATAGGCGTTGAGGGCACTGTTTTTCTCGCGCCAGCGTCTGTGGTATTTTGAAGCAAATTTTCTCAGTTTAAAGACCACCATAGCCATAAAGGGCATGGCTATCATAACGATAAGCGTAAGCGCCACATTTGTGCTGAAAAATACAGCAAGACCGCCCACAAACGAAGCACACAGTAGATACCATGTGAGAGTACCCATGAAGTAAAGTGGCGTATCGTTTCAAGGTCACCTGTAAGGCGCATCATAATATCGCCTGTCCGTGTGGCACTGAAAAATGAGGAGGAGAGTGCCTGAAGTTTTTCATAGAGTTGTGTGCGGAAAGATGCAAGCACATGAGCCCCTGCCATATCCTGCAGAACGGCATAACCGTAATAAGAAACCGCCCCGACCACGTTGCAGATAAGATACTTTGTCAAAAGACTCAGTACGACCGAGGTGTTTCCTTCGGAATACACCACATCAACTAAGTCTGAAAGTATCATCGGCGCTACGATCAGAAGCGGCAGATAAACACAAATATGTAGGAATATACCAATCGCATATCGCAATCGGCACCCCCTGAGATGTTCAAAGACCCATTTCATCTGTGTCATGGCAGACACACCTCCAAGTCAGCAGATATTGCTGTTTTCGCGCTAAGTATACGACAGTTTTTTTTTGATAAATCAATCGTTTGGCAAGAAAAACATTACCAAAAATGAAGCCTCAATTTGTGCAGACTTAACGAAATTAAAACGTGGGCGTGTTCACTTAGGGATGAATCGGGTTTGGATTGATATTTTCCGTTTATACTTCATAAAAAAATTCCGTAATACACAAAGTATTGCGGAATTTTTGTTATTTTGTCTAAACAAAAAATCTCTAACCCAAAACTGCAAAGCACCACAAAAAGCATTATTTTGGATGAAGAACAAGGCAAAAACCATCCATTATCCTGACGGATATGGATGGTTTTTAACAAAGTTATACGCCAAAATTATGTTTTTTGGGCGAATAATCCCTAAGCGAACACGCCCTTGTCGGGTTTTTGTGGTATTATGGTCTGATTTTGTACTCGGATTCGCTTGTCACGGTCCACACACCGTCCTGTTTGTGCAGAGAGATATAACGCACGTGACCGTCAACCGAGCAGGTAAATTCTATCGCGCTTTTAGGCATCGTTTTGTATACGAGAGGCAGACTTTCGGGTGTGAGTTCAAAATTTTCCGCGGTTATTCCCTGTGAGACATAGTATGCCTTTGCGACCTCTTCTGCAGCATCGAGTTCGTCAGTTGACCAGCCGTTTTTAATCTCTTCGGTCACATAGCGGATTGTCTTATCCTCCTGAAAGACATCTATGCTGTAAGCGTCGATATGCTGATAGGAATACCCTTTGCCAAAGTTTGACTGATCGTTCTCAGTCGGCAGTTCGGTGGCATCGACAGTGGATGTTATCTCACCGTCCATAACACCGCACCTTGCGGTAATATCACTTTCAAAACCTGTCGTGTAATACAGTTTTCCCTTTACCATAACCGTGGGTATCTGGTCGGTCTTTTCGATTTCCTCATCGGTTATGTGCTTGATACTGACGACTTCTGCAATATGCGCAGGATAACTTTCGGCGACATCTCCCGTATATACGATTTTCACCCTGTCGGCTGTTTTGAAATCTAAGATATCCAGCTCATCAGGAGGCGTGATATATATTCTGTCGGCGATCGAGTAGAGAGATTCATCTTCGTCGGGCTCAACGAGAAGCGTTGTACCCCTGTTTTCTATTACTGTTGCCTCGAAATAGGGGTTAGGTTCATCGCAGGCGGCAAGTCCGCACATCAGCAAGACCGAGAGCAAAAGAGCAAGTTTTTTCATTTATTTCTCCCCTTTGGTAATCGCAGTCTTTTTACGTTTTTTTCTTATTACAACGACCGTAATTACAACTGCAACTATAATTATAACATAAGGAAGAAGATATACAAGGTCAATAAACAGAGAAATTATGCCTCTGCCAAACGATTTGAAGCCGCCGACAAACGAATCGCCGATTCTCTGCCATACGGAACGGTTACCGTAAGTGACATCGGTGTAGAGCTCAACTTCCTTAAGGTTGACTGTAACGCTGGAGAAAGCAATCTGCTTATCCCAACTGCGCTTTGTCGACTCGTAGGACTCGATCTCATATCTGATGTCGGAGAGTTTGTCTTCAAGTTGAATGATGGCTTCTATTGTATCTGCTTTTGCAAGAAGTTCAAGAATACGTGTCTGTTCAACTCTCAATGTTTCAAGTCTTATCTCCGTGTCGCTGTAGACCTCTGTAATATCATTGCTTGATTTGCTTTTGCCCGTTACATTGCCAACGTTTCCGCTCTCCGAGAGAAAAGCGTCAAGTTGTCCCGAGGGAATGTTTACTTCGTACCAGCCTCGTCTGTTTACTATGGTTGCAGTACCCGCTTCCGAATACTGTGTATTACCGCTGACATCGGAGTTTGCTATGTAGCCGCCGTATTTTGCAACAAGATTTTCAAGTGCCGTTACACCTTTTTCAAAATCCGTAGTTTCAACATTTAAGTGAGCAGTATATATAATCTTTCTGTCGTTTAGGAGAGCGGAAGATTCGGATTCGGAAACAACCGTATCGGTCTTCAAATCTTCGGTATAGTTCATCGTACCGCCTGCCATATCAGCATAGTAACTGTAAGATTCTTCAATTGCGCCATCCTGAGGCACTTTGTTTTTTCCGTTTGCCCCACAGGCAAAAAGGGAGAGTGTCATCAAAACTGCAAGTAAAATGCATAGTGTTTTTTTCATAATATCTTGTCCTTTCTGTTGAAATATGGTAATATTACTTACTGTCAGTTCGAAACCATCCTGACTTGACATAACATTTATGTCAAAAACAAAACTATGGAGGAAAATTAAATGAGTACAAAAAATGCCGTTCGCCGTATCGTATACGGCGGCATCATTGCAGCACTGTATGTTGCGCTGACACTTGGATTTGCACCGATAAGTTTCGGTACGGTGCAACTGCGTGTATCCGAGGCGCTTACGGTACTGCCGTTTTTTATGCCCGAAGCAGTTTGGGGACTTGGTATAGGTTGTTTTATTTCCAATCTGTATACAGGTAACGCATTTGACATTGTTCTGGGCACGGCAGCAACAGTTATTGCCGCAATCGTAACCTGCTATATCGGTAAATGTCAGAACAGGGAATTTTCACTCAAAAAAGCGTGGTATGCGCCGCTACCTGCAGTTATTTCAAATGCCCTTATAGTCGGCTATACGCTCACATATCTGTATGTTGACGCTGTAAATGCGGCATTTCCGATAGTCGCCATGCAGGTCGGTGCAGGCGAACTTGCGGTTTGCTACATTATAGGTATACCGCTTATGTATTTTATAAATAAGAATAAAACTATATTCGACTCATCCCGACAGGGATGAGTTTTTTATTCTGTTATATTTGTAAATTTGTATTTGTAATTAGTATCCGTAAAATTTTCTGCATCGTATGGGTGAATTGCAATATTTATACAGATATCGCCGTCTTCTTCGGATACTACTGCTTCGTAACCAAGTTCACAAAGTCTTTCACATTCGGCTTCATACTCTGCTTTCGAGAGAGGTTTGCCATCGTCGTGATTGAGAACAAGTCTGTTCCAAAGAAGAATGGGCGAAGAATGCGCGTCTTCTGTGGTGCCGCCTGCGACGTCTGCAAGATAGTTTTCCGAATATGAAGTGTAGGCAGTTGATTTGTCTTTAAAATCCTCTGTTTCCACAGCGCTGCCGTCTGTCATAATACCGTTTTTTGCCTTTAATGCAGGGATGGCAATTACTGCAATGACAAGTAAAATGCTGGCAGCAAGGGAGAGCGGCAGGGCAAAATGTTTTTTCTTGGGTTTTGTAAGTTCCACACCGTCAATCAGTTTTGCTTCAAGGTTAGGGGAAAATTCAATACTGTCAACCTGAGTGATATAGTCGTTTTTATTCAAGCGTATCATCTCCAAGCATAGATTTAAGAAGACTGCGCCCTCTGTCAAGTTGTGAGCCGACTGTGGCAGGCTTTTTACCGAGGATTTCGGCAATTTCTTTTATGGAATATCCCTCGTAATAATACAGATGAAGGGGGACTCTGTACTTTTCATCGAGGGAAAGCAGGGTGAAAAGGAGTTCTTTATCATCGCTGACGGGGTGTTCGGCGACAAAATCGGGAAGTTCTGCTCTTCTGGATACCCAACTGCTCTTTAAGTGATTCTTGCACTTGTTTACCGTAACACGAATGAGCCACGCTTTTAAATGCTCGTCATTCTCAAATTCCTTGCCGCTGTTCATAAGCGCAATAAACACTTCCTGTGCGATGTCCTCCGCATCGGGGACATTTTTTGTATATGTATACGCAACCTTTGCCACAGTTCGTGCAAAGGTCGTGATCGCACGCCCAATATCCATCTTTTCACCCCTTCTGTAAGTAATACAACTCAAAGTCGCAAAATTTTGCAAAAATATTAAAAAAGCGGTTGGAGACCATCCAACCGCCGTTTTTCTTTCTTATTTAACTATGTCGCCGTAAACTTCACCTGCAACGCCTGCCGCGTTTGCTTCATCTGTATCAATGTGCATAGCGAGGGCATAAGTGTCGCTAACTCTGACAACCGTGTTGTCAAAAACAAGACCTCTCGGACCGCCGACTTTGACGGACACGATATCCTTATCTTTTACGCCGTATTCTGCAGCGTCAGCAGTTGTCATATGAATGTGGCGCATTGCCGCAATAGCACCTTCGGAAAGTTCAACTTCACCTGCGGGACCGACAAGTTTAACGCCTGAACTGTCCTTAATATCGCCGCTCTCTCTCACGGGAACTTTGATGCCGAGCGCCCTTGCATCTGTATATGAAACTTCAACCTGTGTTGCGCTGCGAACGGGACCGAGAATGGACATTTTAAGTTCACCCTTCGGGCCTACAACTGCAACCTTTTCTTCGCAGGCATACTGGCCGGGCTGAGAAAGCATCTTCTTGACTGTCAGTTCATACCCTTTGCCGAAAAGTGTTTCAAGATCTTCCTGTGAAACGTGCACGTGGCGTGCAGAAACCTCAACTAAAAATGACATAAATGTATCTCCTTAACAATAAAATTCATTATATAAGTATTGTAATACTCTTGATATAAATTTGCAATATTTTATAAAAGTTTTCCCTGTATAGACAGGTTTCCGTTGTCGACTTCTATCAGAAGAAATGTTTTGTTTCCCGTTCTGCAACCCGAAGCAGTGCCGGGATTTGCAAGCCAAATATCCCCCTGCTTTTCGACGAGGGGAAGGTGGGTATGTCCGAAGAGCGCGGCGTGGGCGCCGAGTTCTTTTGCGCGTTTTACAAGACGCTCGGTCCCGCCTTTGACACCGTATGTGTGTCCGTGACATATGAACAACTTGCAGCCGCCTATCTCAAAAAAGTCCTCTTTGGGATAGTTTCCCAGCGTAAAATCGCAGTTGCCTGCGACCTGCCTTACAGGCAGACCTGTGCATATCGAGGAGAGCATATCACCGTCGGCAATGTTGTCCCCCAGATGAATGACCATTGCAGGATCATATTTTTCCACAGCATCGACCATACAGCCAACAAGCCCGTGTGTGTCGGAAAAAACAAGAATTCTCATAATATACATATTATATTACAAAGTGTTACTATTTACAAGACGGGCATATACTGTAGAAGAGGAGTGGTATATATGAACGATAAGACAGAAGCTATATTAAATCAAGTTGAAGAAAAGACAGGCATGAAACTGTCGGAAGAAGCAAAGGCAAAACTATACAATAAAGAAACTATGGGCAGACTTATGCGCTGTCTGTCACCGTCCGATCTGACTGCTCTTGCAGGTGCGCTTAGCGGTAAAGACGGAATAAATGCGCTGGCTCAGAATAAGGAACTTATAGAAAAAATAAAAAATGCACTGGAGGAATAGAAAATGGACGATTTCAGCGAAATGCTGTCCTCTGTTCTGAGCGATCCCGAAAGTATGGATAAAATAAAAAGCATAGCACAGTCTTTGGGAATGTCCGCTGACGGGGGACATCAGGCTGCGCCTCCTGAACCGATGGCGCTCCCTGTCAGGGAGGAGACGCAGGGTGCGATACCGTTTGGCATGATGGAAAAAATAATGCCGCTTATTGCGGCATATTCAAGAGCTGAATCGGACAAAAATGTGCAACTATTAAAAGCAATAAAACCGTATCTCTCATCTGAACGCAGTGAAGTGATAGATCAGGCAGTTCAGATAATGAAAATAATGACGGTATTGGGAGGAGAGGGTAAGAACGGTAATTGAACGGGACGACAGAATACTGCGTGGCAGAGGCAAGAAAAAATTGCAGACTGAGGATCTAATCCTTGCGGCGCTTCTTTTTTTCATTATACAGGAGAAAAACGAGATACCTGCGGCAATAGTTATCGCGTTACTGTTGCTGCGTACATAGGGCAGGCGACAAGTCTGCCCTATATTTATAAATTTTATAATTTATATTTTAAAATATATAAATATGTGATATAATCATATATTACTTAAAGTATATAACTTAGGAAGTTGGACATGCAAAAAAACAATTCATTTATCTGGTTTCTCATATTTGCAATCTACTGTGCGGCAAATGTGCTTGGAATGCTTGGTGTTTCATCACTCTCTCTTATAATTGTGATGTATGCGTTCTGTTGTGTATGCTCGGGTAAAAATGCACCGCTTACGGCAGGTATTTCGTCAGTCTTTGCGACAGTGAGCATATTTTTAAACAGAGGGGCATTTGGGCTCTTTGTGTTCTTAGCGATAATAGCACTCTGTTTTGCCTTTTCTCATTCACATTCATTCGGCTATACAAAAAGTGCATTTATACTGACCTTGATAATAAGTGCAGTAATCGTATCGGTCGTGATGATTGTCGCCTATCAAGCGATGGGGACTTTGACGCCCGAATCTGTAATAACGTGGATATCCGACGGTTTTGATGCGGCAGGGAAAATGTATGCCGATGTTTTAAAAGAAACATACGGTGCTTCGTTTGAAGAAATGGCAGGCATTTCATTCGAACAATTGGTTACGGTGATAAAGACAGCGTCGATAAATGTGATGACGGGCGTAGTAATACTTGTAGCATCTGTGACGGCGCTCATAGGTACGGCCGCTTCATATAAAGTTAAGTACGGCAAGATGAGTCTGCTTGACTCATATACACTTTCGCCTGTCGGCGGTGTTGTTATTTTGGTCGCGCTTATTGTCTTTTCGGCGGCAAACGGAAAACCGATGATAATAGCAGCCAACATCTATATGGCGCTTTTGCCGTGGTTTGCCGTGTCGGGGATAAAGGCGCTCAGGGGAATATTTGTAAAGAAGCGTCCCGTATCGATATTCACTGTTGTTACGGTGGCAATAATTGCATTTTCTGTAGGACTTTCAGCAGCGCTCGCATTTTTGGGTGTGATCGATGTAATACGGGGGTTTGTAGTTTATGAAAAATAAAAAGAAATACGATCTGCGAATTATATGGATCGCAGCTATAATACTTGTCACACTCGGCATTTCATACCGTATAGAGATAGAGTTTCTTGTCGGTGAAATTGTGATGCTCGGCGTTATATTGCTTGTTTTGCTTATTATGGATATGCGCCGTCACATCGGTCTGTATGCATACTTTGACAAGGGCACAAGGGCGATATCTGCAATAGTGCACAATGCGGTGATGGATCTCGGTATTCCTACATTTATCGTAGGCGAAAACAATGTGATAATCTGGAACAATGACAGTGCATCCTCGGCAATGAAGAACAAAGAGTTATGCGGCTGTGATTTACGAAGTATTGCGCCCGAAGCGTTTTTGCACGATTATTCTCTCGAACAACTCAAAGAAGGCGTGCGCATAAATGCAGAAAACGGCAGAGTATACAAGATGTACGGCAAGGTGGAAAAGCAGAACAGAAAGCCTGTTACCATTGTATATCTTCAGGACATAACAAAGGCGGCAGAGGCGCAGGAAAATTATGAAAACACACGTCCTGTAGTTGCATTAGTGGTTCTTGATAATCTGAGCATCGTATCAAGAAATGTCAGGGGCAGCGATGTAAGCCGTGCCTCAGCAGTCGCACAGGCAGAGGATATACTCTCCGAATGGATGAATTCCTGCGGCGGCCTTTTAAAGAAGTATGACGATGCAAAATATTTATGTGTCTTTGAAAAGCAGTATCTTGCAAAATTCAAGGCCGAAAATTTCCCCGTTTCCAATAAGATAAGCGAGATAAAGATGAACAATTTCTCACTTACGGCATCTATTGGCGTGGGGGTTGACGGCAAGGATTTTGAAACGGCGTACAGATACGCTGAGCAGGCTCTCGATACGGCGCTTGCAAGGGGCGGTGCGCAGACGGCGATAAAGAACAATGCTCGCCGTGACAAAGACAGTATCGAGCATATCGGAGGCCGTTTCCAGACATTCGAAAAGTCATCAAGAGTGAAATCGAGTTATGTTTCATCAATGCTCGTATCATATATGAACCGAGCAGACAACATTATCGTGATGGGACACGCCGCGGCGGACTTTGATGCTATCGGCGCCGCAGTCGGCGTTGCACGGATTGCCAAAAACTGCGGAAAACCTGTCAATATCGTCTGCAACAGAGGCACTTGCCTTGCCATGTCGGTGGTGGACAAACTTTCGAAACTTCCCGATTACAGCGACGTTTTTGTTGACGGCGCAGTAGCGCTGGACCTGCTAAAGAGAAACACGCTTCTCGTTATTGTAGATACACATATGGCAAGACAGCTTGAAGAACCTATGATATTTCGAAATGCCGCTATGGTGGCGCTTATCGACCATCACAGGAAGATGCCCGATGCGATAGACTCTGCAGACATTATGGAAATAGAGTCGTATGCCTCATCGGCGAGTGAACTTGTGACCGAGTTTATACAGTTTACCGATATGGAAGAGACGCTTCTTAAAGAGGAGGCGGAGGCACTGCTCGCAGGCATCGTGCTTGATACACACGGATTTGATTTCAAAACGGGTGTGCGCACATTTGAAAGTGCGGCATTTCTGCGCAGCATGGGTGCTGACACGACGGAAGTGAGAAAACTTTTCAGAAGCAAGGAAAAAGATTTCAAACTGCTGACCGAAGGTATACGAAAGGCATCAGTATACAGGAAAAAGACAATTATATCTGCCATAGACACTCAGGACGACTTGGTGTATACGAGAGACATAGTGGGCAAACTTGCCGACGAGCTGCTCTCGGTCGATGAGATAGAGGCAAGTTTCGTGCTTGTCAGAAGGCCGACGGGAGTGCAGATATCCTCACGTTCAATGGGACTTATAAATGTACAGAACATAGTTGAAAAACTCTCCGCTTCAAGCGGAGGACATTTTACATCGGCAGGCGGATTGTTTGACGGTGATATAACAGAAGCAGTAGAAATGCTCAAAAAGCAGATCGACAGATATGCAGAGAATGAAAATATTCAGATGGAGGACTAAAAAATGAAGGTAATTTTACAGGCAGATGTCAAAGGACATGGTAAGAAAGGTCAACTTGTCAATGTAAGTGACGGTTATGCAAGAAACTTTCTGCTCCCCAAAAATCTTGCTGTTGAAGCAAATAATGCAAATCTCAATGTTATGAAGACAAAGGACGCTGCCCAGAAGCACAAGATAGAACTTGAAATTGCGGCAGCAAAGGAACTTGCATCAAAACTTGAGGGCAAAACAGTAAAAATTTCTGCAAAGGGCGGCTCGCAGGGCAAACTCTACGGAGCAGTGACCACAAAGGAAATTGCAGAGGCAATTAAAAAGCAACTCTCGCTTGAAGTGGACAAAAAGAAGATCGTATGTGACGATATAAAGTCATTCTCGACGGTTGAGGCTGTTGCCAAGATATATCCCGATATTACGGCAAAATTCTTTGTTACGGTAGTTGAAGAATAAGCGCATTTGCGAGTATTTTAACAGAAAGGGCAGGACATATAGATGGCAATTGATTTTAATATTGCAAAAATGCCATATGACCTCGAAGCGGAACAGGCTGTTTTGGGCGCTATTATAATAGATCCCGAAAAAATGAGCGATGTTGCGGATATGCTCAGCAAAAATGACTTCTATTTTGAGAAGAATGCGGGCATATATGAAATAATGACGAGTATGTACATACAGAGCAAGGAGATAGATGTCGTAACCCTGCTTGCCGAAATGAAAAAGGACGGTAAGTATGACGAGGGTGAAAGCAAGGCGTATGTCTTGCAACTTGCCGAATTTGTACCTACTTCAGCAAACATAAAAAAATATGCGCAGATAGTGTGGGAAAAGTCCATCCTGCGCGCGCTTATTGGGGCGTCGCAGGATATAGCACAACTTTGTGTAGAAGCAAATGAGGATTTTCAGACTATAATTGATGCTGCCGAAAGAAAGGTCTATGAGATAGCGCAGGGCAACAATACGAAGGAGTTTAAGCCTCTGCCGCAGATACTCATAGACGTCTTTGAAAGAATATCCACAATGTCCAAGGGCGGTGACGAGTATAAAGGTCTGTCCACAGGCTTTCACGACCTTGATAATATGATAGGCGGTCTCTGCAGAAGTGACCTTATCATAATCGCGGCGCGTCCCGGTGTGGGTAAAACATCGCTTGCGCTCAATATGGCGCACCATGTGACGACAAAACTCAAAAAAGGCGTTGCAGTATTCTCACTTGAAATGTCAAAGGAGCAGCTTGTAACACGAGTTCTTGCGAGTGAAGCACTCATCTCGGGTAAGCGGCTGCTTCGCGGCGAAGTGATGGACAATGAGTGGGTAAGGCTGACAGAGGCGACAGATGTTCTTTCAAATTGCCATCTCTGTATTGATGACAACCCGGTCATAACTGTTGCTGAGATGAAGTCAAAACTGCGCAGAGAAAAGGGAATAGACCTTGTTATCATTGACTATCTCCAGCTTATGACAGGCGGCGCGAGAAGCGAAAACCGTGTGCAGGAAGTTTCAAACATAACAAGAAATCTGAAAATTCTGGCTAAGGAACTTGATGTACCTGTAATTGCACTTTCACAGTTATCTCGTCCCGCAAAGGGCAAGGAGAATGAAATGCCCCAGCTCTCCGACCTGCGTGAATCGGGTTCTATAGAGCAGGACGCCGATATAGTTCTCATGCTGTACAGAAACACACTTGCAAGTCAGTTCTCTGACGATTACAATATGGCGAAGTGCCGTATTGCAAAGAACAGACATGGCGAGACAGGCGATATAGACTTTACATGGAACGGAGAATATACACGTTTCTATTCGGCGGAAAAACACCGTGATGAAAATGCATAATAAGGTAAGACTCTTTATAGAAGAGAATAAACTTTTCTCAAAAGACGACAAGGTGACAGTTGCTTTTTCGGGCGGCGCAGACTCCGTTGCGCTTTTGAAGATACTTCTTTCTCTGGGATACAAGGTCAGTGCCCTGCACGTCAATCATAATCTTCGCGGCGAGGAATCCGAGCGAGATGAGGCATTTTGCAGAGACCTCTGCAAAAAACTGGGTGTTTCACTCAGCGTTGTGAGTGTTGATGTAAAAGCATATGCCAAGGACAAAGGGCTTTCGACAGAAACTGCGGCGAGAGACCTACGTTATGGGGCGCTCTGCGGTGCAGATGCTGATGTCATCGCAACGGCGCACACAATGAGTGACAATGCTGAGACGGTAATCTTCAATCTTATCAGGGGGAGCGCATTGTCAGGACTTTGCGGCATACCGCTCAAAATCAAAAAAGGCGGTAAGAAGTTTGTTCGCCCGATCATGTGTCTTTCAAGAGAAGATACAGAGATGATAGCAAAAGAATATGTGACAGACAGCACCAATAATGAAGACGATGCCGCTCGCAACAGAATAAGACACCATGTGATACCTCTTTTAAAACGGGAAAATCCGTCTCTGGAGGAATCTATTTTAAAGAATTCATTTATTCTCAAGGAAGAGGACGTATTTTTACAGGAGAGAGCCAATACTCTGGAAATGTCCTGCGAGGAACTCAGAAAAGCCCCCAGGGCGCTTGCTATGCGGAGAGTAAAAAAATTGCTTGAAGAAAACGCTCTTCCCGTAAATTCGATTTATATTTCGGATATACTTGCACTTGTGTATTCGGACAACCCTTCAGCCTCCGTCGATGTCGGCGGTGCAAGAATAAGGCGCGAGTATGACAGAATTATCGCGGACAAAAGCGGAGGCGTTTCAAAACTTTCGGAGGCGAGGCTCGCATATGGTGAGAATGTTTTGTCAGATGGTTCCAAACTCATTTTAGAGGAAAAGCGTGGCAAGATTAACAATTTATTCACCACTTTTTATATAGATAAAGATAAAATAGACGGTATACTCAGGGTTCGTGCGAGACGTACAGGGGATGCTTTGCAGACACACGGCGGCACGAAAACGGTAAAAAAAGCACATATAGACAACAAAGTTCCCAAAGAAAACAGGGAAAGTATGCCGGTCATCACAGACGGTACCGGTATCGTATGCGCATTCGGCTGCGGTATCGATATAAAATATGCTGTAAGCGAAAAGACAAAAAATACCGTTTGCGTAAGATACGAGAGGGATGGAGTATGAACAACAAAATGATGGACGATATAGCAGAAATCCTGCTTACCGAAGAACAGATAGATAAGATCTGCCGTGAAATGGGCGCGCAGATAAGCCGTGACTATGAGGGCAAAAATCTTCTTTTGGTGGGACTTCTTAAAGGTTCTATCGTATTTATGTCACAACTTATGAAGAATATCACAATACCCTGCAAGATAGATTTTATGATTGCTTCAAGTTACGGAAGCAGTACTCAGACATCGGGTGTTGTCGAAATAAAGAAGGATATAACGACGCCGATAGAGGGGTATCATATACTTATCGTAGAGGATATTCTCGATACAGGTGTCACACTTAGCAATGTATTACCGCTTCTTTTGGAAAAGGGTGCAAAAAGCGTAAAAATAGCAACTCTTCTCAATAAGCCCGAGAGAAGAAGATGCGAAGTAAAACTCGATTATCAGGGTGCAGAGATACCTGACAAATTTGTCGTAGGCTACGGTCTTGACTATGATGAGGAGTACAGGAATCTCCCGTTTGTCGGAATTTTGAAGCCTTGTGTATACGAAAAATAACGGAGGTCAATTTTGAAACTCAACAAAAACGCACTTATAAAAACCATTATATTTTACCTTGTCATTGCGATAGTTATCGGTGTAACGTCAAGTTGGCTGTTTGATTCGGGTAATGAGAAGCCGAAGACATATTCTGATATCGTCAGCGAGTTTAAAAATGAGAATGTAAAGAGTTTTACGGTCGATCCCGAAAATGTGATAGAACTCACATTAAAGGACGACAGCAAGGTAACATATAAACTCGCAAACATATCCATTTTCTATTCGGATCTCGGAGAGACTATAGCCCAGCAGTCGGCAGACGGAATTCTGGAGGCTTATGACTACGAGCCTGCCAAGGAGACCTCTTTCTTCGTGGCGATACTCCCGTATATTATTGAGATACTGCTCTTTGTGGGTATATTTATGCTCATGATGAATATGATGGGTGGCAGGGAAAATAAGGCTATGTCCTTTGGCAAGAGCAGGGCGAGGCTTTCTGATGACAAGAATAAAAAGACATTTGCCGATGTTGCAGGCGCAGATGAAGAAAAGGCAGAACTTGAAGAGATAGTCGATTTTCTTAAATCACCTATCAAATATACCGAGATGGGTGCAAGAGTGCCTAAGGGAATACTTCTTTACGGCCCTCCCGGAACGGGTAAAACACTTCTTGCAAAAGCAGTTGCAGGTGAGGCGGGCGTGCCTTTCTTCTCAATATCAGGCTCCGACTTTGTTGAAATGTTTGTCGGTGTCGGCGCATCACGAGTAAGAGACCTTTTTGAACAGGCAAAGAAGAATCTTCCCTGTATCGTATTCATAGACGAGATAGACGCGGTCGGCAGACACCGTGGGGCAGGTCTAGGCGGCGGTCACGACGAGAGAGAGCAGACGCTCAATCAGCTTCTTGTTGAGATGGACGGCTTTGCAACCAATTCCGGAATAATTATAATTGCGGCAACCAACAGACCTGACATTCTTGACCCTGCGCTTCTCCGTCCGGGCAGATTTGACAGACAGATAACCATATCTGCTCCCGATGCAAGAGGCAGAGAAGAAATACTCAAAGTCCACGCAAGAGGAAAGCCGATTGGCAAAGATGTTGACTTTAAGACGATTGCTCACGGAACAGGCGGTTTTACAGGCGCAGATCTTGAAAACCTGCTTAACGAAGCGGCGCTTCTTGCAGTGAGAAACAAGAGTAAAGTTATAACTATGAAGGACATAGAGGACTCCGTAGTTAAAGTAATGGTTGGTCCCGAAAAGAAAAAGCGCAAAATAACAGAAAAAGAAAACAGACTCACCGCATACCACGAGGGCGGACATGCGATACTAGGACACCATCTTGTGACACAGGATCCCGTTCATGAGATAAGCATTATTCCAAGAGGCGGAGCAGGGGGATATACGCTTTCGATTCCTGAAGAGGAGAAATGGTATGCTACCAAGACAGAGATGACAGAAGATATCATCGCACTTTTAGGCGGCAGGGCTGCGGAAGAGATAGTTCTCGGAGATATATCAACAGGCGCATCCAATGACATTCAGCGTGCGACCAATATTGCAAAAAATATGGTTACAAAGTACGGTATGAGCGATGAGCTTGGTCCAATCGCACTTGGCAGTCAACATGAAGAGGTCTTCCTCGGCAGAGATTATAACGATATGAAGAATATGAGTGATGCCACAGCCTCGCTTATTGATACCGAAACCCGAAGAATAATCGACGAATCTTATGCAAAGGCCAAGCAATTACTCACTGAGCACAGGGATGAACTTGAAGCAGTTGCGCAGGCTCTTCTCAAATACGAAAAACTTGATGCAAAACAATTTGTAGCAATAGTAGAAGGCAGAGATCTAATGTCCGAGCCGGAAACAGCAAAAGAGAAAACGGAAGAATAATAAAGAACCTCTGTTATCCGTCAAGATAACAGAGGTTCTTTATGTTTTTTTAGAGAATATCTTTATTATTCATTAAAACTGTGTAAAAACCAGGCTTTCTGATAAGCGCTGTTAAAAGAAGATTTCTCTTCATCAAGACAGTAGGCGTAGACCTTGCAAAGGTCAGTGATGTAAGCCTGCTCAAGACGAAGATATGCAACGGCGCCGACGATTATTGCAAGTATTGCGTGTATCGGCGTCGGCACGATAAGGGAGGCGAAAAGCCATATAGAAAGTCCGAGCAGAACGCTTGAAGTGAGAGCAAGAAGTTTGTAAAGAAGCGTTTCTGCGCTGAAAGAGTGGCGTTTTGTCGTTGCAAGCCTTGATACCTTACCCTCTTTTACTATAACAACAGAAGCGAAGTTTTTTCGCATTGATTCGGCAAAAAGTTTCTGAACTACATGCTTTGTGATGCATTCGGGCTTGACGCGCATAAGGGTAGAGATCACACGGCAGGTCAGCCAGTAAACTTCCTTGTAAATGCGGTAGCGGCGAATGACACCGCAGAGCATAGCGCCGATAACATAGATAAGCAGATATACGCCTGCTGCGGCTGCCGTCGTCAGATTCAAATCATAAATTGTCGGGAGCAGCAAACTGACTATAGTGATGTAGACTGCGATTATCTGGTCACGTTTTGATTGCTGGAGAGCAAGTTCTGCATAGCACTGATTGTATAGATTTTCAAGACGCAGATCACATTTTTCTTCGTAGATACCGTCCAATTTTTCGTTTTCAAATTTTTCCATTCTTTAACCACCCCAGAATATGTTTTTGTGTTTTTTCTTTTATATATTCAAAACCCTCTTTGGTATTTGCCGCAATCAAGGGATGCGGAGCTGTGTAATCGACCTTCTCACAGTCGAGCTGTGCAATATAGCCGCCTGCTTCGGTCAGAATAATGGCTGCACCTGCAAAATCCCAAGAACATACCCTTATTTCAAAATATAGTTCCCCCCTGCCAGCCGCTATATAACAAAGTTCAAGCGCACAGGAGCCCAGTCGCCTTATATCGTCAATCTCAAGGTATGCATCGCGGCAGAGATCAAAACAGGGAACAGAAGCCTCTTTTTTGTAGATTGCCCAACCTGTAAAGAGGAGTGACGAGGCTATATCCCTGTCCGAAACCGAGATTTTTCTGCCGTTTAAATATGCGCCCTTGCCGACCTGGGCATAAAACATCTCGGCGGTAAACGGGGCGTAGACTACACCGATATAAGGTTTACCCTTTTTGAGCAGACCAACCGATATTACACTTAAATTTATACCGCGGACAAAGTTTGATGTGCCGTCAATGGGATCGATGATGGCGGTATATTCCTTTTCAAGAGGATTGTCGGAGGGAGAACTCTCCTCACCTATAAAGCCTATGTCGTCAAATACGTCAGCGAGTTTGTTGCAGAGAAAGTTTTGCAAAAATATGTCCTTGTCAGTGACAAGATTTGATGCAGAGCCTTTCTCTATACAAGTGTTATAGCCGGACAACATATGATGTCCGGCTTCTTTTACAATGTCTTTTACGATTTCAAGCATGTGGGTCCTCTTTTATCAAGCAAAAACAATATTCGAATTGTTTTTTATCTCATCTGCCGCTTCTTCGCCGAGAAGTTTTTGGAGTTTTATATAACCTTCAGCAAGGTCGGGCTTCCTGTCGGTAGTGTTGTGACAGTCGCTCGCTAAAAAGTGCAGACAATCGTGACGGTAAAGTTTTTTTAAAAACAACTTGTCCGACAAGGTCACTTTTGATAGCGACTGCGTATCTATCTGGAAGAGGCAGCCGATGTCACGAAGTTTTTTTATGAAGTCAAAATTTTTGTGTGCGGCAGGGTAGAGTTCTATGTGTGCAATGATAAATGTAACACCGAAATTTGCCGCCATTCTCTGTATATCGTCTATCATAAAAGCCGGCCAATTAGATGAGAAGGGAAGTTCAAGCAATAAGTACTGCGTACCTTCAATACAGAGTTTTTCTATGTCGCCAAGATTTGCAAGATGTCTTGAGTAAGCAACCTCCACACCGAGTTTAAGCAGAAGGGGAGAGTTATCTTTTATCTTGTAATATGCCTCGTTGCGTGTGCTGAGAAAGTCATCTATCGAAATGGCTTCGGGGTAAAAGTGAGGCGTGAGGACCGCACTTGTAACACCCTGCTCTTTAAGCAGGGTAAGCATTTTTTTACTTTGGGCAACATCCGTCGCCCCGTCATCAATACCTGGCAAAATGTGACAATGTAGATCTATCATTTTATGCCTCCGTCAATTTATTTTGATGAGGATTCCTTTTCTTTGTGATCTTTATTGTAGCCGTATGATCTGCGGTAATAGTAACCGTATTTGCTGCCTCTCTTGTAGCCGTAACGCTTGTAGTAGCGTGAATGGTATACAGAAGCAGAGGTGTTGTCAACGCTGTTGAAGATGAAACCGAGTATCTTGACACCTGCAAATTCAAATGCATCAATAGCGGCACTGAGTTCGGGATGTGTCGTGATATTCTGCCTTACAACTATGACAACGCCGTCACTGTGAGGTGCGACCGACAGCGAGTCGGAAACGACATTTACGGGGGGCGTATCAAATACGATATAATCGTATTTTGATGCAATATTGTCAACAAGTTGAGTAAATTTGTCAGAGGACAGGAGTTCGGACGGGTTAGGGGGTATTGAACCTGCAGTTATAAGGCTGAGATTAGGCTCTGTCGTTTCGAGTAAAATGTCTGCTTCATGGGCAGTGCCCTCAATATAGTTTGAAAGCCCTATCTTATTCTTTAATTTAAAGAATGTATGTGTGTGGGGTTTACGCAGGTCACAGTCGATAATTATGACCTTTGCACCCGTCTGTGCAAAACCGATAGCAGTATTTACTGCTGTCGTACTCTTGCCTTCGCCCGCAAATGAACTTGTAACAGTTAGTTTTTTACAACCCTCAGACTTGTGAAGTGCAAAGCCGAGGTTGGTACGCAGAGCCTTGTATGACTCTATCGTATCAAAGGACATTTTGTTGCCAAGCAGGGTATCTTCTCTCTGAAGTTTAGGTGCAGCCGATTTCTTTTTGATCTTCATTATTTCTTACCCTCCTCTGCAGTTTCTTTGGTATACGGTGCTGCGTAGTGATTTCCGTAACCGTAATATTTATAAGATGAATAACCTCTTCCGTAACCGTAGCCGTACTTATACTTGTATCCGTAACGCTTCTTCTTACTCTGATTTTCTATGTTAAAGTTGGGTATTGTACCAAGCACAGGATAGTTGTAGGAAGATGAAAGATCCTCTTCTGTCTTGATAGAGACGTCTGAAAGATCGATTACAACAAATATAGTTATTGCAATAACAGCAGCAAGAAATGCAAATACAACGGAAAGCAACGCACGGTTTGCGTTTGCGAGGACCGGTTCTGACGCTGAGTCAACTATGGAAACACTCGCATTGCTCTTGATATCACTGATATAACTGTTTGCAAGTTTCGCACATGCTTCTGCAAGCAGTTTTGCATCCTCCTCATGAATGGAGGTTATAGCGATGCTAAAGACTTCTGTCTCATTTACAGTTGCGTAAGATGCCAGAGAGGATATTATATTGGGGGAATATCTGCGCTGTGCAGGTGCAATACGGTCAATGACAATCGAAGTTTCGTTGCCGTCTTCATCTGTGACCGTGCCCATGACATCGAAACCTCCGTTTGCAGGGTCTGTCGCTTCAGAAACCAATGTATAAAAACGGGTTGAATTAAACATTGCAATATAAGAGTCTACTGCATTGGTAGCATATGTATGTTGCTGTGATTCATTCATGGTTGAAGCAGATGTGTCAACATACAGTTTAACTGATGAAGAATACCTGTCTTCCACAAAAAATGTGCGGTACGCAAAACCTGCACAACCGCCTATAAAGGCAATTATGAGAATTGCAGAAAGATGACGCCACACTATGCGGATCAGACGCCCCAATGAAAAATCATTATACATTAAAAATACCCTCCAAAGCATATAGCCATAGTATATAGACATTTTATCATAATTTATTTCCTACTGCAATAATATTTAATATATTGAATATCGGAGGTACATATGGTAGACGTTTATCTTTCGCCGTCAACACAGGAATTTAATATCGGGTACGGCAATTACGGTACCGAGGAAAACAGAATGAATCAGGTGGCGGATGTCGTTCAGTATGAACTTGAAAGACACGGCGTATCTGTCGAAAGAAATTCGCCCTCGATGTCACTTCGTGAGGCGGTCGAACAAAGCAATTCGGTAAATCCCAGACTTCATGTGGCGCTTCACTCAAATGCGAGTGACGGGCTCTCAAGGGGGGCGGAGGTCTATACACACCGTTTCGGCGGTACGGGAGAGGATCTTGCAGACAATCTCTATGAGGAACTTGAAATGATATCACCTGCCGAAGGACTTGGCGTAAAGGAATCGGCGCCGCTTTTCGGCGGACAGGGACTCTATGAGATGAGGTATACAAGAGCGCCTGCCGCACTTGTAGAAGTCGCATTTCACGACAATCCGGCAGATGCACAGTTTATAATCAGCAACATATACCAGATTGGCAGTGCCGTTGCAAAAGGTATACTTGATACACTTGAGATTCCTTATCAGCAGGATACTGCGGAGAACGTGACATTTTTAAAGAATAAGTATAACAATGTATGATGAGAGAGAACTACTCGCCCGTCTTATTCAGTGTGAAGCAGGAGGGGAGGGTGATTTAGGTATGAAAGCGGTGGCAGGCACGATTATGAACCGTGTCCGTGCCACAGAGGGTGAATACAGCCGAGTTTCAAAGGGCGGAAGCATCAGAAACATCATATTTCAGCCGGGACAGTATGACTGCGCTTCCGAATATGAAAATGGTGTATACACTCCTCAGAACATTTATAATATGCGGCCCGAACAGATACATTATGATATTGCCGATTGGGCAATCGCAGGAAACAGACTTAACACTGTCGGCGAGTCGCTTTGGTTTTTCAATCCTTATTCTGCCGAGTGCAGACCTACGTTCCCCAATAATTCGGGTACATTCGCCGACAGAATAGGTGAGCACTGTTTCTATGACCCTACAGATGATTATGCATTGACATGAAATTACTGCTTGATAGGAGAATATTATGGACGATACACAGAGTTACCCCATGTATAACACGGAAAGACCCGAAACGGAAACCTATATACCCATGACGTTTTTTAACGGAAGTCAGGCACAGCGTCCGATAGATGTGGACAGAACACTTCAGGAAATGCTTGCCGATAATATTGACAGTTACGTTGTGTGTGAATTTTTAATAGGCACACAGAATATGACGACTAAAGAGGGTATTCTGCACGAAATAGGCTCAAGCTTTTTTGTGCTGTACCATCCGCTTGAGGACACATATGAGTCGTGTGATTTTTATTCGGTAAAGTTTGTGACATTTTACCGTGATGAGCAGGCAGGCACTCGTCCGCAGACGCCTTCGCAACCTGCCCCGCAACCCCGCAGAAGAACAACAAGAAGATGAAAAAACCCGACAGTTTTACTGTCGGGTTTTAATTATGATAACGGTTCAAAATCTTCTGCGGGGTGTTTGCAGAGTGGGCAGATAAAATCGGCGGGAAGCGTTTCGCCTTCATATACGTAACCGCAGATTTTGCATACCCAGCCTTTTTTCTTTTGAGCCTGCGGTTTCGGTTTGACGTTTGCAAAATAGTATGCGTACGTCATGGGTGCCGTGTCGGAAATTACTGTACTTTCCGTAACTTCTGCAATGAAAAGCGTATGTGTAAAACAATCCTGCTCGGCAATTACCTTTGCCGAGAAAACGGCACATACGTTATCTTTTACATATACAAGACCGTTTTGTGTGCGGTTTTTCAAATCTTCTTCGGTGAATTTGTCCTTATCTCTGCCGCTTACAAAACCGTATTTTTCAAAAACGGCAAACGGTGCACTTTCATCAATTACGGATGCGTTGAAAATGCCTGTCTTTTTTATCATATCGTGGGTGTAGTTGCCTTTATTTATTGCAACGGCAATCGTTTTGGGATTGTCACTTATCTGAATGACGGTGTTTACAATGCAGGCATTGTCCTTATCACCGTCCTTTGCTGACAGCACGAAAAGACCGTAGGAAAGTTTGTAAAAAGCCGTTGTATCCATCATAATTATTCTCCTAAAAGTTCAGCCAGAAAGTCACAGCCTGTATTTATGCATTCAGCACAGGATACAAGACCATTCTGTTTTATTTCACCGCAGACAAGTGTACCGCATTTTTTCAAAAATTTGTCAGTAAGACTTCCTGCAATGGCGTAAGTTGACGCCTTTGTAGTGGGATTGTCGGGATTTTTGCAACTGTTTGAAAGTGATGCTATGTAAATTGCACCCGAAAGCGCACCGCAGGTTGCGAGCGCATTACCCATTCCGAAACCGAAACCTTCCATAGATGCAAATGCGACATCTTCGGCTACGCCCACCTTGTCGCAGTATGCGCATGCAACTGCCTGCGCGCAGTTAGCGCCTTTTTCGTGAAGAAGTGCTGCTTTTTCTTTTCTGTTCATATTTAATACTCCTTATTTCTGAGAAAGATGTTTGATAAGTTGTTCGGCAGCCCTGCCTGAGAGGCCGCTGTGGGCAATACCCCATTCTCTTGCAGCCGCTTCAAGCGCATCTCTGCTTATATCAAGCCCCTCTTTTTTAGCAAGGTATTCCACCATTTCGAAATACTGCTGCTGCATGGGTTTCATAAAGTATATCTGTAGGCCGAATCTGTCGGAAAGAGATATCTTTTCCTGCATAGACTCGTTTCTGTGAACATCGTCATCACCGCGTTCTTTCCAGGTCTCCCTGATAAGGTGGCGTCTGTTTGAAGTGGCATATATCACAAGATTTCTCGGCTTTTCTTCAAGACCGCCCTCTATTATCGCCTTTAAATATTTATATTCGATTTCAAAATCCTCAAAGGACAGATCGTCCATATAGAGAACAAATGAATAGTTGCGAAGTTTGATCTTATCAATTATATCGCCGAGATATTTAAATTCGCTCTTCTGTACTTGAATCATACGCAGACCGTCCTCATAAAATTCGTTGAGGATGGCTTTTATGCAAGTGGATTTACCTGTACCGCTGTCACCATAGAGAAGAACGTTATTGGCATCGCTGCCCCCGACAAAAGCCTTTGTGTTGTCCAGAAGCTGACCTTTTTGAACTTCGTATCCCCAAAGATCTGAAAGAGCGACACGGCGGAAATGTGTTACGGGGACAAGGTCTCCCTTTTCATTTAACACAAATGCACGATATAAACCGAGATCACCCACACCGTATGATTTATAAAAATCGGTGCATATTTCGAAAAATTCGTCTGCATCTGCCGCCTTTTCGAGTTTGCGTGCAAACTGTGATGCAAGTTCACCTATGCACAGCATATCTTCATCAGGTTTTTTCATCGGGACATAATTATCGAAAATCTCATCAAGCATAGAACGGTTGAAAAGGGTATAAAGTTCCTCAAAATCCGCTCTGACTGTTTTTGTGAGAGCATTATCGGGAACCTGCCGTCTTTCACAACCCACAGAAAAGGGATTCTCGTCGGTCATAATAAGGTATGCAACATAGCAGTGCCACAGATTACCGCAAAGCGAATGTTTTTCGGCAAGGGAAATAAGACTTGCAAGTCCCTCGTCTGTTTTTATTTTGTCGATTATTTTATAGTCTTTAGTTTTTCCAAGTATTATCATTTTATCACTTCTTAATTAGGTATTCCTTATATAATTTATTGTTTTCGCCAAACCATCTTGTTGACTACACCGGTATAAGATTGAACAATTTTTACAACTTTTGTGGAAACATTCTCCTCAACATAGTTTGGTACGGGAATGCCGTGATCGGCGTTATTGTTCATATCAACCGCAGTGGTTACTGCTTGAAGTAAACTTTTCTCGTCAATTCCCGCAAGGATAAAACAAGCCTTGTCAAGCGCTTCGGGACGTTCCGTTGAAGTTCTGATGCAGACCGCAGGGAAAGGATGACCAATACTTGTGAAGAAACTTGATTCTTCGGGCAGAGTACCACTGTCAGAAACAACAGCGTATGCGTTCATCTGCAACTTGTTGTAGTCGTGAAATCCAAGAGGTTCATTTTGGATGACTCTCTTGTCGAGAACAAAACCACTCTTTTCCAGTCTATTGCGGCTTCTTGGATGGCAGGAATAGAGGATAGGCATATCATACTTCTCTGCAAGTTTATTAATTGCTGTAAAAAGGCTGAGAAAGTTCTTTTCCGTATCAATGTTTTCTTCCCTATGTGCAGAAAGTAAAATATATTTTTTCGGTTCAAGTCCGAGACGTTGAAGCACATTGCTTGCTTGAATATCGGCAAGATTTTGATGTAGTACCTCTGCCATAGGAGAACCTGTCACATAGGTACGCTCCTTGGGAAGTCCGCATTCGTGCAAATAGTGACGGGCACGTTCGCTGTAGGCAAGGTTTACATCGGAAATAATGTCCACAATACGACGGTTAGTTTCTTCCGGCAAGCACTCGTCTTTGCATCTGTTGCCGGCTTCCATATGAAAAATTGGGATATGAAGTCTCTTTGCGGCAATTGCGGAGAGGCAAGAGTTGGTGTCGCCAAGAATAAGAAGTGCATCCGGCTTAATTTGGCACATCAACTTATAGGAACAGTTAATAATATTACCAATTGTTGCACCGAGATCATCGCCTACTGCATCCATATACACCTCTGGATCGGAAATTTTCAGATCCTTAAAAAAAACTCCGTTGAGGTTGTAATCGTAGTTCTGACCTGTATGAGCAAGGATTGTGTCAAAATATTTACGGCATTTGTTGATGACTGCGGCAAGACGAATGATTTCCGGCCTTGTACCTACAATAATCAGCAGTTTTAATTTACCGTTGTCTTTAAAATTTATATTGGAATAATCTAATTTAATACCCATATTATTCCACCGCCTCTCCAAAAGTATCAGGGTGTTTTGGGTCAAACTGTTCATTTGCCCACATAAGAGTAATCAGATTCTCGGTTTCCGAGAGATTAATGATATTGTGTGTATATCCCGGGAGCATATGCACGGCTTCAATTTTGTCACCGCTGACTTCAAAATTCAGGACTTGATCTGTACCGATTTTGCGCTCCTGTATCAACCCGTGACCGCTTACTACAATAAAGAATTCCCATTTGGTGTGATGCCAATGCTGTCCCTTGGTAATACCCGGTTTTGAAATATTTACCGAAAACTGTCCGCATTTCTCGGTTTTCAGAAGTTCCGTAAAACTGCCTCTTGAATCTTCGTTCATTTTCAAAGGGAAAGAAATTTTTTCTTTCGGAAGATAGGAAAGGTAGGTGCTGTACAGTTTTTTCGCAAAGGAGTTGTCGGGAATTTCAGGGATGACAAGTGTGCTCGCCTGCGCTTTAAACTTATCCAGCAAGTCCGCAATTTCGCCAAGCGTTACCTTGTGGGTAATCGGTGCGGCACAGTATTTTCCATTGTCACACAAAACAGTATTGATGCCATCAAATGTGCAGTGATGCTCCTTTTCTTCCAATGCGTCAAGCATTTCTGTCACAAGGTCATCAATGTAAAGAAGTTCGAGTTGCACATTTCTATCGTTAACGGTAATGGGGAGGTCGTTTGCAATATTATGACAGAACGTTGCAACTGCGGAATTATAATTAGGCAGGCACCATTTACCAAAAAGGTTGGGAAAACGGTATACCAGAACTTTTGCCCCTGTCTCTTCGGCATAAGCAAAAACAAGTTCTTCTCCCGCTTTTTTGCTTCTTCCGTAATCGTTATCATAACGGCCTATGCAGGTTGCTTGAATTGAGGACGAGATCATGACAGGACAGTTATTATGGTGTTTTTTTAGTGTATTAAGAAGTGTAAATGCAAATCGGAAATTACCCTGCATGAATTCGTCCGAAGTCTTCGGACGGTTAACCCCTGCTAAATTAAATACGAAATCTGTTTTTGCGCAGTATTCATCAAGCAACGCAGGGTCGGTGTCAATGTCATATTCAAAGATTTCGCCAATCACAAGGTCGGGACGGGTTCTGTCCTTTCCGTCACGGATATTTTTAAGAGTGACACAGAGGTTCTTTCCAACAAAGCCCTTGGCTCCGGTTACAAGTATGTTCATCATTTTCCTATACCTTTAGCAAGTTCGTCCTGAATGTAGGCAAGAGATGCAATTTTAGCCTTTGTTTCTTCTACCGTCAGGAGTTGTGTGTTGTTGGAATTAAATTCTGTAAGCGTGTTACGCTCAGTATCGCCCTTGCTGAAATACTTATCATAGTTCAAACCTCTCTTGTCGCATGGAACACGGTAAAAATCACCCATGTCAACAGCATGAGCACATTCCTCGTTTGTAAGAAGCGTTTCATACATTTTCTCACCGTGACGAATACCAATCACCTTTATATTAGATTTATCTCCGCCAAACAATTCGCAGATTGCTTCTGCCTGTGTCTGAATGGTACAAGCGGGAGCCTTTTGAACGAGAATATCTCCGGATTCACCATGCTCAAATGCAAATAAAACAAGGTCAACTGCTTCATCAAGAGACATAATAAAACGGGTCATACTGCCGTCTGTTATTGTAAGGGGCGTGTTGTTTCGGATCTGTTCGATCCACAATGGAATAACCGAACCGCGTGAGCACATAACGTTACCGTAGCGGGTACAACAAATTTTGGTGGCAGTTGTTGTACGGGATTTTGCTACAATGACTTTTTCCATCATTGCTTTTGACGTTCCCATAGCATTGACAGGATAAGCAGCTTTATCTGTAGACAGGCAAACCACATTTTTAACACCGGCTTCAATAGCAGCAGTAAGTACATTTTCTGTGCCGAGCACATTGGTCTTGACTGCTTCAATCGGGTAAAATTCGCAGGAAGGGACTTGTTTCAATGCGGCTGCATGGAATATATAGTCAACACCATGCATGGCATTTTTCAGTGATGCCAGATCTCGAACATCGCCAATGTAAAATTTAATTTTTTCCGCAACATCCGGCATCTTTGTTTGGAATTCATGCCGCATGTCATCCTGTTTTTTTTCATCTCGGGAAAACACTCTGATCTCTGCAATATCTGTGCGTAAAAAACGGCTTAAAACAGCATTTCCGAATGAGCCTGTCCCGCCTGTGATAAGTAGAGTTTTGTTTGTAAAGTGAGACATCGTAAATTCTCCTTTTGCTTTAGTTTTTAGAATGTTTTTTCATTATTATGTTCTGAACTGACTTGACAGAATAGAGAGTCTTTAATGTAAAAAGGGATTTTTCTCTCATAATATGAGTGTCATTTTTTATGAAATAATCAATATTATTGGAAAAAGCCGATACATCATTACTTTGGCACCACTTGCCAAAACCACCATTTACTATAACTTCTCCGATATCAGTATTAGGGTCGGTACAGGCAATAACAGGTAAACCTGCCTGCATGTATGAAAGAAGCCTTGATGGAAAATTCGGGATTGTAAAACGATGATCCAAGAAAATCATACCCACATCACAGGATGAGATCATACGATCATAATCATCCTTCGGAAGGCTTTTCATCAGTTTTACATTGCCCGGCTTGTTTTTATCTATATATGTTTCCAGTTTGGAATACTCGGTTCCGTCACCAACAATAAGAAAAAATGCATCGTTGTTAGTGTTTTGTGATTTTAAGCAGTCAATAATGAATGGAATTCCTTGAGGTTTACCCAGATTTCCGCCGTAAACAAAAACTTTTTTATTTTGCGGGATACCGTATTTATTACGTATTTGCACCCGTCCCTGTTCAGTTAAGCGCATATCCTGAACCTCAATACCGTTCGGACAAATTTCGACCTTGTCCGCAGCAACCTCGGGGTTATGAGCCAAAATATAATCCACATTTGCTTGTGACATACAACCAATATTGTCAGAAAGTGCGTAGAGTTTTTTCTCTTTTTTTCGGAAGTATTTGTATATTAGACCTTTTAATCCGGTTTTAGACATCATACCAAGGTCAACGGCATTTTGCGGAAAGATATCTTTAAGCATCAAATATGTTTTTGCTTCATCACGATCCTTTATGAATTTTACAGCATTAGCAAGGGTGATTGGAGGTGTCGAATACAGAACAAGATCAAATTTTACATGCGCAAAATATTTCTTGATGGCTGATATGAACTGTGGTTCTATCATCAGCGTAGAAATGCCTTTTTCGACAATATTGGTTTTCTGCGTATTGCCAATTTTAAGTTTTAGTAAATGACCGTTTTCTTCAAAATGTGTTGATATACCTGTTCGTTTTTCTGCAGGAGAAATACAATACACCTCATGACCGTTTTTTATAAATTCGCGCAAAAGATCACAGTATATATTGCGCTCTTTAAAACTACTAAAATCGGTTAATGTTAAAAATAATATATTCATGGGACCTCCTCAACACAAAATTATTAATTACATGTTTATATATTGTGTTGTACGCTGCGTTTTCGATGTCTTTAAAAACTACAGCGTACATTATGTAATCCCCGTTCCGTTTTAATTAAAACAGTTTTTGATTATCTCAATAATTTGTTCCTGCTCATGGGCAGTCATTTTGTTATCACTTGGCAGGCATAAACCTCTTGTAAAAATATCCAAACCGATGTCCAGACTGTTACCTGCGATATATGCATTCGTTCTGCCGCGTCCGTTGCCTTCTCTCGTGATAAACGGGTGCATCCGATACATAGGTTGCATATGCATCGGCTTCCAAATAGGTCTGCCCTCTGCATTATACTTTGCAAGCGTTTCAAGAATTTCTGTCGGACAGCTTTTACCGGGTTCAGAAATATAACATGCTTCGTTGTCACTTCTCACCTGCTTACACATAGCTTCTTTGTTGATCAGCAGACACGAAAGCCAAAAGTTCGGTTCCATTATTTCGGGGTCATAGGGATTCATTGTGACAGGCAAGTCCTTAAAGCCTTCTTTGTATCTTTCGTAGATTGCCTTTTTTTGTGCAATATGTTCTTCCAGATACGGCATTTGACCACGGACAACGCCCGCAATCACATTGCTTATGCGATAGTTATATCCCACTTCTTCGTGCTGATACCAGGGAGCATCTTCGCGGCTTTGCGTTGACCATTTCCGTGCCTTGTTGGCAGCACCCAAGTCATCGGTTAAAAGCATACCGCCGGATGAACCGGTGATAATTTTGTTGCCGTTAAAAGAGATAACATTGTATGCACCGAAAGTTCCGGTCTGCCTTCCTTTGTAGGTTGCACCCAGAGATTCTGCTGCATCTTCAATGATGATTGCACCGTGCTTTTCTGCTATTGCACAGATTTCATCATACTTTGCCGGTGTACCGTAAAGGTTAGCAACAACGATCACTTTTGTGTCAGGATACAGTTCAAATGCTTTTTCTAATGCAATAGGATCCATATTCCATGTGTCGTATTCTGTATCAATAAAAATTGGATTTGCCTTTTCATAAAGTACCGGATTTACGGTTGCATCAAACGTCATGTCGGTGCAGAACACATTGTCGCCTTGCTTTACACCTGCAAGTTTTACAGCGAGATGAAGTGCGGCTGTTCCGCAGGTAAGAGCAACGGCATATTTGCATCCGATTTTCTCGCATGCAATTCTTTCGATTTCGTTGATGTTTTCACCTACTGTACTCATCCAATTGGTTTCATAAGCCTGTAGTACATATTTCATCTCATCCCCATGCATCGTAGGAGTAGATAACCATACCTTTTTTTCAAACTTTCTCATTCTTGTTCCTCAACATACTTTATTTTATTAGTTACTGAGTTCCAAACCTGTTTTTCTTGTATCATAAATCCATTTATAACAACTATAAGAGTATTTTAACATTATTAATAGATAAAGTAAATATAAAACGGACAGGATTTCCTGTCCGTTTTATTATCAATCATTAGCCATGAGTTTTACATCAAGTGTAAAATATCTTCCGTTTCGGTAGACGAAGAGGGTGACTGTGTCACCTGCATTCATAGCACCTATCTTTGCAGAAAGTGCATTAACTGAAGAGATCGCCTCGCCGTTGATCGCAGTGATGATATCGCCCGGCTGGAGACCTTTCTGATATGCATCACTGTCCACACGGACATCTGTGACATATACGCCGGTCATACCGTAATACGAACTGAGGTCCTGACCTGTTATGCCGATAACGGGTCTGCCTGTAACTCTGCCGTTTGTGATAAGTTCATTTACTATCGGGATGGCAGTATTTGCAGGTATGGCAAAGCCAAGGCCTTCGCTGTTTGCAAATTTGGCGTTGGTGATACCAATGACCTGTCCGAAGTGATTGATGAGCGCGCCGCCCGAGTTACCGCTGTTGATAGAGGCATCCGTCTGTATGAGTTTAAAATCAACGCCCTCAACCGAGATAGTTCTGTCAAGACCTGAAACGATACCGCTTGTAACGGTGGCATAGAGTTCCATACTTCTGGGATTTCCTATTGCAACTACGGTCTCACCTAACTGAAGCACATCCGAATCGCCTATCTCAACGGCAGGGAAGCCTGTACCTTCAATTTTTATGACGGCAATGTCTGTCTGATTGTCGCTGCCGACGATAGTTGCATTATATGTTTTTTCATTGCTGTCGTATACAGTTAGAGTCTGGGCATTGGATACAACGTGCGCATTTGTGAGGATATATCCGTCGTCGCTTATAAAGAAGCCGCTGCCAAAGCCGCTCTCGGTAACGATGCCGACAACAGAGGGCTTGACCTTGGTGACAATTTCGGGAACCGAGAGAATACCGTCCTCATCAACCGTGTATTCCACACCGGGAGTAGAGTTCTGTGTTATTTCGGTTGTGCCCTGAGGATTTTTTTCGACATAGTTAGGCATCTCCGTAATGGGATTTCGCAGACTTACGGCAATTATAAGACCGCTTGCGATTATTGCAGTGACAAGTATTCCTAAAAATACCCATACGCCCTTATTGCCCTTTTTCTTTTTGGGGGGTTCTGTCTCAGATTGTTCTGATACAGGCGGCTCATCTGTGACGGGCGTTGCCTGTATAGGCTCTTCTATTGGTTCAGCCGCAGTTGGCGTAACCGTTTCCTGCGGTGTTTCGTTTTGTAAGTTTTCATTTTCAAACATAATTATATCCTCCTATCAGATATGCTTAAGCGGAACGGTAAACGAGAATTCACAGAATTCGCCGTATTTGCTGCGCACCATAATGTTGCCGCCGCTGTTTTCCACTATTGTTTTTGTTATATATAGACCGAGTCCGAGACTGCTCTTATCTCTGCCTCTCGACTTGTCTGTTTTATAAAATCGGTCAAATATGAAAGGTATATCGTCTTCTTTCATGCCCATACCCGTATTATAGACCGTGATTATTGCGTGCGTCTGGTTGACGGATGTGTTTACTTTGAGAGTGCCTTCATCAAAAGAGTATTTGATGGCGTTGTCGATAAGATTATATATTACTCTGTAAATTCCGTCTTTATCACCCTTGACATTAAGCGCATCCATATCAAAATCAAAGTCGAGGGCAAGTTTCTTACTGTTTATTTTCTGCTCAAACGAGAAGAGTATACGCCTTATGACCTCGGCAATGTCAAATTCTGATATCTGTTTGTTTACACCCGATTTAAGTTCCGAAATATCAAGCAGTGTGGAAACAAGTCTTGACAGTCTCTTTGTCTCCTGCGAGACGAGTCCCAGATAATATTCCTCTTCTTCTTTGGGAATAGTGCCGTCAAGTATACCGTCAACAAACCCCGTTATCGTAGTCATTGGCGTGCGCAGATCGTGTGACACGTTCTGCACAAAGGTGTTTCGCGCATCTTCAAGGTGTTCAAGACTTTCCGCCATGTTGTTAAAAGCATGACCGAGTTCATTTATATCTTCGATAGGGCTGTTTTCGATTCGTACGTCAAACTGACCTTTGGCGTATTTTTTTGCAGCCTGTGTCATCTGCCGTATGGGATCAAGCTGACGGTGAGTTGTCACTGCAAAAAGAAGGACTGAAACAGCAAAAACAAATATTGCTATAGCCCAGAAACTTGTGGTAAACCCTTTCAGTGTCTGATTATACTCTCCTGCCGATGTGGTTGCAATAGAGTAGCATACCGGAGCACCGTTCATTTCAAGCATTTGCATATATACAAACTGCTTTTCACGGAATGTTTTGCCGAAATCGGACTGTGCAAGCCCTTGTTTCTTATTTGCACGCTGAAGTTCGGGGATATTTATGACACCGTCGAGTCTTTCTGTAGTGGTAAATATTATATTACCCATCTTATCACAGATTGTGACATCGGTGTTGGTGTATTCCGTAAGCACACTGATACTGAGGAACATCTGTCGCTGATACATAGCAAGATATTCGGCAGGATACGAGGATGTTTCAATCGTTTCAACTACAGAAAGGGCATAGGCATTGGTCTGTTCAAGCGTGCTTTTCATTCTGCTGTTTACCGTGCGGTTGAGTGTAAATATAAAGAGCGCAGAAAAAGTGATATAACACAGAGCCAGAACTATCAGCAGGACACCGAGGTATCTGGTATGAAGTCTTTTAAACATATATGAAACCCCTGTTATTCATCTGAAGCCCAAAATTTGTAACCCTTGCTCCAGACAGTTGCAAGTTCCCACTTGTCCGAAACGCCCTCGAGTTTTTCGCGCAGACGCTTTACATGGACATCGACCGTTCTCGAATCGCCGAAGTATTCAAAACCCCACACTTCGTCAAGAAGTTGATTTCTGGTATACACTCTGTTGGGATTGCTCGCAAGATGATAGAGAAGTTCAAGTTCTTTGGGGGGCGTGTCCACGACTTTGCCGTCGACACGAAGTTCATAATTTGTGAGATTTACTTCGAGTTTATCGTATTTGACGGTTTTTACGGCAGAAGCATCGCCCTCACCGTTTTGCGCGCGCCTGAGAACGGCTTTTATTCTTGCCACGACCTCTTTTGTATCAAAAGGCTTGGTGATATAGTCGTCTGCACCAAGTTCAAGACCGAGAACTTTATCAAAAACTTCGCCCTTTGCGCTTATCATAATGATAGGACAGTCCGAAGTTTTTCTGATTTCTTTGCATACCTGCCAGCCGTCGAGTTTAGGCATCATAATGTCAAGCAGGACCATATCCGTCTTGTTGTTGCGGAAAATGGAAAGTGCCTCACTGCCGTCTGTCGCAGTAAGAACCGTAAAACCTTCTTTGACCAGATAGAGACGGAGAAGTTCGCAGATATTTCTGTCATCATCGCATACAAGGATTTTCATATCTTCCATTTTTTGTCTTCCACTCCTTGATAATTTATTTCTAAAACTGTATACTATCATTATTATACATCTTTATTTCAATTTGGTGAACAAAATTTAAACATTGGAGGAATTTTATGAAACTCGGTATCGTGGGATTGCCCAATGTCGGCAAAAGCACTCTTTTTAATGCGATTACAAATGCGGGGGCACAGTCGGCAAACTATCCTTTCTGTACGATAGAGCCGAATGTGGGTACGGTTGCAGTTCCCGACAAACGTCTGGACAGGCTTACCGAAATGTATAACCCGGCAAAGACGACGCCTGCAGTCATCGAATTTGTCGACATTGCAGGTCTTGTAAAGGGTGCATCAAAGGGCGAGGGACTCGGAAACAAGTTTCTGTCCCATATTCGTGAAGTTGACGCTATAGTCCATGTGGTGCGCTGTTTTGAGGACGGAAATATCACGCATGTTGACGGAAGTATCGATCCGCTTCGTGATATGGAAACGATAAATCTCGAACTCATCTTCTCGGATATGGAGATGATGGAGAGAAGAATCGACCGTCTTAAAAAGACCATGAAGGGTGGCGACAAAAAAAATCTTGCAGAGTGTGAACTCTGCGAAAAGATACTTTCTGTTTTGCAAAACGGTCTTCCTGCGAGAAGTATCGACTATACAAAAGATGAGTTTGAAATTGCAAAAGGCGCAAATCTGCTCACTTTAAAGCCTGTTATCTATGCGGCAAATATGAGTGAAAATGATTTCAAATCAGGCATAGATTCAAATGCACATTATCAGAAGGTAATTGCAAGGGGTAAAGAGGAGAATGCGGAGGTTCTTCCCATCTGCGCCGAGATGGAGGCTGAGGTTTCAGAACTCTCCAAAGAGGATAAGGAACTCTTCCTTGCCGACCTTAATCTCACAGAAAGCGGTCTTGACAGAATGGTTGCCTCCTGCTACCGTCTGCTCGGTCTTATAAGTTACTTAACTGCCGGCGAAAAGGAAGTCCGTGCATGGACTATTGAAGAGGGCACTAAGGCACCCCAGGCGGCAGGCAAGATACACAGCGATTTTGAAAGAGGGTTTATCCGTGCCGAGATAGTGTCTTATGACGATCTTATCGAATGTGGTTCAATTGCCGCTGCACGAGAAAAGGGGCTTTATCGAAGCGAGGGCAAGGAATATGTAATCAAAGACGGAGATGTTGTTCTCTTCAGATTTAACGTATAGGAGTAAAAAATGAGCTTTTTATCAGAAAAACAGAACTATACAATGCTTTGTGACTTCTATGAACTCACTATGGGCAACGGCTATTTCCGCAGGGGAATAGGGGACAGAAAAGTATATTTTGATATGTTTTTCCGCAAAGTGCCCGACGGCGGCGGATTTGCCATTATGGCAGGTCTTGAGCAGGTCATAGAGTATCTTAATGACCTTCATTTTTCAAAGGAAGATATCGAATTTCTCCGCTCAAAAGGCTGTTTTGACGAGAGATTTTTAAAATATCTTGAAAATTTTAAATTTGAATGTGACGTTTATGCAATTCCTGAGGGAACGCCCATTTTTCCGGGTGAACCTGTTATAACGGTGTGCGGACCTGCGATACAGGCACAACTGCTTGAAACTTTCATTTTGCTCATAGTAAATCATCAGAGTCTTATTGCAACAAAAGCAAACAGGATAGTGCGTGCTGCGCAGGGAAGACCTGTTGCTGAGTTTGGCTCAAGAAGGGCGCAGGGCCCCGCAGGTGCGGTGCTCGGCGCACGTGCGGCGTATATCGCAGGCTGCACAGGTACGGCTTGTGTTCTGACGGATGAACTTTTCGGTGTTCCCTGCAGCGGAACGATGGCACATTCGTGGGTGCAGATGTTTGACAGTGAATACGAGGCATTCAAAGTGTATGCGCAGGAATATCCGGATAACTGCCTGCTTCTCGTAGATACATACAATGTGCTTGAAAGCGGTGTGCCGACCGCAATCAGGGTGTTTGACGAGGTGTTAAAACCTCAGGGCAAGCGTCCGCTTGGCATACGTATCGACAGTGGCGATATCACATATCTTTCAAAACGTGCAAGAAAGATGCTTGACGCCGCAGGATATGAGGACTGCCGTATATTTGTAACCAACTCGCTTGATGAATATATAATCAGCGACCTTATTTCACAGGGTGCTTGTGTTGACAATTTCGGTGTCGGTGAAAGGCTTATTACATCCAAGAGTGAGCCTGTGTTCGGCGGTGTGTACAAGCTTGCGGCAGTTGAGGATAATGAGGGAAATATAATTCCCAAAATAAAAATAAGCGAAAATGTGGCTAAGATATCCACGCCACACTTCAAAAAGCCGTACAGACTTTTTGAAAAGGATAGTGGCAAAGCGATAGCAGACCTTATCTGTGTTTACGATGAGACAATTGATGATACAAAGCCGCTTACGATATTTGATCCCGATTACAAGTGGAAGAAAAAAAAGGTCACAAACTTTGTTGCGAAAGAACTTCAGGTGCCCATATTTATCGGCGGTAAGCAGGTGTACCAGTCTCCAGATATTGAGGAGATAAGAAAGTATTGTGCAGAGCAGGTCGACACTCTGTGGGAGGAAGTTTTGAGATTTGAAAATCCACACAGTTATTATGTGGATCTCTCGCAGAAACTGTGGGATATAAAGCAGGAGTTGCTTGAAAAGGGAGGCGTTAAGGCGTGATTCCCGGAACAGGCACATTAGTTAATGCCGCCGCCATCTTGGAAGGCTCGATAATAGGCATACTGTTTCGCAAAGGTCTGCCCGAAAAACTGAAAACCAATCTGCAGAATGCGATATTTATATCAGTCATAATAATGGGCATTGCAGGCGCGCTTGCAAACTGTATAAAAGTGACAGACAACGGGCTTGAAACGACAGATCTGCTGCTTATGGTAATATCTCTTGCAATAGGCACGGTGATAGGGGAACTTTGCAAAATAGATGTCGGATTTGAAAAACTCGGCAAGGCGCTCGGTAATAAATTTTCAGGACACGGTGACAGCGATACATTCGTCAAAGGCTTTGTGTCGGCATCCATTATTTTCTGCGTCGGTGCTATGGCAATAGTTGGAAGTATTGAGGACGGTATGGCAGGCAATCCGCAGATGCTCTACATAAAGGCACTTCTTGACGGCGTGACCTCAATGATACTTGCCACAACGCTTGGTGTCGGGGTTGCATTTTCGGCGGTTGCCGTTGCGGTATATCAGGGCGTTATAACAATACTTGCAGTAGTTGCAGGAAGTTTTATTCCGACCGAAGTAATATCGCAGATGTCGCTTGTGGGAAATGTTCTCATTATGTGCATCGGTTTCACAACGCTTGACATAAAAAAACTTAATGTTGCAAATATGTTGCCGTCGATATTCGTACCGGCGATATATGCGCTTATAAAAAATATCATATTGTAAATTTACAGGTGTCGAATGAGTTTTATACTCGATTCGGTGAAAAGGGAAGCAGGTGTAAGTCCTGCACGAACTCGTCGCTGTAAGTGGGAGGGTTATTTCATACCATTGACATAATTGTCGAGAAGGGAAATAATACGGAGAACACAAGTCAGAAGACCTGCCTGTGAATAAATGCAGACCACGAGTAATTGGTATAGGCAAAGTTTATTATTATGGCCTTTTACTGTCTGTAAAAGGCTATTTTTATTTAAAGGAGAGAATATGAAAACAAAAAAGATACTAGGCATAGTAATTGTACTTATACTTGCGGCGGCAATGGCATTTGTATATGTGAATTTCCGTGAGAAACCTGTAGAGGGAAGCAAAACAGTTACTATAGAAGTCACATCACAGAGCGAAACTGTCACGACATATACCGTAAACACGGACGCACAGTACTTAGGAGAAGTGATGGAAGAGGCAGAAGGACTGACTTTCTCGGGCACAGAGGGGCAGTACGGCATTATGGTAAGTGAAGTAAACGGTGAAGTTGCCGATTACGATACAAACGGGGCATATTGGGCATTTTATGTAAACGGTGAATACTGCAACTACGGAATTGACGAACAGCCTGTGGAAGACGGCGATGTATTCGGCATCGTCTACACTATTGGATAAGAAATGAGTAAACTCAATGCAAAACTGACCGCCCGTGAGATCGTCACAGTCGGTCTTATGGTGGCAATAATAGAGGTCTGCAAATTTACACTTATAGGGTTGCAGAACATTGAACTTACGACCTTCTGGGTGATAATATTTGCACTGTATTTCGGCAAAAGCATATATTTTGTCATTCCTGTGTTTATACTGATAGAGGGGGCAGTTTTCGGGTTTCACCTGTGGTGGATAATGTATCTTTATGTCTGGCCGCTTGTTGCGATTGCGGCAAGGCTGTTTAAAAAGGTGAAGTCTCCTCTTTTTTGGAGCCTTTTCTCAGGATGCTTTGGACTGATGTTCGGCGCGCTGTGTTCCATAGTATATATTTTTCTGGGGGACACATTGGAGGCAGGTCTTAAAAGTGCATTTGCATGGTGGATAGCAGGTATTCCGTGGGACCTTGTCCACGGAGCAGGAAATTTTCTTCTTATGCTGATATTATACAGACCTATCACCAGTATTATAGAAAAACACATAAAAAAGCAGGACTTTTAGTCCTGCTTTTAGTTTATATCCGTTACGGAAACTGTCATATAAGTTCTTCCGTTCATCACAGTTTCGGCTCTGAGCACAATGCCGTTTTCCGTAGATATCCAATATTTCTCTGTCTGTGACAGACGGGGATATCTGTACTCGACATATATGACCCTCGTGTCGCCGAGCGTGTCAAAACGCATCTCCGATACATTCGAGTTTGATGCATTGTAGAACCATTCAAGATCGGGAAGCCCCAGCAGCCTGTCGGAGGTAAAAATGCTGTTTGCGGGCAGAGTGTAACTCTCGCCTGTTGAATTATCACTCACACTGACACCGTTTGAAGTGATGGTGTAGGCAGTAAGCAGTTTATTCCCTGCTGAATAATAGCGTATCGTTTCCTTTGAACCGCTTTTATCATATGTGATATAAGTCGTAGAACTGTTTCCAGATGAGGGAGACAGCGTAAAAGTTATATCCATAGAGAGTTTTGATGGCTTTTCGTAACTTTGGAGCATCGCATCAAGTGACTCCTTATCGATCTCAAGCGTTTCGTAGTCGTCTTCTTGGAGTTCAAGTGCATCGCCCGAAAATTCCTCCGAGTCCATAGGTGTGGAGGGCGAAGTCGTCACTATAGTGCCTGCCGAGGGCAGCCACATAAAGAGAAGTACGGAAATAACTGCAAATATTAAAATTGTAAAAAAGAGTTTAATTTTCTCCTTCATACAAGGTCTCCGTTTCAGCGGAAGTCTTTGGGTGCTTCACCTTTGCCAAAGTGGTGGAGAATAGCCTCTGCAATACGTTTACTTGCATTCCCGTCGCCGTAAGGATTGACGGCGTGTGCCATTTTGTTATAAACATCACTGTTTGTCAGCAGTGTTTCGAGGTCATTTTCTATATCGGCTTGCTCGATACCCGTCATTTTGACAGTACCCGCATCAACTGCTTCGGGACGCTCGGTCTCGGTGCGCAGAACAAGAACAGGTCTGCCGAGTGAGGGCGCCTCCTCCTGAAGACCGCCCGAATCTGTCAGAACAAGATAACTTGCCTTAATAAGATTGTGCATATCATCTGTGTCGACAGGTGAAGTGAGAAGCACGTTTGACACGTCGCCAAGCATTTCGTGCGCAACGTCACGCACCTTGGGATTGGGATGAACGGGATATATAAATTGCACTTCGGGGTGCTTTGAAGCAATGTTTTTAACCGCCGTAAATATGTTGACAAAAGGCTGACCGATGTTTTCTCTTCTGTGTGCCGTCATAAGAATTATCTTCTTGTCGGTGCAAGCGGCAAGACAATCGGAAATTTCGCTGTTTTTATATACATAACCGCCTTTTACCGTGTAGTCGAGAGCATCTATGACTGTATTACCCGTAACCGTAATGCCCGTTTTAACATTTTCCGCCAAAAGATTTTTTCGATTGTCGGGAGTTGCCGCAAAATGAAGATCTGCAATGTCGCTGATGAGCACTCTGTTCATCTCTTCGGGATAGGGTGAATATTTGTCAAACGAGCGCAGGCCTGCTTCGACATGGCCTACCTTTGCGCCGCAGTAGAATGCCGCGAAAGCGGCTGTAACTGCCGTTGTTGTGTCACCGTGAACAAGGACAAGGTCAGGCGCAAAATCACCGTACACGTCAGCCATACCTGCGATAACTTTTGACGATATTCCGCAGAGCGTCTGTCCCGGAGCCATGATATCAAGGTCATAATCGGGCTTTATCTCAAATAGATCAAGCACCATATCCAGCATTTCTCTGTGCTGTGCAGTAACACAGACACGGCAGTCTATCTGTTCATATTCCTTTAGTTTGAGAACCAGAGGCGCCATCTTTATAGCCTCAGGTCTTGTGCCGAATACGGCAAGGACTTTAATTTTATCCATTATTTGCATCCTCCTTTTTATCAAGTTCTTTCTTGTGATAAGCAGTGAGAATGATTCTCACAAAGAATATACAAAGTATATACGAAACAAGGACTGTCCACCACATCGTGGAATTGTAATCTGTTGCAAGTCCGACTGAGATGATTCCGCATATCGCACACATGAAATAGATGATAAGAACCGTCTTTACCTGTGAAAAACCGAGTTCTATAAGTTTATGGTGCAAATGCGTCTTGTCAGGAGACATCGGGCTTTTTCCGTGAAGCATACGGCGCACTATCACAAAGGCAGTGTCGACTATGGGCAGACCCAGCGCAATGACGGGAATGATAAAAGAAACCGTTATTGTCGTCTTAAACATACCTCCCACTGCAATGATCGAGAGCATATAGCCCAGCAACGTCGAACCGGTATCTCCCATAAACACCGATGCGGGATGAAAATTGTACGGCAAAAAGCCAAGACAAGCGCCTATAAGTGCCGATAAAAGAATTATCGAGTTGTACGATGCACCTGTTAAAACAGCAGTCGCCAGAAGTGAGGCGCAGGCAATTGTAGCAACGCCGCCTGCAAGACCGTCAAGGCCGTCAACAAAGTTTATGGCATTTGTGACACCGACTATCCACACTATGGTAAGCGGTATAGAGAGCCAGCCCATAAACCAATAGCCTTTTTCTGCAACGCCAAAAGGATTTAAAAAGTCTATGCGCAGACCGCCGATAACGGGAAGTGCTGCCGCTATGAGCTGAACTATCAGTTTGGGAAGCGGAGGAAGCGCATACTTGTCATCGATTATGCCGAGCACCGTTATAAGTGTTGCCCCTGCAAGTGTTAAAAGAAGTTTTTTATCAATATTGCACACAGACAGTGATACAACAATAAAAGCAATGTAAATTGCAAGACCGCCCATTCTCGGAATGGGTTTTTTGTGCATTCTACGAGAATCTTTGGGTATGTCTATAACACCAAAGTGTACGGCAAGTTTTTTTGCCATAGGCGTGAGCGCCAGCGACAGCAAAAAAGCCGCAATAATGCACAGAAGTGCAAGTTTTATCATACTTATTTTCCTTTCGCAACAAATCCGACCTTGCGGTAGACCTTTTCAAGCGTGCGCGCAGCAAGCCATTCTGCTTTTTTTGCAGATTCTGTGTATATCTTTTCAAGGTGATCCTTATTTTTAAGCAGATAGTCTTTTTTCTCCTGGATGGGACGGAGCATTTCGATAAGTGCCTCCGCAACGGCGGCTTTGAAGTCGCCGTAACCCTTGCCCTCGAATTCCCTCACTATCTCGTCGTCACTCTTGCCTGTAGCAATTGAATAGATAGTCATAAGATTGTTTACGCCGGGTTTGTCATCGCGGCGGCAAACAAGCGCCTCACTGTCGGTAACGGCGCGCTTTATCTTGCGGTTTATCACATCGGGTGTGTCTGCAAGCAGAATATAGCCGTTTTCGTTTGAGTCACTCTTGCTCATTTTCTTTGTGGGCTCGGACAGACTCATTATTTTTGCGCCTGCCTTAGGTATAAACGGCTCGGGCACGGTAAATGTATCTCCGTATACTCCGTTGAAACGCTGTGCTATAGTGCGTGCAAGTTCAAGATGCTGCTTCTGGTCGATACCGACGGGTACGATGTCGGTCTTGTAAAGAAGAATGTCGGCAGCCATAAGTACAGGATAGGTGAAAAGCCCCGCATTTATGTTATCTGAATATTTTGAACTCTTGTCTTTAAACTGAGTCATTCTCGACAGTTCACCAAACATGGTGTAGCAGTTGAGTATCCACGAAAGCTGGGCGTGCTGGGGCACGTGGCTCTGGATGTAGAGCACAGTATCGTCATATTTTTCGGGGTCTATGCCGCAGGCAATGAGCTGTGCAAGCAGTTCAAATGTCTGAGCGCGCAGTTTTGCCGGCTCCTGCCTTACTGTAATGGCGTGTTCATCCACGACACAAAAGATGCAGCGGCAGTCATTTTGAAAATCAACCCAGTTTTTTACTGCGCCGAGATAGTTGCCGAGCGTTATTTTTCCGCTGGGCTGTATGCCGCTGAATACGGTTTTTTTATCGTTCATCTGATCACCTGTTCAAAAATTCTATGGCTGCGTCAACTCTCTTCAGCGTCTCTTCCTTGCCGATTATCTGCATTACTGTATACATATCGGGGGAATTTGTACGGCCTGTGACCGCAACGCGTATAACTGATGAGATGTCGCCTATATGGCCTTTGTATTTTTCGGGTTCTTTCTTGTAGTCGCCCGTCTTTTCGGCATATCCGTATTTTACACATATTTCCTTAATTTTTGAGAACCATGTGTCCATATCGTCTGCATAATCGTAACTGTCTGCAAAATCACGGAGCACCGAAACAGCGTCGGGTACATTCTCGGGGAATGTGTTCTCTGCTTTGAAGATGACGGGGTAAAATATGCTCACATAATCACGGACATCTTTCCATGCCGAGAGGTCTTTTCTCGGCTTATTGCCTCCTCTGCCTATTGCAAATATGCTCTTTGCGCGGGCTTCATCAGCGGTGAGTATGTCATAGAGTTCCTTGTCGTAATCCTTTGCCCATGCAGTTACCTGTTCATATACGGTATCTGCATCCATTGCGGCAATTACATTCTTGGAAACATCGGTAAGTTTATCCTGGTCAAAAAGTGAGCCCGAAACACTCATTTTCTTGTGGGAGAATTTAAAGTCTCTTGCGCTCGCATCCTTGTTTGCCCTGCGCCACTCCTCAAAATTGGAGTTGAGCGTTGTCATGACATATTCGTAAACAGCATCTACGGGATAGCCCTCGCTGCGATAGAAAGACATTGCCGCCTCGGGGTCTTTACGCTTTGAAAGTTTTCTTTTTGAATCGCCGTCCATCTTCATAAGCGGTGATATGTGCAGGTATTTGGGACGCTTCCAACCCAGCGTATCAAAAAGCTGAAGGTGGAAAGGAAGTGTTGAAAGCCACTCGTCACCTCTGACAACGTGTGTCGTGCCCATAAGATGATCGTCAACAACATGTGCAAAGTGGTATGTGGGGATACCGTCCGACTTTAAAAGAACGTGGTCTATGTCATTTTCCGTAAGTTCAAGGTCGCCTTTAATAAGGTCTGTATGCTTTATTTTACGCTCTATACTGCCCTCACTGCGGAAGCGGAGCACGTAGGGAGTGCCTGCTGCGAGAGCCGCCTCTATATCTTCAATGCTTCTGTCACGCCATTTTGCCCATTTGCCGTAGTAGCCGAAGTTTGCTTTTTGTGCTTCCTGCTGTTTGTGTATATCTGCAAGTTCTTCTTCTGTGCAGAAGCAGGGGTATGCATGGCCTGCAAGCACAAGTTCTTTTGCAAATACATGATAAATGTCCTTGCGCTGTCTCTGACGGTAGGGACCGTAGGCCCCCTTGTCACCGTCTGTAGTAGCGCCTTCGTCAAATTCAATGCCGTAGTATCGGAAAGTTTCGATTATATCTTCAACGCCGCCCTCAACTTCACGCTTTGCATCGGTATCTTCAATACGAAGATAAAATACGCCGCCGCTCTGCTTTGCAAGGCGTTCGCTTGTAACTGTCGGAAACATACTTCCGAAATGGACAAAGCCGGTGGGCGAGGGCGCCATTCTTGTTACTGCGGCGCCTTCAGGCAGTTCTCTTTTGGGATATTTTGCATATATATCCTCGGATGTCTCGGTGACATCGGGGAAGAGAAGCTTTGCAAGTTTATTGTTATCCATTTTATTTCTCCTTTGGTGTGTAACTGTCTTTGAGTCCCACAATGAGATTGAATGTGTTGTCATACTTGCTGTCACGGCAAAAGTAGCCGTTTCTTACAAATTGGAAACGGTCTCCCGGCTTACTGTCGGCAAGTGACGGCTCGACAAAAGCATTGTCAAGCACAGTAAGTGAATTTTCGTTGAGATAATCACCGAAATCGGTACCCTCTTCCATATCGCCGAGGTCTTCCAGCGTGAAAAGCCTGTCATAAAGTCTGAGAGATACACTTTGAGCATACTCACTCGAAAGCCAGTGGATAGTACCCTTGACCTTTCTTCCGTCGGGTGATGAGCCGTTTCTCGTTTCAGGGTCATAGGTGCAGTGTACAGCAGTTACATTGCCGTTTTCATCCTTGTCGCAACCCACGTACTTGATATAATAACAACCCATAAGACGAACTTCGCCCTCAGGCTTTAAGCGGAAGAATTTGGGAGGCGGAACCTCCTCAAAGTCACTTCTTTCGATATAAAGTTCCTTAGTAAAGGGAAGCGAGCGCACACCCTCTTCGGGATTTTTTGGGTTATTTGGGATATCTATATATTCTGTCTGTCCCTCCGGATAGTTGTCGATGATTACTTTAAGAGGCTGTGTAACGGCAATTCTTCTGGGCGCAGACTCGTTGAGTTCGTTTCTGATACAGTATTCGAGCAGACCGATGTCAACAAGACTGTACGTCTTTGCAACGCCTGCCCTTGTGACAAACTCGATTATTGATGAGGGTGTGTAGCCCCTTCTGCGCAGAGCGCAGAGTGTGGGCAGACGGGGATCGTCCCAACCGTCAACATAACCTGTTTCGACAAGGTGGCGCAGATAGCGCTTGCTCATTACCGTATATGTCACGTTAAGACGGGCAAATTCGTACTGATGCGACTTGTGATCGGTGTCTATGTTGTTCACCACCCAGTCGTAAAGCGGACGGTGGTTTTCAAATTCTATCGAACAGCAGGAGTGCGTGATACCCTCAAGCACGTCCTGAATAGGATGCGCAAAATCGTAAAGAGGATAGATGCACCACTTGTCACCCTGTCTGTGATGTGAGGCGTGTACTATTCTGTAAATGGCAGGATCGCGCATATTCATGTTGGGAGATGCCATATCTATCTTTGCGCGGAGTACCTTTGAACCGTCCTCAAACTCGCCGTTTTTCATACGCTCGAAGAGGTCAAGATTTTCCTCGATGCTTCTGTTTCTGTAAGGGGAATCCTTACCGGGCTCTGTCAGCGTACCTCTGTACTCCCTCATCTCCTCCTGAGAAAGATCACACACATACGCGAGACCCTTTTTGATGAGAGCGATTGCAAATTCATAGCACTGATCAAAATAGTCGCTTCCGTAGAAGATGCCGCCCGAAGGCTCTTCCCCTGTGAGCCATTTTATGTCCTGCTCTATGGATTTGACATATTCCACATCCTCTTTTACGGGATTGGTATCATCAAAGCGCAGGTTGAAAAGACCGCCGTATTTTTTTGCGGCAGTTGAATTTATAAGTATAGCTTTTGCGCTGCCGAGATGCAGGTAACCGTTAGGCTCGGGCGGAAAACGCGTGTGAACCTTTTTTATTTTGCCTGCGGCAATATCGTCAGCGATTATTTCTTCAATAAAGTTTTTTGACATTTCTTCCATAAGACATATGCCCCCTTATAATCTGTTATTTTATCACAACTTAGGCATTTCTTTCAATATATATAGAATATTTTTAATACTTATAGATAAAAATATGCCTGATAATATAAGCAAGGCGGTCAGAAATATGAAAAAAAGAACGGTTTTTTTGATAGGTGCGCTCGTAATTGCAATAGGTTTTTGCATAACGCTCTATACTATAATGGCGGAAAAACAGCGTTTTACCGATGCGGCGTATGAAAAGGCGCTTGGCGTGCTCGTATCGTCGGCACATACCGTCGAAAACAGCCTTAAAGAGACACAAACCAGCGATATAGACGAAACCTCATCGACGGTCTCGCTCGCCTGCGGCAGGGCGATAGAAGCGCTCTCTCAACTTCCGCTTGCGGACTATGATATGCTTCTTCTTGAAGCCTATTTCAATCGCACGGCAGACTATGTTGCATATCTTGCCGATAAGGGAATGACCTCCGACCACCAGACCGGGCAACTTTCGCAGTATGCCTCGCAGATAACAGTAGAACTTGATGATATTTTGCTTCTTTTAAGAAATAAAAAATCAAGTTTCCGCGATGTTGTCACGCCGACGGAAAAGAGCAGCGGTTTCAAACTGATACGCAAGGAACTTGATGATATAGGGCAGCAACTCTCAGATGCGATAAATACCATAGAAAGCGTGCCGACTTTAGAATATGACGGAAAGTATTCGCAGAGCGAAGAAGTAATGGTGCAGACAGATGAGGACATAGGCGAGGCGAGAGCGCTTGAAATTGCAGGTGAGGGATGGCAGATATCAGGTAAAAGTGAGGGACAGACACCCTGCTATATCCTTACAAACGGCGATGATACGCTGTGGATATCAAGAAGTGACGGTAAATCCGTAAGACTTATGAATGCAGACTGCGTATGTGACGGCGAGGCGGCAGCCGATGATATCAGGCAGAGCGCAGAGGCGTTTCTCCGTGATAACGGATATGAACTCTCGCCCGATGCCCAAATGGATATTAAAGGGGACAGATTTTTTATCAATGATAAAGACCTGACACTATCGTTTTGCGCAAACTGCAGCAGACTGCTTGCTTTTGATGCAGGGTAGAAAAAAGGAAAACTCGTCTGAGTTTTCCTTTTTTGTTATCTTAAAATTATAAATCCGCCGTCTGTGATATCTTGCACAGTGATTTCATTTCCGTTTATTTCAAGAACTTTTTTGCCGTCAAAGGCGCAGAATTCTGCACTTTCAAAGGGAATATTTACACGGATCTTTGCATTTGTACTCTCTTTTACCGAAGAGGTGTTTATAAGTACCACTATTTTATAGCCGTCGCCCTCGAGCATCTGTGTATTTACACTTGGGGTAAGAGAGGTAACCGACGGTTTTATACCTGTAAGTTCAGATACATCGTCTACCGTAAAATATGGATCAAATGCCTTTTCTTCGTGAGTTAAAACTACATCAAGATATTCCTTGTATGCAATGCCGCCCGTGCGTGCAGAAGTATATGTATTTTCAAATATTCTGACGCCTTTTTCCCTCAGTGCATCAACTTTCTCTTTTTCTTCGGGGGAGAGCATATTGATGTGGGGGACATATAAAACCTTTATATCAAAGGGATTTTCCTCGAGATGCTCCGCATCAGTTATGCTCACATTGAAGCCTGCATCACGGAGTTCACGGTACATCTGTGTATAGTCTATAAGGTATCTGTTGCAAAGTTCTTTGGGGCGGTCTTCTATACCGTTGTTTTCACGGGCATCGCTCAAAAATACGCCGTAGTCGGAATGGAGCAGTCCCACACCTTCATGAAGACGGTGTGCATCTACGAGCAGATTGCTCATTTTGTTTATAAAGCGGTTTACGTTCACTGCATTGTCGAAATTGGCGGTTTTTGTTCCGTCATAGTTTAAAATGCCGCAACTGTTGGGATACGGAACACCGGGGACGGGGCAGTCACCTCGCCACTGATAATAAACAATACCTTTGCAGCCGCTGCCGAGAATAGTATAAGTGCCTCTGTTGTATACGGGGAGGGGGATGTAAGTGCGACTGTCAAGTTCAATACACCAGGACTGCTTTTTCTCAAGTTCCGCAGCGCACTGCGCAAGGTCTGCCTGGAGGCACATCACATAGTAATCGGCGCCCATTGCATGAAGATAAGTGGTGTAGCCGACGATATCCATACACTTAGCATTGTCAAACATATTGTTTCCGCTGTATGCGTTGTTGGCAGATATCTGAGAAGAGGTAAAACAGGTAAAGGTAGGAAGAGGAGAGCCCTCTTTTGAACCGTCTGATGCATTGTTTAAAAATGCGGTAAGATTGTCACGTGAGAATAAACGCCACAGCGCCCACATGGTATCGCTTTGTTCATTTCTTCTGTGAGGCGGCTCGTATGTGAAAGCCTCAGTTTCCGTAAGAATTTTTTTCTCTACAAGCCATTTGCGGTAGGTTTCTATCGTTTTCGGATGGTAGTCCATCATAGCTTTACCTACACACGGGTGTTTGGGCTCGTTATATATCTGAAAACCGACTGTGTTGTCAAATTTGGAGAAATGCTCGGAAAGCGCTTTTGCATAGGTACGGTTATCTTCCAAAATACCCTCGTGACTCAGCGTTGTGCGCACAAAGTCGTGCCAGGCAAATTCGGGGGTGTCTCCGTTCCAGTCTATCATATCGGCATCTTTAAAACCGCGCAGATTGACCGAAAAGCCCTGCTCACGAATAGAAACGGAAATATCGTTTTTATTTGCTTCCTTACACATCGCGTCTATAAACGGCGCGTCAACAGAAACAGTGCCGTTTTCAAGTTTTACTTCTCCGAGAGCGGCAAAACGCACATGATTAAATCCTGCTTCCGCCATCGTGCGAAGGTCCTTTTTCATTTCGCCGATGCGGTCATCCTCCGGCTTTACGGGGAATTTGCTTGGATTAAAAGAGGGATAATATGATTCTCCGAGTGCATAGATTTTTTTACCGTCTTTATGCAGAATACCGTCTTTGATTTTGTACATTTTGATATGTTCCTTTCAATTATTTTAAAAGAAGAATGGCAACGAATGTCATCACTAATCCGATAATACAGCGTGGTGTAATTTTCTCTTTGAAAAAGATGGCAGACATTAAAGCGCTTAAGATCAGTCCGCCCGCCTGATAAAGAGGGTAGATAACAGTGGCAGAGAGATGATGATTTGCCATGGCCTTGAATTGGGAACTGAGAAATAAGCAGACCGACATAACAATAATCGGCCAGAGGACGTCTTTAAAGAGTGTCTTACCGTCAAAAGAATCGGATTTGGGGGTGAGCGCTAAAATCAGAAGCAGACCCACTGCCGAGAGTAGATAGGTGATAAGATTTAAGGTGGAGATACTGCTTTTTGAAAAATGGGTAAAAAGCTTTAAAGAAAAGTCATAGATGCCATTCGAGAAGCCACAAAGCACCAAAAGAAGAATGGCTTTGGAAGAGAGTTTTCCTTTGATTGAAGAACTATACGATACCATAATAAGGACCGACGCAATAAGAAATCCCACAGCAATCATTTGTCGGGGAAGAATGACCTCGCGGAATACAATGAAGTTACAGAGTAGCGTTACCACCACGCCAAACATCTGAGCCACACTGATTAACATAAACGCCCCATATCGCACCGCCAGCAGCCAGGTGATAATAAAGACCGACATAGAGATTCCTGCCAGCCCGCCATAGAGCAAAGCTTCGCCGTCAAAAACCGGGGTAGTCTTAGCCGTATCCAGTCCAAAAAAAAGTAAACTAATAAAGGTACATAGCACCATGCGGATGCTATTTACAAATACCGATTGCCGGTAACCGGAGACCTTGTTGCTAATCTTCTTGCCCATAAAGCCTTTGGTAGAACCTGCTAAAAGAGAAATCAATATGTAAAGATAACCCATAGAATTTTTCATCTCACTTTTGATTAGTGCTTTCATTTTGTACCAAAGAATTGACAATAACCATAGATTATTTTAAAATCAAGATGTAAATTTTTATCATTGGAGAAATGTATGGACATACAACTTCTGGTCAATCTGAGACTTTATCGCACGAAGTTTATCATGGAAGATTTTATCGGGTCTCACAACATTTTTGCGCTCGTAAAGTCAGGCAGTTTTGTATTTGAATCTGCTGACGGACGGCACATCGTAGGTGCAAATGAGGGGGCGCTCTTCAGAAAAAATGTCCTCTATCACAGAGAGGTCATCGAGCCGGTGGATATGCATTTTTTCAGATACAAATCAGATTCTCCCGTATTTTGCAGTGATCATATTGAGTTTGCAGATAAAGACAGGATTAAGTCAACCATATCAATGCTTGAAAAACTTGAATATGCCGCATTTAAAGACGAATTTGAGTACAGAAAAAATTTATTTTACGATATCATCACACAGTATTCACTGGAGAATAACATTTTTATAAGCCAAAAACAAAAGCGTGATGCGGCAATAGATGAGGCAATTGCCATTATCAGCAAAGGCCTGCACAATAAAATCGTCTTATCCGAGATTGCCGGGCGGACAGACCTGTCGTATGTTCAGTTTTTGCGGCGTTTCAAGGCGTACACGGGAATGTCGCCTATGGAGTACATAAATGTACTGCGCCTGCAAAAGGCAAAAAGTCTATTGAGCAACAGTGAACTGCTGATAAGAGAGATTGCTTCGGTATGCGGATTTGAAGATGAATACTATTTCAGCAATTTCTTCAAAAAACATATGAATATGTCCCCCACATCATATAGGAATTTGGCAAAATAAAAAGGTGAACGATTAGTTCACCTTTTTATTTTACTGTGCTTTTGTTTCGCAATAAATACAACGGTATATGCGTTTTTCTTTGTCTGTCAGTTTGAAAACGTGGGGAAGTTCCTGCTCCGTCTGTGTTATGCAACGTGGATTTTTGCAGAAAAGCACGTTTGTCAACTTTTCAGGCAGGTCAAGTTTGACTTTATTTACAAGCTTGCTGTTTTCGATAAAGTTGACAGTTGCATTAGGATCGACATAGCCGAGAATGTCCATATCAACGTCAAGATTACCGTCAATCTTGATTATGTCCTTGCGGCCCATTTTTCCGCTGTGTACATTTTTTATAAAAGCAACAGAACAGTCTATGGTATCAAGACCAAGCAGTTTGTAGAGCAGCATTCCTCTGCCTGCGGTGATATGGTCTATAACGATGCCGTTTACTATGGAATCAATATTCATAACCTATTCTCCTTTATCAAGACCGAGCAGTTTGAGTATAAGCGCCATGCGCATATATTTTCCGTTGAGTACCTGTTTGAAGTAGCAGGCACGGGGATCCTTGTCCACGCCTACGGAAATTTCATTTACTCTCGGCAGGGGGTGGAGTATGCAAAGGTCATCCTTGCCGTTTTCAAGTCTGCTTTCGGTGAGAATATAACTGTCTTTAAGACGGAGATAATCCTCCTCATTGAAGAAACGCTCTTTCTGAACTCTTGTCATATACAGAATGTCCAGCTCGGGAAGCACTTCGTCAAGGTCTGTCGTCTGCACATAGGGAATGTTCTTCGTTTTTATGACATCATTTTTTATGTAACTCGGGAGTTTGAGTTCGGCAGGTGAGATGAGAATAAATTTTATGCCTGTATGCTCACTCAAAGCGGATATGAGTGAATGTACTGTTCTGCCGAATTTAAGGTCACCGCAGAAGCCGACAGTCAAATTGTCAAGTCTGCCCTTTTCACGGCGGATGGTGCAGAGGTCGGCAAGCGTCTGTGTCGGATGGCAGTGACCGCCGTCACCTGCATTGATGACGGGGATAGATGCGTTCATCGATGCGACAAGGGGAGCACCCTCTTTCGGATGGCGCATCGCGATAATATCTGCATAGCAGGAGATTACCTTTGAAGTATCTGCAACACTCTCGCCCTTTGAGGCGGAGGAGGACATGGCATCCGAAAAGCCGATGACATTACCGCCGAGTTCGTACATAGCCGCCTCAAAACTAAGGCGTGTACGCGTCGAGGGCTCAAAGAAAAGTGTGGCGAGTTTTTTACCGTCACAACGGTGAGTGTACTTTTTCGGATTTGCTATTATGTCATCTGCGATCTCGAGAAGTTCATTTATGTTTTCCTGACTGAGATCGACTATATCAATAAGGCTTTTGGGAAAATCTGACATTATTTTCCGCCTCCGATCCAGCTTTCGTCGGACGGATTGTTGCGGAAAGCAATGAGTCTCTGTATATCGCTTTCTGCGATATAACCTTCTGCTGCCGCAACTTCTGCAATTACATCAAAGTTTGTCAGAGATATATTTTTGACATTTGCATCGGCAAGCCTTTCAAGACCTTTCTTCATACCGTATGTAAAGATGCTCACGATGCCGAGAACTTCGGCACCTGCTTCGCGCAGAACATTTACAACTTCTATAACACTGCCGCCTGTTGAGATAAGGTCCTCAACGACAACGACCTTTTGTCCCTTTTCAAGTCTGCCTTCAATCTGGTTCTGTCTGCCGTGATCCTTTGCGCCCGAACGCACATAACCCATGGGCATATCAAGAAGATGTGCTGTGATGGCGGCGTGAGCGATACCTGCGGTCGAAGTGCCCATGAGCACTTCTGCATCGGGATAATTTTCTTTTATCAGTTTGGCAAGACCGTTTTCCACATCTGTTCTCACCTTGGGTGCGGTGAGCGTGAGGCGGTTGTCGCAGTATACGGGGCTTTTGATGCCGCTTGCCCATGTGAAAGGTTCATCGGGGCGGAAGAATACCGCCTTGATCTCAAGAAGATCTTTTGCAATAAGTTTTTCCATATTTATTCTCCTATCCTATAAAATCTTTAACACAGCGGCGGTATGCTTCAACGGGATCATCTGCCGCCGTTATCGGTCTGCCTACAACTATGTAGTCGGAGCCTATCTCTTTTGCCTTTGCAGGTGTTGTTATACGCACCTGATCGCCGACATCACCGTCAGCAAAACGCACGCCGGGCGTAACCGTGAGAAAAGCATTTCCGCAGTTTTCGTGAACAATGCCTGCTTCAAGCGGTGAGCATACAACGCCGTCAAGACCTGAATTTTTTGCAACTGTCGCATAGTGTAAAACGACTTTGTCAAGCGGCTCTTTTATGAGCAGATCACTTTCCATTCTCTCCTGTGAAGTAGAGGTAAGTTGTGTAACGGCAATAAGCAGGGGGCGCGTACCGTCGGGACGGGTGAGACCTTCGATTGCCGCCTTCATCATCTCTGCCGTGCCTGCGGCGTGCAGGTTACACATATCCACATCAAGGGACGAGAGAACAGCCATGGATTTTTTTACAGTGTTGGGTATATCGTGAAGTTTAAGGTCGAGGAATATCTTGTGACCGCGAGCCTTGATTTCACGTACGATAGCGGGACCTTCTGCATAGTAGAGTTCCATTCCTATCTTTACAAAAGGCTTTTCTTCTTCAAACTTGTCAAGAAAAGTCATAACAGCGTCTTTGCTTGAAAAGTCACATGCAATAATTACGTCTTTACCCATTTTTCTTTCCTTTCTTAATGTGCAGAACCTATGATGTCTGCAAGTTTTTCTATGTTGTATTTTTTCATCGCTCCCGGCAGATCGTCGATTATCTTGGGACAGATAAAGGGATCTGTGAGATTTGCGGCACCTACCTGAACGCAGCGCGCGCCTGCCATCATCATTTCAATAACATCGTCAGCGCTTGTGACACCGCCCATACCTACTATCGGGATATTTACGGCTTCATACACACGGTATATCATCGAAACGGCAACGGGGAAGATGCCCGGACCTGAATAACCGCCGCTCTTGTTTGCAATTACGGGACGGCGCGCCTTGAGATTTATTCGCATACCGAGAAGTGTGTTTATAAGGCTGATACCGTCAGCACCTGCCGCTTCGCAGGCTTTTGCTATCTCGGTTATGTCTGTGACATTGGGGGAGAGTTTTATTATTATCGGCTTTGTCGAGTGTTTGCGAACGGCCTCAGTAACCTCTGCCGCCGCCTTTGCCGATGTGCCGAACGACATACCTCCGCCATGCACATTCGGGCAACTTACATTTACTTCAAGCCAGCCGATACTGTCCTGTCCTTCAAGACTTGCGGCGACACGCTCGTATTCGCCTATCGAAAAACCGTTTATGTTTGCCATAACGGGCTTTCTGAATATCTTTTTCATTTCGGGCAAAATTTCATCCACAAGAACTTTCACGCCCGGATTCTGCAGACCGACAGAGTTTATCATTCCGGCGGGACATTCCGCTATTCTCGGCGTCGGATTGCCGAAACGGGGTTCTTCTGTGATGCCCTTAAAGGAGAATGAACCGAGTTTGTTTATATCATAAAGTTCTGCAAATTCTTCGCCGTAGCCAAAGGTGCCCGAAGCACCCATAACGGGATTATCGAGTTTTATACCGCAAAGGCTTGTGCTTATATCTACCATATTACCTCCTCGCGGTCTAAAACGGGACCGTCTTTACATATACGCTTATCACCGTATTTTGTTTTGCAACTGCAACCCATACAAGCACCAAAGCCGCAACCCATACGCTCTTCAAAACTGTACTGACCGCTGCCGGTTGCTTTTGCTTCTATTGCCTTGAACATAGGCAGAGGACCGCAGGTGTAAAAGAAAGAATATTTTAAATTATTCATAGCATCTGTCACAAAGCCTTTGACACCGTATGAACCATCTGCCGCTGCAACTATGACCTTAGCACCGAGATTTTCAAATTCTTTTTCCAGGAATATCTCGCTCTTTGTGTTAAAACCGAGAATGACAGTCGGTTTTACGCCTTTTTTAATAAGTTCTTTGCACAGACCGTAAAGAGGCGGTATACCGACACCGCCGCCTATCAGAAGGGGGGCATCCCCGCTTTTAGCGGGATCAAAGCCGTTTCCGAGTCCAACAAGTAAATTCAGTTTGGTGTCTGCTGTCATTGCCGACATATCCTCAGTTCCGCTGCCGACAACTTTGTATATGAGAACAAGTTTGTTATCCTCATATTCGCATACCGAAATGGGACGGCGCAAAAATTTACCCTCAAGTTTTATGTTTACAAACTGACCGGGTCTTGAAAGTGCCGATGTGTCTCCCTCAAGCGTCATTTTGTAAACGCTGTCGGTTAAGGCGATGTTTTCTTTTATTGTAAAAATACTTTCTGTCATTTTATAACCTCCGGTTCTATCCATAAAGCCTTGCCGTCGAGTGCTGTGCAGAGGCATTTGCCGTAAACCTCTTTACCCTCAAAAGGGGTTGCTCTGCCGAGAGTTTTGAAATTGTCGGGCTCAATGCGGTATGGCGTGCTCACATCCCATATTGAAAAGCCAGCATCACCCTTGAGTGAAAAACGCTTTCTCGGAGCTGTACACATAAGTTCGATAAGGCGTGGCATATCAATTATGCCATTTTTCACAAACTCTGTATACATTACGGGGAATGCACATTCAAGACCTACGACACCCATAAGACTGCCCATAAGCCCCTTTGCCTTTTCTTCGGCAGAGTGGGGGGCGTGGTCTGTTGCAATCATATCTATCGTGCCGTCACAAAGTCCTTCTATAAGCGCCTCTCTGTCTTTTGCACTTCGCAAGGGCGGATTCATCTTGAATTTGCCGTCATTTTCAAGTTTGCTGTCATCAAGCACAAGATAGTGCGGCGCTGTCTCGCAGGTGATGTCCACACCCTCAGCCTTTGCCTTGCGGATTATATCAACCGATTCTGCGGTTGATATATGGCATACGTGAAGTGCTCCGCCCGTCTCTTTTAACAGTTCTATATCTCTTGCAATGGGACCCCATTCGCTTTCCGAACAAATGCCGGGCAGTGAATGTTTTTTTGCATACTCACCGTCGTGTATCACACCGCCGTGAAGAAGTGAATTGTCCTCCTCATGCGCGGCGATTATCTTGCCGAGCGCCTTTGCTTTCAAAAGCGCCTCTTTCATCATATCAGCGGTCTGTATGCCGCGTCCGTCATCTGAAAATGCGCAGACACGCTCTGCCATACTCTCCATATCGGAAAGGACTTCGCCCTTTTCTCCGACCGTTATTGCGCCGTACGGATGCACTCTTACACCGTTTGAAGCCTTAAGGCACTCATAACTTGCATCAAGATTTTTGGCGCTGTCGGGCACGGGGGAGAGATTCGGCATAGTGCATATGTCCGTATATCCGCCTGCCGCTGCCGCTGCCGTTCCGCTTGCAATCGTTTCTTTATAAGAAAAACCCGGCTCACGCAAATGCACATGAACATCTGCGAAACCGGGAAGTAATATCATATCTGTTGCATCAATATCAACGGTGGTGCTGTCGGAAAAAGGAAACACTTCTACCGCAGCGTCAACACGCTTTTCACCGCTTGGAGAATATTCTTTTATATTGAGAAAGTTGTATATCATAGAAAACTCCGTAAAAAAGCCTTACCTTTCGGCAAGACTTTTAATTTTTATTATTATATCAAGAAATATATATATAGTCAATAGAAATACATACCATTTTAACATAAAAAAGATGCAGGCAAGATGCCTGCACCCTTTTGTTTATACGAGGTAAAGTGATTTATTAAGCAAAGTATCTCTTGAGAAGACCTTCGAGACCTTTGCCGTGACGAGCTTCGTCACGAGCCATTTCGTGAACTGTGTCGTGAATTGCGTCAAGACCGTTCTTCTTAGCGCATGCAGCAAGGTCAAACTTACCCTGTGTTGCACCGTATTCACAGTCTACACGCCATTTGAGATTGTCTTTTGTAGTAGCCTTCATATTCGGTTCTAAGTCTTCACCAAGAAGTTCTGCAAACTTTGCAGCGTGCTCTGCCTCTTCGTAAGCCGCCTTTTCCCAGTACAGACCGATTTCGGGGTAGCCTTCACGGTGAGCGATACGAGCCATGCACAGGTACATACCAACTTCGGAACATTCGCCGTTAAAGTTTGCCATAAGCTGTTCGAAGATATACTTCTTATCCTCTTCAGAAATGTCGGGATTGTTCTTTACGGTCTTGCCGTAAACGCCGTATTCATGCTCTGCAGCAAGTTTCATTTCGCCGACAACTTCAGTGAATTTCTCACCGGGAACCTTGCAGACGGGGCAGAACTCGGGAGCGCTTTCTCCTTCGTGAACATAACCGCAAACGGGGCAAACAAATTTTTTCATAGTAATTTTCCTCCTGAATTTATAAAAAGTTTATTTCTGACATTTAGGACAAACTCCCGAAAATTCGAGAGAGTGAGCCTCCACTGTGTAACCGCTCGCATCCTTGACGGTGTTTTCAAGTGTTCCCATAAAAGGCAGATCCACATCACACACCTCGCCGCAGTTGCGGCAGACAATGTGATAATGAGGTTTTACGGTGATATCAAAACGGTCGTCGGCACCAGCAAAGGTAAAACGCCGTACTTCACCGCCTTCCGCCATCGCAGCACAGACACGGTAGACCGTCGCCCTGCTTATCGTGGGATACTTTTCATGTACAGCCTTGTAGACCATACCTGCCGAAGGATGATTAAGTTCACAGAGAACGGAACGTATTATTTTCTTTTGAGTTGTATTTCTCTGTTCCATATTTTCTCCTTAATAGGACTCTGTCCTAATAAGAATATAGCATATCGTTTTTAACTTGTCAACAAAAAAATAAATGATTTTCAATTTTTTTGTAAAAAGGTCTGTTTTGTTCTGCCCAACTCGATGGGGAGAGCGTCGGATTTACAAAATAGAGACAATCTGCTACTACGCTGTAACTGTCAAGCGCAAGTTTTGCGGCTTTTATACTGTCGGCAGACGGCTCATTGTAGATCGTGCCGTTTGCTGTCGGTGTAAATTGTACACCGTTATTGGTGTCAAAGATAACTGAATAAATGTCATTTGGGAAATCTTTGTCGGCGACTCGGTTTAAAACGACATTGCCTACGGCTATCTTTCCGGTTACACTTTCGCCCTCCGCTTCGGCGTGAATTATGCGTGAGAGCCAGTATAAATCGTTTTCATTATATATTTCATTTGAAAGAATGATACGGCCAGCCTCGCCGTTCCATGTCACCGAAAGTCCGCAGAGTTCGGCGGTGCTGCGCAGAGGAATATAAGTCGTGCCGCCGCTTAAAAATGTTTTGGCGGACATTGTGTGAGTGTTACCGTTAAATATAATATGATTGCTGTCTATTTTATATATGAAAGAATTACTGTCATCAGAAACGGTAACGGTGCGTTCAGTCGGTGACCATTCCACATTTAATGAAAACTTTTCAAAAAAGGCGCGTACCGGAACATATGATGTACCCTCGCGCAGGGTGGCAGTCACGCTTGTGGAATTTCCGTCAAGTCTGACATCGGCCGCATAAGCGGTCACTGTCAGGGCAATAATAAAAATCAGTGCATAAAAATATTTCATCTGAGCCTCCTTTTTAAATCTTATGGTGTTTGACTCCCCTCGGCTTAAGGCTGTATTATAACATGTGAGGTATTGTCAGCGAAACCCAAAATAAACAATTACAATATATTGGCAAGTTATTAAAAAGACGGCAGCAAAATTTTTTGCAAAAATTTGTTGACAAGTACTTTGCTTTTGTGGTATATTGATTAGGCTACTTTATGGTAGATAACAAAAGATGCTGGTGTAGCTCAATTGGCAGAGCAGCTGATTTGTAATCAGCAGGTTGCGGGTTCGAGTCCCATCACCAGCTCCATAATGGGGAGGTTCCCGAGTGGCCAAAGGGGGCAGACTGTAAATCTGTTGCGTTTCGCTTCGGTGGTCCGAATCCACCCCTCCCCACCAAAAAAGCCGATGCGAAAGCATCGGCTTTTTTCAACTAAGTTTGCCCTTATGGGCAAGTGAAGTGTCCTGCGGCGGTGAAGTTACTCCGTAGTGAAGTTTCGCCATGCAGCGAAGTGGGCAAACTTAACTTCACTATGGCGCAAGCCATTACTTTACATCAACGTTAGTTGATATTGCACTAAAACCTCTTATGGTTTGAATCTACCAAAAAATCGTCGAGCGCGTCTCTTTAATTCAAACCGAAGGCGTGGTATGCGATCACGTTCAGCATGTATTTTCTTTCTATTGATTTAAACTTGTAAAAAATATAGCTAAAAAAATAATTAATAGAAGTTTTGTGATAAACCTTTTTTGGTGAAGATTCATGAAATTTTGTTATAGTCCTACAAAGCGATTTATTTCGTAAGTAATATGTATTATAATATAAGTAGATTTACAATAAAAATAAAAGAGGCGGTCAATATGCACATAAATTCTCAATAACTTAATATAGTACATTTAAATCCAAAAGGGATATCCCTTTTATGTTGTATGTAAGTACAACATAAGCATCGTTATAAAAAGGAGAAAACAGTTATGAAAACAAAACGGATTTTAGCGTGTCTTTTAGCGTTTGTTATGCTTATGACATTACTTCCGAGTTATACATTTGTATCTGCGGCAGAACCGACAGTTACACAAACGAGCACAAAAGAAAACCAGAATCAGGCAGGGGGTATTATCTATACCAAAACATCTGCCGCCAAATCTGACGGAACCGTCGATATTACACTGACGGCACATACAACGGGCGAAGTAAGGCAGATGACCTCTGTTTCACCTACCGACATTGTGCTTGTGCTCGACGTTTCCGGCTCTATGGATGATGATTATACTACTACTGTAGTGACAGGATATGAAGAAGCGGATGTCGGTACATATACTTACTACACGATAGACGGTTGGGTTTTTATTTTTCCTATTATAGGCACTCATACAGCATATGGTGACGGCGGCAGGAATGAGTACTATGTAAAACTTGATGACGGTACTTATGTCGAGGTAAGAAATAACGGCCGTGATGCAAATGGATTTGATATGTACGAATATACTCTGGGTGAGAACGAGTATGTTGTTTACCCGGAACTCAGCGTCACTCCTGAGGGAGAGCGTGAACATGATTATGATGTTGTTCAGTTTTACACTGTTGCTACCGAGCAGAAAACGGTCAACAAAATGGTCAATCTTAAAGAGGCTGTAAATTCGTTTATCGACACCACCGCGCAGATGAATACAGGTCTTGAAACAGATGAGATGCATACCATCTCTATAGTTAAGTTTGCATCTGATGAATACTATAACAGCAGTGTGCCGACAATTGTTGAAGGCAACCACAAGGGCGCAGGCAATGATGATTACAACTACTCAGAGGTAGTAAAGTATCTTACTCCGGTGGATGAAGCAGGGGCAACTGCACTCAAGGCTGCTGTAAATGCACTTGATCCGGGCGGCGCTACGGCAGTGGACTACGGCTTAAATCTTGCTCAAGCAGTTCTTATGAATCGCAGCCAGGTAGTTCCAGAAGGAGCGGTTGACCGCAACGAAGTTATTATCGTATTTACCGACGGCTCACCCACACATTCAAATGGTTTTGAAACAGACGTTGCAAACGCTGCCATAGCAACCGCAGGGGATATGGAAAAAGATGCGGGTGTTACCGTCTACGGTGTTTGTATAGACGCTAATGCTGATGCAACCGACCTTGATGAAAACATCAACAAGTTTATGCATTATATGACATCGAACTTCCCCAATGCCACAAGCATGACTTCTCCGGGCGAAGGCGGAAGTGTTAATAACGGATATTATTTAACACCCGATAACAGCACATCGCTTTCAATGATCTTCGATTCCATTATTCAGGAAATTGACCATCCGACCATTACGATGGGTGAAGAAGCAACGATGGTAGATACACTTTCGCCGTATTTTGATTTTGCAAACGGCGAGGATACTACAGTCACACTGATGACAAGCGAAAGAAATGCCGACGGAACATGGGCTGACCCTGTCGCAGACTCAAATCTTACTTATGAGATTAAAGATGATTTGCTGACTGTTAACGGTTTTGATTTTGATGAAAACTATGTTTCCTCTGTAGGCAGAGGTGAGAACGGCACTTTCTACGGTAAACGGCTTGTGGTTACATTCACGGCCGTTCCCGACTATGCTGTAATTGACACGGCATCTGAAACGCTGATAGGGGGCGTTGTGCCTACAAACTCAGGTTTTGCCTCACTTGTAGACACTGATTCCACACCTGCGGCAGAGGTTGCGACTCCCGAACTTTCCACACATCAGGTCATCTACAAGGTTGACGGAGAGGAATATGCCTTATACAACCGTTTCACAGGTTCAGATGTTACAGTTGATGATCTTCCTACTAAAGAAGGGTACACTTTCAACGGCTGGACAATTGGCGGCGAATCCGTTGATGCCGGTGATACATTCACAATGCCTGATGAAGATGTTGAGATTATAGGCACATTTACAGCCAATACATATGACGTTACATATGTTTACGGAGGTACTGTTCCGAGCAATGCGTCTGCACTTCCCCCGACAGCAGAGGATGTTGCATACGGCTCATCGGTAAGCGTTGCGGCAGATGCAACTGCTGACGGTTACACTTTCAGCGGTTGGGAGCCTCTTGAACAGGACGTTACTGTGACAGACGGGAAATTTACAATGCCCGACCATTCGGTAACACTCAGAGGTACATTTACTCCTGCCGATAATACCAACTATAAGATAATTCATTATCTTGAAACTGTGACAGACGGTGAATATATTGAGCATGAGACTCAGAACCGCACAGGTGTTACTGACACCCCTGCAACTGCGATTCCCAAGTATTATGAAGGCTTTACATATGATGAGGGAAATGAAAACGAGGTTGTAAGCGGTACGATTTCTGCAACTGAACCCCTTGTTCTGAAACTGTATTATGATCGTAATGAATACGATGTGTCATACGCATATGCAGGTGATATTCCTGCAAACCCGCCGTCACATCCCGAAACTAAAAAATATAAGTACGAAGCTACCGTAACGGTTGCAAATAATGTTTCGGCAGACGGATATACGTTTGACGGGTGGGAAGCGACATCGGTAACTGCAACGGCAGGCGAAACATTTACAATGCCTGCGCAGGCTGTGGCATTTGTGGGAGAATTCGGTGCGAATACCGACACGGAATACACCGTGCAGTACTATTTTGAAAACATAAAAGACAGTGGCTTTACACTTAACGCAAATGAAACCTTTGAAGGAAAAGCAACGACCAATACCACTGTAAATGCGACAGTGAAAACTTATGAAGGCTTCACATTTGATTCGGACAATGAAAACAACAAACTGTCAGGCACTGTATTGGGTGACGGTTCACTTGTCCTCAAGGTTTACTACACAAGAGATAAGTTTACCGTAACTTATAAGTACGACGGTGAACAGCCTGACGGCAAGCCCGCACTTCCTGTGGACAGCAATTCGTATAAGTACGGTGCTACCGTAACAGTTGCAGACGACCTTAAATTTGTCGGTTACAACTTCGACGGATGGTATCCGACAAATCTTGAAATAGAAGTCGGCGAAACATTTGTAATGCCTGCGGAAGATGTTACGCTGCTTGGTAATTTTGAACCCGACACAGCAACGAAATGGGTTGAAAGCCACTACTTTCAGAATCTTGACGGAACATATCCGACGACGCCCAAGTATACTTTCGACCATCTGGGCAAAACAGACAGTCTGGCTCAGGCAGACCCCATTACAGAAGAAACAGGCTTCACATTTGATGAAGATTATGCAGGAAATGTAGTATCTGCAAAAAT
>JAZQEF010000010.1:0-88825 GCA_045538835.1 Feifaniaceae bacterium | reverse complement strand
CATCTTGTTGCAGCCTGTTGCATCATAAATCTGTGAGGTTGTAACACCATCTTTTGCCGGCTTAAGCATATAGTCAATGGATTCGCCGGTGCTTGTTATAAGTCCCCACAAACCACTACCGTTTGCGATAACACCGTCGATAACTTTTACTTTGATTGTGGGCACAGGAACATCCTCTGCCCATGTGTAGCCTTCTGCTACAGCTGTGAATGTGTAGTCACCGGGTACGGTTGAAACGTAGTCTGCCGATGTCCACGTTACGGGAAGGTTTACACTTTCACCGTCTACGGTTGCGGGAATAGTCTCATAGAATGTAGGATTTACTACATTCATATATGTGTTGTTTGACCACAAATTTCCCGTGACCGGTGTTCCCGAATACGGAAACACTGTTTCCATAACGAGATCGCTTGTGTCTACTGCCGTAATAACGTTATCAGCAGCAAACGCGCTTACCGGCAATACTGATACAGCCATTAAAACTGCTAAAAGTATCGCCAGAAGTCTTGATGATTTGCTCATAGTTTTTTCCTCCTTAAAAAAATTTTAAATTTGTTGAATTCAAAGGTAAATATCATTTATTTACATTTCACAAAATTTACCTACTGTAATACTATCACACTTGTGCAAAAAAAGCAAAACATTTTTCTAATAATTCAATATTTTTAGTTGTTATTTTATAGATTTCCTGCTTTAAATTAGCCAAATAAATATCCACCCTCATACGAAGTGTCTAACTTTTGGGGTGCATATCATTTTGGGGGTGTCCTTTTACATTTATCCTCATATCATAATAAAGGGGCAAAAATATGAAAGAGATACCTTATAACAGAGCGGCTGCTGTGGCGTATGCGCGAAGGTGGGCGCTTTCGCGAAATCCTGCTTATTACGATTTTGAAAAAATCGGCGGTGACTGTACAAATTTTGCTTCACAGAGCATTTATGCAGGCGCAGGAATAATGAACTTTACGCCTGTCACGGGCTGGTATTACCGCTCGTCATACGACCGTTCTGCTTCGTGGAGCGGTGTCGAGTTTCTTTACAGATTTCTCATAAACAACCGCTCTGTCGGTCCCTACGGGCACATTGTGCCTCAGAGTGAGGCGCGCCCCGGCGATATCGTGCAACTCGGCGGGGGAAACCTCGGTTTTTACCACTCGCCCGTTATCACTGCGGTGAGTCCCACCATTTTAGTGGCGGCACACAGTTTTGATGCGCTTGACAGACCGCTTTTTTCATATACTTACGAACTCTCACGCTTTATCCATATCGACGGCGTGCGCATCTGGTAAAAAAGCCATTGGATTTCTCCAATGGCTTTTTGTTTTATATTCCGTATACTAACCAGATATAAATATATGCAGGAACTATTGCCGCTAAAGTAAAGGGTATTCCGATTTTAAAGAAGTCGGAATTTTTTACTTCATAGCCTTCCTTGCGAAGTATGCCGATACCCGTGATATTTGCCGAAGCACCTATCGGTGTGCAGTTTCCTCCGAGTGTTGCACCCGAGAGAAGACCGAAATAAAGCGGTGTGGGATCTATATTCAGTGCCCCTGCTATACCGCCGATAATCGGTATCATCGTGGCAACATAGGGAATGTTATCTATAAATGCCGAGATTGCCACTGATGCCCATACGATTATTGTATACAGCAAAAACATATTGTCGCCGCCCGCCTTAGCAAGCAGACCTGCCGCAGCGTCAATAACGCCCTGCGCAGAAATGCCGCCTATCATAAGGAAAAGGCCTACAAGAATACCTATCGTTGTGAAATCTATTTCTTTAAGAGCATCGATTATATAAACAAATTTTCTTGTCCTTATATATTGGTAAACAAGCCCAATTATTAAAAGAGAGCAACTGATTATACCGTTTGTTTCGGCAGGTTTATTTTTAATAAACGATGCTCCGATAAGAAGCACAAGCATGGCTATTAGAAGATACGTAGGTATAAGATTTTTCACTTTTGGTCTTTCCTTATCTCTCGGCACAGGCTCTTTTTCTTTGCGAAAAAGATACGCTATAATTACAGCTGAAAGAAGTGCTCCAAGTTCAACCGCAAAGAATATGCTTGGTTTACCATTATACCAGACAAAGTCCAGAAAACTCATATCAAGTGCTGAGCCAAGCATAATTGCCGTTGTATCACCCACAAGTGTTGCAGCGCCTTGCAGATTTGAAGAAACTGAAATCGAAATGATAAACGGCACAGGGTTTGTCTTAAGTTCTTTGCAAATTTCCATAGCAACAGGCGCTACCATCAGTACCGTAGCAACATTGTCCACAAATGCAGAAATCACTCCTGCAAAAACTGATAGTGCTACTACCGCCCATTTTATATTTGGAACATTGTCCATTATTACATCTGCAAGAAGTGCCGGCATGCCGCTTTCCACAAACAGAGCAACAAGCCCCATTGTGCCTGCTATCATCAAAATTACATTCAAATCAACAGAACCCCAAACCTCATTTATGGGGAGCATACCTGTAATAACAAATATCACACCCGATGCAAGTGCAATATACGGTCTATACTTAGAAAAGACAAGCATAAGAATATATGTAATAGCAAAAAGAATTATTGCAGGAATCATAACTTACCTCTTTATTTAAAATTTGCCATAATAGTTATATCATACTCCTGCATATTGTCAAGAATAATTTATCCCAGAAGTACATCTGTAACAAGCATCAGGCAAAAACCCACAAGAAGCGCATAGGTCGCTCCCCTCTCATTTCCGTGAGCATGGGTTTCGGGTATCATTTCATCGCTTATGACATAGAGCATAGTGCCGCCTGCAAATGCAAGCGCAAAGGGCAAAATAGCCGATGCAATGCTAACCGCAAAATAGCCTATAAGTGTTCCCACCACTTCAACAAGACCTGTGAGCATCGCACAGATAAATGTCTTACCGGGCGTAACACCTGCCGCGAGCATCGGTCCGATAATGACCATACCCTCGGGGATATTCTGCAGTGCGATACCACCCGCTATAATAATCGCCTGCGAAACATCGCCCGAACCAAAGCCCACGCCTGCCGCAATTCCCTCGGGAAGATTATGTATTGCAATTGCAGTTACAAACAGCAACACCTTGCTTAAATCCGCATTGTTGTGAGCCTCGGTATCCGCCCCCACAAGTTTATGAAGGTGAGGCACCAATTTGTCTATAATATTCAGACATAGCGCCCCTGTAAATATTCCTGCAACCGTGATAAGAAGTCCCCACTTACCGCCGTATTCAAGCGACGGAAGTATAAGTCCGAGCACCGATGCAGCAAGCATGACGCCTGCCGCAAAAGATAATACAATATCGGAAAATTTGTGCGACACTTTTTTAAATATAAAACCTATCAGTGAGCCTATTACAGTAGCGCCGCCAACACCAAGCGCCGTTATGAGTACAAGTTTCAGGTAAAACAACCCCTTTCAAAAAAGTGGGTATCAGCAGATACCCACTTACTTTTATACTTTCGCGTGTCCCATTAAGATCTCGGATATCACATCGAGCACCTTGTCGTGGCAACCGCCGCAGCCTGTCGAGCAGTGAGTAACTGCCTTGACATCTTCAAACGCATCCATAACATCATCAAACTTACTGTGCTTGTTGAGTTGATCTGCGATATCCCAATAACTTACCTGTTTGCAATTGCAAACCATATAATTTTCTGTCATTGTTCCTTACTCCTTACTAAAATTATCCTTACCTACTCCGCAGAGAGGACATACAAAATCATCGGGAAGATCTTCAAACTTAGTGCCGGGTGCAATTCCGTTTTCGGGAGAACCGACTTCTTCGTCATATACCCAACCACAAACATCACATACGTATTTCATAATTTTTCACCTCCGTTATTTATTATATAACTCTTTAGCAAGTTTATCAAGGTCTGCCGTATTTTCTTCACTGAGTGCCGACATAATTTTTACGGTAGTGTCGGTAAAGTTAAGATTCTTACACTTTTCAAGCATACCTTTCATGACCTTTGCGGCAGTAGGCGCCCAGCTTCCATTTTCAATGAATGCGACCGTTCTGTTACTGAAATTACGCTCGACCAGATGATTTATAAACTCCCTCATAAACGGGAATATCTCCATATTATACGTAGTTGTTGCAAGAACGAGTTTGCTGTAACGGAAAGCATCTTCTACTGCCTCAGCCATATCGCATCTTGCAAGATCGTTTACCGCCACCTTACAACCTTTTTCCTTAAGTTTTTCCGCCAGAAGAAGTGCCGCTTTTTTGGTGTTGCCGTAAATCGAAGTATAAGCGATAACTACCCCCTCAGTTTCGGGTTTATAACTTGACCATGTATCATAAAGTCCGAAATAATAACCCAAATCTTCTTTGAGCACGGGTCCGTGCAAGGGACATATAATCTGAATATCAAGACCTGCCGCCTTTTTGAGCAGACTCTGCACCTGCATACCGTATTTGCCGACAATGCCGATATAATACCGTCTGGCTTCGCACGCCCAATCCTCTTCCACATCAAGTGCACCGAATTTTCCAAAAGCGTCAGCCGAAAAGAACACCTTGTCCATACTGTCATATGAAACAATTACTTCAGGCCAGTGCACCATCGGTGCAGTAACAAAGGTCAATTCATGTGTGCCGAGAGATAATTTATCTCCCTCGCCTACAACTATCTGTTTTTCTGCAAAATCGTCTCCAAAAAACTGCTTCATCATTGCAAACGACTTTGCCGACGAAACTATCTTTGCATCGGGATAGGTCTTTGTGAAAAGTTCGATATTTGCCGAGTGGTCTGGCTCCATATGATGAACAATAAGATAGTCAGGTTTTCTCTCACCTATGGCTTTTTTTATGTTGCCCAGCCACTCCTGAGTAAATCTTGCATCGACCGTATCCATAACGGCAATCTTTTCATCTATGATAACATAGGAGTTATATGCCATACCGTTTGGCACATCATACTGTCCCTCAAACAGGTCTATTTCGTGGTCATTTACTCCTATATATTTAATACTGTCTGAAATAATCATCTTTTTCCTCCATATACAACATTACCTATATTGTATATAAATTTTGCAAACTATTCAACTGTTTTTCCGTCTGTCGTCACCGTCACGACTCTCCACGGAATAAATTTCCCGCTCGCCTGCAGAGCGCGCTTTGCCGCATTTTCAATGCCGCTGCAACAGGGCACTTCCATACGCACGATAGTGACGCTTTTAATTTTGTTATTTGCAATTATCTGTGTGAGTTTTTCGGCATAGTCGCCCTCATCAAGTTTGGGACAGCCGATAAGAGTAATACGGCCGCGTATAAATTCGTTGTGAAAATTTCCGTAGGCATATGCCGTACAGTCAGCGGCTATAAGCAGATTTGCATCTTCAAAATACGGCGCGGATACCGGTACAAGTTTTATCTGTACGGGCCATTGCGAAAGCCTGCTTTCCGCAGCCATTTCTCTCTTCATGGCTTTATACTGAGTTCCCGGACAGCCGCAGGGTAGTTTTTCACCGGATTTCTGCATTTTTGCCTTGCGCACAGCCTCTTCATCATATGCAGGCGCTTCCCTCTCTTCAAAAGTAATGGCATCGACAGGGCAGGCAGGTAAACAGTCGCCAAGTCCGTCACAATAGTCCTCACGCGTAAGTTTTGCCTTGCCGCCAATCATTTCAATTGCGCCTTCGTGGCAGGCAGCAGCACAAGCGCCGCAGCCGTTACATCTGTTTTCATCTATCTTTATGATTTTTCTGAGCATTTTTTAGTTTCCTCCTTGTTATTATGGCTACATTTTAATATAATGAACACAATAAGTATGTTGAATTTTCAACAAATCGGAGAAAAATATGAAAAAATATTTTAAAATACTGCGAAAGTGCTCACTTTTCAGCGGTATCAAAGATGACGATCTTATATTAATGCTGGATTGCCTCAATGCAGAAATTATTGATTATAAGAAAAAGGAAACCGTTATTGCAGATGGGCAGACAGTAAAAAAAATCGGCATTATGCTATCGGGCAGTGCGCAGATTATTCAGGTGGACTACTTCGGAAACAGAAGTATCGTTTCGGGCATTTCCCCTTCCGATATGTTTGCAGAGTCCTTTGCCTGCGCAGGTGTAACTTCTATTCCCGTGACGGTGATTGCAAATGAAGACTGCAAAGTCATGTTCATAGACTGCTTTAGTGTCCTGAACTCCTGCGGCAATGCCTGCGATTTTCACAGGCAGATAGTATATAATCTGATGAAAGAGATAGCAACCAAAAACATTATGTTTCATCAAAAGATCGAGATAACATCAAAACGCACTACCCGTGAAAAACTTATGACATATCTTATGATGCAGGCGAAGAAGAACTCAAGCAGTTCTTTTGATATCCCCTTTGACAGACAGGAACTTGCCGACTATCTTGAAGTGGACCGAAGCGGACTCTCGGCAGAGATAAGCAAACTACGACACGAAGGCATAATAGAAAGCCGCAAAAACCATTTTAAACTCTTATAGACAAAGAAAGGTACTTTAAAGGTAATTTTCTAGTCCCCGATATAAAAGAGAGAAGGTGCAACCTTTGGTTGTTTCCTTCTCTTTCGTTTTATCCTCCTAAAATGAAAAGCATATTCCTGCTGCGGCGCCAAGCGCAATGTAGAGTATAGGGTGCTTTTTAAACTTAAATATAAGAAAAGTCAGCACGGCAAACACGACTGCTTTTTTAAGGTCGATAAATTCATACCACACCGATGCAAGTTTATTTACAAAGGTTGTCTCAAAAAGTGTCATAACCGACACCGATATAAGTCCCACTACCGCAGGACGCAGACCAAAAAATACGCTGTCCACAAGCTTGTTGGAACGGAATTTATCAAGAAATCCCGCAATTATAAGAATCGTTATTATGCTGGGAAGTACAAGGGAGAACGTTGCCGTTATGCCACCGAGCAGACCGTCCGTTTTAAAACCGGCATATGTTGCAACATTCACGCCTATAGGACCGGGCGTAGATTCGGCAACGGCTATCATTGCCGAGAGTTCCTGTGCAGAAAACCACCCGTACTTTTCTGCCATTTTAAAAAGAAACGGTAGTGTTGCCAGTCCGCCTCCTACGGAAAACAAACCTGTCTTAAAAAATTCAATGAAGAGTTTTAAAAATATCATTTATTTATCCCCCTTCACCGTCAGCGTCCTGTACACGGCACCGCATACGCCTGCGCACAACACAATAATTATCGGGGACACCTTTAAAAACATCGAGACGCCAAATGAAAGCAGTGCAATAACCGCGCCGAAAATATCTTTGATACCCGACTTCCCCATTTTTATCACAGACTGCACCATCAGCGCGCAGACTGCAACGGATATTCCCGAAAAAGCGTGCTGCACGACAGCGTTGCCCATAATAAGTTCAAGTATGCTTGCTATCGACGTTATTATTATAATTGACGGCGTAATAACACCGAGCGTTGCCACTATACCGCCAACCACGCCCCGTCTTTTATAGCCGACGAATGTTGCGGTATTTACCGCAATTACGCCGGGTGTACACTGACCTATGGCAAAATAATCCACAAGTTCTTCAAGCGTCGCCCACTTGTATTTGACAGATATTTCTCTTTCAAGCATCGGCAGCATCGCATATCCGCCGCCGAAAGTGAGCGAACCTATTTTAAAGAACGCCCAGAAAAGTTGCAATAATTCCTTCATTTTTATCTCATATTTTACAGTAATCTTACTCCTGCCTTTTCGCAGATTTCTATTGTATGCGCATCCCATACGCTTGCCTGAACCTCACCGATATGTGCACAACCCATCATAAGCATACAAAGTCGGCTCTGTCCGATACCACCGCCTATAGTAAGCGGAAGTTCGTCGTTAAGAAGCATTTTGTGGAAAGGAAGTTCTCTGCGGTCATCACAACCTGCTGCAGTGAGCTGACGGTCAAGTGATACCGCATCAACACGGATACCCATTGAAGATATCTCAAACGCCCTGCCCAGAACATCGTTCCAGAACAGAATATCGCCGTTGAGCTGCCAGTCATCATAGTCGGGCGCCCTGCCGTCATGCGGCTTGCCTGAACGAAGCGCACCGCCTATCTGCATGATACAGGTAGTCTTATGCTCCCTGACATACGCCGTCTCTCTTTCAGAGGGTTCAAGTTCGGGATACATATCCTCAAGTTCCTGAGTGGTTATAAATGAAACTTCTCTGTCCAGTTCTACGCGAAGTTGCGGGTATCTGACATGTAAACGGTCATTGGTATCGCATATCGCTTTAACGATAGAGCGAACGATGAGTTTGAAATAATCAAGATTTCTGTTCTCCCGCGTGATTATCTTTTCCCAGTCCCACTGGTCTACATATATCGAATGGATGTTGTCAATTTCCTCATCTCTGCGGATAGCGTTCATATCGGTATAAAGACCGTTGCCGATGCTGAAATTATATCTCTTGAGTGCAAGACGCTTCCATTTTGCAAGTGAATGCACCACCTGCGCATCAGTACCCACCGACGGTATATCAAACGATACAGGGCGTTCATAACCGTTCAAATTGTCGTTTAAACCCGACTGCTCCGTAACAAACAGAGGCGCAGAAACACGCTTTAAATCAAGCGCTGATGCAAACTCATCCTGAAAAGTGCGTTTGATGTAGGCTATGGCACGCTGAGTGTCATACTCATCAAGCACCGGACGATAACCTTCGGGAATAAAACTTTTTTTCATGGCATGCCCATCCTTTTTTGCGAAATAAATCTATTATTATATTTTACCTTATTTTAACATATAATCAAGTATTTTGATTAAAATATTCTATTATTCCGTTTGCTATACCCTGCGCTTCGGCAAGCATCATACCCTCGCTTGATATCTCCTCATACTCAAACGGATTGCATATAAACCCGAGTTCGGCAAGTACAGACGGACACTCTGTCACACGGCAGACGGCAAGCCCCTGCCATTTTACGCCCTTATCTATTCTTCCCGAAGTTTCCGTTATGCCCTTTTGTATGTACTCTGCCGCTTTTCTTGACATATTTTCACTGTAGAGCGTCATTGCTCCCCGAACTGTCGTCACATCTGTGGAGTAGTCGGTCGAATTGTGATGTATCGATACAGCAATATCCGCCCCCGAGGCTCTTATTATGTCGGCTCTGTCATCTAAGGAGAGATATGTGTCCTCCTCCCGCGTCATTATGACTTCGGCTCCGTATTTCATAAGTTTTCTTCTAAGCAGTTTTGCGACCATCAAATTCAAATCCGCTTCATCATACTGACCCGGTGATGAAGCACCGCCGTCAGTTCCGCCGTGCCCTGCATCCACAACTATTTTTATCCCCTCAAGCGGAAATATGTCACCTGCCGTTTCCTTTTTGTGTTTTACTGTCACTTCAAGTCCGTTTTCATTTGAACTTACGCTATAACCGCCAAAACTTTCTGCAGATAAGGCGCAAAGCGCATTTTCGCCCTGCTGCTCAAAGGAATTTTCGCCCGACAATGTGTTGAAAAGTTTTAGTGACAGACCGTTATCCGTCACACTGACAGTGTACGGACACGCCCTGTCCATTGATATTTGAAATCTTGTTTTATCGTTTTCTTCTGTCATAGTCAGTGCCGTCGCACTGTTTTTCGCAAGACTTCCCTGTGTTATATCAACTGCAGACGTCAGCACCCAGCCTGCTTCGCCGAGTTTTGAATAGTTTCCGCTCTGTGCGCTTATAACTGAATTTACGCCCACGCACAGCGTGCCAAGCCTTGTACCCGATGACGAGGGCGATGCGCGAAGTATCGTGTTGTCAGATTTTATCTTGCCGATAAGCCCTTCTTTTTCTATAACATTTTCCTGAGCATCAGATGCTCCTCCTACAGAGTGTTTTACCGTGACGTTAATTTTTTTTCTTTCTTTGCCGGCAGTTACGGTTATTTCATTTTTACCGTCGGTAAGTTCTATGTAAGCCGCATAATAACCCGTCATCGTGCGATACGGCGATACTCCGTTGACTTTTACGTCAAGTCCTGCCTCAGCATAGCCTATAACATAAGTTGCATTGCCCTCGATAACTGCATTATCTTCGGGCATTGCAACTGTAAGCGTGCCGTTTTCGCTGTGCGGAAACTCTATATTTGAATAGTTGTAATGAATATATCCGCCGCTTGAGAGAGCCGCATTTGTCTGCGCCTCTATCTCCCCTGCAGGAAACTCGTTTTTCTTATACGCGGCAATGCCGATATAAAGTTTTGTCCCTGTATTTTTCAAGGCATTCTGCCACCACTCGTGCAGAACCGTAAAATCGGCAACCTTGTTTCCCCGCTCCCAGTATATCTGCGGTGCAAGGTAATCCACAAGTGAATTTTCCGCCCAACTCAGAGCATCGGCATAGATGTCGTCATACCCCGAGTATCCGCTTGTCTGACTTCCTCTTGCATCATTTGCCGCATTGCGCCATATTCCTACGGGTGACACACCGAAAACAGCCGTATCGCTTTTCTCTTTTACAGTCTTTGAAACGGCTTCGATAAGCGCATATGTGTTCTGTCTGCGCCAGTCCTCTATATCCATACCACCGCCGTATTTTTCATAACTTGCGGCATCGTCGAAATCGGAGGATGGATAAAAATAATCATCAAAATGTATGCCTGCAACACCATAATTTTCAAGTATTTCCGAGACACCCTCGCACACAAGCGAAATATTTGACGGCTCACCGGGATCAAGATAGTATTTTCCGCCGCACAATACGGTGTTTTCTTTTATAAACGGCTCCTGTCCCTCTGATGCCGTGACACGGTATGGATTTATCCAGGCATGTATCTCAATTTCATATTTTTTGCCTAATTCACAGAGATATTTCAGTGCATCAAACTGCGTGCCGAGATATGAGGAATACGGAAATATTTTTGACTCATACAAAGCATCGCAAGCAGGTCTTACCTGAAAAAATATGGCGTTGTAGCCGCCGTTTTTCGCGCTCTGCACTATCTCGAAAAGTTCGCTTTTGAGCGCCGCCTCACTCAGATTCGGCGCAGACGGAAAATCTATATTGTGAACTGTCGCCACCCATAATCCTTTTAATGCTCCCTTTGATATTTTTTCTCTTTGAGGGGCAAGAAACACCATAAGCAGAGTGCAGAGTACAAAAAGGCATATTCCAAACACCGTTTTTCTTTTTATCTTCATACCCTCACCTCGCAATCATATATATAGAGTTTATGAAAAGCAATCATCTTTTATGTAAATTAACTCTTGAAATGGGCTACTCTGTGAGACTATAATATATCTATACAAATTTAAGGAGAGACAAGGCAATGGAAATCAAAATCAATAAAACAACTGCCCCGAAAGCTAAACCTGATGCTTCAAAGCCCTTAGGTTTCGGTCACATCTTTACAGATCATATGTTTATTATGAACTACGAAGAGGGCAAGGGCTGGTTTAATCCGAGAATCGAACCGTTTAACGATATCACACTCTCTCCTGCTGCAATGGTCTTCCACTACGGTCAGGAGATGTTTGAAGGTATGAAAGCGTACAGAGGCGATGACGGCAGTATCTACCTCTTCCGTCCCGAAATGAATGCTAAGCGCGCCAATAACTCCAATGACAGACTCTGTATACCAAGAATCGACGAAGACCTCTTTGTTGAGGCTGTCAAAACACTTGTCGATGTTGACAGCGACTGGGTGCCCTCACAGCCTGACACAAGTCTTTACATACGTCCCTTTGTCATTGCGACAGACCCCTTCCTCGGCGTTGCACCGTCAAAGACATATCTCTTTATGATAATCCTCTCGCCCTCAGGCGCTTACTATGCAAGCGGTCTTTCACCCGTAGGCATCTGGATAGAAGATGAATATGTTCGTGCAGTAAGAGGCGGCATGGGTTTTGCAAAGACGGGCGGTAACTATACTGCAAGTCTTGCGGCTCAGGTCAAGGCTCATAATGACGGTTATTCTCAGGTGCTCTGGCTTGACGGTGTTGAACGTAAATATATTGAAGAAGTCGGCGCAATGAACATCTTTTTCAAGATAGACGGTAAGGTCGTGACTCCCATGCTCAACGGCTCTATCCTGCCCGGTATCACGAGAAATTCGGTTATTGAAGTATGCAAGTCTCTTGGCTATGAGGTCGAAGAACGCAAAGTTTCTGTTGACGATCTTGTAGAGGCACAGAAAAACGGAAAACTCGAAGAGGTTTTCGGCACAGGCACTGCTGCTGTTATATCCCCTGTAGGCAAACTTCGCTATAAAGACGATGTCTGGACGATAGGGGACGGTAGTATAGGCGAACTCAGCGCAAAACTGTACAAGACGATCACAGATATCCAGTGGGGCAGATCGGACGACCCGTTCGGCTGGAGAGTAAAAGTAAAATGATTTCAAAAGGACAACTCGCAGTTGTCCTTTTTTAATATTGCAATAAATTATGCCATAGATTATAATATTATATATTTATGCAATAATTTATAGTGGGGTAATTATGGATATTCGTAATGCAGACATTCTGCGTATGAAAAAAAAGCATCCTTGCGGTTCCTTTGAATGGGAAGTCGTGCGAACAGGTGCAGACATCGGTCTGCGCTGTTTGGGTTGCGACCGTATAGTATTCATTCCCCGTGCAGACATAACAACTAAAGTCAGAGAGGTCATCAGAAAATGATAGAAAAACTTGCGCAGGTTGAAGCGCGTTACAACGAGGTTTCCGAGAAACTTATGCAACCCGACATTGTGTCGGATCAAAAGCAGTACAGAGATCTTATGAGAGAGCATAAGAATTTAACTCCCATCATCGAAAAATACAAGGAGTACAAGGTTGCCGAAGCCGCAATGAACGAGGCTAAGGCAATGCTTGACGATAAGATAGACGACAAGGATTTTAAAGAGATGGTCGAGCAGGAGTATCTTGACAACAAGGCGCGTCTCCCCGAGATAACCGAAGAACTCAAGATCCTTCTCATTCCCAAAGATCCCGATGATGACAAAAACGTTATTATGGAGATACGCGGCGGCGCAGGCGGTGAGGAATCGGCGCTTTTCGCACATTCGCTCTACCGTATGTATTCAATGTATGCAGAGACAAAGCGCTGGAAAACAGAAGTGCTCAGCATCAACGAAACAGAACTTGGCGGTATAAAGGAAATAAGTTTCTCCATATCGGGTGAAAATGCTTACGGCAGACTCAAATTTGAAAGCGGTGTCCACCGTGTTCAGCGTGTGCCCGAAACCGAATCGCAGGGCAGAGTTCACACTTCAACTTCAACGGTTGCCGTTCTTCCCGAAGCGGAGGAAGTTGATGTCACAATCAATCCCACAGACCTGCAGATAGACACCTACCGTGCAGGCGGTGCGGGCGGTCAGCATGTAAACAAGACGGAATCGGCAATAAGAATCACACATTTGCCCACAGGTCTTGTAGTTGAATGTCAGGACGAGAGAAGTCAGCACAAAAACAAGGATAAGGCAATGAAGGTCCTCCGTTCACGTCTTTATGAGAGAGAAATGGCGGAAAGAAATGCAAAGATCGCAAGTGAGAGAAAGAGTCAGGTCGGCACAGGTGACCGTAGCGAAAGAATAAGGACATACAACTTCCCTCAGGGAAGAGTTTCAGATCACAGAATAGGTCTTACGCTTTATAAAATAGAGTCTTTTATGGACGGTGACCTTGATGAGATGATAGACGCTCTTATCACTGCAGATCAGAGTGAAAAACTTAAAGGCAGCGAAGAATGATAACAAAACACATTAAAGCAGATGATGCCGCATTCTTACAGGAAGCGGCTGACATAATTGCATCGGGCGGTACAGTCATATTTCCGACCGAGACGGTTTATGGTCTGGGCGCTAATGCACTCGATAAAAATGCAGTGGCAAAAATATTTGAGGCAAAAGGCAGGCCCGCCGACAATCCGCTTATAGTACATATCGCAGATGTATCGGAACTTGACAGTGTGGCAAAGGATGTTCCGGAGGAGGCATATGAACTTTTTCGCCGCTACTCACCCGGTCCGCTGACGGTAGTCTTAAAAAGGGACGATAATATACCTGCAGAGATATCTGCAGGGCTTGACACGGTTGCGGTGCGGATTCCGTCACACCCGATAGCAAACGCGCTCATAAAACTCTCGAGTTGTCCCATTGCGGCGCCCTCGGCAAATGTGTCGGGAAAGCCCTCACCCACCTGCTATGCTCATGTCAAAGATGAGATGGACGGCAGAGTGGATATGATAATCGACGGCGGTGAAAGTGACATCGGTCTTGAATCCACTGTAGTTTCACTTGCAGGGGAAGAACCTATTTTGCTCCGTCCCGGCGCAATAACCCTGCGCCAACTTGAAGACGTGCTGGGAAGAGTGGCTCTCTCCCATTCCATATTCGCAAAATATGACGGTACTGCCGCCTCCCCAGGTATGAAGTACCGCCACTATGCCCCAAAAGCAAAGGTGGTGCTTGTGAGGGGGTATGATGCCGAAGTCCGTTCATTTATAAAAAGTAAGATACGCTTAAAAGGCGATTGCGGTGTGCTCTGTTTTGACGGTGAGGAGGATTTTTTCTGTGAAGCGGTAACCCGCCCCTACGGAACTCCGTCTGAACCGAGAACGCTTGCACACAATCTTTTTGATGCGCTCAGATATTTTGACTCAACGCCCGTCTCTGTTATATATGCACGTGTTGCGGACGGTGACGGTATAGAAATGGCAGTTTTAAACAGGCTTATCAAAGCGGCAGGTTTTACCGTAATAGAGGTATAATATGAAAATAATCGGCATTGTCGGAAGAAGCGGCACAGGAAAATCGTATATAAGCGGTTTTTTTAAAGAAAAAGGCGCACTTGTTATAGACGGTGATAAAATTGCGCACGGTCTTATGAAAGAAGGTCCGCTTGTAAATGAACTTGCCGACACTTTCGGTAAAGATATCCTCTGTGCCAACGGTGTTGACCGCAAAAAACTGGGCAAAATAGTCTTTTCCGACCCCGAAAAATTAGAAATGCTCAACAAAATATCGCATACCTACATATGCGGTGAATTTGACAGACTTATCGCAGAAAGCGATGCGCCGTTTGCCGTCATAGATGCGGCGGCACTTATCGAAAGCGGTTACAAGTGTGACATAACCGTTGCGGTTTTGTCAGATGATAATATATGTATAGAGCGCATTGAAAATCGGGATGATATTTCAAAGAAAGATGCGCTTTTACGCCTCTCTGCTCAGCAGAGCGATGATTTTTATACTGGGCATGCAGACTATGTCATAATTAATGACGGCAGAGATATTACCCCAACTTTAAAGGAGATCTATGAAAAAGCTCTTTAGGCTGATTATATTTTTACTCATCACAGCGGCTTTTGCCATATGCGCCATCGCGCGGCTCTTTCCGCTTGAGTATAAAGATGAGATACTGACTTATTCCCAAGAATACAGCGTTTCGCCCTCACTTATTGCGGCAATAATAAAAGCTGAGAGCAACTGGCAGGCAGATGCGGTATCCTCTGCAGGTGCTAAGGGGCTTATGCAGTTATCCGACATTACTTTCAATTGGATAGCGCAGGAAAACGAGGATATCTTTAATCCCGATACAAACATCAAATACGGCGTATTTTATTTTTCAAAACTTTTTGGTACCTATAATGATATAAACACCGCCCTTGCGGCATACAATGCAGGCAGCGGAAATGTAGACAGATGGCTGCTCGACTCACGATACAGCGACGACGGGAAGACCATAGACTCCACCCCCTACGGTGAAACAAACAAGTATATCAAGAAAATAGGATACTATCAGAAAATTTACGAATGGATATATGAATTCTAAGTTAAGGAGAAGATGACAGTGGAAAACAAAACACAGGGTGAAATGCTCACGGAAAAGTTGTTTTACAAACCTAAAAACGGCTACGATGTTTTTTCTGACAAGGAGATAGATGAGGCATATGCCTACTGCGAAGGCTACAAGGCATTTATCGACGAGTGCAAAACAGAGAGAGAATGTGTTGAAAAAGCAGTCTGCCTTGCAAAAGAAAAGGGGTTTACGCTCTTTGACAGAAACAAGTCATACAAGCCGGGCGACAAGGTTTACACTATAAACAGCGGCAAGGCAGTATTCTTTTTTGTATTCGGCAAAAAGACAGTCGATAACGGCATATACATCGCAGGCAGTCATATCGACTCGCCCCGTCTCGACTTAAAACCCAGACCGCTTTATCAAGACCACGAACTGGCTCTTTTCAAGACTCACTATTACGGCGGTATCAAAAAATACCAGTGGACAACTATCCCACTTTCACTTCACGGTGTTGTATGTAAACCCGACGGCAAAACGGTAAAAATATGCATCGGCGAAGATGAAAACGATCCCGTTTTTGTTCTGACCGACCTTTTACCGCATCTTGCACAGGACCAGGTAACGGCAAAAATGTCTGAGGCAATCAAGGGCGAGAATATGAACATTCTTGTGGGCAGCAGACCGTTTAAGGATGATAAAGCAAGCGAAAAAGTAAAACTTGCGGTTTTATCTGCACTTAACGAAAAATACGGCATAACAGAAAAAGACTTTCTTTCGGCAGAACTTGAAATCGTACCTGCCGCAAAGGCAAGAGATATCGGTTTTGACCGCAGTATGATAGGCGCTTACGGTCATGATGACAGAGTGTGTGCATACCCTGCGCTCACCGCGCTTCTCGATACAGAAACTCCTGAACACGGTATTATGACAATGCTTCTTGATAAAGAGGAAACGGGCTCCGACGGTCTTACAGGTATGAAATCGCATTTTATGCAATATTTCTTTGAGGAGATTGCTGAAAATCAGGGCGTATCATACCGCGATATGTACAGAAATTCCGTATGTTTTTCGGCAGACGTTACTGCGGCACTCGACCCCAATTACCCCGAAGTTATGGATATACGCAACTGTTCTTTCTTAAACTGCGGCGTATCGGTAGGCAAATATCACGGTGCAAGAGGAAAGAGTTCAACATCCGACGCTTCGGCTGAGGTTATGGCATTTGTCGCAAATACACTTGATGACAAAGCCCTCTGGCAGACGGGCGAACTCGGCAAAGTCGACCTCGGCGGCGGCGGAACGATAGCGATGTATGTCGCGCAACTGGGCATACCCACCGTAGATATCGGCGTACCCATGCTGTGTATGCACGCCCCGTGGGAACTTGTGGCAAAACTTGATGTGTATAGCGCTTACAAGGCTTTTTATTCATTATTCAACAGATAAAATAAAAATACGACCTCGCTTTGGGCGTGTTCACTTAGGGATTAATCGGTTTTGGCTTGATATTTTCCGTTAATACTTCATAAAAAATTTCGTAATACACGTATTATTGCGGAATTTTTTTGTTTTTAAACCTTATGGGAGTCTACTCTCCTCGACTTATGCACATAATAAACATAATATATTTTTTACAGGAGAGAGCAAAATATGAATGATTCCATATGGAGTGACAGCGTTAAACTGCCGGAATTTAATAAACTTAACGCCGACATAAAAACCGATGTGCTTATAGTCGGCGGCGGGATTTGCGGTCTTTTGTGTGCGCACTTTCTAAAAGAGGCAGGTATAGAGTGCATTGTTGTCGAAGGAAATAAAATAGCCTCCGGCACAACTAAAAACACGACCGCAAAGATAACTCTCGGACACGGTCTTATATATGACCGACTCATCAAAAATATCGGAAAAGAAAAGGCACAGATGTATTTAAATGCAAATCTCGATGCATTGAATGAATACGAAAAACTCTGTACAAGAATAAACTGTGATTTTGAGAAAAAAAGCGCCTATACCTATTCTATGACCGACAGTAAAAAACTCGAAAATGAAGTAAACGCTCTGGTCAGTCTGGGTTTTGATGCAAAATTCGTGCAAGATCCAAATCTCCCTTTTAGAACAAAAGGTGCGGTCTGCTTTCCCCATCAGGCGCAGTTTAATCCGCTGAAATTTGTCTCTGCCATCGCAAAGGACTTAAATATTTTCGAGCACACTTTCATTCGTGACATTACGCCGCACACCGCAATATCCGATAACGGCAAGATAACGGCAAAAAAAATCATCGTTGCAACGCATTTTCCTTTTATAAACAAACACGGCAGTTACTTTTTAAAACTCTATCAGCACCGCTCATATGAAATAGCTTTCAAAAATGCGCCCGATATAAACGGAATGTATGTCGACGAGGACAAAAAGGGTATGTCTTTTAGAACTTACGGAGATTTTCTCATTATCGGCGGCGGCGGACACCGTACGGGCAAACAGGGCGGCGCCTGGAAAGAAATAGAGGATTTTGCAAAAAGGACTTACCCCACCGCAAAGCCTAAATATATATGGGCGGCGCAGGACTGTATGAGCCTTGATAAGATACCCTACATCGGACAGTACAGTGCAAAAACGCCAAATCTGTATGTTGCATCGGGTTTTAATAAATGGGGCATCACCTCATCTATGGTCGCGGCAAAAATACTCACTGACATGGTGCAAGGCAAGAAAAACGAAGACGCACCCGTATTTTCACCTTCTCGAAGCATAATAAAACCGCAGCTTTTTGCAAACGGTATTGAAACAACAATAAATCTGCTTACACCGACAACGAAGCGCTGCCCTCACCTTGGCTGCGCCCTCAAATGGAACAAGGCGGAACGCACCTGGGACTGCCCCTGCCACGGCTCACGCTTTGAAAAGAACGGCAAACTTATCGACAACCCCGCCACCGGCGATGCAGATGTGTAAAAAAGAGAGCATATGCTCTCTTTTTTGTGTTTTTTTCACCTTTACCCGCATATAGATTAGTGAGCAGTTTTCGGGAGGCGGTAAAGTGAATGACTACATTGCCCAGCGGGCAATAACTTTGGCTAAATATATTATAGAGAGCGGCTGCACCGTTCGTGAGTGCGCAAAAATTTTTAAAGTATCAAAATCGACCGTACATAAGGATGTCACCGACAGACTGCGTGAGATAAGTCCCTCCCTCTTTGCGCAGGTGGTGCCCGTTCTTAAGAAAAACAAAGACGAACGACACATACGAGGCGGCGAGGCTACAAAGCGTAAATACATAACCAAAAAATTTGACACCAAGTAAAATTTATAATAATATATAATATATATTATGTTATTATGGAGGATAACCCTCTGTGCGGAATCTGCTTGGTAAAATTTTCATGACTCTTGCGGTTTCTATGATACCCGTCATAGAACTGCGCGGTGCTATACCCATCGGTGTTGCGCACGGTCTTTCGCCTTGGGTGGCGATACCCGTTGCAATAATCGGCAATCTTATTCCAGTGCCGTTTATAATTTTATTTATCCGCAGAATCTTTGCGTGGATGAGAAAAAGATTTCCTCGTCTTGACGGTCTCGTTTCCCGTCTAGAAGCGAGAGCAGAGAAAAAAAAGGATGTCGTGCTTCGCTACGAATTCTGGGGTCTTTTTATATTTGTTGCCATTCCCCTGCCCGGTACGGGCACGTGGACAGGCGCCCTCATCGCCGCCATGCTCGATATGCGCTTAAAAAAGGCGTTTCCCGCTATCGCGCTCGGCGTGCTGGCGGCAGGCATTATTGTTGCATTTGTCACATACGGCGCAGGCGCATTATTGTTTTAGAAAACAGTTATTCGTTAGTTGATACAAAAAATGCTGACAGACACTTCTTTCCTTTGTTTTTTATTCGGAATAGCGTCGCTTTAAGCGACGAGTGAAGTACACCTTTGGTGCATGAAGTTGAAACTTCGGAACGAAGTTTCAACTTCATAAAGAATAGAGAATAAATAATAAAGCATAATTATGGAAGATTTTTGATAACATCAAAAATCTTTAAACAGGGCTCCCGCCACGACGCAAGCGTAGCGCGTCGTGGCGGGAAAGAGCAGGCGCAACGAAGTGATTGAACTTTCTTGTATACACGGAAGTAATTGATATGGAGTTTGCAACGACGATACACTGACTTTTTAAAAAAGTTAGTAAGTTTACTAACTTACTAAGGGTGAGTGTGAAGACAATATCAAAAAATTTGAACCGTCAAAATTTGGGCGGTTCAAATTTTTATTCACTTTTGTTCCAATTTTTTAACAAGTTCAACAGAGCAGGTAATTTCCCACTTTGCTTTGTTGCCTTGATATCTTCCATTATCTTCGGTTACAGTAACAATGGTTGATGTTTCAAAATCATCTCTTAAAACAACATTCAGCGAACCGTAACCCACATCATCCCATGCATCCAGTTCTGTAATTGTGGCATTTATTTTTAATGTTTTGGTCGTATCAAGCGGAACTGTCCACTGCTCACCGCTTTTGATAGTTCTGCCTTCGCAGGTGTAAACTTTTTTCCACTCGTTGCCGACATGATCGTAAGAGATTCTGTCGGCTTTAATTGTCACCTCATACACTCCGTGTGTGTAATTCTTTTTACATCCGCAAAATGATAACAGTGCCGCAACTATGCATAAAATAACTGCAATCTTTCTCATAACTTTTCACCTCAATAAAAAAAGCACACCCCCGAAAGGATGTGCCGAAAAAGTGTTTCCCTCAGGTAGTTGCGACACTAACCAATCCACACAAGGAAAAGAAGAAAACACCTTTTACAAAGGTAGTTTTCCTTGCGCGGAACAATATATTAAGTTAGTGTCGCACAATCATTTTACCACACCGAAAGTTCAATGTAAAGCAGACAATTTATTTCTTCACGCTGACTTTCTAAAAAAAGTTAGTAAGTTTACTGACTTACTAACAGTGAGTGTAGAGCATATAAAAAAGAAGGTTTTTTCAAACCTTCTTTTTTATGATTATTTTGCAGTTATCTTAATATTTGCACCGATGTCGAGGATATCCTCGCAGTATTCGTGTGCAAAACTGCCCTCTGTTACAACGACTTCGACTTGATTTACGCAACCCTCAAATATATTGTCGCCTATCTCTTCAAGGCTGTCGGGAAGTGTTACCTTTTTTAGATTTTCACACTCGTAAAAAACGTGGTTTCCAAGATATGTTGCGCCCTCGGGCACTTCAAATTCCTCTATCTCCGCCCACTGGAAAGCGTAGGACTCTATATAATACACATATTTGCCCATCGTTATCTTTTCGGCAGTGCTTGCCGCAAAGCAGTTTGACAGAATTCCGACTACGGGTTTACCGTCAACCGTATCGGGCACACGCACACTCTTGTCATCGCCCGTGTAATTTCCTATTTCAACTACATTTTCTTCTTCATTTATATTGACGGCAAAGTCCTCAACTTCAAATGAGGTTTCATTTTCATTAAATTCATCTCTCTCGATTTTGAGGTTTTTATCACACGCCGCAAATGAGAAAAGAAGTATTACGGCAAGTGTCAGAGACATAAGTTTTTTCATATTCTTAAATACCTTTCAAATGGGATAATCTTATTTTAATTCAAAATGCTTGCTTTGTCCACAGAAAAAAGTTCCTGTGTTTTTATTTTGAGCATTCTATGTTCTTCTTTAAGTAAATTCGGATCGCTGCGGTATATTTCTTTTGCGGTTTCCTGTGCCGCATGGAGAGTCACCGTGTCACCTGCCATATCGGCGATCCGCAGTGTCGGCAAACCGTGCTGGCGTGAGCCGAAAAAGTCACCGGGCCCCCGTAGTTCAAGGTCACGCTTTGCTATTTCAAAACCGTCTGCCGTGCTCTCAAGCACCTTAAGCCTTTCAACTGTGTCGGGCGCCTCGTGATCGCTGACAATTATGCAATAACTTTGCTTATTTCCTCTGCCGACACGCCCTCTTAACTGATGAAGTTGCGAAAGACCGAAGCGCTCGGCATTCTCGATTATCATAAATGTCGCATTTCTCACGTCGACACCGACCTCAATGACCGTCGTTGCAATGAGTATCCTGCTCTCCCCGCTTACAAATTTTTTCATCTCTTCTTCTTTTTCAGCAGGCTTCATTCTTCCGTGAATAAGACCTATACCCACATCGGGGAAAAGACGCTTTAACTCGTCCCTGTGCGATACCGCATCTTTGACATCAGGCAGACCGTCACTGCCCTCGACAAGAGGACACACGACATATCCCTGCTCCCCGTCGGAGAGTTTTTTGTTTATAAATGAATTTATCTGACCCCTCTGTTTTGACGTGACATAGTGTGTTTTTGTCACCCGTCTGCCGGGGGGCATAGTGTCTATTACCGATATTTCAAGGTCGCCGTATATCATGAGTGCAAGCGTTCTGGGAATGGGCGTTGCACTCATTACGAGCAGATGCGGACTCTTGCCCTTCTGCACTGCCGCCGCACGCTGACGGACCCCGAAACGATGCTGTTCATCACATACAAGAAGTCCGAGCCGTTCAAATATAACATCCTCGACCATAAGCGCGTGGGTTGCTATCATCAGGTCTGTCTTGCCTGTGACAAGTTCCTTAAGTATCACTTCTCTCTCTTTTTTCTTGGTCGAGCCTGTTAAAAGTGAAACGCTCATACCGAAATTTGCAAAAAGTGAAGAAAGTTTTTCATAGTGCTGTTTTGCAAGTATTTCGGTGGGCGCTATAATCGCACTTTGCCAGCCGTTTTTTATTGCAAAATAGCAAAGCGCCGCTGAAACTGCCGTCTTACCGCTGCCGACATCACCCTGAACCAGCCTGTTCATAGGCGATACACCGCACATATCACTTATTCCCTCATTTATACTTCTCTGCTGAGCATCGGTCAAATCGTATCCGAGAGCATCGTAAAAAGGCGCCATTTCCACCATTTTACAGGGTGCGCCGTTGCTGCGCCCCGACTGACTTTTCTTCATAAAAAGTCCGAGTGACAGCATAAGAAATTCATCAAATATAAGACGGTTTCTGCCGTACTTCACCTGCGCCATATTTTCGGGACGATGCACCGCATCAAGTGCCTCTTTAAGTGAGGGTAGCTTATATTTATCAAGTATATAAGACGGCATATATTCGTCCACTTCGCACATATCAAGTGCCGAGTGTACCGCCGATACCACCGCTTTCTGCGTTAAACCTTTGCCCACCGTATATATCGGCTTTATGGGTTGTGATGAGCCCCCCGCCTCAATATCCGACTTTTCAAAATAAGGGTTGGTAAGCGTGTGATTTATGAAATTGCCCTCAAACCTGCCGTAAAAGAGATACGTCTCCCCCTTCACAAAGGAGGTTTTGAGATACGGCTGATTAAAATATGTAACTTTGCAGGACGCCGTCCCGTCGCTTATTGTAAAGCGCAGAATGTCAAGCCCTTTTCTTATACGGCTGAGCGTAGGTGTTGTGACTACGCTTGCCACTACCGAACAACTTTCATAGGGTGCTATCTCACACAGATTTTTTATGACCGAATGGTCCTCATAACTCCTCGGATAGTATGACAAAAGTGCCTCGGCATCAGTAATGCCCAGTTTTTCAAACGCCGCCGCCCTTGTTGCGCCTATTCCCTTTAATTTTGTCAGAGGAATTTTCATATTTCACCTGTATTACCGTTTGTTTTTGTTTCAATTTCATCCCGTGATATTGTTACACGCTGATAACCTTCTAACACGCATCTTCTTCTTAAGATATTTGTACCTACAATCGAAAAAACACATGTCCATAAAAAATAGGGTCCACCAGATGATTTTCCATTTACAACAACGAATAAAAACATCACTAATAAATTTATACCATAACAGAAAATGTTGTACTTTGTTTTGGTTACAACTTTTTTGCGTGCAAAAGCAAAAATCAGTGGAAAAACAGCATATGCTGCAGCAGTAATTATCAACATCACCAATATAACCGGAATATAGACTGCTGGTCCACTTTCAAACAGTTCATAATATGACAATGCTGTTCTTGCATTAGTGGATAATTCCTCCTCATCGTAAACAAGTCCGTCTGTATTTGGATATTTAACACTTTCAATTATTGATTTAAAATCATCATAACATGCACAATATCCTGTTTTTTCAATCATAAAAGTATAGGACCATCCATTGTTATAGTGGATAAATTGTATTTGTTCAATGGTAGTTTCATATCCCGATATGGTTTGTGTAGCTTTACTTTCTGCTTTAAAATAATCAACCCCATTATATGTTACTTCTTCAATATTACTAAAACCTTCTTCACCTAAAATTTCTTTTGCGTCATCGATAGTCATAAAAGACATGTTTAGATAATCACGAAGTATCTCAGCTTCGTCTTTTGAAGAAACTCCTGTTGTGAGATCATAACTACCGTATATAATGATTGCTGTTTCATCGCTATTTATAAATTTTGCATCAATATATTGTCTTTCTTTAAGCAGAGGGATTTCAGACCAATTTTCAGGTAGAGTAATCCTCGTTCCTGTATCTTGGTCGATGTATATTGACGTGGCAAAAACATTTATTGAACACATTAAGATTAAAACAATGGCTATTAAAATTTTCTTCATCATATTCCACCTATAAAATTGACCTCGCGAAATTGCGAGGTCGATAAAATTATTCTACTGATACTATATAGAAATATACGGGCTGTTTGCCCTCTACAAGCGCAATATCCATTGACGGATAATCCGCCGTAAGTCTGTCACAGAGTGCCTGAGCGCGTTCAGATGTAACCTCTTCACCTGAATAGATTGTCATAACGCTGCCGCCCTTTTCGTCAGCAAGTGCCTTTGCAAGAGAGTATGCAGTTTCATCAACATCATCGCCAAGTGCCTTGACTAAACCGCCCGACAAGCCCATTATCTGACCTTCTTTTATCTCGGTGTCACCGATAGAACTGTCCCTCACCGCATAGGTGACCTGACCTGTGGTAACGGCAGATGCCGCCTCCTGCATATTTTCGAGATTTTCGGCTGTGCCGGCACTCTCATCAAATACGAACATTGCGGAAACACATTCGGGAACGCTTCTCGTCGGAACGACAATAACTTCCCTCGTTGACATGGGCACCGCAAGCTGTGCCGCCATAATTATGTTCTTGTTGTTGGGGAATACAAATACCTTTTGAGCAGGAACAGCCTCAATAGCCTTGAGAATATCATCGGCACTCGGATTCATCGTCTGTCCGCCGAAGACAACATTGTCAATACCCATTTCGGTGAACATATCGCTCATACCCTCGCCTGCTGCAACTGCGACAAAGCCGTATTTCTTATCCTGTGCAACTTCTTCCTGTACAGATGCAGCTGCTGCGCTTTCAGCCTGCTCACGCTCGAGCTGTTCTTTCATGTTTTCTATCTTCATTTTGGAAAGATAGCCGTATTTAAGCGCTTCTTCAAGCACCTTGCCCGGATGATTTGTATGAACGTGGATTTTTACTATCTCTTCATCATCAACAAAAACAACTGAGTCGCCGTTTTTCATTGCAAACTGGTGGAGTTTTTCAAAATCCTTACCCAGTGAAAGTTCATTCTTATTTACAAGGAATTCGGTGCAGTATGCAAACTTGATGTCCTTAAGTTCAAATGAGGCAAAATCTGCCTTTTCCTTTACTTCTGTAACATCTGCGCCCTCGATTATAACACCGTCTTTAACAACGCTGTACATACCTTCAAGTATGCGAACAAGACCTTTGCCGCCGCTGTCAACAACGCCTGCCTGCTTTAACACAGGGAGCATTTCCCTTGTCTGTTCAAGCGTCTCTCTCGCGGCATCTAAAATAACTGCAAAAAGTTCAACGATATCGTCACTCTTTTCAGCCTGCTCTACACCCGCCGCGGCAGAGAGCCTTGCAACTGTGAGAATCGTACCCTCAGTCGGCTTCATTACAGCCTTGTATGCGCTTTCGACACCCTTTGTATAGGCTGTCGCAAATGCCTTTGCATCTATCTCTTCTTCACCGCCGAAGCCCTTTGAAATGCCTCTGAAAAGAAGCGATGTTATAACGCCGCTGTTGCCCCTTGCACCGCGAAGAAGTGCAGATGCGGCAGTCTTTGCCACCTTGCCTGCGTTTGTTTCGTTATCGCCCGCAAGTTCACTTGCAGCAGCGCCTATAGTCATGCTCATATTGGTACCTGTATCACCGTCGGGCACAGGGAAAACATTCAGGTCGTTTACCTCCTGGATATGTGCCTTGAGGCTGCCCGCACCTGAGATTATCATATCTCTGAAAATAATTCCGTTAATTGTATTCAATGCGGTTACCTCTCTTTATATCCTCATATCGTCAACAAACACATTGACTGTCTTTACCACAAAGCCCGTAATGTCTTCGACATGGTGGCGAATCTTATTTACGATACTGTCCGTTATAGCAGGAATGTTCACTTCATATAAAACTATGATATGAATGTCAATAACAAGTCCTTCGGGCGTGTCTGTGACCTTGATACCCTTTTCATAATTTTCTTTAAAAAGAAGCTGAACGATACCGTCCTTAGCATTGCGTGAAGCCATGCCTACAACACCGTAGCAGCTTGTCGCAATCACACCCACTATTGAAGCCATTGCGGCAGTTGATATCTCTATGTTGCCGAGCGCAGTTTCCTGTCTCACCATATAAACACCTCTTTCTGACTACTTAAAATAGCCTATGGATAGTACTATTATACACTATTTCATTCCATATAACAAGTGCACTTTGTCATTTTTCGAGATTGACATAGACTGTCTGCAATTATATAATTATATAAATGATTTACTTTTTATGAGGTGTTTATAATGGCAGATAACAAAAAGATGGTCGAAGCGATAACTTCGATGGACGAAGATTTTGCCAAATGGTACACAGATGTCGTTAAAAAGGCTGAACTGTGCGACTATTCGGGCGTTAAAGGTTGCATGGTTATACGTCCTTACGGATATGCAATCTGGGAAAATATCCAGGCAGACCTTGACCGCCGTTTCAAAGAAACGGGACACGAAAACGTGTATATGCCTATGTTTATCCCCGAAAGTCTTCTCCAGAAAGAAAAGGACCATGTTGAAGGGTTTGCCCCCGAAGTTGCATGGGTAACTCACGGCGGAAGCGAAAAACTTTCCGAAAGACTTGTGGTGAGGCCGACTTCGGAGACGCTTTTCTGCGAACATTATGCTAAAATAATAAATTCATACCGCGACCTGCCCAAGCTCTACAATCAGTGGTGCTCAGTAGTGAGATGGGAAAAGACGACACGTCCTTTCCTGCGCACGAGTGAATTTCTCTGGCAGGAAGGTCACACGATGCACGAAACGGCTGAAGAAGCAAAGGAAGAGACTCTTCGTATGCTCGGCGTTTATGAGGACTTTTACAGAGAAAGCCTTGCAATTCCCGCAGTTGTAGGTCAGAAGACAGAAAAAGAAAAGTTTGCAGGTGCAGAAACAACTTATACAATTGAGCCTATGATGCACAACGGCGTTGCACTTCAGGGCGGTACAAGCCACTACTTTGGTGACGGTTTTGCACGCGCATTCGGAATACAGTTTACGGGCAGGGACAATACTCTCCAGTATCCGCACCAGACCTCGTGGGGCGTTTCCACAAGAATGATAGGCGCCATCATAATGACACACGGTGACGATAACGGTCTTGTTCTCCCCCCTGCCATTGCGCCTATTCAGGTAATCGTTGTGCCGATTGCCCAGCACAAGGAAGGTGTTCTTGACAAGGCGAGTGAACTCGTTTCAAGACTCTCAAAAATAGCAAGAGTCAAGATGGATGCGTCCGACAACTCACCCGGCTGGAAGTTTGCTCAGTATGAGATGAAGGGCGTTCCTCTCCGTCTTGAAATAGGTCCTAAGGACATTGAAAACAATCAGTGTGTTCTCGTTTCAAGAGTTACGAGAGAAAAGTATTTTGTATCCCTCGATGAACTCGAAACAAAGATACCCGAGCTTCTAAAAACAGTTCACGACCAGCTTTACAACAAGGCGCTTGACAACATGGTCTCAAAGACACATACTGCAACGACACTTGATGAGTTTATCGACATCTCCAAAAACAAGGGCGGCTTCATCAAGGCAATGTGGTGCGGCGACAGTGAATGTGAAGACAAAATCAAGGATGTCACAGGCGGTGTAAAATCACGTTGTATGCCCTTTGAACAGGAAAATCTTTCCGATGTCTGCGTATGCTGCGGAAAGAAGGCAAAATCAATGGTAGTCTGGGGCAAACAGTATTAAAAGGAGGATTATAATGGATTGTATAGATAAAGTATTAGAATACGATAAAGAAGTCGGTGAGGCACTGTCAAATGAACTTTGCCGTCAGCAGAGCAATATCGAACTTATAGCAAGTGAAAACTTTGTAAGTGAGGCTGTTATGGCGGCTGTCGGCTCACCCAACACAAACAAGTACGCAGAAGGATACAGCGGCAAGCGATACTACAACGGCTGCGAATATGTGGACGTTGTTGAAAATCTCGCAATAGACAGACTTTGCCGTCTTTTCGGTGCGAAGTATGCCAATGTTCAGCCGCACAGCGGTGCGCAGGCTAACTCTGCGGTATACGTTGCACTTTTACAGCCGGGTGACACGGTAATGGGTATGAGCCTTGATGCAGGCGGACACCTCACACACGGTTCACCCGTAAACTTCTCGGGACTTTATTTCAACATCGTCCCCTACGGTGTTGACGATAACGGTTATATCAACTACGATGCTATGGAAAAGCAGGCTAAAGAATGTAAGCCGAAACTCATCGTTGCAGGCGCTTCGGCGTATCCGAGAATCATTGATTTTGAGCGTATCTCAAAAATTGCAAAAGAAGTCGGCGCATATTTTATGGTGGATATGGCGCACATCGCAGGTCTTGTTGCGGCAGGTCTGCACCCGTCACCCGTTCCCTATGCCGACATTGTGACCTCTACAACACACAAGACTCTGCGTGGTCCGAGAGGCGGTGTCATTTTAACAAATGACGAGGAGCTTGCAAAGAAAATAAACAAGGCTATATTCCCCGGTACACAGGGCGGTCCGCTTATGCACGTAATTGCAGGTAAAGCAGTTGCTTTCGGCGAGGCGCTCAAGCCCGAGTTCAAAGAATATCAGACACAGATTGTCAAGAACGCAAAGGCTCTTGCAAAGGCTCTGCTCGACAACGGTTTTGACCTTGTTTCAGGCGGTACCGACAATCATCTTATGCTTGTTGACCTGCGTCCCTTCCACATAACAGGCAAGGAAATGGCAAACAGACTTGACGAGGTCAGAATCACCGTCAACAAGAATGCCATCCCCAACGACCCCGAAAAACCGTTCATTGCAAGCGGTATCCGTGTGGGTACACCTGCAGTAACAACAAGAGGCTTTGTCGAAGAAGATATGGTTGAAATCGCAGAACTTATGAAGATGACTGCGCTCGACACCTTTGAAGACAGTAAGGAAGAAATACTTTTACGTGTTGCGGCTCTCACCGCAAAGTATCCTCTTTATTAATTATGAAACCGCTTGCTGACAGAATACGCCCTCAGTCACTCGACGAAATTGTCGGACAGACGCATCTCGTGGGCAAAAACGGCATAATAAGAAAAATCGCTCAGAGCGGTACTATTCCCAATATGGTGTTCTACGGCCCTCCCGGTGTGGGGAAGACCACTGTTGCCTCTATCCTTGCAAAGATGACCGATAAGAAACTTTTTAAGTTAAACGGCACATCGGCGGGAAGCGGTGACATCAAGGACATCATTGCCGAACTTGACACTTTTATGGCGCCCGACGGTGTACTGCTCTATCTCGATGAGATACAGTATTTCAACAAAAAGCAACAGCAGCTTTTGTTACAATATATGGAGAACGGCAAGTTGACGCTCATTGCCAGCACTACCGAAAATCCGTATTTCTATGTCTACCCTGCCCTGCTCTCACGCTCTACGGTGTTTGAATTCAAACCCATCACGGATGAAGAACTCATCCCTCTCATAAAACGGGCTTTTGAGAGTATGGAATGTGTCGCACCTGACGAGGTTATAACACACATTGCCTTTTCATCGGGCGGTGATGCCCGCAAGGCAGTAAGTACAGTCGAACTACTATGCCTCTGCGGCAACATTACGCTTGATGCGGTAAAAGAGGTCTCTCAGAAAAGCGCAGTCAAGTATGACAAAGAGGGTGACTCGCATTACGATCTTCTGTCGGCTTTCCAGAAGTCAATTCGCGGAAGCGATGAAAATGCGGCGCTCCACTATCTTGCACGGCTTGTCGCGGCAGGTGACTTACCTGCCATATGCAGAAGGCTGTCTGTCATTGCGGCAGAGGATATAGGTCTTGCCTATCCGTCTGCCATAACTGTTACAAATGCATGTGTCGAAACAGCACTCAGGCTCGGTTTTCCCGAAGCGAGAATTCCGCTTGCAGAGGCTGTGATACTGCTTGCAACTGCGCCAAAATCAAATTCCGCAGTCTGCGGTATAGATGCGGCGCTCGAGCGCCTTAACGGCGACTGCGGCGAGATACCCATGCACTTGCGCGACACACATTACAAGGGTGCAGCAAAACTTGACAGGGGCGGCTACAAGTATCCCCACTCGTTTGAAAACAACTGGGTAAAACAGCAGTATCTGCCCGACAAGATAAAAGACGATGTTTATTACAATTACGGCGAAAACAAGTTAGAACAGGCTACAAAAGCGTATTGGAATAAAATCAAAAAATAAATATTTTTAGGGGCAGGGCGAAATTCCCTGACCGGCAGTTTGTCATACGAAAGAAGACATTTTCTTTCGTATGACAAACAATTCGGAATTAATGAAGAAACTTCGGTACGAAGTTTCAATTTGAATTGTTATAAAGTCTGCGAGCCTTTTGGCTGATCGGGTGAGATTCCCGAACCGACGGTACAGTCCGGATGAGATAAAATTATATTTTTGCCCCACAGGTATACCCTGCGGGGCTTTTTTGGAGGTAATATCAATGACAAAAACAAGAAAAATAGTATGGATCGGTATGTTAACTGCATTTGCCTATGTGCTTATGCTTCTTGATTTTTCCGTCACCTTTTTTATGCCGAGTTTTATTAAAATGGACTTTTCTGAAGTGCCTGCACTCATTGCTTCATTTGCAATGGGACCTGTGGCAGGTGTACTTGTATGTCTTATAAAAAATCTTGTTCACCTGACCGTGACGACGACCGGCGGTGTGGGTGAACTGAGTAATTTTCTTCTCGGCGCCGCCTTTACATTTACGGCAGGTCTTATATACCAAAAGAAAAAAGGCATAAAAACAGCGCTTTTAGGTTCACTTGCGGGTGCGGCATCAATGGCAATAGTCAGTTTCCCCGTAAATTTGTTTATAACCTATCCTTTCTATTCAAACTTTATGCCGACAGCGGCTATCATTGAAGCATATGGTGCAATATGGAAAGGTATCGACTCGCTGTGGGAGGCGCTTTTATATGTGTCCACACCTTTTAATTTTATTTTTAAAGGACTTGGAAATGCGGCACTCACATTTTTGGTATATAAGCGTATTTCTCCTCTGATAAAGAAATATTAAATAACTATTGAACATTTGTACGGATAATGATATAATGTATTTAGGTGATACAATTTGCATTATACAAAACGAATTTTTATTTTACTGCTTGTACTGTGTATGCTCAGCGGATGTACAGGCGAAACATACAGCGATACAAACGGAAATCTTACGGTTTCTTTTATTGATGTCGGGCAAGGCGACTGTGCATTTATAGAGTTTCCCGACGGCAGGACGATGCTTATAGATACAGGTGAAAAAGAATTTTCAGGCACCGTCATTTCTTACATACAAAGCAGAGGCAGAAACAAAATCGACTATCTTGTTTCATCACACCCTCATACTGACCATATGGGCGGTATGCAGAAAATAGTTGAAACATTTGATATTGGTGACATCTATATGCCCTATGCCGATGCGGCAACATCAACATATGAAAATCTGCTTGAAGCGATCCTTGATAAAGGGCTCTTTGTTACGACCGTAGGTGCAGGCGACACAATTATATCCGAAGAAAGTATTTCGGTAGAAGTCGTTGCCCCCGTTTACAAATATGACGATTTAAATAACGCCTCTATAGTTTTAAGACTTGTGTTTGGCAAAACCGTCTTTCTGTTCACAGGCGATATTGAAACACAGAGCGAAAATGACATTTATTCCAATATCTCTGCCGATGTGGTAAAAGTACCTCATCACGGAAGTTCGACTTCGTCGAGCAAGTCATTTGTGTCAAGAGTCGGCGCTGACTATGCCGTATTTTCACTCGGCGAGGATAACGACTACGGACATCCGCATGACGGCATTGAAAAGAGATGGGAAGATTCGGGAGCGCAAATTCTGCGTACAGACAAACTCGGAAACATTGTGTTTATGTCTGACGGTGAGAATCTCACCTACACCACAGACAATGAGTATTTTGAAGAAGATACTCCGCCAAACAAAGAATACACTTGGGTGCTCAACACTTCTTCAAAGAAGATACACTATCCCGACTGTGCTTCGATTGTCAGCATGAAAGATAACAATAAATCCTATTCGTCGGAGTCGATAGCAAATCTTATGACATACGGCTATAAGCCCTGCGGATCATGCAAACCTGAGGAGTGATGTGAAATATGAAAGTAATAATAGACAGGTTTGAGGGCGATTTTGCCGTAGTGGAATACGAGTCCGGTAAAACGGCAAATATGCCCAAAATCCTTCTGGACAGCACAGCAAAAGAGGGGGATGTCGTAGAAATTTCTCTTCTTTCACAGGAAACGGAGGAGAAAAAGTCCCGCATTACCTCTTTACGACAAAAACTTGAGAAAAATTAAGGAGACATTTATGAAACGCTTCATCACAACATTACTTGCCATCTGTATGGTATTCACACTCTGCGTGCCTGCCATGGCTGCGGGAATGAATAATTTTAAACCCGTAAATACATATAGCAACAATTTCGTAGATGTGGCGGCATCAAACTGGGCAATGCCGTCAATTAAAGCCTGCTACGAATATGCCCTTATGTACGGCAGTTCAAACACCAAATTTAATCCAAGCGGTGAGCTTACGATTGCCGAAGCTCTTGTTATGGCTGACAGAGTGCACAGCATATACAACACCGGTGAAACTGCAGTTTTCTCCGGAACACCGTGGTATGCACCTTACGAGGCTTATGCCATAACAAACGGTATTATTGCCGAAACCGATTTTGCTGACATTACCAAAAAAGCAACCCGCGCACAGATGGCATACATATTCTTCAATTCAATTCCCGAATGGGAGTTTACAGAGATAAATTCAATCAGCAGGATCCCTGATGTTAGTGTTTCACATACATACTTCCACGAAATAAAAGGTCTTTACAACGCAGGTATTCTTACGGGAAGTGATTCAAAGGGTTCTTTCTATCCCGATAACAATATTACAAGGGCAGAAGCGGCAGCTATCATTTCAAGGGTTGTTGACATTACACTTCGTAAGACATTTACGCTTGAAGAAGAAGTAGTGCCGGAAGATACAGTTCTTACGGCACAGCAGATATCCGAAAAATGTGCTCCATCGGTTGCTTATGTGGAAGTTTATGATAAAAATCAAAATCCCATTGCTTCAGGTAGCGGTTTCTTTATTGATGCAGACGGTACATTTGTTACGAATTATCACGTTATTGACGGTGCATACTCTGCAAAGATTATGACAACAGAAGGAAAGACATACGATGTTGCAGGTGTGTATGACTTTGACGTGGCTCGTGATACCGCACTTTTAAAAATTACGGGACACGATTTTGAATATCTTGAAATAGACACTTCAACACCCGTGGCAGGTCAGAGAGTGTATGCAATAGGAAGTCCCATAGGACTTGACAACACGATTTCGGACGGTCTTGTTTCCAATCCTAACCGCGAATTAAACGGTCTCGATTTTATTCAGATATCCGTGCCGATTTCATCAGGTTCAAGTGGCGGTGCTCTTATAAATGAATACGGCAGAGTAATAGGTATTACAAGCGCAGGTTTTGGCTCTGACGGAACAGACCTTGTACAGAATTTAAACCTTGCTATTCCGATACATTACATAAACGAACTTGACAGAACAAGTGTAAAATCCCTGACCCGTCTTGCAAGTCTTGTCGGTGAAAGTTATGAATTGTCACTTTCAGAATCATCACTAACCGTACCAATAGGATATATACGAACTGTATCAGTATACTTTTCACCCCAAGCAGAAGATTATCTTTATTTAGAATCATCTAATGAGAATATCGCCCTTACAAAATGGGGAAATGATATCGCAACTGGAGAATGTGAACTCACAATTCTTGGCATGAGCAAGGGAACTGCCCAAGTCAAAGTTTATTATTATGACGGTAATAATATACTAAACAGTGCTGTTATAGATGTCACAGTAGGTTCAACAACTTCCGTAGACTATTACTGGAACGGTGCTCCCACTTATCATAGCATTACCGGGGCAGATTGTTTTAACTCACGTACCTTCGATAGTTCTTATTCAACATATACTGACCAAGAAGGTTATGTTGCCACCGCAGATCAATTCACCTATGTATCTGTTACTGATTGCGGATTTCAGTATTACATTAACACACTTAAATCGTATGGTTGGGTCTATGACTCAGTCATGAATGAAGATACTTATACCGGATATATTTACACTAAAGGCTCCTACATTACTGTAATTTCTTATCACCCTGACAGTTTTGCAGTCCAGATCCTTCTTATGAAAGAGGAATCCAACAGCAGTTCTTCAAGTGCCAGATACTACCTCAACGGTGCACCGACATATCAGTACGTTACGGGAATACCCTGTATTTCATCTTATTACGGAGACACAGGGCGAACAGTCTATTACTACGCACCTGACGCTAATTTATTTGCCTACAATTTAACTTCAGTCAATACACCCATTTCGTATATGGAATATCTCGAATCTTCAGGCTGGTATTACTATGACGGTGAAGTTGAAGGAAACGTTTATACTTATTACTACGCCAAAGGCTATGAACTTATGTCAGTTATCGTGGATTTAGACTATTACGAAGTCTGGATAATTATATCATAAGTAAAAAAGGGTTTTCTGATAATCAGAAAACCCTTTTTTTATTCATATTCTTCAAGATCCATGTTGCCGAGTTTTTGCCTGCTCTCCTCTTCGGGAAGTTCTTCTACTCCGCGAAGTTTTCTCTGTATCGCACGGGTGCGCACCTTTGCACTTTCTATTTCTTTATTTGCAAGTTCGAGTTTGTTCTGTGTCTTTTCAAGCACATCTGCAAACTTGCCGAATTCCGTCTTTATTGCGCCAAGCAATTCCCACACTTCGCTTGAGCGTTTTTCTATCGCAAGCGTTTTAAATCCCATCTGCAGACTTGTCAGCACAGAAGAAAGGGTTGTCGGTCCCGTTACCGCAACACGGTTAACACGCTGAAGTTCTTCTACAAGTCCGTCGGCACGGAGCACCTCCGCAAAAAGTCCCTCTGTGGGAAGGAACATGATTGCAAAATCGGTCGTATACGGAGGCATTATGTATTTTTCAGCAATCTTCTTTGCCTGAAGTTTAACGGCTCTCACAAGTTCTTTCCCTGCCGCATCGACTGCCTCAGTATCTCCTGCCTCCTGCGCCGAAACAAGTCTTGCATAGTCCTCAACGGGAAACTTACTGTCTATGGGAAGATATACGGGCCTCTCCCCGTCTTTACCAGGCAATACAACGGCATATTCAACCCGGTCAAGAGAATTGGGTATGACCGCAACATTTTCCTGATACTGCGAGGGTGTGAGCATCTGCTCAAGCAGATTGCCGAGCTGAATTTCCCCCCATGTACCTCTCGTTTTTACGTTTGTGAGAATCTTTTTAAGGTCACCCACGCCGCTTGCAAGCGACTGCATCTCGCCGAGACCTTTATACACCGCTTCAAGACGGTTGCTGACCTGCTCAAAAGAGGCATTCAGCCTTGTTTCAAGCGTTTTTGAAAGTTTTTCGTCAACCGTTTCTCTCATCTCGGTGAGTTTCGTTTCATTTGAACGTTGGATATTCGTCAGTTTTGAATCGACCGTCTCACGCAGGCGGTCGATTTTGTTGTCCATACTGTCCCTGAGTGCAGTCATGGAACGCTCACTGCGCTCACTGTCAAAACGCGTCTGCTCATTCATATTGTCAAGACGCACGCAGATATTGTCCTGCACATTCGCAATCTTCTGATCCACCTCATCGCTCTTACAATTTGAAAAGACCTTTATCATGGTAATGAGCAGCAGCACTGTAATGACTGCAAGCAGACCTATTATTATATAATTCATATTAGCCTCCGAAAATAAATTACTTACATTATAACACAAATAAAAAAGTAAGACAAAGTTTTGTCTTACTTTTTCTTTACTCTCCCGTAAAGAAGCGTGTTCTCATATAAGATATCAGCCAGCCAGTCGTTTATGCAACCGTCACCTATACGCCAATCCCAGTTGCCGCCGAGTTTTGAGGGGGTGTTTATCCTCGCTTCACTGCCGAGTCCTAAAAGATCGGGCATCATCAGAATCGCAGTATCTGCGACCGACATCAGTGCCGCCCTCATCATTGCCCAGTTAAACCCCTCATTGTCATCGACATGGAGATAACGGTGCGCCATTTCCACATCTTCGGGGGCGGCGGTCTTGGTCCAGCCCATTATCGTGTCATTGTCGTGCGTACCCGTGTAGACGACACAGTTTTTCTCATAGTTATGGGGAAGATAATCACTCTCCTCACGGGTGTCAAATGCAAACTGAAGCACCTTCATACCCGGAAATCCCGAATCGTGCAGAAGTTTTTTTACCTGCGGTGTAATAAAACCTAAGTCCTCCGCAATTATCGGAAGGTCGCCCAGTTTATTGAAAAGTTTCATACCCGGACCTTTCATCCAACTGCCGCCCTTTGCCGTTTTGTCCCCATAGGGTATCGCAAAGAAGGACTCAAACCCTCTGAAATGATCTATTCTTACCACATCATACAGTTTTAACACATAATTGATACGGCGTGTCCACCACTCGTAGCCGTCTTTATGCATATATTTCCAATCATAAATGGGATTGCCCCACAACTGCCCGTCATCCGAAAAAGCGTCGGGCGGACAGCCTGCGACAAGTGTTGGTTTTCCGTCTTTATCAAGCAAAAACTGCTTTGTATCTGCCCAGACATCGGCACTGTCATATGCAACATATATCGGCAGGTCACCGATTATTTTTATATCTTTTTTGTTTGCATACTCTTTAAGCGCCGTCCATTGCAAAGTAAATTCATACTGCACAAAGCGATAAAATTCAAGCGTATTTGCAAATTCTTCTTTTGCTTTGATGAGCGTTTCTTCTTCGCGAAGGCGCAAGCATTTGTCCCACTCACTCCAGGGACGACCGCCCTGCGCGCCTTTTATTGCGCTAAAAAGCACATAATCCTCAAGCCACCACTCGTTTTCTTTGCAGAATTCTTTAAACTTTGCATCGGGCACAAAGTTCTCAAATGCCATTTTAAGCATGGGCAGACGGTTTTCGTACAGTTTGCCGTAATCAATTTTATTCCCTGTCCCAAAGTCAAATTTTTGTACCTGAGCCTTTGTGAGCAGTCCGTCTCCGATAAGCATATCGGGATCGATAAAATACGGATTTCCCGCAAATGATGAAAAGGACTGATAAGGCGAATCGCCGAAAGACGTCGGTCCTAGCGGCAATATCTGCCAGTAACTCTGTCCTGCTTTATCTAAAAAATCAACAAATCTGTATGCCTCTTTACCGAATGTGCCGATACCGTAAGGCGACGGCAGAGAAAACACAGGCATAAGGATTCCGCTTGTTCTCATAGGTGCTCCACACTTTCCAAACATTATAGATATAGTATTACATATATTTGCAATAAATATCAACTGTTAATACTTTACAATATTAAGCAGTTACGTCAGTAAGCGAAGCAATTTTTGATGCAACCGCTTACTCCAATATATAAACTTTTATTTTTCTTCTACCCCAATTTATGCACTCTTCGTAGGTTTCATAGAAAAGGTCGATTATATTTCCTCTCACACCGGTATCCGCCGCAACAGCATATCCGTATACGTATTTGCCGTTTGCAGAGGTTATATACATTTTTGTGCCGAGCGGAATGACATTTTTATCCACCGCCACTTTTCCGTAGCCTACGGGCACGCCTGTCGCAGTAATATTCCTGCTGTTCTCAAAATAGGTGTATGCTGTTGATTTCATATCCATACAATATGAGAATTCATATCCGCCTATCGTGCCGCCGACACCCCTTTCCACCGTTTTGGTAACAGGCGCCTTTACAAGGCTGTTCGATGTGACTACCGACGAAATCAGTTCTCCGTCAACGTATGTATTGCTTCTGACTTCACGCTGAATTCCGTTTTCGCCTTTTACGGTCGTTTTAGTCGTTCCTTTTTTGACATATATACTGTCTTTTGTAACTGTTTCAAAAGGAATTTCCGTATCGCTCTCGCTTATGTCGTGAGTGACCTTGTGCACTCTTATTTCCATACCGTCAGTTATAGGGGTGTCTGTTTCAAAATCACAAAAATCTTCTTGAGAAAATGCAATACCGCTACTGTAAAGCACTTCACCTACCGTTTCGTAGGAAGTGTCAAACGTCTCCTGTGTGTCACCGTACAAAACTGTAACTTCTTTCGGACGAAGTACCCTATACCCGTCGGATGTTTTCAAAAACGCATCATTTTCTGACAGTTCCACACCGCTTTTTTCAAGTATAGTATCCCTGTCCGAACTGTAAGAGAATACATCTATCGTTTTACCGTTATCGTAGACCGTGTAATGCTGTGCACCGACAAGATATATTATTATGCCGATGCCAATCATCATAACTGCTGCCGATATGGCGTATAGTATCTTTTTAGTCTTACTCATGGAAAACCTCCCCAAATAACAGGAATATTTTACCATAAATATAAAAAACGGTCAAATCCAATGATTTGACCGTTTTCGTTATTTAAATATGATTAAAGCTATTATTTCGACCGTTTCTTCGCCAATATTCTTTATTGAATGTTTCTGTCCGTGTGCGGTGAGCGTGGTCTCCCCCGCGTGAACGATTCGTTTTTCACCGTTGTCGTCAAATTCAACCGTTCCCGAAAGAATGTGAAATGCCTCCATCTCATTCTCGTGAACGTGGCCGCCTATCGAACAGCCCTTTTCAAGAGTTATCTTGCCGAAAAGCCTGCCCTTTCCGTAAAGTTCTTCTCCGTTAAGAAAATTCTCAATCTTGACGGTCCCGTCACCGCCTCTCATATTTTCGTTGTACTTAGTTTCGTATTCTTTTCTTATCATTTTCTGTCACCTTTTGCGAAATTATTTATTATATTGTATCACAAAAAATGATTTTACAACAGACTTATTTACTGATATAATAAAATACATAATTTTTACGGGGTGATTTTTTGAACGGATTTACATATTACGCTCCCACAAAAATCTTTTTCGGGAGAGACTGTGTTAAGATGTGCGGTCAGGCGGCTAAAGAGTTTGGTGCAAACCGTGTGCTCATTCACTACGGCGGACAGACCTGTGTAAAAAACGGTCTGCTCTGTGCAGTTGAAAAGTATGTAAGCGAGCAGGGGCTTTTTTATATCACACTCGGCGGTGCAAGACCCAACCCCGTTTTATCTCTTGTACGTGAGGGTATAGATATCTGCCGCCGTGAAAAAATCGATTTTATTATAGCAGTCGGCGGAGGCAGTGTTATAGACTCGGCAAAAGCAATTGCGCTTGGTCTTGCCAATCCCGACCTTGATATATGGGATGACATATATGCAAGAAAAGTTGCACCTGTGTCATCAACGCCCGTCGGTGTTATCCTGACTATTGCAGCAGCAGGAAGTGAGACGAGCGCCAGTGCCGTAATAACGGATGATGAAACGGGTATCAAAAAAGGCTTTGGCAGTGATTTAAACAGACCGCGTTTTGCCTGTATGGACCCGACTCTCACCTATACTCTGCCACCGTATCAGACGGCATCGGGCATTGTAGATATAATGATGCACACCATAGGCAGATATTTTGCTTCGGGCAGAGGGAACGAGATGTCCGACAGAATTGCAGAACAACTTCTCTCAAATGTTATCGTCTACGGAAAAATAGCAATGGATAAGCCCGACGACTACAAGGCTAGAAGCGAGATAATGTGGGCAGGCTCACTCTCCCACAACGGTCTTACGGGACTTGGAAGCACACAGGCATTTGTCGCGCATCCTATGGAGCATCCGCTCTCGGGAATATACAATGTCACACACGGAGCAGGTCTTGCAGTCATCTGGTGCAAATGGGCAAGATATGTCTACGAAAAGGATTGGGAGCGTTTTGCACAGTTTGCCGTAAATGTATGGGCATGTGATGAGGCAAGTCCCACACTGGCTCTTGATGGTATTGAAAAAACTGAAACCTTCTTCCGCCAGATAGGTATGCCGTTGACATTCACCGAACTGGGTATCGGCACTCTGTCCGAAGAAGAACTTGCGCTTATGGCTGACCGCGTGACAGACGGCGGCACAAAAACCATCGGTCATATTCCGCTCAGCTATGAAGATGTTTTGAATATTTACAGATCGGCAAATATTTAATAAGGAGTTTAATATGTTTAAAGGATATACCGATGCGAAATCGGTTCTCGATATTTTGCTTTCAAAAAAACTTTTTGTTTTTGATATAGACGGAACGGTGAGTCTTGACGCCACACCATTTCCCTATGCGTTAGATTTTATCCATAATCTACGCAAGAGCGGCAGAAAGGTGCTGTTTTTCACAAACAACTCCTCCTGCTCGACTGAATTTTACTACGGCAAACTTGAAAGAATGGGTTTCGCACCGCAGGAAGGGGAAATTCTCACAAGCGGAGATGTCACTATAGATTTTCTCCTCCGTGAGAGAAAGGGCAAAAGCGTATATCTTGTCGGAACACCCGACCTTGAGGAATGTTTTACAAAACGCGGTATAACACTTTCAGAGGACTCCGACATAGTTGTATCATCTTTTGACAAAACACTTACCGATGAAAAAGTTGCAAAAGCGGCATCGCTTATTAAAAACGGCGCAGAATTTCTTGCGACACACTATGATATGCTCTGCCCCGTAACAGACGGTGTTATTCCCGACTGCGGTGCTATCTCAGAGATGATATCAGCGGCGGCAGACGGTGCAAAAGCCACAGTATTCGGAAAACCCTATCTGACGGCAGTAGAAAAGGTCTGCTCACAGACCGGCGTATATGACAAAAACGACATTATAATTTTCGGCGATGCGCTGGGGACAGATATTGCCATGGGCAGACTTCACGGTATGAAAACAGGTCTTGTCATGACAGGTGTCACCTCAATTGACGACCTTGAAACTCTGCCTGATGAACTCTATCCCGATTTCACTTTCCATTCGCTTGAAGAAGTCAACTCTACTATGTTTTGCGAGGCTCTTGCATGATCGAAATATTAACACACGCAATTAAAGACACACTTATAACTCTGCCTTTTTTGTTTATTGCCTATGTTATTATGGAATATATAGAGCACAAGGCGGAAAATCTGACCGGTTTTATAAAAAATTCGCGTATTGCGACGCTTGTAGGCTCGCTTTGTGGAATTGTTCCTCAATGCGGTTTTTCTACTTCTGCGGCAGGTCTTTTCTCGGGCGGTCTTATAACACCCGGCACTCTTATTGCGGTGTTTCTTGCAACTTCGGATGAGATGCTTCCTATATTTATGTCAAAACAGGCTCCCCTACCTTTGATAATAAAAGTTCTTGTCTGCAAATTTGCAGGGGCAGTCCTGACAGGTTATCTCATCGATCTGCTTTACAAACGAAAAAAAGAAAAAAATATACACGACCTCTGCCATGAGAGCGGCTGTCACTGCGAAGAACACAATGGTGTTCTTATGCCGGCTCTGATACACACGGTAAAAGTTGCGGTATTTATATTTGTGATCACTTTTATTCTCAGCGGCATCATTCATTATGTAGGCGAAGATGCACTTGCAGGCTTCATTTTAAATAAGCCTGTTATAGGCAACCTGCTCGCCGCAATAATCGGTCTTATCCCCAACTGCGCCGCATCCGTTGTGATAGCGGAACTCTATCTGAGCGGTGCAATGAGCGCAGGCGCCATGCTCTCCGGTCTTTTTGTCGGTGCGGGCGTAGGCCTTGCAGTTCTCTTCCGCACAAACAAAAATATTAAGGAAAATTTATTGCTGACATTAACACTTTTTATATCCGGTGTTATACTCGGTCTGATTTTCGGTTTTCTGCCCGTATGGTAAAAAAACAGTCGTGATATCACGACTGTTTTTTTATTTATAGGTGTATTTTACATATTTCTTGATTTATCCGCACACGCCTTGACTGCATCCATAACTGCATTTCTCAGTCCCGCTTTTTCAAGCGCCGCCACCGCTTCGATGGTCGTACCGCCCGGTGAGCAGACTTCATCTTTGAGCTGTTCCGGGTGCTTTCCTGCTTCAAGCACCATTTTGGCAGAGCCAAACACCGTCTGCGCCGCAAGTTCAAGCGCCGCATCTCTGGGCAGGCCTTCGCGTACACCTGCATCGGCAAGCGACTGTATAAACATATAGACATATGCAGGACCTGAGCCCGAAACTGCCGTCACCGCATCGAACATGCTTTCTTCCATGATCTGTGCCTTACCGAGTCCCGAGAATATTTCAGTAACACTTTTAAGTTCCCTTGCCGTTACATTCTTTGAAGGACAGAGCACCGACATACCTGCATTGACAAGTGCAGGTGTGTTGGGCATAACACGTATGATTTTCTGCCTTTCGCCGAGTTTATCTGCCAAATAGGCAATGCTTCTGCCTGCGGCAATGGACACCACCAGCGTATCATCTGCAACAAGTCCGCTTATCTCTTCGAGTACCCCGTCAAGATACACGGGTTTTACGGCGAGTATAAGCACATTTGCCTTTGTTGCCGCCTCTTTATTATCGGTGATTGTATTAATTTTGAACTTCGTCTTTAACGGGCGGAGCACCGCTTCGCTGATATCCGAAACCGTTACATTTGCAGCCTCTGCTATGCCGTTTGTGACAATGCCTGCCGCAATGGCCCCGCCCATATTTCCGCCGCCGATTATACATATATCCTTTTTGCCCGAAAGCCTCTCATTATAACTGAGTTCGTCAGTGCTGACACCGAGTGCCGCCGCAAGTTTTGCACAGGTACCTTTTGAAACCGTCGTCAATCCTCTTTCAAGTTGCGAAAGATAGCCTATCGAAAGACCTGTCGACTCCGCAAGTGCCTTAAGCGTCATTTTCTGTGACGCCCTTATTTTCTTGATATTCTGTCCGATATTTTTGCCGCTGTTACTTTTTCTGCTGCTTTTCATAAAAACCGACCTCAAAAATATAGTTTACATATCTATTATATAGTAATTTTAGTAAAAGTCAATCAAGTTTTAGTAAAATTATTTTGCAACATTATTTTTCGGTTTTCCCTCAAGAAAACTTCTGATGTTGTCTTCAACTATATGCATAAGCCTGATCCTGGTCTCTATCGGCGCCCATGCTATATGCGGTGTAACCGTAAGATTTTCTATATCAAAAAGAGGGCAATCCTCTCTCATGGGCTCCGTTGTCAACACGTCTACTGCAGCCCCTGCAATTATGCCGTTCTGGACTGCCTTAGCAAGCGCCTCTTCGTCCATAACGCCGCCTCTTGCAGTATTTATAAAATAGGCGCTTTTTTTCATTTTTGCAAAGGCATCTGCATCAAACATCCCCTTTGAGGCCTCATTCAGGGGACAGTGCACCGTTACATAGTCACTGTTTGCCAGAAGTTCATCAAGTGCACAGAACCGTACATCTATTTCCTCTTTGGGCGTGCGAGTATATGCAAGCACTTTCATCCCGAAAGCCATTGCAAGTTGGGCGACTTTTTTGCCTATATTTCCATAGCCGACAATGCCTATCACCTTGCCGTCAAGTTCGCTCAGCGGAAAGACAAAAGGTGAAAAAGTGTCGCTCTTTTTCCAGCCTCCTGCGCGCACAAATGCATCGTAATCGGCTGTACGGTTGCTGTGGGCAAGAATGTAGGAAAAGACCTGCTGTGCCACCGCATTTGTGGAGTAACTGCCTGCATTGCATACGGCGATACCGCGCTTTTTTGCGTACTCTGTGTCTATGTTGTTATAGCCTGTCGCAAAAAGTCCGATATACTTCAGATTTTTCGCATCTTTCATATTGTTTCGGTCAAGCACAGTCTTGTTGACGATGACCATATCTGCATCTGCGATACGCTCTGCGGTCTGCTTGGCATCTGTGAGGTCATATATCTCCACATCTCCGTATTTTTTAAAGAACTCAAGAGATATGTCTCCGTTTGTAATCGTTTTGGCATCGGTAACAACGATTTTCATTCTATTCCCTCCGTGTTTTTTATAACAATTATAATCTCTGCGATAAAAATATACAACAGTGAGAGTTGCCGAAATCTGCCTTCTTTCAAAACATTGACAGAAATCACAACATATTATATAATGATACAAGAAATTGTGTTATAATATCGATTCTTATACAACATATCGTATTATAACACTCTTATTTTTAAGTGTCTTGCCATTCTTACCTAAAAATTTAAAAAATTGAGGGGCAAATTCCTAACTTTTATATATTGCATTTTACGAAAAATGTGATATTATGACATTTGGAAAGTTATATTTTTAATATACTTTATTTATACGATTTAAGTGATTTATAATTTTTAAAATACAAGGAGGCACATTATGGTTAATTTCGAACAGTGGAACGGCTTTGAAGGCCGTATGTGGAAAGAAGAAGTTAATGTCAGAGACTTTATTCAGAAGAACTACCGTCCTTACGACGGTGACGAGTCCTTCCTTGAAGGTCCTACAGAAGCAACTGACAAGTTATGGGGCGCTTTGCAGAAGCTCCAGAAGGAAGAACGCGCTAAAGGCGGAGTTCTCGAATGTGAAACAAAGGTCGTAACAAGCCTTACAGCTTACGGTCCTGCTTATATCGATGAATCACTCAAGGACGAAGAAAAAGTCGTAGGTCTTCAGACAGATAAGCCCTTAAAGCGTGCATTCATGCCCTACGGCGGTATCAGAATGGCTGAACAGGCTTGCGAAACTTACGGTTATACTCCCGATCCCGAACTTCACAAGATATTTACGGAATACTGCCGTACACACAACCAGGCTGTTTTTGATGCTTATACTCCCGAAATGAGACTTGCGCGCCGCAGCCACATCATCACAGGTCTGCCGGATACTTACGGCCGCGGACGTATCGTAGGTGACTACAGACGTGTTGCCCTTTACGGTATTGATCAGCTTATCAAATTCAAGCAGGAAGACCTCGCTAACTGCGGTGACGGTACAATGATTGACGATGTTATCCGTCAGCGTGAAGAAATCGCACGTCAGATAGGCGCTCTCAAAGGTATGAAAGCAATGGCTGCCCTCTACGGCTTTGATATTTCACTCCCCGCAAAGGATGCGAAAGAAGCAGTTCAGTGGCTCTACTTCGGCTACCTTGCCGCTGTTAAGACACAGAACGGTGCTGCAATGAGCGTTGGCCGTATCTCAACATTCCTTGATATTTATCTCCAGCGTGACCTTGATGCAGGCATCATCACAGAAAAAGAAGCGCAGGAACTTATCGACCATCTCGTTATGAAACTCCGTATGGTCAAGTTCGCTCGTATTCCTTCATATAACCAGCTCTTCTCGGGCGACCCCGTTTGGGCAACAGTTGTTGTCGGCGGTACAGGAATTGACGGACGTTCAATGGTTACAAAGAATGACTACCGTTTCCTGCGTACACTTGAGAATATGGGTCCCTCACCCGAGCCGAACCTTACAATTCTCTATTCACCCGCACTTCCCGAAAACTTCAAGAAGTACGCTTCAAAGATTTCTATCCTCACAAGTTCCATTCAGTATGAGAACGACGATGTTATGAAGCCTTACTGGGGCGATGACTATTCTATCTGCTGCTGCGTATCTGCAACACAGACAGGTAAGGAAATGCAGTTCTTCGGCGCTCGCGCAAATCTTGGCAAGTGCCTTCTCTACGCTATCAACGGCGGTGTTGACGAAATGCTCCGTGAGCAGATAGGACCCGCTTATGCACCCATCACAAGTGAATACCTTGACTATGATGAAGTTGTGAAAAAGTTTGACACAATGATGGAATGGCTTGCAGGTCTGTATGTCAATATACTCAACCTCATTCAGTACATGCACGACAAGTACTACTATGAAGAAGCTGAAATGGCTCTCATCGACACAGATGTACGTCGTTCATTTGCAACAGGTATTGCAGGTTTCTCACACGTTGTTGACTCACTCAGCGCTATCAAGTACGCTAAGGTTAAGACAGTACGTGACGAAACAGGTATGGTTACAGATTATATCGTAGAAGGCGACTTCCCCAAATACGGTAATGACGATAACCGTGCAGACGATATTGCTGTATGGCTTCTCAAGACATTTATTGAAAAGATCAAGAAGCATCACACATACCGTGATTCAGAAGCTTCAACATCTATTCTTACAATTACTTCAAACGTTGTTTACGGTAAAGCAACAGGTGCAACACCCGACGGTCGTCCCGCATCTGCATCATTTGCTCCCGGCGGCACACCGAGTTACGGTGCTGAACAGAACGGTCTTCTCGCATCACTCAACTCAGTTGCAAAGCTTCCCTATCACTGGGCGCTTGACGGTATTTCAAATACACAGACAATCAACCCCGATGCACTTGGTCACAGTGATGATGAACGCGTTAATAATCTCGTTAATGTTCTTGACGGTTACTTCTCACAGGGTTCACATCACCTTAACGTCAACGTATTCGGTAAAGAAAAACTTCTCGACGCTATGGAACATCCGGAGAAGGAAGAATATGCAAACTTCACTATCCGTGTATCAGGCTATGCAGTTAAGTTTATCGACCTTACACGCGAACAGCAGGAAGACGTTCTCGCAAGAACCTGCCACCACACTATCTAATCTCATTTAATTGAAATAAATGCTGATTTTCGCGGCATACTACCGTGGGAATCAGCATTTTTAATAGGAGTAAAAATGGAAAAAGTTATCGGAAAAATTCATTCTTTGGAGACTTTTGGGCTTGTCGACGGTCCGGGCGTTCGTTTTGTGGTATTTCTGCAGGGCTGTAAAATGCGCTGTAAATACTGTCACAATCCCGAAACGTGGTCGCACGACGGCGGTCAGGACAGAGAAGCTGGCGAGTTGTTTGAACACGTCTATCATTACAAAGGTTATTGGGGAGACGGCGGTGGCGTAACTGTAAGCGGCGGTGAGCCTCTGCTTCAGATAGACTTTGTGACAGAATTTTTCCGTCATGCCAAGCAGAAAGGCGTTCATACAACAATTGATACGGCAGGTCAGCCTTTTAACTATGAGCCGTCATTTCTGGAGAAATTTGATAAACTGCTCTCGTATACCGACCTTGTAATGCTCGATTTAAAAGAGATGAACGATGATAAGCACCGTTCGCTTACGGGGTATAGCAATGAAAACATTTTAAAACTTGCAAAATATCTCTCAGATAAAGGCAAACCCATGTGGATTCGCCACGTGCTCGTACCCGGCATTACAGATGACGAAAACGGTCTTAAAGAAATGGCTGATTTCATTTCAAATCTTAAGACGGTCGAGCGAGTTGAAGTTTTACCCTACCACACTCTCGGTCTGTTTAAATGGCAAAATCTCGGCATCAAATATCCTTTGGAAGACATCAAGACGCCGACAGAAGAAGAAATAAAAAAAGCTGAAAAAATTTTAGAAGTTGCAATATATAATTGAAAAATGCCTCACGATACACCGTGAGGCATTTAATTATTTTTTAGAATCGTGTGCTTTTCTTACTGCCTGTATAAAACCGTCGGTTGAAATTGTGCATGAAGAACGTATTTCTGTGTTATTCTCATCTATTGCCTCAATTTCTTCAACGGTTTTTCCCTCCATCCACGTTTCAAGGGCATCTACCTGTTCATACCATTCCTTACCTATGCCTGAGGCTTCTCTCATACCGTAGTCATCACCGCGTTCACGCTTTGAGTATGCACTGCTCTCATCCGCTGAAAATGCGCCTGCTGTATCAAATGAGCCTACTGCCTCCACACAGTCAAGTCGTACCCCACGCACTTTGTCTCCGTCAAAAGTAACTGCTGCAATGTAACTTTCGAGGGCGCTTTCTCCTGCTGCCTCTGCGGTTGCAGAGTAGCCCTCGTGTGTAACTGTCACACCGAGTCCCACTGCCGTATCGCCCATATCTGTGACCGGTGTCTCACCGAGCATGTCGTTCTCGCCTGTCATATCGTCCTTACCGCAAGCCGCAAGAGAAAGTGTCAGCGCAAGTATCATGACTGTAATAATTATAAATTTTTTCATAACCAAGTTTCCTTTCACCATAGCATTACAGCATTATTCTTTACTGTATTTTGCAAAAATATGCTCATTATAAGTTATATCAGGAAAATTTTTTCTTCTTCTTTATTATTGTAATAGAATAATATAAATGATATAATAAGATGTCATAATATCGAAAGGGGACTGTCTGTGAAAAGATATATTTGCTTAATTCTTTGTCTTGTAATAATTCTCATCTGCCCAACATTTTCCGTGCAGGCAGACGATAGCGGTTTCCTTTTTGTTTCGGGTGACGAGCTTATTTTTGTCGACAACAAAAATGCTCCGTTTACCGAAAGTTCAAATGTCTATTTCCCGATAGATTTCATTTTGCCCTATGTAAACGCCTCATATGTTGTCGAGGAGGAAAGTAATGTTGTAAACGTGTTCTTCCGCAATGTTTCAATTGCATTTGACACAACGTCAGGTATTGCACTGACGAGCGATAACCGAAATCTCTACGAATCACTACCTTACAGAAACGGCAGATACTACATTTCAATAGCGCTTATTGCCAGAGAGGATGCGAGGATATTTACAACGCTCAGCGGCGGCATTTACAGAATAAAGACCACGGCAAACACCGTGCTTGACGCCGACTTTAACAGACTTCTCATCACAATGCCCAAGTCATCATCGCTGCGCGGTAAAACACCGACATATTATTTTGTGGCATTCGGTGCAGGCAATCAGACACAGAAACAGTTAAATGCCGCTTCATCTCACAATTCACATCTGACTGTATTTATCTCTGACAGGGATATTTTGGATTCACCCATGAGCGTCTGCTCACTTGTTGCATCAGGCGCGAATATCGGCATATATCCGTCAGATTCGTTTATGGCAGACTCGCCGTCGGATGCACAGATAACAAATGAGATCGTGCGAATAAACGAAATGCTTTACAGACTTACAAGATCTTACGCTTCAATCTGCGCACTGCGCAGTATATATAATGATCGCTGTGCATCGCTTTCCGAAAGCATAAAACAAAAGGGAATGTCGCTCTGGTGCGCATCACTCGTGTTGCCTGACGACTTTTCTGCAAACGTATCGGCAGACAATGCAGTCAAAATGTGGCAGAACATTCAGCCTTTCATCACTTGGGATATGTGTGTAGAACTCACTTCTACATCACTGTCTACCACTATATACGACTCGCTGCTTGACAGCACAAAGGGCATCTCACAGATAACTGCGGGAAAGACGCCGTTAAATTATGTTGAAACGATAGGGAGCTAATCAATGACAAATGCAGTAATAAGTATTAAAAGTACCCAAAAATATGAGGGTGACCCTCAGCCTGCCGAGATAACTTTTATCACCGACGGTGATTATGAGCGCACGGATGACGGTTGTGCCATCACCTATAAAGAGGGGGAACTTACAGGCTATCAGGGTGTCACAACTCATCTGAATATAGATTCCGAAAAAATCTCGATGTGGCGTTCGGGCGGTGCGGGTGCAGATATGGTATTCCAGAAAGGTGTTCGGCACCATGCGCTGATGCAGTCACCCGAGGGAACTATTTCTTTCTGTGTTGTGACAAAACAACTTGACCGAACACCCATAGATAACGGCGAGGTGCTGTATCTGAATTACAATCTGGAGGTAAACGGCAATCTCATAAGCCAGAACACAATGGAACTTAAGATAGAATTTTAGGAGGACAAGAATTTGTATACCAATCCTGTTGCACAGTCAAAAGAAACAATTTCAAAAATGCTCGAAAACGCATTTGCAAAATGCGGTTTTGAACTGCCTGACGGCGCTATTGAAGTATCTCCCACAAAGGATGCATCACACGGAGACTTCGCTTCAAATGTTGCAATGAAAGCATCAAAAAAACTCGGCAAAAATCCCCGTGAAATAGCGGCGTCACTCTGCGAAAGTCTTGAACTTGAGGGAAGTCATGTAAGTAAGGTCGAAATAGCAGGCCCCGGATTTATAAACTTCTTCCTGTCGGACAAGTATTATTCCGACGTGGTCAAAGCAGCCGTTACAGAAGGCGCAGATTACGGTAAAAATGATACGGGTGCAGGCAAAAAGGTCATGGTGGAGTTTGTTTCGGCAAATCCCACAGGCCCCATGCATATGGGCAATGCCAGAGGCGGCATCGTAGGCGACACGCTTTCGACCGTACTTTCATACAGCGGATACGATGTCACACGCGAATTTTATGTAAATGACGCAGGAAATCAGGTAGATATTCTGGGCAAATGCCTTTCTGTGCGCTACATACAACATTTTAGGGGCGAAGATGCCGCACATTTCCCCGAGGACGGTTATCACGGAAACGATGTCAAGGTGATCGCATCAGACTACGCTGCAGAGCACGGTGACAACCTGCTTGAGGAAAATGCCGAAGTTATGGCAAAAGAACTTGTGACATATGCTTTAAACCGCAACATTGCAAAAATGCAGTCCGACCTTAAAAAATATAAGATAGTCTATGACAACTGGTTCTATGAATCTACGCTTCACATAAGCGGCTTCGTCGCTGACACTGTAGAACTTCTCCGTCAGAAAGGCGCACTTTACGAAAAAGAAGGCGCTCTCTGGTTTAAGGCGACCGACTTTGGTTGTGACAAGGATGAAGTCTTAGTCAAGGCAAACGGTTTTTACACTTATTATGCCGTTGACATCGCATACCACCGCAACAAGTTTGAAACAAGAGGATTTGATATGGTAATAGACGTGCTGGGCGCCGACCATCACGGTCACACCCTGCGCTTTCCTGCCGTCCTCGATGCTCTCGGAATCGACAAGAGCAAACTTCGTTTCGTTCTTATTCAACTTGTACGTCTTATGCAGGGCGGCGAAGTTGTGAGAATGTCAAAGAGGACAGGCAAAGTCATCTCTCTTGCGGACCTTTTGGATGAAATTCCGGTTGATGCGGCACGTTTCTTCTTTGATTACAAGGTTGCGGACAGCGCGATGGATTTTGACCTTGACCTTGCCGTTAAACAGAACAGCGAAAACCCTGTCTACTATGTGCAGTATGCACATGCAAGAATTTGCAGCATAATTAAAAACCTTGAGGCAGAGGGTGTAAAAGCAAAAGATATTTCCGACGTTGATTTATCGCTTCTTTGCGAAAACGAGGAAAGAGATCTTATAAAACTTATCGCCTCCTTCCCCGATGAGATTCTTACTGCCGCAGAAACGCTTGAGCCTACACGTATTTCACGTTACTGTACGGCTGTCGGCGCATCTTTCCACAAATTCTACGGTGCTTGCTATGTAAGAAACGAAAACGAGGCTCTTATGCAGGCAAGACTTGCTCTTTGCCTTGCCGCAAAGCAGGTCATCAAAAATTCACTCGATATTATAAATATCGATGCCCCCGAAAAGATGTAGGAGATAAAAATGAAAAAAATCATTTCTGTATTACTTGCAATAATTATGCTTTTATCCTTCACGGTCACGGCTTTTGCTGAGGACGCTGCCGCAGCGGAAGACGCATCTTCTTACGAAGGTTACGAACTGTTTGAATATCTGCTTGAATTTTATCTTGAACACCATGTTTTTGAACCGGGCGAAGCAGATGTTTTGAGAACGATTTTAATAAATCTTATAAACAATCACCCCGAGCTTCTCGATGAGATAATTTATTATCTTATGAAGAGTGCAGATCCGTACAGTCAGTATTTCTCGGCAGAGGAATATGATGCGTATATGTCACCTACGACCTATTACGGTATCGGCATAACCGTCGAATATGCAGATGGGTACATATGGGTAGATGAAATAGATTCATCAAGTCCTGCTGCACAGGCAGGTGTTAAAGTAGGCGACTATATCTTCTCCGTTGACGGAAAAAAAGTTGCTGGTATGGTATACGAAGAAGTTACCGCACTTATCAGAGGCGATGAGGGTACCACGGTAAGAATGGGCTTCTACCGCAACGACGGTAACGGCGGCTACATATATGAAGTTGATATAACACGCGCCAAGATCTCAAGCGACTCGATAACATGCTACTTTACCACAGACGAAAACGGCAAAACCATAGGTATTGCAGAGGTGAGAAACTTTAAGAGTTATCTGGTCTACTTTAATTTTGCGAACTTCCTTGAGACCGCAGTCGAAATGGGAGTTTCTGATCTTATCATCGATCTGCGCGGTAATCTCGGAGGCAGTCTTTCCGTATGTCTTGATATGATAAACTGGCTCACACCCGGAAAAGGCAAACCTCTTTGCATAATATCTGTTCCCAAAACAGGTGAGCGCACGGTATACAGTTCAACAGGCAGAGGTATCAAATTTGACAATGTCTGTGTACTTGTAAACGAAATGTCGGCATCAGCGTCCGAACTTTTTGCAAAGTCTCTCCAGGACAACGGATTTGCTACGATAATCGGCTCTACTACTTACGGCAAAGCAATAGGTCAGACACAGTATCAGCAGGAGGATGGCAGTGTTATCTCCGTCTCTGATTTTGAAGTGCTCTCCCCCAAAGGTACACACTACAACGGAATCGGCGTTATCCCCGATGTTGAGACTGTTGCTCCCTACACAGAAGAAATAGAGCGGACTTTCTCTTATCTCAACACTTCAAACTATAAAGAGGCAAAAAATTATGCCGAAAACGATGCCGTCTATGCACTTGAGCAGAGACTTGTTTTACTCGGCTATCTCGAAACTGCCGACAGGGTGTTTGACAAAGACACCGTGAATGCACTCTGGAATTATCAGGAGAACAACGGCCTTGAATGTACCGCTACTCTGACACTTGAAACACTAATAAGCATTACAGATGCGGTAAACCTTGTAAAACTGTTTGGCGAATACAAGGATGAGGCTATGATAAAAGCATATGACATCATAGCAAAATAAGGTTGATTTTTTAAAATCAATGTATTATTATATTTATAGAAACCCATCTGTTAGGAGGAAATTACTATGGCTTTTGTTATCAATGAAAGTTGCTTAGCATGCGGCGCTTGCGTTGAAGCTTGCCCCGTTGGTGCTGTCAAAGAAGGCGATCCCATCTATACAATTGATGAGGCTGAATGCCTTGACTGCGGTGCTTGCGCAGGTGTATGCCCCGTTGGTGCACCCGTAGAAAAGTAAAAGAAACCACACTGTTTCTTACAGGCGGTACACCTTGTACCGCCTGATTTTTTTAATAAGGATAATTATGGATATATTTTCAGACGAAATAATTGACGACCTCATGCTCGGAGGTCTGAAACTGATACAGAAGAAAAAAGGCTTTAAATTCGGTGTTGACGCGGTACTGCTTGCCGACTTTGCCGCCTGCAAAAGGGGTGATAAAGTCTGTGAACTTGGCAGCGGAAGCGGCATCGTTTCGATTCTGTGCGCCCATCATTACAATGCAAGGGTGGATGCACTTGAGATAATGCCTGAATATGCAGATATGGCAAGCCGAAGCGTTGAGGGAAACGGACTTGACGACAGAGTAAAAATACATTGCTGTGATATGAAAAATGCGTGTTCTGTACTCTCCCCCTGTCAGTACGACTGCGTTATAACAAATCCTCCTTATAAAAAACTTGATGCAGGCGAAAACTGCGCACAGTATGACCGCGCCTGTTCAAGAAGCGAACTGTGCGCCACGCTTGACGATGTTGTAAAGGCAGCCTCTTTGCTTATAAAGAGCGGCGGCAGACTTGTTATGGTACACCGTCCGCAAAGGCTGAGTGATATAATCCTAACACTTGAAAAATATAAGTTTTACATAAAAAAACTGCGTTTTGTATCATCAAAAAAGGGCGATGCACCGGTACTGCTCCTTTTAGAAGCGAAACAATATGTAAAAAGCGATATGCTTGTCCTGCCCGAACTTATTTTATATAATGATGACGGCAGTGAAAGCACCGAAACAAAAAAGATATACAGGAGAACTGATATATGATAATAGAAAGACCTGCCTTGTATCTTGTCGGCACTCCGATAGGAAATCTTGACGATTTCTCTCCGAGGGCTGTCGAGATACTCTCAGAATGTGACTTTGTTGCGGCAGAGGACACCAGGGTGGCGGCAAAACTGATGTCGGTGTTTGATATTCACAAACCGTCGGTATCCTATTTTGAACACAATGCCGCGCAGAGAGGTCCCGAAATAATAGAAAAACTTAAATCAGGTCAGTGCTGCGCTCTTGTTACAGATGCAGGTATGCCTGCCATCAGCGATCCCGGTGAGGCACTTGTAAAACTGTGCGCTGAAAATGACATCCCCGTTCATTCCGTACCGGGACCGAGCGCAGTGGTAACTGCACTTGCCATGTCGGGACTTTCAACTTCGCGTTTTACATTTGAGGGTTTCTTAAGCGTCAACAAAAAATCCCGTATGGATCATCTGGCACTGATAAAAGACGAATACCGCACAATGGTGTTCTATGAGGCGCCCCACAAACTGCGCAAAACTCTGCGAGATTTTGCATCAACTTTCGGGGATGATCGAAGAATATCCATCTGCCGTGAACTTACCAAACTTCACGAAGAAGTTATTCGCACAACCTGTGCAGAGGCTTACGACATATATAAAAACATCGAGCCGAGAGGTGAATTCGTCCTCGTTGTAGAGGGCAAAACAGCGGAAAAAACACCCGAAATATCCCTTGAAGATGCGGCAGACGCTATTCGTGAAAAATACCTTTCACTTATTGCAGATGGAATGGGCAAAGCAGATGCAATGAAACAGACTGCCGCTATATTCGGCAGATCCAGAAATGAAATTTATCCGATATGTATGAGAAAGGATTGATAATATGCGCGCAAGACCGAGAAAAAATCTTGATAAACGTATGGAGGCGTGCAAGGCATACCTGCCCGAAAACCCCGAGTCACTCAAAGGCAAATGGCGTGAGCGTTTTGGAAAGAGCGACGCGCAGCTCCACATCGAAATAGGCTGCGGCAAGGGAAAATTTATAAACGAACTCGCTTTCCAAAATCCCGATACGCTTTACATCGCAATAGAAAAGATTCCGAGCGTGCTGCTTCTTGCTCTTGAAAAAGCAGTTGCCGCAAAACCCGACAATCTGCTCTTTTTAAGTTATGATGCGGCGCTTCTGAGTGATGTTTTTGACACAGACGAAATAGACAGAATATATCTTAATTTTTCAGACCCATGGCCGCCGAAAAAACAGTGGAAGCGCAGACTTACGCATGAAAGACAACTTGAGGTTTACAAGCATTTTTTAAAGCCCGGCGGCGAGATAATACAAAAGACCGATAATGTTCCTCTATTTGAATTTTCGGTCTGCGAACTATCAAAAAACGGATTTATAATTGAAGAACTTTCAACCGATCTTCACAAAACAGACATTCCCAACATTATGACGGAATACGAAACCCGTTTCTCTGAAGCAGGAATAAAAATAAACCGTCTTGTTGCAAGGCTTAATAAATAATGTAAAAACAGGAAACACTTATCTTTAGAAAGGATAGGTGTTTTTTTATGTCAGAAAATAAAGATAAAAACGGCTTCGAGCCTTGCGGCGCAACAATAGGTAAAATCCATTGCATTACAATTGCAGGTCAGGTGGAAGGACATATCCGTCTGCCGCAGGATACCAAGGCAACAAAATACGAAAAACTGCTCCCCTCACTTGTGTGGGCGGAGGAAAACCCCGATATCGACGGCGTACTGATACTTCTCAATACCGTCGGCGGAGACGTTGAGGCAGGTCTTGCCATTGCAGAGATGATAAGCGGTATGAATAAACCGACTGTATCCCTTGTTCTCGGAGGCGGTCATTCAATAGGAGTACCCCTTGCAGTGTCAGCAGATATCTCATTTATTGTACCTTCTGCTACAATGACAATTCATCCCGTGCGCACATCGGGCACTGTAATCGGTGTTTCACAGGCGTTTGATTATATAAAAGAGATTCAACACAGAATAAACGATTTTATAGTACGCCACTCCAATATAGACAGAGATAAACTTGAAAAATATCTCTTTTCCACCGAAGTTCTTGCAAACGATGTCGGAACGGTAGTTGACGGAAAGCAGGCAGTCGAAGACGGACTTATAGACAGACTGGGTTCATTATCTGAGGCAATCGACTCTTTAAAAGAAATGATGTCATAAACTACTTTATTTAGATAATAAAATATGATATATTAATATTATATGCGGAGGGTTACAATGACATATATCGGTGCATGTCTTATGGGCATCATTCAGGGTGTAACAGAATTTCTTCCCATCTCAAGTTCGGGGCATCTTGCAATATTTTCGCAGATACTCGGCTTTTCTGCTCCGGGTGAGCACGATTTGCTTTTCGACATAATGCTCCATCTCGGTACACTCATCGCCGTCTTTGTGGCATATTACAGTGATATATGCGGTATCGTTAAAGAATTTTTTCTGTCACTAAAAGATTTAGTTACAGGACAGTTTTCTTTTAAAACCATGTCGTCCTCCCGCAGATTTCTTTTTATGATAATACTTGCGACACTGCCTCTTGTGCTCATACTGCCCTTTAATGACAGTATTGAGAGCGTGACAAATACGCTGTGGCTTGTCGGTACTTTTCTGATTGTTACGGGTTTTTTACTTCTTTTATCGGATACGGTTATAAGAGGCAAACGCAAAGAAAATGATACGACCTGCAGAAACGCTCTCACAGTGGGTTTGTTTCAGGTGCTCGGCACCCTGCCCGGTATTTCGAGAAGCGGCGCCACTATCACAGGCGGTCTTCTCTCAGGTTTTAACCGCGAGTATGCAGTTAAGTTTTCCTTTATAATGTCCATACCTGCCGTGCTCGGTGCCTGCCTTCTCTCCTTTGCAGATGTGATAAGCGGCAATACGGTGCCTGACGCTACTGTCGGTATGTATATCGCAGGTATCATCACATCTGCCGTATCAGGCTATCTTTCAATACGTTTTTTGCGTATGATTTTAAAAAACGATAAGTTTAAATATTTCGCATATTACTGCTTTGGGATGGGTGTGTTTGTAATTATTTATTCACTCATCAAAGCATTTTAAGGAGTTAAAATGACTCAGACAAAGAAAAAAGCGGCAACCAAAAAGTCCGCATCTAAAAAAACTACCCAAAAAAAAGGTAAAAGCGCTGTAAAGAAGCAGACCTTCTATCAGAAGCATCATTCTCTTTTTGTCCAGATATTCGCAGTGCTCATATGTGCATATGCAGTTTTTCTGGCACTCAGCCTTTTTTCATCGCTGACAGGTACAGTGGGCGGTTTCTTTAAACAACTCACGCTCGGTCTCTTCGGCGGAATAGGCTATACAATGCCCTTAATTCTCTTTTACATAGGAATACATATGGGGATGAATGCTGATACACGCAGATACCACAGAACTAATATTGCGCTTTTCCTTGCCATGATATTTGTCGGCGTTATACTGCATCTTTTTGTGGTGGACTCTTTCCCGTCAAAAAATATCATCGAACTCTTCAATTATTCATATAAACATCTTGTCTCCGGCGGCTGTATAGGCGGCTTTATAACGGCTTGTCTTAACGCTCCTCTTGGTAAGGCAGGCATTGCGATAATATTCGGCGCAGTTCTTATAATTTCCATTATTCTGCTTTTGGACACTACTGTTGATAAAATGGTCAGCGCAGTAAAGTGCCTCTTCCGCAGAGATGATGAGCCTGCCGACGAAGAACCCACCCAAGATGACTCTTCACTCACTCTGCGCGCAGATGACCTTAAAGATTATGAGGAGGCTTTCCCAAAAACACCCCGTAAACCTAGAAAGCAGATCGACTTTGACATCGACTCGGACAAGCCTGACGGAAATGACCTTGATGCCATTTTTGCAAAGGACAAGTTTATGACCGACGGTTCTAAGCATGTCTTCAAAGGAAACGACAGTTTTGACGACTCACCTGTAACGGCAGAACCGCTCATATCTTCTCTCGAGCCTCCCAAAATAACAAAACAGGAACTCGCGCTTGAAGAGAAAAAGGTTAAAGATCAGATAGAGAGCGAATCGGAAATACCCGTAAAAAAATACATATTCCCTCCTCTTACACTGCTGACTCCCGACAGACAGGGCGCATCAGGCGGCACGTCGGAACTTCAGTCAACTGCCGAAAAAATAGTTTCAACTCTCAAATCATTCGGTGTTGAGACTCAGCTTACAGACGTCGCTCAGGGGCCGACGGTTACCCGTTACGAACTTGCCCCCAAAGCGGGCGTAAAAATAAGCAAGATAACAGGTCTTGCCGATGATATTGCGCTTTCACTTGCGGCATCGGGTGTCAGAATAGAGGCTCCCATTCCCGGCAAGGCGGCAGTCGGCATCGAAGTGCCCAACAAAAGTGTTAAAACCGTTTATCTTCGCTCACTTATTGAAAGTGACACTTTTAAAAACACGAAAAGTAAAGTTTCTTTCTGTCTTGGTAAAGACCTTGGCGGCGAGAAGATAATTGCAGATATCGCAAAAATGCCTCATATGCTTATTGCGGGCTCAACGGGCAGTGGTAAGTCGGTATGTATCAACTCACTTGTTGTAAGTATTCTTTATAATGCTTCTCCCGAAGAAGTAAAACTCATTATGATAGACCCCAAGGTGGTGGAACTCGGTGTCTATAACGGCATACCGCATCTTATGCTCCCCGTTGTGACAGACCCGAAAAAAGCGTCGGGCACACTCGCGTGGGCAGTTGGTGAAATGACAAAGAGATATCAGCTTTTTGCCGAAAATAATGTCCGCAATCTTGAGGGTTACAATGCGCTCTGTCACAGTACGGAGGATATGAAAAAACTGCCTCAGATAGTCATTATCATAGACGAACTTGCAGAACTTATGATGGTATCCCCCCACGAAGTTGAGGATTCCATCAACCGTCTTGCGGCGCTTGCAAGGGCGGCGGGTATGCACCTTGTTGTCGCAACACAGCGACCGTCGGTTGACGTTATAACGGGTGTCATCAAGGCAAATATCCCGACACGAATTGCTTTCTCGGTATCCTCTCAGGTCGATTCAAGAACCATTCTTGATATGGGCGGCGCAGAAAAACTTATCGGCAGGGGCGATATGCTCTACTGCCCCATCGGCGCACCTAAGCCTATCCGTGTGCAAGGTTGCTTTATCAGTGACAAGGAGATAGAAGGCGTTGTAAACTTCATCAAAAAACAGGGTGAAGCAAAATACGATGACAGCGTTATGGAAGAAATCGACAAATGTGTACGCGAGAGTGACACGAAGGGCAAGAAAGGCTCTGCCTCAGCAGAGAGCGATTCGGATGAGGATTCAATGCTCGATGCAGCAATAGAAGTCGTAGTTGAATGCGGTCAGGCGTCCACATCACTCTTGCAGAGGCGTCTCAAACTCGGCTATGCAAGGGCGGCAAGAATAGTAGATCAGATGGAAGAACGCGGTATTGTCGGTCCGTCACAGGGCTCAAAACCGCGTGAGGTGCGTATCACAAAGACACAACTTTACGAGATGCGAATGAGGCAGGATGCGGCGGCAGAGTCTGTCGATCAGATACATTCTTTGGAAAACACAGATATGTAAAGGAGATTTTATTATGGGATGGATCATTTTAATTGCAGTTGTAGTTATTGTAGTTTTATGGGTTATTTCTGCTCAGCGCAAACTCGTTGTACTTGACGAAAACATCAACAATGCGATGAGCCAGATAGGCGTACAACTTTCCAGCCGTTTTGATGCTCTTACAGCGCTGCTCGACCTTACTAAAGGTTACGCTGCGCACGAAGCAGAAACACTTGAAAAGACAATACAGGCGCGCCGCAGTGTTATTACTGCATCATCCTCCGCTGCCGATGTTATTGAGCAGGAAAATGTCATTACAGATGCGCTCGGCAAGATATCCATGGTTGCCGAACAGTACCCCGACCTCAAGGCAAACACCAATTATATCAAGACTATGGATTCGGTCAACAGTTATGAAAGCGCAGTGCGCACTTCAAGACTCGTGTATAACGACTCTGTTACAAAACTCAACCGCACCTTAAGAATGTTCCCGACAAGTCTTATCGGCGGTATGCTTGGATTTAAACAGAGAGATTATCTTGAAACAGATAACAACAAGGCTGATATGCCCAGCATGAAATAAAATGAAAAAAATTATTTCTTTTGCAGTTACGGCAATATCGGTCATAATACTTTGCACGGTAAGCGCTTTTGCCTCCAACAAAGTGACGGATATAGATATAAATGCCGTTCTTTATGAGGACGGGAGTGCAACCGTCATACAGGTATGGCAGGGCACTTTTTCTGAAGGAACGGAATGTTATCTTCCCTTTCGTACCGACAAAAATGTTCACCTTTCCGATTTTACCGTAAGTGACGGCACTACCGAGTTTACATATGTCGACAACTGGTACATAGATGCCTCATTTGACGAAAAAGCATACAAATGCGGCTTAAATCCGACTTCCGACGGTGTCGAAATGTGTTGGGGTATAAGTGAATACGGCAGCAACACTTACACTTTCAGTTACAGGGTGAGCGGTGTGGTAGGCTCATATACTGACAGTGACGGTTTCAATTTTCAGTTTTTAAACAGCGGTCTTAATTTTACGCCAACCAATGTAAAACTGACCGTATCTGCCGCAGACGGCACTCCGCTTACTGCAGATAATTGCGGTATATGGGCATTCGGTTACGAAGGCTATGTGAATTTTTCGGGCGGTAACATCGTTATAAATACTACCGAGCCTATCGACGAATATAATTATATTACTCTTCTTGCAAGATTTGACAAGGGTATATTCTCCCCGTCAGTATCTTTTGATAAGTCTTTTGAAACGCTCAGAAACAAAGCGTTTGAAGGCAGTGATTACACTGAAAAAGCAAAAATTGACCCGGAACTTATATTGGCAATTCTTTTTGTCATAGTGTTTGTATCAATAGTTTTGTGTGGCATAATAAGCAATATCATTAAAAAAGTCAAGATCAACCGTTTTATCAAAGAGGTCGATTATTTCCGTAATCTGCCCTGTAACGACAACATGGATATGACATATGCTTTAGGAAGAGCATTTTCGCTCTGTGACGACACAAATGTGGTAGGGGCATATCTTCTCAAACTGATGTCTAACGGCAATGTACAGTCCGTTTCACAAACAGAAACAGGTGCTTTCGGCAGGGAGACTGAAAGCGCAGTCATTAAACTTATAAAAGCGCCCGAAGACGTATCTTCAAATCTGTATACTCTGTATGATATGCTTTCACAGGCTGCAGGAAGCGATGATACACTCACTCCCGACGAGGCGGAAAGTTTCTGTAAAAAGAAATACAAAGTCATGAGAAAACTCATAAATGATTTTGAAAGTGACGGCAACGCTGTGATAAGAACATCAGATTGTTTTGTCGGTAACAGAATCAGTTCAAAAATGTCAAAACTCACGGCAAACGGCAACAAATACTTAAGTGAAATTGCCGGTTTCAAAAAATATATGCTTGACTTTTCACTTATTGACGAAAGAAAAGTTGCAGAAGTTGATATCTGGCGTGAATATCTCGTCTATGCGCAACTTCTCGGCATTGCCGATACTGTGGCAGACCAATTAAAGAAACTCATACCCGAAAAAACACCCGAAATTGAGTCTTTTGACAGGGATGTTGTAATCTCACGTTCCTTCAACAGACATATGTACCGCACGATGTACAGAAGCGAAATGGCCGCGCGGAAACGTATGTCAGGCGGAGGCGGCAGAGCTTCTTTCGGCGGGGGCGGAGGTTTCTCGGGCGGCGGCTTCGGCGGCGGAACAAGATAAATAAAAGCAGGTAAAACCTGCTTTTTTATATTGCATTTCTGTTTTTTTAGGATTATACTCTTAAGGTAATATAAAATAAGAGGTGTTAATATGCAGCTTTTGGTAATCGTGCTTAATCGCACAGAAAAACTTGAAGACCTGCTCTCATCCTTTTCGGAGCACGGCATAAAGGGTGCTACAATAATTGACAGTACCGGTATGGCGAGAGTTATGGGCGAAGTCGGCGAACACAAAATACTCGGTTCGCTTTATGAACTGCTCAATCCCGAAAGGGCAAAAAGTAAAACAATATTTGCAGTTATAGAAGAGGATAAACTTCAGGCGGCAAAGATAGCCGTGAAGGAAGTTCTCGGTGGATTTGATGCGCCCAACACAGGCATTCTCTTTACTTTACCTGTTTCATATGCGGAGGGTTTGAGAAAAAAAGATGAGTGAGACTTCTGTTCTTCTGACCATCGCCCTTATGATAGGGGGCGGTGTTCTTTTTGGCAGATTTGCTAAGTTCTGCCACCTTCCCAATGTTACGGGTTATATTGTCGCCGGTCTTGTGCTCGGTCCCTGTGTGCTTGATCTTGTCAGCGCAAATACCGTGGAACACCTTAGTATAATATCGACGGTATCTCTTGGATTTATAGCATTTTCCATCGGCAATGAATTTAAAATTTCATTTTTCAAACGAGTTGGCAAAGCGCCTATCGTTATAGCCTGTCTTGAGTCTCTTTTTGCCGTTTTATTCGTGCTTTTCGCACTGATAATAGCAGACGTTTTCTTCGGTCTTTCGTTTGATCTGCCGGCGATGCTTGTGCTTTCGGCTATCGCAGCGGCAACTGCTCCTGCTGCAACCATTATGGTAATAAAGCAATATAAGGCAAAAGGCCCTATGACGGAAACTCTGCTTGCAGTCGTTGCCATTGACGACGCAACGGCAATTATGCTCTTTGGCATATTTGTTGCCGTTGCACAGATGCTAAGCGGACAGGCAAACACAAGTCTTGCAAAACAACTTCTCGCGCCTATGTGGGAAATATTCGGTGCGATCGTCTGCGGCTTTATTCTCGGTCTTATCTTTGCGATACCGCTTCGTTGGTTTAAAAAAGATGCAAACCGCCTTTCCATCACTATAGGATTTATATTTCTTGCGCTCGGTCTTGCCGATATTATCGGTGTTTCCGACCTGCTTATGTGTATGGCAATGGGCGCGGCGCTTGCAAACTTTTCAAGTGAATTTTTACATATATCAAAACTCTGTGACGGATTTACACCGCCTCTTTTCATGCTCTTTTTCGTTGCGAGCGGTGCAGAACTTGACGTGTCTGTCCTGCCGGCTGTCGGCGCTGTCGGCGCGATATATGTCATATTCCGTGTTGCCGGCAAATATTTTGGTTCATATGTAGGTTCAGCCATATCTCACGCTGCAGAACCCGTAAAAAAATATCTCGGTCCTGCGCTCGTTCCGCAGGCAGGTGTAGCGATCGGTCTTTCACTTATCGCCACACAGGTCGTTCCTGCATACGGCGCACAGATCCGTGCAATAATACTCTGCGGTACACTTATATATGAACTCATCGGTCCCGCAATAGCAAAATGGTCACTCTATAAAGCAGGCGAAATTGCCGAGAAATAATTGTTATTTGCCAAAAATCATGTAATTTGTTATAATATTTTTATCTTTCGATTTTTAGGTGATAATATGAAAAGAATTCTATGTATAGTAATGGCGTTCGTGATGCTTTTTTGTCTTGCGGCTTGCGGAGAAAAGATAGTTGTTAACAAAAAACCTCACGTAGAAGTTTCCGACATGGTATATGACGAAACAGAAATAATTGTAGAGGAAGAATTTTATCAGTACTGCGGTACTGAATATGAACTTATCGATCTGATAACTCGTATTTCGCTCGATTACAATAGCGATGTTACTTTTGATATAATTTGCGAAAAATCGTATGAAGACCGTGCGGATCAACTTTCTGCTTCTCTTACGGAACTTGAGATAAAGCACACAATAAACGGTGAAGATCCGAATGAAAATGTTTCGGAAGACAAAACTCCGACCATAATAACTGAATAAAAACAGCCTCCGTGTCCATAATAAGACTCGGAGGTGATTTTTTTATGGAAAATCAGAACAGAAACCAGAACAACAACCAGAACAAGAATAACAACAATAACAATCAGAACAAGAATCAGAACAACAATAACAATCAGAACAGAAACCAGAACAAGAATAACAACAATCAGGATCGTATATTCTAAAAATAAAAAAGGCTTTGGTTTTATCCCAAAGCCTTTTTTATTTTTATATCTGCTCAAGTATCTTCTGAGTCATCTCTTTGCAGGAGAGAGGCGTAGCATCTGAAGTACCGAGTATGTCAGCCGTTCTCCAGCCTGCTGCGAGCACATCGTCAACTGCTTTTTCTATGCACCTTGCCTCTTCTTCGAGGTCAAATGAATATCTGAGCATCATTGCAGCAGAGAGGATAGTCGCGATAGGATTTGCCTTTCCTGTGCCTGCGATGTCGGGAGCAGAGCCGTGAATAGGCTCATACATACCACACTTTGTGTCACCCAGTGACGCTGAGGGAAGAAGACCGATAGAACCGGTAATCTGTGAACTTTCGTCTGAAAGAATATCGCCGAACATATTAGATGTTACAACAACGTCAAACTGCGAGGGATTCTTGATAAGCTGCATAGCCGCATTGTCTACAAGCATATCGACACATTCAACCTCGGGATAGTCCTTTGCAACCTTGTGCACAACTTCTCTCCAGAGTCGCGAACTCTCTAAAACGTTTGCCTTGTCTATGCTTGTGACCTTTTTTCTGTCACGCTTCATAGCAGTATCAAATGCCGCTCTTGCAATTCTTTCAACTTCAAATTCACTGTAGCTTTCAGTGTCATACGCTTCGGGGCCGAACTGACCGTCACGTCTGCCTCTTTCACCGAAGTAGATGCCGCCGGTAAGTTCTCTTATCATAACGATGTCAACACCCTTTTCCACGATATCGGCACGAAGCGGACATTCAGCAGAAAGTGCCGAATAGAGTTTTGCAGGACGGATATTTGTGTAAAGACCGAGTGCGTGTCTTATGCCTAAAAGCGCCTTTTCGGGACGCAGATGACCGGGAAGTGTATCCCACTTGGGACCGCCTACCGCGCCTAAAAGAACACTGTCACTCGCCTTACAGCCGACAACTGTTTCATCGGGCAGCGGAACGCCTGTTGCATCAATTGCACAACCGCCCATAAGATATGATTCATAATTGAATTTGTGGCCAAATTTTTCTCCCACCTTATCGAGAACTTCACAAGCGCTCTCAACTATTTCGGGGCCGATACCGTCACCCTTAAGAAGTGCTATTTTGAATTCCATTTCTTCCACCTACTTTACAAGTCCCGATTTAATTGAAGCGATAAGACCGCCTGCAGTAATGATGTTCTGAATAAATTCAGGGAACGGCGATGTTTTGAACTCTTCGCCTGTAGTGAGATTCTTGATAACACCTGCATCCATATCGACAGAAAGTTTGTCACCTTCATTTATTGCATCAACTGCTTCGGGACATTCGATGATGGGAAGACCGATGTTTATTGAATTGCGGTAAAAAATTCTTGCAAAACTTTTTGCTATAACAAGAGAAATACCGCTTTCCTTAATTGCTATCGGAGCATGCTCTCTCGATGAACCGCAGCCGAAGTTAAAGCCGGCAACCATAATGTCACCCTGCTGTACTCTTGATGTGAAAGTTGCATCAAGATCCTCCATACAGTGTGAAGCGAGTTCTTTTTTATCTATTGTGTTGAGATATCTTGCCGGAATGATAACGTCTGTATCAACATTGTCGGCGTACTTGATTACTTTTCCGTCAAATTTCATTTTACATTACCTCCTTAGGCTGTGATATCTTACCTGTAATCGCGCTTGCAGCAGCAACTGCAGGGCTTGCGAGATAAACTTCGCTCTTGGGATGTCCCATTCTTCCTACAAAGTTACGGTTTGTTGTTGCAACTGCACGTTCACCCTCTGCAAGGATACCCATATGACCGCCGAGGCAAGGTCCGCAGGTAGGTGTTGAAACAGTTGCGCCTGCTTCGATAAATATCTTAAGAAGCCCCATTTCCATTGCCTGCATATAAATCTTCTGTGTTGCGGGAATTACAATAGTACGAACGCCCTTCTTGACCTTCTTGCCCTTTAAAATCTCTGCCGCAATAACAAGGTCTTCAAGTCTGCCGTTTGTGCAGGATCCTATAACCACCTGATCTATCGGAACTTCGCCAATCTCATCAAATGTACGTGTGTTTTCGGGAAGATGCGGGAAAGCAACTGTCGGCTTTATCTCTGAGAGATCTATCTCGTAAACAGCATCGTATTCTGCATCATCGTCTGCCTTATATACAACGGGGTCTTTTCCGCCTGCTTCTCTGATAAATTCAAGCGTCTTTTCATCAACTTCGAAAATACCGTTCTTTCCGCCTGCTTCGATAGCCATATTTGCCATACAAAGTCTGTCGCTTACCGAAAGTGTTGAAACACCCTCACCTGTAAATTCCATTGATTTGTAAAGCGCACCGTCAACACCGATCATGCCGATGATGTGAAGAATAACGTCTTTACCGTAAACGTACTGTGACAGTTTGCCCTTAAGCACAAACTTAATTGCAGAAGGAACTTTGAACCAAGCCTTACCTGTAGCCATACCGCAAGCCATATCTGTTGAGCCTACGCCCGTCGAAAATGCGCCGAGCGCCCCGTATGTGCAGGTGTGTGAATCCGCGCCAATAACGATGTCCCCGCTCACCACAAGTCCTTTTTCGGGGAGCAGAGCGTGTTCTACACCCATCTCGCCGACATCGTAGTAGTTTGTAATGTCCATTTCACCTGCAAATGTACGGCACATCTTGCACTGCTCTGCCGCCTTGATGTCCTTATTGGGGGCAAAGTGGTCCATTACCATTGAAACTTTTTCTTTGTTGAAGACCTTGTCAAGGTCAAGTTTCTTAAACTCTCTGATAGCAACGGGAGTAGTTACGTCGTTCCCGAGCACCATATCCACGTTTGCGAGTATAAGCTGACCTGCCTTCACGCTATCAAGACCGGCGTGAGCTGCAAGTATCTTCTGGGTCATTGTCATTCCCATATATCAGTTCTCCTTTATTGATAATTCATATTCAAACGAGTCCACCAACGCTTTGAAGCTGGCCTCTATTATATTACAGGATACGCCGACGGTTGTAAAGCACCTGTCACCGCTGACAGATTCAATAAGTACACGTACACGGCTGTCTGTTGTCGTGCCGCTGCTTATTACTCTGACCTTGTAGTCCTGAAGATTGACATTTTCTATGCAGGGATAGAATACGGATATCGCCTTACGGAATGCCGAGTCAAGCGCATCGACGGGACCGTTGTTACTGCAAGCGCAGGTAAGTTCCGTCTTTCCGTCAACCTCGACCTTAACAATGGCATATGTCTGCTCCTTGCCGTCAAGCGCCGGATAGCCGTCTTCAACCTTGTACATAAGCACATTAAAGTGCGGTGTCAATAAACCGAGTTGCTTTTTTACAAATATCTCAAATGATGCATCTGCACCCTCATACTGATAACCGTAGTGTTCAGCCTCCTTAAGTGCTGCGGTTACACGCGCGATTTCGGGCGACTGCTTTGTAAGTTCGGGCGCAAACTTCTGTATTCTCGGAAGTACCGTTCCTCTGCCTGCGACCTCACTCATTAAGAATTTTCTCTCATTACCGACCTGTTCAGGTTCAATATGTTCAAACGATTCACGGCATTTCTGCACGCCGTCAATATGCATACCGCCCTTGTGAGCAAATGCGCTCTTTCCTATGTAGGGGTGATTGTTTCTGAGGCGTACATTTGAAATTTCTGCAATCTGTCTGCCTGTGCTTGTAAGCGAAGTGAGATCAACACCGCAGTCATATCCCATTTTAAGCGTAAGATCTGCAATCACAGTAGAAAGGTCTGCATTTCCGCATCTCTCGCCAAAACCTATAAACGTTCCCTGTACATGACAGGCGCCGTTTGCTACTGCAACAAGCGAACTTGCCACCGCACAGCCCGTGTCATCGTGGCAGTGAATGCCCACTCTGACTGACGGAAACATCTTGCACACTTTTGCCGTTATCTCGCCTATCTCGTGGGGCATCGTGCCGCCGTTGGTGTCACAGAGGCAGAGCACCGATGCGCCGCCCTCAACAGCCGCCTCCAGCACGCTGAGTGCATACTCACCGTTGTTCTTGTAGCCGTCAAAGAAGTGCTCGGCATCAAAGATGACCTCTTTACCCTTTGACACAAGATATGCCATAGTGTTTTTTACAAGCCTTAAATTTTCTTCAAGCGATATCTTTAATATCTTTTCAACATGAAGATCCCACGACTTGCCGAATATTGCAACACAAGGTGTCTCTGCACTTAAAATATCACAGATATTTTTGTCTTCGCCTACGGCATCTGCATTTCTCGCAGTCGAGCCGAATGCCACGAGTTTTGCATTTTTAGGCTTATAGGATTTCAGCTCGCTGAAAAATTCAACATCCTTGGGGTTTGAACCGGGATTTCCTGCTTCAATATAGGCAACGCCGAATTCATCAAGCAGTTTAACTATACTCATTTTATCCTGGACGGAAAAGGAGATACCCTCTCCCTGTGAGCCGTCTCTAAGGGTAGAATCAAATATTTCTGTTCTCATTTAAACTCCAAAATTATTCTATTACTGCACCCTTATCCGCAGAGGATACCATCTTCGAATATCTCTTAAGATATCCCTTGACACCTTCACGGACAAAGGGTTTCATTTCAGCCTTTCTCTTTTCCATTTCTTCGGGAGAAACTTCAAGTTCAATGCTGTACTCGGGAATATTTATCGAAATCATATCTCCCTCTTTTACATATGCTATCGGACCGCCCGACACCGCTTCGGGTGATACATGTCCGATAGATGCGCCTCTTGTCGCACCGGAAAATCTTCCGTCTGTTATGAGTGCAACATCCTTATCAAGTCCCATACCGCAGATTGCTGATGTGGGTGAGAGCATCTCCCTCATACCGGGGCCGCCTGCAGGACCTTCGTTTCTGATGACAACAACATCGCCTTTTTTTATCTTTGCATTGTAAATTGCATCAATTGCTTCTTCTTCGCTGTTAAATACCCTTGCAGGACCTTTGTGAACAAGCATTTCTTTTGCCACCGCGCTTCTCTTTACAACTGCGCCGTTTGGTGCAAGTGAACCGAATAAAACTGCAAGGCCGCCTGTTTTTGTATAAGGATTATCTAACGGTCTGATGACCTCATGGTATTTCGGTGTACAACCCTTGATATTTTCACCTACGGTTTTTCCCGTTACAGTCATAAGCGAGGTGTCAATCATATCCTTGATCTCATTCATAACGGCATACACGCCGCCCTCTTCATGCAGATCCTGTACATGATGGTGACCTGCGGGAGCAAGGTGACAGAGATTGGGCGTTCTCTCACTTATCTCATTGACCTGCTTCATATCAAGTTTAACACCTGCTTCATGAGCAATGGCAGTGAGATGAAGAAGTGAGTTGCTCGAACAGCCGAGAGCCATATCTACCGTAAGTGCATTTTCAAATGCCTTTTCGGTGAGAATGTCAAGCGGCTTTAAATCTTCTTTTACAAGTTCAACTGCGCGCATACCAGCAGTCTTTGCAAGACGGAGTCTTTCTGCATATACCGCAGGAACAGTTCCGTTTCCCTTAAGTGCCATACCCAGCACTTCGCAGAGACAATTCATCGAATTTGCCGTAAACATACCAGAGCATGAACCGCAACCGGGGCAAGCATTGTCTTCAACAAATGCAAGTCCCTCTTCATCTATTGTATTGTTTTTATATGCGCCTACCGCCTCAAACACGCTGTTTAAATCGAGCGCACCGTATTCCTTTGTGCACTTAGAGAGCATCGGACCGCCCGAAACAAAAATTGACGGGATATTGAGTCTTGCCGCTGCCATAAGCATACCCGGCACTATCTTGTCACAGTTGGGTATGAATATAAGACCGTCAAAGCAGTGTGCTTTTGCCATACATTCAACACTGTCTGCAATAAGTTCTCTTGTCACGAGAGAATACTTCATTCCCTCGTGCCCCATAGCAAGTCCGTCGCACACACCTATTACATTGAATTCCATAGGTGTGCCGCCTGCCATAAGTACGCCGTCTTTTGCGGCACGGGCAATATTCTGAAGATGAATGTGTCCGGGAATGACCTCGTTAAACGAGTTTACGATGCCTATGACAGGTCTTTCCATCTGCTCATTTGTATAGCCCATAGCCTTGAGCAGTGATCTCTGAGGTGCTCTTTCTGCGCCTTTTTTGATATTGTCGCTTCTCATTATTGTATTACAGGAAGGAATATTCCTTCCTGTATAACCTCACTTTCAGAAATTAGTTGTTAAGGAGTTCTTCTCTTGTGCCCCAGTTCATCTTGTCACGGAGTTCAGCGCCAACCTTTTCAAGTTCGATTTCTGACTGTATTTTCTTTGTGGAGTTAAAGAAGGGACGGTTTGCCTGATTTTCAAGTATCCAGTTACGAGCGAATGTACCGTCCTGAATTTCTGTGAGAACCTTCTTCATTTCCTTCTTTGTCTCTTCTGTTATGATACGGGGACCTGTTACATAGTCGCCGTATTCAGCTGTATCGGAGATAGAATATCTCATACCTGCAAAGCCCTTTTCAAAGATGAGGTCTACGATGAGCTTCATTTCATGTATACATTCAAAATATGCATTTTCGGGCTTGTAGCCTGCTTCAACGAGTGTTTCAAAACCAGCCTTCATGAGCGCAGTAACACCGCCGCAGAGGACAGCCTGTTCACCAAAGAGGTCAGTTTCTGTCTCTTCACGGAAAGTAGTGTCAAGGATACCTGCGCGAGCGCCGCCTATGCCCTGAGCATATGAAAGTGCGATCTCATGTGCATTGCCTGTTGCGTTCTGTTCAACAGCAACGAGGCAGGGAACGCCCTGTCCCTTCTGATACTGGCTGCGTACTGTATGACCGGGACCCTTGGGTGCGATCATGATAACGTTTACTGTTGAGGGAGGAACGATCTGCTTGAAATGAATGTTAAAACCGTGTGCAAACGCAAGTGTCATACCGTCTCTGAGGTTGGGAGCGATCTCGCTCTTGTAGATACCGGCCTGCTTCTCGTCGTTGACAAGAATCATAACGAGGTCAGCCTTCTTAACTGCATCGCCTGTGTTGTAAACTTCAAAACCGTCAGCCTTAGCCTTTACTGCCGACTTTGAGCCCTCGTAAAGACCGATAACAACGTTTACACCGCTGTCACGAAGATTCTTCGCGTGTGCATGTCCCTGACTGCCGTAGCCTACTACTGCCACTGTCATACCTTTTACTAATGCAATGTCGCAATCCTTTTCATAATACATCTGTGCCATTTTGATTATCTCCTTTATGTTTAAATTATTTTATTTTTAATGTTTTTGTGCCCCTCGACATTGAGATGAGACCTGTTCTGCATATCTCAAGTATTCCGTAGGGTTCCATGAGTTTGACAAATGCGTCTATTTTACCCGTCTCACCGGTAACTTCTATACTCACCGATTCAGGTGAATAGTCGATTATCTTGTTTCTGAATATCTGCGCCGCATCGATAACATCCTGTCTTGATTGTCTGTTTGCGGCAACCTTGATTATGGCAAGTTCTCGTGAAACCGATTCTTCGGGATCCATTTCAATGATCTCGCGAACATCAAAAAGTTTCTGGAGTTGCTTTATCATCTGGTCTCTCGCATAATCCTCACCCGTCATTGTGACGGTTATTCTTGATAAGTCTGCATTCTCAGTCACGCCAACGGCAAGAGAGTCGATGTTGAATCCTCTTCTTGCAAACATAGAGGATATTCTTGTAAGTACGCCTGCTTCGTTGTTTACGAGCATTCCTATAATAAACTTTTTCATTCTTATCCTCCTTATTTTATTATCATGTCTTCAACCGAACGGCCGCCCGGAATCATCGGGAGAACACGCTCATTCATATCTATCGCGCAGTCAATAAGAACGGGACCGTCTGCAGAAAATGCCTTGTCAAGACAGATTTTGAGTTCATCCATATTTGCCGCAGCATATCCCTCTGCACCAAATGCCTTTGCAAGTTCTGAAAACTGTGTTTTTCTCTCAAGAGTTGTTTCTGAATATCTCGCACCGTAAAAGAGCGTCTGCCACTGTCTTACCATGCCAAGTACGCCGTTATTCATAACTATAACTACCAGCGGTATTTTCTGCGAAACCGCTGTTGCCATTTCATTGAGATTCATGCCAAAACTGCCGTCCCCCGTAAAGAGAACCGTTCTCTTACCCGTTGCCATACAAGCGCCGATCGCAGCGCCCATACCAAAGCCCATTGTGCCAAGACCGCCGCTGCTTGCGAACGTGCGGGGATTCTTAAAATCATATCTCTGTGCAACCCACATCTGATGCTGTCCGACATCTGTTGCAATCGGTGTATCGGCATCACACCTTAAACAAACTTCATCAATAAGCTGATGCGGTCCTATCGCGCCAAGAGGTGCAACCTCATTTTCTTTTTCATACTTTTTATATGAAGAAAGTTTTTCGTGCCAAGCCGTATTTTTCTTGTTTTCGACCATTTTTACAAGTCTTGCAGCAGCATTCTTTACATCGCCTCTGATGCCGACATCGGAGTTTATATTCTTATTTATTTCAGATGCATCCACTTCAATGTGAATTATCTTCTTCTTTTCTGAATACTTTGCCTTGTCACCCGTCGCTCTGTCAGAGAAACGAACACCAAGTGCAATTATAAGGTCGCTCTCAGCCATGGCCTTTGATGCTGCATAGTGACCGTGCATACCCACCATGCCCAGCGCATATTCGAACGACGAGGGTACTGCCGTAAGTCCCATCATGGAAAAACCTATGGGCGCATCGGTCTTCTTTGCAAGTTCCATTATCTCCTGACCTGCATCACTTGTTACAGCACCGCCGCCGCAGTAGATAAAAGGTCTTTCGCTCTTATTTATGAGTTCAGCAGCCTGCAAAAGCAGCTCTTCATCAGCCTTTACTATGGGGTCTTTTTCTGTAACCGGCATTTTTTCATACTCGGTCTCCGCCACCTGCACGTCTTTAGGAATATCTATAAGGACAGGTCCCGGTCTTCCCGACTTTGCTATTTTAAACGCCTCTCTTATCGTATCGGCAAGCTTTGTGACATCCTTTACAATATAGTTGTGCTTTGTTATAGAATAAGTGATTCCGACAATATCGACCTCCTGAAAACTATCACGACCGATTAGATTGTTGGGTACGTTACCCGTAATAGCCACCATAGGTACAGAATCAAGATAAGCGTTTGCTATTCCAGTCACAAGATTTGTTGCCCCGGGTCCCGATGTTGCAAGACATACGCCGACCTTTCCCGTAACTCTGGCATAACCGTCAGCCGCATGAGATGCACCCTGTTCATGAGCAGTAATAACATGCTTTATCCTGTCGGAGTTTTTATACAGTTCGTCATACAGATTGAGCACCTGACCTCCCGGATAACCGAATACTATCTCGGCACCCTGTTCAATAAGTGTCTCAACAACAATCTGTGCTCCCGTCATTTTCATAAGTGTGTATCCTTTCTGATTATTAAAGCCATAATATTAACAAAAAACCTGCACCGTTTGTCACGTTGCAGGTTACAAAAAACGTATTACTAAAGAGTTCCCGTTCTTCATCACTTTGCGCACGACAAACCAGCGTTATTATCATTGCTAAGGACCACGATAATACCGCTAATTATGACGATAATAAGTGCGAGATTCATCATAATGATCAAAGGAACTCCTTCCCTCAAAATTTATGAAGATATTATATACCTCTATGCCTGCACAATTCAACATTTTTTGAGCCTTATTGCTCATTTTTTTATTTTATTAGGTGGAATCCTTTTATTATCGTCTTTTTTTAAAAAAATGCTTAAGAATATTAGTACATTCGGCTTCCAATACGCCGCCCATGACATATGGACGGTGGTTAAAAGGCATTTCAAAGAGATTACATACGCTGCCGCAGGCGCCGCCTTTCTCATCATATGCCCCGAAAACAACTCTGCCAACACGGGCGTTTATTATCGCGCCTGCGCACATCGGGCAGGGTTCAAGTGTCACATACAGCGTACAGTCTTCAAGATATTTTCTGCCTGTCGCTTCGATAGCATTGACTTCTGCATGTTTTAAGGAACAGTTTTTTTCTTCTTTTGTGTTTGATGCTTTTGCAATGACCTCATCCCCGCACACGACGACTGCCCCGACAGGTATCTCACCTCTGCGTGCAGCATCCATTGCAAGGTCAAGCGCCATTTTCATATACTTTTCGTCGTTCATATGGTAAGCGACACAACAGAAAGTATGAGTGACACCACTATGAATATCCACATAACGGGCACGGAAAAGACTTTTGCAAAGCCTTTAAACGAATTCTTTCTGCCCTCTCTGAAAAGGTCATACTGCGTAAGCATAAGAATAAATGCCGCAAGCGTTATAACAAAGAAAAGCATAAACAGCAACGATATGATGGTCAGGTAGAGTTCTCCTCCGTCATACGTAAGCAGGCAGGAAAATAAATTATTTATAAAATGCGCCGCGATCGATATCCAGATATTTCTGTAAACGCATACGAGATATCCTGCCATAAAACCAAACATAAATGCTGACGGGAACTGAGCGAAGTTACAGTGGAAAAGAGCAAAAATTATACCTGATATAAGTCCGCAGCAAAAAGGTCCTGTATGTGAGCAGAAACCATATACCGTTCCCCTGATAATAAGTTCTTCCAAAAGCGCAGGGAGTACTGCGATCGTTAAAACAGTAAGACCGAGTGTGAGCATATTGTATGAGGGGAAAACCGGCCCCTCCGCAACGGGCATACCACTTGTTTGTGCTATATAGTTGAGTGCTGCCGCTATATAATTCCCCACATATCCGAAAAAGCAGCACGTAAATACTGCACATACAAATCTGCCTGCACCAATTTTTTCTGAGGGTATGAGCGCTGAAAGTGCATCACTGCCGTGCCGCGCGCTTGACAGTTTTATCAGAAGCACCGCTGCGGGCAACATCATTACAAGATAGGTCACAAGCGTAAAAAACAAGAGTCCCATATCTGTACTGAGAAATCCCATATCTATATTAAAAATGCTCAGTACTTCAAGAACTATTCTGTATACCACAGAAAATATAAGTTCAGCCACTATTACCGTAAGACACACGCTTGCAAGAGCGCGGCCTCCCGTTTTACTCTGCATCAACTGTCACCTCCATATAAGCAGTTACTTATATTATATTATTTTAACAAAAAGAGTGCACTCTTTCAATAGGAAGAGTGCACTCGTTTAAAATATAATATCCGCTTTTTCTCTTATTCCGAAAGCCTCGAAATATGCCTCCTCCATAGGTATCCATTTTTCTTTGAAAGTTTCAAGCATCTGCTTACCATTTCTGCTTTCTATCCTGCAAAGCTGAATGTCAGGTGAGATGTCACAAAATACTCTTACATCCGCGTAATTTCCAAAATATGGATGGTGGCTGTACGAGCCTTCTACAATACAATGCTTCGCCTCTTTCACAAGCACTTTTTCACCGAGAGCCATTCCGGCACAGTCAAATCTGTTATAGAAAAACTCTTTCTCCTCTTTAAGGTGAGGCAGCACTTCTTTTGCAAATCTTTCATAGTCGACATTTCCGCCTGGTTTTGAAAGTCTCTCCTCTGTGCGGAGTTCTGCCGGAAGAAAAAAGTCATCCATATGTATAAGACTTGACCCTGTTATATCAACTAAATCCTGTGCAAGCGTGCTCTTTCCTGCCGCTGCCCTGCCGTCAACTGCCATAACTCTGCTGATACAGAGTTTTTCAAGAAGCGGTATTAAACGTACATATCTTTTATGTATCACTCTGTATGAGGGCACTGCCTCTTTTCTGCAGGTTTCGCTGTGGTGCACCGCACCGCCGTCATATGTGCGCAGATATTCATTTAACCTCTTCTCATCAAAAGGTAACTGGCCCTTTGAAGCAAGTTTTTTCACAATTTCAAGAAGAGGCTTTATATCTCCTTTTTGGGTCTGCCCTGCCGACAGATAAAACATATTAAAAAGCCACTCGGACGGCAAGCCTTTTTGCTTCCATACTCCAAGATCCACTCTGAAATGCTCTTCCGATATCTGTTCTATAAACAGTCCCTCACGCGGCAAAAGGCTTTCATACTCTTTATCAAAATACGTCTTTGCGTCGATTTTATCACTCAGCAAATGCTCCGCCCCGTATGCCGCCTGATAGCAGAACTTTACCGCATCGCACGGTTCATAACATAGGAGCGTATTCCTGAGCGCAGTTTCAAAATCAAATTCCATTTTATCTACCTACAAGTGTTTTAAGCCACTTGCCCTGATGTATCATAACTGCCCCTATGGCACTCTTTAAAATGTCTGCAGCGTGGCATATGAAAAACATAGGTACTATCCGTATTGACGTAAACTCGCTTATGCAGTATGCAAGCGGTACACAAACTGTCCACACAAAAAGACTGTCAAATATAAATGTGACCGCCGTTTGTCCTCCAGATCGCAATGTGAAATATACTGAATTGAGATATGCATTAAAAGGCATCATGACCGCCGTCACACATATGAGTTGCGTGGCAAGCGTGCGTATACTGTCAGTCGTATTATATATCATCGGGAAAACGCCCGATACCGACAGGGTTATTAGTCCGAATACAAAACACGACAAAACAGATGTAGCAATAAGTTTTGTATCCTCAGCACGCACTTCTTTTTCACTTTTTCCTGCGCCGAGCATCTGTCCTATTATAATACCGACTGTGTTACCCATCGAAAGGTAGACCACACTCGCAAGATTAAAGAGCGTTGTGGAGATATTAAGTGCTGCAACGACATCGTAACCCCTTGTCGAGTAGCACTGATTGAGTATCGCCATACCGCTTGCCCAGAAAGCCTCGTTGATAAGCAGCGGCATACCTTTTGTCATTATATCTTTGAATAATTTGCCGGGTATGCGCAGTGTGCGGTAAAGACTTTTAAAATATCTGTGCTTATTTCTGTTTATATGTGACCAGCCTGCAACAATGGCAAGTTCTACATATCTCGAAAGTACCGTTGCTATAGCCGCGCCCTTTACGCCCATTGCAGGTGCGCCGAATTTTCCGAAAATAAGGATATAGTTAAAAACAAGATTGACAAACACGGCAACTACACCGCCTACCATAGGCACTGCGCCGTTGTTGGTCTCTCTGAGCGTGGACGCATATGCATTAGAGAGGGCAAACGGCAAAAGACCAAAAAGCATTATTTTAAGGTATCCGAGAGCACTCTTAAGTGTCTTTGCCACCTGCAGAGGATCCCCTTCGCCCTTGAGATACTGATTTATCAGAAACTCTCCGCCCAAAACAAATATTCCTACGCCAAGCAGTGTGAGCACCGCACACGATATTATCTTGAAGCGAAGTGTGTGGCGCACCCCGTCATCGTCATTTGAGCCGAAATACTGTGCTGTAAAAATACCTGCGCCCGATACCGCGCCGAAAATGCAGAGATTAAACACAAACATAAGTTGATTGACGATGGAAACACCGCTCATCTCAATCGTCCCAACCTGACCGACCATAATGTTGTCAAGCAGAGCAACGAAATTGGTTATGGCATTTTGTATGATTATGGGAACAGCAATAAAAAGCACCCTACGGTAAAATGCCTTATCGCCGATAAATTTCTTTAACATATCCACCTCGAAAACTATTTTTATTCTGTAATTATAACACACCTGTAAGACAAATAAAATAACGGACAGCAAAAATACTGTCCGTTATTTTATTTGGTTTTTCTTGAAAGTCTATAATCTTTCAAATCTTCCAGCGCATATTTTGCCATCGGGAAGAGCGCGATCATATTAAAGACAGTCATAAGTGCTATTCCGATATCTCCAAGATCCCAGACAAAAGTGTATGATGCAAGACCGCCGATAAAGAGCATTATGAGTGCGAATATCTTGTATATTGTCTGTGAAGTCCAATTGTCACCGAAGACATATGACACATTTGAACGTGCATAGAAGAGAACGCCAATAAATGTCGAAATACAGAAAAGCCACAGTACCACTGTTATAAATACCTCGCCGAAAAATCCGAGATGATGAGACATCGCAGCAATCAAGAGAGGCATATCTGTGAGACCGCCTGTCGAACCTGCGGGGGTAAGAAGAATAATAAATGCTGTACAGCTGCAGATTATTATTGTGTCTATAAATACGCCGAAAGCCTGAAGCAAGCCCGCTTTTACAGGGTGGTCAACATCTGCTGCGGCTGCTGCACAGGGCGCTGAACCCGAGCCTGCTTCGTTCGAGAAAAGTCCTCTCTTTGCGCCGTTCATAATAACTGCGCCGATACCGCCGGCTACTGCCTGACGGAGACCGAATGCTTCAGAGAAAATACGTGAGAACACACCCGGAAGTTCTGTTATGTTGAACGCAATTATAACTAAAGTAATGATAAAATATATTCCTGCCATAATGGGCACAATTATATCCAGCACCTTGACTGTTGCATGCTTTCTCAAAACAATAATCGCTGAAATTACAACAAGTACTATGGTCGTATAAATCGGCTTAATATTAAAAGTTTCGTGAACTGCCGATGATACAGAATGCCCTATTACCTGACTTATACCGCCCCAACACAGAAGTCCCGAAAGGGCAAACAGAACTGCGATAACAGAACGTTTGCGATTTGAACCGTCTTTAATAAAAAGTTTGTGCAAATAGTATGCCGGACCGCCTTTATATCCGCCGTAGAGCGGATCGGGAACCTTGAATCTCTGTGCCAATGCCGCTTCAATATATGCAGTCGATGAGCCAAAAACAGCAATGAGCCACATCCAGAATACTGCTCCTGCGCCGCCTGCGGATATCGCAGCAACAACGCCCACCAGATTACCCATTCCGACTCTTGTCGCAGTCGACACTATAAGCGCCTGCAAACCGCTTAAAGAATGTTTATCATCACTCTTTTTCTTTTCGGTCGTAATGCGCAGCATCTCGCCAAAATATCTGAAAAGCAGAAAGCCTGTCCTAATCGTAAAATAAATGCCTGACGGTACAAGTATTATAACCAGTATAGAGAGCCCAAGTGAGTTCCCTCCCGGCAGAGGGATCGTTACAATATCCCCCCAGAAAAAATTATATATTACGGATATTACCGATTTGATAGTCTCTATAATATTCCCCATAATATTCCCCTTCCATAGTTATAAATATAATTATATAGTCAACAGCAAAATAAGTCAAATTACTCATTCTTATAAACTTGAAATATTTTCATTGCTGTTGTATAATTATCGCAACTAAAAATACAAGGTGGTAAATATGAATATCAGCGAAACTTCAAAAGGAAAAATCATCATAGTTGCACATCGAGGCACTTTTGGCGGAAATATCCCCTGTAACACTATAGCATCGTATGAGATTGCTCTGCTTCAGGGTGCAGATATGATAGAGACCGATGTCAACATCACCTCTGACGGAAAACTAATTATCTTTCATCCCGGTATGGAAAAACCGCACCTCTGCCTTGATAAAAAACTTCCCGAAATGACATGGGACGAAGTGTCAAAATTACGTTTTGTCAACATAGACAATGTACCCACTCAGTTCGGAATAGAAAGTTTTGATGACCTGCTTGAGCATTTCAAGAACAGATGCTTTATCAATGTCGATAAATTCTGGGACAATCCTGAAGCAATATACAGAACTATCAAGAGACACAATATGGAGGATCAGATCCTTGTAAAGTCAAAACTCAAGGAAAATGTTCTCACCGTTCTCAAAGAAGTTGCCCCTGACATTGCGTTTATGCCTATTGTTGAGACTACTCATCCACGGCACGAAGAACTTATGAAGAGCGGCATAAACTATGTCGGTACAGAAGTTCTTTTCTATTCGGATGACGATGAGGTCGTATCTCCCAAATTTATTGACCGTATGCACAAGGACGGTAAACTTCTGTGGGCAAATTCAATCATATACGATTGTACAAAACAGATTGCCGCAGGACATTCGGACGATACAGCCCTCACAAAATCTATGGACGAGAGTTGGGGCTGGCTTGCCGATCGAGGTTTTGACTTTATTCAGACCGACTGGCCCATTATGTTAATAAACTATCTCAAAGGAACTAACAAATATTATAAAAAAGGCTGAAATATTCAGCCTTTTCTTTTATCCGGATATGATATGCAGTCAAAACGCACCGCTTTGCCCTCAAGTGAATAGTCGGGTCTGATACCTGCAAGATACGGTCCTTTAGGCGGGCGTTTTATGATGAGTTTTTTCGGAGATGCACTTATTGCCGCCATAACAAGTTCTTCTTCATCGGCACACGGTATCTCCATTTTCTGTATCATCTGCAGTTTTTTCTTTACAAGTGCGCTTTTTTGCCGCTCGGGAAACATGGGGTCAAGAAGTATCACATCGGGCGATGTTTCAAAAGTTTTCATTGCCATTATACTGTCCTCGTTAAAAAGCGTCATTCTGCTGACAATATCAGCAAGTTCAGGTATCTCAGAGGCTCTCTTTAATGCATCTCTCAAAAGTTCATATATGGCGGGATTGCGCTCATAAAGTTTCACGTTAAAACCTGCCGCTGCGAGTAATAACGAGTCCTCCCCAAGCCCAGCAGTGGCATCTACTGCCGTTAAAGGTCCTTCTGCATTTTTTATTTTTGCAGCCTTAACAAGCAGTTCCCCTGTAAGACTTCCCCGCTTTAAACGGCGCAACATATGTGTAAAATCGCCTTTAAGCACCTGCCCGTCGCACATCAAAGACAGACCGTCAATATCATATTTCAATGTCATCTGCGCATTGTCAGCGCAGAACTTTTCTTTTAATCTTTTTGCCGTTTCCGTATCTTCAAGTTCAGACACAATTTCAAGGGATATATTCAAATTCATTCTATCTATATCACTCATTTTTACATTTCACATTCTTCGTGTATTTTTTCATCATTATATCACATATTAAAAAAATTTGCCTTAATATACAAAAAAGACGATTGTTAAAATCGTCTTTCTGGCACCCCCTACGCGAATCGAACGCATAACTAACCCTTAGGAGGGGTTTATTATATCCATTTAACTAAGGGGGCGTGTCTGATATTTATTTTACTGTATTCTATGTAAAAGGTCAATAGAAAAAAGAGGAGCTATGCCCCTCTTTTTCTATTTTAGTCGATTACTGAAGGTACTTCGTAAACATATACGTTACCGAGTGCTCCGACATTGTCAGAATCCTCTGCTGTCTCCTCTGTAAGAAGAGTGTAGAAGAACATATAGTATACTCCGTTATCAGCATCTGAAAGTGTTATCTTGTCGAGCTTGCCTATTTCGACACCTGTTACCTCATCAAGAAGTCTGCCGGAAAGAGCATCCTCTGCAGTAAAGTCCTCAAGTGAAGTGTTGATACCGAAAATCTTTGTCTCATCGCAACTCATGAGTGAGAGGTATGAGTCAGATGCAGTGATGCTGCCCGGTACTGCCTCCTCATTGTATACGAGGTTGCCGTCCTTATCAACTATCCAGCCTGCTTCAACAGAGTTTGTAAGCGCGCTTACATTGTATACTCTGTAGTATGAGCCTCTGTTATAAGTTGCATAACCGAACTGAACATTGCCGTATGAGAGATATTCAAGGTCAACCATGATCTTGCCGTCGCTTGCATCCTTGACTGCAACCTTGCCGTTTGAAAGAAGCTGGATATAAACAAGTCTGCCTGCTTCGAGCTTTTCGCCTTCGGCGTCAGCATTTACAAGTTTGTTTGAAACAGCGTCTTCGGTGTAGTAAGTCACCTTTTCACCGTCAACGATCATTGCTATCTCAAGTCTGAATGTGTTTGTGCCGTTTGCAGTCTTGTTCTCACCTGCAACAACTCTGAAACTTTCAACTACGCCGAGTACACGGTCTGCTGATGTTGCCTCGGGTGATGCAAGAACGATCATTGCAACTACTTCGCCGTCTGCAAATACGAGAGTATATTCACCCTCTTCATAGAATTCGGGAATGTTTGCCGCTGTGTAGTAGAAGGACTCTATCTCGCCTCTCTCATTTTCAGCATAGTACATACCCTTAAAGTTTTCAGCCGCAAAGCCAACATAAGATGTTACCTTCTTTTCGTTGCCGATAAAGAAGCCCTTGTCCTCGTTGTATGAGAGGTTACCATCAAATGACTTAACTTCCCAGTCGAGTTCTGTGTTTGTCGGACCGCCGACTGCTTCGATGTCAGAAATTGCAACGATTCTTAATGCCTTTTCTGTGTCATCGTCTATTTCAAAGTGGATATAGTTGTCCACAATGTCATACTTCTTATCTGTGGTGTTGTATGAGAAGAATACTTCGTTGTCAACGCCTTCTGTGAGCCAGCTCTTTGCTGTGTCACCGTCAAATGCTGTGAGTATATCATCAACTTCTTCATTCGCTGCTATTTCAATTGTCTTTTCTGTGCCGTCTGAAAGAACGACCTTGATAGAAGCAGTCACATTGTTGCCCCACTTGTCGGCATTGTCCTCAGCGTAGATGACCTTACCGAATGAGAGTTCGTGGGTTTCAGTTTCCTCTGTTACAACAACTGCTGCAACATAGCCGTTTGTATCAAGATACATCTTGACAGTGTCGCCGATGTTCTTTTCAACACTTGCAAATACACCTGTTTCTGTCACCTTGCCTGTTGACTTGTAGGTCGTGCCGTCAACAACTGCTGTTGTGCCCTTTTGACCGACAGACGAAAGAACGCCTATCTTTGTCTCTGCAACCTTTGCATCAAGGTATGCCTGACCGTCACCTCTTCTGCTTACAGTTACATTGGCGTAGATCGGATCACCGCTGTAATCAAGACCTGAGAATGAATCAAAACCATTTACATATACTGACGCATACTGTGTCTTGCCTGCAACTGCTGTAGCAAGTTTCATTGTCTTTGATGCTGTTGTAGCAGCGCTTACCTGTACTGTCTGAGCATTGGAAATAACAAGTGTTTCATAAGTGCCGTCATCGTCTCTGTCGATAAGTGTCACTTTGTTTGATGAGTTATTGCCGTCCTTCGAGAAGTAATCGGCAACCTTGAGGTACTTACCTGCGTTTACATCTGTATCAGCCTTTGTGTAGTAGCCATTGTTGCCCTGAGTATATACCGTATCAAAAGCATAGAATCTTGTGTTTGATGCAGTATAGAAGTTACCTACGGGCATTGATGTGCCGTCAACTCTGAAGGGGTAAGAAGATGAGCCGTTACCTGTAAGTTTGTCCTGAGTTGTGCTGTAAACAATGCTGTTTGATACAACAGAAATAAGTTCGCTTGAAGATGTTATTGTCGGTGTGTCTATATAAGCAACGAGGTCCTGACCGAAGAGGTCATTTGCATCGCCTGCATATTCAAAGACATATGTCTTGCCGTTGATATCAAGCGCTATTTCGTTTTCCTCAAGTGTTCCGCCTGTGTAAGTCCACATATTTTCATATGTTGCGACAAGGCTTACTGAATTTGTCTCGTCACCGCCGATAGCTGTGAGACCGAATACGAATTCAATGGGAGCAACCTTCTGATAGATTTCTGTGCCGTTTGAATTCATCTCACCTGTTGCTCTGAGGCAGAGTCTTGAAGGTGTGTAGAGCAGGTTATACGCCATCTGCGCTATCTGACCTCTCGTAGCGTATGCATTCACATCATCCACTGTGACATCGTCAAGAAGACCGAGTGCTCTCGCTTCCTGAATATATCCCATAGGATATGTGAGTGTCTTATCTGTTACACTGGCAACGATCATCTTTATCGCTTCCTTAACCGCAACATTGTTGTTAGGAAGGAATGTGCCGTCACCGTAACCGCCTACGATGCTGTTTGTTGTTGCCCAGTTTACATGGCCGTTAAACCATACGTTTCTTGCAACGTCAGTAAACTCTGAATCTCCAACATAGAGATTTGCCATCGGGTCATCTGAACCGCCGTATACTACGTAGAGTATTTTAGCAAGTTCTGCTCTGGTAATGTTGCTGTCGGGGCGGAATGTTCCGTCCTCGTATCCTCCGAGAACATTAAGTGATGCAAGAAGATCTATCGCACTCGAATACTTGTAGTCATCCTTGACATCAGGAAACGTACCTGCCATAGCCGCCACTGACATTGAAAGCATAAGTGCGGCAACCAAAAGCAATGAAATGATTGTCTTTTTCATCTGTGTCCTCCTTATACAGAATAAAAAAATAAGACAGAAGTCACACCGCAAATTCTGTAAGTTCGGTGTGTTTCTGTCTTTGACTACACTATACTCGATTTATTTTTACCTTTCAATACTTTTGCTTCATACGTAACACAAAAGAAACAGTGTTACAGATATGTTTCAAAACAAAAACCTCGTACGGGTGACCGTACGAGGTTTTATCAGTATTACTTTTACTTAATAACTATTACCGGTGACTGGAATACATAAACTGTACCCATCATGCCTATGTTGTCTGAATCAACTGCCGTTTCTTCTGTAAGAATTGTGTAAGCAAATACATAGTATACGCCTGCATCAGGATCAGTTACAGAAATAGAACCGCCAACTTTGATATCGTCAATCGTTACAGTCTGGAAGATACCACTTGCAGTGTTGCTTATATCAGAAACTTTGTTTACGGTATAGAAAACAGTTTCGTCGCATGTTCTGATAGATGTTGTCTCACCAACAGTTACCGAACCTTTTGTTGCGGTAGCATTGTATACATCCTTACCGTTTGCATCTTCTGACCAACCTGCAGGAATAGTATTAACAAGTTTTGAAATCTTGTTTATGCTGTAGAAATTGCTTCTGTTGTAGTCAGTGTAAGCAAATGTCAATTCACCGTTCATAAGGTATGATACATCAAGAATAGTACCGTTGCCATTTTCGCTCGTCTTAGTTCTGATCTTGCCGTCTGAAAGAAGCTGAATTCTTACAAGCTGATCCTTTGCAAGACCTTCACGGTTTGTATCGTTGCTGATATCTGTTGTAGGAAGTTTGTTTGAAGCGAAGTCTTCTGTATAGAATGTCTTCGTTTCGCCCATTGTCCATACATCAACTGCAACTCTGTAACTTGTCTTGCCATTGATTGTTGATTCCCCGGCAACTGTCTGCCAGCCTGTGATAATACCAAGAACCTTGTCATCGTTGTATGATGCGGGTTTTTCAATCATAAGCATTGCAACAACTTCGCGGTCAGCCTTGATTATGATTATTTCACCCTGATTATAGAACTCAGGAATTGTATCTGCATTGTAATATGCCGATTCAAGAACGCCGTCTTCATTTTCACCGTAGTACATGCCCTTGAAGTCAACTGCAGGCCAACCATACGGTGTTTCTACATTTGTCTTATCACCTGCATAGAAGCCGTTTTCTTCATTGTAGCAGAGAGCGTCTGTAAGATGCTCATAACTCCATGTAACTGTACTGTTGGCTACTGTAGGACCGTTTGTGCCAAGGTCTTCAATAGTCATAATATTCTTGACAACGCCTGTTGTTTCGTCAACTTCAAGTTGAATATAGTTGTCAACGATAGCATACTGCTGATTTGCTTCATCGTACGCCCAGAATGTTTCCTTATCTGTAGATTTGAGCCACTTTTCAGGAACTGTTGTATAGAATGTGTATTCTGACTCGTCAAGATTTGTTTCTGTCGCAAGTTGATATGTCTTTTCGTTACCGTCCATATCAACTACAGTCATACCTGCAACAAGACCGTTGCCGAATCTGTCAGCATTTTCTGTTACAGCAGTAACCTTAACGATGTTCAGACCGTAGTCTTCTGAAGAGTCAACAAGAACCATTGTCTGAGCATATCCACAGTCGTCAAGATATACGCGAACGTTCTGACCGAGCATTTCTCTGTTGTAATGGAAGAAACCGTATGTGTCGTTAGTTGATGTGAGGTAATGGCTTGTGTATGACTTGCCGTCGATCTTAGCAGACTTACCGTTTGAAGCAATTGATTCAAGTTTACCTTCTACTGCTTCCGACACATTTGCTGTGAGGTATGCCTGACCGTCACCCTTAATAGTAACATAGAAGTTACCGTATACAGGTCTCATAGGATCATTGAAATCGATATCCTTAAACTTGTCAAAACCAATAACATAGTCTGCCGAATATGGTATCTTACCGCCGATCGGACCATCTTGCTGAATATTGTCAGTAGGCGTGTAAGAAATGGTCATCGTCTTTGCATCGTAGCTGTACTGTTCAACCTTGTGGTTTGCAGCATAATACTGGATATATGTATCGTATTCGCCGTTACTGTCAGCGTCGATTACAGTAATCGGGTTATCCTGCGCTCTTGTACTTGTGCTTACGATAGCAGAAAGTCTCAATTTTGTCTTATCTGTCGAAGTTTCACTCCATTCACCTTCTGAAGACTGAATAAACATCCTTTCAAAGTAATAATGTCTTTCCATTCCACCTGTTGCCAAAGTTGTTTCAACATCTTCATAAGCATCAAGTGCAATAGTTGTTCCGTCAACATTAGCTGTAACATAACCGCTGTTAGCCTTCATCTTGTTAAGTGTTGAAGAAATAGCAGTACTCCTTGTAACAACTGCTGCAAGTTCATCATTATCTGTAAGATAAAGTGTAAGATAGTGACCGATAAGATCGCTAATGTCTGTATCGTACTCATACACATAAGGTGTTGTCGATACAAGTGTGCCTACCTTACCGTCATCAGTCTTGTTGTAAAGCCAGAAAGCAACCTGTCCCTCTTCAAGACCGCCAAGATAATTCTGACCTACAAACATATTGTCATATGTAGCAGCAAGCATTGCGATATATTCGCTGTCTTCACCTGCAACTTCGTTGAGACCGAATACGAATGTTATAGCAGGATTCTTTTCATATATCTCGTTGCCATTTATATCCATTCTTCCTGTTGATTTAAGGCAAAGACGGCTGTTTGTAACAAGAAGATTTGCTGCCATCTGAGCAATCTGACCTCTTGTTGCAGGAGCATCAGTGTCAGTTATAATAAGATCGTCAAGAAGACCAAGTGCTCTTGCCTCCTGGATGTAACCCATAGGATATGACAGTTCTTTGTCTGTGATACATGTTACTATCATCTTAACTGCTTCTTTGACAGCAACATTGTTGTTAGGAAGAAATGTTCCGTCACCGTAACCGCCGACAATGTTGTTAAGATATGCCCAGTTTACATGTCCTGCATACCAAGAATCGATCGAAACGTCATCAAAGTTTGTTTCTGATGCAAACATTTTGCCGTTAGGATCTGAAAGACCGTTGAATATAACATATACGATCTTTGAAAACTCCGCTCTTGTAATGTTGTTGTCAGGTTTGAATGTGCCGTCCTCATAACCTCCGAGAATATTCAGAGATGCGAGAAGGTCAATTGCCTGTTCGTAGTCGCTTCCGGCAGTAACATCCGGGAATACTGATGCGCTTGCTACCATTGTGACAGCGGAGAGCATAAGTGCAAATGCGAGTACAATTGAGAGCACTTTTGTAATCTTTCTCATAGTGTTCCTCCTATTTTTTATGGACACTTCTCCATAATACTTTTTTACTTTTACAGTATAACTTGTTTTGGCTGTATTTGCAAGAGAATTGTTTCATTGTAACCTAATTGTAATATGACAAGCTAACATTTTGTTAAAACTTTACAAAATAACAGTCCTTTATAAAATTTCGGACTTTCCCATATCAAAACCACAAACATATTATCTATCCAATTCGTCAACATAATTACTGCATTGAAAAATAATATATATTGTGCTAATATTTGACTGATAAAACCAAGCAGGAGTAAGACTATGTTCAGAGAATTATCGCGCAAAAACAAGCAGTTGCAAGCAGCAGATTGTATCGACCTGCTCAAATACGAAACCCGCGGCGTTCTGTCTGTGCTTGGGGACGAGGGATATCCATACGGTATGCCTATGAACCATTGGTATAACGAAGAGGACGGGCATATATATTTTCACTGCGGCAAGACGGGACACCGGCTGGATGCACTCAAAAACTGGGATAAGGCATCTTTTTGTGTGTATGACAAGGGATACCGCAAGAATGGCGACTGGGCGCTAAATGTTAAAAGTGTCATAGTTTTCGGCAGAATAGAGATAATTGATGATATGGATACGATTATCGACATCACAACCAAACTCAGCCACAAATTCACACAGGATGATGAATACATAAAAAAAGAAATTGAGGCTTTTGCCCACGAAACACTGATTTTAAAACTGATTCCCGAGCATATCTGCGGTAAAGTTGTGACTGAATCATAACATATTTCCATTTAAATGATTTGCACTGTAGTGCATAATTGGGTTTCCGCATCAAAAACGGGACGGGCCTACACCGTCCCCTACAGATTAAATTCGAAATTATGGTAGAAACTTTTTCAAAATTTCAATCAAGTTGTATTTTCGCATAGAATCTATGTTTAATGAATTGACATCGCCATAAATTGTGCCTCCGCACACAATTTGAACACAAGGTATTCATTAATGATAATTTTTGACATAGTATTCGGGAAAAACAAGTCCCTTTCCTACAATTCAATAATTTGGGTAAAATCAAGAATTTTCTATAATTCCGAATTACGAATAAAAAAAGAGAGTATCTTAAGATACTCTCTTTTTTTGTGTTGGCGTCTTCCTATCTTCCCGGGCCGCTTCCAGCCAAGTATTTTCAGCACCGCAGAGCTTAACTACCGTGTTCGGAATGGGAACGGGTGAACCTCTGTGTCATAAACACCAACTAAGGTATATTCAATACACCT
>JAZQEF010000009.1:0-3207 GCA_045538835.1 Feifaniaceae bacterium | reverse complement strand
TCCGTTTTGTTATCCATCTGACCGATCACTTCTAAATTTTTCATATTTCCTTACCAAATACGGCGGCTCTTTGTCGATATGAGATTTCAGAGTATACATCTGACCTTTCCTGTGCAGTACACGGCAAGCATCTCTGTTCTCTCTCTCTCTCTCTGAAACGCCGCCCATGACGATTATCTTCTTCATGCTCTACTCATTCTCCGAAGTTTTGTCGCGTGTTCCTGATTAGCAGAATTTGTAACCCATTCCAGATTGCTAATCGAATTATTCTCTTTATTTCCGTCAATATGGTTGACTTGTGGATAACCATACGGATTTTCGATAAAAGCAATCGCAACTAATCTGTTTATCCGTTTCTTTACGCATTTCCCATTATGAAACAGGCTTGCTTTTAGATAACCTTTCTTGTTTTTGTACGGTTTCAAGATATTTCCTGTTTCTGCATTCCTTACTCTTCCCCAACTACTTATTTGATATTTTCCGTTGAATCCATCAATGTTTTTCCAAATTTCCATCGTCTCACCACCATCGGACAATTACCATGTGAACAATCAGTATAGATTGTCTTGCTACTGAAAAACCTACTTGCTACTTTGCACCTATCGTTGTTCTGATATTCCGTGTTTCCTATTTTGCCAATTACTTTCACTTTCTTTTCCATTTTCGCAATACCTTTATTGCATCCTTGTAATCTCTTGAAACAATAGCAGTACAACTTCCGTTTTCTTCTAACACTCTTCCTCTGTCACGCATTTGTCTGTCTGTGTTCCCGATCGCTCCGATAATCTTGATCTTTTTCTCACAACGATAATCGGTATTTTGTGGCTTATTGCAAGAACAGTTCTGCTGCACCCCCCGCCCAAATTACAGTAGACCAAGCGTGAGGTTTATCCGGTGAAACATCTCCAACTACACAAATCCGCTTATTCGAGTTTTCCTTCTTCATCCAACTTCACCAAAAGATCATGTGCCTTTTCTGACTTCACTACTAATTGCAATGCCTGTTCTTCCGTCAAATCTTCGTAGAAATCTTCGATACACCATTTCAGATTTTCAATCATTTCTGGGAACTTGTAATTGTAATCCCCTAACAGACTAACAACAAATGTCCGTTCTCTGCTTTGCGGAATGCCGTAATCCCATGCGTTCAAATCCTGAGCATAAGATGAATAACCCAGGCTTTCAAGGAAATCGAGCCACTTTCTAAAATCTGCCTTGTTCTGTTCGTTGTGGATCGCCGGTACATTCTCCATCAGCAAAACCTGTGGAAGATTATCTTTGCATTCTGTTAAAATCCGTTTTACTTGCCACAAAAGGCTTGATCTTGTTTGGCTATCTTCCGACATTCCCATTTGAGCTCCGGCTATGGAAATATCGGTGCAAGGGAAAGAGTATACCATTACATAGCAATAATTATCTTTGTCAACAATCCCTAAATCCTCACCATTAACTTCGCAAATATCAGTAGCCGGGAAGTCCGTTCCGTGAATCGCGTTATATGATGCGATTGCATACTTGTCAAATTCAACAACACGCCATGTTTCAAAATCAGCACCTAAGTTCCTTAATGCCATTGCCTGACTACCGTAACCGATAGACCGGCGAACAGTTCTATCAATCTGATCTTGTTTTCAACTGAGAAATCCTCGCGAACATAATCAAACAATGTAATCTGTTCTGCCATTTTGCATCACCACCCTTCTTCTAAGATATAATCTTTCGTCTGTCTTTTATGTATCCGGCTTGCCCGTTTCTTATTGATCTTTTTCCGTTCAGCCGGTGTTATGTGCCTATACGCCGTGCAATAGTTGTATGGATATTTATCGCCTTCGCTTTCCGGTCTGCTATGCCCTGTCAGGATGATGTATTCGCAACAATCCTTTCCATCACATCTGCCACCGTAAAAGCACGATCTTGCCGTTTCGTTCTTTCCGTTCTTGCAAACACATAAAACTCCGTCAGGTTTCATGTTTCACCGCCTTTCAGGTCGAATAAAGATAACTGACCATTTACCTGTTCTTTTTCTGAAATGTAGTTCGGATTACACATTTCTTCTTTTGCCCGTCTATAAAACTCTTTGTTGATTTCAAATCCGTAAAAGTTTCTTTTTGTTTCCATACACGCCCTTGCTGTTGCACCAGAGCCGAAACAAGGATCAATGACCACATCTCCTTCATCTGTGAAAATCTCAATCAACCGTTTCAGCAACTTTACGGGTTTCTGCGCTGGATGGATTTTGGGAACATCCTTTCCATCGCGCTCCCATTGAAACCAATTAAAAACCATCTTTCCGTCATTCCTGAACTTCGGCAGCCTGTCTCTGTAAAACAGGATTGCATATTCCGTTGCACCGACAATCCTCATGTTTGCTTTCAGCACTTGCGGAGAATAATTTTTTACAAACACAAGCGGAATGCTGTTCACAAATCCATGCTTTTTTGCCGCATCCGTCAATGTCTGTATCTGCTCAAACGAACAGAAAACGATCATACATGGACTATCTGACGATCTGCCTCTTGTAACCTTTTTCGTATCTTCTTTCTTCATCAATCTTGAACAGAAATGGAAATACTCATAAAGGTTAAAATTGAAATCCGATGCGAATGCCGCTTTTCCGGCTAACTTGCTCTCACCATTCTTGTTATCCCCCCCTACATACCACATAGGGTTGCTGCCAAAAAAGTTAGTGCCTACACAATAGGGAATATCTGCAATGATGAGTTGTGCTTTCTGCAAAGGTTTTGATTTCCAATTCTGCATACTGTCGTTGTATAATTCGCATTTCAGTTTCTTGTCTTTCAACTGTCGCACCTCCTAAAAATCAAAAATGCTTAATTGCTTTGAAAAGTTTATTTCAATCTTTTCTTTTAAGTGGTTAGAAAATTTTTCGTATGTCTTTTCGTTTGTATAGATCATTTCGGTTGTTTTCTGTGAATTTCCATTCGCTGCACTAAGCACAACCTTTTTGCATTGTGCATACGGGATAAATCCGTCAGGCATCCGATACTCAGAGATAAAAATATTATCCTGTTCCTTCGCCCATTTGTAAAACCTTTCGTTATCAAAGCCTTGATATTTCCCGCAGTTTGTACCGCTATATGGAATGTCGCAATATATCACACTTCCTTCCGGTATCGGAACGTTTTGGTAGTCAATACCAAAACTTTGTAGGCTTTGTAGGCTTTGTAGGCTTTGTAGGCGTTCTAT
>JAZQEF010000008.1:2500-15517 GCA_045538835.1 Feifaniaceae bacterium | reverse complement strand
AAGTACGAAAAGATATTTGACGAAAAGTATTACTCTGCCGGAATGGGTATGGGTGGTACTGATTATGTGGTAAGATTTGATAATTTTGATGACTTCATGATGAAGTATGAAGAAGCTAAAAAGATGCTTCAGGAACTTTATGATGAGGGCATGGGTGAATCAGAACTTTATAAAGGATTAAACTCCTTCATTGCAAAGTTTGATACTAAGGTTGGTGAATATAAGACCGCAGTAGAAGAACTTGAAAGCACTAAAGCAGGTCAAAAACTTGCAGACTACATCAATACAAGTGTTGGTGGATATGTTGACGATTTAGACGAATATAAAATTGTCGTAGATTGGATAAAGAGTAACTTTACAGGTAAAGATGCAGACAACGCATTAGGCTTACTTAATTCATATTTCTCCGAGTACGCAGAAAAGGTCTCTAAGACCAACGAACTGTTGGGTCAAGAGGGACTTTCAATTCAATTATCCGAGATGGAAAAGGCATCTGACAAGATATCCAAACTTGGTTCTGCATTTAAAGAGTTGTCCGATGATGGTTATATCACCACTAAAACTCTTAGTGAACTTCAAACAGCAACAGGCTTATCTGGTGACGAATGGGCAGAATATGAAAATAGGCTTCTAAATGCAAAGAAGGGTTCAGCCGACTTCAAACAAGTATTATCAGAATTAACATATAAGATACTTGAAAATGAATTCGCTACAATCGATTTAATCAATGCTACTGACGAAGAAATAACGGCAATAGAAAATAAAATCGCTGCAACATTGAGAGAAAATGGTGTTGCTAACGCAAATGCCGTTGCACACGAATATGTTAGAATAGCAAGAGCGAATGCGGCGATTGCGGCTTACGATGGAACACAAGCATCATATGATAGTGCGGTGGCTTTAATCAAAGAGTCCTTAAGTGCCGAACAAGCAGAACAGGCGCTGGCACAATTAGAGCTTGTTAAAATAGCTGTTAATGGTGTAACTATAGATACGTCGAAAGATGTTGAACATATAATTAATCTTGCTAACGCTGCGGGTGCCTCACTTGGAGCATTAACCAAACTTAATAGGTATCTATTTTTAATAAATAAGAAAAACTCTAGTACGCCACTCACATTTAGAGAGATAGAAGATTTAGATGCTATAGAACGTCAGTTTAAATCGGGTACTTTTGATTATGGATTCACACCAATAGATCCAAGCAAATATTTATCCCCAAATTACTCCGGTTCATCTTCTAAAGATAAAACACAAAAATCTCTCGATTACACCACCTTCCTTGACGAGCAAATAACTGACCTTCAAAACAAAGCAAAACGTCTCGAAGACCAAATTTCTCTCACAGAGCAACAGATAGCAAACGCAGAGGCTCGTGGTGATACTGCTTTAGCAAATGCTCTCAAAGCACAACTTGTATCACAAAACGAGGAATTACAGGCAATATACCACGAAGTTGCTGAGGGCTTAAGACGTATCAAAGAAGAAGCGGCGGCAGAACTCTTCGGTGAAGGCTCTGACGAATACAACCGCATTATACAAGACGGCGAATATCTCTCGGAAGAATGGATAGCCCAAAGGATAAGAGAACTTGAGGCTGAGAAAGTCCGTATTGAAAACGCAGGTGGAGACACTACCGCAATAGAAAACCAAATCAAGCAGGTAGAAGAACTCGCTGGTGTTATCAACGATTGTGCAGACGGTATCTATGAACAACAGTCTGCGTGGTGGGATGTTAACACAGCCATTCAAGAAAATAAGAATGATATACTTAATGGCTACGGTGATGAACTTGACCGTGCGACTGAAAAACTCACAAGAGGTTTACAGGAACAGGCAGACTCGTATGATATTCTCATAAACAAAAAAGAAGCCCTCTTAGAAGCCGATAGAAAAGAAATTGACTATCAGCGTGAGATAAGAGAACTTCAGAGAGATATTGAAAGCGAACTCAAGGCGTCAAAGACTATGACGGAGTATCTCGATGAAGACACTCGTAAACTCTTGTTTAATGAGGATGATTATAATCATCTTAGTGGTAAACTTGAGAGTATAGCGACGGATATCGGTGATATAAACGACTGGTATTACAGCGAAATTAACGCTCTTACCGAGGAAAATTGGTATTTAGAGGAGGCAATCACCAACGAGTATGAACGCCGTCTCGATGCCAAGAGGAAAGAGTATGAACTTGCTGAGGCTGAGCTTAACCTTGAAAAGAAGAGGCAACAGCTTAACAACGCTATGAACGAGAAGAACGTCCGTATGTATATCGACGGCTCTTGGCAGTATGTAGCGGATATTGATGAGGTTGTAAGGGCTCAAAAGGAACTTGCTGAAGCTCAGGGTGAGTATGATGAAATCTTGAAACAGCAGGAAGAAGAAGCTCAACTCGATGCTCAGGAAAGAGAACTTGACAATCTTAAGACAGAGCAATCTGCCATAGAAAACCAAATCGAAATGATTGAAGACCAGACCGAGAAAATCAAGAACGCTATGGAAGAATACTTAGAGCCCATAAGAGACTTAGAGGATATAATTTCTGACATAGCAAGTATGACTATTCCGGGACTTCAAACAGAACTCGATAAGTTTATTGACCTTATTAGAAAAGCTAGCCAGACTAATATTAGAGATGAGGGAGGCGATACAGTCTCTGGCGGAGGTGGCGGAGGCGGTTGGTCTGGAAATAGCGCTCCCACACCAAATGCTACAGCGTGGATTCCGGGTATCGGTAACGCGGGTGTATATATTAACCCGTCTACAGGAAAGACAGAAGCCGATTTACCCGTAGGTACTGTAATTACACCTAACGGTAGTGATACAAGTTGGGAGATAACAGGCGGAACACAGGGAGATTACACCTCTGTTATTGTCCCTAATGATAAGAAGCACGCTGAGGGTGTTTTAAGTGCTCCAAAAGGACTGTCTCTTATAAACGACGGCAAAGATTTGGAAATGCTTAGAACAAAACTTGGCGACCTCGTTTATATGAATGGTGGAGAAACCGTGTTTAATGGAGACCAGACGAGATTTTTATATAACTTGTCAAAAAATCCGATGTCCTATCTTGGAGCATTGGCAGGTCAAAATAACACTAGTGAACAGAAAATATATCACTTCAATGGTGATATTAACATTGAGGGTGTAAACGACCCGAATGAGTTTATGCAGAAGTTAACAACTATGTTAAAGCATAATTCATTCAAGTAAAAATGATAACATTTTGACGCATAGTGTTTAAAAATTGCCACATTACTGCTTGCAGGTGTTGAAGAAACATCCGCAGAATAAATAATGTTTATGAGGCACTAGCTTAATGGGTAGTGCCTCTTTTAATATATGACGAAAAGGAGAAATGATTGTTTGAATAATATCGCTACTACAGCACAAGTTCCTGTTTGGGAACGCTTTTTACTGACTGTAAAGGAAGCGTCGGACTACTTCAATATCGGAGAAAACAAAATGCACCGAATAGCAAATGACTATATGGAGTCTGACTATAAATTTGTTGTACAGAATGGCAATAGGACTATGATAAACCGCAAAAAATTTGAAAGTTTTTTAGACCAATCTACGGCAATTTAATAGAAATTTAAGCAAGATTGGGATTAATTTTTATAAATAGTAGAAATTTAGCTGCAGTTGTGATATAACAAATATCGCACTGTGGCTTCTTATATGAAAGGAGCAACGAATAATGAGCGAAAAAAGGCGTGACGGTAAAGGACGCATACTTCGCAATGGCGAATGTCAACGCAAAGACGGCTTATATCAATATGACTATGTAGGATTAGACGGAAAGCCGAAATGTGTTTATAGTTGGAAGTTAGAAGCAACAGATCCTTTACCTAAAGGAAAACGCAAATGTTTGTCGCTTAGAGAAAAGGAGCGAGAAATACAAAGAAATATAGATGACGGCATTGTTCCATACGGCGGTCAACTTACCGTAACTGAGTTGGTAAAAAAATATACACTTCAAAAGACAGGCGTAAAAGAATCTACAAGGACAGGATATAAAACTGTAATTAACATTCTTGAAAAAGATGATTTCGGCAGCAAGAGAATTGACAAGGTAAAGTTATCAGATGCTAAAGAGTGGTTAATTAAATTGCAGAATGAAGACGGGAGAAGTTACAGTTCTATACATACTATACGAGGTGTATTAAGACCTGCTTTTCAAGTAGCAGTTGATGATGATTTGATAAGGAAAAATCCTTTTGAGTTTCAGTTAGTATCTGTTATTGTCAATGACAGTGTTACAAGAGAAGCTATAACGCATGAGCAAAAAAGAAAGTTTTTGGAGTTTGTAAAGAATGATAAACACTTTAGTAAATATTATGATGGTATCTATATACTGTTCTTTACCGGTGTTCGTATATCGGAATTTTGTGGGATTACATTAAATGACATCGACTTAAAAGCAAAAACTTTGAGTATAGACCACCAATTAGTAAGGACAAGTCAAATGAAGTATGTAATTGAAACACCCAAAACTGATGCAGGTAAACGAGTGTTACCATTGCAAGATGAGGTGTGCGAGTGCTTTAAACGAATTATCGAAAACCGCAAAAAATTAAGGACAGAGCCGATGGTAGACGGCAAGATTGGTTTTCTGTATTTTGATAAGAACAATATGCCGATGGTTGCTATGCATTGGGAGAAGTATTTTAAACACATTGTAGAGAAATACAATAAGATTTACAGAGTTCAAATGCCAAAGGTTACACCGCACATATGCAGACACACATATTGCTCACACAATGCCTCTGCAGGCATGAATCCAAAACATTTACAGTATTTAATGGGGCATTCTGATATAGGCGTTACGCTTAATACATACACAACAGTTGATTTGGAGTGTGTAAAGAATGATGTAAAAGCGGTAGAAAAAGCCGTCCTGTAAATTCGCAAAAATGAGGTCAATTTACAGAAGAAATTACAGAGATTGACTATAAAGATAAGTGGCAATCCGTGTCAAAACATATAAAAATATTTATAAGTTGTGTGCCACTTGAAAATTAAAAACATCGAAAAAGCCCATAAATCAAGGCTTTAAGGGAGGTTTTAGATATATGGTGAAAATTTTATTTGTCTGCCACGGCAATATCTGCAGGAGTCCGATGGCGGAATTTGTTATGAAAGACATTGTGCGGAAAGAGGGCGCCGAAAGCCTTTTTGAAATAGCATCAGCCGCAGTCAGTGCCGAGGAATTAGGCAATCCTGTATATCCGCCTGTGAAAAAATTACTATCTGAACATGGAATAGACTGCTCTGAGAAAAGGGCGTATAAAATGCAGGCGCAGGACTATGATAAATACGATATGCTCATATGTATGGATGTAAGCAATCTTAAGAATATGAAGCGCATCTGCGGCGGCGATAACAGGGGCAAAATGCATCTGCTGATGGGATTTGCAGGCAGTGATGCCGATGTCGCCGACCCGTGGTACACCCGTGATTTTGATGCCACATGGAGAGATGTAAACAAAGGTTGCAGGGCGCTGTATAAATCTATAATGAATAAAGCACTCGTCTGAGTGCTTTATTTTTGTCTTGTTGCGGCTATCAGAGCCAGATTGTCGGCAAGGGAGACCAGAAATGCGGCAAGGGTAGTCAGCGTATTGGTATCCAGCCCCTGAGCTATGGCAGAGGCAAGAACAGCGGCGCCTATCGGCGCAGCATCGTTTTTCATATCAGCCTCCGAAAAAATACTTCAAAATATTATATGGAAATGGTATTATATAAGTGAAGAAAGCGGGATGAAATATGAAAAATATCGTACTTATAGGAATGCCCGGTGCAGGGAAAAGCACTGTGGGTGTCGTGCTTGCAAAAATGCTCTGCAAGGAATTTGTGGACACCGACTTGCTTCTCCAGAAGCAGGAGGGTAAAAAACTTTCGGATATAATTTCCGCAGTCGGAACTGACGGTTTCAAAGAACTTGAAGGTGAACTCTGCGCAGCATTTGACGGACGAAACTGTGTTATAGCGACAGGCGGATCTGCTGTGTACAGCGAAAAAGGAATGACGGCACTAAAAGAAAATGCGCTTTGTATTTACCTTAAAGCAGACTATGAGACACTCGCAAAAAGACTCGGCGACCTCTCAAAAAGAGGTGTCGTATTTGAAAAAGGGCAGAATCTTAGGAGCATATACGACGAGAGAGCCTATCTCTATGAAAAATATGCTGATGTGACGGTGGATGTGTCGGCTGGCAGTATCGAACAGACGCTTGAAAAAATAGTAAAGGAGTTAAATATATGAAGAAGATAGGTCTTGGTATAGCAATTATATTATTTATGATATTGGTAGAAATAAGTTACAGCGGATATTTTGCATACATAACTTCGGGAATAGGACTAATTGGTCTTATTTTTGCTATTGCAGGATTTGCAGAAAAGAAATAAAGAGTGGGTTGCCCACTCTTTTAATTTTAAATAAGAAGCATATAAAGTGCAGTACCCAGCACGATGCTGAGAAGTGACGACTTTTTAAATATGTAACTGACAAGTGTGACAGCCACGGCGATAAATTCGGGTATTCCGTAAGGGGATGTGACAAATGAAACGTTTTTCAGACAGTAGACAACAAGCATACCCATTGTTGCATAGGGAAGCACCCTTCCGAGGTATGCCACGGTGTCGGGCAGTTTCTTGTCTGCAGGGAATACCAGAAAGGGAAGCGCCCTTATTAAAACAGTGATGAGCGCAATTACAAGAATCTGAATAAGTGTATACATATCACCGCTCATTCGCATCACCGCCTTTCTCAATGACAGGGCGCAGGAGCAAAAGCAAGATCACAATCATCACCATAGAGGGGATTATAAAGTTATCAGCCCCGAAAATAAACAGGCAGATAACCGATGATACCACACCTGTAATGGCAGGCAGATGTTTTTTTGTGCCTTGCCACTGCGAGCAAAAGATAACGATAAAAAGCGCAGTCATTGCAAAGTCTATGCCTGTACTGTCAAAGGGGAGTATTGAACCGATAAGCCCTCCGGCTATACAACCTGTTACCCAATAGCAATGGTCAAGCATGGAGAGATAGAATGCATATTTTCTAAATTCATGGTTACTGTAAGGCAATTCACGGCAGACGAGAGAAAAGGTCTCATCGGTAAGTGCGAATATGAGATAGGGTTTTGTCTTACCCATTCCCGAATATTTTTCAAGCATACTAATGCCGTAGAAAAAGTGGCGAAACTGAATGATGACCGTCATAAGCGTTACCTGCGCAAGTGATGTGGCAAGTTTAAGTAAATCTACTGCTACATATTGCATTGAGCCGGCATATATTATACTGCCCATAAGTGCCGACCACAGAGCACCAAAGCCCGCATTGGCAAGCAGTACGCCAAAGCCGATGCCGAGAGATATGTAGCCTGCAAGTACGGGCAAACTGTCCGTAAAAGCTGCTTTAAAAATCTTTTTGTTCATTTTATGCTTTGTTTATATTTTCACGCAGAAGTCTGTATGCGGCAGCCGCAAGCGGTACGCCGAGAAGCATACCTAAAATGCCCATCAGTCCGCCGCCGACCGTGACAGCGGCAAGCACCCATATGCCCGGCAGTCCAAGTGAAGAACCCACCACTCTGGGATATATGATATTGCCTTCAAACTGTTGAAGTATCACAATGAAGATAAGGAATATCAACGCTTTGAGAGGCGACACCGTGAGTATCATAAAGGCACCTACGCCCGCACCGATGTATGCGCCCGCTATGGGTATGAGGGCGGTAAAAGCCACAAGCGCACCTATCATTGTCGCATATGGCATACGGAGAATCAGCATTCCTATAGTGCAGAGAATACCGAGAATAAGCGCTTCCGTACACTGTCCGATAATATAGCGTTTAAAACAATCGTTCATAACCGAAAGTGTGTAAATGACCTTGTTGTATATATTTGTTTTCATATAACGTTTCATCATGCGGTTAAACTGTCTTTTGAGAGTATCTTTGCCCATAAGAATATATATGGCGAATATAATAGCAATAAGTGTTGTTACAATTCCCGAAAATACAGAAGAAACAGTACCTACTACTATATCCGTCACACTGCCGATTCCCGATATAACAACATTTGCTATCTGTCCTATCTTTGACTGCCAGTCGACAGAGGCCAGGGAGTCTACTATACTGTCGGGCAGAAGATTTGAACTTTCAAGCCAGGCAACGACGGATTTAAATGCATCGGGAAGTTCTGCAAGTATCAACTGTACACAGGAGATGAGTTGAGGAAGCACAAGAATTATTACAAGAGCAATAACAGCCACGAATGTGATAATTGCCGCTAACATACAGACAGGTCTGCGGCTTCTGTGCGCGGCAGGCTTTTTTGATTTCGTGAAGTAGTGCCTTTCGTAAAATCTCATCAGTAAATTGATAAAGTATGCGATGACACAGCCGATGATGAGCGGCGCGGCCGCGCCGACTAAGGATGAAATAAAACCGGCAAAAGTTGGCCAGTAATCAATACACAAATACAAAATAAATATACTAAAGCCTATTTTAAAACAGTTTTTCCATTCGATTTTCATATCGACACTCCCTATATAAGTTATAATTATAATATCAAAAAAACTATGTGCTATCAAGAGAAAAACGCCTGCACATATCGTACAGGCGTTTGATATTTATGATAAAAGTGTCCTGTCTGACAACTTTCCACCTCGTTCTGTAAAGAATTTTACAAGGTCGGCAGGTGTCATATTTGACCTTTGCTCACCTGATATATCGAGAACAAGTCTGCCCGAATCCATCATTATGGTTCTGTTTCCGTAGGAAAGGGCATTTTTCATGTCGTGGGTTATCATAAGTGTTGTGATATTGTCACGTCCTACAATATCACGGGTTATTTTAAGCACTTTTTGAGCCGCTGAAGGATCAAGTGCCGCCGTATGCTCGTCAAGCAAAAGCAACTTAGGTCGGGCAAGCGCCGCCATAAGCAGTGAAGCCGCCTGTCTCTGTCCGCCCGAGAGAAGTCCCATTTTGGTCTTCATTCTGTCCTCAAGACCGAGTTCAAGCTGAGAGAGCGCCTCGCGAAAGAGCGCAGAGTCCTTTTTGTTGACCGCAAAAAATGACTTTGATGCTTTGCGTGTATATGCCAATGCAAGATTTTCTTCTATTGTCATGTTCGGCGCAGTTCCTCGTAAAGGATTCTGATAAAGGCAACTTATGTTGAGCGCCCTTTTGTAATCTTTGTCAAAGGTAATATCATGTCCGTCGAGAATGATATTACCTTCATCGGTTATAAAGTCGCCGAGAATTGCGTTGAAAAGGGTGGATTTACCGGCACCGTTTGAACCGAGTATGGTTATAAAATCTCCTGCCGCCACTTCGAGTGAAAAGTCGTCAAGCGCTACCTTCTCATTGATAGTGCCCTTTTCAAATTTCTTTGTCAGATGTCTGAGTGATAAGGTGCTGCTCATTTAACTGCGCCTCCTTTCCTCACCCTGCGGTTTTTCGCCTCTGCCGCTTTTGCCTTTACTACGGGTATTGAGAGGGCAAGTATAACTATCAGAGCCGAAAGCAATTTTACTGTGTAACTCGGCATATTTATTTTATATGCCACCTGAATGATTATTCTGTAGATGATAGAACCGACTGCTGCTGAGATGAGACCTACGGTGACACCTCGTTTTCCGAATATCACTTGTCCTATTATAACAGCGGCAAGCCCCATTACGAGCATGCCTGTTCCGCTGTTTAAGTCGGCAAATTTCTGCTGCTGGCACAAAAGTGCACCGGACAGACCGACAAGCGCATTAGCCATAATTATACCCGCTATTCTCGTGGCGTCGGCATTGATGGATGATGAACGTACCATCATTTCATTGTCGCCTGTTGCTCGGATGGCAATACCCGGTCTTGTTTTAAAGAAAACTGCGAGTACCGCACAAAGCAGGATAACGATAAATGCGGTTATTATTGAGACACTCAGTTCGGGATTTGTAAGTTTTTTTGTGAGTGCCGAAAAAACAGTGTCACTTGTGTTGTATACGATTGCACCCGCCTCGTTGACAGCTTCGTGCTGAAGATATCTGTTCGACTGTCCGCCGAGAACCATGTAATTAATGGTGTAGAGCGCCGTCATCGTGAGAATGCCCGAGAGAATGGGGTTTATGTGCATCTTTGTTTGAAGCAGACCTGTAACAAGACCTGCAAGTGCGCCCGCCGCCATACCTGCAAAGAGAGCAAGTACGGGATGTCCGCTTATCGTGACAACGGCACAGACCGTCATTCCAAACACAAGACTGCCGTCGACCGTAAGGTCGGCGGTGTCAAGTATTGTGAAAACTATGAATATACCGAGTGCAAGCGGAGCATATATAAGTCCCTGCATTATTGCCGAAACGGCAAGGTTCAAATAAATCATTTTTTACTCTCCGAAGTGATTAGTGCCGTCAGCCTCAACAAGAACGGTGAATGTCGTAAGTGTGGCATCGGGAAGTGTAACACCTATTCTGTCAGCCGCCTGCAGATTGATAAATCTTGTGCAGTCTTTAAGTGTTTCGTAGGGGATATCTGAGGGAGCCTTGCCGCCGACGATATCAAGCACCATCTGAGCGACCTGCTTACCTATCTGAACGTAATTTACACCTGTTGTGGCAAAACCGCCGTCAGCAACCATTGAATCCGCGCCGCAATATATCGGTATTCCTGCACCGTAAGCAATATCTGTGTATACGGGCATTGCTGCTGCGATGGTATTGTCTGTGTTTGTGTAGAATGCATCTATATCTTTTGATATAAGTGACTGTGCAGCGCTCTGAAGATCTGAAGGATCGCTGATGGTAGCTTCTTCATATACAAGACCTATTGAATCACAGTATTTTTTTATGTCGTTCATGGCTGCAACGGAATTTGTTTCACTTGAAGTGTAGAGAAGACCTATTTTATCGCAGTCGGGCTGTGTGCTACAAATAAGATCGATAGTTTCTTTGGGAGGAATGTAATCAGAAACACCCGTAATATTTTCACAACCGTCACCCGTAAGACCTGCTGCTGTAGGATCTGTAACAGCTGCGAAAACTATGGGAGTGTCAGTGCCTTCAAAAACTGTCTTTGCCGCTGTTGCGATAGGCGTTGCGATGGGAACAATTATATCCACGCCCTGTGCCTTGTAGTTTGAAACGATGGTAGTGAAAGCAGAACTGTCGTTGTTGGCATCTGCCGTTTCGATAACTATGTCAAGACCTGAATTTTCAAGTTCGCTCTTTATGGTGTCTCTTATCTGGTTGAGTGATGTGTGACTGAGTGGCTGAACTATTGCTACGGTAATCTTACCGTCATCAGCCTGATTTGAACATGCGCAGAATGTAAATACGAGTACGATGGCAAGTGCCAATGCTAAAAACTTTTTCATAATATTTATTTCCTTTCGATAATAAGAATTTGATAATTGTTGGTAAAAGTTACAGTAGGATTCACCATCGGCAGATAATACCGCCGGATAAGTGTATGAAATTTTTCACAGCAATCATCCTTTCACAAATAGTTTATGTTAGTCATAAAAACAAAAAAACCCTTGACGCAATTATCTTGCATCAAGGGCGAATAAATCCGCGGTGCCACCTTGCTTCGGTTCAAAAGAACCCTCATCGGAATACTGACATATCCCTGACAACTGACGTGTGTCTGACGTCGGCGCATTTAACGCCGCCCTCGGCAGGCCATATTACTCAGTTTCCGACACGGGGATCACACCGCCTCCCGCTCTCTTTCGACGGAACTTCTGACTTTTCTCTGCCTCATCGGTTTTTCTGTATTGTAGCACCGAAAAACGCCCTTGTCAACACTTTTTACAAAAAAATAAAGTTACATTATTATATATTATATATATTTATACTTGACAACTTAATAATAATAATGTAAAAATATACTCAAGCGTTTTAATATTGAATAAGGAGGAAAAGCGATGCCTGAAATCAAGTTCGACGTTGTTAAGGAATTCGGTGTTATATCCGAAAATCCCAAGAACGGTTGGTCAAGAGAACTTAATCTTGTGAGCTGGAATGACAGAGAACCGAAGTATGAACTTCGTGACTGGTCAGCAGACAAGAGCAAGATGAACAAAGGTTTCTCAATGACGGCTGAAGAAGTTAAGACTCTCAGAGATATTCTTAACAAAATTGATTTATAAACAAAAATGCAGGCTTGATGAGGAAAGCCTGCATTATTTGCCGCAATAACGGGGATAATAAAGTCCCTACATTATATATATAGGAGAAACCGTGAAAAACAGTAAATACTCCGCAAGGAAAAGAAAATTTTATATTGGTGTCATACTCACCGTTATCATAATAGTTTTGTCGGGTTATGTCGGATATAAGGCGGCATATCTCGTTGCAGGCTGGAATAATATGACTTCGCCAAGCGAAGATGTCGATGCAGTTATAGAGGATACACAGTTTAATGTACTGCTTGTCGGCATAGATAAAGTCAGTGAATCTACGGATGTTCTTATGCTTCTGGGGGTGGACACAGAAAATCTTACTGTAAACATGTCCTCAATTTATCGTGATACCCGCATCAATTATAACGGATATTACTGCAAGATAAATTCCGTGTACAAAAGGGCAGACAGGGATATCGGTGAGACTATAAAGGCGGTAAAAGAGATTACGGGCGCCCCTGTGAACTACTATCTTATGGTCGATCTTGAGGGATTTGAGTATATTATCGATGAACTCGGCGGTGTCGATTTCTATGTTCCGCAGGATATGAAGTACAAAGATCCCGTGCAGAATCTCTATATCGATCTTAAAGAGGGGCAGCAGCATCTCGATGGTGATAAGGCGATGCAGCTTGTTCGTTTCAGAAAGTATGTTCAAGGTGATGTTGAAAGGGCGAACGTTCAGCAGGATTTCATAACTGCTCTTATCGAGCAGAAACTCAATGCTAAGACTATAGCAAAAGCACCGGAACTTTTCTATGAGTTTTCCGATTATATAAAAACGAATGTGACGGCGGGTGTCATCACATCAAATCTGAAATTGCTCAAGAAG
>JAZQEF010000007.1:0-18365 GCA_045538835.1 Feifaniaceae bacterium | reverse complement strand
TTGATGAAGATTATGCAGGAAATGTAGTATCTGCAAAAATCAATGGTAACGGTACAACAGAACTCAAGTTCTACTATGAGAGAAACAAGTATACCGTAACATACGCTTATGAAGGCGAACAGCCTAACGGAAAGCCTGCTCTTCCGACAGACAGTTATGAATATATGTACGGCGCTACCGTGGATATAGCAGATGACCTCATTTTAGAAGGTTATACCTTTGCAGGTTGGCATACTACGGGTTATTCGGTAGGTAACGACGATGAAACCTTCACAATGCCCGACAGAAGCGTAACACTTCTTGGCAGTTTTGAGCCTGACACAGGCATAAAGTGGGTTGAAAAGCACTACTTCCAGAATCTTGACGGAACATATCCGACAACACCCAAGTATACTTTCGACCATCTGGGCAAAACAGACAGTCTGGCTCAGGCAGACCCCATTACAGAAGAAACAGGCTTCACATTTGATGAAGATTATGCAGGAAATGTAGTATCTGCAAAAATCAATGGTAACGGTACAACAGAACTCAAGTTCTACTATGAGAGAAACAAGTATACCGTAACATACGCTTATGAAGGCGAACAGCCTGACGGAAAGCCTGCTCTTCCGACAGACAGCAAAGAATATATGTACGGCGCTACCGTGGATATAGCAGATGACCTTAAATTTACAGGCTACGACTTTACAGGCTGGTATTCAACAGGTCACTCGATAGACAGTGACGATGAAACCTTCACGATGCCTGACAGAAATGTAACGCTTCTTGGTAAATTCAGCGCATCGTCAGGAATCAAGTACAAGGAAATCCACTATCTGCAGAATCTTGACGGCTCATATACCAATGCCGAAGTCTATTATGAAAAAGAGCATTACGGACAGACGGGTGCTACTGTAAGTGCAGCGCGTATGTCGCCTACAGGATTTGAATTTGATGAATCTGTCACCAATGTTGAAAGTGCAAAAATCAAGGGTGACGGCACAACAGAACTTATATTCCACTACAAGCGAATCAAGTACACCGTGGAATACAAGTATGACCCGGCAGAACAGCCTGACGGTGCAACGGCGCTTCTCCCTGCAAAAGAATCGTATGTTTACGGCAAGACCGTAACAATCAAGGGAACGCCGACTCTTACAGGTTACTCATTCGCGGGCTGGTATCCCCAGCAGGCAGGTATTCCGCAGAGCGGTACATTTGCAATGCCTGCAGGTAATGTAGTATTTGTCGGTCACTTTAATCCCAATACCAATACAAAGTACGAAGTACATCACCATCTCCAGAATGCAGACGGCACATATCCTGCAACACCCAACTATACAAATGAGCATACGGGTACAACAGGAACTGAAGTTACAGCACAGCCCAGAAACTTCCCGGGTTATACGCTTGCATCAGCAGAGCCTGTAACGGGCATTGTAAAGGCAGACGGAACGCTCGTTCTTGATCTCTTCTATGACCGCAACGAGTACACGGTTACATATTATATAACAGGACGTGTTCCGACAGGTGTTACCGCGCCTACGGATGAGAACTCTCCTTACCGCCACGGTGAGGAAGTAACCGTTCTTGCAGCAATGGATGCTCCCGCAGGCGTCACATTTATAGGCTGGACACCTGTGGCACAGTCGAGCGAAGAGGCTACCGTAACTATCAACGACGGCAAGTTTACAATGCCTATGCACCATGTCCGTCTTGAGGGACGTTTTTCTGCAGACAGCGGCATTCCTTATGTAGTTCGTCACTGGACGGAAAAAGAAACTCTTGACGGCTATGAAATTTACTCAAGTGACAGACGTGTAGGCACTACCGGCGATGAAGTTATCGCATATGCATTTACAATCCCGGGATTTACCGATGTTACCGACTATACAGGCGGTACTGTCGGACAGCTTAAAGGAGAGGTTCTTGGCGACGGTACGCTTGTTATCAACTTCTATTACAACAGAAATGCTCACAGTGTAACATATGTATATGAAGGACTTACTCCTGACGGGGCTCCGTCAGTTCCAAGTGAGACAAATGATGTTCATTTCGGTACAGAATTTACCGTAGCAGATGCTCCCACTGTTCCAGGTTACACTTTCAGAGGTTGGACAACGGAAGATGCGTCTGTCAGTGAAGGTAAGTTCGAGATGCCCGATAAAGATGTGGTATTCAGGGGCTCATTTGCTTCAAATCTTGTGGATTATAAGGTTAACTACTATTTCCAGAAGGTAGATGCAGGAGCCGCATTCAATACTGCAGACTATGTTCTCAGTGATGCTTCATACACACGTTCGGCATACGTTGGACAGCATATTGAGGCAGACTCCATTTCGCACACGGGATTCTTTATTAATCCTGAACACAGCACAAGTTACGGTCATGTTACAGTAGATGAAAACGGTAAGGGAAATCTTGTTCTTAACATTTATTTTGACAGACATACATACAACGTAACATACGCTTACTACGGTGAGCAGCCTGATGGCGCCCCCGATCTGTCAGATAAAAATATGACAGGTGTGCGCTATGGTGCACTTGTCGATGTCGCTGCAAAGCCGCAGATAAACGGATATGCATTTGACGGTTGGTATACCCGTACGGCAACTGTTGAAAGTAATCAGTTTATAATGCCTGACCATGATGTTACAATTCTCGGAAGATTTGTTACTCAGTTCACAGTAAGTTACGACTTAAACGGCGGTACAGGCGCAGAAGGCGTTGACTACGGCACAAAGGCTGTCCTGGCAGGTGAAGATGTAACTGTCAATGCCGCTCCTACAAGAAACGGCTACACATTTACAGGCTGGAAAGAAAATAACAGCACCTACGCGCCGGGCGATGTTGTAGCGGTTGACAGAAATATCACTTTTGTTGCTCAGTGGACACGTAACGGCGGTGGCGGCGGTAGCGTAATAGCAAAATATACGCTTACCTACGAAACAAACGGCGGAAACGATATAGCAAAAGAAACATATAACTCAGGTGCGACGGTTAAACTTACAAAAGTTCCGATAAAAGACGGTTATGTCTTTGAAGGCTGGCATTTGGACGAAGCGCTTACCGAAGATGTAAGCGAAGTAAGAATGACACAAAATATTACTGTATATGCAGCCTGGGTTAAAGATAACGGAACTGCAGGAAACGGTCACGATACACCTAGCAGTCTTAACGGTGAAGACCACTTTGCATATGTGATAGGTTATCCCGACAAGACGGTAAGACCCGGTAATAATATCACTCGCGCCGAAGTGACAACAATCTTCTTCAGACTGCTTAAAGAGGGTGTGAGAGAGGATAACCTAACAAGCACCAACAAATTTAATGACGTTAAGAGTTCAGACTGGTACAATACGGCTATTTCCACTATGGCAAATCTTGGAATTGTAAACGGTAGATACGCATCTGACTTTGCGCCGAATGCATATATCACACGAGCAGAATTCGCAGTTATCTGCGCAAGATTTGATGATTCTGAATTTGAAGTCGTTGATAACTTTACAGACGTTAACGGTCACTGGGCAGAGGCTGAAATTCATGAAGCGGCGGCGCACGGCTGGATCAAGGGTTATGATGACAATACATTCAAGCCCGACCAGTACATCACGCGTGCTGAAGCAATGACCATGATCAACAGAGTGCTCAACCGTGTGCCCGAAACGGCAGATGATTTACTTGACGATATGATCAAGTGGCCCGACAACAGCGATATAACGGCATGGTATTACCTGCCCGTTCAGGAAGCAACCAACAGTCACGACTATGATATGAAGAACCATGTCTATGAAAGATGGACTGTGATCAGAGATGTTGAAGACTGGGCAAAGTATCAGAAATAGAATATTCTGACAATTAAACAAGTCCCGTTTGAAAATTCAAACGGGACTTGTTATTTTACAGCGTAAGTGATATAATTCGTTGGCAGAGGTGAATTTTATGCAGATTTTGTCAACTATTTTAAGTGTTATGGCATTTATTGCAATAGCAGGCGCATCGCTTGTCAAGGGCGAAAAGATGAAACATATTCTGTTTCTTATTTTTTGCGGAAATGCTTTGTATGCCGCAAGTTATTTTGTGGGAGGACGCGGTATAAACGCGGCGGCGTCCTGCTGTCTTGGCTGTGTTAAAACAGTTATCAACTATTTCTTTGATTCAAAAAATAAAGAAATTCCGGGGTGGCTGCTTGTGATTTATGTTCTGTCATCGGTATCGCTCAATTACTGGGTAGGCGGTATAACCGTGCTTTCGCTTCTGGCAATGTTTGCAGGCTTTACTTTTGTAATGTGTATCGCTCAGAAAAACGGCGCGAGATATCGTTTCTGGTCGCTGACTAATGCAACTACATGGTGCGTATATGATACTATTTCAAGGTCATACGGCGCACTTGTTACACATGTTATACATATTATATGCACTGTTGCAGGTATGATAATCCACGACAGAAAAAACAAAAAGCCACAATATATAAATTAGAATAAAAGGCACCGAGAGGTGCCTTTTATACATCTTGTAAGAAGTGTGTTAATCGGTTAAAATAAAAATATAAAATACTGTGGAGATTATTAATGGAGAGTCTGAAACTGTCATTTGAATCAATAATGCCGATATTTTTGCTGATGCTTCTCGGCTATCTTTTAAAAAGCCTTAAAATTGCAAGCAAAGAAGTGTTTGATGGGGTAAACAAACTTATATATAAGATATTTTTGCCTATTCTGCTGTTTTACAATATCTATAAAACCGAACTGACAAAGATACTGGACATTAAACTTATAGTTTTTACGGTAGTATCCGTAGTCTGTGTTTTTGTGATTGGATATTTTTTGGTGTTGGTACTTACAAAAGACAATGCCAAAAGAGGTGTAATGCTTCAGGCGTTTTTTCGCTCAAATTTTGCGATTTTAGGTGTGCCGCTTGTGGGATATATATGCAAGGGGAATACTACGGGACTTGCCTCAGTAATGGTGGCGTTTGTCGTGCCGATGTTCAATGTTCTTGCGGTTATCGCGCTTGAAAGATTCCGTGACGGAAATGTGAACTTCAAAAAACTTATAAGAGGCGTTGTGACAAATCCGCTTGTCAGCGGCTGTGTGACGGGTGTGCTTTTCCTTGCGCTGGATATAACAATGCCGTCATTTCTTGAGACGGCGGTCAATGACGCTTCAAAGATTGCATCGCCGCTCGCAATGGTAGTGCTCGGCGCAAGTTTTACATTCTCAGGCGTAAAAGGCTATCTGCGTGAAATTTTGATTTCAGTATCAGCACGACTTGTCATTGTACCGCTTATTATGGTCTCGGCAGGGGTGATTTTCGGTTTCAGAGGTGAGGCGCTAGTTTGTCTGTTGCTTGTTTTCGGCGCGCCGGTTGCGGTTTCGTCGTTTGCTATGTCACAGCAGATGGGAGGCGACGAGAAACTCGCTGCGCAGAATGTAGTCATATCCTCTGCACTCTGCCTTGTGACGCTGTTTGGCTGGATATTTGCACTCAGTTCACTCGGGTTGTTTTAAAGTTTAACATATGCAACCGTGAGTTGCGTAAATTCAAGGTCGGCTTGGTGGAATGTAAAGTGCGTTTTTGATAATATAATTGCGAGGTGAGTTTATGGATTTTAAAGAACGGTTGGCTAACACAAGAAAAATAAGAGGACTCAGTCAGGAGAGTCTTGCAGATAAATTGGGTGTATCAAGACAGGCTGTCAGCAAGTGGGAGACGGGTGATGCTCAGCCTGATTATCAAAAACTTGTCGCACTTGCAGATGTGCTTGATGTCAGTATGGATTATCTATGCTGTCGCACAGATGATGTTGAAAAAGCAGAAAAAAATAATAAAAATATAATTTTTGCAATTCTGATAGTGACAGTTGCAGTGATATCTTTATATATCGGCACATTTTTCGGAGGACATAAAGAAGTTGTACCGGAGAAAATGGGACTGCCTGATACCATAGAGATTGCTGGAGTCAATTTTTCGAGTGGTAGAAAATGGTTTTTCTATCACTTTGTACCGAGTGTGATAAGAGATGATCTGACCTACAAGATAGTGTTTTGCGACTATGAGGGTAACGAAACGGCATACGAGGTGACATGCAACGAGGGTACTTGCAACGGAAGAGCAGATTTAAAAGGAAGTTATACAAGCGTTGTGGTCGTTATAAGTGACGGCGAAGAAAGCCGTGCTCTGCCCATAGCGCAAGGATTAAACATAAGCGAAAATCATGTCTCATGGACACCTATAACAGAATAAAAAAGTCCGACTGTGTCGGACTTTTTTGTGGTTTAGAAAGGCCTTTTTGGCGGTTCTGTGATGTTTACGTCGAGGGCGTATTCAAGGGGGTCTACCGCCTTTCCGTACTCCGTCAATTCAAGATGGAGATGATCACCTGTAGCCATGCCTGTTTTGCCAACCTTGCCGATAACATCTCCTGAAGAAACGGTATCGCCTTCTTCTACATCGATAGAGGAGAGATGGGCGTATAATACGGTTGCTGTGCCGTCATCTGTAACAATGAAATTGCCCTGTTCTGTGTCAAAACCTGCTGAGATTACTGTGCCGCCGTATACGGCAAGGACATCACTGCCTCCTGTTGCGGGTATGTCGATTGCAGGGTGAAAATCTTTGTCAAATTTTCTTGAAACGTTAAGGCTGTCGGGGCAGGGCCAGACAAATGTCTGTGAGGTCGGCTCGTCAATAACGTTGCCGGCGAGCACGCCGCTTGCAAATACTGTTGTGATAATTATAACTGCCGCCAGTACGGCAGAAATTATAACTTTTATTTTTGTTGATTTAGTGTTGTTTTTTATCATTATAAACCTCCTTTTAAGAGAGTTTTTGTTTCCTGTCATTCCAGTTGTCAGAAAATTGCACTTTGAATTTCCGACACTGAGAAGTGACAGAATAGTGTTAATGTAGCCGAGTTTTTCCTCTTTGCTCATATTTTCAGTTACTTTCAAATCGCAGGAAACTTCGCAGTCGATATTTATCTGTCTGCTTATAAAATATACGGCTGGATTGAACCAGTGAATACATTTTACGATGCAGACAAACCACTTATATAGAATGTCACCTCTTTTGAAATGTGTTATCTCGTGAGAGAGAACATTGTGCATCTGTTCCGCTGTCATTTCCGTATCAGGCATTAACAGAGTGGGCATAAAAATGCCTATCATAAGCGGTGAGCATATCTTACTGCTTTTGCGTACACGGATATTCCTGCCCGTAAATGATAAAAGTTCGGGACAGAGAACTCCCTGTGAGTTTCGGCGTATCTTGCCGAGAAAAATAAAGTAATTAATAAGTTTTGATGCAAACATAAGAAAAACTACGATAAGCCAGACGGAGGGGAGATATGATGACTTATACTCTGCTGTCGGCGCAGTATCATGGAATGGCGCCGTTTCTGTCGCGGATATTTCATCAGCATAGGTGATTACGATATCGGGGATATCTACTGTATTTTTGGGCAGAGATATCCTTACAGGAAGAATCATGACCACCAGAACGGCAAGCCACACGTAGTAGTGCCATTGGGATGAAAACAATCTTCGTGTCAACGGGCACAGGAAAGCGAGAATAAGCGCAAGCATTGTGCCCACTGCAGACGTGACAAGTACGGACAAAAATGCATTTTGCATACTCAGTCCTCCCTGTCAAATATGGCACGCAGTTCTTTTATGTCCTTGTCAGAAAGTTTTTCTTCTTCAAAAAGGGAGAGCGCAAAGTCCTTCACAGAACCGTTATAGAGATTTGCAATAAGATTTTTTGTCTGTGATTTTCTGTAATCTTTCTGTGAAATAAGAGGGGAGTAATAATACGACTTTCCTCTTTTTTCGGACAGGACCGCCTCTTTTTGAACAAGCCTTGCAAGAAAGGTTGATATAGTTGTGCGCTTCCAGCCTCGCTTTTCAACTGCCTCGTTTATGTACTGCGTGTTGACAGGCTCTTGCGCCTGCCAGAGAACTTTCATTATCTCAAGTTCGGCTTCGCCGATGTTAATGTTTCCAGGTACCATAGAAACACCTCCGTAGATTAGTCTACAATTGTAGTCTGATTATATTCTACATTTGTAGTCACAAAATGTCAAGAGTGTTTTGAAAATTAAAAATCCGACCGCTTGGTCGGATTTTTTTAATAAAGTTTTGCTATCATGTCTGCTGCAGCTTCTATGCCTATTGCCGTGCTGTTTAGCATAAGGGTGTAGTTCTTATAGTCACCCCATGTCTGCGCCGTGTAGTATCTGTAGTTGATACTGCGTTTTTTATCAGTGTCTCTGATGAGTTTTTTTGCTTCTTCCTCAGAGACATTTTTATACTGCATAACACGCGCTATCTTATCTTTTTTGTCACCGTAGACAAAAACATCTATTGTGTCAACAACGCCTTTGAGTATATAATCCGCACTTCTGCCCACGATGACGCAGGAGCCCTGTTTTGCCAACTTTAAAATGACATCGTGCTGTACTTTTAAAAGATAGTCCTCAATTGATTCGCCTGCGGCGTTTCTGCCGACAAACGAGAAGGCAAACAGACTTTTTGAGGGAGAATATTCGCCGAATTTTTCGACAAAGTCATTCATCATACCCGATTCTTCGGCAACCTGTTCTACTATCTCGTCATCATAGAAGGGTATGCCGAGTTTTTTTGCCACAAGTTCACCGATATATTTACCGCCGCTGCCGAATTCGCGGCTTATAGTAATTACTTTACTCATATAATCAATCCTTTCTATTTACATTATATAACAAGACAGGCAAAAATAAAAGACCGCAGAAAGCGGTCTTTTATAAATTTACTTATTCTTCTTTGGGAGACACGCAACAACCATTCCGCCTAAAGCAAAGAGGGCAATTACGTTGGGTATTACCATGATGTTGTTGAACATATCCGTAAGTTCCCATACGAGATCGTTTGAAAGAATTGAACCTAAGAAGATGAATACGATTGCAATAACCGTATATACTTTGGAGAACTTCTTGCCAAAGAGATATTCAGCATTGATTCTTCCGAAGAAGTTCCAGCTGATAATTGTTGAGAAAGCAAAGAAGAGAAGACAGATTGCAACAAATATATTACCAAAGTTGCCGAATGATGAAGGCAGAGCGGTTGTAAATGCTGTCTGCATCATATTTGTCTTATCAATTCCGCTTAATTCAAGAACTTCTGCGAAGTTGCCAGATACATTTGCAAAGATACCGTCGCCTGTGTAAAGTGTTGAAATAACAACGAGAGCTGTCATTGTAAGAACAACGAATGTGTCTATAAACACACCTATCATAGCAACGACACCCTGGTCGTGCGGTTTTTCAACATTTGCCATAGCGTGAGCGTGGGGTGTTGAACCCATACCTGCTTCGTTTGAGAAGAGACCGCGCTTTGCACCCTGACTGATAGCAGTTTTAAGAGCGTAACCGATACCACCACCGATGAGCGCGTTGGGAGTAAATGCATACTTGAAGATAAGACCGAATGTTTCGGGAATGTAGCGGAAACGCATACCAAGAATTACAAGACCGCCTACGAGATAGAAAACTGCCATAACGGGAACAAGCTTTTCGGTTACTGAAGCAATACGCTGGATACCGCCAAGGAAAATGAATATGCAGAGAACTGCAACGATAGCGCCTATAACCCAAGTGGGAATATTAAAAGCGGTATTCATTGAACTTGCAATAGAGTTTGACTGAACCATTGAGCCCATGAACCCTAGCGCAAGTGTGATAGCCACTGCAAAGAAGCCTGCAAGGAACTTGCCGAATTTGCCTTTAAAAGCAGTTCTTATGTAGTAAACAGGACCGCCGGCTACTGAGCCGTCTTCATTAACAATACGTGTCTTCTGCGCGAGTGTTGCTTCTGCATAGATTGTTGCCATACCGAAGAATGCGATAATCCACATCCAGAAAATAGCACCGGGACCGCCGATGAGAATAGCACCGCAGGCACCTACGATGTTGCCTGTACCAACCTGTGCCGCAATAGCGGTTGCAAGTGCCTGGAATGATGTAAGACCGCTCTTGTTCTTTCCGCCCTTTAGTGAAAGGTTACCAAAAACCTTTTTCATACCCTGACCGAAATATCTTACCTGTACGAAGCCTGTGCGAATCGTAAAGTAAAGACCTACGCCTACTAGAAGTGCTATCAGAATGTAATCTGATAAGTAAGCATTGATTTTTGCCACAATATTAAGTGCAGCTGCCTGGAATTGTTCCATGATTTTACCCTCCGTAAAAAATAAAAAGTTGCCCTTTTTAGGCAACTCTGAAGAAATTAAGCAGAAAACCCTGTAAAACAGGGGTTTTTATTCCTGCCCCGTCTTTTTGCCTGAGAGATTCGGCATTGCTGCCTTGCACCTTCGGCACTCAATTTAATGAGCTTCTCCAGAGCCCCCTCCGCATCCGGTTTCCTAAGCAGTTGCTTATAATCCCGAACACATCAAAGGAAAATATTGTAGAAATAATAGCATATTTGAAAAAGAATGTCAATATGTTTATAATTATTATGTAGAAGGAGTTGAAAATATGAAAATACTTTTTGTCTGTCTCGGAAATATATAAACACAGTTTTTGAAAGCCTATTAAAACAAGCTATTGCGGACACAAACTAATTTAATTTACAGAGGTTTTACAGAGAATAAAATACAAAGGAAGTCATAGTGCAAAACAAGTTAATACTATCTTTGAATATTAAGATAAGCTTACTATTGGTCTTTAACTTACGGCTGATAGTGAGCTTATTTTAGCATTTAAGGATAATACTAAAACCGCTGCTATACCATTTAAAATGAGAGTTTTATTGATTATTTGAAAGGAGAAAATAATTAAAACAATGAACGAGAGAATTATTAAGCCGGGTGTAGTCAAAATGATTATTGACCATACCAAAAACAAGAATAAGAAATACACGCAAGAGACGGTTAATGATATTTTAACCGCCTTTTTTGATGTAGTAGAGATTGCTATTTCCAAAGGCAATTCAATACACATTAATGGATATATGACTATCGAGCCACAATACAGAGCCGAAAGAAAAGCGAGAAATGTTCAAGCTAATACAGAAATAAAAGTACCGCCGCATTACAAGGTAAATATTAAATCAGGCTCAAGATTTAATCAGGCTGCGGAACGTCTAACAGAAAGGATTTTGAATAATAAGAAATGAATGAAAGATTAAACAAAGCAGATTTAATAGATAAAGTATCTGAAATTCTTGCAGATAAAAGATTTGTCAGAGGTGGAAATCGCAAATCGTGGATAAGTAAATATCATCTTAATTATGCGAAAGAAGATGTAATCAAACCCGTACTGTCTGCCTGTTTTGATGCAATTGTTAATGTTATTGAAAACGGAGACACGGTTTTTATAAAGGACTATTTTACTATTGAGCCTCGTTACATGAAAGAAAAGAAACTAAATGCTACAGGGTTTAATAATATGAATATCAACAAAATTGTACCGCCACATTACAAAGTAGCCATTGTGCCGGGAGAAAAAATGAAAGATGCTTTACGACATTGTACAGAGAAAGGAAGTTCTGAATGAACGATACTAAATGGATTAATTCATTTACAAGAGCATTAGCAGACATTACAGAGCCGGAGAAAAGGAGTTTACTCTATATGGTGCTTATCGGCATTATCAACGAATACAAGGACGGCAGATATGACGGTATGGACGGCATAGAGATATTGAACTCTATCGGCATAAACTGTAGGCATATTTCCGCTTCCGTTACGGAAGAAAATGAGAACAAGACCAAACGAAAAACTAAGAAAAAAGATAAGGTGGATTAAAGCTATGACAATATATGATTCAATTATTGTTATAAACGCAGACAACATAAACAAGTTAGAGAAATTCTATGGTCAAATGACTATCGACCAAATTACAGAAGCAGTCAATCACCATCTATCTATTGCGTTGAAAGAAATGGAACAACGAGGCACACGGCAAAGAAATGAATTGGTGTTAGCACGTATGAAGATTGATGGTATCAGTGAAAAGGATTTCGGTGCAGAATATTAATATAAAATGGTAAGACTACAGCCGTATAAGTGTAGGTGTTACTCCCATCTATTAGGAGTAAAAAGAACGATAGAACCATGTCGAGCATAAAGGCTTTACCATCTGAGTAAGGTCTATTTTTATGGTTTGATTTATGGGTTGTTATAAAGGAGGAACAATGAATGATAATAACAACAAAAGAGAGGTACAACCTCTTTTAATACAGAATAAAACAAAAAAGTGTACTAAATGCGGAAGAGATTTGCCAGTCGAGAGATTTTGTAAAAATCATACTTGGTGTAAGAGTTGCCGTAGTACACGCACTTCAGAATTGAAAGGAACTATTAGTGAGGAAAACATCGTAAAAATAGAGAGACTTTATAAAACACCTTTGCCTATAAGGATTCTTGATGTTAAACAAGCAGGGATAAAAACAATAGCTCCCGATGAATGCTTTGTAGAATTGATTGACTATAAAAGAGCATGGATTTCTAATTATGGCAGAGTGTTAGAATACAATGGCAAAAAATATGTGTTTAAACGAATAAAAATAGACCACTTCGGTGAAAAGATTTGCACATTACAAGAAAACATATACAATGGTGAAAAATGGGTATTTAAAAAGAAAACTATTGAGGTATGGCGGTTAGTGGTTTATGCCTTTATTGTAAACTTTGATTGGGTTGGCAATACACATTGTTGGCACAAAGGCAATAACAAGGATGACAACTACTATAAAAACATCTATCCCGTAAGTAAAAAACAGTACAGCGCTATTTTAGAAAGATTTTCTAAAGGCGATGCCGACACCGAAGATGTGATTTTTGAGATTATCAATAGCATTGTCTATAAAGAAAACGATTGGTACGCTAACAAGTGGAAGAAGACAACCTTTGGTATAGGATATTTGGGTTGTAATGATTCTCTCTCCAGTGAGGGCGATTATGCGTATATTAAGTGGGCTAATATGATGCAGAGATGCTATAGTGAAGAAGTACATAAGAATAAGTCTTATTATGCTCCCTGCACTGCAGATATTGAATGGCTTAACTTCTCTAATTATCGTGAATGGCATAAAAAGAATTCTATGGGCGATAGAAAGGTTGATTTGGATAAGGATGTATTAGTGCCGGGGAATACTGTATACGGCACAGAAACTTGTACCCTTATCCATCATTTCACAAATACCATTTTTGAATCACGAGGATTGGAAACAAATATCGTACTAAATAATAACACAGGCAAATATGATGTTACTATGTCTATTTTGGGTGCAAAAAAAGAAGTCGGCTCATTCGACACACACGAAGAGGCTCAAAAGGGATATATTGACTATAAGCAGAATTATATTAAGGATATTGCCGAAAAGTGCAAGGGCAAAGTCCCGTACAAGACATATTTAGCTATGTTGAATTGGAAAGTCAGTATATGTTAAAATAAAAATCATTAAAGAGAAATTTTGACAATTATAGAGTTGTTTTTTTGCCATAATACTTTAAATAAATTCCAAATTATGATATAATTTTAATCTAATCATATCAATTAAGGGGGTTGTTCGTAATGGCAAGGAGGGTAAAAGCTCTTAAGTTTTTCATTTCCTATTCCCATAAAGATATGCAAATGAAAGAACAATTATTAGAACATTTGCGTGCTTTAGAGAGAATATATAATATTGAAGTATGGCACGATGGTTGTATAGATGGTGGTTCTGATATTGAAGAAGAGGTTTTTGACGAATTAGAAAAGTCAAATATTGTATTATTGCTGATATCTAATCATTATGTTGCTTCGGATTTTTGTTTCGGAAAAGAGTTAGAAGCAGCACTAAAGAGACATAAAAATAAAACATGCACAGTAATACCAATTATATTATCTCCCACAAGCAATCTTTCCAAAATGCCTTTTAAGGGAATCAAATCTTTTCCGAAGGATAGAAAACCGATAACTGATTACCATCAACGCACAAAGGGATATGCTGAGGTGGTAGACAGTATTACTGCTGTATTAGACAATAAATATCAAGAATATAGTAGACAAAATATTGCCAATAAGAGCACCTTGTCAAAAGAGCCAATTTCTGTGCCTGTTAGTTTTAAAATATATCAATCTGGAAAGTATGATGATTTTGAAGTAAATCAGAGTTTGATGACCTCTATCAAAAATTTTTCTAACAGTATAAACGATTTTCACAACAATATGAACGAAACGTTGTTTACTCATATTAGCAGATATGAGAAAAATGTCGGTAAATTACAAAGAAAAACAAACAAAATGAGAATAAAGTGGTTAGAAAGTTTTCTTTTAGATATTTGTATGAACACTAAAATATGTTTATTCACTAACGTTGGAGTTAGAGTTCATTTTAGAAGACTAAAGGAAGGACGCTATCTTGGTTTTACAGCGATTGATAGTACGGATAATACATTTTCCAATATTAATTGGGAACAACGGCTGTCCCAATTAAATAAAGACAACAACATGGTATTGCATTCAATATCTCTTAACCACATTTTAGTAAAATCTCTCAATAAAAAATTCCATAGTAAAAGCACAAATGATAAAATATGGGTTGATTATGCGACCTGTGGCTTTCCAAACATTCGTCAATCAAAAGCCGTTTTGTTATCTATGGGTATATCTATACATAAAGACTTTATTAAATCATATCAAGATAGACTTTTATGTTTAAGTTTTTATCGTTTTGATACTATAGTAGAGAATTACATAAAGTCTTATATAGATAAATGTATGAAAATCGATGCCGGATATGACATAAATTCAATTGTCAACGCATAAAATATACGGAGGAAAAAATGAAACAAGCAATTAAAACAATAAAAAACAACCAAAAAAGAGCTTTAAACCATACACAGAGGAGTGTTGCTTACGGTATGTGTAAAAGAATCGTATCACGACCAGATTTAATATATGCAATGATAAAAGCAAACGAAGAAAATAAAAATGTTATTAGAGATAATTTGCAAGCTATATTGGTTAATGCTATATCCTCTGAGATTAGAAGTCGAAAATATGTTTCGGATATTAGCATTGATTTGAAAACTCATAAAAACGAATATGAATATATTCAAAGAGTTATATTGGCTGACTAAATTAAACAAACATTTTAATAAGGGCATATAGAGTTAAGACTTGATATGCCCTTATTTTTTTTACGTAAAATTTAGGGGCATACCGTCTATATATTAGGCACTTAAATTTCTGCAATGTTTATATATCCCCCGCTCCGCTATTACATCAAAAATACACAGCAAAATGAAAGCAATCGTTTTCATTGCCTAAAAACATACAATTATATTTCTTCTTGTTATGACCAGCAGGAGTTAACTGAAGAGGTTGGTATGCGATTTCATAATTATATTGCAGTTCTGATGTGTAAGTTGGAATTTGAGGTCTATACAAAAAGGGGAAATAGCATATCCTACTCTCATTAACTAAGGGTCTCCATCCGCTGCCTGTACCTAATTGAATTATTTGAGAAAACGATGAAACACAGTTAAACCAACCTAATATAAATGCAACCTTACCTTTATTCCCATTGTCTATTTCTTGAAGCAACCAATCAAAATCACATTGATATTCTTTCCATGTTTTGCTACATGAGTAGCTGCCTGATGAAGATTTCCAATTTTTTAAATATTTTATCTCAATTTTAAAATCTTTTGACTCAACGTATATATCGTGATTTGTTTTTGGGGTTTGTTTTTTCTTACCTTCGGTCATAGTATAATGTGCCATTTGCTTAAAGGGATAACCAACTCTAACAGTAATATCCATTTCATTAAAATGCTTATCGGCAATATCTTTTATTTGTTCAGAAGAATAACCTTTATATGCCATATTTAATTCATCTATAGTGAGTAAACAATTAGATATTAAGTATTGCTCAATAGTTGGATTTGTTGTTTGGTTGCTCATTGCCATTTCCTCTCTTAACTTGGTAGTAATTCTATTATTTGCATATTGCCCGTGATTTATGTTATAAGATGATTTTGATGATATGATAATTCATATAAATAAAAAGTTTACCTGATTTCTATATAATATAATCTTTAATAGAGATGGGGTAAAGTTTTTGATGTTCGGAAAAGGTTTTGAAAATAACTTGGTATGTGGATGGATCTGCTATACCCTTTCCGGGAATAAAAAAGGCTTGACAGAATGTAAACCTACGGCGGACACCTAACACCACACCAACGGCACAGAAACCGCCACAAATACCGCCATAAAACAATTTTAATATACACTTTCATACCCTTAGAATTAAAGGCTTTAAAACGGCAATATTTGAGCCTTAAAACGACACAAAAAAGAGCTTTTAACCGCTCCGCAAATATTAAAAAGGTGCTTGACTTGTTACGGTCAAACACCTTATTTTTTTACCTATTATATTAATAAATCTGAACACAGTTTCCGTTATCGGTAAAAACGAAATGACCTTCAAAACTCATATCCCTTCCGTATGATTCAAAATCAAAGTAATTTTGCAGATGTTCGGGAACGCTGTTTAATAGTCCTGTTTGCTCTGCGTATTCCCTTGCTACATCTTCCATATCTGAACAATCGTTCCATATTATACGATCATCTTTTTTGTCGATTGCATCCGCTAATGTGTAACCCTCTGAAGCATTACTTCAATAACTTCTCTGTCGCTATCGTCTAACCCTTCCAAAGTTTCCGCTAAAAGGTGTATTGTCAAGTTTTTATTCACCATTTTTGGTGTACAATATGCACAAATATTTGTGACTATTTTAGTGCACTTTTTTTCGTGAATACACCAAAAAAAGTGTTGACAATGCACGAAAAAGGGTGTATAATAATAAATGTCAAGAGGACAACAAACCGATTGACAAAACCAAATATTTATTTTTAGGAGGTACACTATGTGTATGACAAATCAAACAATCGAGGCGAAGGCAAAAGAAATCAAAGAGCTTTTAAGAATGAAAGAAGAACTTGAAACTGAAATCGCAAGTCTTCAAGACGAATTAAAAGCAGAGCTGACAGAACGCAGTACAGACGAACTTGTAGCAGGAGAATATAAAATCCGCTATAAATCAGTTACTTCTAATCGTTTCGATACTGCAACATTTAAAGCAAAGTATGAAGAACTTTACAATCAGTTTGTAAAACAGACAACATCAAGGCGTTTTACCATAGCCTAACAAATCAACGGCAGAGGGAGGGCGAAAGCCTTCCCAAAGCCACACCAAAAAACAAATAATAATAAAGGATGGTATTTAATAATGAAAGGATTTAAAACAGTAAAAAACATAGGAAGAATCGACCTTGCAACTTTAGAGGTAACGGATGACAGTTTAAGTGTTGCTATTGAATTATCAATGGTATCAGACTCCATAAAAGAACAAATCAACACGGCAATAAAGGAAGCTAACAAACAGTATGATGAAGAAATGCAAATCCCGTGGGGAAATGCTGAAGCGGTCATTGATTATATGGGGCTTAATATCACATATGAAAAAGGCAAAACAGACTACTATATAGCAATTACATTTCATTCGGCAGAAAATGAACTGTTATGGGATAACGCAAATATAGCGGTTGACTTAGAGGCTGAAGATGCAGCAGAGTTTAAAAAACTAATTGTCAAAGCGGTAATTGATAAATTCTTTTAATCGGTAGTATGTGGATAAGGAGCGGTCACAGTACCGCTCCCCACTTGAAAGGAGTTATTGAAATGACAAGAGCAGATTTTGAAACAAAAACTTTTGATGAACTCATTGAGCAACTGCACGAGGAACATCCCGACATACACAGTTATGACTATTTAAAGGACTTTGCAAAACATTTGATTGATGAAGAAAATATCGGTTTTGCATTGCATATTCTCAATGCTATATATACAGAACCGGGCGAATGGTTTGAATATGACTGCACTATGGGAACATTGCAAACACCATCAGGCTTGACGGAAAAAGCAGACCTTGAACATTTAATATGGGAGTGATGGAAAATGATGTATATAACTTATAATCAGATGAAAATATCGGTTAATGTTGCTTTGCTAAAAAGCAGAATCAAAAGTATTGTTATATGGATTTTAAAAACTATAAGGACAACGGCAATTATAAGCGGAATATTTCTTTTGCTTGGTACTGCCGGAGCATCAGACCTAAATGACATCTATTTTGACGATGAGCCGAATGGAAAAGACGGTATGTTATTGTTTGCTAAAGGCTATAGAGATATGAACGAACTAATCAATGCTATTTTGAAATATAGCGATACAGTCAAAGATGAACTATGGAAACTTTACCACGTAGCAAAAACTAAAATTAAAGGAGCTTGAGACTAATGACCTACAAACAACTTAAAAAAATAGCAAAGCCACATATCAGAAAAAACGATAATT
>JAZQEF010000006.1:0-32541 GCA_045538835.1 Feifaniaceae bacterium | reverse complement strand
TCGCATAATTGTTTTTCTTTATCATTTAATGATTCCTTTAATTCATTGATGTGTTCTATTAGTTGATTGCTCAGTTTCTGATATTCACTTCCTTTCTTAACATACTTTTCCGATGGTTTGATATCTCCGTAATATAAATCTCTAAGTATACTCATTTTTCCTCCTTGTGCACAATTGTTATTTGTACGGTAATAATTATATTAAGAATATCATATATTTATTTTCTTGTCAATGTAATAAAATTATATTGGGTGATGTTATAATGAATGTTGAATTTAAGGATAATTATATTAAAATCGGTTTAAAGATATCCTATTACAGAAAATTGAAATCTCTGACACAAGAGCAACTTGCTGAAAAGTTGAATTGTGGAGTATCCTTTATCGGACAAATCGAAGCACCTAACATATACAAGGCTATTTCATTAGATACATTATTTAAAATAGCAAATGTCCTTGAAATACCACCGTATAAACTACTGTATTTTGAAGACTAAACAAACAAAAGGTCGCAGAAAAATCACTGCGACCTTTTATATTCAATAGAAACTTCTACGAAGTTTCCACCTTAATTCCGCATTCCGCATTCCTAATTCCGAATTAAAAAAGAGACCCTTTGGTCTCTTTTTTACACGTGTTTGATAACGTTTCTGTCGCAGACTTCTATGCATTTTCCGCACAGGTCGCATAGATTGTCGTCTATTATAACTCTTCTGCCGTTGTAGGAAATTGCTTTCTTTTCGCAGACGTCTATGCACTTTCCGCAGCCGTTACAACCCGTTTCACAATACTTTTCCGTTTTGGAAAAGCGCTTGTTGCTGCAGGCGACATAGTACGAAAATGAAGAACTCTGCGGTCTTATCAGTCCCTTGGGACAACACTCGATACACTTCTTACAGAAGGTGCATTTGAGTGAATCTATGACGGGCAGGCCCTTTTTCATCGTTATTGCGCCCTCGGGGCATATCTTTTCACAGTCGCCGTAGCCGATGCAGGCGTAGGGACAACTTTTGTCACCGCCGAACAGCAGTGATGCCGATGCGCAGGTGAGTTCGCCTGCGTAGTCGAAAGAGACATCTGTACTCTGCTCATTTCCGCAGCAGGCGAGAACTGCCGTAAGACGCTGAGTCGGGACTGACTGTCCTTTTTTCTCTGGCGGAATCTTGTCCTTTAAAAAGAAAATGCACAGAGCGCCGCTTCCTGCAAGAATCACAAATGCTAAAAGTATCGTTAATGCTGTCATCATACTGTAACACCTCCGATAAATGCCATTGATGCAAGTGACATCAGGGCAAGAATGAGAAGTTTTGAGGGCATTCCGACAAATGCTCGGGGCAGGTCTGCCGTGCTTATCCTGCTGCAGAGTTTATTAAACAGAAGCAGTGCAAGAATATAACCGAGACCTGCGAAAAATCCGTACAATACCGCATAATAGACAGGATATGTCTTAACTGCGGTGATTATTGCAACGCCCAGAACGGCGCTGTTGAAAATCAGCGCATTCTTGTATTTTTCAAGATGGACGCCTATCTTCGGAATAAATTTCATTGCCCATATAACCGTAAAAAGAAAAGGTATATATGTGAAAATACGAAGAAACTGAAGATCGAAACGTGCAAATACAAAAAAGTCGAAAATCCAGGCAAAGAGCGACAGCACCGTCGATGATATCACGGTGAATATACCGAAATGCAGATAGTCGTGACGGTCAAAAAGAGCCGTCTCCATACCCAGCGCCCTTGTGCAGAGCAGATTTTCGGCAAGCATTGCCGTTATGACAAGTGAGAGCAGTTGTATCATGATTTGCCTCCTTTGCCCGTAATGTGATTTATGAGGGCGAGACCGAATGCAAACACTATCATACCGCCGATGGGAAGTACCATCGTGGGCATTTTAAGATAGTCTTTAACAACGGGTATGCCGAGCAGTGTGCCAAACGCCAGAAGTTCACGCACTGCACCTATCGCCATACATACGGCAGTAAAGCCGAGACAGTTCAAAAGCGCCTGCTGAAGCGTTGCACGAAGCGGTTTCGCTGTAAAGTCAAATGACCTGTCAGACAGACAGTATATCGCACTCAGCGGCAGATAGAGCGCCATTCTCGATGCAAAATCGGGGTAGAGCGCAGTTGCCGCAAGTTCACCCAGCGATATCGTAGCACATACGCCCAAAGCATAGAGCGCAAGGTGCCACTGCTCGTCTATATAAAGTGATATTGCCCGTCTGATAAGCAGTGATGCCGCAACGGCGCAGGTCACAAAAATGCCTGTTGCAAGTCCGTTGAGCAGGGATATCGTCATAGTGATGACAAGTGTAAAGAAGCAGACACCCGTCAAAAGCGGATTTCTGATAAATATGTCGCCTGAGGCGAAGTTTGTTATTTTCATTATTCCGCCTCCTTTACAAATTCATCGTTAAAAGCCTCCGTCACCGCGTTGACACCGTCGATAACCGCAAAGCAGGTGTAGTGTGCGCCGCCGACAAGCGAAACGTCACCCGCAAGCGTTGCCGCACCCTCTATGCCGACAAACGGACCCGTTCTGCCCGTAAACGAAGAGATAAAGTTGTTAAAATCCGTCATATCGCCGTATGAAACAGGCTCGTCAAGATACGGGAAGTATATGCCTATAACCCTTCCCGTCATATCAAGTCCGACATAGAAATTTATCTGTCCCGAAAGGCCGTTTTCATTTACTTTATAAAGGTAGCCGACGACTGTATCATCGGTCGATACCGAGTAGAGCGATTCTATCTCGTTATCGTAACTTTTGTGTTCTTCATCAAAATCCGTCGCCGTCGGGAAAACGTTTGAAACGGCTGCGGAGATGTCATTATTCTGACCGTAAATCAGCAGCGGTGTGAGCGCACCGCACAGAATGAAAAATGCCAGAAGAATTGCCACGCCTGCCGTTACTGCACGGCGAAGCGGTGTACCAAGGAAGAAGTTTTTCATTGTGCGTTCCTCCTTTTAGGTAAAAAATCAGACAGTTTTTTCTTTTCGACTAAAGAAACACCTTTATATTTTATCGGTAAAAGACTGTCGATAACAGGAGTCATAATATTTGCGATGAGTACCGCAAGGACAGCACCCTCCGTATAAGTGCCGTAAAAGCGTATATAGCAGGTGATAATACCGCATATAACGCCGAAAACCGCCTTGCCCGACTGTGACTCGGGCGTCGTCACGGGATCGACCGCCATAAAGAATGCCGCAAGGAAAAGCGTACCGCTGAAAAGCTGGCTGAACATAAATGTAAAGTTAAAACCCTTTACAAATGAGAGCAGGGCAACCGTGCCGATAAATGCGGCAGGAATACGCCAGTTTGAAATACGTCTTGCAATGAGATACACGCCGCCTATGAGAAGCAGGAACGCCGACGTCTCACCGATATTGCCTGCTGTATTTCCCATAAAGAGATTGAAGATGTTCTGCGGAGTCTGACCGCTTGCTTTGAGTTGCGCAAGCGCCGTTGTCACGGTAGCGGCATCTTCGGGGATTATCTGTGAAAATCCGAGCAGCGGTGAGATGAACTTTGTCATTGCCGCATTGAAAGAAACCAGCAAAAATGACAGAGCCGCCGCAGACGGATTTACAAGGTTCAAACCTATTCCGCCGAAGCACTGCTTTACAATTACTATTGCAAAGAAGTTTGCAAGTGCGACCAGTGACACGGGAACGGTCACAGGCAGACAGAAGGCGATGATAACACCCGTCACAACACACGAAAGGTCATCGACAGACGGGAGCCTTCCCATAAGAAGCCTTGCAAGATACTCAAAACCGAGTGAAAATGCCACCGAGATGAGCGTTATAAATAATGCCCTGCGGCCGAAATAGTAGCACGCCGCAACAAACGAGGGCAGAAGTGCGATAAGCACGTTGAACATTATCCAGGATGTTGCCTGCGCCGTCTTCAGATGCGGAGATGCCGACACAAGCAGAAGTTTTTTATTTTTCCTCATAACTTATTCTCCCATAAGCTGCGCGCTTCTGAGTATAAGCGGCAGATTTACCCTTGACGGGCATATGAACGAACAGCAGCCGCAGAGCGTGCATTTGCTTACACAAAGCCTCTCCAGCGCCGCAGTATCATTGAACTTATAAGCCTTTATTATGCTTTTCGGACTTAAACCTTCGGGACAGACCGTATCACATCTGCCGCAACTTATGCAATGCGATTCGCCTGCATAGCGGTGCTGATGGTCAAAAAGTGTTAGAACACTTGAAACAGTACGGTCTATCGGTGAGCGCAGATTGTATATGGCATCGCCGTTCATAACGCTTCCCTTTACCACTTTGAGAGGTTCGCGCTTGAAACTTGTGCCCGACTTTATGAGTGTTGACACGCTTGTGCCGTAGGGCACAGAAAATACCTCTGCACGCCTTGTACAGTCGCCGCTTAAGGTGACTAATTTATCGGTTATCGGTCTTTTTGTCGTTAAAACTCTGTAAATGTTGTAAAGTTCTTCGGTGCCGATGACTTCACAACTCTGCTCCGTTGTTGCAGTACGCTTTAAAATGTGAGGCCAGCTCTGCGGATATTTGCCGCTTACTGTTAAAAACTGCACCCGCTCATCGTCCATAAGCGCTTCGGACAGATTTCTTGCATATTCGGCAAGGTCAGGCGTCGTACATATCACGATGTGAGCGTTTTCACTTATCTCTTCGAGCAGTTTTATGCCGCCGATAAACTCCTTGAATCTGCAGGAAAGAATAGCCTGTACATTGACCATATAAGGCTGATCTTCAACACAGTTGATGATGTACAGCGCAGGCGCATTTGCTATCTTCTGCGCGGCAGGGAGACCGAAACGGTCAGTCACACCGCCGTCGCGAAGGAACGTTATCACATCTTCTGCTTCAAGTTCTTTGCAGGGTGTGTCCTGAAAGTCATTCTCAACGGTGATGCGTGAACTGCTGACTTTTATCACAGTACCTGATACGGGACTTGAAACAGACGCGCCGAGTTCACTGTCAGATACAGCGATGACCTGTCCTGCCAGAACACCGTCCCCCGCAGCAAGCACGGGAGTGCAACCCGACGGAATGGGAATTGAAAGCGTTTCCCCCGACGGGATAGTATTTATTACCGAGCCGCTTAAAAATTCACTTTTATTGCCGGCGTCAACGCCGCCTTTGAATGTTAAAAGCATTTTATAACCTCTCGTTCTTTAAATTGCCACCCGTTATTATAGCATAAAACTTTTATCTTGTAAATGTGACATATTTTTCTTCACATATTGTTAAACTTTTCTTGACAATGGATATATAGAAAATGTAAAATATAAATTAAGATTATTGTCCCGAAAGGGTTGAATCTTAATATTTCAGAAAAGGAGATAACCGGAAAATGCCGTTTACACCAATTCAGTTAGTTATCGGCGTGGTTGCTCTTTTACTTGTTTTTGTAATCGCATTCTTGATCGGCGTCAGTCACAGAAAAAGAGTCGCCGAAAGCAAGATCGGCTCTGCCGAAAATGAAGCAAAAAGAATAGTTAATGACGCTATCAAAGCGGCTGAAAGCAAGAAAAAAGAGTCAATACTCGAAGCTAAAGAAGAAATCCTGCGCAGCAGAACGGAGATGGAAGCCGAACTCAAAGAGCGCAGAAAAGAAGTTCAGAATCAGGAAAGACGTCTCAATCAGAGAGAAGAAAATCTCGAAAAGAAGTACGATGCAGTTGAAAAGAAAGAAGAAAAACTTGCCGAAAAACTTCACGAGGTAGAACTCCAGCAGGAAGATGTCGCAAACATCAAAAAACAGCAGTGGGAAGCGCTTGAAAGAATTTCAGGCTATTCTACAGAGCAGGCTAAGGAAATGCTTTTGTCTCAACTTGAGCAGGAACTTGTTCACGAACAGGCACTCAAGATAAAAGAGGCTGAGCAGAAATTTAAGGACGAGAGCACCGAAAAAGCAAGAGAGATAATCGCTCAGGCCATTCAGCGCTGCGCACCCGAATATGTTGCTGAGGCAACTATCTCGGTCGTTCCCATTCCCAGTGACGAGATGAAAGGCCGTATCATAGGCCGTGAGGGCAGAAATGTCAAGGCACTTGAAACACTCACAGGCGTTGACCTTATAATCGACGATACGCCCGAAGTTATCACGGTGTCCTGCTTTGATCCCGTCCGCAGAGAGATCGCGCGTCTCTCACTTGAAAGGCTTATCCATGACGGCCGTATCCACCCCACAAAGATTGAAGAGATAGTTGATAAGACCAAGAAGGACATAGGCAACATCATCAAGCAGGAGGGTGAAAAGGCTGCTCTTGAAGCAGGTATCGTAAATCTGCACCCCGAAATAATCAAACTTTTAGGTAAACTTAAATACAGAACGAGTTACGGTCAGAATGTTCTGCTTCACTCTATCGAAGTGTCGCACATTGCAGGCATTATGGCTTCCGAACTCGGTCTTGATGTCACTCTTGCAAGAAGGGCAGGTCTCCTGCACGACTTAGGCAAGGCGCTCGACCATGAGATCGAGGGTTCGCACGTTCAGCTCGGCTCGGAAGTTGCGAAAAAGTATAAGGAAAATGATGTAGTTATAAATTCTATCGAAAGCCATCACGGTGATGTAGAGCCCAAGTATATCATCGCGGCTCTCGTTCAGGCGGCAGATGCCGTCAGCGCGGCGCGCCCCGGCTCAAGAAGAGAAAATCTCGAGAACTACATAAAGCGTCTTGAAAAACTTGAAGAGATTACAACAAGTTTTGACGGCGTTGAAAAGTCCTTTGCCGTACAGGCAGGCCGCGAAGTCCGCATTATGGTCAACCCCGAAAAGATAAGCGATGACGAGATCACTCTTCTTGCAAGAAAGATTGCTGAGAAGATAGAGGGTGAACTTGAATATCCAGGTCAGATAAAGGTCAATGTAATTCGAGAAAAACGCGCACAAGATGTTGCGAAATAATAAAAAAGCACCGCCTTGCGGTGCTTTTTTATTATTTTAATAGTATCAATTTTGCTTTTTCGAGGGCGAAGATGAGCGTCGGCACAAATATAAGATGAATAACTATTCCGGGCCATGAGGTTATGAAATAACTTGTCACCCAGACTTTCATCGAATAACTTCCGGGCGCGAATATAAGCGCCCTTGAAATGCCTGCAACTATTCTGCCCAAAAGCATTGCGCTGCAAAGGCTTATGTATATGTCAGCATACTTTTTCTTTGTGCGGACAAACTTCATCATAATGCCGGTTACAATTCCGTAAACAGCAAGTTCGACCAGCATACTCGGCAGATACGCCGCAGACGGCATATTCGTGAGGAGTGTCGATAAAGCAGGTCCTGCCAGACCGCAGAGCAGCCCGTACTGCCAGCCGCAGATAAGTCCGCAGAGAAGCACGGGAATGTGCATCGGAGAGCAGACGTTGCCTGCACCCGGGATAGTATGAAAAGCCATCGGCAGCACTACACACAGTGCAACACACAGTGCCGAAATGACCATTTTTTTAACACCAGACATTTTATATTTCCCTCCTTGGCTTATGCAATTCATTTTAAAATATTTACAGGAAAAAATCAACAGTCTGTATGATTTATTTGACAAAAGCATTGTTTTACTGTAATATATTCTAAAATAAATAATAGGAGGACATTATGTCAGACGTAGCCCGACAACTTTTGTTGCAGCTAATTCTAATTTTACTCAATGCATTCTTTGCGGCGACGGAGATCGCCGTCATTTCACTAAACGAGATCAAACTCAGAGCGCGCGCGGAGGACGGCGATAAAAAGGCAGTAAAAATGCTTAAGATGATAGAAGAGCCGACACGGTTTCTCTCAACCATCCAGATAGGCATTACGCTTGCCGGATTTCTCGGCTCTGCTTTTGCGGCAGATAACTTTGCCGAGAGGCTCTCTGGATTTATCATAAAAACATTTGATGTACCTGCCTCGCAGTCGGGTATCATAAATACAGCCGCAGTCATCGTGATAACGATAGTTCTTTCGTTCTTCACGCTGGTGCTGGGCGAACTTGTGCCTAAACGTGTGGCGATGAAACACAAGGAAAAATTTGCCGAAGCGGTGTGCGGCTCAATATCGGGACTTGCGGTTGCGTTAAGGCCGATAGTCTGGCTGCTTACAGCCTCAACAAACGGCGTCCTGCGCCTGTTTGGAATAGATCCCAATGAAAAAGAAGAAGCCGTTTCCGAAGAAGATATCGTGCTTATGCTTGATGCAGGCGGCGACGAGGGTACTTTTGACAGCGACGAGATAAGTTATATAAAGAACGTCTTTAAACTTGACGAACTGACGGCGGGAAATGTTATGATGCCCCGAGAAAACGTTGTTTTCGTGTCGGTAGACGCCGCAAAAGACGAAATTCTTGATATTATAGAAAAGGAAAGATATTCACGAATCCCCGTGTATTCGGAAACAACCGACAACATCGTCGGCATACTACACACGAGAGATTATCTTCTAAACTACACTAAAGAGGGATTTGCCCTTGAAGATGTGATGCTCGAACCCACATTTGTGGCAGAGGGTATGCATCTTGATATACTGCTCAGCAATATGCAGAAGGCGCACAATCACATTGTGGTGGTCGTAAATGAGTACGGCGGCACCGCAGGTATCGTCACGATAGAGGATATTATAGAAGAACTTGTCGGTGAGATATGGGACGAAAGCGACGAAACAGTTGAAGATTTCAAGAAGATAGGCGATGACACTTATAAAGTGCTTTGTTCAAGCGAAATAGATGCTTTCTTCAATTTCTTTTCGATAGAGGCTCCCGAAGAGATCGATGTGTCAACCGTAAACGGCTGGCTTACGGAGATCTTGGGAAATATACCGACCGAGGGACAGAAAATAGACTATGAAGGTCTGTCGATAACGGTAACAAAAGCAAGCGAAACAATGGCAGAAGAAATAACTGTAAAGATACAAAAAGAAGTTATATAAAAAAAGCACTCGGAAGAGTGCTTTTTTGTTATCTTATTATTTGTATTTTGTTGTGGAGGCAGTTGATGCCCGCAGTTTTGAAACTGCCTGCATATTCGCCGTCAACCGTCCAGCCTATCTTGTGATTTACTGTAAAGGTAAAGTCCTTGCCATGGAAGAATGAAACCATGTCGGTGTCAAATTTTCCGAGCGTTATGGATGTTATTATTTTGTTAAACTCGATAATGTCTTTCGGCGCTTTTACAAGCATGATCTCAAAGACTCCGTCTGTAAAATCCACAAGGTCTTTATCGAGTTTTATCATACCTGCCACAGATGTCGAATTGCTTACTGCGCAGTAGAGATAGTCGCCCTCTATCCCGGTGTCGTCAACCGTTATTTTTGCATGGTACGGCTTTATCTCCCCAAGGCTTTTTATACCCTCGAGCACATATGCAAAATGACCTAACGAATTCTTCAAATTCTGCGGCGTTGCATACGACGCTTTTGTGAATGCACCGAAGCACGCGATGTATGAAAAATATCTGTCATTCATCCTGCCAATGTCAAAATATTTCGGCTCGCCGTTAATGATAGCCTTTATGGCTGAAGATATGTCTTTCGGCAATCCGAGACTGGCGGCAAGGTCATTTGTAGAACCTGCCGGAATGTAACCTATCGCTATCGGCTCATCAAGTGACATAACGCCCGTTATGGTTTCATTCAGCGTGCCGTCACCGCCGACACAGATGACCGTGTCAAAATTATTGCCGTGCTCGGTGATATATCTTGTCGCATCGCCCTGTGACGATGTTATGTGCACCACCGGGTCAATGCCGTGTGAGCAGAGCGGGGCAATTATGTCATACATACCTGTTTTTGACTGCATCTTGCCTGCTTTTGGATTGATTATGAGAAGTACGTCTTTCATTTACTTAAACTCCTTACAAATGCCTGAGAGGGGACAGGTCTCGCATTTCGGTTTTCGCGCCGTGCAGTATTCTCTGCCGAAAAGGACTAATCTGTGACAAAAGTCCGACGAGGTCTCGGGTGTTAAAACTTTTCTAAGCGCAAATTCGACTTTTTCGGGTTCTTTCGACAAGGCGAGACCGAGCCTGTTTGATATTCTTATACAATGAGTATCTGCCACGACTGACCCCGGCTGTTTGTATATGTCGCCTAAAATCAGATTTGCCGTCTTCCTTCCGACGCCGGGCAGAGAGAGCAGGTCCTCCATCGTGTCGGGGACTTTTGAATTAAATTTTTCTATGAGCATCTTTGCGCTGTCCTTTATATTCTGCGCTTTGGTACGGTAAAAACCGCAGGGTTTCACGGCATTTTCAAGCTCGGTTATATCCGCATCCGCAAAGGATTCCAGAGTGGGATACTTTACAAAGAGGTCGGCGCACACGATGTTTACACGGGCATCCGTGCACTGTGCGGACAGACGGACTGCGAAAAGCAGTTCATAGTCCTTTGTATATTCAAGCGAGCAGAGCGCATCGGGATAGAGTTTTTCGAGCGCCTGCTCTGCCGCTTTGGCAAGTGTTTTTTTGTTCAATTTAATCACCTTATGGAGATATTAACACAATGTTTATCAAAAATAAAGTGTTTCTCTTGAAATGATACATTGTTTATATTATTATATAATATATATTGATTTTTGTACGGAGGAAAATATGGGTGTGAGAGACCACGCTCTGCGCGCTAAAGAGGCGGCTATTGTCTGCGGTACGCTTGACAATGATACCAAGAACAGAGCCATCAATGAGATATGCGACGAACTTTTGGCACAGAGTGAGAAAATAGAAAAAGCAAATGCGCTCGACCTTGAACTTGCAGATAAAGACGGGCTTGCGCCTGCGCTGCGCAGCAGACTCGGCTTCTACGGCAAGAAACTTACCGATACGGTCGAGGGGGCAAGGGCACTTAGCGGTCTGGAAGACCCTTGTAATAAGATAATCTTTCGCAGGGAACTTGCCGACGGGCTGACGCTTACCAAAAAGAGTTGCGGTATCGGTGTAATCGGCGTGATATTTGAATCACGTCCCGATGCGCTTGTACAGATAGCGATGCTCTGCATCAAGAGCGGCAATGCCGCTATACTCAAAGGCGGAAGAGAGGCGCACGCTACGAATGACGCGATTGCCGAAATAATCACGCAGGCAGGTATAAAAGCAGGACTTCCCGACGGATTTCTGACACTGCTCACTTCAAGGGAGGAAACGAATGAACTGCTCTCCTGCGATGACTGTGTGGATCTGCTTATACCGAGAGGCAGCGGCGCATTTGTCAAATACATAATGGACAACACCAGGATACCCGTTATGGGACACGCTGACGGTGTGTGTCACATATATGTTGACGGCTCTGCCGACATAAAAAAGGCAATAGATATTGTTGTAGATTCAAAGACGCAGTATCCTGCGGCGTGCAACAGCGTTGAAACGCTTCTTGTGGATGCGACGGCGGCGCAGACATTTTTGCCCGAAGTTTCAAAGGCGCTCAGAGAAAAGGGCGTAAAACTTCTCGGCTGTGCGAGGACCTGTGCGGTCATCGACTGCGAGCAGGCGAGCGAGGAGGACTGGTCAACCGAATATGTGGGGCTGACGCTCTCGGTCAAGATGGTTGACAGCGTTTATGAGGCGGTCAGACACATCAACAAATACGGCTCGGGACACACCGACTGTATCGTGACACAGGACGGTGCGGCGGCAGACTTCTTTATAAACAACGTCGATTCGGCGGGCGTATACAAAAACTGCTCCACCAGATTTGCCGACGGTTACAGATACGGCTTCGGGGCAGAAGTGGGAATATCTACGAGCAAACTCCACGCGAGAGGTCCGGTGGGCATCGAGGGGCTTGTAAGTTACAGATATCTGCTTGAGGGGGACGGCGACATCGTTGCTGACTTTGCAAGCGGTAAAAGAAAATTTATTCATCAGGGAGAGGTTTAGATATGAGAAACAAGGTAACGGTAAAAATTCTTGATTCAACTTACACGATACTTGCTGACGAGTCAGAGGAGTATGTGCAGAACATTGCCAAAAAGGTCGATGCAAAGACGAGAGAGGTAATGGCTTCAAACGAGCACGCTTCGCTCACGATGGCGGCTGTACTTACATCTTTCACTTACTGTGATGAGATAGAAAAAGTTATGCAGTCGACAAACAATCTGCGCTCTCAGATAAGAGAGTATATCGACGAGGTGTCAAAATACCGCGCTGAGGCTGAAGAGGCTCGCAGAATGCTCACAAAACTTCAGAACGAAAACGCTGAACTGCGCATGAAACTCAGATGAGAGGAAAAGTTCTTTCTCCCTGCGGCAGTATGGAGGCGGTGTGCGCCGCTGTCGCAAACGGGGCAGATGAGATTTATCTCGGAGGCGGCGACCACAATGCAAGGCAGTATGCCAAAAATTTTTCTGCCGATGAGATTGCATCGGTTGTCGCTTTCTGTCACGGTAAAGGGGTAAAAGTGCTTGTCACGCTCAACATAATCGAGGGGGACAGGGAACTGCCCTCTGCACTTGCTTTTGCAAAGCAGATGAGGGATATCGGTGTCGATGCGCTCATCGTGCAGGACTGGGGGCTGTCGGTTCTTTTGAGGGAATATATTCCCGATATGGAACTTCACGGCTCAACTCAGATGTCGGTACATTCGCTCGACGGGGCAAAGGAATGTGCCGGGCTCGGAATGAAGCGAGTCGTGCTCGCACGTGAACTGTCGTCAAAAAATATAAAGTATATTACCGATAACTGCGGTATCGAGACCGAGATTTTCGTTCACGGTGCGCTCTGCTACTCCTATTCGGGACAGTGTCTGATGAGTGCCGTTATCGGCAGGCGAAGCGGCAACAGAGGCCGCTGTGCAGGTCCTTGCAGACTGCCGTATACGGTATCGGGCAAAAAGGGATACTTTCTCTCACTCAAAGATCTGTGCCTTTCCGATAAAATGGGCGAAGTGGAGAAAACGGGCGCATCTGCCTACAAGATAGAGGGCAGAATGAAGCGTGCCGAATATGTCGGCGCAGTCACAAGGGCGTATGCAAAAGGTGATTATAACAAAAAAACGCTTGCCGAGATTTTTTCGAGAAGCGGTTTTACTTCGTCTTTCTTTGACAATAGAAAAGGTGCTTTTGACCTCGGTGTCAAAGTAGATGAGGATATAAAAAAATATTCCGCGCTTCTGGCAAAAGAAAGGGTGCGATATGATAGGCTTGTAGGTCAGATACAGCCTGTGTCTGCGCCGCCGATTGATGAAAAGGGCGCAAAGGACTTTGTTGCATCAAAAGAGTTTGCAAGAAGAATAGGAAAAAACAAGATATACTGCTTTGCGATGACTTTATCGCAGGCAAAGATGCTTCGCGGTGCGGACTTGGTTTTTCTGCCTGCCGAAGAAATTTTAAAAAATAATTTATCGGGGTACGGTGTGCACCTTCCCAAAATAATAACCGATGATGAGCGCTCACACTATGCCGAAATGCTGGGCAAGGCAAAGAAACTCGGTAATACGCTTGTGTGTGTCGAGAATATCGGGCAGATTGAACTTGCTAAAGAGTGCGGACTTGATTTTATATGCGGTATCTCACTGAATGTATTTAACCGATTTTCTGCGCAGTATCTATATTCACTGGGTGCAAAAGACGTTCTGATTTCGGCAGAGTGCAGTGCACCGCAGATAAGGGATATTGCAAAGGCGGATGCCTGTGCAATATTTGCCTACGGCAGACTGCCGCTTATGGTGAGTGAGAGCTGTATCGGAAAAAATGCGCTCGGATGTGACGGCAGAAAATGCCGTTTACCTTTGATGTTATCCGACAGGGCGGGACAGAAGTTTTTGGTCACAAGGGCGCAAAAGTGCAGAAATGTGATATATAACAGCGTCCCCGTCTGGCTTGCCGACAGGGAAAGCGAATTTAAGGAACTTAATTTATCTTCAAGGGCGCTTTTCTTTACCGATGAATCGCCTGCACGCTGTGCAGAGGTGCTGTTATGCTACAGGGAAAAGAAAGGCAAGCAGGGCGGGGAATTCACAAGAGGAATGTTTGCCAAAAAAGTGTTGTGATGAAGAAACGATGTTTCTTCATCAGCGATATAAATTCCTTGCGGAATTTGCGATATATTCTCAAATGCGATATACCTGCGGTGCGATATGTACCTGCGGTACACGAAAAGGAATTGGAATTTATGAAAATACTTCTTGCTTCTAAGTCGCCGAGGAGGAGGGAACTGCTTCTCGGTATGGGACTTAAATTTGATATATGCTCGCCGCAGTTTGATGAGGACAGCGTAAGCGGTTTTTCACCCGAAGTCACGGTTGAGAAACTCTCTCTCGGCAAGGCGCTCTCCGCGGCGGAGAACAGTGATGCCATAGTCATCGGCTCGGATACGGTGGTTGCACTCGACAATGTTATTTTAGGCAAGCCGGCTGATGAGGCTGACGCCGTGCGTATGCTTCAGATGCTCTCGGACAGGACACATTTTGTCTATACGGGCGTTGCCATTGTCGGAAACGGCAAGAGCATTGTTACACACGAAAAAACGGCGGTGCATTTCAGAAAACTGACCGATGAGGATATTAAAAACTATGTCGCATGTGGCGAGCCGATGGACAAGGCAGGCGCTTACGGTATACAGGGAAAAGGCGCTATGCTCGTTTCGGGCATTGAGGGCGATTATTTTACGGTCGTCGGCTTTCCCGTGTGCAGAGTGTCAGAGATACTCAAAAATGAATTTGGCATTGATTGCCTGAAAGGAAAACTTTAATTTGAGAATTTCGGAATTTATTAAAAAACCGATAATTATAGGCGCTTTGATAATCTCACTCATTTTAGGCGGACTTATGATGTATTCCTATGCTTCCGCAGGAGATATGACGGTCTTTCAGAACGCTATGGGAACTGTTTTCTCGCCCTTTCGCAAGGCGGGCACGGCGATAGGAAACTTCTTTTCCTACAACTACGGCAGGCTGACGGGGTATGACGAACTTGTACAGGAGAATAATGAACTCCGCTCCAGACTTTCGCAGGCGGAATTTAAACTTCGACAGAATGAGAGTCTTGCCAAAGAGAATGAGGAACTTAAAAAGTATCTGGGACTTAAGGACAGTCATGACGATTATGAACTTGTCTATGCAAATGTCACGGGCAGGGGCGCAGGAAATTCGGACAAAGTGCTTATCATAGATGCAGGCAAGCGTGACGGACTTTCTCAGGGGCAACTCGTTATGACAAACGACGGGGTTGTCGGCGTGGTGTCGGATGTCGGCACTGCTTTTGCAGAGGTCACGACCGTGCTTGATACGGAGATATCCATCGGCGCAATGATAGTGCGCACGCACGACGTTGCCATACTTGAGGGCAGTACCCGCTATCAGGGCGAGGGCAAATGTGTGCTCTCACTGCTTCCTAATGTAAATTCGGCGCAGGTGGGCGACACGGTGCAGACCTCGGGACTCGGACACACTTACCCCAAAGGTCTTATCATCGGCACGGTGGACGAGGTTTTCGGTGACGAGTACAGTAACTCGGTGACTGCCGTTATAAAACCTGCGGTTGATTTTGATGAAGTCACCTCCGTTATGATAATAACTTCATTCGGGGGAAACCAATGAGCATATATACAAAAAAGCGCATAGCGGTGTATACGCTGCTCTCGCTTCTTCTTATAGTGACATATACTTTCCAGACGGTGAGCGCATCGTCTCTTGCGGTATTCGGCATAAAGCCTTTTATGCTGATACCTGCGGTCATATGTGTGACACTTAGCTGCACTCTGCCGCAGAGCGTGGCATTTTCAGTAATACTCGGACTTGCGTGCGACGCTGTAAGCGGCGTTATGTTTGGCAAATATGCGCTTTTACTTATGATAATAGCCTGCACTGTCAGATTTGTCTCTGAAAATGCGATAAGCGACGGTGCTGTGGCATCACTCATCTACCAGGTGAGTGTGTATGCGGTGCTGACCGTATATAAATTATTCTGGAAACTGCTTATAATCGGTTCTTCTTTCGGACTGGGGACGGAAATTCTCGGTCTGTGGACAGAATGTATATATTCAATTATTTTTGCCATACCGATTTTTTTATATTGCAAATGGATGAAAGGTAAGTTCGGACAGGATGAATGAACATGAAAATCCGACAAGAAAATATCAGGGGCGCAGTCTTTTTCTGCTCGCCATAGTTGTAATCTTTGCGGTGATAATCGTCGCAAGGCTTATCAATATGCAGATAATAAACTATGACGAGTATCTGCAAAGGGCGCTGAGAAAGACGTCTTCCACCGAAGTGCTCGTCTCACAGAGGGGCGAGATATACGACCGTAACGGCGTGCCGCTCGTGACGAACAGGATATGCTACAATGTCACGCTCAACCGCGCGAGGCTGCCGTCCGACAGGCAGAGTGAAGTGCTTTTGTCACTTCTTGAACTTGTTGATGAGAGCGCGCTTACCTATACCGACAATTTCCCTTTCGGGAATGCGCCGTATGAGTATTACACCAGCGAGGATGCCGACATCCAGGCTTCGTTTGACTCTGTGAAAAAAAGGCTGATAAAAACAGTCGAGGCAGACGATGATATATCGGCGGCGGAACTTATGGAAAAACTCTGCAAGAGATATTCTCTTACAGAACTTCCCGAAGAACAAAAACGCACACTTGCACCGCTTTTATACGATATGGAATACAAGGGCTTTTCCAAGAAAACGCCCTACACCTTTGCAAGTGACGTGGATATGGAGACAATAACCGTCATCAAAGAGGACAAGGTGACATACGCAGGCGCGGACATAGTGACCTCTTCGACAAGGGAGTATACCACCGATTACTGCGCGCACATTCTCGGCAGGGTGGGCTACATTTCGGAGAGTGAAATGGAGAAATACACAAAAAAAGGCTATTCAATGAATGACCTGATAGGTATCGGCGGCATCGAATACGCTATGGAGGACAGTCTGCGAGGCATTGACGGAAGCAGACTTGTTGAAAGCGATTCTGCAGGAAATTCGACTGTCGTCTCCGAAGAACTTCCGAAAAACGGTGACGATGTTTATTTAACGATAGATTTGAAACTTCAGGCGGCGGCTGAGGAGTCGCTTGAAAGCAACATAAAGTCCATTGCCGAAAGAGGCAGGGTGACGGGCAGGGGCGCCGATGCGGATGCAGGCGCAGTCGTTGCTATGGACGTCAAAAACGGAGATGTACTTGCGCTTGCAAGTTATCCCACATACAGTCTTGAAAACTATTCGCAGGATTTTGCAAAGAACAACTCCGATCCCACAAAACCGTATCTCAACAGGGCGATAGCGGGACTTTATGCGCCCGGTTCGACCTTCAAGATGACGACGGCAATCGCGGCGCTTGAAAGCGGTGCTATGAGCACTTCTTCGACATACCGATGTGACGGAATTTATGACAGATTCAGTCCGCAGAAGTTTTACTGCTGGCAGTATACCGACCTTGGCAGAGGTCACGGTACGGTAAACGTGTCGGGCGCGCTTCAGGGCTCATGCAACGAGTATTTTTACGAGGCGGGTTATCTCACGGGTATAGATACGCTTATCGAATGGGAAAAGAAATTCGGATTCGGTGAAAAGACCGGCATTGAGATAGGCGGCGAGGCGGCAGGCACCATTGCAGGTCCCGACGTCGCTGAAAAGCAGGGACAGAGGTGGTATGCAGGTAATACCGTTCAGGCATCTATCGGGCAGTCGTATAATCTTATGACGCCGCTTCAGCTTGTCAGTTATGTTTCCACTGTTGTAAACGGCGGTGAGCGGTGGCAGCCTCATCTTATACGCTCGGCGAAGGACTCATCAAGCGGTGAGATGACTAAAAAACCGGAAAGCAAACTTGTATCAAACGTCGGCTTTTCCGAGAAGACCTACGATGCGGTCATCGACGGAATGAAAGCCGTTGTAAACGAGGGCGGTACTGCCGCATCGGTATTTAAGAACTATCCTGTTGCAGTCGGCGGCAAGTCTGGAACTGCACAGGTTGCAAAAGGTACGGCTACGGGCGTTTTCGTGTGCTTCGCACCGGCTGACGATCCCGAAATTGCAATTGCAGTCGTCGTTGAACACGGCGGCAGCGGCAACAACGTTGCGCCGATAGTGCGCGACATTATGGATGTCTATTTCGGGCTTGACACGGCAAAGACAGACAGTGATATTTTACTTAAGTAGAGGTAATTATGGATAAGAATGCAAAAGTGATAGCGATAGCCTCGGGCAAGGGCGGTGTCGGAAAGACGACGGTGGCCGCCGCACTCTCTCAGGCGCTTGCCGAGAGGGGAAATACGGTACTTGCCATTGACGGCGATCTTGATTTTAGAAATCTCGACCTGCTTATCGGACTTGACGGCTCGTTTGCATATGACCTTGGTGACGTTGCCGCAGGAAACTGTGTTCTAAATGACGCCATATATAAAAGCGCCTTTGCGAGTAATCTGTATTTTATGGCAGGCACAGTCGAGGGTGAGACCGAAAAGAGGGTGGATGGTGCAGTTATCGGCAAACTGCTTGACCATCTGCGCCCGTACTATGACTATATCGTGGTGGACACCGCCGCAGGTATGGGAAAATCTTTTGAACTCTACACCAAAAATGCCGATACGGTTATTATCGTGACTACTCTGTATAAGCCTGCTATCCGTGACGGTGAAAAAATCGCCTCCGAGATAGCAAAGGACGGTATACAGTCTTATATGATAGTCAACAGCCTCGATGAAAGGCTGATAGAAAGCAAAAATGCACCCGATGTCGATGAGATAATCGACAGCGTATGTGTAAAGCTCATCGGGCTGCTGCCCTCCGAGAGCAGACTCATCAAGTGGCAGAACGCAGGAGAGTCACCTATGGGCCGCCGCTGCGAGATGAAAACGCAGATAGACGATATTGCAGCAAGACTTGAGGGGGAAACGCGGCCTCTTAAAAAATTCTGGAAATAGAAAGGACTTAAGACATGAATATTGCACTTATGGCGCACACAAACAGAAGAGAACTTCTCGTGCAGTTCTGTACGGCATACTGCGGTATACTCTCGCAGCACAGTCTTTGCGCTTCAAGCGAGACGGGTTTTGCCATTCAGGCTGAAACGGGACTTCATATAGATACTATCATTGCCGACAGCGAGAGCGCTTTTGAGCAGATAGGCACAAGAATAGAGTACAACGAGATAGACCTTGTCATTTTCTTCCGCGACATCATGGAGATGGGAGAGATAAGAAGCGGAGATTTTATTCTCAAACTCTGCGACAAGAACATAATTCCCGTTGCGACAAATCTTGCGACGGCGGAGGTACTTATACAAGGTCTGGCAAGGGGCGACCTTGACTGGCGTGATATTGTAAAGGCGAAGGGAAAATAAATATGAATATAATAACAAAAGTGCCCAAGGGCACTAAGGACATAATCGGCGCAGAGAGTGATAGGACTGTGTGGCTTGAGGCTTTGCTGCGTGATACGGTGCGTCCGTTCGGCTACAGCGAAGTGAGAACTCCCGTATTTGAACACACAGAACTTTTTGAGAGAGGCGTAGGCGACACCACCGACGTCGTTTCAAAAGAGATGTACACTTTTGAGGACAAGGGCGGAAGAAGCATCACCCTGCGCCCCGAGGGTACGGCAGGCGCGGTGCGTGCGTTTTTGGAGAGCGGTCTGTATGCAGGCACGCTTCCCGTCAGAATGTACTATTTTGCAAACTGCTACCGCTACGAAAAGCCGCAGGCAGGCAGATGGAGGGAGTTTGAACAGTTCGGCATCGAGATGTTCGGCTCAAAGGAGCCGTTTGCTGATGCCGAGGTCATAAGCATACCGTACAGAATATTTGAAAAACTCGGACTTCTCGAAAGTATTACATTAAATATAAACTCAATCGGCTGTCCCGAATGCAGAAAACACTATCAGTTGGCGCTTTATGAGTATTTTTCTGCTCATAAGGACAAACTCTGCGAGACCTGCCTTACAAGACTTGACAAAAATCCGATGAGAATAATCGACTGCAAGAGTCCCGTATGCGGTGAACTTGCAAAAGATGCGCCCGTCATGCTCGACTATCTGTGTGATGAGTGTAAAGACCATTTTGAGCAGGTCAAAAAACTGCTTGCGGATATGGGCATTTCATTTGAAGTCGACCCGACTATCGTGCGCGGGCTCGACTACTACACAAAGACGGTGTTTGAATTTGTTTCAAACAGTATCGGTGCGCAGGGAACGGTCTGCGGCGGAGGCAGGTATGACGGACTCTGCACTCAGCTCGGCGGTGTGGATATGCCCGCACTGGGATTTGGTATGGGTATAGGCAGACTGCTTATGGTACTTGCAGATTATGATTTTAATATAGACAATGCACCTGCGGTATATATCGGCAGCATCGGTGATGAGGCAAAGAGTAGGGCAATGATAATCTGCGATGCACTTCGCTCACAGGGTATTCCGGCGCAGTGCGACGTTGTCGGCAGAAGCGTCAAGGCGCAGATGAAGTATGCAGATAAAATCGGTGCAAAGTACTCTGTCATTTTAGGTGAGCAGGAATGTGCAGACGGCAGAGCAAAGATTAAAAATATGAATGACAAGAGTGAATATGACATTTCACTCCCAAATTTCGTAAATGAATTTAAGGAGATATACAATGGCTGATACAATGAAAGGGCTAAAGCGCACCTGCTACTGCGCCGAAGTTGAGGGAATAGGCAAAGAGGTCACAGTCGGCGGTTACGTGCAGAAGATACGCGATCTCGGCAACCTCATATTTATTGATTTGAGGGACAGAAGCGGTATCGTTCAACTTTCCTTTAACGACAAGACCGATAAGGAGATATTTGAAAAGGCGTCCACCTGCAGAAGTGAGGACGTGCTCATGGCAAAGGGCATTGTAATCGAGCGTTCGAGCAAGAATCCCGATTTAAAGACGGGTGACATTGAGATAGATGTAAGCGACCTTCGCATACTTTCAAAGGCGCAGACGCCGCCTTTTGAAGTGACGGCGGAGACAAACGTAAATGAGGAACTCCGTCTTAAATACCGCTATCTTGATCTGAGAAGAAAGCCTCTTGCCGACAACATTATGATGCGCCACAAAATAGCGCAGGTGGCAAGGCAGTATTATACTGAAAACGGCTTTATAGACATTGAAACGCCTATGCTTATGAAGTCGACTCCCGAAGGTGCGAGAGACTATCTTGTGCCCTCACGAGTACACAACGGCAAGTTTTACGCTCTGCCGCAGTCGCCCCAGATATACAAGCAGTTACTGATGATAGCAGGGTTTGACCGCTATTTCCAGCTTGCAAGATGTTTCAGAGATGAGGACCTGCGTGCCGACAGACAGCCCGAATTTACACAGATAGACCTTGAGATGAGTTTTGTCGATGTCGAGGACGTACTCGAGATGAACGAGGGCTTTGTAAAGAGGCTCTTTAAAGAGGTGCTTGATGTGGACATTCCTCTGCCTCTGCCCAGACTCACCTATAACGAGGCTATGGACCGTTTCGGCTCGGACAAGCCCGACACACGCTTCGGTATGGAAATTGTAGATTTGTCGGATACCGTTAAAAACTGCGGTTTTGGCGTATTTACGGGCGCGATAGAGGCAGGCGGCAGTGTCAGAGGTATCGTTGCCGATAACGCCGCAGGGGAACTTTCCAGAAAGGTCATTGACAAACTCACCGAGTCGGCAAAGGGCATCGGCGCAAAAGGCCTTGCCTATATAAGATGGGTGGACGAAGCGCCTAACTGCTCATTCGGCAAATTTATGACCGAAGATGAAATTTCTGCAATTATAGAAAAACTCGGCATGAAGCAGGGTGACGTTGCCCTGATTATCGCGGATAAAAACAGGGTTACGCTTCCCGTACTCGGCGCACTCCGTCTTACCGTTGCAAAACAACTTGACAGGGTTCCCGACGGTTACAACTTCCTGTGGATAACCGACTTCCCCTTCTTTGAGTGGGACGAGGACGCAGGTGAGTGGGTTGCAATGCACCACCCCTTTACGATGCCCAATGACGACTGTATACAGTATCTTGACAGCGCGCCCGAAAAGGTCTATGCAAAGGCTTATGACCTTGTGTTAAACGGCATTGAACTTTCCAGCGGTTCGATAAGAATTACCGACCCCGATCTGCAGAACAGAATGTTTAAGGCGCTCCATCTCACCGATGAGGAGATACAGGCAAAGTTCGGTTTCCTTGTCGATGCTTACAAATACGGCGCGGCGCCCCACGGCGGCGCAGGCATCGGTCTTGACAGGCTTGCCATGATAATGTGCGGTGCAGACAGTCTGCGTGACGTCATCGCATTCCCCAAAGTACAGAATGCAAGCGAACTTATGAGCAATGCCCCCGATGTGGTCGATGATGCATCACTCGAAGTGCTTGGAATAAAAATATCCACTGAAGAAAGAGAGTAAACAGATGATTGAAGTATCCGGTCTTACCAAAAAATACGGTAAGAAGTATGCCGTAAACAATATTTCGTTTACGGTGGAGAAGGGTGAGATCGTCGGTCTGCTTGGCCCTAACGGCGCGGGCAAGACGACGACGATGAATATGATCACGGGGTACATTTCAGCGACCGCAGGCACCGCAAAGGTCGACGGTCACGACATTTTGGAAGAACCTGATGTTGTAAAGAGCAAGATAGGCTATCTGCCTGAACTTCCGCCTCTTTACCTCGATATGACGGTTAAAGATTACCTTTATTTTGTGTTTGACCTCAAAAAAATAGGAAAAAAAGGGTTTGACAAGAAAAAACATATCCTTGAAGTTGCAGATGTCGTAAAAATAACAGACGTTATTGAAAGACCTATACGCAACTTGTCCAAAGGTTACAAGCAGAGAGTCGGTCTTGCTCAGGCGCTGCTCGGCAGTCCCGAAGTGCTCATTTTGGACGAGCCGACTGTCGGTCTCGACCCCAAACAGATTATTGAGATAAGAAGTCTTATCGAAAAACTCGGCAAGTCGCACACTATAATTCTGTCCTCGCACATTCTCTCTGAAGTGCAGGCGGTGTGTGACCGTGTTATCGTTATAGCAAAGGGCAAAAAGGTCGCCGATGCTCCGACCGATGAACTGACTGCAAATGCAATTTCTTCCAAAAACATAATTGCACGTATCGCAGGCACGTCTGACGACGTTTTGAAGGCTACCCAAGGTCTTGAAGGTGTGCGCAAAGTTACACTCGGCACTCAGACCGGCGACGATGAATTTGAATATGTCATCGAGACCGACGGCACTGTCGATATAAAGAAGCCTCTCTTCAAACTCTGTGCCGATAACGGCTGGTACTTGCTTGAGAGCAAGGCACCTGATATGAGCCTTGAGGACATCTTTATTGAACTTACGGACAGGAGGGAAGAGTAATGATTGCAATTTTCAAAAGAGAGATGAAATCGTATTTCACCTCGCCTCTGGGATATATCATTCTTGCGGTTTTCACCGTTATCTCCTCTATATTTTTTGTGATTTACAATGCGGGCTTTAATCCCTTTTCGGGTGAGACGTCAACATATTTGCAGACAAATGACCTGACGGTACTCTATTCGTCGCTGCTCTCCGTGCTTATCATCGCCGTGCCGCTTCTCACGATGAAACTGCTCAGCGAAGAGAAGAAACTCGGTACAGACCAACTTCTCATAACAAGCCCCGTCGGCGTGCTCGACATAGTGCTCGGCAAATACCTTTCAGCCGCCGCTATGTACGCAATGTCGCTTGCGGTGACAATCGTTTTCTGGGTGATATCGGCAACAAACAGCCCGACTTTTGACTTTGGTACTGCAATAGGCAATTTTGTTGCGGTGCTTCTGGTAGGTATGGTGTTTATCGCCATCGGTCTTTTTATTTCATCACTCACCGAAAGCCAACTTATTTCGGCGCTCGGCACTTTTGCAGTAATGCTGCTTGCTATGCTTCTGCCCTCATTTACGGCAAAGATATCAAGCGAGTTTATCGCAAATGCCGTGTCTGCGCTCTCGGTCTACGACAGATATAACAACTTTACGGCAGGTCTTTTTGATGTGCCTGCCGTGATATACTATATCAGTCTGATTGCGGCGTTCATCTTCCTGACTGCAAGAGTCATCGAGAAGAGACGTTACGCGTAAGGAGGTGCAGTGGAATGAAAAGAAATTTTAAATACGGCGCCGCCTCTACGGTATTTGTTGTGATATTCTTAGCAGTGCTTATTGCAGTCAATCTCATTGTGGGGCTGATCGGGGAGAGGACGAATCTTCTTATTGATATGACAACGGATAAGCGCTCATCAATAAGTGATACCACTTATATGATTCTTGACAGTCTTGAAAAAGACGTAACTATCTATACGCTTTGTGAGCCTGCCGCGCTTGATGCGCAGTTTTCATCGGGCACATACTATTACTACGGCACTCCAGTGATGACGGCGGATATCAGCGGCTTCTCGCTGTCTGAATATATGCAGAAATATGCGCTCTATTCCGATAAAATAGAAGTTACGCAGGTGGACGTTGATGCCGATCCTACTTTTGCTCAAAAATACGGGGTTACAAGTGACTTTGATATAGTTGTCGCAAGCGGTGACAGGTTCAAAGTTCTCACGCTTACCGACCTTTATATGATAGACGTGACGGAAAGCGAAGAAATGTATATTGACGGTATGGCAGTCGAACAGAAACTGACCAATGCCATTTCATATGTTGCATCGGACACTGCGATAAAAAATCACGCTTATACGGTCAACCACAACGAAAGCGTGGGCGAGGACTACCTCGAACTTATGGAGACGGCAGGCTACGGGAATCAGACGCTCGACCTTATGACGGGCGACATTCCCGAAGACGTGACTTTCATTACGGTAAATGCGCCGGGTGCTGATTTCTCGGAAGATGAGATAAAGAAACTTCAACTCTGGCTTGACCGCGGTGATACGACGCTTGCGGTATATCTCAACTACGGTGTTGAGGGGCTTGACAATCTCTCTGCATTCCTTGCGGATATAGGCATCGGCGTTACAAGCGGTAAAGAAAATGTAATTGTTGACCAGGCCGAATACGTCGGAGAGGCATATGCAATCATCGCCGATTACGGCGATACGGAATATACACAAAATCTTTCTGACGCCATGCATCTTATTACACCTTTGGCAACACCTCTTGAATTAAAGGAAACTCACGATTACAGCGTAAGACCCGTTCTGTATTCGGGTGAAAATTCCTTACTCAACAACAAATCGGCAAACGGACCGTTTGTCATTGCGGCTGAGGCGAAAAAACACGCTACCGCTTCGGGTAATGCAAGTGATTCAAAGGTTCTGGTAAGTACTTCAAGCACGGCAATTTCCGACAGTTATATCAGCGGCGCAGGCATAAATAATGCGCAGTTTACACTTAACTGTGCAGATACGGGCGAGGAGAAGCATGAACTTACGTATATCAGCACCATTTCATTTGCCGACAACTATCTGCGTATGAGTTACAATGAAATGCGCATCTTCTCATACCTGTTTGTGTATATCATACCCGCGGGACTTCTTGTATTCGGTCTTGTGGTATTTATCAGGAGAAAGCACAGATGAGAAAAAACATCAGATATATTATCATTGCGGCGCTTTGCCTTGCACTACTGATAGGGGCTTACGCTGTTGTATCTATGATTGATACGCCGGAGCAGGTCGAAAAGCACGAAACCGTTACGGCAACCGACCTTTTGTATTTTGCAGACGGTGAGATAGCAAATGTCGAGATAACTCCGCGCGGTGAAGAGACAATGGTTCTTGCCGCCGACGGCACAAGTTCGGCTGAGGTGACAAACTGTGACCTGCCTCTCAATGCCGATACGGTCGTAATGGCTTATGCAAGCGCGATAAATCCGACATATACAAAAAGATTTGACAATGTGCAAAATCTCTCAGATTACGGATTTGACGCACCCTCTGCAACAGTTAAAATAAATGAGAGTGACGGTACTTTCACAAGTTATATGCTTGGAAATAAGTCGGTCAGCGGCGGTTACTATCTCATTTTCGAGGGCGAGAATACAGTATATCTCACCGAAGAATATATGGACTATACCGCAAACTGTACGGCAGAGAATAATGCCGACCTTGCGCTCGTTCCCGCAGTCACCGATGTGACAAGTTTTTCACTTTCGAGCGCATCTCTGGGCGATGTGGTTATTGACAGGAATGAAAATATAAACACTTCGTCACTCACCTATCAGGAGTATGTTATGACATCTCCCGACAGCGGACTTTCTTTGAGCGAATATTATATGACCGAGTATGTGCTCAAGTTTGGCAAGGGTGTGACTGCCGAGAAAATGGCAAAGGCATATCCCGAAAACCCCGCAGAGTACGGACTTGACAAGCCCTACGGCAGATTTGCCTTTACTGCAGATGGCGCAAGATATGAATTTACTCTGTCAGCGCCGACAAATGACGGGAAGTGCTATGCAACGTTTAATGGTGTTGATGCTGTCTATGTGATAGATTTTAATGCATATTTTAAGGCACTCACTCTTACTAAGAGCGAACTTTCCGAGCAGTATCTCTTTATAGAGAAACTGGATGACTTCTCCAAAATTTCATTCTCGGGCAGCGGTATTAACAAGACCTTTGAGATATCGGGCGATATGTCGGGTGAGGATTTTGCCGTTAAAATGAACGGGGAAGACTTTGATGCTTCGCAGTTCAAATCGCTCTATTCGACGCTTATCGGAATCGCCGTAAAGGGCGAAGTTGCCGAAAATGAAAAGGCAGGCAAGACTTTACTCAAAGTCGATATGACCTACCGTGACGGAAGAAAAAAGAGCATTTCCTACAATTATATAAACGTAACAAAAGCTGCTGTGTCTATTGACTCGTCGAGTGGTGTATACTATGTTTATACCAAAGATCTCGACAAGTTGCTCGAAGCATTATAACTTTTGAACGATTGGGCGTGTTCACTTAGGGATGAATCGGTTTTGGGTTGACCTTTTCCGTTAATACTTCATAAAAAAATCCCGTAATACACAAAGTATCGCGAAATTTTTGTTATTTAGTCTAAACGAAAAATCTCTAACCCAAAACTGCAAAGCACCACAAAAAGCATTATTTTGGATGGAGAACAAGGCAACAGTCCTCCATAATCCTGACGGATATGGAGGACTGTTAACACAGTTATACGGCAAAATTATGTTTTTTGGGCGAATAATCCCTGAGCGAACACGCCCCTGCCGTGTTTTTTCAAAAATACGGCGTTTTTTTTTCGACAAAATTATTGTGAAATCTCTCTTTGAATGGTACAATATAACATATTATATAATGGCGGGGGAAAAATAATGAACGCACAGGATGTTTTTAAAACTTATAATCAGGTCGCACCCATCGGGCTTATCGTTATGAAAAGCGCTGAGGAACTCGGCAATAAGATCGACTGGTATTTAAAACAGTGGGCAGGTACGGATAAGTCATTTATAATTCCGTCTGACTGTCCCAGATTTCAGTCGGGTGACGGTAAGGGCTTAGTCAGAGAAAGCGTCAGGGGCGACGATATATATATTGTCACTGATATAGGCAACTACAGCAACACATACAAAATGTTCGGTATCGAAAATCATATGTCGCCGGACGATCATTATATGGATCTTAAGCGCATTATCCAGGCTATGAGCGGTAAGGCGCACAGAATCAGCGTTATCATGCCCCAGCTCTACGGCGGCAGACAGCATAGACGTGCCTACAGAGAGTCGCTTGACTGCGCCGCAGCACTTCAGGAACTTCAGTCGATGGGCGTTGACAACATCGTGACTTTTGATGCGCACGACCCCCGTGTCGTAAATGCTGTTCCGCTTCTCGGCGTTGACAATGTTATGCCCACCTATCAGGTGCTCAAGGCTATGTTCCGCCGCTTCCCCGAAATGAGGCCCACAAAGGAGAACTTCCTCTGCGTAAGCCCTGACGAAGGCGCTATGGCGAGAAATCTTTACTATTCATCGGTTCTCGGCGTTAACTTAGGTATGTTCTACAAGCGCCGTGACTATTCTAAACTCGTAAACGGCAGAAATCCCATCGTTGCTCACGAATACCTCGGCGAATCCGTTAAGGGTCGCGACGTGTTCATTGCAGACGATATCATCGCTTCGGGCGACTCGATGCTCGACATTGCATACAAACTCAAGGCTGAGGGTGCGAGAAACGTATTCTGCTATGCAACATATTCAATATTCACAAGCGGTCTTGACAAGTTTGACCAGGCATTCAAAGAGGGTACTATCACGGGCGTGTTCGGCACGAACTTAACATACAGAACGCCCGAACTTCTGACAAGAGAATGGTTCATCGAGGTTGACTGCTCAAAGTACATCTCATACATCATTGCTGCACTCAACCACGATATGTCGGTAAGCAAGATAATCGATCCTATTGAAAAGATAAAAGCACTGCTTGAAAAAAGATAGTCCCTGCGGACTATCTTTTTTAATTCGGAATGCGGAATTGCGTCGTCACAAAGTCCGCAAAGTTTCGTTTTTGCTATCCGCAAAACACTTCACCTGCTCCCTTGTTCCTCCTTTTCCCGAATTATGGAAGAAACTTCTGCGAAGTTTCTTTTTTTTCGTCTGCTAAGAGTCTTTCCATCATTTTACTGGCTAAAATAAAACCCTCTTCATAATATTCTTCCATTAGTATATTACACTGTTCTACTATAGAATGTGTAATTGAATAATAGTATTCTTTTTGTTCATCAGACAATATTTCAAAAAGTTTATCTTTGTTTTCGACTATAATTTTATCTAATTCGTAGTATGTTCTTCTTCTGTCAGAATCTTTTATCAACGACATTTTGACACCTCAAAAGCTTATTATATGTGTTAAGTATTATGTTATAAATCCTAACATATTAAAGTAACCTATGTCAACATATAATATATGTGAGGTGGGATGTTATGAACGATAAACTCATTATAAATAAAAGAAAACAAAAAGGCGATGATGGTTACAAAACATTTTCTGTTAGAATAAAAGACGAAACTGTAAATAAGTTAAATAGTTTATCAAAAGAAACAAACCGTTCAAGAAACGAACTAATCAACATTTTATTGGATTACGCAATAGAAAACAGCAAAATTGTATAATAAAGAAACTTCCAAAGAAGTTTCTTCCATAATTCCGAATTACGAATTCCGCATTCCGAATTGATATTAAAAAAAGCGCTTATTGCGCTTTTTTTAATATCAGGGCGTTCCAGCCTTTGCGGTTGTAGGCGGTGATGAGTTTTAGTCCCTCTTTTTCAAGAGCGCTCAGCACTTCGTCCTTTCGCTCGTCTATTATGCCGCTTGTTATGAAGGTGCCGTCGTCGGCAAGAAAGTCCTTTATATACGGCGCAAGCGCGATTATGACGCCCGATACTATGTTTGCAAATACCACATTGTAGTCCTTGCCGAGTGTGCAGCGAAACTCTTTGTCGGTGGCGTCACCGATTTTTACATTAAAATTTCTGTGTACGCCGTTTATTGTGGCGTTTTGAAGCGATGTTTCGTATGAGGCACGGTCAATGTCAACGGCAAGCGCCCTCTCAGCGCCGAGCAACATGGAAATGATTGCGAGAATGCCGCTGCCGCATCCGAGATCGAGCACACTGTCGCCCTCACGCACGATCTTTTCTGCCGCTTCAAGGCAAAGTTGCGTCGATTCGTGTGTGCCTGTGCCGAATACCATTCCCGGATTTACGGTGAATTTTATGCGGTCGGTATCGGGACACTCCTCCCACTCGGGTACGACAAGTATCTTTTCACCTATCTCGGTGGGGTGGAAGAATCGCTTCCAGGTCTCTGCCCAGTCCTCGTCGTTTACACTCTCGCAGGAGAGTTCAAGACTGCCGAAAAATTCTTTATCGTCAAGACCTGCCAGCAGTGCTTTTACAGATGAAAGCACCTCACGGCTCTCTCCCGTTTCAAGATAAAAACTTATCTGCGGCGTATCTGACGGCTTGTTTAACAGATCTTCGTCAATATAGTCGTACTTGTCCCGACAGTTTTCGACAAAATCCATAAAGTCAGTCCTGTCCTCTATGACAAAGCCGCCTATGCCGAGGTCCCCCAAAAGGGCGCACAGCGCATCGGCAGCCTCACTTGTGGTTTTAATTGTTACTTTTGTGTATTCTTTCATATTGTCCTCGCAAATTGTGTGATTTGTCCCTATTATATATTATTCTGAAAGAAAAAGCAAAATAATGTCATACAAATTATGTAAACCTACGCCAATATACGACTGTTTTATGAATTTCGTTTCTGTACAATGAATTGGCGAGGTGTATGGACGTGAAAATTGTAAGACAAAATATGATGAAATACGGCGCCCTCTTTATAGGGTGCTTTTTATGCTCAAGAATTACGGCATTTAAAATGACTTTGCCTGCAGGTGCCGCAATCTGCGCGGCATTTTCTTTTGATATAACGGGAATTTCGGGTATGCTCGGGGCGCTTTTAGGACTGCTCTCACTCGGTACGCTGTATGACAGTCTCAATATGTTCTGCTGCTGTCTTATAACGATAGGCATACGCATTGCCCTTGACGGCACCGTGTCAAAAAGCAGAGTGTATGCTCCGCTTGTTGCATTTGCTTCGGTAATGGTGGCAGGCATTGCATCATTGCCCAGATTCGGCGGTACGCTTGATCTGTTCAAAGCGTTTTTTCTTGCTCTGCTGGCAGGTGTGACGGCGGCGGCTATCGTCGAGTATAGAAACGGGACTAAATTTAAAAAAGTTTCCCAAATTTTAATATATACATACATTGTGCTTGCGCTTCTTATAAACGACTTTTTGGGTATATCTATAGCGCTTGTGGTCCTGCTTGCAGGGGCATCATACGGCATATGTGACGATATGTCTTTTTCGGTGCTCTCAGGCGCCGTCTGCGGACTTCTTATGTCCTTTTGGACAGGCTTTGCCCTCTGCGCCGTGATGCCGATTTTGTGCGCCCTCTGCCATTTTGTACAGAAAAAGAGCAGGGCTTTATCCAAGGCGCTGTTTTTCGGGGTGCTCTCCTTTACGCTTGCGGCGGGTAATCCGAATACTGCGATTTACAGAATTATCGAATGTATAATCGCATACCTCATAAGTCTTGCTCTGCCCGAGCGTAAGAAAAGCGTAAAAATAATCGGCGGTCTTGATGAAGCGGCAGACACGATACTTTCCCTGCAAAGCGAATTTGAGGGTATCTGCTCGGGTGTCACACCCGGCGGTGAGACCGACGTGTCGGCTTTGTGTGACAATATCTGCGACAACATCTGTATAGCCTGTTCCCGTCGTGATGAGTGCTGGATAAGCGAATTTTCCGACACGACCGAAAGTATAGTCAAAGCGGCAAAGCATTTGAAAAACGGTACTGCCATGACACCCTCTTTACTGTCGGGCAGGCTGTACGGCTGTATCAAAGGCGAGGAGATATGCGACGCTCTGAATGAGGCATACCGAAGCAATCTGACAAAAAAGGTGCATATGCCGTCGGTGCTTGCCGCCGCAATTCTGCGTGATCTTGGCGCGCCGTCCGAAATAAAAGAGCCGCGTGCCAAAATAATAGTAAATGAAGCGTCAAAGACAAAGGGCGGAGAAAGCGTATCGGGCGACAGTGTAAGTGTTTTCTGCGATCGGGGCAGACAGATAGTCCTGCTCTCCGACGGAATGGGCAGCGGCGAGGAGGCGAGGCGTTACAGCGCATTTGTCTGCGATGCGGTAAAGAAACTCGTGGCAAGCGGCATTTCGCCCGAGACGGCGCTTCTGTTAGTCGGGGATATGCTCGGCTTTGCCGAGGGCGACTGGTTTGTCGCCGCCGATATGCTTATAATCGACTTGCAGACGCTTGAAGCCCAGCTTATCAAAGCGGGTGCCGCACCCTCGCTCCTGCGCAGGAAAAACAAGTTTTTCGGTCTGTCGGGCAGTACGCTACCGCTCGGTATCGAGGGCGGTAAGACTGAAAAGACAACCCTTCATTTAAAGGACGGCGACACCCTACTTTTATTCTCCGACGGTGTGACCGATTCCGATGAAAACTGCGCCGTAATTACGGGCATTGCTGAAAACTGTGAGCGGTCGCAGGACTTGCCCGAGCACGTGATATCCTCACTCGCTCAGGTCGCCCACGATGATATGAGCGTGGTGGCGGTGACGGTAAAAGTTTAATTCGGAATTCGGAATGCGGAATTCGGAATTATGGTGGAAACTTCGTCACAAAGTTTCATTGAACAGAAAAAAGAGACGCGAAGGGCGTCTCTTTTTATGTTAAACCTCACAATAGGTCAATTTAACCATATTTTAATCAAGTTAATATGTTATGATAATGGTATATTTAGGAGGAAGAAATATGTCAATACTTAAAGATTTATATTACGGAGAAATAAAACCGTCGGAAAAGTATGTTAAGAAAGGAAGTGAATATCAGAAACTGAGCAATCAACTAATAGAACACATCAATGAATTAAAAGAATCATTAAATGATAAGGAAAAACAATTATGTGAAAAAATAACAGATGACAATATTGCTCTTAATGTTATATCCGAAAGAGAATTCTTTACTGAAGGTTTTTGCACAGGTGCAAAAATGATGTGGGAGATTCTAAATTATAAAAGTAATAATTTCATTGATTTTTGATTTTATCAAAAATCTACCTTAATTCCGAATTACGCATTCCGAATTCC
>JAZQEF010000005.1:0-41390 GCA_045538835.1 Feifaniaceae bacterium | reverse complement strand
TTCCAAGGGTCTTTTCTTAAAGTTCGTTGTTTAATTTTCAAGGTACAGTCTCTATCCCTCTCTTGAGGGACAGCTTTATTATTCTACCAAACTTCTCGGCTCTTGTCAAGTACTTTTTTTCCTTTTCTTTTCCGCCTTTTTAGTTTGGCACACCGCATCTGTTTAGATGAGGCTTATTCATAATACCACTTCAATATTGCTATGTCAACACTTTTTTTACATTTTTTTAAATTTTTTGACGGTATTTTTTGTTTGATTTTTTTACACTACAAGATAGTGTAATTTTACCCTCTTTTGCAAACAATATTTTTGGAGGTGCTATATATAATAATGAAGAAAAATTTAATTATTTCCATTTTTTTCATCACTTGCCTGCTATCTCTTATCGGTTGCGGTCCCGACAAAAAACTAAAGGCAAGTATGAATATGCGCTCACTTTCCGAGAAAATCCTTGACGAAACGGATATTGATTCTGTGGCACTTGTTGACGATAACTCTATCAACGAATTCTTAGATGGCAGCGGCATCAAAAGAGAAATGCTTGCAGACCACAGCATAAATGTCCCTGCGGAAGAAGAATTTGAACTCCTTATAATACTCGAAGCAAGAGATGACAAAGATGTAGACACTCTTAAACAGGGTTTAGAGTATATTGATTCAAAATATGAGGACAGAAAAATCACAGGAAGTGTTATTCTTACAAAAGGCAGATATGTAATGCTCGTTAACAGCGAAGACAATAATGAGGCTCGACAGATTTTTGATATTTCAATCAATTGACATACCTTATTTTATGATGTAAAATAGCCTTATTGAAAGGCGGGTAAACATGAATCAGAAAATATCAACGGCGGTCATAAACCGTCTTCCGAGATATTACAGATATTTAGGTGATCTTCAGGAGGAAGGCGTTGCAAAAATTTCTTCCAAAGAACTTGCTGAGAGAATGAATCTTACTGCTTCACAGATAAGGCAGGATCTTAACTGTTTTGGCGGGTTCGGTCAGCAGGGATACGGTTACCGTGTGGATTACCTGCTTGAAGAGATTGCAAATATTCTCGGTATCAACAACAAATACAAATCCATTCTCATAGGTTGCGGAAAAATGGGACGTGCTCTTGTAAACAGAATCACATTTACAAAACGCGGTTTTGACCTAATAGGAATATTCGACAACGCGCCTAATGTTGTCGGCACGGTTGTTGGCGACCATACAGTAAAAGATATATCAGAACTTGAAGAGTTCTGTCTTGAAAACAAACCCGAAGCGGCATTTCTTGCCCTTCCCAGAGAAGTTGCTCCCGAAACAGCTGCCAAGCTTGAAAAACTTGGCATCAAAGGTTTCTGGAACTTCTCCTCCGGTTACATAGTCCTTGAAAACAAGGATATCCCTGTGGAGAATGTTCATCTCGGCGACAGCCTTATGTCCCTTTCGTGCAGAATGAAAACAATAAAATGAAAAACAGACACTCGTTGAGTGTCTGTTTTTTACTTCGGAATTACTGATTCTTACTACTGTTCAGATTGAGCGATAGGTTTCATACTCTCCATATCTATTTTTAGATCTATTTTTTCAGTATAAAAACTATAATGAGCTTTACCGGAGAATTTATCATAACTATTCCAATCAGCAATCACCTCATAAATGTAATTGCCATCTTGTAGTTCCATTGAGGATATCGCTCCAATATCAGTATCAGAGTCCATCATCAATACAGGAACCATTTCACTTTCTGCAACAATTTCTCCCCAAGATTCCTCACTCCAATAACGTACAACCACCCAATCAGGAGCTACATCCCATTGTAAATATGCTTTAAGTGGATCAACAGATGAATATTGTGTATAAGTGATTTTAAGAGGTGTCATATATTTTTTTGCTTGTAACGGGTGCATACTGTCGCTCTCGATAGCCTTTGATGTGCCATCAGCATTTTCATACTGCCAAGAACTCGTCCCTCTTAATGCTTCGACACTTTCTTTACAACAAACTACTGTTAATGCAGGAGGTTCTTCCAACATTAAATCACTTATATTTGTTTTGTTATGGCTTTTATCAGCTGCAATTACAAGGATTCTTTCAACTTCTTGCATGTCTTTATCGCTTATTTTTGCTTGCTTATTTCCTCTTTTTACCTCACAACAACTGATAAGAATATCGTATGTGTAATTGTCGTAGGTAATTGCATAGTCTGCAATACCATCACAAGGCTCGTTTACGTATTTAGAGTTTTCAAGCAAATTAGCGATAAAGTCAACATCTGCTTTTTCTACAATTTGGAATGTATTATCTGTTCCAAAAGACTTAACATCTAAAGCTAAATCTGTCGGGTTTTCATATTTCATAAACCAACTGCCCATTTTTACACCAATATTGTTTTTATATGGCTCATCCTGAGACACACCAACATATCTCACTACTTTATATCCAAGTCCCCAATATGTAACTTTATTCCCATCTTGGCTAACGATTTTTAGACAGCACTCAGGTTCATGACCAGTTGATACATTTGCTGTATCAATATATTTAGTAATCAAACTCACAATAACGAGAATCAGTAAAACTGAAATTGTAATTATAAAACCTTTTTTCTTCATATTTTGTACTTCCTTTCACAAAATTCGACAAAGTCCGTGTCAAGACAGGAGAACAATGAATAATAGGACCTTCTATTTTTCCCTATTATTCGGGCTATTCGTGAATCGCCCCTACAGTTTTCCTTAAACATTTTCCATAAGAACCTGCAGGCATACCGGATTTTCGAGTTCCCGATAGTATATGTAAATATTATAAATCGGCAAACTAATGTTTTAAATTTTATAGACTTGACACGAACCTAAACTCTAAATTCAGAGTAAGTTTTTTTCTTTTTGTCTTTTTTATACTCTTGAATATAATTCATATCATTATTTTTAATTGCATCATACAATTTCTGATACTCAGTTTCTTTTTCTTCCCACCATCTTTTGTTCCATTTATCTTTGTTTTCTATTGCATACTCTAAAACTTCTTTTGCTTTGTCATAGTTTTCTTCTGATAAATAAAAACCAATTTCTCTGGTATCAAAATCTTTCGTACCTTTTTTAACCAGGCTATCATTTTTAGCATAAAGTTATGTGCATTTTTTATGTCTTTTGTTTTTTCAAAATATGGTATCAAAACTTCATTCAAAATATTTTTGCACATTTCGACTGCATATGTGTATGAAATCTGTTTATAAGTATAAACGGTCACCCCATTTATTACACTCATATCAAAGTTTTCACCAATCCAACTATTTGTTCCGTCAATAATTTGGTATATTTCAGAACCCTCTTTAGTCTTGTCATTATCACAGAAAATCGAATTTAATGTAAAGCGAATTGTAAATTTACCATGCAAACATAAAAGACAAAATTGCTGAACTACGCCTTAGTCAGTAATCCTGTAAAAAAATCTATTATATCTTTTGAATCCAAGAGGCTTTACAATTTTCTCAATTTTCTTACATGTAAAGGCATAAAATACAAAAGATAACATTATACCTCTCCTTTCAACACCATTCGTACTCGTGTCAAGTCAGGTTCAAAAAATCATATGTATTTTGAAAACACGTTACAATATTGACCATCAAATTCAACTGTGGTTATTTTTCCGTATGGGATATGATACAATTCTTCTTCCCACACTCCATCACTTGTAAAATTCTTCATTACAACCTTTCGTGATGTAACTTTAATTATCTTACCAATGATAAAACAATATTCCGTATCGTAATCCCATTCGCACTTTACTATGATATAACCATTCCTTTTCTGTAGGGATTCAAAAACAGTTTTCCAGTCAGTTACGTCAACATCAGGGACGTTGAAATATTTAGGCAGACCTTCTGCCTTTATAATATCAAAAAGTTTATCACCGTCTGTTCTTGAGTCAACTACATCTATATTTGAGAATTTACCAATGTGATATCCTCCAAAAGCGAAATCAGATTCTCTTGATGCCAGAAATAGTTTTTCACTCGTCATCAAAGGAAACAAATATTTAAAATAGTCATTATATCTGTAACCAACCCGACAAAGTTCCTTATGTGCAACAGCATTATTGATAACTTCCATTCTTTCGCTTCTTTTCATTGATAATTCTCCCCTTTCGGTTCTATTCACCGGTTATTGCAGTTATGGCGCGGGCGGTGCTGCCTTTGGAATTGGGGAAGTCGCTTTCGGAAAATCTGTGGTCGAAGGTTTTACAGAAGTCACCCACATCTGTGTAGAGTTTTTCAAAATACGCCTTTTCTTTTTCGAGGAGTTTTTTCAAAAACTCCTCACCTTCCTTTTTATTTAAATAGGAAGGTGCATATTTTACAAGCAATTCGAGATGCGGTAAACAGAAGTACTCCGCCTCATCAAATTTCTTTTTAAAATCTTCTTCCTTGAGCAACAAAAAGAGCGCATCTATCTCAAATGAGAAAAATCTTTTTATCCTTGCGCATACATAGCAGTCGGTGTTCAGCATATGCAGTTTTGATGACATCATATTTATTTTTCTTTTAGGCGGAATATACTCAAAATTTTTCATCAGATAATCAAGATGGCTTTCGAGCATAAGCGCTGTCGGCAACGCCTTCCCTACCTCGCAGAGTTTTGCAAAATGTGTTTTGCAAAAACCGCTTTTATTGGTCTCCATACGGACATCAGGCTCCATCATTGCGGCGCCTGATATCCTTTCTATTTCAATATTTTCAAGTGTTTTGTACATCCTGCAAATCGGGCATCCGCATTTTTCGTCAAATGCCTCATTTACGGGAATTGTATAAATTGTCTCTTTCATATCATCACCGAATACAGTATAATACATTCGGAGGGTTTAAACAATGAAAATATCCAAACATGGCAAAAACCTTATATATACAGAACTTAAAGACTTTGATTTACTGCAGACTCTTGAATGCGGTCAGTTTTTCAGATACACCGAAAATGACGGTATATTCACCGTATTTTACAGGGACAAATGCAGAAAACTGTCCTATAACAATGGTACACTGACTGTATTTGATTGTGATGACGATAAGGAAATCATTGACTTTTTCGACCTTGAGCGTGATTACGGCAAAATCAAAGAATCTTACATGAATCTCGGTGATATTCATATTTCAGAAGCCTGCAAATACGGCGGCGGCATACGAATACTCAAGCAGGATATTTTTGAGGCACTTATAAGTTTTATAATTTCGCAAAACAACAATATACCAAGAATCAAAGGAATTATCGAAAGATTATGTGAGGGGTTTGGTAAGAAAATTGACGGTGGCTACGCCTTCCCCACCCCCGACGATCTAAAAGGAGTAACTATTGATGACCTTTCTCCGCTTCGCTGCGGTTTTAGAGCAAAATATATAGTTGATGCGGTAGACAAAGTATGCAGCGGCGAGATAGACCTTGAAAGTTTAAAAACACTCAGTTATGACGATGCGAAAGCACAACTTATGCACATCAAAGGTGTGGGCGAAAAAGTTGCAAACTGCGTTCTGCTTTTCGGCGGCGGTCATCTGTCCGCTTTTCCGATAGATGTATGGATACGAAAGACAGTAGAACACTTTTACGGAGATGATTTTAACCCCGAAATATTCGGTGATACAGCAGGTATTGCACAACAATATCTGTTTTACTATGCAAGAAGCAAAAAAATTATTTAAATTGTCTATTTACTATTCTAATTATTTATTCTATAATATAACCAATGTAATTAAATATTAAGGAGTGCAAACAAATGCCATTAGTAACAACAAAAGAAATGTTCCAGAAGGCTTATGAGGGCGGTTACGCTATCGGTGCTTTCAACGTAAACAACATGGAGATCATTCAGGGAATCACAAGAGCTGCCAAGAAACTCAATGCTCCCGTTATTCTTCAGTGCTCACACGGCGCTATCAAGTACGCTGCTCCCGTTTATCTTAAAGCAATGGTAAACGCTGCAGTTGAAGAAACAGGTCTTCCGATTGCTCTTCACCTTGACCACGGTCCGGATTTCGAAACATGCAAGGCATGTATCGATGCATGCTTTACTTCAGTTATGATCGACGGTTCAAGCCTCCCCTACGAGCAGAACATCGAAGTGACAAAGAAGGTCGTTGAATACGCTCACGCTCACGGCGTAGTTGTTGAAGGCGAACTCGGTCAGCTCGCAGGCGTTGAAGATGATGTAAACGTTTCCGAAGAAGATGCTTCTTACACAAAGCCCGAGCAAGTTTATGACTTTGTTACAAAGACAGGCGTTGACTCTCTTGCAATAGCAATCGGCACAAGCCACGGCGCTTACAAGTTCAAGCCCGGTCAGAAGCCCCAACTCAGATTTGACATTCTTGCTGAGATCCAGGAAAAACTTCCCGGTTTCCCGATCGTTCTTCACGGTGCATCATCCGTTAACCAGGATCACATCAAGATGATCAACGAATATGGCGGTGAAATGCCCGACGCTATCGGTATTCCCGAAGATATGCTTCGCCAGGCTTCATCTATGGCTGTATGTAAGATCAATGTTGACTCTGACATTAGAATCGCAATGACAGCAGCACTCAGAAAGCATTTCAGCGACAATCCCAAGGATTTCGATCCCAGAAAGTATCTCACACCCGCAAGAACGCTTATCGAAGAAGTTGTTTCACACAAGATCGAAACTGTTCTCGGTTGTGCAGGTAAAGCGTAAAAAGACTCATTTTTCACAAGAAAAAGCACCAACTTTAAGTTGGTGCTTTTTTTCTTTAAAATTCGGTTTCGCCTTCGTAAACAAGTTCTGCATTACCTGTGAGAACTATCTTCTCATCAGTATAATTTACAAGCAGATCACCACCGGGCACTTTAACAGTTATGTCATTACCCTTCTTGCAGAAGCCGTTTTCAACAGCAGATACCACTGCCGCACAGGCGCCTGTACCGCAGGCAAGTGTTTCACCGTTGCCGCGCTCAAAAGTTCTCATTTTAATAGTGTTCTGATTTACAACACGCGCAAATGTGAGATTGACTTGTTTGGGGAAAAGTTTTGATTCTTCAAATGCCGCACCTATAGTATCAAGATCAACCGCATTTACATTCGAACAGAATACTACCGCATGGGGATTGCCCATTGAAACGAGGTTTACTCTGTAATTCTCGTCGGCAACAGTTATCTCATAGTCCATAAACTTGTCGCCTTCTATAGCAAAAGGTATCTCGGATGCCGAGAATTCCGGTTTGCCCATATCAACACTAACAGTCTTGACTCTTTCATTCATACTGTAGCATTTGAGATTCTTTATACCCGCGTTTGTTTCAACACTCAAATGACGGTTCTTTACAATGCCGTGATCTATTACATACTTTGCAAGACAACGGATACTGTTACCTGCCATTCTGCCTTCACTACCGTCTCTGTTGAATATGCGCATCTTAACATCGGCGATATCCGAATGTTCCATAAGCACGATGCCGTCTGCGCCGATACCGTAATGTCTGTCACAGAAACTTACACAAAGTGATTCGGGGCAAGTTATCATACCGTCAAAGTTTTCTATAAAGATATAGTCATCACCCGTACCTTGCATCTTGGCAAATTTGAGTTTACCGCGCTTTGTTCTCATATTGTTGATGTCAACAAGTTCCGTATTCTTCTGAGTGAAACGGCTTGCAACTACATCAGCAAATGCATTTGCTGTATCAAGCGCAGTCATACACGGAATTGAGAGATTTACCGCACGTCTGTGCAATTCTATATAATCGTCCATAGTAGAGTCATACATAGCGCCTGTGTATACTATATAACTTATCTTATCACTTTCAAGAAGGTCATATATTTCATTGCTGTCTTTAATATTATCGACCGTGATAACATCTATTCCCAGTCCCTCTATCGCCTTTGCTGTGCCCGATGTCGCATATATTTTCATTCCAAGGTCATCAAGTTTCTTAGCAAGACCTACGATTTCAAGATATTCATGTTCATCAACACTGACAAGTACGCCGATCTCATCGCAGTGTGAGGGGTTTTTGAGATTGTATCCTGCGGCAGTAAGTCCCTTGAATAGCGCTTCTGTTAGCGTCTTACCTATTCCGAGAACTTCGCCTGTAGACTTCATCTCGGGGCCGAGTGTTGAATTTACATCGTTGAGTTTCTCAAATGAGAATACAGGCACTTTTACCGTAAAGTAAGGCGGTATTTTATAAAGACCTGTACCGTAACCAAGTTCTACAAGTGAACTGCCCGTCATTACCTTTGAAGCAAGATCAACCATCGGCACGCCTGTAACCTTACTTATATAAGGAACTGTTCTCGACGCTCTGGGATTTACTTCGATAACATAGAGTTCGTTATGGTAGATAAGATACTGAATATTTACAAGGCCTTTTGTTCCGAGCGAAAGTGCAAGTTTTTCAGAACATTCAACGACCGTTGCAAGCATCTTATCATTGATATCATAGGGCGGATATACAGCAATAGAGTCACCGCTGTGGATACCTGCACGTTCAATGTGCTGCATGATACCGGGAATGAGAACATCCTTACCGTCGGAAATTACATCGACTTCAAGTTCCGTACCCATCATATACTTGTCAACAAGCACCGAACTTTCAATACCTGTTGTGATAATACGTTCCATATAACGTCTTGCCTCAGCCTCGTTATGAACGATCATCATATTCTGACCGCCTATAACGTATGACGGACGAAGCAGTACGGGATAGCCGAGTTTTTCTGCCGCAACAAGTGCCTCATCCAATGATGATACGCCCATACCTGAAGGACGCTTGATTGCAATTTCTTCCAAAAGTGCATCAAAGCGCTCTCTGTCCTCTGCCGTATCAATACCGTCAGCAGATGTGCCGAGAATTGCAATTCCGTTATCATCAAGGAATTTTGTGAGTTTAATAGCCGTCTGTCCACCAAAGGCGACAACGACACCTATAGGTTCTTCTACCTTGATGACATTCATAACATCTTCGGGTGAAAGGGGTTCAAAATAAAGTCTGTCAGCAGTATCGTAGTCAGTAGATACAGTTTCGGGGTTGTTGTTGATAATAACAACATCGTAGCCGAGTTCTTTAAGTGTCCATACACAGTGTACAGACGAATAGTCAAACTCAATACCCTGTCCTATGCGAATAGGACCTGAACCGAGAACTATTATCTTGGGCTTACCGCTTCTCTCAAACGAGCGTGATTCACACTCATCATCATATGTGGAATAGAAATACGGTGTTTGAGCATCAAACTCAGCGCCGCAGGTGTCAACCATTTTATAAACGGCATCTCTTGATGCAGGAAGTGTGTCCATACCCGAAAGACGTTTTAATGTATCATCGTTATATCCGTACTTCTTGCCCTTGAGATAAAGTTCTTCATCAAGACCGCCAGCAATTTGAGCCTCATAATCTGCAAGATTCTTAAGTTTGTTTATAAACCAGCGGTCTATCTTTGTTATTTCAAATATCTCATCAGCAGAAACGCCTGCTTTAATAGCCTCAAAAACCGTAAAGAGTCTGCGGTCATCAAGTCTTTTGAGTCTTTCGCGGACAGGCTCATCCGTAAGCGGTTTTGCATTGAGGGTATCAAGTGATATCTCTGCACCTCTGACGGCTTTCATAATAGCCATTTCAAATGAGGGCGCTATCGACATAACTTCACCTGTTGCCTTCATCGCCGTACCGAGTTTTCTGCTTGAACCTGCAAACTTATCAAACGGCCATTTAGGCAGTTTTACTACCACATAGTCAACAGTCGGCTCAAAACAAGCGCAGGTCTTGCCTGTTATATCATTTTTGATTTCATCAAGCGTGTAGCCAAGTGCAAGTTTACTTGTTATCTTTGCTATCGGATAGCCCGTTGCCTTACTTGCAAGCGCGGATGAGCGCGATACTCTGGGGTTAACTTCGATTACCGCATACTCAAAACTGTTTGGATTGAGCGCAAACTGACAGTTACAGCCGCCGACGATACCAAGTTCAGAAACGATGCTGAGCGCTGCGCTTCTGAGCATCTGATACTCTTTATTAGAAAGAGTGAGTGCGGGAGCAACAACTATACTGTCACCCGTGTGAATTCCGACAGGATCAAAGTTTTCCATACTGCACACAGTTATCGCATTGCCTGCGCTATCACGCATAGTTTCAAACTCTATCTCTTTCCAGCCGTAAATATACCTCTCAACAAGTACCTGTGTTATGGGTGAAAGGTCAAGACCGTTTCTCGCAATCGTGCGAAGTTCTTCTTCATTGTAAGCAACGCCCCCGCCTGCACCGCCCAGCGTAAACGCAGGGCGGATAATAACGGGATAGCCGCCGATTTTGTTTGCAACTTCTACTGCAGTTTCAACATCGTTTGCTATATCCGAAGGAATAATAGGCTGACCTATCTTCTCCATCGTCTCTTTAAAAAGTTCTCTGTCCTCTGCCCTATCTATTGCCTGGGCATTTGTACCGAGAAGGCGGACACCCCATCTGTCAAGGAAGCCCTCTTTCGAAAGTTGCATTGCAATGGTAAGACCTGTCTGTCCGCCAAGACCTGCAAGAAGTGAATCGGGTCTTTCTTTTTTGATTATTCTCTTTACGGTCTCTGTTGTAAGGGGTTCAAGATATATCTCATCAGCGAGCGCCTTATCTGTCATTATTGTGGCAGGATTCGAGTTAACAAGGACAACATTGACACCCGCTTCCTTAAGAACGCGGCACGCCTGTGCGCCTGCATAGTCAAACTCAGCCGCCTGACCGATAGCTATAGGACCGGAACCTATTACCATTACTTTTTTTATTGACTTATCTCTTGGCATCAGTTCTCGCCTCCCATCAGTTTAATAAATTTATCAAACAAAAATCCTGTGTCATGTGGACCTGCGGCAGCCTCAGGATGAAACTGCAGTGAAAACGCTTTCATACCTTCGTATTCAAGACCTTCGCAAGTACCGTCATTGGCATTTTCATATGTCCCCTTTGCCTTACCTTCAAGCGATGAAGCCTCTACTGCATAACCGTGGTTCTGACTTGTAATATAAGTCCTTGTTCCCATCAGATCGCTTACAGGCTGATTGCCGCCTCTGTGACCGTATTTGAGTTTTACCGTCTTTCCGCCGTTTGCAAGTGCAAGGAGCTGATGTCCGAGACATATTCCGAACATGGGTACTTTTCCGCAGAGTTTTGATATCTGTTCGATTTCAAAAGTATTCTCACTCGGATCTCCCGGACCGTTTGACAGCATTACCCCGTCATGATTGCCGGAAAGTATTTCTTCTGCCTTTGTGACGTGAGGATATACACACACTTCACAACCTCGGCTGACAAGTTCTCTGACAATATTTGTCTTTTCACCGTAGTCAAGAAGTGCAACGCTGTACTTCTTCTCGTCCTTGGCAGGAACCGTTTCCTTTTCTGTTCGGCTTACTGATGACACGGCATTTTTTATCGAGAACGTCTTAATATCCGTCAAATCTTTGGGGATCTCAGAGCATATCTTTGCATTCATTACGCCGTTTTCTCTGATGATTCTTGTGAGCGCGCGTGTATCAACGCCGCAAATACCGGGAATGTCATTGTCTTTTAAGAACTTTTCGACAGTATACTGTGCTCTGAAATTTGAGGGGGTTTCACATAGTTCACGCACAACATAACCAAAAAGAGCAGGTTTACCCTCAAAATCCTCTTCGATTATGCCGTAATTTCCTATGAGAGGAAATGTGTGCATTACTATCTGTCCGTAATAACTCGCATCTGTCAGCGTTTCAATGTATCCCACAACACCTGTGTTGAATACAAGTTCACCTACGCTATCTCTATCCGAGCCTATGCGGTAACCCTCAAAGACCATTTCGTTTTCAAGTACTAAATACGCTTTCTTCATTTATTTGCCCCCATACACTTTACGAGAACAGCCTTCTGCGCATGAAGTCTGTTTTCTGCCTCGTCAAATATCTCGTCTGCATGTGCTTCAAAAACTTCCGCGGTTATCTCTTCGCCTCTGTGCGCAGGCAGACAATGAAGCACCATACAATCTTTATGTGCAACGCTCATAAGTTCGTCATTTACCTGATACCCTGCAAATTCTTTTTTGCGCTGCTCTGCTTCACCCTCCTGACCCATAGATGCCCATACGTCAGTATATATTACATCTGCATCTTTAGCCGCTTCTTTGAGATCGTCTGTACATAAGAAGTCGCCGTTCTCCTTTGCCCACTTCATTATCTGGGCATCAGGCTGATGATCTTTGGGGCAGGCAACTGCAACCTTCATTCCTGTTTTGATGCCGCCTACGATGAGTGAGTTTGCCATATTGTTTCCGTCGCCAATAAAACAGAGTTTATGTCCTGCAATGGAACCCTTGTGTTCACGAATGGTCATAAGATCGGCAAGCACCTGACAGGGATGGCAGTAATCGGTAAGACCGTTTACTATCGGAATAGAACCCATAGAAGCAAGTGTCTCCACTTCTTTCTGGTCAAAAGTTCTTATCATAATACCGTCAAGGTATCGTGAAAGCACTCTTGCAGTATCTTCTGCAGGCTCTCCCCTGCCTATCTGCAGGTCATTTGAACTTAAGAACAGTGCGCTTCCGCCGAGGTCGAACATACCAACTTCAAATGATACTCTCGTCCTTGTCGATGATTTGCGAAAAATCATACCCAGAGTTTTTCCTTTGAGCAGATGATGCTCTATACCGTGTTTCTTTTCATATTTGAGCTGGTCTGCAAGATTCAAGATATCTATTATCTCTTCACCTGACAGATCCATCAGTTTGAGCAAATGTTTCATTTTGCAAACACCTCTTTCAATATATCTATCGCTTTTTCAAGCTGTTTTTCTTCAATGTTAAGCGGCGGCAACAGTCTGACTTTTGTCTTTGCCGAGAGAATCAAAACGCCTTTTTCCCTGCACTCTGCAATTACCTCTGCAGCAGGACGCTCTGTTTCAATACCTATCATAAGTCCCATTCCGCTGACGTTTTTTACACCTTTTGCACCGCAAAGTGCATCAAAGATGTATTTAGATTTTGTTTTTACACTTTCAAGGAACGCATCATCAAGTCTTTCAATAACCGAAAGCGCACCGGCACAGCAAACGGGATTGCCGCCGAATGTTGATCCATGTGTTCCCGGTGTGTATGTGCCCTCCACTCTTTCTCCGAAGAGCGTTGCCCCTATCGGCAGACCACCTCCAAGTCCCTTTGCCGTCGAAATGATATCAGGCATAATGCCGTAATTCATATAAGCATAAAGTTTTCCGCTTCTTCCGTTACCGGTCTGCACTTCATCACAGATGAAAAGCACATCGTTTTGCTGACAATAGTCATAGAGAGCAGATACATATTCCTTATCAAGCGCCATTACGCCGCCCTCGCCCTGTATGAGTTCTACCATTACTGCGCAGGCATTGTTCTCTTTTATTTTTGCGAGAGTATCATCTATATCGTTTGCCTCAGCATAGATAAAGCCGCCCGTAAATGGATCGAAATCCTTATGGAAAACATCCTGTCCCGTAGCGGCAAGCGTGGTGACAGTCCTGCCGTGAAAACTGTTAACAAGCGTTACTATGGCATATCTTCTGTCACCGTATTTATCATGTGAATATTTGCGAGCAGCCTTTATCGCACACTCGTTTGCCTCTGCACCTGAGTTAGAGAAAAACACTTTCTTAAACCCGGTCTTTTCACAGAGAACTTCTGCGAGCATTGCACCCGGCTCAGTATAATAAAGATTCGATGTGTGTGACAGTTTGGATATCTGCTGTGTTACCGCTTCTACCCACTTTTTATCAGAATAGCCAAAAGTGTTAACGGCAATACCTGCGCCAAGGTCAATATATTCCTTGCCGCAGTCATCGTACACAAGAGCACCCTCTCCCGACACGAGCGTGACGGGAAAACGGGAGTAACTTGAAACTATATATTTATTGTCTTTCTCTTTAATATTCATCTTTACCCCTGTACAAGCATGGTTCCCATGCCTTCGTCTGTAAGCATTTCTATAAGTATTGAGTGCGGCACTCTTCCGTCTATGACAAACACCTTGTCCACACCACGTCTTATAGCTTCAATGCAGGATTCCATTTTCGGTATCATACCGCCCGAGATGGCACCTGTTCTCATAAGATGGGGACATTCACTCACATTTAGTTTTGATATGAGTGTTGACTCATCGTCCTTATCAGTGAGGATGCCGCAGACATCTGTCATTGTTATGAGACATTCTGCACCTAAATGGCCTGCGATTTCAGCAGCCGCAGTGTCGGCATTTATATTATAAGTATTGCCTTCTTTATCGCAGGCAACAGTAGAAATTACCGGAATATAACCTTTTTCAAGAAGATGGAGTATAGGCTGGACATTGACATTTGTCACTTCACCTACATAGCCATGTACTTCGTCAAGTTTCTTTGCTTCAATCATACTTGAGTCAACACCGCTCAGCCCGATAGCCTTGCCGCCGTTTGCCTCGATAAGACTTACAAGGTCCTTGTTCACCTTTCCCGAAAGCACCATCTGCACGATATCCATCGTTTCTGCATCTGTTACACGAAGACCGTCGATAAACTCGCTCTTCTTACCGATTTTTGTGAGCATCTCATTTATTTCGGGACCGCCGCCGTGAACGAGCACTACCTTTATTCCCACTAAACTGAGCAGTACAAGGTCACCCATTACAGCTGCCTTAAGTTCTTCATTTATCATAGCGTTGCCGCCGTATTTCACAACAATTATCTTGTTGCTGTACTTCTGTATGTACGGAATGGCGCGTGTAAGTATTTCTGCCCTTTGTGTATTGTTTATCTCCATATTGCACCTCTTAAGCCGAGGGGAATCAAACCCCATAAGTTCTATTTTTTAATTAGGTTCTGTAATCTCCATTTATTTTAACATAGTCATAAGTTAAGTCGCAGCCCCAAGCTGTTGCTGTGGCATCGCCCGATTTAAGTTCAATGTCTACAACTATCTCTTTTTCGAGAAGCACGGTCTTTGCAACCTCTTCCGAAAACTCAACACCTGCGCCGTTTTCGCACACGAAAACTTCGCCCTTTGCCGATTTGAATGTGACATCTATCTTATTTACATCGACATTTGCGCCGCTGTAGCCTATCGCGCAGAGCACCCTGCCCCAGTTGGCATCGGCGCCAAACATTGCCGCTTTAAAAAGCGAGGAGCATATTACTGATTTTGCAACCGTCTTTGCCGTTTCTTCATTAGCCGCGCCGCTTACCTTACATTCTAACATTTTTGTGGCGCCTTCGCCATCCCCCGCAATCATTTTGCAGAGTTTTTGTGTGACTTTTCCAAGTGCTTGGCAGAATATATCAAAGTTCTCGCCTTTGGCATCAATAATTTTATTTCCGGCAAGACCGTTTGCAAGAACTGACACCATATCGTTTGTAGATGTGTCACCGTCAACACTTACCATATTGAAAGACGTTTTTACATCTTCTGACAGCACAGTCTGAAGCATTTCACTTGTTATAGCACAGTCAGTTGTGACAAACACAAGCATTGTTGCCATATTGGGATGTATCATTCCGCTTCCCTTGGCACAGCCGCCTATTTTACACTCTACGCCGTCAATTTCAAAACTTACTGCCGCTTCCTTGAGAACAGTATCCGTTGTCATAATTGCTTCTGCGGCAGATGCCCCATCACTTGACAGTCCGTCTACAAGTTCCTTCATACCGTTTCTGATAGGTGTTATATCAAGAACCTGTCCGATAACCCCTGTTGAAGCAACGACCACGTCTTTTGCAGAGATACCTGCGTATTCTTCAACAAGTGCGCACATATCATTTGCTATCTCAATACCGTTGGCATTGCAGGTGTTTGCATTACCGCTGTTGCAGATGATTGCCTGTGCTTTACCGTCACTGATATTGTTTTTTGTCACTGTAAGCGGTGCACCCTTTACAAGATTTGTGGTATAGACCGCCGCCGCATTCGCCTTAACCTCACTTACTATCAAAGCAAGGTCTTTTTTTATTTTGTTCTTACGTATACCGCAGTGAATACCGCTCGCTTTAAAGCCTTTCGCCGCAGTTATGCCGCCTTCAATTATTTTCATAGTTTCTCCTTATATATCAAGACCGTATGTCATATCTCTGCCCAGCACGATGTTGAGGCACTGTATAGCCGCACCCGATGATCCTTTGCCGAGATTGTCAAAATTTGAAACGAGCAGTATCCTCTCCTCATTTCCGCTGACGCCTACTGTCATACCGTCATTACCCGACAGCGTATTTCCTGCTGCAAAACCGCCCTCGCCGACAGTTTCTTTATAATTTACGATAGGACCTTTATAGAGATCTTTATAGACACTTTTAATGTCTTCCGCTGTATACCCTTTTGCCAGTTGTGATGCAAATATCGGAACCGTCACCGTCATACCACTGTAAAAATCGGACACAATGGGACAGAATATCGGTTCTTTTTCAATGCCGCATACCGCTTTCATCTCGGGCAGATGTTTGTGCTGCTGAGTCATGCCGTACTGTCTGGGCGAATCAAGAAGAATATCTCTGTTTTCACCCTCATACTCTGCAATCATCTTCTTGCCGCCGCCGCTGTAACCCGTTATCGAGTGAGATGTAAGCAGGGCATCTTTCGGAAGAATACCTGCTTTTACGATAGGTGCGACAAGTGAGATAAAGCCGCTTGCATGGCAACCGGGAACCGCGATTCTTTTAGAATTCTTTATTGCCTCAAATGCGCTTTGGGACAACTCCGGGAAACCGTATGCCCAACCTTCTGCCGTTCTGTGCGCAGTAGATGTGTCTATGATCACGGTATTTTCATTTTGGGCAAGACTGACCGATTCTATGGCAGCCGCATCTGGCAGGCACAGAAATGCAACATCTGCGCTATTGAGCGCCTGTTTTCTTGCAGCAGGATCTTTTCTTTTTTCTTCGGGCAGAGTTATAACCTGCACATCATCATATTTTTCAAGTCTTTCATTGATGCGAAGTCCTGTTGTACCCTCTTTACCGTCAATAAATATCTTAATCATTCAAAAACTCCGTGATAAACTTAATCTGCTCTGCCACCGAATCGGGACACGTGCCTCCTTTTGAAATACGCTTGCTCACGCATGTTTCAAGACTGATATCTTCATAAAGATCTTCTTCAAAAAGAGGTGAAACTTCTTTAAATGCTTCAAACGGAAGGTTGTCCAGAACATATCCTTCATTTATGCATTTGGCAACTAACTGACCTACCGCCTTGTATGCGCTTCTGAAAGGCATACCTTTTTTCACAAGATAATCAGCAAGGTCTGTAGCATTGATAAATCCTTCTTTAGCCGCCTTTAACATATTGTCAGCGCGTACAGTAAGCGTATCTATCATAGGCGTGAACACTTCAAGACACTTTTTCACTGTGTCGACAGCATCAAATACCGCCTCTTTATCCTCCTGCATATCCTTGTTGTATGCAAGCGGAATGCCTTTAAGCGTTGTGAGCAGTGCAAACAAGTCTCCGTATACCCTGCCCGTCTTACCTCTTACGAGTTCAGCCATATCGGGATTCTTTTTCTGAGGCATAATGCTTGAGCCTGTCGTATAAGAATCGTCAAGTTCGATAAACTTAAATTCCCACGATGACCAGAGAATTATCTCTTCGGAGAATCTTGAAAGGTGCATCATAAGCGTTGAGAATGCCGCCATAAGTTCAACACAGAAATCCCTGTCCGATACACCGTCAAGACTATTGAGTGTAACCCCGTCAAAGCCGAGTTTTGATGCGACCATATCGCGATCGGTATCATATGTTGTTCCTGCAAGCGCACAACTTCCCAAAGGTGAGTAGTTCATTCTTGCAACCGCATCTTTTATTCTCGTAACATCCCTTGAAAACATCATTGCATATGCCATAAGGTGATGTCCGAAAGTTATGGGCTGCGCCCTCTGCAGATGCGTATAACCCGGCATTATAACAGACTTGTTCTCATCAGCCTTCTTGACAATAACACGCATAAGACCTTTGATAAGGTCGGTTATTACGGCACATTCATCGCGCAGCCAGAGACGGATGTCAAGCGCAACCTGGTCATTTCTGCTTCGTGCGGTATGCAGTCTTTTACCTACATCTCCGATACGTTTTGTAAGTTCCGCCTCGACAAACATATGGATATCTTCTGCTTCCATATCAAATTCGAGAACGCCATTTTCAATATCATCTAAAATAGCGCTAAGGCCATCAATGATGGTCTTAGCGTCATTTTGGGATATTATGTTCTTAGCACCCAGCATCGCTGCATGCGCCATTGAGCCCGTTATGTCCTGTGCAAACATCCTGCTGTCAAAATGTATAGACGAATTGAAATCATCAGCCGTCTTATCAAGTTCTTTGGCAAAGCGACCTGCCCACATTTTACCCATAATTTTTATTCCTTTGAATTTTACTTGTTATCTTTCTGCTTGCTCTGTGCCCAAACCTTTACAGGGAGACCGAAGAGGTTGATAAATCCTCCTGCATCAGCCTGATTGTAAACATCATCTTCATCAAATGTTGCGATTTCTTCGCTGTAAAGTGTGTAAGGTGATGTCACACCCGCATTTATCATATTGCCCTTATAGAGTTTGAGTTTAACATCGCCTGTAACTGTCTGCTGTGTTGAGTCAACAAAAGCAGAGAGCGCTTCACGCAGAGGTGTAAACCACTGACCGAAGTAAACAAGTTCTGCAAACTTGCAGGCAACGAGTTCTTTATAGTGCTGTGTATCACGGTCAAGTGTGATAGTTTCAAGCACCTGATGCGCTTTATAGAGAATTGCGCCGCCGGGAGTTTCATAAACGCCGCGTGACTTCATACCCACAAGACGGTTTTCAACAAGGTCTGCAAGACCGATACCGTTTTCGCCGCCGAGTTTGTTGAGTGTTTCAACTATTTCAACTGCGCCCATCTTTTTACCGTCAATAGCAACCGGAACGCCCTTTTCGAATGAGATAGTCACATAAGTGGGCTTATCGGGAGCCATTTCGGGAGATACGCCGAGTTCAAGGAAACCGGGTTCATTATACTTAGGTTCATTTGCCGGATCTTCAAGATCAAGACCTTCGTGGGAAAGATGCCAGAGGTTCTTATCCTTTGAATAGTTTGTCTCACGGCTTATCTTTAAGGGAATGTTATGCGCTTCAGCATAATCTATCTCCTGATCCCTTGACTTGATATCCCACTCTCTCCAGGGAGCGATGATGGGCATATCGGGAGCGAATGCCATTATTGAAAGTTCAAAACGAACCTGGTCATTACCCTTGCCTGTGCAGCCGTGGCAGATAGCATCTGCACCTTCTTTAAGTGCTATCTCAACCATCTTCTTTGCAATGATAGGTCTTGCAAAAGATGTGCCGAGAAGATAGTCACCCTCATACTTAGCACCTGCCTTGAGTGTGGGGAAAATATAATCTTCAACAAATTCTTCTTTAAGGTCAAGTATGTAAAGTTTTGACGCGCCTGTCTTTATAGCCTTTTCTTCAAGACCGTCAAGTTCTGTGCCCTGACCAACGTCAGCAGAAACTGCGATAACTTCACAATTGTTGTAGTTTTCCTTGAGCCACGGAATGATGATAGAAGTATCAAGACCGCCCGAGTACGCAAGTACAACTTTTTTGATATCTGCTTTATTCATTGTTTTTTCCTCCAAATGAACATTTATTATTGACTGTTCCATATTGTACCCCTTTAGTATCTGAATGTCAATACTTTGATTAAATATTTATGCAAGTTTTTGCAAATTTATTTTTACCTACAAACCATACGACAAAATCCCCTGTGCCTTTGTGCAGTTTTTATATTAATAATATAATATAAAGTGGCAATTGCCGCCCCCATGTAAGATATATGCCTTTTCTTATATTTTTAAATTTTCTTTATGCATAATATGCAATATTTTATGCAGTTTTATGCATAAAAACGGCAGGTAAAAATCCTGCCGTTTTTTATCATCTATTAAGAAGATAAACACCGAGATTGAGGTAGCCTGCAAAAAGCAGCCATATCAAATACGGTATCTGAAGATAGCCTGCCAATTTGTCACATCTGTAAAATGTTACTATCATTCCTATTACCAGCCCAATCAGCACGAGAAGCAGTACGAACGCAAACAAATATGCCTCAAAACTAAAGAAAAATATAGGCCAGAGGAAGTTTACAAAAAGTTGCAGAGAATAAAGCGTTGAATCACAACCGCCCTTTTCCATAACTATATACGCCGAAACACCCATAAGTATATAAAGAATCGTCCAAACTATCGGAAACACAATTGCAGGCGGTGACAGAGGCGGCTTCTGTACATTCGCATAAAGCATCATGCTGTCCCTTGTCAGCAAAGCTGCAATGCCGCCTATCGCAAGCGGTATTAATAGATTGATAATAAGCGATTTTTTGTTAATCTTCATACGACACTCTCCTTTATACTAATTATATGTAGAGTTCGTCGCAAATTTTCGTATATTTTATAAGGACGGTTAAAAAACCGCCCTTTTATCTATTTCTGTGTGTAGTTTTTGAGGAAATCATCTATTTCATATACTGCATTTGCAAGTATTTCAGATTTCGGAAGCATTACTATTCTGAAATGGTCGGGCGTATTATAGTCAAATCCGCTGCCGGGAACTATGAGTATCTTCTTCTCATGGAGAAGATCAAGTGCGAACTTTCTGTCATCACGGATACCGCACTCTTTTCTGAGTATCTTGGGGAAGATATAGAATGCACCGTCATTTTTAACGCACTCAAGTGTTTCACATTTATTTATAGCCTCGACTGTCGCTTTGCTCTGTTCATAGAGTCTGCCTCCGGGTGTCATCATTTCAATAGTGCTTGCGTTATCATCAAGAGCGGCAGGTATGACAAGCTGTGTAAGCGCATTACTGCAAAGGCGCATCGATGCCTGCTTGATAAGACCTTCGATAAGCATAGGTGCCTCTTCCGTTCTACCGCTTATGAGCATCCAGCCGCAGCGGAAACCGCATATAATATGCGACTTAGAAAGACCGTTGAGCGTTATTACAAGTTGATCGTCTGCCATAGCCGCAACAGATGTGTGGCTGACGCCCGGCATAAGAAGTCTGTCATATATTTCATCTGAAATAACGACAAGTTTTTTTTCTTTTGCTACCTTTAATATGTCACGCAGAACTTCCTCAGGATATACTGCACCAGTCGGATTATTGGGATTGATTATGATTATCGCTTTTGTATTAGAATTTATCTTGCTCTTTATATCCTCTACATCGGGATACCAGTTTGACTTTTCATCACACTTATAGAATACGGGTTTACCGCCTGCAATAAGCGTGGTATTTGTCCAGAGCGAATAACTCGGCGTAGGAATGAGAACTTCATCATTGTAGTTCACAAGCGCAGTCATAAGCATAGAAGCCGCTTCGGAAACACCGTTTGTGATGAAGATATTCTCCATCTTGACATCCTTAACGCCGCGCTTTGTGTGATATTCAAGTATAGCCTCTCTGGCAGAGGGCATACCCTGAAGATCACAGTAAGCAACAGCCTTGTCCATATTCTCCGACAGAGCCTTTCTGACGCTGTCAGGCATCTTGAAATCAAATGCCGCAGGATTTCCCGTATTGAGTTTTAAAACTTCAATACCCTCTTTATTCATGCGAAGCGCTTCTCTGTACACTTCGCCTCTTATATCAGAATTAACGTCCACAAGTTTGTCGGACATCGTAATATTATAGAATGACATGTCTACTCCTCCTATAAAATATAAAAATGCTCTCATCCCATACTTAGGGACGAGAGCATAAACTCACGCGGTACCACCCTTATTCCTGCATAAAGCAGACACTTTAGGTCGGGTTTTAACGCACCCGTCGCGGCCTTTTGGGCAACTCGGAAAACAGCTTTCACATAAGTCAGTTTAAAGGGGCTTTCAGCCACGGCACCCTCTCTCTTGCTAAACCAAAGCAGATGCTACTCTTTTTCGTCACAGTCTTTCATATTATAACAAATATATATTACTACTTACTTTCAAAATTGTCAACTTTAAAATAACATATTATAATTTTTTAATGATTCTCATAAATATGCCAATAAATAAGTGGGTAAAGTTTTTACCCTATATAAATCAAAAAGCACTTCTGGGGGAAGTGCTTTCTTTTATATCATAAAACTACCTATGTAGCCATAGTCCTTTACGGGTTTTACTGTATCAGTTTTATAAAAACTGAATGTCTCGGGGTTTGCCACATACATATGCGCAAGACAGATGCCCATATCAATACGGTTCATCTCTCCGAGCATTTTTGCTTTAAAGAGCCCCTGCATAGCACAGTAAGCATGGATCACATTATCCTCATGTGTAAAATACCACGGCTGACTGTTGACGCTTGACGGTGCAAGACGAGCAGGCTCCAGACGTTCATCCTCTTTATCCGAAATTTCAGAAAGAGAGCACCGTCTGAATTCTGTGACACTGCTGCGAAGCGCCTCACCTTTAGGGTATCCAAATGCAAGAAGCATAACAAACTTCATATCATCTTTGCTTTTCACAAGGTCTTTACCCGGTCTGCCCATTCCAAGCCAACAGACACCTATACCTATACTCTGCATATAGAGATCAAGTTGCTGGAACATAAAACCGACATTTTCAAGCGTACCCTCTTTATCCTCGCTGAAAATCGCAATCATCTGCGGCGTTGTCCATGGCAGAATACACTTTATGCTTTCTCTGCCGACGATCTCCGATCTGACTTTAATATCGGGATACAAGGGCTTTAGATTTGATGAAAAATCCACAATCTTCTGCAATGTCGCTTCATCGACAGGCTCACCCGTATAACTGCGTACCGATTTACGCTTATATATCATTTCAGAAAGTTCCATATCAGTCCTACGCCTTACCTAAAATTTTATAGAGAATACGATACAGCATAGCAGCCTCCTCCGGTTTGAGAGCAGAGCACTCTGCCATTTTTGCAGGCACCTTTATTGCCTGTTCTTTTAATTTTTCGCCCTTATCCGTGATCGTAATATTGAGGTTGCGTTCATCTTCAATCGAACGGGTTCTTGTTATAAAACCCTTCGCCTCCAGTTTTTTGAGAAGCGGCGTCATCGTACCTGAATCAAGATAAAGATACTCCCCTATTTCCTTTACAGTCAATGTTTTCTTCTCCCACACCAGCATCATTGTGATGTACTGCGTGTAAGTAAGATCGAGTTCATCAAGAAAAGGTTTATACTGCTTGATTATTTCCCTCGACGCCGCATAAAGCGGGAAACATATTTGGTTTTCCAACTTTAAAGCATTATATCTTGAATCAGACATTTTTCAGACTTCCTTAAAACTTAATAATTTTTGCAGGTTCAGTAAATGAACATATCTGTGCTGTCGCATTTTTCAGATAGAACACCTCTGTATTACCGTCGCCTGCTTTGTACATCGCCTGAAGTGACGGATAAGCTGCAAGCATATGCTCCTGCGCAGCGATGTTTTCATCAAGCACCGCTTCCGCTTCAATTCTTATCCATTTACCTTCGCACATTGCGGAAATCTCTACCTTGGGATTGTTTTTCATCTGCATCGAAACAGCCTTGACCTTGCCGGTCTGTATGTAGAGTTTTCCCTCATATAAATCGACGGTTCCGAAAGGACGAACTCTCGGCTTATCTCCGTCTATTGTTGCGAGATAATATACCTCGCTCTTCTTTAAAAATTCATATACCTCTTTCATTTTACTTCACCTTAAAATTATTTATTACATTTTTTGCAAAGCTCACCGCTTTTTGCAAATCATCTGCATTGGGACGGTTACGGTGCATTACCGAAAAAGAACCTCTGCAATGAAATTCTTCTGTTGCCATATCTACATCATTTGCCTCAGCAATCTTTTTTACTTGATTATAAGTAGAACGAAGAATTGCCGCGGTGCTGAATCCAATAATACAGCCGATGTTTTTTGCGTTTTTTTCTACAAATTCCCTTACAGCACCATCTACACCGGCAGCATATACAGAACTTCCGAGAAAGACCACATCGACCTTTCCTTCAAGCGGAACGGATACCTCCTGCGCCGTTACACCGACAGCACTTGCAATAGCATCTGCCAGTTTCTTGGTATTCCCGGTCTTTGTGAAATAGCGAACTGCAATTTCCATTATTCTTCTCCTTACCCTTTGAGACCTCTTGCCTGTCTGTCCATATCCTCGACAACGATATCAAAGATCTCCCCGAGGGAAGCGCAGTATTCCAGTACTTCCCAAGGTTCATTTGTGTGATAGTGTATCTTTATAAGTGTATCGTCGCCGACAGCAAGCAAACTGTCACCTTTAAAATTTTCAAGAAAATAATCGTTTATGGCATCTTCATCAAGATCGGTGCCTTCTATTAAAAGTTGTGTGTCATATTTGTATTCAAGCATACTCCTACCTCCTACTTTTCATTATAAGCCTTTCTCACTGCAATAGCAAGTTGACCTGTGCAGGAAGTGGGACGTCTGCCGCAAGTATTGCCCAGTAGTTTTTCTTCTATCTCGTCTACGATGGCGCCGTCAAGCAATTTGGAGATCGCTTTCAGATTGCCGTTACAACCGCCGTAAAAATCAATATTCCGAACAACATCGCCCTCAAGATCAAAACTTATCATCTGGGTGCAGGTGTTTTCGGTCTTATATTCGTATCGCATTATATGATCTCCTCGATCTTTGCCTTGAGTTTTTTAAGTGATGTCATAGGCTCAAATCTTGCTTCGATCTGACCGTCTCTGTCAATAAGAAACTTTGTAAAATTCCACTTTATATTGCTGCTGGTCTTGAATTCCTTGTCCTGCTTTTTGAGCATCTGTGCAAGCATGAGGCCCATGGGATTTTTGTCAAATCCCTCAAATGTGCTGTTTTCAGTAAGCCATTTGTAAAGGGGAATAGCATTTTCGCCGTTTACGTCAATTTTCGAAAACTGAGGGAATGTGATACCGTATCTGCCTGTGCAGAATGAGTGGATCTCATCATCGTTGCCGGGTGCCTGATTACCGAACTGATTGCAGGGAAAATCAAGTATCTCGAGTCCCTTGTCTTTAAACTCATCGTAAATGTCCTGAAGTTCGTCATACTGAGGCGTAAATCCGCAGCCCGTTGCAGTGTTGACGATCAAAAGCACTTTTCCCTTGTAATCGGCAAGATCAACTTCACTGCCGTCCTGTGCCTTTACCTTAAAATCATAAACACTCATAAATTTATACCTCCAAAAAATTTTATATAATTAAATTGTATGCTATTAAATTATATTTGTTCTCGCCCCTTATGTCAATATATAAGTCTATCCATTATTATACATTTTAAAAGGACGGTTATAAAACCGTCCTCTATATTATCCAATCATTCAAGCGGTGTGTAGCCTGTCTGTTCAATCAATTCCTGTCCCTGTTCTCCCACGATCCATTCGAGCAGTTTTCTTGTATTCTCACTCATATCCTTGCGAGTCACTGCGTAGAAATGCGATGCCATCGGATATGTTCCGTTTTCAATATTTTCGATCGTTGGTTGAACGCCATTTATACTGAGCAGTTTGATTTTATCATTCTTAACCATTTCTGTAGAATAAAACCTGAAAGAATAACCGATCGCATTTTTGAAATTCTTATAATCAGCCGTCTTACTGATTATTCCGCCCATAGCAGAAACCACTTCTTCCTCAAGTGGCATCATAATTGTCTTTCCGTTCATTATTTTTATGAGTGTACTCTGACTTCCGCTGCCCTCTTCACGCTGAAACGCCTTTATATCGCCTAAGCCTTTAACGCCAAGCTGATTCCACTTTGTCAGATTTCCCGAATAGATATCCTGCACCTGTTCAAGAGAAATGTCATTTATAGGATTTTTACTGTTTACAAAAAAGACAAATGCTTCTCTTCCGATAGGTGTGTAAACAAGTTCAACACCTTTTCTTTTTGCATATTCCTCTTGTGCTTTTGACGGCGCCGCGACAAAGATAATATCAGCATCACCTGTGACTATATCCTCATATGCTCCGCTTGTTGTGTCACAATCAAGATACTCACGGCTGTCAACGAGTTCTTCTTTTGGATATACCGCTTTTGCAAATGCCGAATACACGGGATAGAGCGCTGTTGCTCCGTCCATTTTAGGTATATCTTCCTCGATCTTCAAGTCGGACTTTTCATGCAGTTCCGCCACTTTTGTATCCTCTTCATAAGGGCCGTATGTATACAGAAATCCCTTATCTTCAGAAACCGTGGGAATTGCCGCAATAATTCCATGATATCCCGCAAAGCCGGCGGTTACCAGCAGACAAACAGCCGTACTTATGACCAGTGGTATATAGACACGCTTCTTCTTCAACACTTTCCACAAAGCACATCCGATAAAAGCAACAAATATACATGATAATAAAATTATCATTACCATATAAAATTTATAATGAATGCTGATAAAAGCAACAACCAGAATATTTATGAATGTAACAGGCACCATACACAACACTATAAACGCCAATACTATTGATTTGGCAATATTGGGATGATGCCATTTTAAATTGTTATACAGTACGATGAGTACCACTACCATAAGAGCAAAAAATATTAAACCAAACATAAATACCTCTTATATTCTATGTGTTTCTAGAATTTTGTCCTTGTGGTTGAATACGACTTCTATACTGTTTTTATTAAATATGAAACCTGAACCTGCAAAGTAGTTTTCTTTGGCCATCGGTTTTGAGGCGACAACCACAGGACAAGGCTGACCGAGTGCATCATCCACCGACAGCACATGTTTATGACCGCATATCATAACGTCGGGCTTTATGTTATCAGCGAGAAGTTTTGCCCAATAAGAATAGAGTTCTTCCTCTATATTGAAAGGTTCTTTATAATTTCTTGTAATCTGACATCAAATTAACTCCTGTTTTTTGTGCTAAAACTTTATCATTCCGCTGTCAAGGTCGTCAATTATACGAGCAATAGCATGCTCATCATTGCTGACAGTTACTATATCTGCAGCAGCCTTTGCCGCATCGCAGGCATTGGAAACTGCAATTCCCACTGTTGCATTTTGTATCATAGATACATCATTGTCATAATCACCGATTGCAATTGTTTTTTCAAAACCGTAAATCTGCGCCAATTTCAGCAGAGCATTGCCCTTACTTACATTCTTGGGTAAAATCTCATACAATGCCGCTTCCGAATGAATAAAGTCAAAATTCTTTGCGAGAGGGTGACTGCTTAGCATATCCGCCAACCGACTTATTTTTTCTGCATCAAAATCTGCAAAAACCACTTTTACAATAGGATCATTTATGTCATTGTAGCGACAGGTAACAGTCGGATAATCTCTGAAAAGAAACATTGCCGGATTATCTTTACAGATATATATGGTTTTTGCCGTATTTATCTGTATACCAACCTCAGGCATATTTTCTTCAACATATTTCACCAGTTCCAATGCTTCGCCCGGCAAAGTTTCAATCCAAGCATACTTCTGCTTACGGTGATCGTATATACCGCCGCCGTTGAAGCAGCCTATTGGCGCATTGGGTTTTACAATTTCACAGATTGCGGCTGCAGTAGTCGGAACGCGTCCCGAAATTATTGTAAACGAGCCGCCCTCTGATTTAAAATATTCAATTGCTTTAAGATTTTCATCAGAAATTGTCCTGTCACTCGACAAAAGCGTCCCGTCAAGGTCAGAGCAAATAAGTATCCCTTTAAATTTTTGCATATATGTCTCCTATATGTTTACTGTTTTTCCTGCCGGGATCTCTTTTAAGTTTATCTTTGACATATACTCCGTACCCCGGACTTTTGGGCGGATGGTCAAAACGTATTAAATCACCTATAAGCAATACATTTTTCATTATCATTTTAAGGACGAAGTCCCATTCCGCCTTCCAGAGTTATCGTTTCACCGTTCATAAATTTAAAATCGGGAGATGCAAGTTGTACACAAACTCTGCCTATCTCAAGTTCGGAATCGCCGTAGTGTCCTGCAGGCGGCATTTTTACATTTGCTTTGAATGCATCAGGATATGCCTTTTCAAAGTTTTCAAGTTGTGCAGTCCATGCAAGCGGACATACAACGTTTGTGTTTATACCGTCACCTGCCCATTCAGTAGCCGCAACTCTTGAAAGACCTCTTATCGCCTCTTTTGCGGCAGCGTACGAGCACTGACCGTAATTGCCAAACAGACCTGCGCCTGATGCAAAGTTGATAATACTACCCTTCGTTTCCTTAAGGTATGGATAGCAGGCTTTCATATAGTAGAAAGTCGCATAAAGTCCCGAATACATAGCGAGATTAAACTGCTCTGTAGTATGGTCCTGTATCGTAACGCCCGATGCAGACGCCTGTGCATTGTTGATAAGAACGTCTATTCTGCCAAACTCATCAATTGCTTTCTGTACAACATCTTTTGCTATTGCTTCATTGTCCGCACCGTCTGAAATATCGGCAGGCAGTGCAAGCACTTTTATGTTATAAAGACGCTCAAGTTCCTCTTTTGCCTTTTCAAGTTTTGCAACGTTTCTTCCTGTTATGACAAGGTTTGCCCCCTCTTTAGCGTAAGCAGTGGCAATGCCGTATCCGATAGAACCGCATCTGCCGTCTGCAAGAGCAGCATAACCTGCACCTGTAATAATGGCTGTTTTACCTTTTAAAAAGTTCATAAATTCTCTCCTTTACATTAATGTGTTAAAATTCGATATCTTCACCAAGTTTTTCGTCCACAAAACGTTTCAGAAGGCCAAGTTCTCTGTCTACACGCACTGCTGTCGCATCTGATTTATGCCAGTTTTCAGGCTTCTCCGCTTCTGAATCCGCCGCAACACCGTAAATCTCCATATGTCTTGGCAAAAGTAATTTACCTATCATCATACTTCTTCTCAAATGTCCCGGTGATGTGACAATTATTACCCGTCTTATATCTGCTATTCTGAATGCACGACCAAGTTGTATTGCGGCATAAAGCATATTTTCTTTTGTTGTGCGTGCTTCATTTTCAAGAATTATAACATCTTCGGGGACACCCATTTCTTTAAGTAAACGAGTCATATAAAGTGCCTCACTGATTTTTTCACCATTGTTGTCCCACTCTACTCCGCCGGTCGGAACAATATATTTTACTCTGCCATCAAAATAAAGTTTTGCAGCCATTTCAGCACGCTTTGGAACATAAAGTAAGTTGCCGCCGAGCAGTATTGCAACATCTGCGCTAACTCCGCTGTCTTGGTAATTACCGAATACGATTTCACTCTTTTGCTCAATCGTAAGATCATTTAATTTTGCTTCATCCAACTGTGAAAGTTTCATATTATTACTCCCCTTATATATTTCAAATTTTCCGTTCTTGATAAGAGATATAAAATCTTCTGCACTCTTTATCTCATATTCTGATAAAACGCCGGCATTGCCTACATCCTCCACTCTGTACGCATCAGAGCCTGCTGATTTGTACAAGCCGTTTTCTGCGGCACATTTAGCGCATTTATCGCTGAAATTTTCGTGTCTTGGATTGGAATTGAATATTTCCATGCCGTCCACACACTGCGGAGTAGGAAAACATTTACCGTCTCTGTAAGGATGCGCCTGAACAACTAAAACATCGTTTGCTTTTGCTTTCTCATAAAATTCCTCGGCACTCATTTTGCATAAATCCGTACACGAATCCAAAAAGTCCTTTGTCGCGCCGTAAATGAGATAATGATTGGGATTCCCGACAAAAGCAATCTCAGCAGACATAAGAACATTCATTCCGTAATTTTTGGCCGCCTCTTTAGCCTTGTAATATCCCGACAGAAATATCGTTATTTTATCCTGCCACGGTATATCTCCGAGCGCGTCAAAATAAGCCTGATTGAAATGGTCGGAAATAAATACCGTTGTATATCCCGCCTCGTGATACAACTTTACCATTTCAGCCGCTTTTAACTTGCCGCAAGGACTGACTTCCGATACATGTAAATGAGTTTCAGTTTTATACATTATATCACCTTTCTATGTCGAGTTATTTATTTCTGCAAGAAATCAAATTCGCATATAGTATGTAAAACACCTTAGATTATTTTATTATATCACAGCAAAACAAAGATAACAATTATAAAAAGAGCAAGATTTTAGTCTTGCTCTTTCATATTTAATCGAAGCAGTAATGCTTTTTGAAGCGGTCTCCAAATGTCCATCTTTTTTCGAGAAGTTTAGTGAACAGGCTTATGCATACACCGTTGCACAATGCGCATATCACTGTTCCTACATTTATTCCCTCAAAGTGCCACATACCAAAAAAGGCAAAGGAAAGCGCTATGCTGACAAGGCAACTTGTATAGTCATAGATTATTTTGAATTTATGTATGTCAAATCCATACTTTGCAGACACCTCTTTTACAAAGAGTTCGTATGCCGCAGGAGGAATGTATGTATGAAAAAGAAAAGCCACGCCCAGAGAGCAAAGCGGCATACCAATGACATAAAAAATGCTTCTGCTGACAAGTGTATTTGCAGGGATATGCGCGATCAACGCAATAGCAAGATCCAGCACTATGCCGTATATTACGGTAGTTACAAACGAAAAGAAATATGAAAGTTTCACTTTACGAAGCAGTAACATCATAAAAATCAAAAGGACTGCCTGCAGCACATACTCTGCCATACCAAAAGTAAAAAACGGTAAAAACTCAGACACCTTCAGATGCAGCAAATATGCCGGTGCCACGACCATCGAAACACCAAAATCTGCATGTTCCATAAAAGCAGTTCCAATAGCAAGTATTACTACACCAAAAACATATGCAAGTTCTGTATAAAAGACTTTTCTTTTCATAATGACTCCAAAAAAAGCAACTTTTCGTGTTTGATAAAGAAACACGAAAAGTTGAGTTATTTACCATGTCACGTTTAGAATGATTCTATATTATTTCCTTTGCAAAGTCAATACAGGGCAAACAACAAAAGCACCGACAAAGTCGATGCTTTTTCCAGTTTTCATGTTCAAAATGGATGCAATATGTTTTGTCGATATGCAGACTTCGTCTGCCCGATATATTTACTTCGTAAATTCGATATGATATAAATCTCGTCGCATTAGCGAGATATCGAGTGCGTCAGCACATATCGAGTCATTTATGACATATCGAAAATCTCGCAAGAGATTTATATCGATGAAAAAAGACTATTCTTTCGAATAGTCTTTTTTCTGGTGACTCATCCGAGATACGGTGCGCTCACTCATTTTTCGACCACCCCGGGCGGTATCCGAAATCTTTCGTGTGCTCCCGACTTCACAGTTCGCAAAACTTATCGCAGTTTTGCGGCTGCTTCGACGAACGCTTTTGCTTCGCAAAAAGGTTCTCAGTCCCGTACGGGTTACCAAATAAAGAAAGAGAAGACACTGATGTGTCTTCTCTTTCTTTGGTGACTCATCCGAGATTCGAACTCGGGACACCCTGCTTAAAAGGCAGGTGCTCTGCCGACTGAGCTAATGAATCATTTATTCTCAACGCTTTAGTATTATATCACTTGAAGTCCTTTGTGTCAAGCGTTTTTCGCAGTAGAACAAAATAAAAAATGGGGACACGGACTTTACGTGTCCCCACTTCCTTGTCATTTAACTAAAATTACTTAAGTTCTACCTTAGCGCCTGCTTCTTCGAGTTTAGCCTTCATTGCTTCTGCTTCATCCTTAGCTACGCCTTCCTTAATTGTAGAAGGTGCACCGTCAACGAGGTCCTTAGCTTCCTTAAGACCGAGGCCTGTAAGTTCACGAACAACCTTGATAACAGCGATCTTGTTAGCACCTGTTTCAGCAAGTGCAACTGTGAATTCTGACTTTTCTTCAGCAGCTGCTGCACCGCCTGCTGCGGGTGCTGCTGCTACAACTGCTGCTGCAGCTGATACGCCAAATTCTTCTTCAAGTGCCTTAACGAGTTCTGAAAGTTCAAGAACTGAAAGAGTTTTTACTTCTTCAACAAATTTTTCGATTTTTTCGCTCATTGTAATATTCCTCCGTAATTATAATTATAGTAGTCTGGAGCTTTACGCTTCCTGCTTTTCTGCAATCTGATTGAGAACGACTGCAAGGTTCTTGATGGGCGCATTCAAAGTAAATACAAGCTGTGTAAGCAGTGTTTCCTTTGAAGGTGTCTTTGCGAGCGCCTGTACTTCGTCGAGAGAAACTACCTTTCCGTCAACAAAGCCTGCTTTTACTGTAAAGTTGTCGTGTTTTTCTGCAAAACCGCAGAGAATCTTTGCGGGAGCAATAACATCATCAGTTGATGTTGCAATAGCTGTTGTGCCTTCGAGCACGCTTTCAACTTCTTCAAGACCTGTCTCTCTGACAGCGAATCTGAGAAGTGTGTTCTTGACAACTGTGTACTCAACGCCTGCTTCACGCATTTCACGACGAAGTGCTGTATCATCTTCAACTGTTGTACCTTTGTAATCTACGATCACGCCGGCAGCTGAATTCTTAAGTCTCTCAATGAGAGCCGCAACAGCTTCCTTCTTGGCATTTAAGATTTTCTCACTTGCCATGTTTGGGTTTCACCTCCGTATTTTAGTTAAATACCGAAGACATAAGAAAATGCACCTTCTTAAACAGGAAGGTGCATTAAAATCACATAGTAATTCTCACATCTTCCTCGGCAGGATATTTAAACCGTTTGGTACCTGCTGTCTTCGGAGACGGATCTAATCCGTCAGATGACTAATTTATTGTATCAGCAATTCTTCTATATGTCAAGAACTTTTTAAGCACCGAACTTAGAAGAATTGATTTTGATGCCGGGACCCATAGTAGTTGCGATAACGCAACTTCTGATGTACTGACCCTTTGCAGCCGCAGGTCTTGCCTTAACGATTGCATTCATAAGTGTATCAAGGTTTTCGCCGAGTTTTTCGGGACCGAATGACACCTTACCTACGGGGCAGTGAATAATATTGGTCTTATCAAGTCTGTACTCGATCTTACCGGCTTTGATCTCAGCGATAGCCTTAGCAACATCCATTGTTACTGTGCCAGCCTTAGGTGTAGGCATAAGACCCTTAGGACCAAGCACCTTACCGAGACGACCAACAACGCCCATCATATCGGGTGTTGCAACAACGATGTCGAAATCAAACCAGTTTTCGCCTGTAATTTTAGCTACGAGTTCTTCGGAGCCAACATAGTCAGCACCTGCCTCTTCAGCTTCCTTTATCTTGTCGCCTTTCGCAAATACAAGTACTCTTACTGTCTTACCTGTACCGTGCGGAAGTACGACTGCACCTCTAACCTGCTGGTCAGCGTGTCTTGAGTCAACACCCATCTTAAGGTGTACTTCAAGTGTTTCATCAAACTTTGCCTTTGCTGTCTTGCATACGAGTTCGAGAGCTTCGGCAGAGTCATATAACTTTGACTTATCGATCAGCTTTGCGCTGTCAATATATTTCTTTCCTCTTTTCACAGATTATCCTCCTATCGTGGTTATTGCGGAATTTCATATCCTCCCACAAATTTACGGGCTTAGTCCTCTACGGTTACGCCCATGCTTCTTGCAGTACCTGCGATCATGCTCATCGCACTTTCGATAGATGACGCATTAAGGTCAGGCATCTTTGTCTCTGCTATCTTCTGAACCTGTTCCTTAGTAAGCTTTGCGACCTTTGTCTTGTTCGGAGTACCCGAAGCAGTCTCAATGCCTGCTGCCTTCTTTATAAGAACTGCTGCCGGCGGAGTCTTTGTGATAAAGGTGAATGAACGGTCTGCATAGACTGTGATAACAACAGGGATTATCATACCCATATTGTCTTTTGTTCTCTCATTGAATTCTTTTGTAAACTGCATGATGTTGACACCGTGCTGACCGAGTGCCGGACCTACCGGTGGTGCAGGACTTGCCTTTCCTGCTTCAATCTGCAGTTTGATAAAACCGGTAACTTTCTGAGCCATGTTTACACCTCCTTGACTAAATGTGGTAAGCGGAATACCTTAAATAAATTTGTATTCCTCCCACTATAACAAGCACCGATGTGCCAGTTAACTGTTTTTATTCGGCTTCCTCGACCTGACTGAGATCTAACTCTACAGGCATCGGACGTCCGAACATGGATACCATTACTCTGATCTTCTTGGTATTCGGATTTACATCTTCCACCGTACCGGTATTTCCGGCAAGCGGACCTGCGATGACCTTGACCGCATCACCTTCCTTGAACTTGACGTTCATGGTGCGAACTTCAACGCCAAACGCCTCAACCTCTTTATCTGTAAGAGGAACAGGCTTACCGCCGGGACCTACAAAGCCTGTGCAGCCGCGAATGCTGCATACGACATGCCATGTATCATCCGACATAACCATTTTGACCATTACATATCCGGGAAACAGTTTTCTTTCTGTTTCCTTTTCTTCATTATTTTCTTTTACTTCAACAACCGTTTCCGTAGGTATCTTGACATCAAGAATCACATCATGAAGTTTTCTGTTCTCCACGATTTTTTCAAGATTGGTCATTACCTTATTCTCATAACCGGAGTAGGTATGCACTACATACCACTTTGCTGCATCTTCAGACATACAGACACCCCTTGATTACTGAGCATCAGCAGTATTGCCTTCTGCGGACTGCTGGTCGGTCGTTTCGTCAGTTTCTGTTTCGCCTTCAACTGTATCATCTTCGACAACTTCATTTTCAGTTGTTCCATCATCTTCAACCAGATCATCCTGTGTTGTTTCGTCTGTTACAACTGTGGAAGTTTCATACTCGGGAATAACAAGACCTACGAGCGCTTTGAAACCTGAATCAAATGCGAATATGACCAGTGTGACAACAACCACGCAGGCAATTACTACCAGCGTATTGTTTTTAAGCTGTTTGCGACCGGGCCAAACGATTTTCTTCCATTCACTTCTGAATTCACGGAACCATTTGCCGATGCCGCCCTTCTTTTCCTTGTCAGCCATTGCAATCCTCCTTTTCTTACGTCTTTGTTAAATGTTAAGTAACTTACTTAGTTTCCTTGTGTACAGTATGCTTCTTGCAGAAACGGCAGTACTTGTTCATTTCAAGACGATCGGGATTGTTTTTCTTGTTTTTCATAGTGTTGTAGTTTCTCTGACTACATTCACTACAAGCAAGAGTAATTTTAACTCTCATTCTTGCACCTCCTAATTTTCGAAAACCTTTTTATGTTTCCTTCCTCCGTCCGAGCCAAATATTTTCTTTCAAAAAAAAAGACCTGACCAGAGGTAATATTCATTATAATCCACTATAATATAAATTGCAAGTGTTTTTTCGATGATTTATTTAAAAATATGTATAGAAAATCTTACTGATATATATTATAATATTTTAAAACAACATTATGGAGAATACAATGAAAATATTAATGACTACTATGGGACTGGATCTCGGCGGTGCGGAAACACATATCGCCGAACTCTCAAAAGCCCTCTCCAAATCGGGACATGATATTACGATTTGCTCCAACGGCGGCGTTTTTGTAAAAAATGTTGAAACCTGCGGTGTCAAACATGTTGATGCTCCCCTCAACGTAAGAGGTGTGGGGGCTATTCTGCGTTCCGCAGTTATACTTTACAGATGGGTGAAAAACAACCGTCCCGATATTATACACGCGCACGCGCGCATACCCGCGTTTATATCTAATATAGTAGGTTTTCTGACTCGCACACCGCTTGTCACCACAACACATTTTAATTTCAGTACAGACGGTCTTATCGGAAAACTGACAACGTGGGGCAAACGCTCAATTGCCGTATCAGATGACTTAAAAGCATATCTTGTCGAGAATTACGGCATTTCGGACGATAAGATTACTGTCACCGTCAACGGTATAAATACGGCAGATTTTTCTTCTAAAGTCTCCACCCTGCCCATAGATGAAGAATTTGATCTATCACCCAACACTCCCGTTATACTCACAGTCAGCAGAATGGACAAAAATGCCTGTCTTGCGGCATATGAACTTCTTGCCGCGGCGGAAGATATTCACACGCTGACACCAGATGCAAAAATACTTGTGGTGGGAAACGGCAATGCACTCGAAGAACTCAGAGCAAAGGCGACAGCCATAAACAACAAGGTCGGCAGTGATTTTATAATTATTACGGGCGGCCGCACAGATATCCCCCGTCTCTGTGCGAGGGCAGACCTGTTTGTAGGTGTTTCCCGCGCGGCGCTTGAGGCGATGTCTTGTGAGACACCTGTTATATTTGCAGGTAATCAGGGTTTTGTAGGTCTGTTTGACGAGAGCAAACTTGACGACTGTTACAAGACGAACTTTACCTTCAGAGGTATCGGAACGACCACGGCAAAAGGCATTCTTGAAGAATATAAAAAATATCTTGCCCTTTCCGATTCACAGAAAAAGACGATCGGCAAGGCTGAGCGCGAGATAATACTCAAAGACTATTCTGTTTCAAGAATGGCAGAAGATGCGCTGAACGTATATTATCAGGTATACAAACCAAAGAGTTACGATTATCTGCTCTGCGGCTATTACGGATATAAAAATATGGGTGATGAAGCGCTTCTCGGCGCCATTGCAAATAATCTTGAAGCAAAGCGTCCCGGTTGCTGTATAGCCGTACTTACACGTTCGGCAAAAGATGCTTTACTTCCTGAGCGTTATCATGCTTTTGACCGTTTTAACATCTTCTCTGTCATGAGAGTTATTTTAAAAAGCAAGGTTCTTATTTTTGGCGGAGGCAATTTGGTGCAGGATGTTACGAGTACAAAATCGCTTTTCTATTACCTGTCGCTTCTATACTGGGCAAATTACTGCGGTGTCTACACAATGCTCTATGCCAACGGCATCGGACCGCTTGTACGCCGCAAGAACTATCCGCTGACAGCCAGAGTGCTCAATTCGGTTGACGTTATAACACTCAGAGAAAGCCGCTCTGCAGCGCTGCTTAAAACAATGAATGTCACTGAGCCGTATATAGAAATTACGGCTGATGAAGTTTTCACACTTCCCGAATCAAAACTTGAAATATCGGATAAATTTCCGAAAAATTATTTTGTTCTTTCGGTGAGAAATTGGGAGACTCTTGACAACCACTATGCCGAAAAACTTTCGACCTTTGCAGAATATATCAAACGCACGTATTCTTATACGCCTATCGTGCTTTCACTTAACGATGAAGACGATGCCGAGGTATGCAAAAAACTTGCGGATCTGCTTGACACATACTGTTTTTCCAATATGGACACCGATCAGGTCAGGGCGATACTTGCAAATGCAAAATTTACCGTAGGTATGAGATTGCACTCACTTGTTTTCTCAATACTTGAGGGCGTACCTGCCATAGGCATTTCTTACGATTCCAAGATAATCAGTTTTCTCGAATATATCGGCATAGATATGCTTGTCCCCTGTGACAATATAAATCTCGAAGCGCTTATCAATTATGCAGATGTTATACTCGGCAGTTACGATGAATTTTCACGAAGTGTAAAGGCGCGTTCGGCAAGAATGAAGCGTGAAGCCGCAAAGAATGCGGAAATTGCCGCAGAATTGCTTGATGATTAAGGTGAATTATGAAAATACTCGGAATTGACTACGGCGACAGAAGAACAGGTGTTGCCATCAGTGACAGCAGTTTGATACTGGCATCGAATTATACGACAATAGAAAGCGGTCACGCGCCCAAGGTCTGCGATGAAATTATGGAGATCGTAAAAAAAGAGGATGTGGAAAAACTCGTTTTAGGTCTTCCGCTCAATATGGACGGAAGTGAGGGGCCCCGCGCCGAAAAGACGCGTATTTTTGCCGCCATGCTCGCAGAAAAATTTGATGGCGAGATAATCCTTAGAGATGAGAGACTGACCACGGTATCTGCCGCTTACTTTCTCAACGAGACGGATAAACGAGGCAAAAAAAGAAAGGCGCTTGTCGATAGGATAGCCGCCTCAATAATACTTCAGAGTTATCTTGATTTTTTAAAAAGTTGAAAAATACCGCATATAAAAACTAAAACAGCAAAACATTTTCTCAAAACCGAACTGTCACAATTTACAGCAAAATAGGCAAACGGAATCGCACTTATACAGCCGCTGAGGGCTACTGTAAGTGCGGTTTTTTTGTCCACAAAACCGTTTTTAAAATGTATAAAGAGTGAAACTGCGGCACACGGCAGAAAATATATGAGATTTATACTCTGTGCTGACACCTGAGCCACACCGAAAAATGCAGTGAGCAGTATGATGAGCAGACTGCCTCCCCCGATACCCATACCGCTGAGCGCGCCTGTAATCAAAGATATAATTATTTCTTTCATCTAAACCACAACCTGACTGCAGAAAATATCATAAAGAGCGAAAACAGAATGTTGATAAAACGCGATGACACTTTTTTAAGCAGTGTCGCTCCCACTATTCCGCCTACCGTGCCGCCGATAATATATAACCACAGATTTTCAGTGGCTATATTTCCCGAAAAAAAATATACACAAAGTGAAACGACACTAAGCGGTAATGTTACTGCAATACTGGTGGCATGGCAGTATTTTGTTTCAAGGCCTACAAGCCCCAAAAGAGGCACAAGTATAAGTCCTGCTCCTCCTCCGAAAAATCCGTTTATAGCTCCGCAGAGAATACCTATCAAAATTAATTTCTTCATATTTGTATTATCTTCAAAAATCGCCTTATTATACCTATTGAAAAACAGTGTGTTTTTGGTTATAATATAACTATCCCTGCGAGATTCGTTTTTTGACCGATAAATTCCTACAATCTTATAAAAGGGAGCTTTACTTGATTTGCAGATGGAAAAGCAGGCCTCCCGACTGTTTAAGCAGTTGGACGTTGGAAGCACAAGGCTGCACAGGAAGCACCCACCCTTGCATCAGCAGGGTTTTTAAAGGTCAGACGGTCGTTGTGGGGTAATACCGTTTTTTTAACGGACACAATATAGTATAAAAAGAGGAACTTAGGTTCCTCTTTTTATATTTTTTGGCAATAAATACATGTGTCGAAAAAAGGTTGACCGTGTCGAAAAAAAGTGATATTCTATTATCAATAAATTTATAAAATGGGAGTAAAAATATGAAATCAACAGGAATATTACGTACTATTGATAATCTCGGCAGAATAGTTCTTCCTATTGAATTGCGCAGACACCTTAGTATCGGACCAAAAGATTCTGTTGAAATATTTGTCGAAAAAGATTCTGTTGTCCTGAAAAAACATCAGCCAAACTGTGCTTTCTGCGGCAGCGAAAAAAATGTTGCTGAATTCAAAGGCAAATTTATTTGCAAAGACTGTATTAAAGAACTTAATAAATAAAACGGTTAGAAATTTTCCAACCGTTTTATTATTTTTCTTTTGACTTGCCAAGAAGCGCAAAGACATATCCTATTACTATTGCCGCACTTATGCCGCCTGATGCCGCCGTTATTCCGCCTGTAAATACACCCGTGAAGCCTTTTTCCTTTACTGCCTGCTGCACACCTCTGGCAAGTGAATATCCAAAACCGCTTATGGGCACAGTTGCCCCTGCGCCGCCGAAATCAACTATCTTTGGATAGATACCAAGCGCTGTGAGCAGAACGCCGAGCGATACGAAAAGAACGACTATTCTTGCAGGTGTAAGTTTTGTATAGTCAATGAGCAGTTGAGCAACGACGCATATTATCCCGCCTGTTATAAATGCTCTTACAAATTCCATTATTTTACCTCAAATTCAACAAGATGCGCAATGCCCGTTATAGGTTGTGTCTGAAGTGCAGAAGTGGCGCTCATAAGTGCGCCTGTTGCAATATAAAGTATCTTTTTAAGATTTCCCTCTCTCATCTTTTTCAGGATATGAGATGCAACTATGCTTGCACTGCAACCGCAGCCACTGCCGCCCGAGTGGACATCCTGACGCTCTATATCATATATCATAAGACCGCAGTCGTTGTGGACACCGTTTAAATCAAAACCCTCTTCTATGGCAAGTTCTTTCATAAGTCGGCTGCCTTCTTTTCCGAGATCGCCCGTTAAAATCAAATCATAGTTATCGGGTGACTCCCCTGCTGATTTGAGAAACTCACATATCGTGTTCTGCGCCGCAGGCGCCATTACAGCGCCCATATTATTTGCATCGGTTATACCCATTTCAATTGGTTTTCCTATCATACCGCGAGTGATAAATATGCCGTTTTCCTCCGCGCTGTGTTCCAGAATTATTGCACCCGATGCCGTCACCGTCCACTGTGCTGTCTGCGGTCTTTGAGCGCCGTATTCCAGAGGAAATCTAAACTGCTTTTCAGCGGCGCAGAAATGTGACGAAGTGAGTGACATGACACGATCGGCAAAACAGCCCGATATTGCCATAGAGCCGATGAGCAACGACTCCGCCATGGTCGAGCAGGCGCCGTATATGCCAAGCATACTCGATGCGCTCTGCATCGCCCCTTTTGAACTTGCAAAGCATTGATCTTCAAGATCACCGCTTATCACGATATCTATATCATCCCTTTTGAGAGATGCTTTTTGCAGAGCGAGAGAAGCCGTCTGACTCTGCAATTCCCCCTCTGCAAGTTCCCAACTTTTCTGTCCGAAATATGCATCGTGCTCTATTCTGTCAAAATCTTCAGAAAGAGGCCCTTCCCCCTCCTTTGTGCCTGCTATCGCGGCACCGACTGCCACTTTTACACCCGAAAATTTCAAAATTTTTCTCATACGGCACCTCCGAAAAAGTAATAGATAAGACCGTATATTACCGATGAGAGCGTTCCGTAAACGATAACAGGTCCTGCAATGGTAAACATCTTCGCTCCAACACCAAGGATGAAACCCTCTGTCTGGAATTCTACTGCCGGGGCGGCGATGGAATTGGCAAACCCGGTGATGGGCACCAGAGTTCCGGCTCCGGCGTGTTTGGCAATATTGTCGTACAGGCTAAGCCCGGTCAGCAGCGCGGACAGCGCCACCAAGGTCATGGACATGGCCGTTCCGGCGTTTTCCTTGTCCAACCCCAGCCATAGGTAGAAATTCATTATTCCCTGCCCTAAGGCACAAATGGCCCCACCGATCACAAAAGCCTTCAGGCAATCCTTCCACATGGGCGATTTGGGTGCCAGCTCCTGCACCAGCCGGGCATATTGTTTTTCCGTCATATGATCCCCTCCGGGATCAGTTTGCCCAGCATGAAACAAAATATGAAAGCCTGCCGGATTGGCAGGCTTTCGCTATCAATACAGTTCCTTCTTGCACATTTCCAGTGCGGAGGCGATAACGGCATCCATATCGTAGTACTTGTACTCGCCCAGGCGGCCGCCGAAGACGATGTTGGTCTCTTTCTCTGCCAGAGCCTTATACTCAGCATACAATGCGCCGTTCTTGGCATCGTTGACGGGATAGTAAGGCTCATCGCCCAGCTTCCACTCGGAGCTGTACTCCCGGGAGATAACAGTCTTAGGCTGGTTGCCGAACTCAAACCACTTGTGCTCGATAATGCGGGTCCAGGGG
>JAZQEF010000004.1:0-8233 GCA_045538835.1 Feifaniaceae bacterium | reverse complement strand
ATTGAGATTAAGACCATTGTTTTCTGTGCCGCCTGCATCGTCAGAATCATCAACGCCAGTCACTACACTTGCCTTTTTCCACGCAGAATCACCGCCTGTGCCATCGTTGTAGTATTGCCTTGTTCCGTCGGTACCATCATATAACATAGGAATATCAAGCAAATCATCTTCTAATGCCGCCCTGACCTCACCCCAGCCATTATCAAATACATAATCATATTTATTTACTTCTTCACGCAAACCTCCGGTAAAACTACCATTTGCGCACGTAGCAATATAGTATTTATATGTATTACTTCTATTTGTCACGGCGCTTGCTGGGTTGAAAGAAAAAGTAGTACCCGATGTTGCTTGCCCCCAACCGCCTGATCCCTTATCAGGATCACTTATATTATATTCGGTCACATCAGATATTTCCGCCGTAATAGATGGAACAGGCGAATTTATCGGAACTTTTACAATAAAATAGGAAAATTCTACAAACCTTGATTTCGAACCAGCAACAACCCATGTAAAGCCTGATAAAGTTGTTTTTGCGGCAACTGTTATAAAATTACCACTATCACTTGACACTTTTATTTTGCCATAGGAATACCAATGTAAATTGTTTTGCACGCCTACTCTGCAAACCCATGTATCAAACGTCTTTGAAACATTTTTTCTGACAGTTTTAGAAACCTGCTGTGTATAAAAATCACCCTCTTGTCCGGGCAATCCTTCCAAATTAGGATCGAATGTATCAACTGTGCTTTCTACTTTTTCACTTGCGTATTCTTTTATTTTCTGCATACCAGAAGATAACGTGTTGTTATCTTGCGGATATACCGCATCTCCAGCTTCGGCAGAAAAATTATCCCTTAAAGATTGCACCCCATTTAGTTGTCTTTCAAGTAAAAAAGTGGTTATCGTGTTTCCGTGCGATTGGAAAGAAATTCTGTCTCCAACCTCAAAACATGGATTGCCCTTAAATTCAGCGTTGAATGGAACATAAGAAACACCGCCAATAACACTTAATAGGTTGCTTGCCAATGCATCTGCCGTAGCACGGGATCTATCGTTTCCTCCGATGCTTTTCAGCATAAAATTACTTTCGATCACATATTTGTTGTTTGAATTACTTTCTGCAACACCCGCCGAGCCAATAATGTCGCCGTTTTGCGTCAATATCTCAACGCGGTCTATTGCTGTTGTTGAATAATCTTCATATTCTGTCGATATTGTCAAGGACGAACCAATATTTGTGACCGTGTCATTGTTATTCAGTTTTTTGTATCTGAACACACCATCCCTGTCAATATAGCCGAATACACCGTTGATTTCACAAATTGCATTCAGTATATCCTTGCCGGAAATACGCGGTATTTTTTTGGATTTTCTGATTACAACATCATCGTTTACGAGTGTGGTTTCTTCCTGAACAACCCATGAATGTGTTTGACGCAGCCTTGCAAAAAAAGAATCGCGAAGTTGCTTGATTGTCATGGTGTTAGAATCACCCCACGCATTTTTATACCAAGTCTTATACTTGTTTTTCAGGATCTTATGAAAATGGCTATACGCCGTGACTTCTCTTGTTGTCCTGTCGCTTGACGGCTTATCAGAAAGGACTTGATAATCACCAAAAGAGAAAGGGGTCTGTGCGCCTTGCAAAGACATAGTAATAGTAAGCCACTTGTTCAACATTTCAGGAGCGTTATACTTAACTGTAAATTTCACAGCGCGTGGTTCTACTGCACCAAACTTAAGATATTCCTCAGAACAAAGGCTTTCAATAAGTCGAAAACTTTCGGACACAACATCCTCGTTGCCTAAAACATATTGTGTTCCTTGTATCGCAATATGGATTTGCTTATCAAGAGAATCATTTTTGAATAATTCTGCGTATTCATAATCAACCATAGTATAACCTCTCTTAATATCCGATAAATGCAAAACGAACGGAATTGTACTGAATAATAGTATCGTCAGCATAATATATGCTGTATTCAGGATCGGGCATATACATACTGTCGGAATAATACTCATCTGTTTCCGGCACATAAACTTCAACGGTTGCCTTACGTTCTGGAGCATTAGAAAACCTTGAACGTATTGCATTGACAACTGCCGTTATTTCTGTGTTTGTCAGCATCGGCACACACTCAAATTCGCATTTGATAGGAACATGAGATAATGCGTTTCTGTGTAATACTCCGTCTGCATCTCTATAACTATCAAGGTCTTGCACAAGCCTTGTAACTTTATAACTTTCTGCCTTAATAAATGAAAGTGGTATCGTGTATGATCCTACTCTCACCAAATATCCACCATATGCCATTTTGTTTTTCCTCTCACAAAGAAAAAGGACGCACGGCGGATTGACCGCTATACGCCCTTAATCATTTACGCAAAAACAGGATTTCCTGTTCTTTTCTGATAATCGTTGCCTTCTTTTCGGATTGCTCTGAAAAGTTTTGCCGTATCTCCGACAAGTTCTACGCTTACATTAGTGTTGCCACCCTGGTTAGCCATTGCCGCCATAACAGCGCGGTAAACACCATCCGAAACAGACGCTACAATCTGATCGTTGTTTGCCACCGCCGTATGGCTACCCATCTTTCCGACTAACTCAGGCGCACCGTTTTCGCGGGCAAGGAACATTTCGGCTGATTTCGGTTGACCACCGCTTGCATATCCTTGTATCGGTTTCCAATTTCCGTTGATCAAAATGCCACCGTCAGCATTTTGTCTGAAATGGCTAACAACAGTTGAAATAATGCCGCCGACAGTACCGATTTTCTGTTGCATACCGCTAATTAAACCGGAAATGAAATTGCCACCCCAAGTCATTGCTTTTTGCGGAAGAGTTGCAAAGAACTGTCCGATACTTGTAAAGATACCCGTTACGGCTGTGTAAATATTCTGCCCCGCTGTTCTTACGAATGAAATAGCATTGTTTATCGTTGTTTGTATTACCGTTACTATCGTGCTGATAGTGTTGGTTATGTTTGTTTTGATTTCAGTAAACTTACCAACAACAAATGTTTTTGCTTCTTCGAATTTCTGTTTGACAAACGAAACAGCAGTATTTACAGAGTTTTTCTGATAATCAACCCAGTTCTTTATCCATCCCGAAATCCGTTCATACGCTCTTTGATAGAACGTAACGATTGCTTCTAATGTAAGGTTGATCGTCCCTTTGATCCCATCGTACTTTTCGTACAGTTCTTTATCGTCAGGATAAAGATATTTCCCTATTGTGTTTCCAATATCTGCAAAGGCAAAGAACGTAACAACGCCCGCCGCTAATGTAGCACAAGCAACCGCTATTGTACCACCAACACCGGATAATGCTGTTGATATTGCAGAACCAACGTTCCCAACAACGCTAACAGCACCCGCACCAAACTTCCCAAAAGTCGCTGCGCCGAGTTTCATAAATGCGCCGCCTATACTTGCAGCCGCTTCACCAGAAACAATGTAAATTCCGAGATTCCTCAGCAAATTCTTTCCAATCGCAACGGCGGCAGACGCAAGTCCTTTTCCGGCAAGCGACAACGTAAATGCACCGGCTAAGTACGGGATTGCCGCAGCAACGCCTTTTCTAAACTCTTCGCTCTTGAATACTGCAATCATTACAGTCGCAAATCCTTTGGCAATATTCCCAACAAGTTCAGCAGACTGACTAATGATTTCAGAGAATTTTATCTGATTAAGCATTTCAGTCATGCCTGTGCTTATCTTATCTCTGATTTCCTTATCGCCTAATGTCTTGTTTAGAACATTGAGAATACCAAGTATTCCATCACTTAGCGTTTTACCGATCTTTTCCCAACCTGTCAGTTTGGTTTCTTTATCCACCTCGCCGAGCGCATTCAGGACATTTTTTATCCCGTTTGCTATTTCTTCCGCAAGTTTATCAAATTCTATGTCTGTTACAAGATTGAACGCAAAGTTTATTGCACCTAAAAGGATTTTCCCAATCGCTTTTCCGATCTCACTTATAACGCCTGTGTTTACAAGTGAATTGATTGCCGTAGCAATTCCTTTTCCGAGGTTTTTACAAGCATCTATAAATCTTTGCCATTGAATGCCTTTGATCGCATGGACAATCGCATCACCGATGAATTTTCCGAATGCACCAAAGTCGAATTTTTCGATAAACTCTTCGGCAAATATCAATCCTGTGTTGATTGCACCGGCAATAGTATTTCCGATTGATTTTGCAAGACCCGGCGTTCTGAAAAATCCATTAAGCAAAGTCGCTAATGAACTTGCTAAACGCCTTGCCGTGTTTTGAATCTTGCCCCACGGAATACTATTCAAAGCATCACGAAGTTTTGCCCCGAGAAGTGCGCCGAGTTCTGTGAAATCGGCTTTCTTCCACATATCTTTCAGCCAATCCGCAATTTTTAACCACTTCGGATCAATGGGTAATTCCTTAAACTGAGAGCCGCCCGTTCCGCTATCTGCGCCACCGCCACTGTCATTCGATGTAAGATTATTCAATTCGTCAAAAGGTTGTAATGCTTTCTTTGCTGCCTTGCCAGCCTTATCAACTTCTTTTGTGTAATCCTTTGTCTGCTTAGTAGCCTTAATCCATGTGCTATGTCCTAACAAAGCCGAAAGTAACTGATTGAACTTGTTTATCAAATCAACGATCTTGTCTGACACCATATCAAGGATATTTCCAAGGCCTCTAAATGTGCCGCTTGCATTCAAGATAGGTGCGGCGAGGGCAACAATCGTATCCGCAAGATATTTGATAGCGTTTCTTATCTTGTTAAAACTCGCAGCCGTCTTTTCGCTGAACTGCAATAATTCTCCGAAACCTGTTCTGACTTCGTTGATTGCAGCGCGTAAAAACATACGTGTTATCATAAGCCGAAGCATATTGCCAACACGGGTAAATGACTTGAACAGTTTCTTTGCTATATCATCTGTCTTGTTCAGATTTTTAGCAAAACTCTTAATACCACTTACAACCTTGCCACTAACAGTTTTTGCGATCGAAGAAAATGCACTACCAATTTTGCTCACTATGCTAAGCGTAGTTGAAAAAGAACTTTTTAATACATTACCGAAACCTTCAAAATTCAGTTCGTGCGTCCTGTTCCCAAGATCATCCATCTCCTGTTCTAAATCCCTGATGGATTCTTTTGTACGTTCGATATCATATTGCATTTTCGCGTAAGTGGTAGTTGCTGTAAATTTCGGGTTTGTTGCCAAACCGCGGCTCATGTCTTGTATGAGTTTCAGCAATTTCACGTCTGCTTTATCTATCTGGTCTTGAAGATCGAGAAACGCTTGCGTAGGTCTGATTACATTTATCTTTTCTAAGAAATTCGGCAAGTTGCTTACTTTCTGCATAAACGCATCAACAGTAGCACCTACCATTGAATATTTGCGCGAGGTTTCATCTGCACTTCGTGGCATTTCTTCCATGACTTTTTCAGCACTCTTCGCCTGATTAGTCATTGTAGCCATGCGGGAATTGATGTTTTCTAACGCTCTGTCAATTGCGTTCAAAAGTGACGGATCATCGCCGAGAGCAGTTTTGAACATATCTGCATTTTGTGTGATTTCTTCCCTGAGTGAAGTAAACTCATTCCTAAGCGCCCTTAAAGATGAAGGTGAATCCGCAAAATCTGTATTGTAAAGGCTGTGAAGTGATGCAAGCACATCTTGAACAGTTTTCTCAACAGAGATTGCACCGGAGGTCAAATCTTGTATATTGATTTTCGGAGTTGCCGGTGCATTTGCTGCCTGATTAAACGCATCTAATTTCCTCTGTAATGCGTCAAGTATGTTTGTATATTCGATAACGGATTTAATAGCACTATCAAAACCTTTAGTACCATATCCACTTTTCGCCGCGCTTTCGTATGCTTTTGCAATCTTCACTCTGTAATTGTCGATTGCACGTTCCATCTGTTCGGATGTTTTGAGATTAGCAAAACCGCCCATGCTCTCAAAACTTTTCCCTAAGTCACCAAATTTAGAGCGAAGTTCAGCAATGTGCGTACCGACATCTTTCGACATCTTCTGTGTCTGTTTGCTTACTGACGCACTCGCGTTTTCCATCTCTTTCTTGATTTTATCTGCCGTTCCACTAACTGCATTTCCAACACTTTGGGAAAGGTTTTTGTCGACATTTCCAATTTTCCCAAAAGATGAAATCTTTCCTTCAAGCGTTCCGAGTTTGGAAATCAGAAGATCAATCGCCTTATTCGCTTTATCCGCTTCGGCTGATAATTTTATTTGAAGATCATCAACTTGTGTACTCATGTTTTTGTACCTTTATACAAAGAAAAGGGCGGTAAAGATATATCACTCTACCGCCCGTCTGTTTAGTTGGAAGTCAAACTCTTTCTTGTCTGCGCTCCACACTTTCCATCTACTGTTATTTTCGCATCTGTCTGTTAAACCTTTAATGCGTTTTCTGTTTTTGCTCCGAAAAAACCATCAACTGCCAGATTGTTTCCATGTTTGTTTAATTCCCATTGCAACCACTTTACACCGACACCTTTGCTGCCCTTTTTTAAGACACCTGTTTTGGGCATTTTATAAGGGTTTTCAGGCGTAGCCTTATATTCTTCCACCGCAGTAAAATAAAGCGATTTTTCGGCTTTTCTGCGCTTTGTAAGACCAGCAAGCGTTACGCCACCAGCCTTGTCATAAAGCGTCAAAGCGTTGCCGATTTGCACCTTGTTTCTGTTCGTGCAAAGTCTTCTGAGATTTCCCACACCACAGTTGAATGTAAACGATACTAAAGCATCAAATTGATTTTGGTTAAAGGATTGATTTATACTGTTCACGGAATTTTCTGCCGAAACCAAATCTTCCTTCAAATACTGATCTGCTAATGCTTGCGATATCTTCTTGCCAACCATTTCCCTTGTAATGCCTTTTGTATGCCCTACGCCAACCGTAGGAACACCGATAGGATCAAGGTAAACGGTAAGTCTGCATCCTTCAAAATTTTTTATGAGTTCTATGCCTCTTTGCGATATTTTCAAGACACATCACCTTCTTTCGGATGGGTAAGTTCAAAGTTTGTTTTCATTACTTCGAGTTGCATGAAAATTCCTTTGACCTTCTTCATCTTTTCATCGTAAGCAATCTGACCTTTATCTTCCCTTGCCTTAGTTGAATAAGGCTTTTCTGGATATTTCATCTTTGCTTTCTTGCCGGAGAAACCTTGATCGAGTGCTGTCAAAACACCTTCGTAAATATACTGACCATGAAGCCAAGCGTGTTCATCTGCCTTGCGTTCTGACAACTCATACATCTTTATGTAAGGCTCGACATCTGCCGGACAAGACCAATCCAATTCCTTTGGATTTATGCCATAATCCTTTGTACATAACATCCAGAACGGACGGATTTCATTCTCGTAATATTCCCATGTTAAAGGTGTTTCTTTCTTCTTTACTTCGACTTGCTTTTCTTCTCTTCTTTTTCCTGTTCCTTCTGGAACAGTTTTTTGAAAAAACCATTTTCAAGAAGTTCTGCATTTAGGTCTGCGAACAAGTCCGTAAAGTCATAATCACTATCCGTATCTTCCGCAAACTGATCCATAAGATCGTATGCTTTCGATAATGCTTCGTCCTTGCCTTCACCTGTCAAATAGTTGTAACCAAATTCATCTTTGTAATTCTTCTGCAATCCGACTAAAAGAAGTTCTGTCAAGGTTGCAAGGAAATCACCGAAGTTCTCTGTGTCCCATTCCTGTCTTTCTTCGATTTGTGCTAACTTGCCAACAATACCACTCTGTACTGTCGGTTGCATAGCAAAGTAAACGCTATACTCTTTCTTTCCAATTTTGATTTTCGTCATATTCCTACCTACCCTTCTCAATAGAGATAATTAAACGAGGGCAGGGGCAGCCCGAAAGCCGCCCCATATCTCTCATATATGTGCATACCCGTATGGGTTATGCCGCATCGTCACTTACACCGTCAACCTGGGTGAACGGCACTTTAGTACCAGGACCTTTCAACTCGTCAACAACGAGATTGATCTCAACCGTCAATGCTTCATTCTGACCGATTTCAGGCATCGGGAATACTTCGGGCGGTGCTGCAACGATGAAAAACGAATCCGTAAGATCTGGATGCGTTACCTGCCACCACATACGCTTGCCAGCCTGTCTGCTTGTGGAATTGTAATACGTGGAAATGATTGTTTTCCACTGCGTTAATACATCCTGTGTTACATTTACGCCGATAGTAAAAGTTCCACCGGAATCACC
>JAZQEF010000003.1:0-8489 GCA_045538835.1 Feifaniaceae bacterium | reverse complement strand
GTAAGCCTTGTTGCCCCCTATTCTTTGATAGCAAAGACACTCCGCAAACTCGTCCTCTGCGGTAGCACTTTAAATATGCAAGAAAAGGGAAACAAAAAGTGCTCAAAATGAGATTTTTGATGTTTTTTTATTTTGTCTACTGTTACAATCAGTCATAATAATAGTAAGAGCAATAATTCGTTATTTGGAGAATTGATTGCTACCCCGGGGACCTCCTACCCCGACTTAGGCGCGAAAATAAACAGCAGTGTTTTAGAATTGTTTTGTCTGCTGCGTCCTCCATTTTTTATAATTTTCGCGCAAAAAGGCTGTTCTTTCGAACAGCCTTTTTCATTTTGTTTTATCTGTTATACTAACTTTTTGTTCCGATACCGTCTCGGCTTTATTTTTATTCTTCAACCGTCTGAACTCAAGCACCATATCAAAGTCCCAGGTTGCTTCTGTTCCAAACTTCTTTTCATAAGCCTCAAGGCGTTCTTCTTTTTCTGCCTGCGATGCGTGCCATCTGCGGCTTGACTCGTGATGGGCTCGTGTTATTTTCCCGCTTACACCGCGTCTCAAACCAAACTTTTCCATTGCATTTGCGTAGTCGGTCTGGAGTTCTGTCATTCTGTTCCTGCTGCCTCCAATAAATTTTCTTGCGTTCAGTCTTCCGTTTTCGTCTTGGGGAATTACGAAAAAATGATTATGGAAAGTTTTCTCATCGTAATGACATTGGCAATCTATAATGTTCTTTTCACCAAATATTTTCTTTATCCACTCGGCATTCTCTTTCGTCCATTCTTTGTATTTTTTTACAGGCACGGATCCCACCGAAAAAGCACAAACTACTTCGAGTGCATATACAGCATTCTTTCTTATTTTCTGCCCGCCCAGCCTTTCTTTGAAAATCTGCTTGAACGGCTTATGCTTATCTTTTCTCATCTGCTCATTCAATATCAGGCGGGCATTCTTTACGCCGGGGGTGGCTGTGGCGCACGGTATCAGCCTACGGTTATGACGCAGCCTCTCACCGGCGCGTGACACGGACTTAATCTTATCTATGCGCAAAATAGCGAAGTTATTTGTCACGCGAATCAATCCTTTCGTTTCGTATTTCTCTCACATAAACAGTATGAAGGAAATACTACATACGAAACTCACGAATTGATACTTACTCCACATTTTCTTCGAAAATGTAGTAAGTCCACTCGCCGTGGAGGGCGTCTACGACGTTTTTCTTTTCTCTTCCCCTCTCCTCTTCTTTCTTTTTTCATTCTTTCACTTATCTACTCTTTACTTCTTTCATATTTAAAATGTAGCAGAAAACACCAAAGGAGTGACACATCAACCAATCCTTTTTTTCTGCTCTATTTCTATTTTTTATTATTATGGAGGAAAAGAAAATGAAAAGAAGAAGAGAAAACAGAAGAGAAGAAGATTATTTCGTAATCAAAGCAGGTTTGGACGGACACGAAGCATCTCTTGCATTAGAGATCCCGAGCAGACTCTACAACAGTTTTTCTTGCCAGTTTCAAAGTTCAGGCGGTGTCGAAAAACTAAACGAATTCTTTTTCGCATATACCGACCTTTCAAAGGAGCAAAAGGAAATTTTCCAGTTTTCAATCTATGATGTAAAAAATGAACTGAGAGATTTCGACGACTTGTTTTGTTTGTTAAAGGCATTCAAAAGAACTTTTGTGAGGTAGTGGTTGAAAAAGAGAAATCAGTAAGACCTTGGGTCTTACTGATTTTTTGTTTTGTAATTTTTTATAATCACATAATCGTCCATATAACAAGGCTTAAAAACTATATATCAGATATGTTATCAGTAAGCAAAGAATTCCTATTTACAGAACATCTTTTATAAACATCGTGACAAATGCGCCACTTTCCCATTTTACCCCAATTTTACAGAGCATTGATTACAGATTTTACAAGAAACACCTAAAATAAAACCGTAGTCAGAAATGCGACTGCAAAATCTAAAACATAAGGAGATTTTTAAAATGAAAAAAATTATCGGTTTATTTACAGCGGTGCTTTTGGTTTTCACACTTGTAGGCTGCGGCACAACAAAAGAAAGCGTGTCAACAGACGGCTCAACTTCAATGAACAAGGTTATAGGAGCTTTGGGTGAAGCGTATGAAAATGAAACAGGCGTTTCCGTAACATACAATGCTACAGGCTCGGGTGCGGGTATTCAGGCAGTACTTGAAGGCAGATGTGACATCGGTCTCTCCAGCCGCAACCTTAAAGCTGAAGAAATTGAAAAAAGACTCGAAGGAACAGTTCTTGCCTATGACGGCATTGCAATTGTAGTTAACCCCGAAAACCCCGTAAACGACCTTGATATTGAAACTGTTTCAAAGATTTATACCGGTGAAATCAAGAATTGGAAGGAAGTCGGCGGAGATGATGCGGAGATAGTACTCATCGGCCGTGAAGCAGGCAGTGGTACAAGAGACGGCTTTGAGTCCATTACCGACACCGAAGACAATTGCAAATACCGTCAGGAACTGACTTCTACCGGCGACGTTATCACAACAGTTGCAAGTAACCCTGCAGCAATCGGCTATGCTTCGCTCGCTTCTGTCAAAGATACCGTAAAGGTCCTCAGCATTGACAATGTAAAACCAAGCGAAGAAACAATCAGAAACGGCAGTTATGTTGTTCAGCGTCCCTTTGTTCTTGTAACAAGAAAAGACAAGGAACTTTCTGAAACAGCAAAGCAGTTCTTTAATTACATCACTTCCGAAGATGCAAACGAAATCATCAGCAGTGCAGGTGTCGTTCCTGCAAACTAAGGGCTCTGAGCGACGGTGCACAAGTGCCGACGCCTTTCCCATTGAGGTTAAACTATGAAGAAAAACAGATTATTTGAGAATATCGTACACGGCATATTTCTTATACTCGGTCTTGTTACTGTAGGTTGTGTACTTCTTATCACGGTATACCTTGTGATTTCGGGACTTCCGGCAATAAAAGAAATCGGTCTTTTAAATTTTCTTTTTGGAAAAGAATGGGCATCGACTGCGTCTGAACCGCAATACGGAATTCTACCATTTATTCTTACCAGTATATACGGAACATCAGGAGCAATCATCATAGGTGTGCCGATAGGCTTTTTTACAGCAGTATATCTTTCCAAAGTGGCAAGCAAAAGAGTGAGAAATGTTATTGAATCTGCTGTTAATCTTCTCTCGGGGATTCCGTCGGTTGTGTACGGACTTGTAGGTATGCTTGTTCTTGTGCCTGCAATTCGTGAAATATTCGACGTTCCAGACGGTGCAAGTTTGCTTGCGGCGATTATAGTTCTTGCAATTATGATACTTCCAAGCATTATTAAAGTATCAATAACAGCTCTTGATGCCGTTCCAAAGGAATACGAAGACGCATCTCTTGCACTTGGTGCAACTCCCACGGAAACCTATTTCAGGGTGTCAGTGCCTGCTGCGAAAAGCGGTATTGCCGCGGCTGTTGTGCTCGGCGTTGGTCGTGCCATCGGCGAAGCAATGGCGGTTATGATGGTTGCGGGTAACGTTTCAAATATGCCGTCTCTTTTCGGTAGTGTTCGTTTTCTTACAACGGCAGTTGCGAGTGAAATGGCATATTCAAGCCCAGGAAGTTTACAGAGAAATGCGTTGTTTTCCATTGCACTTGTATTGTTCCTCTTTATAATGTTGATAAATGCAACGCTTAACTTTTTCTTGAAGCGGAAAAAGGAGAAATAAGATGAATAAAAAACGAAAACTATATATCGGCTTGATGCGTGGCGCAATGATAGTTTGTACCACACTTACAGCGGTGCTTGTACTGTTCCTGCTTGTGTATGTACTTATAAACGGCATTCCGAACATCTCTTGGGAACTACTCTCCACTAAGCCAAGTTACTTGACTGAGAGAATCGGTATTTTGCCCGACATTCTGAACACGGTCTACATCGTACTTGCAACTCTTGTTATCGTACTTCCTCTCGGCGTCGGTGCGGCAATTTACCTTACCGAATACGCAAAAAACAAAAAGTTAGTGGCTGTAATCGAATACGCCGCAGAAACACTTTCGGGTATTCCGTCTATCATCTACGGTCTTGTCGGTATGCTGCTCTTTTCCAATAACTTTGGAACAAGTCTTCTTGCGGGTGCGTTTACACTGGTTATTATGAACCTTCCAACTGTGATGAGAACCACCCAGGAAAGCCTGAAAACTGTTCCGCAAAGTTTTCGTGAAGGTGCGTTTGGTCTCGGTGCAGGAAAATGGAGAGTGATAAGAACCGTGGTTCTTCCCGGTTGTGTTGACGGTGTTGTGACAGGCTGCATTTTATCTGTAGGCAGAATTCTCGGTGAATCTGCAGCGCTTCTCTTCACGGCAGGCTTCGCCCACGCTCTTAACGGCATTATTGAGGGGCTTGCAAGTCCCGGTGCTACTCTTACGGTTGCTCTTTATGTATATGCAAAAGAAGAAGGCGAATTTGGTGTTGCTTTTGCAATTGCAGCAATACTTATGATACTTACTCTCATTATAAATCTTTCTGCCACGATGGTTGGCAAATACTTTGCTAAAAGGAGAAATTTATGAGCGGAATAATAACTGCAAAAGACCTTTGCCTTTGGTATGGTGAAAATAAGGCTTTGAAGGATATTAATATTTCCATTCCACAAAAGAGTATTACAGCGCTTATTGGTCCTTCGGGGTGCGGTAAGTCAACGTTTCTCAAAACCTTGAACAGAATGAACGACCTTGTGCCGACAGTTAAAATTTCGGGAGAGGTCTGTTATAACGGTAAAAACATTTTTGATAAAGATGTTGATGTAAATGAGCTCAGGCGTGATGTCGGAATGGTATTTCAGAAGCCTAACCCATTCCCTATGAGCATTTACGATAATATTGCCTACGGTCCCAGAACTCACGGAATTACAAGCAGAGTCAAACTTGATGAAATCGTTGAGCAGGCGCTTCGCGGTGCAGCCATCTGGGACGAAGTAAAAGACAGGCTCAAAAAGAATGCTCTCGGTCTTTCGGGCGGTCAGCAACAGCGTTTGTGTATTGCCCGTGCTCTTGCAGTAGAGCCAAAAGTTTTGCTTATGGACGAGCCTACATCGGCACTTGACCCGATTTCCACATCAAGAATCGAAGAACTTGCCTTGCAATTAAAGGAAAAATATACTATAATTATAGTGACTCATAATATGCAGCAAGCACTTCGTATATCTGACAATACTGCATTTTTCTTACTTGGTGAACTTATAGAAACTGATGAAACCGAAAAGATTTTTTCACAGCCAAGAGACAAGCGTACGGAAGACTACATTACGGGAAGGTTTGGGTAATATTATGAGAAGTAAATTTGACGAGCAATTGAAACTTCTGAACAAGAAAATGATCGAGATGGGTTCCTTGTGTGAGGAACTTATTGCCCTTGTTGCCAAGGCATTGCTTGAGGGGAATGTTGAAGATGCAAGAAAGGCTCAGTCGCACGGCAGAGAAATAGACAGAATGGAACGAGAAATCGAATCTGTCTGCCTGAAACTTCTTCTCCAGCAGCAGCCCGTAGCACGAGACCTTCGTGTGATTTCTGCGGCACTTAAAATGATTACCGATATGGAACGAATCGGAGATCAGGCAGAGGATATTGCTGAAATAATTCCTTTCCTTAACGGCAAAACAGGTGAAGAACTTTCAGACTTCAGGCCTATGGCAAAGGCAACCTGTGAAATGGTAACAGACAGCATTGATGCTTATGTAAAACAGGATCTTGAACTTGCAAAATCTGTTTGTGAGAACGATGATATAGTTGATAATGCTTTTAGAAGAGTAAAAAACACATTGATTGAAATGATAAGTCAGAACAAGGCTGATGGTGAATATGCCGTTGACCTTCTTATGATAGCAAAATACTTTGAACGCATAGGCGACCACGCAACAAACATTGCTGAATGGGTTGAGTTTTCAATAACAGGCGTTCACAAAGGAGAGTAAAATATGATCTGGTGCGTTGATGATGACAACACAATCCGAGAAATTCTCGTATATACATTAGAACAGACCGGCTTTAAGGCACGAGGTTTTGCCGACGGCATTTCTATGCTTGAAGCACTGAAAAGCGAAATTCCCGAACTTATTATTCTTGATATTATGATGCCCGGAATGGACGGTACAGAGGTGCTCAAAAATCTTCGTTCCGATGCAAAATACAGCAAAATTCCTGTTATTATGGCAACAGCAAAGGGCACCGAGATGGATAAAATCTCGGGACTGAATCTCGGTGCAGATGACTATCTTGTAAAGCCTTTCGGTGTTATGGAAATGGTTGCACGTGTAAATGCGGTACTTCGCCGTGTATCGAAACCCGCAATTTCAAATGACGATATTGTTGTGGGTGAAATCGTATTAAAAGAAAAAGAGCACAAAGTGTTTGCAGGCGGTGTTCAGACCGAACTTACACATAAGGAATTTGAAATATTAAAGCTCTTTATGAAAAATGTCGGTATGGTTTTTTCAAGGGACAGTCTTATGAGTGAAATCTGGGGAACTGATTACATCGGTGAAACAAGAACTGTTGATATGCACATTAAAACTCTCAGACACAAGCTCGGAAATGCAGGCAGTCAGATTAAAACAGTTATCGGTGTCGGCTACAGATTGGAGAAGGATATATGACCAAAAAAATATTTAAGTCCATTTTTTCTGTGGCAATTATTGTACTTATTGCAAGCCTCTCGATTGCTGTAACTTTTTTATATGACTATTTCAACACATCTCAGGTAAATCGACTCAAAGAAGAACTCTTCATTGTTGCCGACACGGTAAATGAAGTCGGCGCAGACGAGTTTTTTGAGAATTTCGACGCTGAAATGTTCCGTTTTACGGTAGTTACTCCTGATGGTGCAGTTTTATATGACACCAAAGTAAATGCAGGAGAAATGGAAAATCACGCAGACCGCGAAGAAATCAAGCAGGCATTAGAAGAAGGACACGGAAGCAGTGCGAGATATTCTTCAACCATAACCGAAAAGACATTTTATGAAGCCGTGCTTCTCGAAGACGGAAATGTTCTTCGCGTTTCGGTAAATCAATTTACCGTGAGTATGCTAATTATTATAATGCTTCCGCCTATTATTGCAATCATTCTCATTGCTGCAGCCGTAGCAGGCATTCTTTCCCACACAATGGCTAAAAAGGTGACAGAACCTCTTATGAAGCTCGATCTTGATAACCCTTCGGACAATGACACATATGAGGAACTTACCCCCATTCTCACCAAACTTCACAAACAACATAAGCAAATAAAACTGCAGATGGAAACCTTGAAACGTAAGTCAGATGAGTTTGAGCAGATTGTTTCTTCTATGAGCGAAGGTCTTGTTTTGCTTGATGAAAACGGACTTATTATCAGTATGAACCCTTCTGCAAAAAAGATTTTTTCGGTAATCGGTGATGTAAACGGCAGTGATTTTCTTCTCGTAGACAGAACAAGCAGAATGTGTCACTCAATCTGGGGCGCACTTGAAGGAAAACATAACGAATACACCGAACAGAGAAACGGCTGTGAATATCAGTTTACCATCAACCCGATTGTTTCTGAAGGCAAGGTTCTCGGTGCACTTATTCTTGTATTTGATATTTCTGAACGTTCATTTGCGGAACGCAACAGAAAAGAATTTACAGCAAATGTCTCCCACGAGCTCAAAACACCGCTTCAGTCCATAATCGGCAGTGCAGAACTTCTTGAAAACGGTCTTGTGAAACCGGAAGATACAGGAAGATTTGTTGGTAACATCAGAAAAGAAGCAACAAGACTTGTTTCTCTCATAAATGATATTATACGTCTTTCTCAGCTTGACGAAAACAACGAGCCTGCGACAGAAACCGTAGACCTTCTTGAAGTCGCAGATGAGGTTATAGATGTTCTCACTGTATCCGCAGCAAAGAAAAATGTGAGTCTTTCGATTGAGGGTGAGTCTATAACAATTTTCGGAGTGCGCCGTTATATTTACGAAATCATTTATAATCTTTGTGATAATGCAATTCGTTACAATGTTGACGGTGGCAAGGTGATAATCAAAATCGGGAAAAACGACGGCAGGACGGTGCTGTCTGTTTCCGACACCGGTATTGGTATTTCACCCGAACATCATAACAGAATATTTGAGCGTTTCTACCGCGTAGACAAGAGCCATTCAAAAGAGACGGGCGGAACCGGTCTTGGACTATCTATTGTAAAGCACGCAGTACAATATCACGGTGGCAAGGTGACTATTGACAGCGAAGTTGGTAAAGGCACAACAGTATCCGTGATGTTTTAAAATTAAATATCTCTATATTATTGCAAACAACTTTCTGATTAAAAGCAAAAAGCAGGAATCTGAATTTATAAGTTCGGTTCCTGCTTTTTTATAGTTGTTTTCATACAAAGTTACGCTTCATTATTCAGAAGATAAAATATCAAGCGTTTTTAGCGCCTCCCATTTCTTCATATTCGTCAACTTCATAACCTTTGAAACTGTGAC
>JAZQEF010000002.1:0-199722 GCA_045538835.1 Feifaniaceae bacterium | reverse complement strand
GTGAAATTTATAACAAACTCAAGGGATTTACCGACGTGATAAAACTTGACGGCGGCGGCAGTACGGTCCTCGATTTTGAGGGCAAAAACAAATTTGTGACAAGTGAAAACAGACAGATTCACAATGTCATTATGTGGAGGTGAAAAGGTGACACCGAATAAAGCAATAGAAATTGTTGACAGTTTAAAGCCTAATTCATACAGTGAAGAAGATAAATTGAGGTGGATAAACGAATTAGACGGAATGGTACAGCGGTTGGTCTTTCAATGGAAAGAGGACCAAGTAACACAGTATGCATATCCTGATGATATGGATACAGAACTTTTAATAACAGCACCGTTTGAAAACGTGTACGCCTTATTCCTTGAGGCAAAAATTGACTACCACAACAGAGAATACGGAAATTATAATAACTCGGCTATGATGTTTGAATCGCAATACAGCGAGTATAAAAAAGCGTATATCAGAGAGCATAAAGCAAAGGGGTGAGAGTATGTTACCTTATCTTTCAGAAGTACAAAACCCTTCAAAAAAATACAGCGTTATGTTCAGAGGCATAAACTACGGCGAGGGAACGCAGGACGGTGAATTTGCGGAAACATACAATCTTTCTACGGACAATTATCCTTGCATCACGCAGAGAGCCGCAAGAATAGAGGCGGGACAATACACAGAGCCTACCACACTACATCACAAAGGAAAGTTACTTGTCATAGACGGAACAGATGTAATCTACGGCGGTAAAAAGGTAGGAACAGTCACCAAAGGTAAGAAGCAGACTGCAACAATCGGCAATTATATTGTTATCTTCCCCGACAAGAAGTATTACAAAGTGCCTACGGAAGATGACCAAGACGGTGAATTTGGCAGTATGGAAGAAGAATATACTGCGACAGAGCTTACATTTACATCATCTGAAATTTTTATGTTGGGAACAAAGTACAAGGCATCGGAACTCACATTTACTTCGAACTCTATTTCGCTTGAGCTGGCTTGCAAGGAAACCGGTCTTAACTTTTATGGTAGTGCCACCCATAGTTACATTTATAAAGATGGAGTGTGTTTCCCATTCAAAGTTGGAGATGTCGTAATTATTTCAGGATGTGCAGATGCGTCTTTAAACGTGGAAGCTGTCGTCAAGGATGTAAAGAGTCACATGGAGTATTCGGACACCGGCTATCTTTACTTTGAGAAAAATACGTTTTCTAGTAATACAAGGTTTACCGATGCTGGAGAAGTAACAATAACCCGAAAGGCAGAAGGCGAGTTTCCGTTTAGGGAAGGCGATACTGTAATCATATCAGGATGCTCAACAAGTGCTAACAACAAGGAAGTTGTCATAAAGGAAGCAACGGATACCAAATTAACCTTTGATAACAATTCGTTTGTCAAAACTGTAGAGTATGACGAAATAACAATAACCCGAATAGATGAAAGTAATTTGCCTTTCAGAGAGGGTGACGCGGTCACCATTTCGGGATGTTCAATAGCGGAGAATAACAAGGACATCATTATAAGGGATGTATCTGCTAAAAAGCTTACCTTTTATGAGAACTCATTTACAGCAGGAACGGAAAGCGGAAGCATAACGATAAAAAGGACTGTACCTGACCTTGACTTTATCTGCGAGAGCAACTACAGACTTTGGGGAACACACGGAAACACGATATATTCAAGTAAGTTTTCCGACCCATTTAATTTTAAGGTGTTTGACGGTCTTGCGGATGACAGTTACTTTATTGACGTTGGTAGTGAAGGGGAATTTACGGGGTGCATTGCCTATTCCTCGCACATATGTTTCTTTAAAGAGAACACATTACATAAACTCTACGGAACGAAACCGAGTAATTTTCAGATAAATACCGTCAACGTATACGGTGTACAAAGCGGTTGTGAAAGAAGTATGCAGATTGTCAATGAAATGCTTTTATACAAGGGTGTAGGCGGTGTATATGCTTATACGGGCGGTGTTCCCGAACTTATAAGTGATAAGTTTGGAAACAGACGATATTCAGAAGCGGTTGCTTGCTGTGACGGTGAGAAATACTATGTATCAATGAAGCAAGGTGACATTTGGAATATGTTTACCTTTGACGTGGCTAAAAACATATGGCTTCGTGAAGACGATACACACGCCGTAGATATGACCTTCTTTGACGGAAAAGTATACTTCCTTGATGCAAGCGGTGGTTTATATTATATCGACAAAGAGGCAGACAGAAGCGGCATAGAGTGGGGCGCTACGTTCTGCACTATGCACGAAACGGTCAATGAGCGAAAAGGATATTCAAAATTCCACTTGCGTATGGACTTATCTGCCGGCGCCTGGCTTGCGGTGGATGTAAAGACAGATACCGATACACAGTGGCGGCAGATTTATACGACACACAATGAAAAGGCAAAGACGGTAAGTATACCGATAATACCTACAAGATGTGACAGTATAGACATACGGCTGCGAGGCAAGGGCAAATGTACGATTAAGGCGTTTATCCGTGAGTTTACAGTGGGGAGTGATGTTTAATGATATTCACACAGGCTTTACAGAAGATTGACTACAGCAATCCTCAGGATGCCATAAAGAAAATGGCTAATCACATTAAATACATACAGGAGCAGTTGGAGTATACCTTAACTAACCTTGACAGTCGCAACATAAACGAGATCGACATTGACAAGACAACCATATCCGACAGTACAGGAAGTATGAATATAGGCTCATATTTCCATTTAACAGGAGCAAACGGAGAGAGTTTTACGGTGGGTAAAGGCAGTTTGGGCAAGTTTGAGTTTGCTGTCAAGGGAAAAAACGGAATGCAGACAATGTATATGGACAGTTCAGGACAATTAGTTATAACAGAAAAAACAGTTCTCACTATTGACGGTGGGGAATGGTAAAGGGGGAAATATAAATGGCTTTAACAGATTATGATAAGAAAAATCTATCCTCGTCAGACCAACAGAAGATAGAGGCGGCAACAAAAAAATGGAATGAGGCAAATGCAAAAGGCGACACAGAAGGAATGAGGCAGGCAGCGGCAGATGCGGCGGTGGTTCGTAATAATGCAGGATATAAAACAGACGACTCGGGAAGATATACAGGCTCTTATACGCCTACAAGCAGTGGCACATCGGGCGGCTCGTCAAGTAGCACTACAAACAGTCCGACTACTAACGTTGACTGGAGTGCTATCGGTAGACAGCAAATGGACAGTGGTGCAAGTTGGCAAGATGTTCAAAAAACATTAGATGAAAGAATAGCCAAAATCAAGGCTGACCCGAGTTTATCTCAGTTTCTGAACGATGATATACATTGGGAAATGGAACAGTATATCAATCAGCAAAAGGCACTTGAAAATTCGCAAAATCAGACTAATAGTTGGAATCAGAGCAATCCTCGACCGACGTATAACGCACAGTATGACCCTCAAATTGAGGCTATGTTAAACGAAATACTTAACCGTGATAACTTTTCCTACAATGCACAGAATGACCCATTGTATCAGCAATATGCGAATATGTATCATCGTGAAGGTGACAGAGCAATGCAGGAAACACTTGCAGAGGCGGCGGCATCAGCAGGTGGTATGAACTCATACGCTATTACTGCTGCACAACAGGCTGGTAACTATTACGGTTCACAACTTAATGATAAGATACCTGAATTGTATCAGCTTGCTTATGATATGTACCTTAACGATATTGACAGCAAAGTAAGAGATTTAGGTCTACTTCAGAATATGGATGCAACACAGTATGCACGTTATCAGGACACAATGAATAATTGGTACAATGACCGTAATTTTGCATACGGAGCATATCAGGATGCGATAAATCAGGGTAATTGGCAGACTCAGTTTGATTACAACTCTATGATAGATAACCGTGATTTTAACTACAACGACTATTGGAAGAATAAAGAATTTGACAATAACAACTACTGGGCAAATAAAGAATGGGATGCAAGTCAGGGACAACTTGACATCGAAAACAGCCGTTATGACAGAGAACAAGCGGAAGAAAGAATGTTTATAATCATCAATAGTGGCGGTACACCGAGTGATGAAATTATTACACAGGCAGGTTGGGAAAAGGCTGACGTTGAAAGACTTGTTGCACAGGCGAAGAAGGAATTGCAATCAGGTGGTAACTCATCAAGTAGTAGCCCAACAGGTATTGACTCAGAAGACAAAACAACGAATGAAGGCTCCGATGCTGAAACAGAAGGTGAAACAAATTGGGACAACTATGTAATAACAAATCAGGTCAGTGATAACCGAGTGCATGTTCCAGGATATGGGAACGTCCCCTATGACGCACTTAAGTGGTTAGTAGATACTGGCAGGGTTATAGAGTCCATTGACAAACAATCAGGTACTATCACTTATACAAACTCGCTGACAGGCTGGGTACCTGATTCTGAATGGGAAGATACTATTGCTTATAAACTGTACCAAGAGTACTTGTCTAAACAAATAGGTACAGAAGAATGGGCTGGAAAAATCATAACCGGACCTAAAAGAACACAATAAATAAGGAGATACAATATGGCAAGTGATTTCTTGAAGTATAAGATTGAAGAACAAGCAAAAAAAAATAATAGAAAATATGGTAAAGGGACAAGCAAAACTACAGTTGAACTTGAACAAGCAACAAAAGAAAACACTTCTGATAAAAACTCCACCACAAAAAGTGGTGGAGTTGGTAAGGCAGGAAGTTTTTTAGAGTATAAACTTTCTCAACATGATACTGATACTTCGGGACAATCTTATATCCCTTCAACAACTAAAAAAACTCCGACTGCTACAATACCGACAACATCTGTAACACCTACATCGACAGTACAGACAACAAAAACGCAAGGCGGTAATAAAGACTCTTGGTTTAAGGGCGGTGCATTTGCTGACGGTTACGATGTAGGTGACGGCGTAAAAACAGTTTTAGGCACAATAGGAGATATTGGTATTGGTGCATTAAAAGGTGTTGGACGTATGGCTGAGGGACTTGTTGACTTGGGTACATATGGTGTTGCAGGTGTCGCCGATTTGTTAGGTGCAGATGAATTTGCAAAAAAAGCAAAGGATGTTGCAATATACAGTGCAACAGACGAATGGACGAAAGGAATGACAGATTACGTTGACAAGTATTCTGTATTAGGCAACAAAGCGGATTCCATTTCAGAGGGTCTCGGTCAGGTTGCGGCAATAATCGGTACTGCGGGACTTGCAAGTGCGGCAGGACTTGGAAGCGTAGGTGCATCGGCTCTTACAACAGGTGCAATGGGACTTTCGTCTATGGGTACAAATATGGGTGAAGCATACGAAAGCGGAGCAACAGACGGTGAGGCATTTACATACGGTCTTACATCGGGTGCTATTGAAGCGGGAACAGAACTCTTATTTGGTGGTCTTGGTAAAGGTGTTCAGGCTCTTGGTATAAGCAGAGGTATTGGCGGTCTTGATGATATATTTGCTAAAAAACTTGCAAGCAAGGCGGCAAGTGCATTTACAAATGAGGGTGTACAAAGGTTAGTAGGGAACACTATCGAATTTGGTGTTAAGTCTGCCGGAGAAGGTGTGGAAGAAGTATTGGCAGGTTACGGGTCTGCACTTATGAAGAATCTTACATATATGGATGACAAGAAATTGAGTGAAATTGTTGCGGATGAAAATCTGCTTGAACAGTTTGTGGTCGGCACACTTGTTTCGTCAATTGTACAGTCACCGAGTTATGTTAATGCGAACAGAACAGGAACGGACTTTGTTACAGGACAAACCTACTCACAAGAGAAAGTTATTGATGCGATTGCGGAAAACGAAATTGCAAAAAGAGAAGCAAACGGAGAGGAACTGACAGATAGAGATAAAAACAACATTTACAATGATGTAGTAGAAACTATCAATAAGGTTTTTGAAAACGAGAATCAGACAGCAGAACAGCCTGTAAATGAAATAGAAACAGAACAGCCTATATCCACAGAAACAACAGAACAAGATACGCTTGAAAAAGTGGCAATAGATGTTGTCAATGCGAGAAATGCCAATCAGACGGGCGAAAATGAGGCTGTGTTAGGCGTTGAAGAAACAGAGGACAGTTTACCTATCCAAGAGGAAAATGAGGTTGAAAAGCCTGTAAACGAAGAAATGTCACCTGTGCAAATAGCAGAGGCAAAGTCATTGAACGGTGAACTTATTTCAGAAGAAGAAGCAAGTGCGGCATCAGGATACGGCACAAATGGTGCGAAACTGTTAGCAGATACCGTCAACAATGCAACGGATAAGAGTTTCAGCGAAATTAAGGGTGATATTCATCTTGCATATATGAACGGTTGGGCAAATACGAATTACGATTTAAAAACCGATTTAGAGCGTGAGGCGTATTTTGCAGGCATGAAGGACAGAACCATGCAAGACTTGTCCGCAAAAGAAAATGCGAAAGGTGCTACTATTTATGACGGTGTATTCAACGAGAAGGAATATGCTAATCGTATAGACTCTGCAACAAGAGAAATGGTAACAACTATAGCAAAAGACCTGAGAATGTCCGTAGAAATGGTTGAAAAAATAGTTGCAAATATAGTTAACGGTGTGGAATATGAAGCAAATGCAAGTCATACTGACGGTAAAATGAAAATATCCAGTACAGCAGAAAAGGCTATATATCAGTTGATATTGCACGAAAGCGGTCACCGTATGGAGCAGTTTGCAACAGACGAATGGAATGCATTGTTGAATGCTTTGTATGAAAGAGCAGAAAGCCTTTCCGCAAGAACATATCTCGGCGTTACACAAGGCATGCGTTTTGATGATATGAAAGCACAGCACGATGCAGCAGGAATAGCAAAAGACACAAGCGGTTATGTTGGTGAAGTTGTAATGCGTGAGCTTGAAACAATCTTTTCAAGTCCTCAGGAATTCAACAAGTGGATAGCCGAACTTGATGCTGACCCGCAACTTAAAACTGCTTGGCAAAAGTTTATGGATTTCATTACGGAACTTATAGAGGGCATAAAGCATATTATTGCCGAATCGAGAATGTCTGAAGAAGCAAAAGAAGAAGCAAGAAAAGAACTTGAAGAAATGGAGTATATCAAGAAACTCTATGCAGAAGCCTACAAAGCAACGAGAGAAGTAGCGGCAGAGAGAGAGGTTGCAAACTGGAAAGCAGAACTTAAGGTACAAGATACGTCTACTACCGAGAGTACATCGAGAACAAGAACTGAACAGGCACAAAAAAACACCGACTCGGAGAGCGGTGTGGAATTCAGTTTAAAAAACAAGAATTTGACTATTAACAGCCGTATTCCGTATGTTGTGCAGAATAATTATATTAGCGTTGCGAAGGGGGATAGCACAGCACTTAATACCCTTGAAACAAAGGTAAAAAACATTAAACGAGGAACATATCAAAATGATGCCACCGGATATAGAGCAGATATAAATTCAGATACTATAAGAAAAGCTATTAACCCAACAAATAAACCATTTAACAGATTTAGTAGTGACCATATAAATAATTTAAATGCAATAGTAAAACTGCCTGAATTATTTAGAAATGCAGTTTATGTGGATTCGAAAAATCCGCAAAAAGGGAAAAATCAAAATCCGTCATATAAGGGATATCACCATTTTGTAGCCCCTTTGTTTATGAATAAAGGGGAATATAGAGCGGTAATAACAGCAAGAGAAAAGGCAAATTCTAATACACTTTACGTATTGAGAGTAGAAGTGTTGCCAATAAAAAAAAGGCACACTCCTTCGACAGCACAGCAAAAAGCTGTTGGCTCCCAATGGTTGAGTGTACCTTCTAATATCAGCATACCAGAACTTGTCAACGGTGTCAAGATAAAGAATTACGACACTAACATGTATGACATATATTCAGGTAAGGATATTCAATTCTCTCTCAAAGATGCTGACTACCAAAAAGCAGTTGAAAGTGAAGATACTATAGTATATGACGATGACGGAAGAATTATTCCTATTTCCGAAAGGTTCAACGAGAATAAGAAAGATATCAGATACAGCCTTAAAGACTCTGACGGAAACACACTTACTAAAGAGCAACAGGAGTATTTCAAAGATTCAAAGGGTAGGAATGAGAACGGTAACTTACTTGTTATGTATCAAGGCTCTGCTGAAGATTTCACAGTGTTTGACCGAAAGAAATCAAGTTATGCGAATCTGTACGGAAGAGGATTTTATTTCACCAAGAGTGAAGCTCACGCAAGCCAGTACGGAAACACAAGAGCATACTATCTTAACATTAAGCATCCTGTATCTACGAAAGAAACTACAATCACAAAATCACAACTCCGTAAATTCTTGCAAGCGGTTAGCGAAAATGAAAATTACAGCTTTGAGAATTACGGTTACGATGCAACGGTAGATAGTGTATTGCAATCCATTTACGGCAAGAGTGATTTCCTTATGCTAAACGATGTCAGTCAAACTGCAATCGGTGATTTAGTGGAAGCAGTTGAATTGTTTAATGAGATTAACGGCACCGATTATGACGGTATTATACTTGATACTGAAACTGTGATATTTAACTCGGAACAAGCAAAACTTACATCAAACAAGAAACCTACGAATAATCCCGATACACGATTCAGCCTGAAAGAGCCAGTTGCTAACCAAAAACTTGAAAGTAGGGCAGATGAGGACTATACTGATAATGTAGACTACGCATTGGGGGAAAAAGACACTATTGAATCAATAAAAGGTCTTATCCTTTCCATAAATGGCAAAAGAGGTTTGAAGTATGACGGTGGTAGAGTAATACGCATACCGAACAATGATATGGAAACATTACGTCATAAATTTATGACCGAACATCACTATTCCAACAGAAGCGGTGGGCTTATTGATTGCATTAATTGCTTCGGGCAAGGCGGAAAAAAACTTTATTTCTATGTTGTTTATGTCGGAGAAAATAATAGTGTAGCACCTATCTTCAGGTTGGATTATCAATATTTAGAAAAGTATTTTGATGTCGTTCAAAAAATTTCAGATGAAATGGGGTATAAAAAAGATGAATTTGTCGATGCAGCATCAGGAAATGGTAAAGGGATTGATAGAATTAGGAATATCGCAAAAGGTGATAGCATTTATGATATTCCTGTTACCAAAGAAGGAGCAAATAATACAAGCGGCGAAGGATATAACAATAAAGTCAGAGAAAGGACAGCAGATAACGGACGCAGTAGTTCTGGATTATCTGATGAATATAATGCACAAGGCAACAATGGAAAAGTAAAAACAGATTTTTCACTCAAAGACGTCAACGATTTAAGCACCAAAGACCAAAAAGAACTGTTGGATATAATCGCACATTTAAAAGGTGAGTTTGAAGTAACAAAGTTTGCAAAGGCAGACCAAAAGAAACTTGCTAAAATGACAAGAGAAATCTTGAAAGATTACAGCAGTAAGGCAGACTATGATACTGTTTTCAAAGCCATTGATGAGTTGTATACCTATATGGCAAATGGTGAGGACGGAGAATCTCCTGTATGGGCGGATGTATACAGCAGAGCCTACAATATAGCACAGGAGATAGTGGAAAATGCCGTTGAGGTAGACGATAGTGTTTATAACGAGTACAGGGGACTCCGTGAGTATTTACGCACTACACCGATGAAATTTGACAGTCTGTATGACAGCGTACCGTCAGGATACGAAAACTTTAATGAGTTCAGAAAACGCAATATGGGTAGATTGCTGTTTACAAAAGACGGAGCATCTATTGATTCGGTATATCAAGAATTGTCTAATACATATCCTGAGTTTTTCGACGAGACTGAGGCAACTTCTTCTGCAGACCAGTTAGCTCAGATGATAGAAGTACTCGGTTCTATTCAGAAAATGGAAGTAAATCCGTTTGACAGGCATTTCAAACAGGCATCAATGCAACTTGCAAATGACCTTACGTCTCGTTTCTTCGATATACCACAGGCTAAGCCTACGTTTGCTGATAAGGCAGAGCGTAGAGTTGTAGAGGCAAAGATTGCAGGCGGCAAAAAGGTTGAGGAAGTAAGAGAACAGAGAGATGCTAAAATCAAAAAGCTTATGGAGTCACAGAAAGAAAAGACCAAAAAGCAACTCGATAAGATAAGAGAACAGAGAGATAAGAAAGTCAAAGCGGAACAGGAAAAACGCCGTAAGGCTATTTCAAAAATGAGTGAATCTCAAAAGGCAAAGGTACTACGGGCAAGGATAACAAGACACGCAGGAGAGTTAAGCAAGAAGTTATTAAGTCCTACTGATAAACAACACATTCCGCAAGACTTACAAGGTGCAGTTGCAAAGTTGCTTGAATGTATCAACCTTGAAAGCAATTATACCTATGATGTGGAAAGTGGCTCATACAAAAAGAATGATGACGGATTACCAACAAGAAGAACACAGGCATTTAATGCTCTGAAAGACCTTTACGAAAAAATGGAAGGCAACGTAACAATAGACCCTGACTTAATGGGTGCTGACGGTTTATTGAGTGAAGTAATACAGTTAAGTGATAAACGAATTGTAGATATGACTTCGCAAGAACTTGAAACCGTATGGCAGACTTTGAGAGCAGTTGAAGCATCTATAAGCACAGCTAATAAGATGTTTGCAGAGGGCAAGTTTGCCGAAATATCCGAAATGGCAGAAGCATTAAGAACGGAAAATGCAGATAAGAAAGAAAAGACAGAGCTTAAAGGTCTCTTTGGAAAAGGTAAGAAGTTAGCGACACTTGATATGCTCACTCCTGAAACATACTTACATTGTTTAGGTGATGCAGGAGATGCTATTTTCCGTATGATGCGAGATGCACAGGACAAGCACATAAGCATTATGAAAGAGGTATCAGACTTTACACACAAGACCTTAAAGGGTGTTAATGTCAATTCACTTGAAAAGACGATGCATACCGTAAAACTTGGTGGAGAAGATGTTAAACTTTCAACAGCACAGCTTATGGAACTTTATGTTCTTATGAACAGAGAACAGGCAACAGAGCATATTTATGTTGGTGGAATATTGCCTGATATAACACAAGGCAAGGGAATGAAACTTAATACAAGAGCAAATCCGATACGAAATTTGACACCGACAGAAATATCAACGGCATTGTCTGAACTCACAGCAGAACAAATAAAAATTGCTGATGAACTGCAAAAATTTGTTTCTACCGTTTTGAGTGACTACGGTAATGAAGCAAGTATGAAGGTTTACAACTATGAAAAATTCCTTGAAAAGAACTACTGGACTATACGTACCAACAAACAAGAAATCAAGAGTGAAGTAGGGAAAGATACGGCTGTAACTTCGGTAGCAAATAAAGGTATGGCGAAAGGTACGAAACCTCATGCAAATACTTCTGTTCGTATAGGCAGCATATTTGATACCTTTGCTTCTCATTCATCTGATATGGCCACCTACGCCGCTTGGCTTGGTGCGACAGAGGATATAAACCGTATAAGGAATTTTGTGTTCTGGGAAGACGGAGCAAGAACAGGAACTGTCAAAGGAATACTCGATACCGTACACGGTATACACGGTGCTGAATATCTCCAAAAACTTATGACTGATATTTCTATAGGAGTAAAGGGAACGGACAATATGAATCCGTTTGATAAACTCATAGGGAGTTATAAGGCGGCTTCGGTTGGTGCAAATCTCCGAGTAATCATACAACAGCCTACGGCAATTTTAAGAGCAATGGATATGATAGATACACATTATCTTGTATCAGGATTATTCAGACCGTTAAAAGGGTGGAAAAAGGCTAAAAAGTATGCTCCTATTGCTCAGTGGAAAGACTGGGGATATTTTGACATCAACACAGGCAGACAGATGAAAGACATACTGTTTGATAATGCAAGTAAACTCGAAAAGGTAAAGCAATGGAGTATGCTTGGTGCGTCAATGGCAGATAGTTTTTCTTGGGGACAGTTATGGAATGCGGTTGAAGCAGAAACAAGAGCAAAGCGTAACGACCTTACAGTTGGCTCGGAAGAGTATTACAATGCAGTTGCGAAAAGATTTACGGAAATTGTAGACCATACACAAGTTGTTGACGGCATATTGCAGAGAAGTCAGATAATGAGAAGTGCCGATAACTTAACTAAAATGGCAACGTCATTTATGGGTGAGCCGACAAAGCAATATAATATGGCTATTGCGGCGGCATACGATGCTAAAAACTCAAAAGGTGATGCAAAGAAGAAGGCTGTAAACAGACTTGGCAGAACGGCAATCTCGCTTGCAGTAGCAGGTATTATAAATGCCGCAGCACAATCAATCATTGATGCAATGCGAGATGATGACAAAGAAGAGGACTATTGGGAAAAGTGGTTAGCCTCATTTGTGGGTGACGGAGAAGATACAACATTCCTTAATTCAAACTTAGGTGATACCGTTAATCCTTTGAACTATGTACCATTTGCGAAAGATATTGTGTCGATAATACAAGGTTACGATGTTAAGCGTATGGATGCAGAGTCAATCACTAAAACTATCAATGCAATAACAAATATGTACAAAGCGGTCAAAGGTGAAAGCAAGTACACGGTGGTTGAAGCATCAGCACAGCTTTTTGCAGAGATAGCAAGATTGTACGGTGTCCCGGTTGCGAATATTAAGAGAGATGTTAAATCTCTGTTTATGACAATGGCAATAGAAACAAATAACTACGTTATGCAATATCGTATGGAGAAAGGCACACTTGATATTAACTATTCAGGTAACAGCAAAAACTTTATGGATATACTGTATAACGCCTATGCGAATGACAGAGAGGCATACGAGATTATTTACAATGACTTGTTAAAGAGTGGCTATGAGGCTGACAAAATTCAAAGTGCTATGGAAACACGAATGAAAAAAGCAGCAGGCGTTGATAAATCATCGGACCTTGCGAAGCGGTATATGACTCCGGAGACGGAGAAAAAGTACGACAGCAGCCTTAACCGTATTAAGTCAAGTCAGGCTTGGAAATCCGCAAATGCAACTCAAAGGAAAGATGCTGAAGCAGACCTTTACCAATACTTGACATCCACAAGTGATGATATGGTAGAAATGAGAGCAGAAGCAACAGCCTTTGGAGTGGATGAAACCGAGTATGTTTTATGGCAACTTGCAAGGGATATGGCAGAAAGCAACGGTAATACATCATTGGATGCAAAAGAGAAAGCAAGTGCTTTTGATATGCTTGATTTAGGTGATTCAGAGATAACCTATTTTTACGGCACAGAACAAGCAGATGAGGCGTTTGCATACGGAATCGATATGATGAACTATGCAATGTTCAAAGCGTCGGTAAATGGACTTAAAGGTGATGACAAGAAAGATAAAGTCATTTCTTATGCAAATATGTTCTCTGATACTGAGAAAGAGTATTTATACTTTATGGGTACGGAATATCCTACTTGGAAAAAGAGAGCAGACTACATTAAGTATTTCGGTAATTAAAAAGTAAAAAGGTCTCCTTGTGGAGACCTTTTCTTATTGTGTCAACATCGTTATTATATATCTATAAGTTGGCATAAAACAACTCCGTAGAAAAAGATAGTTTCGGATATTGACGTGATTGGTGGAGGCGAGGGGAATCGAACCCCTGTCCGAAAAAGGATCCGCAGGACCTTCTACATGTTTAGTTCTCCGACTCATTGTCCTCAGGCGCACGCCGAAGAACGGGCTTGCGCTTTTGCAAGGTGATTATCCTTGGCGGGTTATCACCGTCCCCCACTCAGGTGCACTGCTAATCGACGCCTGTTCTGCGGCCGCAGTACTCCGCAGGCAGACGGCTGCCTTTAATTAGGCAGCGTATGCTAAATTATCGTTAGCGTTTAAATTTAAGTTTATGGTTTTTAGGAAGACCATACTTCCACATGCTTATCCGGTTTCACCGTCCCCGTCGAAACCTTTACGCCCCCGTATTTAATTTGCTACATATTATTTAAAAAATTCCTTTGATGCTCTGTCAATATCGCGTTTTGCCTGTCTTTCTGCCGCCGCATCACGCTTATCGTATAATTTCTTTCCCTTGCAGACGCCAAGTTCAATTTTAACTTTTGAACCCGAAAAATACAGCAATAAGGGAATGAGAGTCATACCGTCAAGCCTCACTTTGTCGAAAAGACGCAGTATCTCACGCTTGTGGAGAAGAAGCACCCTTTTGCGAAGCGGGTCTTTATTGAAAATGTTACCCTTTTCATACGGACTTATATGCATACCGTGCAGGATGACCTGACCGTTTTCAATCATACAATACGAGTCCTTGAGATTGACCTGTCCCAAACGAATGCTTTTAACTTCCGTACCCGAAAGAGAAATACCTGCTTCAAGCGATTCTGTCACAAAATAGTCATGGTACGCCTTTTTATTTGCCGCGATCTGACGGATATTCTTGTTGTCTGCTGCCATAGACGCACCTCCAGTTGCTTGTATATTATATAATCTAAATTATTGTTTGTCCATATTTCTTGCAATAATGTAACATAAATGTTAAAATTAAAAGGTCAAAGGAAATCAAACCCCATAAGCCTTAAACTTGTTAAATTTTTATACTTTAAATTTGTCGTCCTCGTAAGGAATATAAGTTCAATTGCGGCAGACCGTTTTTGAGGCCTGCCGCTATATAAAAAGCCGCAGATGCAAAGGTCTTGGCAAGGGTAGGGACATCCGCATACATCTGCGCCTTACATTACATACTATGAAATCAAAATATAATTGACACAAAAGTCAAAAGGAGATAAATATGCTGAAAATAGCACCGTCACTTTTAGCGGCTGATTTTGCAAATCTTGAAACTGACGTAAAAAATATAGAAAAAGCGGGGGCAGACTGGCTTCATCTCGATGTGATGGACGGTCACTTTGTGCCTAACATCTCATTCGGCGCGCCGATAATAAAGGCGCTTCGAAAGCACTGTACGCTGCCTTTTGACACACATCTGATGATATCTCATCCGCTTGACTATATTGATGATTTTGTCAGTGCAGGCAGCGATTATATCACATTCCACATCGAGTGTGACGACGATGCCGGCAAGATAATAGACGCCATTCACGAAAAGGGAGTAAAAGCAGGTGTTTCGATAAAACCCGGCACATCTGTTGATGCGATAAAGCATATACTTGACAAGGTCGAACTTGTGCTCGTTATGAGCGTTGAACCCGGCTTTGGCGGGCAGAAGTTTATGGACTGTGCGGTAGGCAAGGTCGATGAACTTGTAAAACTTCGCGAAGAAAATAATTATTCGTACATAATAAGTGTTGACGGCGGCGTAAACAGCGAGACGGCAAGGCTGATAGAAAATGCTGATGTTGCAGTTGCGGGAAGCAGCGTTTTCGGCAAAGCCGATCTTGCAAAAGCAGTCGCCGATGTCAGGGGGATATAATGGAACTTAGGTTTACCAAGATGCACGGTGCAGGAAACGACTATGTGTATGTTGACTGCTTTAAGTATAAGATAGAAGAGCCTGAAAAACTGTCGGTTATTGTAAGTGACAGACACAAGGGTATTGGGGCAGACGGGCTTATTCTCGTCGCACCGAGTGAGACTTGCGATGTACGCATGATAATGTACAATGCAGACGGAAGCCGCGGCAAGATGTGCGGAAACGGCAGCCGCTGTGTCGCAAAATTTGCATATGACAGAGGTTATGTGAAAAATAAAGAACTTACCCTTGAAACAGATGCAGGTGTTAAATACATCACTTTGCATACGGGGGAGGACGGGAAAGCACATTCTGCCACCGTTGATATGGGAAAACCGGTTACAGAGGCAAAAAAAGTCCCTGTAATAACAGACAAAGAAGAACTCGTACTTGAAAAAATTGTTATCGGCGGCACAGAGCAGGAGATAACCTGTGTATCGATGGGCAATCCACACTGTGTTGTATTTACAAAAGAGAATGTAGACGGTTTGGACCTTGAAAAGATAGGCCCCGTGTTTGAAAATGCACCCATCTTCCCCGAGAGAGTCAACACAGAATTTGTAAATGTACTCTCCGGCACAGAACTTCGTATGCGCGTATGGGAGAGGGGAAGCGGTGAAACGCTTGCCTGCGGAACGGGCGCATGCGCAACGGCGGCAGCAGCGATAATGGCAGGTTACTGTAAAAAGAATACTGACATCACCGTCCATATGAAGGGCGGCAATCTTGTGCTCAGGCAGACGGATGAAGGTGTAATATTTATGACAGGAAATGCAGTCGAAGTATTTGACGGCTGTATGGTAATATAGAAAGGATCTGGATAAAATGGCAAAAATAAACACAAATTTTTTAAATCTTAATGAGAGTTATCTCTTTGTTGAGATAGCAAGAAGAGTTAAGGCGTACAAGGAGGCAAATCCCGACAGAGATGTAATAAGTCTCGGTATCGGTGACGTTACGCTGCCTCTTGCAGAAGCGGTTGTCAAAGAGATGGAAAAGGCAAGCGCAGAGATGGGCAAAGCCGAAACTTTTAAGGGCTACGGTCCCGAAAAGGGATACGAATTTCTTGCCGCTGCAATAGCAAAGCAGGACTTTGAGGCAAGAGGCGTTGAAATAAGCACGGATGAAATTTTCATCAGCGACGGGGCGAAGAGCGACTGCGGAAACATCGGCGATATTTTTGCGGCAGACAGCGTAACACTTGTCAGTGAGCCTGCATATCCCGTATATGTAGATGCAAGCATTATGTCGGGCAGAGAGGTGAAATTTGTAAAATGCACGCCCGAAAACGGTTTTCTTCCCGTTCCTCCCGATTTTAAATCGGATTTGATTTTCCTCTGCTCACCCAATAATCCGACGGGCGCAGTAATGGATAAAGCACTTCTCAAGAAGTGGGTGGACTATGCGCTCTCCTGCGGCGCAGTCATCGTATTTGATGCGGCATATGAATCATTTATTTCTGATGATACGCTTCCTCATACAATTTATGAAGTCGAGGGTGCAAAAAAGTGTGCTATCGAAATACGCAGTTTCTCGAAAACGGCAGGCTTTACGGGTGTAAGATGCGGTTACACCGTAGTTCCTAAAGAACTTATGGCAAAGGATGAAAACTCAAACGAAGTAAGTTTAAATAAACTCTGGAATAGAAGACAGTCCACAAAGTTCAACGGTGCTTCGTATATTTCGGAGCGTGCAGCATATGCTGTTTATACTGAAGAGGGCAGAGCACAGTGTAAGGAACTTGTCAAGTACTATATGAACAATGCAAAGGTTATCAAAAAGGCTGTATCCGAACTCGGTTGGGAGTCTACGGGCGGTGATAATTCACCCTACATCTGGCTTAAGTGCCCGAACGGTATGAAGTCATGGGATTTCTTTGATAAACTCCTCACAGAGGCAAATGTTGTCGGAACACCCGGCAGCGGCTTTGGTGAGGCTGGTGAAGGTTGGTTCAGACTTACATCTTTCGGCAACGCTGACAAGACTGTGGAAGCAGTAGAAAGAATAAAGAAGATTTTCGGTTAAGTATGGCTAAAGGTGAAGAAAAAACAAATGTGATGCGTATTCTCGACCGTGAAAAGGTGGAATACGCGCACTATACATATGAACACGGTGACGGCGCGATAGACGGTGTTTCGGTGGCGCAGAAGATAGGTAAACCGCAGGAGATAGTCTACAAGACACTTGTGACTAAGGGCAAGTCAAATCATTTTGTTTTTGTCATTCCCGTAGCAAGTGAACTTGATATGAAAAAGGCGGCACGCTCGGTCGGTGAAAAATCGGTCGAAATGATAAAGGTCGCCGACATCAATAAAGTGACTGGGTATATCAGAGGCGGATGCTCGCCGATAGGTATGAAGAAGGCTTTTGTCACGGTCTATGACAAAACCGCAGAAGCACTTCCGACAATTACCGTCAGCGGCGGCAAGATAGGTTCACAGATAGAACTATCACCGCAGGCTCTTGCGAAACTGACAAGAGGCACTTTTGAAGACATAGTAAAATAATATCAAATCACCTCTCTGCATATAATGTGCACAGAGGTGATTTTTTTGTGCGGAATAGCAGGATTTCTCAGTTTTAAAGAGGATATGCGCGGCTTTGCAGACAGACTCACGGCTATGCAGAGCACACTTGAAAGGCGAGGTCCTGACCAGAAAGGTCAGTATCTTGATGAAAGGATAGGTCTTGCCCACAGACGACTTGCAGTCATTGACGTGGAAAACGGCAGACAGCCGATGACTTACGGCAGATACACTATCGTATACAACGGTGAGTTGTACAATACGGCAGAACTGCGGTATATGCTCAGGGAAAGCGGACAGACTTTTTATACGACAAGTGATACGGAAGTGATACTCAAAGCATATGTTGAGTGGCAAGGCGATTGCCTTTACATGCTGAACGGCATTTTTGCATTTGCAATATGGGACAATTATACCAAAAGGCTTTTCCTTGCGCGTGACAGAATGGGGGTAAAACCGTTATTCTTTTCGTATAAAGACGGTGTTTTTACCTTTGGTTCCGAGATAAAAACACTTCTGGCATCGGGATTTGTGAAGCCTGTTATAGACACAAACGGTGTGGCTGAACTTATGCTTGTCGGTCCCGGCAGGAGCGGCGGCAGCGGCGTGTTCCGTGATATTGAAGAGGTAAAGCCCGGCTACTGTCTTGAAATGAGTGAGGACGGTATGCTTACAAAACGGTATTGGAAGCTGCTTGACGGTACTCACAGCGAGACCGCGGAAGAAACGGCAGAGCATGTAAAGTATCTTGTCACAGATTCAATAAAAAGACAACTTGTGTCTGATGTACCTATAGGAACATTTCTGTCAGGCGGACTTGATTCAAGTATAATCTCATCGGTTGCTTCAAGGGAAATACAAAACATAAAGACCTTTTCTGTGACCTATAAAGACCAGAAAGAGCATTTTAAGGCGGGGAAATTCCAACCAACGACCGATGATGATTTTATAGGAATAATGCAAAATTACATAGGTGCAGACTGTAAAGTGATAACACTTGACACACCTGCGCTTGTGGATGGACTGTATGAGGCGGCAGAGGCGCGCGACCTGCCAGGTATGGCGGATGTGGATTCATCGCTGTTACAGTTTTGTAAAGAGATAAAAAAGGATGTTACAGTCGCTCTCTCGGGCGAGTGTGCGGATGAGATATTCGGCGGCTACCCCTGGTACCGTGACAAAGAGATAAGAGAGCGTTACGGTTTTCCCTGGGCGCAGACTACGGATTACCGAGCAGGTTTTATAAGCGACGAATTTAAAATAAATGCTGCAGAATATGTTGCGGCAAAATACGAAAGCACGATTTCAGATACGGATAAAATGGACGGTCTTTCACCTCTTGAAAGCAGAATGAAAGAGATGATGCGGCTCAATATCGACTGGTTTATGCAGACGCTGCTTGACCGCAAGGACAGAATGAGCATGTACAGCGGTCTTGAAGTGCGTGTGCCGTTCTGCGACCACCGTATAGTAGAATACCTTTACACTGTTCCGTGGGAGATAAAAGAGCATATGGGACGTGAAAAAGGCATACTTCGCGAGGCAATGAAGGACTATCTGCCTGATGAAGTGCTGTACAGGAAAAAGAGTCCATATCCGAAAACTCATAATCCTTCTTACAGAGCGGCAGTTTCGGAGAGACTATCGCAACTTCTCTCGAAAAAAGATGCCCGCATTTTTGATATAGTCAAAAGAGAGGCGATCGAAAAACTTCTCACTGACGACACTCTCACTCCATGGTACGGTCAACTTATGACCACTCCGCAGACTATGGCATATATGCTCCAACTTGAGCATTTTCTTAATGTGTATAATGTTCAAATAATAAAGTAGTGGAAATGTTCTTTCTTTTATTGTAAAATAGTATCAAATAAGAGAAAGCAGGAAGAACAATGGGGAAAAAGAACGCGAAAAAACAGCAGGCTGTTTTACGTGAGAAAAAGTTTTTGCGGATAAGTGTAATTATCTTTTTAATTGGTGTCATAGTGCTTACATCTGTATTTTTATATTTTGATATATTCACATATAAATCTGTATTTTTTGAGTATACTGAGGCGGAGATTGCCGTAAATGAGAAGATAAAGGAAAACAGTTATGTTGCCGAGATAGATGCATACGGAGATGTTATCATACCCAAAACACAGATATCTTTTGATACTGTGTCATATTTCCAGATAGGCGAATACGATGCGAGAATTCTTGCTTACATTGATAGTAACTTCAATTATCTTTTAGGTTATGATAGTTGTCAGCAGTGTGTCTCGCAGGGAAGAACAGGTTGGTTCTATGAGAATAACGGATATCTGCACTGTTCTGTCTGCGGAGCGGGAATAGAACTCTCTGAACTCGGAAGTGAAAATCCGTCGTCTGCAATATATCCTATTCCGGTAACGAAAAAAATGCGGGAAGAAAGAAAAAATGTTCTGGTAGTTCCCAAAGATGTAATTAAAACTTTATTTAATGAATGATAAAAAAGAGTCGCATAACGCGACTCTTTTTTGCTAATAAAAATTGTTTCATATGGGTATGATGTAAATAAAGGAGATGATTTTTTGAAAAAGAGATTAATTGCAATAATGCTCACAGGCGTAATGCTTCTTGCACTTTTCGGTTGCGGAAAGAAGAAAAACGAAGCGGATGTGTATCTTCTGAATTTCAAACCCGAAATTGCATCTGCTTATGAAAAAGTGGCAAAAGCGTATGAAGAAGAAACTGGCGTAAAAGTAAAGGTGATGACAGCCGCATCGGGTGAATATGAATCGACACTCAAAGCCGAAATGTCAAAAACCGATGTGCCCACTATATTTCAGTTAAACGGACCTGTTGGCTACACCAATTGGGAGGACTATTGTTATGACTTGTCGGGAACGGCGCTTTACGGATATTTGTCTGATAAGAGCCTTGCTATTCAAAATGAAGGCGGAGTATACGGTATTCCCTATGTTGTCGAGGGTTACGGTATTATCTATAACAGCGCCATAACCGATAAGTATTTTGCCCTTGACGGTGCAAAATTTGCATCTATGGAGGAAATAGACAGCTTTGAAGAACTCTCTGCGCTTGTTACGGATATGACGTCAAAAAAAGATGAACTGGGGATTGACGGCGTGTTTGCATCAACCTCACTTGCACCGGGAAATCAGTGGAGATGGCAGACACATCTTCTCAATGTGCCGCTCTATTATGAATTCGGAACAGACGGTGACGATGCAACACTTGAAGCACTTGACGCAAATGAAATAGAATTTGAATACGAAGAGAATTTTAAAAATATTTTTGACCTCTATATAAATAATTCGGTTACAGAACCTCAGCTTCTCGGTTCGAAATCTGTGGACGATTCAATGGCAGAATTTGCACTCGGTCGCTGTGCAATGGTGCAAAACGGCAACTGGGCATGGAGTCAGATTTCAAGTGTATCGGGCAATACGGTGGCAGAAGAAAATATCAAAATGCTACCCATATATACAGGTATAGAGGGTGAAGAAAATCAGGGACTTTGCGTGGGTACTGAAAGTTATATTGCAGTAAATGCAAAGGCTGATCAGAATGATATAGATGCCTCGGTTGCATTTCTTGAATGGCTTTTCGGTAGTGAAACGGGTAAAGCGTATGTGGTAAATGAACTTGGATTCATATCACCGTTTAACACTTTTACAGACGAGGAAAAACCTGCCGATCCTCTTGCAAGAGAAGTTCTTGCATGGCTTGATTCGGGTAAAGTGAGCGTTGACTGGATGTTTGCAGCATTTCCTTCGGAAGGATATAAGGACTATGTAGGCGGCGCACTTCTCGAATATTCGAGCGGAAATGCGAAGTGGGAGGATGTTGCAGCAACCATCAGAGACAGATGGTCATCGGAGAGACAGAGATAATGGCATCTAAAGTAAAAAACTTCTGCATTTTTTTGTTGCCGACACTTATATGCTTCTTTATTGCATTTATACTGCCGTTTTTTATGGGAATTTTTCTGTCATTTACACAGTTTCGCACAGTAACCGATGCAACCTTTGTGGGACTTGCAAATTATAAAGAGGTTTTCCTGGGCGGAGAATTTCTCTCGTCGCTGTGGTTTACCGTAAAATTTACGGTGGTATCGGTGATAAGTGTCAATGTTATCGCGTTTTTACTTGCGCTTGCACTGACGCGCGGCATAAAGGGCACGAATATATTCCGTACGGTGTTTTTTATGCCGAATCTTATTGGCGGCATTGTGCTCGGCTATATCTGGCAGCTTATAATCAACGGTGTGCTCTATCCTTACGGACAGACACTTTTATCAAATCCAAATTACGGCTTTCTGGGACTTGTCATTCTGATGAACTGGCAGATGATAGGTTATATGATGGTCATATATATCGCAGGTCTGCAGAGTGTGCCCGAAGACATGATAGAGGCGGCGCATATTGACGGTGCGTCAAGTTGGGTAAGACTCAAAAAAATAATTTTCCCGCAGATAATGCCGTCAGTGACAATATGTACTTTTTTAACCCTTACAAATTCATTTAAACTGTTTGACCAGAACTACGCTTTGACTGACGGAGGTCCGTCAGGCAAGACGAAAATGCTTGCTCTTGATATTTATAAAACCTTCTACAATAAAGTCGGAAGTGAGGGTGTCGGTCAGGCAAAGGCAGTTGTGTTCTTTGTTATCGTGGCGGTAATTGCGCTTTTGCAGTTGTATCTCACAAGAGACAGGGAGGCGTAAGTTATGAAAAAGAAAAATGTTGATATTATAATTTTTGTACTCCTTCTCGTAATGGCAATACTGTTTATCGCGCCGGTGCTGATAATAGTTATGAACTCGCTTAAAGGCCGTTTTTTTATCAGCGATACGCCGTTTAAGCTGCCGGATGAAACAAGTTTTGTGGGTCTTGAAAACTATGTTTCGGGACTCTCGAAAACGGGATTTTTTTCATCGTTTGGATACAGTCTGCTTATAACGGTGCTGTCGGTTGCGGCGATAGTGCTCTGCACATCAATGACTGCATGGTATATTCAGCGACACAGAAACGGCTTTACAAGAACACTGTATTATGCCTTTGTCTTTTCAATGATAGTGCCCTTCCAGATGGTGATGTTTACACTCAGTACCCTTGCCAACAGACTCGGTCTTGACAATCCGATAGGAATCGTGCCGATATATCTGGGATTTGGTGCGGGACTTTCGGTATTTCTCTTTTCGGGATTTGTCAAGAGTGTGCCGATAAGCATTGAGGAGGCGGCGGCAATTGACGGTTGCAGCGAAAGCAAGATGTTTTTCTCAGTCGTATTCCCCATGCTGACTCCCATTGCGGTTACTGTTGCGATCCTCAATGCAATGTGGATATGGAATGACTATCTGTTGCCGTCGCTTGTGCTTGATAAAATGAAATACAAAACTATTCCCGTTGCGGTGCAGTCGCTCAGGGGAAGTTACGGCTCGGTAGATATGGGCGCAATGATGGCTATGCTTGTCCTGTCCATACTGCCCATTATAATTTTCTATCTGACATCGCAAAAACAGATAATAAAAGGTGTTGCCGCAGGCGCAGTTAAAGGATAATATTAAAAAACCGCTCATATAATAAAATCAGCAGACTATATCTGCTGATTTTTAGTTAAATAACAGGTGATATTATGATTATAGGAATAACAGCATCAAGATTTTGCGAAAACGAAAATGATTTTTATAAGACAAACAGCTCGTATATAAACTGTCTGAGGGAACTCGGCGCAGACATAGTTATGCTTCCCTGCGAAAACGGAATATCAATGCTTGATGTTGTTGACGGTCTTATTCTGTCGGGAGGGTACGATGTAAATCCTCTTTACTACGGCGAGCATAAAGATGAGGCAACACGCCTTGCGGATAAAAGACAGGATCTGTATGAAATGTCACTTGTCCATGCCGCTATTCGCAGCGGACTTCCCGTTCTGGGCATTTGCAGAGGGATACAGGTCATAAATGTGGCACTGGGCGGCACACTTGTTCAGAATTGCAGCGACCACTACGGCAACCTGCACAGCGTACAGATAAAAAACTCCTCTTTGCTTCCTGAGGGGTGTATTTGTGTAAACAGTTTTCACCATCAGCGTGTCGGCAAAGTGGGAGATTCCCTCAAGATAACGGGAATGACCTTCAGCGGCGATATCGAAATGATAGAACATAAAAAAGCACCGCTCTTCGGAGTGCAGTGGCATCCCGAAAAGCAGTACGGCGGCGGGGTTATAGAAAGTTTTTTGCATTTGTGTTCGAGGTAAACGTCGGGGTAAAAAGGCTGTTTTCACAGCCTTTTTCCTGTATATATGCCTGTGTTATTCCTATACTGTCGGCAAAATCTATGACTTTATCATACTCGTATGAGGTGAGTTTTCGCATAAGTTCGGGGTAAACACATTCCTTCATAGGTGTATATTGGCGCATTATACTTATGTAAATGTCATTTCCGTATTCGGCATGGAGATATGAGAGGACTTTTTTGCTGTCATCAATGTGCGAGGGCAGGACAAGATGGCGCACCATAACGCCACTTTGCATTATTCCATTTGAATCAAATACGGGTTTTCCACGCTGAGATACCATTTCATTGATTGCTTTTGAGGCAACTTCAAAATAGTTCGGTGCGCCCGAGAATTTTAATGAAAGGCTACTGTCAAAATATTTAAGGTCGGGCAGAAATATATTTATCTTGTTTTTTAATGATGACAGAGTTTCGCACTTTTCGTATCCCGATGAATTCCACACAGTCGGAACTTTTGGCTTTGCCATATCAAGCGCATGAACTATCTGCTCAGTGTAGTGAGTTCCTGTTACAAAACTGACATTATGGCAGTTTTCTAAAGAATGTATATTGCCGGCAAGTTCGTCTACTGTTATATCTCTGCCGATATTTTCTTCCCATAACGGATAGTTCTGACAAAAGACACAGCGAAGCGAACAACCCGAAAAAAATATCGTGCCGCTTCCTTTTGTGCCTGAAATACATGGTTCTTCAAACATATGAGGCGCCGCCCTGCCTATGCGCAGGGTATCTTTCATGCCGCATATACCGACTTTTTCGCTTCTGTTTATATTACACTCTCTTGGACAGAGGGTACATTTGCTCATAAAATATCACTTCCTTTTGCATTATAACACAAAGTGTGATACTATTTACTAAAGATTTCTTTTGGAGGATAAATATTATGACAGACAGAGAACTTGCGGGTATGCTTGACCAGACGCTTCTGAAAGCGTACGCTTCTGCTGATGATATGGAGAAGTTTTGTAAAACTGCGGCGAAGTACGGTTTTGCAATGGTTGCGATAAATTCCGTGCAGACACTGCGCTGCAGAAAACTGCTTAAAGACAGTGAGGTGCGTGTAGGCGCGGCAATCGGTTTCCCTCTCGGCCAGCAGACAATAGAAGTCAAGGCTTATGAAACTGCCGAGGCGATAGAGCAGGGTGCAGAGGAGATAGACTATGTTATAAACATAGGCGAACTCAAAAACAAGAATTACGAATATCTTGAAGAAGAAATGAGAACGATAGTTGATCTGTGCAGAGAAAACTGTGTTATTTCAAAGGTCATTTTTGAAAACTGTTATCTTACAGATGACGAAAAGAAAAAGATGTGCGAGATTGCGCTTAAAGTTCGCCCCGATTTCGTAAAGACATCTACGGGATTCGGCACAGGCGGTGCAACACTTGAAGATGTACGACTGATGAAAGCCTGTGTGGGCGATGAGATAGGTGTCAAAGCCGCAGGCGGTATAAGGGATCTTGACACGGCACTCGCATTTATAGAAGCAGGGGCAACGAGAATAGGAACATCGGCAGGCGTTGAGATAGTTGAAGAATACAGAAACAGATAAATAAAAAGGACAGGTAAGTTACCTGTCCTTTAAATTTGTTAAAAGTTACATAGCGGCAACGAGATGTGCCATAGTCTTCTTCTTTCTGGAAGCGGTATTGACATGAAGGATACCCTTGTCAACAGCCTTATCCACCATAGAGCAAGCCTTAGCATACATTGCCTGAGCAGCAGCCTTATCACCTGCTTCAACTGCAGCGTTGAACTTCTTTATTTCTGTACGGAGTTCGTTCTTGGCAGACTGATTGTTAGCAGCCTTTACCTTTGTAACCTTAACTCTCTTTTTTGCGGACTTAATATTTGGCATAAATCCACCTCCTTTGAAATTATCAGCATTAAATATATTACCATTAAATAATTTAAAATGCAACACTTTTTTTATTTTGATGAAAGTGACAGTTTTAAATCGGCATCTTTTATGAGTTTTGCCCGTCTGAAAGGCAGGTATACCGCGTATGTTACAACAAGCGGAAGAATGATGAGCATAACAAATATTTTGACCATAGCAATAACGGGATCACCGCCTGCTTCAGTTATGGTTATAAATGCATTTATAATGCCGACAAGACCGCTTGTGCCCATGCCTGCGCCTGCAGGATTGTTGGTTATTTTTACAAGTGTTGTTGCAAATGGGCCGATTACGGCACTGCTTATTATCGCAGGAAGCCAGATTATCGGTTTTTTGACTATGTTGGGCACCTGAAGCATCGATGTGCCCAGACCTTGAGATATAAAACCGCCCAGACCGTTTGCATGGATGCTGATTATGGCAAATCCAAGCATATTACAACAGCAACCGACTGTTGCCGCGCCTGCCGCAATACCCGACAGACCAAGCGAAATGCATATAGCAGCGCTTGAAATGGGCGCCGTGAGTACCATACCGACAACGACAGATACGAGAATACCCATTGGTACGGGGTGAAGTTCGGTGGTGTAGTTTATGAAACTGCCGAGTCCCGTCATAACAGCTTGTATGTATGGACCTACAAATCCGCCAACAAGGCAACCTGCAACGGAACCGCAGAAGGGAACGAGGATGATATCAAGTTTTGTCTTGCCCGATACGAGATTGCCTATTTCAGCGCCTACAAGAGCAGCGATATATGCGCCCATAGGGCCACCCAGATCATATCCATAAGCGCCGACAGCAGCACAGGTGAATACGGCAAGGGGTGAAATACCCATACCGTGACCGACGGCAACACCGATAGCGGCACCGATGACAAATTTTTCCTGCATGATTGCACCGATAGGCTCAAGCCATGAAAGAATACCAAGTTTAGCAAGCTGGGAAATGATAAGTCCCATTATAAGAGATGAGAAAAGACCGAGAGCCATTGACGACAGACCGTCAACAAACCAGCGTTTTAATAAAGATTTAAAAGTTTTCATTATAAGCACCTCTCTTTTGGGAAATTATACATTATATAAGAAATTTTAACAAGATAAAAATCGTATAAAATTTATGTCGTAAAAACATGAAATTTGTAAGAAAGGACAAAAAATTATGTGGGATACGGACTTGGCGCTTGAAGCGAGAGACCTTGCAAGTGCGCAGAGCGGCGAGGTTGAGGGTGTACTCAGCAAAAAGTATCAGAGTTTCGGCGTTATGGTTGACGAAATAAAAATAGTAGACGAAAAGGGCGAAAAAGCGCTTGGCAAAAGGAAAGGGACATATATAACCTTAACTCTTCCCGAAGGCTTTTTGCACGATGATGAACTGTTTGAAAACTGCGCAAACGCGCTCTCTGAAGAAATGGGAAAAATAATAAAAGAGAGGGAAGTGTTAGTCGCAGGGCTTGGCAATACCGCAGTTACGGCAGACTCGCTCGGACCGCTGACGGCAGACGGTGTCATATCCACCCGTCACATATTAAAAAATATGTTGCCCGACAGTTTTGGCAGGGTTGCTTCTGTCAAGTGCGGTGTTATGGGGCAGACGGGCATTGAATCTGCAGATATAATACGGGGCGTCTGCTCAGAGGTGAAGCCCAAAGCCGTCGTTACGGTCGATGCGCTGACTGCACGAAGCATCGCAAGACTTTCAAAAACTGTGCAGATATCCGACTGTGGGATATCACCCGGCAGCGGAGTCGGCAACACAAGGGCGGAACTGTCGGAAAATACGATAGGACTTCCTGTAATAGCGGTCGGCGTGCCGACGATCGTCGGCGGAGCAACGCTTGTTGCGGATACTGCGCATGACCTTTGCGGCACCGACAGAAATGAACTTTATAAACTGTCGAAAGAAAAACTTAAGGGCTTTTTTGTCACGCCCAAGGATATAGATATAATATCGGAAAGAATGTCTAAAATGATAGCGGCGGCGTTCAATATGTTCGCGCACGGACTCGGTTTTTCCGAAGCGATTTCCTTGATGAACTGATTTGTTAATCATTTATTTACAATTTTTTTTGAAAAAGTATTGACACTCGGACAGTTTGAGTGCTAATATACAGACAGAAAGAGTTTTAGCACTCGAAATACAGGAGTGCTAAATGAGAGGAGGCGACGGGCACGGAACTGACGGAAAGACGCAGGGAGATACTCTTTGCGATAATCGAAGAATATATCAGAACGGCTGAGCCCGTCGGCTCTAAAGCGATATGTGAAAAGTATATGCCCGACATTTCTTCCGCAACTGTCAGAAATGAGATGGCGGCGCTCACCGAAATGGGATATATTGAACAGCCGCACACATCGGCAGGCAGGATTCCCAGCGAACTCGGTTATAGGTGTTACGTCAATGCGATGTCGCAGGACGGGGATATCTCGGATATGGATGAGCGCAAGGTAAGGCGCACTCTTTCCGGGCAGGTAACCGAACTTGAAAAACTGCTCGAAGCGGTGAGCAGGCAGATAAGTGAGATGACTCGTCTTGTGACGGTCACTACGATGCCCTGCTATTCGAACAACCGCATAAAACGGTTTGAACTCATCAGTGTTGATGACTATGCATTTGCCCTTGTCGTTGTGACAAAGAGCGGCATAGTCAAAAATAAAGTTTTCCGCACGCCGATGCAGATGGATGAGATAGATCTTTCGAGAATATCATCCGTACTCAACAGAAGATTTGCAAATCTCTCAGTGGATAAGATAACGCTTCCCGTACTTTTGTCGGTGAGAGATGAACTGCAGGATTTCGGCTACATAATGCCGCCGCTGCTCAAATTTATTTACGAGACGGTAGAGTCGATGGGCAGGAGCGAGGTAGTTATAACGGGTGCATCAAAAGTGCTTGACTATCCCGAATTCTGTGATACGGACACCGCAAAAGCGATATTCTCGATACTTGACGATAAAGACGAACTCCGAAGGCTTCTGAGAAGTGAGGATGAGTATTCGGACAGTATTGTAAGAACATTTATAGGAAATGAAAATAAAAATCCGCATCTTCGAAATTCCGCTATGGTAATAGGTAATTACAAGATAGGCGGTAAAACGGTCGGTTCAATATGTGTTATAGGCCCGACAAGGCTTGATTACAGCGGTGTAATTGCAAAAATGGAACACTTCACATTATCACTCAATGCGGTGCTGGAGGAGAGTTTCAGAAACAATGCAGATATAATGAGAAAACTTTTAGGAGACAGGTAAAATGGCAGAGGAAAAAATTGAAGAAGTTACCGAAGAAGAGGTAACAGATACAGAAAAAGAGCTTAAAGAGGCAAATGAAAAATATATGTATCTGGCGGCGGAGTATGACAACTACCGCAAGCGCACTGCAAAGGAAAAAGAAACGATGTATTCTTCGGGCGTTGCAGACACGCTTGAAGCGCTGCTTGCTTTCATAGACGACTATGAGAGGGCGGTTGCCGCACCATGTACAGATGAAGCCTATAAAAAGGGCATAGATATGGTATCTGCAAAACTTGCCGATTTTATGGCAAAGCAGGGCATTGAAGAAATAGACACAAGCGGGGAGTTTGACCCCGAAGTACACAATGCGGTGCTTCATGAGGAGGATGACTCGCTTCCCGAAAACAGCATCTCGGCGGTTCTTGCAAAGGGCTATAAGGTCAGAGGCAAGGTCGTAAGATGTGCAATGGTTAAAGTAGCTAATTAAAATTTTTAAGATATAACGGAGGAAATTATTATGGCTAAAATTATTGGTATTGACTTAGGTACAACAAATTCATGTGTATCTGTTATGGAAGGCGGCGAGCCTGTTGTTATCACAAATGCAGAGGGTGCAAGAACAACTCCCTCGGTAGTTGCATTTTCAAAGACGGGTGAGAGACTTGTAGGTCAGGTCGCAAAGCGCCAGGCAGTTACAAATCCCGAAAAGACAATCATTTCCATTAAGAGACATATGGGTACGGCGCACAAGGAGGATATCGACGGCAAGAAGTATTCTCCCGAAGAGATTTCCGCAATGATACTCACAAAGCTCAAGGCAGATGCCGAAAGCTATCTGGGTACAAAGGTTACACAGGCAGTTATCACTGTTCCTGCTTACTTCAACGACTCACAGCGTCAGGCAACAAAGAATGCAGGTAAGATTGCCGGTCTTGAAGTAATGAGAATTATCAACGAGCCTACTGCCGCAGCACTTGCATACGGCGTTGAAAAAGAGGCTGACGAAAAGATTATGGTATACGACCTTGGCGGCGGTACTTTTGATGTTTCCATTCTCGAAATCAGCGACGGAGTTATCGAAGTTCTTGCAACAAATGGTAACACACACCTCGGCGGTGACGATTTTGACCAGAGAATCATCGACTATATCCTTGCTGAGTTCAAGGCTTCAAACGGCGTAGACCTTAAGAATGACAAGATGGCTATGCAGAGAATAAAGGAAGCGGCAGAAAAGGCTAAAATTGAGCTTTCCGGCGTTACAAGCGCATCAATCAACCTGCCCTACATTACTGCTGATGCAGAAGGTCCAAAGCACCTTGATATGACTCTTACAAGAGCAAAGTTCAACGAGCTTACGGCTGACCTTGTTGAAGCAACAATGGGCCCTGTACGTCAGGCGATGAAGGATGCAGGCCTTTCAAACAGCGATATTGCAAAAGTGCTTCTCGTAGGCGGTTCAACAAGAATCCCCGCTGTTCAGGACGCTGTTAAGGCATACACAGGTAAAGAACCCTTCAAGGGCATCAACCCCGATGAATGTGTTTCAGTAGGTGCGGCTATTCAGGGCGGCGTTCTTGCAGGCGATGTAAAAGACGTACTTCTTCTTGACGTAACACCCCTGTCACTCGGTATCGAGACACTCGGCGGCGTATGCACAAAACTCATCGAAAGAAATACAACTATTCCCACAAAGAAGAGTCAGATATTCTCAACTGCTGCTGACAATCAGACAGAAGTTACAATCAATGTTCTCCAGGGTGAACGTGATATGGCATCGGGCAACAAGTCACTCGGTCACTTCAATCTTGACGGTATTATCCCTGCAAAGAGAGGCGTTCCGCAGATCGAAGTTACATTCGATATTGATGCAAACGGCATCGTAAACGTATCTGCAAAGGATCTTGGTACAGGCAAAGAGCAGCATATCACTATCACAGCATCTACAAATCTTACAGATGCTGATATCGAAGCGGCTGTAAAGGATGCTGAAAAGTATGCCGAAGAGGATAAGAAGTTCAAAGAGAACATCGAAACCAAGAATATGGCAGACAATATGGCGTTCCAGGCTGAAAAGGTCATCACAGACAACGGTGACAAACTTTCTGATACAGAAAAGAGTGACCTTCAGGCAATCATTGACAAACTCAAGGAAACTGCAAAGGGTACAGACTACGATGCAATGAAGGCGCAGACAGAAGAACTTACAAATAAACTTAATGAACTTGCTCCCAAGTTTTATCAGCAGGAGGCTGCCGCAGGCGCACAGGCGGATACAGGCGCACAGGGCGGAAACGACGACACAGAATACACAGTAGTTGATGACTAATTAAAACAAGGTACGGAATTAATCATTCCGTACCCTTGGCATATGAGGGTTTATGGCAGATAAAAGAGATTATTATGAGGTGCTCGGACTTGGTAAAGACGCGTCCGATGCCGATATAAAAAAAGCATATCGCACAATGGCGAAAAAGTATCACCCCGATATGAACAAAGAGGCAGGCGCTGAGGAGAAGTTTAAAGAGGTCAATGAAGCGTATGCCGTGTTGTCCGATCCTGAAAAAAAGTCGAGGTATGACCAGTATGGTTTTGCGGGGGTTGACCCCAACTACGGCGGTGGCGGCGCAGGCGGCTTCTCGGGCGGCTTCTCGGGTGATTTCGGTGACTTTGGCGACATTTTCTCAAGTTTCTTCGGCGGTGGCGGCGGCTTCGGCGCAAGAAGCAGAAGCAATCCCAATGCGCCAAGGCGCGGAGAGGATGTCCAGATTACTGAAACTATCAGTTTTGAAGAGGCGGCATTCGGCGTAAAAAAACGTGTCGAATATTATCGTGTGGAAAGTTGTCCCGACTGTCACGGAAGCGGTGCGCAGGCGGGCACAGGTGTTGATACATGTCCCGACTGTCGCGGAAGCGGTGTTGTGACCAATGTTCAGCAGACCATATTCGGTATGACACAGACTCAGTCTGTATGTCACCGTTGCGGCGGCTCGGGCAAGATAGTTAAATCGCCTTGTACCAAATGTAAGGGTAAGGGCAGAATAAAGAAAAAATCCAAACTCGAAGTGACCATTCCCGCAGGCGTTGATAATGGCAACAGTCTACCCGTAAGAGGCATGGGCAACATGGGTAAAAACGGCGGCGAAGCAGGCGATTTATATATTGTTCTGCGAGTTACGCCTCACCGTATTTTTGAAAGACAGGGAAAAGATATTTATTGTGATATTCCCGTTTCTTTCCTTGACCTTATGCTCGGAAGAAAGATAACAGTACCCACTCTTGAGGGTGAAGTTGAACATAAACTGCCCGAAGGCACACAGACACATACGAGGTTTACTCTTGCAGGAAAAGGCATAACAGGCATAAATTCACGCTCAAAGGGCAATCTTTATTTCAGGGTGATTGCGGACACACCCAAGAACATCAGTTCGGCGCAGAAAAAACTTGCGGAAAAACTTGCCGAAAGTTTTGAAGATAACCAGTTTGAACGCAGGAAAAAGTTCAGGGATAAGATATGAAAAAAGTAACGATATATTCAGACGGTGCTTGCAGCGGCAATCCAGGTGCAGGCGGGTACGGAACGATACTCTGTTACGGCACGGCTAAAAAAGAAGTGTCGGCAGGATTTTTCAAGACCACCAACAACAGAATGGAACTTCTCGGCGCGATAACGGGGCTCTCCCTGCTCAATGAGCCGTGTGAAGTGGAACTTGTCACCGACTCAAAATATGTGTGTGACGGGCTGGAAAAAGGCTGGGCAAAAAGTTGGCAGCAAAACGGCTGGCGCAAGGCAGACAAGAAAAAAGCGCAGAATATCGACCTCTGGGAAAGACTGCTCACACTTACCGACATACACTCTGTCAGAGTGACTTGGGTAAAGGGCCACGCGGAAAACGAGTTTAATAACCGCTGTGACGAACTTGCAGTTGAAGCCTCCCACTCCCCGAAATTTGAAGACTACGGCTACGAAAAAGAATAAAAGAGGTTGGTTTCCAATCTCTTTTTTAATTCGGAATTGTGGAAGAAACTTCTTGCGAAGTTTTAATTAAACTGTAGGGGACGGCGTCCCCGACGTCCTGTTAACGAAGCGCACTTTGCGAAAAAAGGGTTCCCGACACAAGGCAGAATGGAGCATTAGCGGAATGCGTTGTGGTGGGACAGAGGACGAGCAAGGGAGCAGGCGAAGTTTTTTGCGGATAGCAAAAACGAAGCGAAGAGGACTTTGCGAGGACGCACGCTGACTTTCTTATAAAGTCAGTAAGTTTACTAACTTACTTAAGTAAGTGTCGATGCAATATAATCAGCAAATATAAAATTGCTTTACTATAGGACTTTCTTTATGTTAATATGTAAATATTATGACATTTTAAGGAGTACTATGGAAAAGAAGTCAAAATTAATGCTCATGTCTGCGGTGCTGATATTCGGTACGATAGGTGTGTTCCGAAGATATATAGATATATCGTCTTCCATACTTGCTATGGCAAGGGGCTTTATCGGCACGATTTTTTTAGTCGGTGTGATGCTCTGTAAAAAACAAAAGTTTGCACTGACCAAATCGAAGAAAGATATAGTTCTTCTCTGCATTTCGGGCATGGCGATAGGATTTAACTGGATACTGCTTTTTGAAGCGTATCTTTACACCTCGGTGGCGGTGGCAACGCTCTGCTACTATATGGCGCCGATATTTGTGCTTGCCTGCTCGCCGTTTTTGGGGGAGAGGCTGACACTCAAAAAAACGCTCTGCATAGCGGCGGCGCTTGTCGGTATGGTCTTTGTATCGGGTGTTTTAGATACGGGGTTTAAGGGTATAACGGGCGCATTTCTTGCACTTGGTGCGGCGGCTCTGTATGCAAGTGATATAATCATAAACAAAAAGGTAAAAGATGTACCTGCATATGACAGGACAGTGGTACAGCTTTTTGTTGCGGCACTCACCGTTGTACCATATGTACTTCTGACAGAGAATATGGGTGAAGTGGTATCAACCATAAATCCAACTGCGGTGATTATGCTTGTTATTATGGGCGTACTGCACACGGGCGTTGCGTATGCACTTTATTTCGGCGCGATAGAACATTTAAAGGCGCAGACGGTTGCACTTTACAGTTACATAGATCCGATAACGGCAATAATATTATCTGCGATAGTCTTCAGGGATGAAAATATAGGCTGGACGGGCGTTGTGGGAATGGTGCTTATACTCGGCTCGACAATAATCAGTGAACTTAGTGATAGTAAAAAAGTAGGAGTAAAATAATGGATATTATCAAAATACTTTCGGATGAACTCAAAATCAAAGAAAGTCAGACAAAAGCGGCGGTAGAACTTATAGATGAAGGAAATACCATTCCTTTTATTGCAAGATACCGTAAAGAAGCGACGGGCAGTCTTGATGACAATGTGCTTCGTGACCTCTTTGACAGACTGGCATATCTTCGCAACTTAGATGAGAAGATAGAGGATACAATAAGACTTATTGCTGAACAGGATAAACTGACAGAAGAAATAGAAAAAGCACTGCGCAGTGCACAGACCGTGACGGAAGTTGATGATATTTACCGTCCTTTCAGACCGAAAAGAAGAACAAGGGCGACCGTTGCAAAAGAAAAGGGACTTGAGCCGCTTGCAGAAAAACTGCTTGCACAGGATGGGGCAGATCCGCTTGAAATTGCAGCAGAATATATCAATGAAGAAAAAGGCGTTGAAAATGCCGAGCAGGCTCTTGACGGCGCAAAGGACATAATTGCAGAAAATGTCTCGGACAATGCGGATTTCAGAAAGTGGATAAGGGATTACACCAAAAAGAACGGATATCTCGTCTGCAAGGCAAAGACCGAAGAAGACACTGTTTACCGTATGTACTACGATTACAGGGAACCGCTTTCAAAAGTCGCTTCTCATAGACTTCTTGCCGTAAACAGAGGCGAGAAAGAGGGTGTGCTTTCAGCCAAGATAGAGATAGATAGCGAGAACATAATAAACTTCCTCAAAGTGCGTATGTGCCGCAGGAATGCCGCTCCGTCAAGCGAACTTGTTGCACAGGCGGCTGAGGATGGATATGAAAGACTTATCGCACCCTCTGTTGAGAATGAGGTCAGAGGCATAATAACCGACAGCGCACAGACTCAGGCAATAGCGGTTTTTGGTGAAAACCTTAAAAATCTTCTCCTTGTACCGCCTGTAAAGGGCAAAACGGTAATGGGCTTTGACCCTGCGTATAGAACTGGCTGTAAAATTGCCGTTGTCAACGAAACGGGCGATGTACTTGATACGACGGTCGTTTACCCCACACCTCCGCAGAACAAGACGGAAGAGGCGGAAAAAACACTTATCCGTCTAATTGAAAAACATAATATAGACATAATTTCCATCGGCAACGGAACGGCATCAAAAGAGAGTGAGATATTTGTAAGTTCGCTCATTTCAAAACTTGACAGAGATGTTAAGTATATGGTCGTATCCGAAGCAGGGGCATCGGTATACTCGGCGTCAAAACTCGGCGCGGCGGAATTTCCGCAGTTTGACGTTTCATTAAGAAGTGCGGTATCTATCGCGCGAAGATTGCAGGATCCGCTTGCCGAACTTGTAAAGATCGATCCCAAATCAATAGGTGTCGGTCAGTATCAGCACGATATGGACCCCAAAAAACTCACCGCTTCGCTTGATGGCGTTGTCGAATACTGTGTTAATAGCGTAGGCGTTGATTTGAATACCGCCTCAGCGCCGCTTCTCTCGCACATTTCGGGTATAAATGCGAAAACGGCGCAGAATATTATTGATTTCCGCACCGAAGCAAAGAGATTTAAGAAAAGAAGCGAACTTAAAAAGGTCAAGGGCATAGGCGAAAAGGCATATCAGCAGTGCGCGGGATTTTTGAGGATTCCGGGCGGTGAGGATATACTTGATAATACCTCAGTCCACCCCGAAAGTTACGGTGCGGTGGAAAAACTGCTCTCACTCTGCGGCTTTACGCTTGACGATGTGAAAGATAAAAATATTGCAACACTAAAAAACATAGTTGAGCGAAGCGGCAAAGAAGAAGTTGCAGGGAAAATAGGTATCGGTATACCTACTCTTGAAGATATTTTGGAAGAACTTGCAAAGCCGGGCCGCGACCCGAGAGATGAATTGCCCCAGCCCATGCTCAGAAGCGATGTTATGGACATAAACAGCCTTAAAAAGGGTATGGTGCTCAAGGGCACTGTCAGAAATGTTGCCGACTTTGGTGCGTTTATCGATATTGGCGTACACCAGGACGGACTCGTCCACATCAGCCAGCTTTCGGACAAATTTGTAAAACGCGCGATGGACATTGTATCTGTCGGTGACATAATCAAAGTCGAGATACTCGACGTTGATGTAGCAAAAAAGAGAATATCACTTAAAAAAGTAGATTAAAAAAACAGGTGACTTTCGTCACCTGTTTTTATACTTCGTGTTCTTTTACCCATTCTGTTTTGTTGTTAAAGAGGTCCTGCGCAGGGATCGCCATTGAGCGGTCAAGATATTCACTCTCGTTGTCGGGTGTAACAACATTTTTACTAACTAGTTTGTCAAGCCCCTTGCGGTAATCTGAATTTTTTTCCATAATGATTTTCCTTTCCGGTAAAATATATATTTATTTTGCCAAAAAGAAAAATCGGTATGTATCCCATACCGATTTTTTATTTTTATTTTACGTCGCCGCCGACTATTGAATTTGGTTTTGTATCAAGTGAACCTGTGGTTGTGAAAAGTGATGAAAGTTGGTCTGCAACTATCAGGTAATACCACGACTGGTTGTCGCCGTGCGGTCTGCCCACCATATTGGCGCCGCAGAGGCGTGTGCCTTTGAGAGGTGTAGCAGATATATCCGCGCCCGATGCAGTACCTACAAATGTGCCGTCGGGATTGATGTCTGTAAGCACGATATCGTAATTCACATTGTCTATCACCGCAATAGTTGTAAGTTCAAAACTGTCCACCAACTTTTGGGCATTTGATGAGATGACATCGGCTGACTCTATTCGCCACATGTTAGTGGTGGTGTCAAAGTAATACTCAAAGTTTACCGTTTCCGTAACCTTGAAGTATTCGCCTGTCTTTTCAAAATAAATCTGGCTCTTTGCAGAGAGATTTTCAAGGTCGGATTCATATGAAATGATATCATATTCCCCCTCGTTTATATAACTGTTGTAGCCTGAGTAATTGTCAGTATCGGGTTCCATAAACATATAACTGTATATTGCAGAGCCGTTGCTTGAAGTATATGTCGAATAGCCGATAGCAAGGCTGAGTTGAAGCTGTTTGGTAAGCGAATCTGCGGTGAGTTTGAAAGTGTTGGGTTTCTCATTGTTTACTGCCACTTCCGAAATAGCCTTCTTACCGTCTTCGGTATCGACATAGATAACGTCCATGCTGAGTGTCTTTTCCGAGTAGTCGTTTTCAAGATCTGCAGTAAATGTGATTGTTTCTGTGCCTGCCTCGTCATCTGTTACACGCTCTACAACGTCAAATTTAACTATTGTATAATCGAGCCAGTCGATAAGTTCACAGTCCATAACGTCCAGTAATATCTGTTCATCGTCAAGTTTATATTTGTCACCGCAGGCAGCAAGTGAGAACAGCATTGCAAGACAAAGAAGTATACTGATAAATTTTTTCATAAAATCCTCCGTATTAATCAAAGTCAAGAATCGTTGACAGTATATAATTTGATACGTAAAAACCTTTACGATTTAAATGATAACCGTTTTCGCTCTTTTCCACAAGACCTTTTTCTACAAAAGGTGCAAGTTTTTCTCCGAAAAGTTTTTCAAAGTCATATCCGCGAAAGCGTGAATTGAAATCTTTTATAACAATTCCGCTGGTTGTGCGCAGTTTGAGCATAACATAGTCGCCCACACATTCAGTAAGCGGAGCGTCGTATTCCTCGCAGAGCAGTCCCTCATCGGTGCCGCCGAGAACACAGTCGCAATATGTTTTGATGTCGCGCACAAATGTGAAACGGCTGTTACCGTAATGAGATGCCGCAGCCGCGCCAAGCCCGAGATATTCTTCGCAGTTCCAGTATTTTAAATTATGGCGGCACTCATATGAGTCCTTTGCAAAGTTTGATATCTCGTATTGATGAAAACCGTGCTTTGCAAGAAAGTCTATAGCACCGAAATACATATCTATCTCGCTGTCCTCATCGGGAAGAACAAGAGTGTCCTTTATCATGTGGAAAGGCGTGTTCTCTTCAATTTTGAGCGAATACAGCGATATATGCTCTACGCCCAGCGCTACAAATTTTTCCAGAGTGTCAAAAAAGACCTCTTTAGTCTGCCCGGGCAGGGCATACATACAGTCGACGCTGATGTTTTGAAACTTAAGTTTTCTTGCAGTTTCAACCGTTGAAACTGCATCTTCCCATGTGTGAAGTCTGCCAAGTGTCTTTAAAAGTTCATTATCCGCGCTCTGCACACCTATGCTCAGTCTGTTTACGCCTTGCTTTTTTAGGGCTTTAAGCATCTTTTTTGAGGCTGAGACCGGATTTACCTCGCAGGTTATCTCTGCATCTTCGGAGATGTTAAAATTTTTTCTCAGGGCAGAAAATAAGCGCTTAAGTTGTTTCTTTTTGAGAAGCGAGGGCGTCCCGCCGCCGATATAAACGGTGTCTATACAATATTTGTCTGATGTGCCCGAATAATCTTCAAACTGTTTTATGAGCGCATCTATATAACGGTCACTCTGTTTTATATCGCACACCGAATAAAAATCGCAGTAATTGCATTTGTGCTGACAAAACGGTATGTGTATGTAGAGACCGAGTGATTTTATTTTAACAGGCGGTCTGAAATACACCGTAGGCTGCCTGCTTTCTTTTCTTTTAAAATTACTCATCGAGTTTGAGTACCGACATAAACGCCTCCTGCGGAACATCGACAGTACCGAGCTGGCGCATACGCTTTTTGCCTTCCTTTTGTTTTTCAAGCAGTTTTTTCTTACGTGTTATATCGCCGCCGTAACATTTTGCAAGCACGTCCTTGCGCATTGCCTTGACGGTCTCGCGTGCAATTACTTTGCCGCCGACTGCCGCCTGTATGGGTATTTCAAATAACTGCCTCGGAATATTCTCTTTGAGTTTTTCGGCAATACGTCGACCTCTTGTGTATGCTTTCTCGGCATGGACGATAAATGAGAGTGCGTCTACAATATCACCGTTTAAAAGTATATCGAGTTTGACAAGTTCACTCTTCTGGTAATCGGCAAATTCGTAGTCGAGCGAAGCGTATCCTCTTGTGCGTGATTTGAGCGCATCAAAGAAGTCATATATTATTTCGTTGAGAGGCATATCGTAATGCAGCGTAACTCTCGTCTGGTCAAGATATTGCATATCCTTGAAATTACCGCGCCTCTCCTGACAGAGTTCCATTATACTTCCGACATAGTCTTTGGGTGCAATGATGTCTGCCTTTACGATAGGCTCATATGCTTCCGCAATATTTGCCGCAGGCGGATAGTTTGTCGGGTTGTCGCAGTATACGGTTTCACCGTTTGTAAGTTTTATTTTGTACACAACGCTGGGCGCGGTCGTTATGAGGTCGAGATTGAACTCTCTCTCCAGACGTTCCTGAATTATCTCCATATGGAGAAGACCTAAAAATCCGCAGCGGAAACCAAAGCCCAGAGCAATGGATGTCTCAGGCTCAAATGAAAGTGCAGCGTCGTTTAAAAGCAGTTTGTCAAGCGCATCGCGAAGGTCGTTGTACTTTGAACCGTCTGCAGGGTAGATACCGCAGAACACCATAGGACGCACCGCTTTGTAGCCGGGAAGCGCCTCTGCGGCAGGAGCATCTGTCCTTGTGACTGTGTCACCGACTCTGGTATCGCTGACATTTTTTATGCTTGCCGTGATAAATCCGACTTCACCTGCCGAAAGCCTCTCGGCAGACTCCATATGCCTTGCGCGCAGATAGCCGACATCGACGACCTGGAATTCGGCGCCGGTTGCCATCATCTTTATCGTGTCGCCTGCTCTGAGCTGACCGTCAAACACGCGCACGTAAACTATAACACCCTTGTAAGCGTCATAGTATGAGTCAAAAATAAGCGCTTTAAACGGGGCATTCTCATCTCCTTGCGGGGCAGGAATATCCGAAATTATCTTATCTAAAACGGCAGGGATATTAAGCCCCATTTTTGCCGATATCTGCGGCGCATCCTGCGCAGGGATACCGATAATATCCTCTATCTCACCAATGACGCGGGCAGGGTCGGCGGCAGGCAAGTCTATCTTGTTTATTACAGGGACTATCTCAAGATTGTCCTCAATGGCGAGATAGGTGTTTGCAAGCGTCTGCGCTTCAATGCCCTGTGCGGCATCGACTATAAGTATCGCGCCCTCGCAGGCGGCAAGACTCCTCGACACCTCGTAGTTAAAGTCGACGTGTCCGGGAGTGTCTATCAAATTAAGTTCATACTTCTCACCGTCGGGCGCCGTATAATCGAGTTTTACGGCGCGGGCTTTTATGGTGATACCCCTCTCTCTTTCGAGATCCATATTGTCGAGAAGCTGCTCCTCCATATCACGCTTTGCCACGTTTTCTGTGAGTTCGAGCAACCTGTCGGCAAGTGTTGACTTGCCGTGGTCAATATGAGCAATTATTGAAAAGTTTCTGATATGATTGCGATCCAATTACACTACCTCGCTAAATTGTTATTTTCACATTATATCATATCATTAAAAGTAATTCAACGAAAAAACTGCGCACGAGTTCGGGAAGGGAGAAGAGTGTGAGAACCCCTTTAAACAGATTGACCGATATGTTTCTGACAACTGCAAAGCAAGGGTTGTCGAGCGCTTTGAAGAAGCGTCCTGCCCCTTGAAAAAAACTTTTTACTCCTTGAAGAAAGGGGGAGGAGGGGGCAAAAAAGCCGCTCTCTCCGATTAAGGCGGCGGAATTTCTGTCCACCGTCACTATTGCTATGAGAAATGTGAAAAATCCCATTGTGAGAATAAAAACCGTAAAAAAAGACAATGAATTCTGTTTTATTGTAATCACCTCTTTTTTATTGTTGCCATATTGTGATACAATAAAGCAAAGAGGTGAGATGATGAGAGAAATTTCTGCAAAATACGCAAAAAACAGTGAGGAGAAACAACTTCTTGAACGAATATGCGACCTTGCTGAACGTGTGAATACAAGGGGCATCTATGCCTTTTCCGATTTTCTCACACCTGCAGGGCAGGCTCTCATCACAAAGGCGAGCGAACTTAGCCGTCTGTGCGACATAAGTTTTGACGGCGGTTATGAGGGGGCGGTACGCAGAGTAGCGGTGCTTAAACCTAAAGACTGTTATTATATACAACAGCCGCCGATAGAGATACTTACCGTAAAATGCGAGTGGGGGAAGCCCTCGAACCGTGATCTGCTCGGGGCAATAATGGCGCTGGGGATAAAAAGGTCGGTGCTCGGTGATATTGCAGACAGTGCCTCACCGCCTTTTATAGTGTGTCAATCTAAAATGGCGCAGTATTTGATAAATGAACTCAAAAGCGCAGGAAGATGCTCTGTAAAACTTGAACTAGGAGAGGTTGGACTGTTGCCCGAAGCAGACTGTGAAAACATAAGTGCAACGGTCGCTTCACTGAGACTCGATTGTGTTGTAGCAGAGGCGTTTTCAATGTCCAGAACTGTGGCGGCGGAACTCATAAAAGGCGAGAAAGTGTCGCTCAACTATCTGGTCATAAACAGTGTTTCCTGCGAAGTCAAGGAGGGCGATATTATATCAGCAAGAGGTTTTGGCAAGGCAGAAATTGCAAAAACAGGAGGGCAGAGCCGAAAGGGAAGAATCTTCATAGAAATAAAAAGATTTAAATAATCAAAAAAAGTGCTTGAACTCGGGACTTTAAATGGGTATAATGGAAAAAATACAATTTTGGCTTAATAGGGAGTGAAATTATGGGATTTGCAGAAGATAAGTTTGTAGGAGAAGGCCTTACTTTTGACGACCTCTTACTCGTGCCGGCAAAAAGTGACGTGCTTCCCGCCGATGTAGATGTTTCTACACGCCTCACAAACAAAATCAAACTCAATGTGCCGATAATGTCGGCGGCTATGGACTCGGTTACTGAGTCGAAAATGGCGATCGCCATTGCGCGTGAAGGCGGCATCGGTGTCATTCACAAAAATATGTCTATCGAAGATCAGGCAAATGAGGTGGACAAGGTAAAACGAAGTGAAAACGGCGTTATTACCGATCCGTTCTTCCTTGCGCCTCAAAATTCCGTTGACGATGCGGACAAACTCATGGGAAAATATAAGATTTCGGGTGTTCCGATATGCGAAGACGGCAAACTTGTGGGTATTCTCACAAACCGTGACCTGCGTTTTATACAGGACTATTCGATACAGATAAAGGATGTTATGACAAAGGACAACCTTGTCACTGCGCCTGTGGGCACTACGCTTGAAGAAGCGCAGGATATCCTTTGCAAGCACAAGATAGAAAAACTGCCTATCGTTGACAGCGATATGAGACTCAAAGGTCTTATCACCATCAAGGATATTGAAAAGTCACACAAGTACCCCAACTCTGCAAGAGATGCGCAGGGCAGACTTCTCTGTGCTGCAGCTATCGGTGTTACTGCCGATGTTCTCGACAGAGCAAAGGCACTCGTCGAAGCAGGGGCAGATGCACTTGTTCTTGACTCTGCTCACGGTCATTCTCAGGGAATTATCGACTGTGTAAAGAAAGTAAAGCAGGCGTATCCTGAGATTTCTCTTATTGCAGGTAATATAGCAACTGCCGCTGCTGCTGAAGATCTTATAAAAGCAGGTGCAGATGCAGTTAAAGTGGGTATCGGTCCCGGATCGATTTGTACAACTCGTGTAGTTGCAGGTATAGGCGTTCCGCAGATAACTGCAGTATATGATGTTGCGCAGGTTGCGAAGAAATACAATATCCCCGTAATCGCAGACGGCGGTATCAAATACAGTGGCGATATTGCAAAGGCAATAGCGGCAGGTGCGGACACGATAATGCTCGGAAGTCTGCTTGCAGGCTGTGAAGAAAGCCCCGGTGAAAATGAAATATATCAGGGCAGACAGTTCAAGGTATACAGAGGTATGGGAAGCCTTGCGGCAATGGCTAAGGGCAGTAAAGACAGGTATTTCCAGAGCGGAACCTCCAACAATAAAAAACTTGTTCCCGAAGGCGTTGAGGGCCGTGTTCCTTATAAGGGAGCGGTGTCGGATACGATATTCCAACTTCTCGGCGGTCTCCGTTCGGGTATGGGTTACTGCGGTGCTCACAACATTCAGGAACTTAAGGATAACGGCAAGTTTGTAAGAATAACAGGCGCAGGTCTTAAGGAGAGTCATCCCCACGATATCTATATCACGAAAGAAGCGCCCAACTACTCAACACAGGTATAAAAAAATTCAAATCAACGAAAATTCCGCGTTTTTAGCGCGGAATTTTTTTTACAAAAACCAGAAAATTTTCTTGACACGTCCATTTAGTTATGATATATTACTATACTGCACCTACATGCGCGTATTATATTATTTATTTAATATATATTTGTCCGCAAGGACTGACAAAATTTTAGGATGGAGTGATTTAAGCCTATGGCGAAAAATGTAATGCTTTCAACGGATGTTGGATACGCAACAAAACCGAAAGCAGACTTCGCTGCCGTTGAAAAAGAACTCGGTATCAAGAAAAAAGTTCAGGGCACAAACGAACGTCTTGACTTTTCAAGAATACCCGAGAAACTTCAGATGCCTAACCTGATAGACATCCAGAAGTCCTCTTATAAATGGTTTGTCGAAGAAGGTATCAAGGAGGTCTTTGAGGACCTCACATCCATCACCGATTATTCACAGAATCTCGTGCTTCAGTTCCTCGATTATCATTTTGAGGATGAGACCAAGTATTCGATAACTGAATGTAAAATCAGAGATGCGACATATGCCGTTCCTCTCAAGGTCAAGGTAAGGCTCATCAACAACGAAACAGGTGAAGTCAAGGACCAGGAACTTTTTATGGGCGACTTCCCGCTTATGACGGACAGCGGTACGTTCATAATCAACGGCGCAGAGCGTGTTGTTGTTTCACAGCTCGTGCGTTCACCCGGTATGTACTTTGACAAGACGACGGACAAGCAGGCTATTGACCTCTTTACCACGCAGATAATCCCCAACAGAGGCGCGTGGATAGAATACGAGACCGATGCCAACAACGTGTTCTGGGCAAGAATAGATAAGACGAGAAAGATCCCCGTTACCACACTTCTCAGGGCGCTCAGTCCCGAAGCAGGTACAAATGAGCAGATCAAAGCGATATTCGGGGAAGATGAAATGCTTCTTGCGACTCTCGAAAAGGATCCTGCAAACAGTACCGATTCGGCTCTTATTGAACTTTACAAGAAACTCCGTCCCGGCGAGCCGCCTACGGTAGAAAGTGCGCAGACTTTGGTCGGAAATCTGTTCTTTGATCCTCACAGATACGACCTTTCTAAAGTCGGCCGTTTCAAGTATGACAAAAAGATGGCTCTCGGCGAGAGAATCAAGTTCAAGAAACTTGCAGAGCCCGTAGTTGCTCCTCTTACAGGTGAAATCATTGCCGATGCCGGTGAACGTATCACAGCCGACAAGGCTCTTGAAATAGAAAACTGCGGCGCAAACATCGTATATCTCGATGTTGACGGCCATAAAGTGAAAGTGTTCTCAAACGGAACAGTTGACATAAAGAACTTTGTAAACTTTGATGCCGCTGAAGTTCTCGGCATCAAGGAGAAAGTAAACTTCAAAGTTCTCTCTGAAATACTTGCTAAATGCGAAAGCGATGAAGATATCATTGCCGCTTGCCGTGAGCGCAGCGCACAGCTCGTTGCAAACACAATAACTGTTGACGACGTATTCGCCTCAGTAAACTATCTCCTCTGCATGACAAAGGGTATAGGCACAAAGGACGATATCGACCATCTCGGCAACAGAAGAATACGCTCGGTAGGCGAACTCCTTCAGAATCAGTTCAGAATCGGTCTTTCCAGAATGGAGAGAGTTATCCGTGAGAGAATGACGATACAGGATCTCGATGTTGTTACGCCTCAGGCACTTATCAATATCCGTCCCGTTGTTGCGGCTATCAAGGAATTTTTCGGTTCCTCACCGCTTTCACAGTTCATGGACCAGACAAATCCTCTTGCTGAACTCACACATAAGAGAAGACTTTCGGCGCTCGGTCCCGGCGGTCTTTCAAGAGACAGAGCAAGTTTTGAAGTCCGTGACGTTCACCATTCCCACTACGGCAGAATGTGTCCGATTGAAACACCTGAAGGTCCTAACATAGGTCTTATCTCGTATCTTGCAACATTCGCACGTATCAATGACTACGGCTTCATTGAAGCGCCTTACAGAAAGGTCGATAAAGAAAGCGGAACGGTTACAGACGAGATCGTATATATGACTGCAGACATTGAGGACAACTATGTTGTCGCTCAGGCAAGTGAACCGGTCGATGAAAAAGGCTGTTTCATCAATGACAGAATAACTGTCCGTTCAAGAGATGAGTTCCTTGAAGTTGAAAAGCACAAGGTCGACTTTGTCGACGTGTCACCGAGAATGATAGTTTCGGTTGCAACGTCAATGATACCCTTCCTCCAGAACGATGACGCGAACCGTGCCCTCATGGGTTCAAACATGCAGCGTCAGGCAGTTCCGCTGCTGCGTCCCGACTCACCCATCGTTGCAACAGGTATCGAATACCGCGCAGCATATGACAGCGGTGTCGTTGTACTCAGCAAAAAGGCAGGTACAGTTGTTAAAGCGGCGGCTGACAAGATTGTTATCCGCAATGATGACGGTACTGTAGATGAATACAATCTTATCAAGTTCCTGCGTTCAAACCAGGGTACTTGTATAAATCAGCGTCCCATCGTTGACAACGGTCAGCACGTTGAAGCCGGTGCAGTTATTGCTGACGGTCCCGCAACGGACAACGGTGAGATCGCACTCGGCAGAAACGCTCTCATCGGCTTTATGAACTGGGAGGGTTACAACTACGAGGACGCCGTGCTTCTCAATGAAAAGATAGTACGTGAAGATATGTACACTTCCATACACATCGAAGAGTTTGAAACGGAAGCGCGTGAAACAAAACTCGGCGACGAAATAATCACAAGAGAGATTCCCGGTGTCGGTGAAGATATGCTCAAGGATCTTGATGAGAGAGGTATTATCCGCGTGGGCGCAGAAGTTCATGCAGGCGATATCCTTGTCGGTAAGATCACACCTAAGGGTGAAACTGAGCAGACTGCGGAAGAAAAACTTCTCCGTGCTATATTCGGTGACAAGGCTAAGGATTACAGAGATACATCACTTAAAGTTCCTCATGGTGAGTACGGTATAATCGTTGACGTCAAGGTATTTACAAGAAAGAACTCCGACGAACTCAGTCCCGGAGTCAAAATGGTCGTACGCTGCTACATCGCTCAGAAGAGAAAGATCTCTGTCGGAGATAAGATGGCAGGCCGTCACGGTAATAAGGGTGTCGTATCAAGAATACTTCCGCCCGAAGATATGCCCTATCTTGAGGACGGTACACCTCTCGACATCGTACTTAACCCGCTCGGCGTTCCTTCACGAATGAACATTGGTCAGGTGCTTGAAGTACATCTCGGTATGGCTGCCGCAAGACTCGGATTCAAGATAATGACTCCTGTATTTGACGGCGCACGTCACTCCGACATAGAGGCAATGCTCGACCGTGCAGGTATGAGCAAAAACGGTAAGAGCGTGGTATACGACGGCCGTACAGGTGAGAAGTTCGACAATCCTGTTACAGTCGGTTATATGTACTACCTCAAACTGCATCACCTTGTTGATGATAAAATTCATGCCCGTTCTATCGGTCCTTACTCACTTGTTACACAGCAGCCCCTCGGCGGTAAAGCACAGTTCGGCGGTCAGCGTTTCGGTGAAATGGAAGTTTGGGCACTTGAAGCATACGGCGCTGCATATACTCTGCAGGAGATTCTTACAGTCAAGTCCGACGATGTTACAGGCCGTTCAAAGACCTATGAAAGCATCGTAAAGGGACTCAATGTTCCGCAGCCCGGTATCCCCGAATCATTTAAGGTTCTTATTAAAGAACTTCAGTCACTCGGTCTTGATATCAAGGTTCTTGACAAGAACAATGAAGAAATCGAGATAAAAGAACTTCCTGATGAAGAAGAGATCGGCTTCGGCAGAACACACGTTGCAGAACTTACTGCAGATGTGTATGAAGAAAGCGAACTTGCAGAAGGTTTCGGCGAAGAGGGAATCGAAGATGATGAGGACGAAATCGCAGAAACAAATGACTTCGGTGATGAAACCGACGACGATTTTGATATGTAATTAAAGGAGGAAAAAGGTTATGGATAATATAGCATTTGAAAGTATAAAAATCGGCCTGGCTTCTCCCGAACAGATGAGAAAATGGTCACACGGTGAAGTCACAAAACCCGAAACTATCAATTACCGTACACTCAAACCCGAAAAAGAAGGTCTTTTCTGCGAAAAGATATTCGGACCTACAAAGGACTGGGAATGTCACTGCGGTAAGTACAAGAGAATCAGATATAAAGGTAAGATATGCGAAAAGTGCGGAGTTGAAATAACACGCTCAAAGGTTCGCCGTGAGAGAATGGGACACATTGAACTTGCGGCGCCCGTATCGCACATTTGGTATTTTAAGGGTATACCCTCAAGAATGGGACTCATTCTTGATATTTCGCCCAGAGCGCTCGAAAAAGTGCTTTACTACGCTGCATACATCGTAACAGATGCAGGTTCAACACCGCTGTCAAAGGGTGAAGTACTCACTGAAAAAGAGTATATGGAGAACCGCGAAAAATACGGTGACGAATTCAAGGCAGATATGGGTGCAGAAGCAATAAAGACTATGCTCGCAGAACTTGACCTTGATAAACTTTCGGAAACCCTCAAAGAAGAAGCGCAGGAGGCAACAGGTCAGAAGAAGGCTAAACTTCTTAAGAGACTTGAGGTTGTAGAAGCGTTCAGACTTTCGGGCAACAAGCCTGAATGGATGATCCTTGATGTCGTTCCCGTAATTCCGCCTGAGATACGTCCTATGGTTCAACTTGACGGCGGCAGATTTGCCACAAGTGACTTAAACGATCTTTACAGACGAGTTATCAACAGAAACAACCGTCTTAAGAGACTTCAGGAACTTATGGCTCCCGACATCATTATAAGAAACGAGAAGAGAATGCTTCAGGAAGCAGTCGATGCTCTTATCGACAACGGCAGAAGAGGCAGACCTGTAACAGGTCCCAATAACAGACCTCTTAAGTCACTTTCTGATATGCTCAAAGGTAAGCAGGGACGTTTCCGTCAGAACCTTCTCGGTAAACGTGTTGACTATTCGGGCCGTTCGGTTATCGTCGTAGGTCCTGACCTTAAGATATACCAGTGCGGTCTCCCCAAGGAGATGGCAGTCGAACTCTTCAAGCCCTTCATTATGAAGAAACTTTGCGAAGACGGTATTGCAAACAATATCAAGGGCGCAAAGAAGATGGTTGAAAGAGCGACAAACGAGGTTTGGGATGCTCTGGAATTTGTTATCAAAGACCATCCCGTAATGCTCAACCGTGCTCCTACGCTTCACCGTCTCGGTATCCAGGCTTTCGAGCCGGTACTTGTTGACGGCAGAGCAATTAAACTTCATCCGCTTGTATGTACAGCCTTCAACGCCGACTTCGACGGTGACCAGATGGCTGTCCATGTACCGCTTTCAGCAGAAGCACAGGCAGAGGCAAGATATCTTATGTTCTCGGCAAACAACCTGCTCAAACCGCAGGACGGCAGCCCCGTAACTGTTCCTTCACAGGATATGGTCCTCGGTGCTTACTACCTGACTTATACAAGAGACGGTGAAATGGGCGAAGGCAAGATATTCTCCAACAAGGAGGAAGCGCTTCTTGCTTATGATAACCATGAAGTTGAACTCCATGCGAAGATAAAGGTAAGGGTTGCAAAGGACGAAAACGGTATAATCGACACAACTGTCGGCCGTATTATATTTAATGAAGTAATTCCGCAGGATCTCGGTTTTGTGGACAGAAGTGTTCCCGAAAATAAGTATATTGACGAAATTGGCTTCAAGTGCGGCAAAAAGCAACTTGGTCAAATCGTAGACAGATGTATCCACAAGCACGGTCCTGCGCCGACAGCAGTCCTGCTCGACAATGTCAAAGACCTCGGTTACAAGTATGCTACAAGAGGCGCATTCACCATGAGTTTTGCAGACATGGTAGTGCCGCAGTCGAAGTGGGATATCATTGCTGAGGCTGACAAGCAGGTAGCAAAGATAAACACTCTCTACAAGAGAGGTATTACAACTGAAAAAGACCGTTTTGCAGCAGTTATCAAGGTCTGGAACGATGCTACAACAGATGTCACAAACGAAGTTAAAAAGTCGTTTGACGAATTCAACCCCATCAGCATGATGGCTGAATCCGGCGCCCGCGGTAGTTACAACCAGATTCGTCAGCTTGCCGGTATGAGAGGTCTTATGGCTAAACCGTCAGGTCAGCCTATCGAAATTCCAATCAGATCCAACTTCAGAGAAGGTCTTTCAGTCCTTGAGTACTTCATTTCGTCAAGAGGTGCGCGTAAAGGTCTTGCCGATACGGCTCTTCGAACTGCAGACTCGGGTTACCTTACGAGAAGACTTGTTGACGTATCGCAGGATGTTATCATCCGTGAGAATGACTGCGGAACGATAGAGGGCACATATGTGTCTGAAATCCGTGAGGGCGATGAAATTATCGAGAAATTCGCTGACAGACTTGTGGGACGTTATCTTGCTCAGCCGATTGTACATCCCGAGACAGGCGAAGTTATCATCGATACAGATACACTTATCACTAAGGATATTGCCCAGAAGGCAATTGATGCAGGTGTTACAGGTGCATATGTAAGATCACTTCTCACTTGTCATTCAAAACACGGTGTATGTGCTAAGTGTTACGGCAGCAACCTCTCCAACGGTGAACGTGTAAGTATCGGCGAATCTGTCGGTATCATTGCCGCACAGTCTATCGGTGAACCCGGTACACAGCTTACGATGAGAACGTTCCACACAGGCGGTGTTGCTCAGGCAGACGATATTACACAGGGTCTTCCCCGTGTCGAAGAACTTTTCGAGGCAAGAAAGCCCAAGAAGATGGCTATTATTGCCGAGATCGGCGGTACGGTAAGTATTACGGAAGATAAGAAACTCAAGCATGTTGTGATAACTCCCTCGCAGGAAGATCTTCTCAAGGGTGTCGAAAAACTCGATGTGCCGATTCCTTACGGTTCAAGTATAAGAGTTCACGACGGTGCCACAATAGAAAAGGGTGAGCGTCTTACAGAAGGTTCACCCAATCCGCACGACATCAAGGCAGTGCTCGGAGACAGCGCAGTTGAACAGTACTTCATCAAGGAAGTTCAGCGCGTTTACCGTCTGCAGGGCGTTGAGATCAATGACCGTCATATTGAAGTCATTGTCCGCCAGATGATGAGAAAGATGCGTGTTATCGAAAACGGAAGCACAGAACTTCTCCCCAACACACTTGTTGACCGTTATGTTATCGAAGAGGCTAATGCCGAAATCGAAAAGCGTATCGCAGCAGGTGAAAAGGATCTTGCATTTGCAGAGGGTGAGATCGTGCTTCAGGGTATCACCAAGGCATCGCTTGAAACAGATTCATTCCTCTCGGCAGCATCCTTCCAGGAAACGACGAGAGTTCTTACAGACGCAGCAACCAAGGGTAAAGTTGATCCGCTTATAGGTCTTAAGGAAAATGTTATTATCGGTAAACTTATCCCTGCAGGAACGGGTATGGAATGTTACCGCAATGTATCTGTTGAGAAAAAGGCAGAAGATATTTATGCATCTGTTCTCGCAGAAGCAACAAATGATTGACATTTGACATACTAAATGTTATACTATTACGGTGTGAATGTGGGCGCGTCCCGCATTTACACCGTAGTCTGAATAGATTTGTACAAAATAAGCAGCATAATGCTTGTTTGGTACAAACCTATTTAGGAAAGGAGGAAAACTAAGAAAATGATGACATTTAATCAGCTCGTTAAAAACGGCAGAAAAACAGCAGTGAAGAAGTCTACGGCTCCTGCACTTCAGAAGGGTTTCAACACTCTTAAGAAGCAGCCCACAAATCTTTCATCACCTCAGAAGAGAGGCGTATGCACAGCTGTTAAGACGACCACACCTAAGAAGCCTAACTCAGCTCTTCGTAAGATAGCAAGAGTTCGTCTTTCAAACGGTACGGAAGTTACCGCGTATATCCCCGGTATAGGCCACAATCTTCAGGAGCACAGCGTTGTTCTTATTCGTGGCGGCAGGGTACGTGACCTTCCCGGTGTTCGTTACCACATCATCAGAGGTACACTTGATACACAGGGCGTTGACAAGAGAAATCAGAGCCGTTCTAAGTACGGTGCTAAGCGTCCCAAGGCAGGCAAGTAATCCGCTGATAACAATTTTGCGTTAATAACTACGCAAAGCAAAGTGCTTTGCCGTATTCTATATATATGTAGAATCTCGGCTTTGCACATACGGAAGCGTGTATGCTTTCGAGTACCTATGATATCAATAATAATGTGAAGGAGGGAAGAACAGTGCCAAGAAGAGGTTCAGTTCCCGTAAGAGATGTGTTACCCGATCCTATGTACGGCAGTAAGCTTGTTACAAGACTTATCAACAACATTATGCTTGATGGTAAGAAGGGTGTTGCACAGAAAATTGTTTACGACGCATTTGACGTTGTAAAAGAAAAGTCAGGCAAGGATGCACTGGAAGCATTCGAAACGGCTATGGAAAACATTATGCCCGTTCTCGAAGTTAAAGCAAGAAGAGTAGGCGGTGCAACTTACCAGGTTCCTATGGAGGTACGCCCTGCAAGAAGACAGACTCTCGGTCTGCGCTGGCTCACAACTTATTCAAGAGCGAGAAGCGAAAGAACGATGAAGGACAGACTTGCAAACGAAATCCTCGACGCTCTTAACAACACCGGCGGTGCAGTTAAGAAGAAGGAAGATACACACAAGATGGCAGAGGCAAACAAGGCTTTTGCTCATTACAGATATTAATTTCCTAAAGGAGAAAAAGAATGGGCAGAGAATATCCTCTGGAACTTACCAGAAATATAGGAATTATGGCTCATATCGATGCCGGCAAGACCACGACTACCGAGCGTATCCTGTTTTACTCAGGTGTTAACCATAAAATAGGTGAAACTCATGACGGTTCGGCAACGATGGACTGGATGGAGCAGGAACAGGAGAGAGGTATTACCATTACTTCTGCTGCTACAACATGTCACTGGAACGGCCATAGAATCAATATTATCGACACTCCCGGCCACGTTGACTTTACAGTTGAAGTTGAGCGTTCACTCCGTGTACTCGACGGTTCTGTAACAGTTCTCTGCGCTAAGGGCGGTGTTGAGCCTCAGTCTGAAACAGTTTGGAGACAGGCTGATAAATATCGTGTTCCGAGAATGGCATATGTCAATAAGATGGACATTATGGGCGCAAACTTCTACCGTGTTGTAGACATGATGAGAGAGCGCCTTAAATGTAATGCCGTTCCGATACAGCTTCCCATCGGTCAGGAAGATACCTTCAAGGGTATTATTGACCTGCTCGAAATGAAAGCTTACGTTTACTATGATGATCTTGGAAAGGACATCAGAGTAGAAGAAATTCCCGCCGATATGCAGGAAAAGGCTCAGCAGTACAGAAGTGAACTTGTTGAGCACGTTGCAGAAGGTTCGGAAGAACTTATGGAAAAGTACTTTGAAGAGGGCGACCTTTCAATAGAAGACCTCAAGAAGGGTATCCGTAAGATGACCATTGCTAACGAAATGGTTCCCGTTGTATGCGGTACTTCATACAAGAACAAGGGCGTTCAGAAGATGCTGGATGCAGTTGTTGACTATATGCCTGCACCGACAGACGTTCCCAACATCAAGGGCGTCAATCCGGACACAGACGAAGAAGAAGAAAGACCTTCATCAGATAACGAGCCGTTCTCAGCTCTTGCATTCAAGATCATGACCGACCCGTTTGTAGGTAAACTCTGCTTCTTCCGTGTGTACTCAGGTACACTCGCAAAGGGTTCAAGCGTTTACAACTCTGTTAAGGACAACGACGAGAGAATCGGCCGTATCCTGCAGATGCATGCAAACGAGCGTAAGGATATAGACATCGTTTACTCGGGTGATATCGCTGCTGCTGTCGGTCTTAAGAACACAACAACAGGTGATACGCTCTGTGATGAGAATCATCCCATCATTCTTGAGTCTATGGAATTCCCCGAACCCCTTATCCGTGTTGCTATCGAGCCTAAGACAAAGGCAGGTCAGGAAAAGATGGGCATTGCTCTTGCAAAGCTCGCTGAAGAAGACCCGACATTCAGAACTTATACAGACGAAGAAACAGGTCAGACAATCATCGCAGGTATGGGTGAACTTCACCTTGAGATCATTGTTGACCGTCTCCTCAGAGAATTCAAGGTCGAAGCAAACATCGGTAAGCCTCAGGTTGCTTACAAAGAAACGATTCGCCGTGAAGCTACTGCTGACACTACATTCAAGCGTCAGTCAGGCGGTAAAGGTCAGTTCGGTCACTGTAAGATCACAATTGAACCTAACGAAAGCGGTAAAGGATACGAATTTGTCAATAAAATTGTCGGTGGTGCTATTCCCAAGGAATATATCCCTGCAGTTGACGCAGGTATCCAGGGCGCAATGCAGTCAGGTATTATTGCCGGCTACAATGTTGTTGACGTAAAGGTAACACTTATCGACGGTTCTTACCATGAAGTCGACTCGTCCGAAATGGCATTTAAGATCGCCGGTTCAATGGCGTTTAAGGAAGCAATGGCTAAGGCAGATCCTGTTCTTATAGAGCCTATCATGAAGGTTTCAACAACAGTTCCCGAAGAATACCTCGGTTCAGTAATGGGTGACTTCAGCTCACGCCGCGGTCTCATTCTCGGTCAGGTTGACCGTTCGGGCGCTAAGCAGGTTGATGCTAAAGTTCCGCTGTCCGAAATGTTCGGTTACGCTACAGATCTCCGTTCACAGACACAGGGACGCGGCGTATATGCGATGGAACCTGACAGTTTCGCAGAAGTTCCGAAGTCTGTTGCAGAAGAGATTATCAGCAGCAGAGCAAAGAAAGACTAAAAATTACTCTTGTAATTTCTGTCAAATTATTATATTATAAAACTAATAAATCATTAAAATTATTTATTGCTAGGAGGAAAGCAAAATGGCAAAAGCTAAGTTTGAGAGAACCAAGCCCCATGTAAACATTGGTACAATCGGTCACGTTGACCATGGTAAGACAACTCTTACTGCCGCTATCACAAAGTTCCTTTCACTTTCAGGTAAGGCTCAGTTTGAAGATTATGCAAACATCGATAAGGCTCCTGAAGAGAGAGAAAGAGGTATCACAATCAATACAGCACACGTTGAGTACGAGACAGAAGCACGTCACTACGCTCACGTTGACTGCCCCGGACATGCTGACTACGTTAAGAACATGATCACAGGTGCTGCTCAGATGGACGGCGGTATCCTTGTTATCGCTGCTACTGACGGTCCTATGGCTCAGACTAAGGAGCACCTTCTCCTTGCTCGTCAGGTTGGCGTTCCCGCAATCGTTGTATTCATGAACAAGTGTGACCAGGTTGACGATGACGAACTTCTCGAACTCGTTGAAATGGAAATCCGTGAAACACTTTCTACTTACGAATTCCCCGGTGACGAAATTCCGATCATCCGCGGTTCAGGTAAGGTAGCGCTTGATAGCGCTTCAAGTGATCCTTCTGCTCCCGAATATGCTTGCATTAAGGAACTTATGGATGCAGTAGACAGTTATATTCCTACTCCCGACCGTAAGGCAGATATGCCCTTCCTTATGCCTGTCGAGGACGTATTCACAATCACAGGTCGTGGTACAGTTGCTACAGGCCGTGTTGAACGTGGCGTTCTTAACCTTGGTGAAGAAGTTGAAATTGTTGGTCTTATGGACGAAGCTAAGAAGACAACTGTTACAGGTATCGAAATGTTCAGAAAGCTTCTTGACTTTGCTGAAGCAGGCGATAACATCGGTGCACTTCTCCGTGGTGTTCAGAGAACAGACATTGAACGTGGTCAGGTTCTTGCTAAACCCGGCAGTATCAATCCTCACAAGAAGTTTGCTGGTCAGGTTTACGTACTCACTAAGGAAGAAGGTGGCCGTCATACTCCCTTCTTCAACAACTATCGTCCCCAGTTCTATTTCACAACTACAGACGTAACAGGTGTTGTAAATCTTCCCGCAGGTACAGAAATGTGCATGCCCGGTGACAACGTTGTTATGGATGTTGAACTTATCACTCCCATTGCTATTGAAGCAGGTCTCCGTTTCGCTATCCGTGAAGGCGGCAGAACAGTTGGTTCAGGCGTTGTAACAGCTATTAACGAATAATTTCTGTTTAACAGATAAAAATAGGTATCCTTTATGGATACCTATTTTTTTATAAACAAAATGTGTAATTTGTATGACCACATCTGTACTGTAATTAATAAGTATAATAATGTGCTCATATTTATTTTGGTTAAAAGACAATTATATTAGTTTTTTAAATTAAGCGAATACCATACAATATTGACAAATAAAGTCTACTTTTCAAGCAATTTATATTGTAAAATATTTAATGTATAAATAATTGTGAGAGATAAATTTCAAATATGGAGTTAACTATTATGCATTTTAATGACAGAGAATCAGTGATAGCCCTTACACCTTTGTGGAAAGGGGAAAGACTTCCTGACGGAAGACCTAAGGTAGAAGATAAGTATCTTAATGCGCTTTACGGAATGACACTTGAAGAAGTGTGGAAACCCATTTACGTTCTCGGTTATGAAAACCAGTTCGTGGGTGGCGGCCTTGCACCGCTTACCCCCTTACACGATGACGGAAGGAAGTTGGTTGGCCGTGCAGTAACCTGTTCTTTCTGCCCCACACGTCCCGACCTTCACGAACTTCAGTTTGCACGTGGTGCCGAAGATGGAAGAAACGGTAACTACAACCAGTGGGTAATCGACAATCTTTATGAACGCGACGTTGTTGTCTGTGATATGTATGACAAGATATATAAGGGAACATTCCTTGGCGGAAACCTTACAACTGCAGTAAAGAAGCACACTAAGAACGGCGGCGCCGTAATCTGGGGCGGTGTAAGAGACGTTGAACAGATGAAGCAGGTTCCTGATGTACAGGTATACTATCGTGGAATTGACCCCACACCGATTCGTGAATTCGTTATGAAGGACTGGAATGATATCACCAACTTTGGTGGCGCTGTATGTCTGCCCGGCGATATTGTATTCGGTGCAGGCGGCGGTGTACTCTTTATCCCCAGCCATCTTGTTGCAGACGTTGTTGAAGGCGCTGCCAAGACACACGTTAAGGACGATTTCGGTTTCGAAATGATAGGTCAGGGTAAGTTCACAACTGCACAGATAGACAGAAACACTTGGACAGAAGAAATGCTGGATATGCTTGTTGATTGGATCAAAACCGACCCCAGAGGTGAGGAATACCGTGACCTTGACTGGTCAAAGGAATATGACCTTGCAAGAAACGGTGATCCCAACGATACACAGACGGCACTTTAATACAGAGAGGGTGATTTTGTGGAACAGTTAATTAAAAGAATAAGTGAAATGGGAGTAATACCCGTAATCAAGATAGACAATGTGAAAGATGCACTGCCGTTGGCAGAAGCACTCAAAAACGGCGGACTGTGTTGTGCTGAAATAACATTCCGTACAGACGCGGCAGAAGAAGCAATAAAGGTTATACATAATGCATATCCCGACTTCTTCATAGGTGCTGGGACTGTTCTTACAACAGAGCAGGCAGATAAGGCAATGGCAGCAGGCGCATCATTTATAGTAAGTCCCGGATTAAACCCCGAAGTTGTAAAGCATTGCAACGGGAAGGGTTACCCCATAATTCCCGGTGTGTGCACACCTACAGAGATTGAAGCGGCAATGTCACTTGGCCTTACGTATCTAAAGTTCTTCCCTGCAGAAGCGGCAGGCGGCGTAAAGATGATAAAGGCGGTAGCGGCACCGTACACAAAGGTACGCTTTATGCCAACAGGAGGAATAGGACCTAAGAATCTTGCTGAGTATCTGGGTTGCAAGGCAGTATATGCCTGTGGCGGAAGCTGGATGGTACCTGCAGACCTTATCAACGAAGGTAAATTTGATGAAATAGAAAAACTCACTGCAGAGGCGGTTAAACTTTTAAAGGAGATAAGAGGATGAAAAGAGTAGTTACATTCGGAGAACTGATGCTTCGTCTTGCACCAAACGGATATTACCGTTTTTTTCAGAATGACCAGATGCAGGCAACATTCGGCGGCGGTGAGGCAAACGTGGCAGTATCGCTTGCAAATTACGGATTAGACAGTGTATATGTTACAAAGTTGCCCAAGCATGCAATCGGTCAGGCTGCGGTAGATTCGCTCAGATACTTTGGAATAGACACATCAAAGATAGTACGCGGCGGCGAAAGAGTGGGTATTTACTACTTAGAGAAAGGTGCATCACAGAGAGGTTCTGTATGCATATATGACAGAAAGTATTCGGCAATACAGCAGGCAACGGTTGCAGACTTTGATTGGGATGACATTTTTGAAGGGGCAGACTGGTTCCACTTTACGGGAATTACTCCCGCACTCGGAGAAAATGTGGTAGAAATCTGCAAAGAGGCGTGCAAAGTTGCAAAGAGCAAGGGTATAAAGATATCCTGCGACTTAAACTACAGAGGAAAGCTCTGGACAAGAGATGAAGCACGTGCAGCGATGACCGAACTTTGTCAGTATGTAGATGTATGTATCTCAAACGAAGAGGACGCTAAAGACGTATTCGGAATTGAAGCAGAAAACACAGATATATACGGCGGCAAACTTAATCACGAGGGTTACAAGAGTGTTGCAAAGCAACTTGCTGACAAGTTCGGCTTTGAAAAAGTTGCAATAACACTTCGTACATCAATATCTGCAAGTGATAACGACTGGGCAGGTATGCTTTACGACGGAGAAGATTACTACTTCTCAAAGGGTTATCACTTACATATAGTTGACCGTGTAGGCGGCGGCGATTCATTCGGCGGCGGACTTATCTACTCACTTCTTTCGGGTAAATCCTCAAAAGAAGCAATAGAATTTGCAGTTGCCGCATCTGCACTCAAGCACTCGGTAGAGGGTGACTACAACAGAGTACGCGTTTCTGAAGTTGAAAAACTTGCAGGCGGCGACGGCTCGGGAAGAGTTCAGAGATAAATAAAAAACAATCCCATTAAGTTTCTTAATGGGATTGTTTTTTATCTGTGTTTTGTATTGCTTCACGCAGAGTATTAATAACAAGTTTCTTGTTTGCTGTCCACATTGGCGCTATAAGTTCGTTTTTGTCGCCGTCACCCGTCAAGCGATGTATTACCGTATTCGTTGGCAATATGGATAGAATATCGCATATAAGGGCAGAATATTCTTCAAGTGAAAACAGTGAGAATTTACCCTCTTTATAGTCTTTTTCGAGGTCTGTTCCTTTTAAAATATGAAGCATCTGCAATTTTATACCATCGCAATGTTTTGCAGCATATAGCGCGCTTTGTTTTATCATATCCGCACTTTCACCCGGAAGTCCCACTATCAGATGTGCAACCGTGTGCACCCCGATTTTTTTGAGTTTTGCCACCGCTTCATCAAAAATGGGCAGTTTATATCCCCGTCGGATATATAGCGCTGTGTCCTCGTGGATAGTCTGAAGACCAAGTTCCACGATGACAGGTTTTATCCTGTTTGCCCGTTCTATCACATCCAGCACATCGTCGGGCAGACAGTCGGGGCGTGTGGCAAGAGAAATGCCGACGATATAGTCGAGTGAGAGCGCCTCAAAAATCTTCTTTTCAAATTCGCTGATGGGAAGATATGTGACAGTAAAACTTTGAAAATATGCAATGTATTTTCCGCTTTTGCATTTGGAGGCAACACGTTTTTTTGCCCTCTCAAGTTGCGAAGTCACACTGTCTTCACATTCGGCAAAATCACCGCTTCCTTTTGCGCCGCAATAAATGCAGCCGCCGTAACCTAAAGTTCCGTCACGGTTAGGGCAGGTGATACCGCCCTCTATAGAGAGTTTATATACTTTATCACCGTATACGCTTTTGGCATAGTCTGAAAAACTTGTGTAATTCATTTTGCAAGTTGCTTATCAAGGTATGATATCATGTCGCTTATGGCATCATCACGGCTGATATCGTGCAGTATTTCGTGGCGATTTGCTTTGTATTCTTTGTATTCGCAGACATCTCCGGAGATTTTTGAAAGTTTTCTGCTGCCATCGACATCGACAAGTCTGTCATCGTCACCGTGAAGCAGCATAAAAGGTGTTTTTTCTGTCGGGGCATACTTAAATATCTCTTTAGTCGCAACAAATACATCGGCAACCGTTGCAACTGTGATAACACCGTTCATTTTTTTGTCTTCAAGATATTTCGTTTGTTCGTCTTCAATAGAGGTGATGACTGTTGCATCTATACCTGTGTTTATAGCAGTATGCGGCAGCAGTTTGGAAAAAGCAATGACCGCCTTTTTTAAAGGTGCGGCGAATTCTTTTACAAGATAGAGCCAGGGGGCAGATGCAATAAATGCTTTTATACCGTCAGGACGTCTGTGTCTGTATGTGAGAATTATATTTCCACCCATACTGTGTCCGTACATAAACACAGGCAGGTCAGGATGCCTGATTTTTGCGTATAAGACGACTTCGCCTACATCGTCGAGAATTGTGCTTCTGGGCGCTGTATGACCTGTTCTGCCACCCGTTTTGCCGTGACCGCGAAGGTCAGGTGCATATACGGCATATCCTGCTTTTTCAAGTTCTTTGCCGAAATGTATGTAACGGCCGCTATGTTCGCCTTTGCCGTGAATCAATATAAGGATAGCCTTTGGGGAATCGGGGACAAAACTTCTTACAAAATGCTCGCTTTTATCTCTCATTACAAGTGAAAATTCAGTATACATAATAATACCTCCTATTTCATTATATATTCGTTGATGAATAAAATCAAATTGTTGTAAAAATGTTGTTAAAAGTTTGACATTATGGTAAAATAATTAAAAGACTAAAAGGAGAACAAAAATGGGAAGTAAAATTACGGTAATTGGCGCGGGCAGCGTCGGCGCAACAATCGCATATAAACTGTCTATGGAAGATACTGTATCAGAGATAGTTCTCATAGACATAAACGAAAATAAAGCCAAAGGCGAAGTAATGGACATTGCTCAGGGTGCAAGTTTCAGAAATCCGATTTCTATAATCGCAGGCGATTACGATGATGCCAAAGATTCGGATGTTGTTATAATAACATCGGGAAAACCTCGTAAGCCGGGGCAGACAAGGCTTGAACTCACACAAGCAAATATTGATATATTAAAAAGCATTACGCCTAATATAGTAAAAGCCGCACCCAATGCGACATATATTATTGTCAGCAATCCCGTTGATATTATGACATATGCGTTTATCAAAATGTCAGGTCTGCCTGAAAAGCAGATAATAGGCTCGGGTACAACTCTTGATACGGCGCGACTTCGCTATATCCTTTCGGAGCAGTATAATATTGCACAGAAAAACATCCATGCTTATGTGTTCGGAGAACACGGTGATTCTATGTTTGTCCCTTGGTCACTTGCGAAGATTTCGGGTGCAACTATTGATGAATTCTGCAATATGGAATGTCAGAGGGATATGGATGTCGGTGATCTTGACAGAGATGGAATAGAGGAGTATATCCGCAAATCCGGCGGTGAGATAATCGCAAACAAGGGTGCGACCTACTATGCGGTGACGAATGCAGTTTGCTATCTTGTGAATATGCTTCAGTCGGCTTATGATTCGGTTGCAATAATCTCGTGGATGTTTCACGGTGAATACGGCATTGATGATGTGTGCTTAAGTATACCGCACATTATCGGTCCTAAAGGCGTACACGGCAAACTGCCCATCAAGATGACTGATGAGGAACTTGCCAAATTAAGATACAGCGCAGACCAACTCAAAGCAATAATTAAAGATATCAATTTAGATTTATAAAGTAAAAACAGCCTCGTTTAAAACGAGGCTGTTTTTATAATGTTTAGTTGTTATAGTAGTAAAGTGCCTTTTCCATAAAATCATGCGGGACGCCGAAATATTCGGCAAGTTCCCATATGTCTTTTATGCCCCCGTTTACTGCTTTTTCAAGTTCCCCTTGGGGTATCAGTTTCTTGATTGCCCAGCGGTCAGCGCGCGTCTCATGCCGTGAGCGCAGGTCAAGTGGAGAATACACATTGTAAAAACTACCGGTTTCGAGGTGCCCTATCTCGTGGGCGAGATGTACTTTTTCATCTGCACTGTTCTTCAACTTGTCGACATCAAGCGCTATCCACCCGCACGGAAAGGAAACGGACTCTACTTCGCGCATGGGAAAGTAATCAACATCTATCCCTTGGCTGTCAGCGTACTTATACAGGTCAAATAATGTCAATTTTCCGGTCTCTCTCTTTCTGATTATAGTCAACAGTGAAGTGTATAAGGTTACTTTCTTTTACTCTTCTTAAACATTATATAATCATATATGTCCCTTTTTTCGGACTCCGAGAGATTTTTTACTTCACCCCATAGAGCAAAATCAATACCTGTAAGTTGCTTGTCAAGTTCATTTGACTCATCTTCACCCATAAGATACGAGAGGGAAACGCCGAAATAATCGGCTATTTTGGAGAGTTTTGCAGCCTTTGGTGCACTTTTACCGTTTTTCCAATCGGTAAAAGTTGATGGGGGAATACCCGTTGCTTTTGAAACGGCATACGGCGTATCGCCTTTTGCGTTGAGAAGCATACAGAATCTTTCGTAAATGTCCATTTTATACACACCCTTATTTAAATTGTTACTATTATTATATCGAAAATCTAAAAAAAGTCAATAAAGTTTACCGAAAAAAAGCACGGTTTTAAACCGTGCTTTTTTGCTATTTAATATATTTTCTCATTACACTTGCAAGGTGGATTGCCATGTGCGCATGAGCCGCCTGATTCGGATGAGTTTTATCGGCGAAAAATTCGGGGAGGTGGGGTGTTGCGGAGTATCCGTCAATAACGGTAATTTGCGGATATTTCTCTACCACATCAAAAATTGCTTTTCGTACTTGGTCAAAATCCTTGAGATATACTTTCTCGTCTGTTCTGTTAAGACGCCACCATGGAACAACCAGGAAGAATTTGGCTTTTTTATACATACTTGTAAGTTTTTTTACGTATGCTTCAACGTTTGCCATAAGTTCAGGTATAGTCTTGTTGTTTTTCTTGTCGTTGGTTCCGTATGCGACGAGAATATAATCGGGACCAAACGAAAGACCGCCGTCAAGTGTTTTTACATCGTAATAATAACCTGATACGCCCTGATTAAGACATTCAAGGTCAAACATACGAGTAAGCAGATTTGCATATGTTGCACATGAATTCGGAACATAAGCCCCCTGCGTGATAGAGTCACCGACAAATAAAATCTTTTTTTGGTGCTTTATGGGTGTTATATCACTGTTTTCCATCAGAGAAATTCTTTTTATTATAATTTCGCAAAAAGTGGGCAGATATACGGTAATTCTGTTTTTACCCGGTTTTGTAAATTCATATCTGACATTGATTTTTTTGCCTTGCTTATATTCTGTTGATGAACTGTAGACCAGAGCACCGTTTTCAAGTATGTCGAGTGCACCTGTTTCAGATGCGGGAACTTCTATACAGGTAAAATCCATCTCAAAAACAGGAGAATCTGTATAAAAATCAAATGTAATGCCTGCAGTATTATTCACACGTTTTTTGAAATTGGGATATTTGCTGTAATGTTCAACCTGTGCAGGCGTAAAGCGTGAAAAAGTAAAACCTCCCATGTCGTCATATATGTATAACGCACCGTGAGTTATCGCTTTTACCTGTTTTAGTGTAAGATTTATCAGTTTTTTCTTTGGTTGTTCACCTTTTTCAAGTATCTGTAACTGTTCCATATGCTTACTCCATAACAATATTAGTATTATTTATCATAAACCACGTTTTGCCCTTATTTATCGTGAGTTCATTACCGTTTATATCATACAGTTTGAGGGGGGAGGATAGATCCTTTTTACTCCAGGTTATCTCCTGCGCCATACCCTTGCTGATGTAGTAGCCGCTGCCGCTTCCTGTCGTTCCCACATCGATCCTCCCTGCATCATCACCGCTGATTGCGGAAACTGAGGTCTTGAGATATATGACATTTGTGACCGAAAGTTGTGCATTTGTTGTTTTGTCTTTGTGCGGCGCATCGTACTGGGAACGGAAATACAGCCCCGTCTCTTCGTTGTATTCAAATTCAGCCGTTATGTAATAGGAAAAACGAAGGGACACTTTATTAGCGGTAATATTACCGGTTGCCACCGCTTCTTCATTAAAGAAAAAGAAGGGTTCATACGGTGTATCTACGGTTGAACGTATACCAAGCGTTTTTAAACCCGTTTTGAGTTTTTCTCCGCTTGTCATAACGCTGTGTTCGGTACCTGCATTTCTTTTCCTTTCGGCATCACGCCAGAAAAGAGCATTTTCGACCGTGCCGTTTATACCGTCACACTCGTCAAATTTCTTTTGTTTTTTAAGAGTGTAGAAGGAGGGGCTGCCGCCGTAATGAATGAACACAGCATCGAGCGGAACTGCCCAGTCAACAAAATAGGCGCGCGCACTTCGGACTGTGCCTATTTCTTTGATGTCGTCATAATCCTGAAAAACGGTAAGTATTCGGTTGATACCACCTTCTGCAGGAATTTCAAAATACAAATCCGCTTCAGGCATCCCGCTCTGAGGTGTGGCTTTTTTTAAGTTGTTTATCATAAGCGCCACAGGCCTTGTATATGCCGTATCTTCATCAATTTCCTCGCCCGTGAGCGGACTGTAATATTTGATTTCCGGCACCTCGGGAATAACCGATTCTACGGATAAGTCTAAAGAGGTGTCTTTTTCGGTTTTGCAGGCAGTAAGTGAAAAAAGCATAACCGCCGCCAGTATGAGTGAGATGATTCGTTTCATAAGCCACCTCCATATAATTATTATAAAGTATAAAAAACCCCTATGCAAGTATTATCTTACACAGGGGTTTTATATATTGTCGATTAGTAGTATCTGATTACCGAAACAACTCTTCCGAGTATAGAAAGTTCATTTGTGATTATCGGAGCATATGCATCGTTTTCAGGCTGAAGTCTGAAATGACCGTCTTCTTTATAAAAACGCTTTACAGTTGCCTCATCTTCAATAAGTGCAACTACTATATCGCCGTTTGAGCAGACCGAAGTCTTTTCGACTATGACGATATCACCGTCAAGAATGGCAGCGTTTACCATACTGTCACCCTTTACGTTGAGGGCGAACAGTTCACCGGAATATTTTTTATCTGATGAAAAGGGGATCTTACCCAGATATTCCTCATATGCAAGAATGGGCATACCTGCTGTGACACGGCCGAGAAGCGGAACATATGAAGTGGCGATATTCTGCATATCGGGCAGTGATATTGCCCGTTTTTTACCCTTCTGAAATATTATTTTGCCCTGCTTATCAAGCGACTTAAGGTAAGTGAATACCGACGAGGGAGAGGCAAGACCGACTTCTGCACATATTTCGCGGACAGTGGGCGGACAGTCACCCTTCTCGATGCAGGTGCGAACATAGTTGTATATCTGAAGTTCTTTTTCCTGACCTTTTGTCATTGTGGTTACTCCTTTCACTTTTTTTACATTATAACACACATAAAACAATTTTGCAAACATTTGTTTTAAGTAGTTACGTCAATGGTCAACCCCGTGCTTTTCAAAACGAAACACAAAAAATTCTGCGAACCTGAGACAAGATAAAATAGTTGTCTTTCAAGGCGTAAGGGCGCAGTAATACTTTTGTGTATTTCAAGCCCGACAACAAAGAAAAACGGCTATTTTACTTGTATCGGGCGGGGTTGACTGTTGATGTAACTGCTTAATAAATACAAATCGGGGAACAGGCAATAAGAAAGGAAAAAACTACTGCCGTCCCCCGTTTGCAAACATAGGAAGAAGTTATATGTTAGTTAAAAATTTTTTTGAAAAGCGCGACGGCAAAATTGTCCTCCAAAGAGATAATTTCTACATTGTCTTCACTGAATGTATCTATGTATGTAATACCGTTTGAACTTACTCTTGACATACCGTAATCTTCGATTGCAATGCGTTCTATTTCCGCAAGGTTAAATTTCTGCTCAAACTTGAGTTCTAATGCCTGCTGTTCCTCACAAAGTGACATATACTCGGTTTTTGCAGAAGATACTTGCGATGAAACTTCGTTATACATCGAGCAAAATGCAAGCCAGATGCAGCACATTATCGTAATAAGTACTGTTATTGCAAGATTAAAAGTGGCGTTTCTGCGGGATTTGGCAACAACGCTGTTTTTTGCACGCTGCCTGACCTGTACTGATGCAAACTGATTGCGCATCGGATCAAACAGAGAAAGATCATATGCATTTGCCGATTTGTAATTATCCATTATTTATCTTCTCCGAAAGCAATGTTTTAAAATCCGACTGGCGGCGTATCTCAGCAATCTTCTTGTCGGACAAAATCAGCATAATGTCCGCAGGAAGTTCGTTTCTGCGCTTTGCAGCCTTGTCAAAGAACACGGAAAGTTCTTTGTCTGTCGCCTTCAATAAAGAGGCAATTTTATACTGCATTTCGGGAGTGGGCGCACAAACACGGTCTTTAAACATATCGTACAAATATGTCTTTGAAACCTTGAGCGTATCGATAATAAGAGGCCTTGAAATATCTCTTTTGTCTACAAGATGGTAAAAATATTCGCCAAAAGACATATCGGAAATTTTTACCTGTGAGTCAGATGAAATAGGCATCAAAAACCTCCTGAATTAAGGTTAGTAAGCAAGTCAACTTACTGACATACTATTATTGTAATACAATATAATATGTTTGTCAACAAAAAAATCAATTATTCGACGGTTTCAGCAAGAAATCTGAAAACTGATTTTGACAAAGCATGAATATAGTGATAGAGTAATAATATGGCAAGTTTGGTAATGAGGTGATATTTTGAAAGAAGCATTTTTGCCTACGCTCAATCAGATGCTTGTTATGTTAATATTTATTGTCGCAGGTTTTATACTTAATAAAACGCATGTTTTAAACGATAAGGCAGACAAAGTTATGTCAAGGCTTGAAAACAATTTGTTTGTGCCTGCGCTTATCATCAATACATTTATGACAAAATGTACTTTTGAAAACATAAAAGTATCGTGGAAGTATATCGCGTACAGTGCAGGACTTCTTGTGATAGCGATGGTAATAGCACATTTTGTATCAAAACTTTTTTCCGATAATGAGTACGGTATACATATATTTGAGTATGCGCTGACATTTGGCAATTTTTCCTTTATGGGGAATGCGGTGGTACTTGCATTACTTGGTGAGGATATGCTTTTCAAATACATGATTTTTACCCTCCCGATGAATATCGTGGTGTACACATGGGGGACTTTCATTCTCACACCCAATGATGCCGAGGGAAGAAAGTTTGGAATTAAAAGACTTCTAAACCCGATAATGATATCGCTTGTAATAGGACTTGTTCTGGGGCTTACGAATGCACAGCGTTATATGCCGTATGCGCTCAAAGCGGCGCTTGAATCGGCAAGCAAATGTATGTCGCCGATAGCGATGATCTTAACGGGATTCGTCATGGCAAACTATCCGCTTAAAACGCTTGTGACAAAAAAGCGTATTTATACGGTCACGGCGCTTCGCTTACTTGTGATTCCCGCAATTTTTTTAACACTTCTCAAAGTTATAAATGCACCGAATGAAATGCTGGTGCTTGCTCTGTTTGCTTACGCAACACCGCTCGGACTCAACACTGTTATATTCCCGTCGGCATACGGCGGCGACACAAAAACAGGCGCCCGGATGGCATCGATTTCACATGTTCTGTGTATCTTCACGATACCGCTTATGTATATGATTTTTATAGGCTAAATTAAAACAACCCCCTGTCAAGCGACAGGGGGTTAATTTTGTTTTTATGCAGCCTTTTTGTTGGTGATTTTGGTTATTATAACAAGTGTTGCAAGCATAAGAATAATTCCTATGGGAAGTGCTATGATCCAACTCTGAACGAAGCCTGCGATGATGTAGGATACGAACGAAACTGCAGCAACTGTCATTGCATAGGGAAGCTGAGTTGAAACATGGTTGATATGGTTGCACTGAGCGCCTGCCGAAGCCATGATAGTGGTGTCGGAGATGGGCGAGCAGTGGTCACCGCATACAGCACCTGCCATACAAGCTGAAATGGCGATTATTGTGATAGGACCGTCGACAGCACTGAATACCGAAAGAACAATCGGGATGAGAATACCGAATGTGCCCCATGATGTTCCTGTTGAGAATGAAAGGCCGACAGCAATAAGGAAGATGATAGCAGGTAAGAACAACTGGAGTGAACCTGCAGAACCTTCGATAAGCTGAGAAATGAATATCTTAGCACCAAGACTGTCAGTCATTGTCTTAAGTGTCCAAGCGCATACGAGAATAAGTATAGCGGGAACCATTGCCTTAAAGCCATCGGGAATAGAAGCCATGCAGTCCTTGAAAGAAATTACTCCTCTGATAAGGAAGTAAATTACTGCAACTATAAGGGTTACAAACGAACCGAATACAAGACCAACAGAAGCATCGCTGTTGGAGAATGCCGTTATAATGTTTCTGTAGCCTTCTTCACCTGCAGTAAAGAAACCGCCTGAGTAAATCATACCTACAACGCAGGCAATGATGAGGAATATAACAGGAAGTACAAGGTCGAGAACTCTGCCCTTGGGGTTTGCTTTTTCAAATGAACCTTCGACAACTTCTTCACCGGTTGTGAAGATGTCACCGTTTTTAGCATTATCTTCATGACTTTTCATCGGACCAAAGTCTGATTTTGATAGTGCAAGATAAATCATCATTACGATAGTGAGAAGCGCATAGAAGTTGTATGGAATAGCCTGTATAAAGAGGGATATACCGCTGTCAGCGCCTGCACCCTTTGCAAAACCAGCAACAGCAGCAGCCCATGATGAAATGGGGGCGATAATACAGACGGGAGCTGCAGTAGCATCAATAAGATATGAGAGTTTAGCTCTTGAAATATTCTGCTTGTCTGTAACAGGGCGCATTACTGAGCCGACTGTAAGGCAGTTGAAATAGTCGTCGATGAAAATAAGTACGCCCAGTGCGATAGTCATAAGCTGAGCGCCTACTCTTGTTTTGACGTGTTTTGTTGCCCATCTTCCGAATGCTGCAGAGCCGCCGGCCTTGTTCATCATTGAAACAAGCGCGCCCAGAAGTACAAGGAAGATGATAATTCCGATGTTGTAAGAATCTGCAACGGTGTTTATGAAACCGTCCTGGAAAACATGGACAACCGTTGTCTCAAAATTGAAGTTTGAGTAGATAATGCCGCCTGCAAGTATACCAAGGAAGAGTGATGAATACACTTCTTTGGTGATAAGAGCAAGTACAATGGCAATTATCGGGGGGATAAGTGACCAGAATGTTGCATACTGGCTTACCGATTCTCTCACTTTGGCAATAGCAGTATCGATGTGTGATTTAAAGTCGGGGTCATTCTGGTAGTTGTTAGCATATCCGTAACCGCTATCACTATCACCATCAACATAGGAAAGTGCGGAATCTGCGTCTGTAAGGTCATACTCTACATTTTCGTTGTCAACAGTAACGACAAATGAAGTACGGTCCACAGGGTCCGGAGCTGCAAAAGCATTCATACCGAAAACCGAGAAAATGACCATACAGATGAGCATAAGTGAAATTATGCGTCTTACTGTGTTTGTTTTCATTTTTTATTCTCCTTATTAATAAATTGCAAACAAAAAGGACTGTGGAGATATCACAGTCCCTGAATATGCCTGACCATAGATAGCGCTCCACAATATGTGACAGTGTATTACATGTTTTGCAATACACCAGCGGAAATTTCAAAAGGATACGCAGAAATAACCGCTTCGGCGTGATCCCCTTTCATACGCAGCCGTGTCCTGACTGTTTTCCGCACTACTTATGAAGCACGCACCTCTATCTGTTCACACAAAAAGTATAGCAAACAGACTGCCAATAATCAACCACTTTTTTAATAATTTGTGGATATATGACAAAAGGGGCAGCTTTGCTGCCCCTTTGGATCATCTCATATCCTCAACCACTTTTTCGGGGGGATTGTCGAGCACTTCGGGATGTTTCATAATATTTCTTAAGTATTTGAATGCGGATGCATAGTAGTGACCGTCACAAATACGCTCGTCACATACTATTGACATATCCATACAGCGCTTTGTTACCACATTTCCCTCTGCATCGAGTTCGTGCTTTTCATACTTGGCGCCGATACCCATAAATACGGGAAGTGTACCGAAATCATACAGGTGGTGGAAAACGGGTTTAACGCCGAGAGATGCCATATTTGTAATGTAGATAGAGGCGTGAAACGGACTCTCTTTAGTGAGTGCTCTGGGCAGCAGACCGAAGTAGTCGAGAAGTTTTAAAAACCATACGGTGAATTTTAAGAATATACCCGGTATGTAGTTGAGTACCTTTACTATACCGTCAAGACCGTTTGAGGTTTCCATATCTTTATTGTCGGTGATGAGCGCATTCATCTTGTTATAGATGTCCTCTGCGGTATCTGCAGGGTCTGCAAAGACTTTGATACAGGTCTCTGGAGCATCAAGTGTAAGTGATTTTTTTATGGTCATTGATATGTCAACACCGTTTCGGGCATACCTCTTCTGACCTCTTATAAAACGGTTGATGCCGGGACGCTGTGAAACAGTTCTTACATATGCAGCGGCAAAAATGTGGAGCATACCAAAACCTTTCAGACCTTCTTCACGTTTGCGCTTGATGTACTTTTCACATTCGCCTATGTCGAAAGTTTCAATAAAGTAATTTGATGCTGCATCTCTGTCGGGCATAATGTAGTTTCCGACAATATCCATTGGGGGAGTGCTTTTGATTTTTCTGCCTTCTTTAGCCATAAATTGTTTACCATCCCTCTTTTATATATACATATTATGACATAAAAAGACTTTTCATGCAAACTTTTTATTTAATTTACAGTAAATATAGTATATAATAAATAATGGAAAATTATATTGATTGGAGATATTGTAATGTCTGATAAAAAAAGAATACTTGTTGTAGAAGATGAAAAGACAATATCCGATATTGTAGTATTCAATTTAAAAAAGGCAGGATATGATACACTGACCGCTTATGACGGAATTGACGGCGCTAAGAAGGCAATAGAAGAAAAGCCCGATCTTGTGCTTCTTGATGTCATGCTTCCTGGTATGGATGGTTGGGAGATACTTAAGAAGGTCCGCGAAGTATCGACTGTGCCGATAATAATGCTTACTGCAAGAGTTGAAGAGGATGACAAGGTAAAAGGGCTTGAACTCGGTGCAGACGACTATATTACAAAGCCTTTTGGCATACAGGAACTCACTGCAAGAGTAAAGGCAAATCTGCGCCGTACGGCAGAGTATACGTCTCAGACGAAATCGACCGTTTTCGGAGACCTTACAATAGATATGAACAACTACTCAATATCCAAGGGCGGAACAATGATAGAACTCTCAGGCAAAGAGTTTGCGCTTGTGAACTTTCTTGCTCAGAACAGCGGAAAGGTCTATTCGAGAGAGGACCTTATGAGTGAAGTCTGGGGATATGATGGCTATTTCGGTGATGTAAGGGCGGTCGATGTTATGATAAGGCGCATTAGGGAAAAACTTGAGGACGATCCGTCAGAACCGCAGTATATCAAAACAAAACGAGGTCTCGGATACTATTTCGGGGGTTAAGCAATGCTTATGGAGGGGACATATGTTTAAAGGCTTACAGGCTAAAATGGTGCTCATACTTGTACTTTTGTCGGTGCTGTCAATGTCCGTTGTCGGTGTTGTTCTTGTAAACTCCGTCGGCTCGTTTTATGCACAGGACTTTTTAAGTCAGATGGACAGTTTCTTTTCGGGTACTGTGCTGACACAGATAAATGATTCGGCAAATGCCGATGAAAGCGGAGAGGAACTTTTTAACGTTCTCTCGGTATATTCGTCGCAGCTTGGTCTTGATACATACAGGAATATGTATATATTAAGTGAAGAAGGAAATCTCATTTCCGGAACAAACCAGCAGCTCGGACAGGCTCTTGTAAAGACGGAAAATATGCTCTCGGTTATGAGCGGCGGCGGCAATACGCAGACGCCCAGAAGCGAAGGATATATGGACTATGCAAAGAAGATAACGTCTGACGGCGGCAAGACGTTTATCATCTATATAAGAGATACAAAAGAGGAAGTACGCGATCTTTTATGGGTGATGATCATTCTTATCATCAAAACGGTGGTAATTGCGATATTTATCGCGTTTTTGCTCAGTTTCATATTGGCAGGTGCGATATCAAGACCTATTAAAAACATCACAAAGAGCGTTAAAAAAATACAGGAGGGTGACTTCTCGTACCACATTGATTCTGCCTCGAAAGATGAGATAGGTATGCTCTCGGAAAGTTTTAACGACATGGCGCAGGTGCTTGAAACCACGCTTTCAAAAATCGAGGACGAGAGGGAAAAACTATCCACCATATTCCTTTATATGACAGACGGCGTTGTTGCCTTTGATGACAGGGGTATGCTTCTGCACATAAACGAAACGGCGAGCGGGATACTCGGCAGGCCCTATATTGTAGGCGCGGCGACATTTGAAGCCGTATTCTTTGAGTATACCGATGTAAACTTTGAAGAGATGCAGGAAAAACTGACAAACGGCACCTTCACAAGTGAGATAGCAATAAATGAAAAAGTATATAAATGCGACTTTGCCGATTTTTCACACGGCAACAAGGGCAGGGGCATAATTGCGGTTATTCATGATATTACGGAACAGGCTGAAATTGACCGTTCACGCCGTGAATTTATTGCAAATGTATCTCACGAACTTCGCACTCCGCTTACCAATGTTAAGAGTTATACCGAAACGGTCGTCGAAAACAGCGATATGGAGGAGGCTGACAAAGCGCAGTTCCTCGGTGTCGTACTCAGTGAGACTGACCGTATGATAAGCATAGTTAAAGACCTGCTTGTTCTCTCCCGTCTTGACAACAAGAAGATGGATGTTGTAATGACACCTTTCTCGGCTGAGGAAGCGGTCATCGATGTCTACAATGCAATGAAGATCGAGGCGGACAAACATAACCAGAATATCAGGTATGAGGTTAAAGAGGATATGGCGCCCGTACTCGGTGATAAGGGCAGAATAGAACAGGTGCTTGTAAATATCGTTTCAAACTCGGTAAAATACACGCCTGACGGCGGCGAGATAAACATTATCGCATCAGAGCACGACGACAATATCGTATTTACCGTAAAAGACAACGGTATGGGCATACCTGAGGAGAACTTAAAGCACATATTTGAGAGATTTTACAGGGTGGACAAAGCCCGTTCAAGAGAGCAGGGCGGCACAGGTCTCGGTCTCTCCATTGCAAAAGAGATAGTCGAGGCTCACGGCGGAACGATAAAAATGGAAAGTTCAGTCGGAAGAGGAACTACAGTCACAGTAACATTAAGGAAGCATAAATGAAGCGTATTCTTGAACCCATCAAGACAATTCTCATAATACTTCTTACGGCATCCATGCTTGTGATGACGGCAAGACTTATGCTGTCGGACATATTTTCGACAGGTACGGGAAGCGTTGTAAAGAATGAAAGTTCATTCTTCACAGGGCTTGGTCTGCCGTATCTTGCAAAGTATTTTGAAAAGGGAACGGTCAGTACGCAAAGCGAGTTTTCGGAAAGCGCACTTGTATATCCATACAGTATAACAGTTAAAGAAAACGGTGTGCAGTTAAGCGCATTTGCTGATGAAAACCTTATAATTTCGTCATATGATGCAATCGGTGACACTATATCAAAGTTTATTGCGGGTGCCGTAACTCACAGCGAGAACGGTTTTGAAACTTATACACAAAACGACGGGGTGCTGGTTGACTTCGGCAGAAAGATACCGCTTGACATACTTTGCAGGATATCTGCAAACAAGGCATCAAATGCAGGAGATCTGCTTATGGAAAGACTGTATATTTATGATGCTGACGGGAATATAAACGCTGTATTTACCGATGGTGAAGAGACATATGTTTTTGAAACCGTTAAGGGAAACTCAGACATAAATGTTTCTGATATAGGCGGTATGGAAACAACTGATATTTCAGCACTTGATGCGATTTTGTCCGAGGTTAAAGTTAAGGGCGGAAGTGCCGTGCCTGTCGGACAGATAGCCTTGCCGCTGCTTGAAAAAAGCAATAAACTTTATAATGCAGAAGCAGGTAACTATTCCTTTGCAAATCTTTCTGCGGTACTGACAAATTTCGGGATAAACTCAGGCTCACTTAACAATGAGATTAAAGAGGACGGCTCGGTAATCTATGTTGAAAATTTAAGAAGTATCATGGCGCAGACTGACGGAAGAATAACATTTGGGGCGTATCAGGATAACGGGGGCATTTCTCTGGCAAACTATATAGGACAGGCAGGAGAAAAAGGTTACTTTGTGCGTGATGTCATAATAGCATCGCAGAAGTTTTTATCATCTTTTGAAAAAGAACTTCTGGGCGGCGAAGCATCGGTGCGCCTGAAAAACGCCTATTATGACAGTGAGTTAAAGGGATATGTGACAGAGTTTGAATACTGTGTAAACGGTATATCTATAAAAAATTCAGACACATCGGCAAGGCTTGTTTACCGAAACGGTTATTTTGTGTCTGCAGATATCCTGCTTGAAAGTTATGCATATTCACAACAGCAGATCGAACTTGAGAGTCTTGAGAACTTTATCCGGCTGTATGCAAATCGCAGCGGTGTATTAAACAAAATAAGAATAGCGTATAAGGGTGATACCCCCATGATACCCGACTATTTGTTTTACTGGGAGGATTGATTTATGGACTGGCATAGAGTAAAGACACTCCTCTTGGCGTTGCTTATACTTGTAAACGGTTATCTCGCTTATGAACTGTATGATACAGAGCGCGACCGGGACTATATATCCGACAGTTATGTACAGCAGGCATCAAAGTCACTTGAGGCAAGGGGAATACTCATATCGGCGGATGACATACCGCAGAAAAGACCTGTCGAGCCGATAGTAATAACAACGGGCGCGGCGGATGAATATGGGACTTTTGCAAATAAACTTGCGGGCGACAGTGAAGTTACGCTGTCTGTCACTCAAGACGGAAATGTATATTCGTTCGGCAATAATAAACTAACCGTTTTTAATGACGGAACTTTTGAATATATCGTGTCGGATACAGATGAAAAGGAAGATGTCAGCAGGAGAAGGGCGCAGTCTCTCACAAAAACATTTGTTGAGATATCGGGGCTTTCGTCGGCGGATTTTAAAATAACTGAGTATAACGAGACTGAAAAAGGTTTCACCTTTACAGTACAGCGTTATAAAAATAAATTGCCCATTGAGGACTATATCACGGAGGTTGAGATAGTCGGCAAGAAAGTTGCCCGCGCAAGCGGTAAACTTCTCATAGGTTCTGCGGCAAGCGAGATAGCGACTGATTTTTCAAATTCGGTAAATGTGCTCTTTGCCATAGCAGGCGCGCTGGATGATGAAGAAATGAAAATAGAAACCATGACACTTACATATGTGGCGAGTGAAAATTATCCCGAAATCGCATTCACGCCGATGTATGTCATAGAGACAGATGAGTATGAGTTTAAATATGATTTAAGTACAGGTCAGATTATCGAATAATATTTTAAATTTTTCTATACATTTCTGAAAAATAATGTTATAATAAATAAGATTAAGAAAACAAACAACTCTTAACAATATATGTAAAGTTGAAAAACTTTACACCTCTACACAACCGAACAGGGTGTTCGGCAAAAACATTTTAAATAACGGAGGGTGAATATATTTGGATAAGTATGTAATTAACGGTGGGCATCCGCTTTTCGGCGAAGTTACGGTCAGCGGTGCAAAAAATGCCGCTGTTGCTATACTTCCTGCTGCAGTGCTTGTAAAAGCACCCGTCAGAATAGAGAATATTCCCGATATAAGCGATGTCCGTCATATTTCTGAAATGCTTCAGTATATGGGTGCATCGGTCAGACTGATAAACAAGACGACTCTTGAAATAGATACTACACATATAAAAAACATACAGCCTCCATACGATATGGTCAGAAAACTTCGTGCCTCCTACTATTTTATAGGCGCGCTTTTGGGCAGATTCGGCGAGGCTCATGTTGCTATGCCCGGCGGCTGTGATTTCGGCACACGTCCTATTGACCAGCATATAAAGGGTTTTGAAGCGCTTTCTGCCGATATCAGTATCGGCGAGGGCGGCATTGTTGATGCTACCTGTAAGGAAGGAAAACTCAAAGGTTCATCGGTCTATCTTGATGTGGTTTCTGTCGGCGCAACGATGAATGTTATGCTTGCAGGTGTTCTTGCTGAAGGCGTAACGGTTATTGACAATGCGGCGCGCGAACCGCATATAGTTGACCTTGCAAACTTTCTCAATGCCTGCGGTGCGGATATCAGGGGCGCAGGTACAGAAACGATAAAGATCAAGGGTGTGGAAAGTCTGCACGGCTGCACATATTCCATTATTCCCGACCAGATTGAAGCAGGCACTTATATGGCGCTTGCGGCGGCAACGGGCGGCAGGATAGAAGTAAAAAATCTTATTCCCAAGCATATGGAATCAATTTCGGCAAAACTTGTTGAAATGGGTGTCTCTGTCACCGAACTTGATGACAGTATAATTGTTGAAAAAGGCCCCGCACGGCTTGAAAAGATAAATCTTAAAACTATGCCGTATCCCGGTTTTCCGACAGATATGCAACCGCAGTTTGGTGTGCTGATGTGTCTTGCAGACGGCGCAAGCAAACTTACGGAGGGCGTATATGACAACCGCTTCAAGTATATGGATGAACTTCGGAGAATGGGTGCAAATGTCTCGGTTGACGGCAGAATTGCTTTGATCGAGGGTGTGGAAGAATTCAAGGCTGCACCTCTTTCGGCGTGTGACCTGCGTGCAGGCGCGGCGCTTGTTATGGCGGCGCTTGCCACTAACGGCACAAGCGAGATTGACAATATCAAGTATATCGAGCGCGGATATGAGGATTTTGTAGGCAAACTCCGTGCGCTCGGCGCAGATATAAAGAAAATAACCGTTCCTGACGGTCCTGTTCTTGAAAAAGCAAATTAAATGACATAATACCAACACAACCCGTGTTGGTATTATTATATAGGAAAGATATAATGAAATTTTGTACTTTGTTTTCGGGCAGCAGCGGAAATTGCACATTTGTTGAATACGGTGAAACAAGAATACTTGTGGATGCAGGTAAAAATGTCAAGACGATTCGCACCGCTCTGCAAAAAATCGGATATGACTTGACGGACATAGATGTCATTTTGCTTACACACGGACACAGCGACCATGTTGCCGCACTCAAAGTGCTGGCAAACCGCTACTCCATGCCGGTAATGGGAACTTACGGCACGCTTGACCATGTGCTTGACACCTGCGGTGATGTGATGCCGTCGAGACTTACGCTTATAGATACCGACAGCATATATAGAATCGGTGATATATCGGTAAATGTTTTTTCAACGCCTCACGACATTGAGGGGAGTGTGGGTTATTCTTTCTCGGCAGACGGCAAAAGACTCACGATAGCAACAGATATGGGATATGTGACGGACGGCGCATATGAACTGATGAAAAAGTCCGACTTTGTAATAATTGAATCAAATTACGATACATATATGCTTGAAAACGGTCCTTATCCGCCTGCGCTTGTTGCGAGGATTAAGAGCAATAAAGGACACCTGTCAAATGAGGACTGCGCAAAAACCATATGCAGACTTGTATCGGACGGGGTGTGCCATTTTATGCTTGCACACTTGAGTGTAAATAATAACACAAAAGAACTTGCGATGAATGAAACGATAGGTAGACTTATTTCACAGGGTGTAAAACCGGGTGAAGTGACGGTGGACATCGCGCCAAGAGATGAAGCGGGAAGGATATTTGCAATATGAACATTAAACTCATTGCGCTTGGCAAACTTCGCGACAAATATTTTTCCGATGCCTTTGCAGAGTACGAAAAAAGGCTTTCTGCATACTGTAAGTTTGAACTTTTACAGTTAAATGAAGAAAGGTTTTCATCAGACAATGCACCCCGAAAAGAGATAGAATCGGCACTTGAAAAAGAGGCGGATGTTATCTTATCAAAGATACCAAGGGGCGCGCTTGTAATATCGCTCTGTGTCGAGGGCAAGCAAATGACGACGGAGGAATTTTCTTCTATGCTTGACAATGCGGCGTTATCGGGCAGGTCGGATATCTGTTTTGTAATAGGCAGTTCATATGGTTTGTCTGATAGAGTAAAGCAACGTTCTGACGTAAAATTGTCGTTTTCTAAAATGACCTTTCCGCATACTTTGATGAGGGTTATTTTTGCAGAACAGCTTTATCGTGCCTTCAAAGTGTCCAGAGGAGAAACTTACCATAAGTAAAGAGGGAAATTAATGATAACAAAACTTCTTATATATAAAATATTGCAACTTTTTTGTTTTATGATAATAGGATTTATTATTGCCAAAACTAAGGTGGTAAAATGCAGTGATTCATCGGTTTTATCAAAACTGGCGCTATATCTGCTTATGCCGTCTGCAATAATAAATGCGTTTGATTTTGAAAGGTCAGCGTCGGTGGTGAGGGGGCTTTTCTTTGCCTACGTCGCAGCAATACTTTTACATATAGTATTTCTTTTTCTTGACGTTGCACAAAAAAAGTTCATCTCGGAAAATGCTGTTGACCGTACGTCAATTATGTATCCCAATGCAGGAAATCTTATTATCCCTATAGTGTCGTTTATTTTTGGCGAAGAATGGGTTGTTTACTCTACGGCTTTTTTGTCGGTACAACTTGTTTTTCTGTGGAGTCATGGCATACGGGTTTTCGAATCCGATAAAAAATTCAACATAAAAAAAGTAATATTCAACGTAAATATAATTGCAATTGCAATCGGTGTCGTAATGATGGCAACGGGTTTTCGTCTGCCTGCTTTTGTAAAGGATATAACAAGTTCTTTCGGCAGTATGCTTGGAATTGTTGGTATGCTTATCGCAGGTATTCTTGCTGCAGACATTGATTTTAAGAAACTTATAAAAGATAAAAGAATATACCGTGTGACTATTATGAGAACGGTCGTGTATCCTATTATAACTCTTGCGTTGCTGCGACTTATGGCGTGCTTGCCGGTAGAAAACGCGTCAAAGATAATGCTTATAGCATTTATTGCTACGACAACGCCTTCTGCCGCATCTGTAATGCAGTTTGCGCAGATAAGGGATGACGAGCCTGATTATGCAACTGCAATCAACATTTTCACAACTGTTGCAGCAGTGGTTACCATGCCGATATTCGTAACGTTGTTCAGTTTATAAAAAAGAGGTCGTTAGACCTCTTTTTTTACTAATTCTTTGAATTTGTTTCCGCGTTCGGCAAAATTTTTAAACATGTTGTAACTCGATGCGGCGGGTGAGAGCAGACAGGTCTTGCCTTTGGGTGTGACCTTTTTTGCAATTTCAACTGCTTCTTCAAGAGAAGTGACGCTGTGCACATTTTTCACCTTGCTGAGCATAGATGAAATTACCTTATCGGTGTCGGGCATGAGAATTACATTTGATATCTGACTCTTATTTAAGAATTTACAGAGCCCTGTATAATCGATTCCTCTGTCCATACCGCCTAAAATGAGCGTGTCGACTGCAGGAATACTGCGGATCGCATTTATACATGCCTCGGGGATAGTGGCTATAGAGTCGTTATAGTACTTGACGCCGTTATATTCGCCGACATATTCCATTCTGTGGGGAAGCGGCTCGAATGTGTAGAGCGCTTTTTCAAACTGCTCAGCCGATACGCCGAGTTTTGAGCATATGCCGAATGCAAACGCTATATTTGAAAGGTTGTGTTTGCCCTTTATCGGCACTTTGTTTGCATCGACTGTTATGGAGGCACCCTCAAAGGTTATCCTCTGTCCCCATATTTTCACATTACCGCCGACTGTAAAGAGGTTGGAGGGAACATTATCAATGCTCTTGTTGGTCTTTTCACAGAAAAATACATCGGTCGGTTTCTGATATCTGTATATATTCTTTTTAGCCTCGATATATTTTTCGTAAGTACCGTAGTGGTCAAGATGTTCCTCAAAAAAATTGAGTATCGCCGAGTATTTGGGACTCACCTTGATATACTCCGTCTGATGCGATGAAAGTTCAAGCACGATATACGCGTTCTTTTTCACAAGAGGCATTATATCCAGCGCAGGCAGTCCTATATTTCCTGCAAAAAGCGTGTCGGGATATACGCTGTGAAGCACATGATAGATGAGGGATGCAGTCGTGCTTTTTCCTTTTGTTCCTGTAATACCGATAACTCTGTCCCTGTGCTTTTCGAGAAAAAGTTCTATCTGTGAGGTTATCTTTGACATCTGCTCCGGCGGAAGTTCTTCAAGTACCACACCGGGACTTTTCATAACTATATCTGCTTCAAAGATGGCAGACTGATAATTTTCGCCACAGCAGAATTTTGCATCATAGTCGCCCGAAATCTCATTCCTGTCGGCAATGGTTATGCTTGCACCGACTGAATATTTCTTTATATATTCGTATGTCGATTTACCCTCTGCTCCAAAGCCGAGAATTAAAACTTTTCTGTTGTCAAACACCGTTCCTTCAAGCATTCCATCAAATGTGTAGAAAAGATGCGACGGCACAAAATGGCCCACATCAAAATATTTGTCAAAGTTATGCGCCGTTTTTCTGTATTTTGCAAAATAACCGGCATTGAGATAATACTGAAGAAGATAGGGGAGTTTTTCGTCCTTATATTTTTCGATTGCAAGACAAATGGCAGAGTTGACTTCATCTCTGCTGCCGACACATTCAAAGGGTTTTTCGGGAAGTGCGCCGATGAGCCCCAGCATCGTATCTGTGAGTTCACTGTCATTCAAAATATCACAGCCGAATATGGATTTCACATCGATAAATGGTGCAAGCATAAATGCGACAAACAGACATTTGGGACACTTGCCGCACCATATATCTTCCTTACTGCCGACATTGCAACTTTTAAACACACTGTGGTATTTGGTACATCTTGCAAAATATCTTGCTATCTGGAATTCACTGTAGGGTCTGAGCAGTGAAAAGTATGTGACACCGCAGGGGATATAACTCTCCATATACGTGCGGAAGTCGTATTCAAATTCGGCAGATTTTGAATATTGGTGATTCACATCTGAAATGGTGTTTTCGTTAGCGCTGGATTCGTTTGAAAGCACCACATATTTTTTGCCGTTTAAGTATGCCGCAAGGCAAGAAGAAAATGCAGCCATTGCCGAAAACGGTGTGTGACCGTTTAAGTAACCTTGCGAATTGAGTTCAATAAGGTGCTTGTCGATAGTGCGGTGTGCGGAGATAAGCCTGTCGGAAAGACCTGCGACCTCTACGCAGCCGAGAGTTGCGCCTCTGGGATTTATAATGAACGTGTTGCATTTGTCTGCAAAGCGGCTGAGCAGTTCCATAGTGACAACGCTGTCCTTACCGCCGCCGACGGGAATAAGATATGAATCAAGTTCATATCTGTTAGAGTCGTTTCTTATCGTCTTACCGCAGGAGGTGAGATTCATAAATGAATCAATATCGGTCTCAATACCGTTGCGGTAGAAGTATTCTCCGAGTCCCTTGAAATAGAGTTTCTTCCACCAGTGTATCTGCTGACTGTCAAGCGAGCCGCAGGAAACTACCACTTCGGGAGAGCATGCACATTTCCAATAACTTATGAGTTCTACCATACCGAGTGAGAATATCATTTTTTCGGCAAATGAGTCAGGCTCATAAATGCAGGGGATACGCCATGTGGGCGTAAATGTATGTTCATCCATAACAAAAGTGTACACGATAGAGAGTACACCGTCTGCATACGAATAGTCGTAACTTTTATATTCAAATGTTGGGTGCGCTTTACGCAGACTGTTAAAATCCATAAAGAACCTCTTTTTAGTCCAGATATATATATTATAATATCATTTATAAATATTTATTGCAATATTATAACCTTTAAGATAAAATAATTTAGACTACAAATGGAGGAGGTGTCTGCATATGCTTGTTGGTATTTCGGGCGTATATAAATATTTCGGCGAAAAAATAGTGCTTGAGAACATAAATGCGACCGTAAATGCCGGGGACAGGATAGGTCTTGTCGGCATAAACGGTGCAGGCAAATCCACTCTGATAAATCTTATTACGGGAAAACTTCTATCAGATGAGGGCGATATAGCAAGGGCGAAAAATCTTCGTGTGGGAATTCTCGAACAAAACAGCGGCCTTGATACCGCAAATTCCATTGAGCAGGAGATGAAAAATGCCTTTTCCGACGCACTTGAAGCAAAGAAAAGGGCAGATGAACTTGCTTTAAAAATGGCAGATGTTGATGCTTCTTCAACAGAGTACAAGACCATAACAGAAAAGTACAACCGTGAAATGGCAATCTTTGAAGCGCAGGACGGTTATAATATGGATCTTCATATAAACCGCGTACTGTCGGGTATGGGCTTTGCAGGCAGGGATCTTACTGTACCTACGGGGACTCTCTCGGGCGGTGAAAAGACACGTCTTGCCATAGCAAAACTCTTGCTTGAAGCACCCGATGTGCTTATTCTTGACGAGCCGACAAACCATCTTGATTTTGCTACGCTCAGTTGGCTTGAAGACTATTTGTCCGGCTTTAAGGGTGCGCTTATTATAGTATCGCACGACAGGTATTTTCTCGACAAACTGACTGATCGCATATGGGACGTTGAGGACCACAGATTAAAGGCGTACAGGGGCAACTATTCCGCATTCAAAGTGCAAAAACAGATGGACACGGAACTTGCGCTTAAAGAGTACGAAAAACAGCAGGCACGCATAGCCTCGATGACCGACTATGCACAGCGAAATATCGCAAGGGCGAGCACGTCAAACTCTGCAAAAAGCAGGCTTCACCAACTTGAAAATATGGAAGTGCTGGAAAAGCCGAGAACGTATATGCCTTCACCCTCGTTTGCTTTTGAATACGACACACCGACAGTTAAAGACGCGCTGACAGTAAGTAATCTGCCCATAGTTGCAGGTGAAAATAATGTTCTGTGCGACAGCGTTTCTTTTGAAATGAAAAGGGGAGAGCGTATTGCTCTTATCGGTGTAAACGGCTGCGGAAAATCCACACTGCTCAAAACGCTTGTTGGGGAGATATATCCAAAAGGCGGCGAAATAGTGTGGGGCAAGCATACAAAAATAGGTTACTATGAGCAGGAGGGGCGGGGTCTCGACGGAGAAAAGACTGTTCTTGATGAGATACGTTCACGTTTTAAAAACTTGCTTGAATATGAGGCAAGGGGACTTCTTGGCAGAGTTTTAATTAACGGTGATAATGTTTATAAACAGATAAAAGTGCTCTCGGGCGGTGAAAAGGCAAAGGTCTGCTTTGCTGTGCTAATGGCGACAAGGGCAAATACGCTTATTCTCGACGAGCCGACAAACCATATAGACCTATTGACCAGAGAGAGCCTTGAAAAAGCATTGTCGGAATTTGACGGAAATCTAATTTTTGTGTCGCACGACAGATATTTCATCAATGCGGTTGCCGACAGAATAATTGAGATAGACGGCAGGGAAATAAAACAGTACGACGGCAATTACGACATATATGCCGAGCAAAAAAGCGCTGAAAGGCTGGAGCAAGCGGCAGTTAAGCAAGAGAAGAGAACTAAGGAAGAAAACTCTTATTACCGCTCAAAAAAACAGCGCGCAGCAGATGTCGCAAGGAAAAAGCGTATAAGTGAACTTGAAAAACTTATAGAAGAATGTGACGAAAGAGAAAAAACTCTAACTGAGGAGATGGCTTCTCCCGAAGTTTCATCGGATTATGCTTTACTTTCCGAAAAATGCGCTGAACTTGAAAAACTTAAAAACGACAGAGATAACTATACAGAAGAATGGCTTATGCTATGTGAGGAATAATATGATTAGATTTGATTGTGATTATACTGAGGGGTGCACACAGTCTGTGCTTGATGCACTAATAAAAACGAATATGGAGCAGTCTGTGGGTTACGGTGAGGATGAGCACTGTGATAATGCACGCAAGAAAATAAAAGAGATATGCAAAACAGATGGCGACGTTCATTTTTTAGTGGGCGGAACACAGACTAACACCGTTGTTATAAAAGCGGCGCTCCGTCCTCATCAGGGGGTTATTGCTGCTTCAAGCGGACATATAAGCGTACACGAAAGCGGTGCGATAGAGAGTGTCGGACACAAGGTTATAACTCTGCCGTCAGAGCAGGGTAAGATAACGGCACAGCAGATAGCAGAGTGTGTCGATGCGCACTATGCGGATTCTACACATGAACATATGGTTCAGCCTGCAATGGCATACATCTCTTTCCCGACAGAGTGCGGAACGCTCTATTCCAAGGCAGAACTTAAGGGAATATATGAGGTTTGCAAGTGTAAGGGAATTTACCTTTACATAGACGGAGCCCGCATGGGATACGGACTTGCATCAGATGAGAATGACCTTGATATAACAGACTTTGCAAATCTATGCGATGCTTTTTATATAGGCGGGACAAAGGTGGGCGCGCTCTTTGGTGAGGCGCTTGTCGTGGTAAATGACTCTTTGAAAAAGGATTTAAGATACATCATAAAACAGCAGGGCGGTCTCCTTGCAAAGGGCAGGCTTTTAGGTGTTCAGTTTGAGGCGCTGTTTGAAAATGATGAATATTTTAAGATATCTCACCATGCAATAAAACTTGCAAGAAAACTTAAAGCAGGACTTGCACAAAAGGGAATAGAGTTCTTGTTTGACTCACCGACAAATCAGATTTTTCCGATACTGCCCGATACAAAACTTGAAGAACTCTCAAAAGATTTCGGTTTCAGTTACTGGCAGAGAGTTGATAAAAATAATTCGTGTATCCGTTTCTGCACCTCCTGGGCAACAAGTGAAGAAGCAGTTGATAAACTGCTTGAAAGCATATAAAATTAGGAATTCGGAATTAATGTAGAAATTCCTTTGTGGAATTTCAGTGTTTAAATATTAAAAGGGCTTGGAATTTCCAAGCCCTTATATTTTCTTTATTCTAATGGGTTCATTGTATTTTCTGGCATAATCAATCATTGATTTTGTCCCCTTGCTTTTTTCATCCCAAAAGCAAATTATATAGTCGCAGACTTCTGCCATTTGTTTATTTCGTTTTGGTCCTGCACTCCTACCGTATGCTCTCCAATCAGCAGGGTATTTTTCAACTTCAAACCCGTTTTCTTTTGCATAGCGCTCTCCGATAGAATCAGCACCACTTGCACAACCCGAAACGATGATAATATTATTTTCTTTTCGGATATTAGACAGACAAAAATCAATATAGGGTTTTGCCTCGTCATAATTATTATAATCTCTGCACCCTGCAATTACAACTCTTTTTATCATACAATCACCACATATATGGGGATTATATCCCCTTAATAATTGTGATTATAATCCCCATAATAATAGCTGTCAAGGGGGATTGTAATGATAGTTTTTGATAAGTTATGGATTACAATGAAAAACAAAGGTTTTTCAACCTATAAATTAAGAGAGCATTGTGGTATAGACAGTAAAACAATACGGCGTTTAAAAGCAAACGAAAATATAGAGACAAAAACACTGGATAAAATTTGTATGGCACTTGATTGTCGCCTTGAAGACATTGCAGAGTTTATTGAAAACAAATAAAAAAGGACTTGGGGTTTCCCAAGTCCTTAGTTTTTGTAAAATTACTTATTGAGTGCTTCGTTAACGGCAACTGCGCATGCAACTGTCATACCAACCATCGGGTTATTACCTGCACCGATAAGACCCATCATTTCAACGTGAGCGGGAACTGATGATGAACCTGCAAACTGAGCATCAGAATGCATACGGCCCATTGTATCAGTCATACCGTATGAAGCGGGACCTGCAGCCATGTTGTCGGGGTGGAGTGTACGGCCTGTACCGCCGCCTGAAGCAACTGAGAAGTACTTCTTACCCTGTTCAACACATTCCTTCTTGTAGGTACCTGCAACGGGATGCTGGAATCTTGTGGGGTTAGTTGAGTTACCGGTGATAGAAACGTCAACACCTTCCTTGTGCATGATAGCAACGCCTTCACGAACATCGCCAGCACCGTAGCAACGAACTTTAGCACGCTCACCCTTTGAGTAAGCAGTTTCGCTTACAACATTAAGTTCGCCTGTAAAGTAGTTAAACTTTGTCTGAACATATGTGAAACCGTTGATACGTGAGATGATCTGTGCAGCGTCCTTACCGAGACCGTTAAGGATTACACGGAGAGGCTCTTTACGAGCCTTGTTTGCGCTTCTTGCAAGACCGATAGCGCCTTCGGCAGCTGCGAAGGATTCGTGACCTGCGAGGAATGCGAAGCACTTTGTCTCCTCACGGAGAAGCATAGCGCCGAGGTTACCGTGGCCGATACCAACCTTACGGTCATCAGCAACAGAACCGGGGATACAGAATGACTGGAGACCGAGACCGATCTTTTCAGCAGCTTCCGCAGCGCTCTTAACCTGATCTTTGATAGCGATAGCGCAGCCTACAACGTAAGCCCAAGCAGCGTTCTCAAAGCAGATGGGCTGAATGCCCTTAACGATGTTATAAGCATCAACGCCTGCCTTATCGCAGATTTCCTTAGCTTCTTCGATTGAAGAAATGCCGTGCTTAGCAAGTTCAGCGTTGATCTGATCTATTCTTCTTTCATAACTTTCAAAAAGTGACATATAAGTTTACCTCCCTCTTATTCTTCACGCGGGTCGATAAGCTTAACAGCATCATCAACACGTCCGTACTGGCCGCTTGCCTTTTCAAGAGCCTCAGCAGCGTCCATACCTTTTCTTATCATTTCCATCATCTTGCCGAGGTGAACAAACTTATAGCCGATAATGGTGTCGTTCTCATCAACAGCGCACTTTGTGATGTAACCTTCTGCAAGTTCAAGATAGCGGGGACCTTTCTTTGCAGTAGCGTATGTTGTACCTGTCTGTGAACGGAGGCCTTTACCAAGATCCTCAAGACCTGCGCCGATCGGCAGACCGTCTTCAGAAAATGCAGTCTGTGTACGGCCGTATACGATCTGGAGGAAAAGTTCACGCATTGCTGTATTGATAGCGTCACAAACAAGGTCTGTGTTAAGCGCTTCAAGAAGTGTCTTGCCGACAAGGATTTCAGAAGCCATAGCCGCTGAGTGAGTCATACCTGAGCAACCGATAGTCTCAACGAGTGCTTCTTCGATAACACCCTCTTTAACATTGAGGCTGAGTTTACAAGCACCCTGCTGCGGTGCGCACCAGCCGATACCGTGTGTAAGGCCGGAAATATCTTTAACTTCCTTGACCTGTACCCACTTGCCCTCTTCCGGAATGGGAGCGGGACCGTGATATGCACCCTTAGCAAGAGGACACATATTTTCTACTTCCTTTGTGTAATTCATGGAATTTATCTCCTTTCGTTAATTAAAAGCCAAATATATTATATATAAGTAAAGCGCGTTTTGCAATATTAATTATTATACCCGTTTGGATTATTTTTCTGCCAGTTCCAACTGTCAACACACATTTTTTCGATACCGTACTGCGCTTTCCAGCCGAGAAGTTCTTTTGCTTTTCTGGGATCGCAGAAGTTTTCTGAAACGTCACCGTCACGGCGGGGCTTTATTTCATAGGGGACAGGCATACCGCTTGCATCCTCAAATGATTTTACAATCTGGAGTACGCTGTAACCGTTGCCCGTGCCAAGATTTACCGCTTCGCAACCTGTGTTGCTATTTGCCCATTCGATAGCCTTTAAATGGCCTTTTGCAAGGTCAACAACATGGATATAGTCACGCACGCCCGTACCGTCGGGTGTGGGATAATCGTTGCCGAAAACGCCAAGGCGCGGCAGTTTGCCGATAGCAACCTGTGTTATGTAGGGGAGAAGATTGTTGGGGATACCCGCAGGATCTTCACCTATAAGACCGCTTTCATGTGCGCCGATGGGATTAAAATAGCGCAGAAGCATGATCGACATACTGTTGTCTGCGGCATAGATATCACGCAGCATATCTTCTATAACGAGTTTTGTGCGGCCGTAAGGATTTGTGCAGGAGAGCGACATATCCTCACGAAGCGGCACTGTTTCGGGGATACCGTAAACAGTTGCTGAAGATGAGAAAACAAACTTTTTTACACCGAATTTTTCGCACACTTCGAGAAGTTTTATGGTGCTTATGAAGTTGTTGTCAAAATACATAAGCGGTTTTGCACAACTTTCACCAACCGCCTTATAGCCTGCAAAATGTATAACACTTTCGATTTTTTCGTGTTCAAAAATTTCACAGAGAAAAGCCTCATCTCTGACATCGCCTGTATAAAGTACAGGGCGCTTTCCCGTTATCTTTTCAATTCTGTCCACAACAACAGGTGAACTGTTTGAAAAATTATCGGCAATGACAGGTTCATAACCCGCACTGATAAGTTCAACTACGGTATGGCTGCCTATAAATCCTGCACCGCCCGTTACCAAGATCTTCATAATTTCCTCCGTTTGGTTAAAATAGGTTATTATTAATATTAACAAAATAGACTTGATTTTTCAATAATATACCAATAAAATTATATTATTATATTTTAAGGAGATGTTTTGCAATGGCAAAAAAACAGTTCAAGGCAGAGTCCAAAAGACTGCTTGAATTGATGATCAATTCCATTTACACACATAAGGAGATATTCCTCCGGGAACTTATATCAAATGCATCCGATGCGATAGACAAGCTCTATTACCGCAGTCTGACTGATGACAGTGTAAGCATAAAAAAAGATGACCTTGAGATACTTCTTGCCGCCGATAAGATATCACGCACCGTTACGGTGTCCGACAATGGTATCGGTATGACTAAAGATGAACTTGAGAATAATCTCGGCACTATATGTAAAAGCGGCAGTCTTGCTTTCAAAGAAGAAAATGAAAAAACGCAGGATGTTGACATCATCGGTCAGTTCGGCGTAGGCTTCTACTCGGCATTTATGGTTGCGGATAAGGTTACAGTGCTTTCAAAGGCATATGGTGCCGATGAGGCGTATAAATGGGAGTCAGACGGAATAGACGGTTATACCGTTACCCCCTGCGAGAAAGAAAAAAACGGTACAACTATCGTGCTTCATATTAAGCCTGATACAGACGAGGAAAAATATGAGGACTTTATGGAGTCGTACGAAATAACACGTCTTGTGCAGAGATATTCCGATTATATCCGCTATCCCATAAAGATGGCTGTTGAAAAGAGTCGCCGTAAAGAGGGAAGCCAAAACGAGTGGGAAGATTATACCACTATTGAAACGCTCAACAGTATGACGCCGATATGGAAAAAGAGCAAGGGCGAAGTAACTGATGAGGAATACAATACATATTACAAAGAAAAGTTTGCAAACAGGGAAGACCCGATAAAAGTTATAAGAACATCGACCGACGGAATAGTGTCATATGATGCGCTTTTGTTTGTCCCTGCATCTGCACCGTATGATTTTTACACCAAAGATTACCGTAAAGGTTTACAACTTTACAGCAGCGGCGTCCTGATTGATGATAACTGTTCAGAACTTTTGCCCGACTTTTTCGGCTTTGTAAAGGGTATTGTTGACTCTCAAAATCTCTCTTTGAATATAAGCAGAGAGATGCTTCAGCATGACAGACAACTCAAGACTATAGCAAATCACCTTGAAAAGAAGATAAAGGGCGAACTTGAACAGCTTCTTAAAAATGACAGGGAGAAGTATGAAAAGTTCTTCAAAAACTTTGGAAGAACGCTCAAATACGGTATATATACGACATACGGAACTAAGAAAGATCTTTTACAGGGACTTTTGATATTCCCTTCATCAAACGGAGGCACGGCAACTCTTGCCGAATATGCCGACAGAATGAAAGAGTCGCAGGAATTTATATATTATGCTTCTGGACAGAGTGAGGACAGGCTTTCCAGACTGCCGCAGTGTGAAGCGGTAAAGTCTAAAGGCTTTGAAGTGCTCTATTTTACCGAAGAGGTCGATGAATTTGCCATCAGTATGATAGCAGAGTATAACGGTAAGAAGTTTAAAAATGTCACCGACAGCGATGTCGCAAGTGAAGAAGAGAAAAAGCAGGCAGAAGAAAAAGCACAGGATAACAAAGAATTGTTTGATGCAATAAAAGAAGTTCTCGGCGATAAAGTGGTATCGGTGAAACCGTGCGTTATGGGTGATGAACATCCGGTCTGTCTGCGTACAGAGGGTGAGATAACCTTTGAAATGGAGAGGATGTTTAATGCATCATCACCCGACGGCAGTAAGGTGCATGCATCGGTAATTCTTGAGATAAATACGGCACATTCACTGTTTGAAAAACTTAAATCTGTTCAGGAGGATAAAGAGACGCTTGGCAAATATGCAAAGGTGCTTCTCGATCAGGGCAGACTTATTGAGGGACTTCCGATAGATGATCCGGTGGAATTTACATCGGTCGTATGTGAACTTATGAGTAAATAAAAGGAGAAATGTTTTGGTAGTTCTTGTTACGGGTGCTTCAAGAGGAATAGGTGCTGCAATTGCAGAAAAATTTGCTGATGAAGGCTGCAGCGTTGTTATAAATTATCACACCAATGATATGGCAGCGCAGGCTGTTGCGCAGAAGACAGGCGCAAAAGCAATAAAGGCCGATGTTGCATGCGCTTCTGAAGTACAGGCAATGTTCGATGAGATACATAAAACCTGCGGTAAAGTAGATATACTTGTCAATAATGCAGGCATAGAATGGGAAGGCCTTTTGACGGATATGTCAGAAGATGAGTGGGACAGGCTTTTTGATGTCAATGTAAAAGGCGCATTTTTATGCTCGAAAGCGGCAATAGGCGATATGCTACAAAAAAAGTGCGGCAGAATAATAAATATTTCTTCGATGTGGGGTATTGCAGGCGCCTCTTGCGAAGTAGCATATTCGGCAAGTAAGTCGGCAATTATCGGATTTACCAAAGCCCTCGCAAAAGAACTTGCACCAAGCGGCATAACCGTAAATGCCGTAGCACCAGGTTGTGTCGATACTGATATGATGAAACACTATACAGATGAAGAAATGAAGGATATTCTCTCAGAAATACCTTTGGGTAGAATGGCAACTCCGTCAGAAATTGCCGATGCGGTGTATTTCTTATCGCAGAATTCTTTTATTACAGGGCAGACTCTCTCGGTCAATGGTGGTCAGATTATATAAAAATTAATAAATTTTTTGTTTGACTTTTGAAAATATTATACTATAATATAACATATTATGATAAAAAGAGATTTAAGGAGAGATATCAATGGATTTTGCTACGGTCGGCAAAGAAATGGCCGGCAATTACACTCAACTTGCTGAGGGGACCATGCTTTTGTCATGGGGGACACAACTTTATTTTATAATTCGAATTATTGTTGCGGGTATCTGCGGTTGCGTTGTAGGTCTTGAAAGGGCAAGAAGACAGAAGGAAGCAGGTATTAGAACACACATAATGGTTGCAATGGGTGCCTGTCTGCTTATGATAATATCAAAGTACGGCTGTCTTGATATTGCACTCAAATACGGTTTTAACTATGACGTTTCCCGTATCGCATGTAATATAATGCCTGCAATTTCTTTTCTTGGTGCCGGAATAATTTTTGTAAAAAACGACTACATAAAAGGTCTGACTACGGCATCGGGTGTCTGGGTAATGGCTGCGATAGGTATGGCTATCGGAAGCGGTATGTACATAATAGGTATTTTTTCAACAATTGCTTCACTTTTTGTCCATTCTTTCCTGCATAAGCATCTCAATAAGTTTGAAGGCAGTCCGACAAATGACATTTGCGTTACAATGGAAAACAATGTGGAAAATATAAAGCAGTTTTCAGAAAGACTTAAGGAAAGAGATATATTTGTTGTAACCTGCAAAACACATCAGAATGACGATGGCACTATAACTATGAGCATGGCTGTACGTATGAATCAGAGAGTTGATTTTGAAGATACGGTACAGATGCTTGAAGACAATCCCTACATAAAATCACTTACAATGTAAAATGGGGCGTGTTCGCTCAGGTATGAATCGGTTTTGGCTCGATATTTTCCGTTAATACTTCATAAAAAAATTCCGTAATACTTTGTGTATTACGGAATTTTTTGTATTTTATCTAAACGAAAAATCTCTAACCCAAAACTGCGCATGCACCACAAAAAGCATTATTTTGGATGGAGAACAAGGCAAAAGCCCTCCATAATACTGGCGGATATGGAGGGCTTTTAACACAGTTATACGCCGAAATAATGCTTTTTGGGCGAATAATACCTGAGTGAACACGCCCTTGTATCTTTTCGATACCTCTTTTTTTATTTTGCTGTGGCGATTATAAGTCTTAAGCGGCCGCCTTTTTCGTCGGTCTTATCATAATATCCCCGAAGTGAGTATTTATCTGGGTCGCTGACTATTTCAAGTGAACTTAAGAAATATGTTCCCGATCTGTTTTCGTAGACCTGAAGATTTGAACCTGTTTTAAAGGTTTGTGAATTGCCGAAAACAACGCCGTCACCAACATTTGAAATGCTTACATAGTTTAAAGAAGAGAGGACTGTTAAAGACTGCCCTTGAGTCATAATGCTGACAGGACCTGTTGACACGCTGAATACTTTTGATGTGTTTGCACCCTTAGCGCTCTGTCCGCCTACAAGATAACTGTATGTCAGTGTGGAGGGTGTAATGGCAGGATCTCTGCTCTTTGTTGTTGAAAGATATTCTGTTACACGCTTACCTTCTGAATTTGTATATGTGGCGCATATCTCTGTGAGAATACCATAGGAATACATATCTCCTGTAACATTGTTTAAAATGAGATGTGATATTTCGCCTGCTGTATTGTATTTGGCAAATTTCATCATCGCCGATGTAAAATTGACGCCGCTGAGTCTGCCGGGGGATACGGTGCAGATGCCGTCCTTGTTGTAGTCGAGTATCTGCACATCGTCAGCAAGGGTGTATTTACCTATCGCTGTGGCGGAAGAATTGACCGTTCCCGTAGGTTTTGTTTCCGATGCAAGTTTTGATATTGAAGTGCCGCTTGCCGTAACTGAGACAGAAACGAGGTCTCCTGTTTCAAGAGATGTTTCTATCGGATATGTGTAACTCTGACCGTCGGTTGCGGCAACTGTTACAGAGTCCTGCTGATACTCATATCCTGCTGCATTTGTGAGAGTCGTTGTTCCTATGGAAGTTATGACACCGTAAACCGAAGAACTTGTCGTGTCGGCACTGACGGCATAGACTACAGTGCTGTCTTTTCCGAGAAGAACGGTCACTGCATCGCCTGCTTTGAACTCACCGTACATAGAAAACTGTTTTGCCGCTTCGGAGGAGGCATCTATTGAATATGTTCTGCCTGCTACTGTCACCGATGTGGGATTCGTGCGGTTTGGCGAGATTGTATCGACTGTTCCTGATACACGGTTTGAATATGCCCAGATTATCGAGGGCGAATTTGAATAGTAGACAACATCATAAAGTGAAATGGAATCAAGAGTTGATTTTTCGTTGTTCCTGTAGACATCTGCTGAGCCTATATTCTTAATTGAAGAACTCCATGAAGCGTCTGTGACAATTATAGGACCGTTCATTGTGGAACTCATAAGGTCGGTATAACTGATTTTTCCGTCACTTCCGAGTTTGTAGCCGAGTGACTGACAGTATATTGTGCCACTTTTCGTCGTTGCATTGAGTACATTGTAAAAGAGGTTTGCGCAGTCAAGACGTGTCATCGGATCAACGCCGTTTTTGCTGATGTTCTCATCAAGACCAAGTTTGCGGTAGAGTGACAGCGCACCCTCAGGGAAAGGTTCGGTATAATCGTCAGCGGCATAACCGAGGAGTTTTAGAACGACACTTACGGTTTCCTGCAGTGTTATCGTGTTGTTCGGACGGAATGAACCGTCCGTATAACCCGATACATATCCCGCCCTTGCCGCAATCTTTACATACGGCGCCGACCAGTGCTTATATGATACATCGGAGAAAAGTGAACTTGCCGATGATGATATGTCGTCTTTATAGGGTGAGGCCGCGACCGCCATTTTTGCAAATTCGGCACGCGACACATTGTTTGATAAATTGAGATTGCCTTTTTCATCACCCTGCATAATGCCTGCTCCTGCAAGCACATCTGTGATAATTGATGAAGAGGCAGCGCTTACGGGCAGAGCAGAAATAAGTATCATAACTGCCGTCAGCAGACAAATAATTTTATTTTTCACGGAATAGGATCCTCCTTACTTTTAATCGTGGTGAAGCGCATCTATCGGATTGAGTTTTGATGCCTTACTTGCCGGCAGATATCCGAATACAACGCCTATTGCAACAGAAATTGAAAATGCAAGGGCGATAGTTGATGCTTTGGGGACGGCAGTTAAGTCGAATAAGTTTCCGACAGGGTAGGATATCATAACGCCTGTTATCATGCCGACTATACCGCCGAGAGCACTTATCGTCATCGCTTCAATGACAAACTGTGAGAGAATGTTTCGTCTCTTTGCACCGAGAGATTTTCTTATACCGATCTCTCTTGTACGTTCTGTGACAGATACCAGCATGATGTTCATAATGCCGACACCTCCTACGGCAAGTGAAATTGCTGCAATAGCAGAAAGTATGGTTATTACCATATCCATCATTGTGTTTATAGTATCAAGCAGTTCGGAGAGACTGGTAACAGTATAGTAATCGTCGCTCTGGAAAATTTCATACAGTGCATTTTCAAGTGAGGTTTTTGCCCGATTAGCCTTATCCTGCTCTGTGATTGAGAAAGTGTAAGAGGATATTGTGCCGCTTCGTGAAAGTTTCTGTGCGGTGGAGTAGGGGATGTAAACACAGTCATCACTCGAGGATTCGGTTGAATCACCTATTTCCGCCAGAGTGCCTATTATCGTAAAGGTATTGCCTCCTATTTTGAGTGTCTGTCCGACGGCAGATTCGTTTCCGAAAAGTGTCTTTGCAACATATGTACCTATGACGCAGACTTTATGTCTGCCTTTTATATCCATATAACCTAAAAAACGTCCGTCCGTCAAGTCATAGCCTTTCATTATATTATAAGATTCACTGACGCCTGTAATTGAGGTCGTATTATCGGTTGTTGTACTGCCGCAAGTTACTTCACCTGAATATGTGACGGTGGGGCTTACCGCTTCAATGGTATCGGGATTGTCGGAAACAAGTTCAAACATATCGTCAGCATCAACGCTTCGTGTTCCCCTCGAAGACACTGTGACCGTGAGAAGATTTGTGCCCATTGATTCAAAGGATTCGGTCATATATGTCTGCAAACCGTTACCTAAACTTGTAATAACTATTACGGCGGCTATTCCGATAATGATGCCGAGCATTGTGAGAAAAGCTCTCATCTTACTTCGTTTTATACTCTTTAAAGCTAAAATGAAGGACTGTCCTAACTGTTGCATCAGTTGTCCACCTCACCTTCGTGAGGAGTGACAACGGCGTTTGGATCATCTGCAGGTCCGTCATAGATGATTTTTCCGTCGGAAAGACGTACAATACGTTTTGCTTTGCGTGCTATTGAATTGTCGTGAGTTATAAGAACTATGGTGTTGCCTTCCTTATGCAGTTCCTGCAGGAAAGAGAGAACTTCTCTGCCCGTTCTGGAGTCGAGCGCACCGGTCGGCTCGTCTGCGAGTATGACACTCGGATCACCGGCAAGCGCTCTTGCAATAGATACTCGCTGCTGCTGACCGCCTGAGAGTTGTGAAGGAAGGTTTTTTGCTTTTGATTCTATGCCTACTCTGGTGAGTGCTTTCATTGCTCTTTCTCTGCGTTCGGACTTGCCGAGACCTGCATAGAGAAGCGGAAGTTCGACATTTTCAAGTATTGATATACCCGGAATCAGATTATACTGCTGAAATATAAAACCGAGTTTTTTATTACGTATTTCGGATAGTTTATCATCATGCATCGTGGAAACATCGGTGCCCTCAAGTATGTACTGACCTTCTGTGGGCACATCAAGACAACCGATTATATTCATACAGGTCGACTTACCCGAGCCCGACTGACCCACTATAGCCACAAATTCGCCTTTATCTATCGTGATATTTATGCCATCAAGAGCGCGAACTTCATTTTCGCCGCTGCCGTATATCTTGTAGATGTTACGAAGTTCTATCATTGCATGCCACCTCTGTCTGCCATACCGCCCGACGGCATACCGCTGCCTGAGAATCCGCCTGAATGCATACCTCCTCTAGATGAATTGCCAAACGGATTGTCTATATGCGTCTGCACTATTGCGGCTTTGTAAATACCTATAACATCGCCTTCTTCAAGTCCGCTTATGATCTCCACATAACTTGTATCGGTGTTTCCGGTTTCAACTTTTACATCTTCAAAATCTTCGTCTGTAAGATTTTCTTTTTTGTCAGATTTGAGCACCTTAACAGTGTCTCCCCGCTGAATGGCGTCGGTGGGGACTGCAAGGCAGTTCTCACTCTGTGAGATTATTATACTTGCTTCTACATTCATACCGGGGAGAAGATCGCCCGAATCTTCTATTATTACCGTAACAGGGTATGAGGTGGAGTTTGATGAAGTGGTGCCGACAATACTTGTCGCACTTACATATCCCTTGAGAGGCATATCAATAGTGTCTGCTGTTATCGACACCTCTTGACCTACTTTTATGCTTTGAATATCGAGTTCATCGACTGCCAGGTCAAACTTGAGATAACTCATGTCGTATATTATTGCAAGCGTCTGTCCCGCTGTGATAGTTTCGCCTGCCTTGTAGTTTTTCTGAACGACCGTGCCCGAAATGGGTGCGGTTACCGTGTAGTTGTCTTTCTGGTCATTGGCAGTTTCAAGATCTGAAATTGCATCGTCAAGAGCATCTTCAAGATCGTCATTCTCCATAGAAACTATTATGCCGTTTGAGGCAATGTCTTCACCCTCATCGGTGACGATTTTAATGACTTCACCGGTCACTTCGGCATTTATTGTCTTGCTCATCCCCATGCCGTATTCAAATACACCGTTTTCAATACCGGATATTTCGCCGACTTTTGCGCTTGCCATACTGCCGAGGGGGACAGAGCCTGAATTTGCAACTCTGAAAGTTATGTTTTGAACCTTGATGCCGCCTGTCATAGTCGTGACATTTGACGATATTTTGCTTATGGTTGCAGGAAGAATTTCAAAATTTGCTTCTGTTGTAATTGTTGCTGAAGTTCCGACTGAAAAGTTTGCGGCATCGTATGTACTGAAGGGAATTTCAATGTACATATAACTGTCATTTACAACGTCGGCTACTGGTGAGCCTGCATTTACTTTGTCACCGACTTCAACGTAGAGTTTTGTGACCGTACCTGAAATTTCACTGCGAACATCAAGGTTTTCAAGATTTTCGATCGCTGTGTCATAACTCTTCTGCGCACGTTCAACGTTCCTATCAAGAGAAGATGAGGAAGAGGAGTCGAGTTCGTATAAAACAGCATCCTTTTCCACCGTGTCATTCTCTTCAAAAAAGTCGAGAAGAACATCGGCATCGACCGACGAATTTATAGTATATGTATCTTTAGGCTGTACTGTGGCTGTACCTGTAAGTTCCGTGCCTATGTCGCGTCTGCTTACGGTGTAGAGCGTATATTCACCTTCGACGCTGACTGTCTGCCTGCAACTGCGCAGACCTGCAGTGACAGAACCTATAAGCGCAAGAATGATGATGATCACAACGATGCGTTTTATCGTTTTTCTTTTTCCTTTTGTTGCGGTTTTTGACATAAAAGAATTCTCCCTGTTTACGGACGTATCCGTTTTTTGACAGTACTATAATAGTGTAAAAATTTTTCAAGGTCAATCGAAAAAAGTAAAGTTTACATCTTGTTTACTCTTTATTTACTAAATAATATCCCTATATGAGAAATAAAAGGTTGACTATTGTACAATAATAAACGAAATTGTGCTCTTAAAGCTGCAAAATATTGACAGAAAAGTTGTTTTAATAGTAATATTTAGATACCTACAAAAAAGGAAGTGAACAGCGGTATGTGGTATAAAATTGATTTTTCAAGACCGCCTCAGTTACTCAGGATAGGGAGGATACATTATACAGATAATTGGAACTGCAAGGGAAAGGTTTCGTCAGGCAACAAATTTGTATTTGTGATAAAGGGTAAGGTGCGTTACACTCTTGACGGGAATGTGTATGATGTTAAACGAGGTGGATGTATTTTTATAAAAAAAGGCGTATTCTATACTTCGGAACTTCTTGAAATATGTGAGTTTTGCGTTATTCACTTCGACGGAATAGTTTCTGAGCCTGTGTCTGATGAAGATGCTGCAGAACATATTAAAAGTCTTAAAAACGAATGTGTTCCGCACAAATTATCTGTAACCGAAGACATTACAAGAAGTGAAATACACGATGTGTACATCAAACAGTATATTGATATCAGCCGGTATTTCGAACAGATATTGTTGCTTATATCTAAATGTGAGAGTAACAGATATATGAGTTATCCAGGCAGCACTTTATATATGGATAACAGACTGGCACATCTTATACTGCATATTTCGCGGGATGCAATGTCGGAAGTAATACAGATAATTGAAACTCCTTCAATGATACTTAAAATGACGCTCTATATACAGCACAATTACACAAAACCTATAACACTTGCCTCTATTGCACAGGAGTTTGGTCTGTCCAAGCAGTATATTATACGTATCTTCAAGAAGCATCTTGGAATGACTGTTACTAAATATATCAATAATATGCGACTTGAACATTCTCTTGAACTCCTTAAAAACTCGTCGATGAATATAAATGAAATTGCGGAGTTTCTTGGATTCAATTCAGCATATTATTTCTGCCGTATATTTAAAGCGACATATTTCATAACGCCTACGGAATATATTAAAAGTGATACTGGAATGGATTACGGAGTATAGCATGATTACATTGCTTAGTAAAATATTTATAAAAAACAGAGAGAGTTATACATCTACTGAGGTTCGTTCAGCATACGGAACGCTGTGCAGCATTTTCGGAATATTTTTAAATGTTGTTCTTGCGGCGGCAAAAATGATAGCAGGCTCACTCAGCGGCTCGGTTGCGATAACCGCCGATGCCGCAAATAATCTTTCAGATGCGGGTTCATCAGTCATTTCATTGGTTGGCTTCCGTATGTCTGGTAAAAAGGCGGACAGTGACCATCCTTTCGGGCATGGCAGGATGGAATATATATCAGGTGTCATAGTGTCGGTAGTTATAATATTGATGGGAATAGAACTACTCAAAAATTCTGTTTCCAAGATATTGTCGCCGCAGCCGCCCACAGCGAGTATTGCGGCAATAATCATACTTGCGCTCTCTGTCTGTGTAAAACTCTATATGGCATTCTACAATGGCAGGATAGGCAAAAAGATAGGTTCATCATCTCTGCTTGCCGTGCAATATGACAGTCTTTCTGACAGTGTGGCAACATCTGTGGTACTTGTCTCAACACTTATCGGGACATACACCGATATTAATATTGACGGATGGGCAGGCGCAGCAGTTTCGCTGTTTGTGGTATGGGCAGGAATAAAATCGATGAAAGAGACGATAACGCCTCTTTTAGGTCAGCCTGCCGATGAGAAACTTGCCGATAAGGTCAAAGAAATAGTGATGGCGCATAAGGTCGCACATGGTATTCATGACCTTGTTATACATGATTACGGTGTTGGAAGGCTTATGATATCACTGCACGTTGAAGTTGATGGTGCGGGAGATATATTCAAACTGCATGATGAAATAGACAATATAGAAAACGAACTTGCAAAAGAACTCTCCTGCGAAGCGGTCATACATATGGATCCCATAGCCTTGTATGATGAAAACCGCAATCGTCTGAAAGATATCGTATCAGCATTTGTTACGGGAATAGATCAAAGGCTGCATATTCACGACTTTCGCATTGTGCCGGGACCTACATATACCAATATGATATTCGATGTCGTAAAACCTTTTGATCTGAAAATGACGGATGAAGAACTGAAAAAACGAATATGTGACGGTATAGGACTGCTTGAAGACGGCAAATACAGGGCAGTGGTCACTGTTGACAAAAAATATATAAAATAAATTAAGGAGTTGCCTAATTTATTTAACCTTTGTCCTTTAAAAGTAATGAAAAAGCAAATAAAAAAATGTTTTTATCAAAAGATTTGACTTGTATAGCATAAAAAATATATAATGCTATTCATAACATAATTTTTTTGGAGGTAATTGTTATGAAAAAGATGCTTCGTGTGGCATCACTTATTCTTGCTATGGTAATGCTCGTAGCATGCTTTGCTGCTTGCGGTAAGGATAATGACAATGGTGCAGAAAAGGTTACTCTTGCTGCAAAAACAAGCACAATGAGTGCTGAACTTACAGAACAGTATGCAAAAGAATATGGTTTTGATGTTGCATATTATGAAGACTCACCCACAATGTACACAGCAGTAATTAACGGTACAAACGCAGCTTGCTTTGAAGACCGTTCAGTTATTGGTTGGGCTATTCAGGAAGAAGGTCTTGCACTTAAGACAGTTGGTGATGTTGAAAATGCAGCTGCTTACGGTTTCGCCGTAAAGAAAGGCACAAATGCTGAACTTCTCGCTATGTTCAATGCAGGCCTTGCTAACATCAAGGCTAATGGTAAGTACGACGAAATCCTTGCTAAGTACGGATATGAAAGTTCATTTGCTGACCCCACTGCTGAAAGAGTTGAAAGCGGTGTAACTCCCGAAAAGACATATATAATCTATTCGGATAACGCATTTGCTCCTTTTGAATATCTTGACACAGCAACAAATGAATATGTTGGCGTAGATATGGATATCCTCGCAGCAGTTGCTGAAGATCAGGGATTTGAATATGAAATGCATAATGAAGGCTTTGATGCATCAATGGGCGCTGTTCAGGCAGGTCAGGCTGACGGTATGATCGCAGGTATGACTATCACAGATGCAAGAAGAGAAACATTTGATTTCTCAGACGGTTATTTTGATGACGGTCAGATTCTTGTAGTTCCTGCTGACAGCACTGTTACATCAGTAGCAGATCTTGCAAAATAAGATTTTAAAATCGACTTTATTCAGCATAGCATTTCAACAATGCTATGCTGATAATTATGTTAGAGAGATAAATTTATGGATTTTTTAAGAGTATTAGATGAAGCGACTCCGCTGCTTTTACAGGGGCTTCAAATGACGGTTGGCATATCGCTCCTGTCTCTTGTTTTCGGAATGTTGCTCGGACTTTTTACATGTCTTATGAGCCTTTCAAAAAGCAAGATACTTAAAGGGGTTTCAGGCGTTTATATATGGTTGGTTCGAGGAACACCGATGATCGTTCAGGCGTTTATCGTGTTTTTCGGTGCGCCGCAGTTGATTCAGCAGTTTGTCCCTACTTTTAAAATCGATGCATTTACGGCCGGTGTTATAACTCTCAGCCTTAATGCAGGGGCATATCTTGCGGAAATTTTCCGCGGCGGCATACAGGCAGTTCCCAAGGGACAGACGGAGGCTGCACGCAGTCTTGGTCTTTCAAAGGCAAAGACAATGATAAAGGTAGTTCTGCCTCAGGCATTTAAAGTTGCGCTTCCTTCAATGGTAAATCAGTTTATCATCACTATAAAAGACACCTCGATACTTTCCGTTATCGGTCTTGCGGATATTGTAAACAGGGCAAAAGTCTATGTAGGAAAATCCTATCAGTTTTTTGCAACATATATTTTGGTTGCAGTATATTATTTGGTTGTAATTTCTATATTGATGATAATATCAAAATATCTTGAGAAGAGGGTTAATTATGAAAGAAAAGGTTAAGGTAACAGCCCTCAAAAAGAGCTTTGGAAAACTTGACGTTCTCAACGGTATAGATGTATCCATTGCAGAGGGTGAAGTCGTTTGTGTTATCGGTCCTTCGGGAAGCGGTAAATCCACATTTCTGAGATGCCTTAACAGGCTTGAAAAGGTGACAAGCGGCGAGATATATGTTGACGGCTATCCCATTACGGACAAGCACATCAACATCAATAAAGTAAGACAGCAGATAGGCATGGTGTTCCAAAGTTTTAATCTCTTTGCACACCTTACTGTTAAGAAAAACATAATGCTTGCTCCGGTCGACTGTAAGAAGATGACTTCTGCAGAGGCTGAAAAAGTTGCAATGCAGCTCTTAAAGCGAGTAGGTCTTGAAGATAAAGCGAATGCATATCCGCACGAGCTTTCAGGCGGTCAGCAGCAACGTGTTGCCATCGCGCGTTCACTTGCGATGAATCCCGACATTATGCTTTTTGACGAGCCTACTTCAGCGCTCGATCCCGAAATGGTCGGGGAAGTTCTTCAGGTTATGAAGGAACTTGCCGAGGGCGGTATGACTATGGTCGTTGTTACACACGAGATGGGCTTTGCCCGTGACGTTGCCGACAGAGTTATATTTATGGCTGACGGTGTCATAGTTGAAGAGGGTACACCCGAAGAAGTGTTTGGTAATCCCAAGGAAGAGAGAACAAAAGAATTTTTGAGCTGTGTGCTTTAGTAACTAAGTTTGATATGAAAAAAATACCCGAAAAAGATTTCTTTTTTCGGGTATTTTTTATTGTCTGTAATTTACTCCACTATACCGCCCTCAACAACAAGTGCATCGGGGTCTGCCGCCTCACCGTAAACGGGAGCGAGCGTTTCCTCATATGCCGTGTGGAAGAAGTTTTCTTCACCAAGTGTCTTGATTTCATCATTGAGCCAGTTAAGAAGTGATGTGTTTCCTTTCTGAACTGCCGGTGCGATAGTGTCGATGTCACCGAGTGACTCTATGCCTACCGTAAATCCGGGATTTGAAAGCGCCCATGCAAGAACTTCTGTATTGTCGGTCGAGAAAGCATCGCCTCTGCCGTCGATAAGTGCGTTATATGCATCTACATACTGGTCAAATTTGAGGAGTTTGATTTCGGGATAATTTCTTGCAAAATATGTCTCTGCAGTAGTACCCTTTACAACGATGAGTGTCTTGCCGTTTAGATCCTCGACATTTGTTATAAGCGCGTTGTCGGGTGAAACGACGCCGAGCGCCACCTTCATATAGGGAAGAGCAAAATCTACCTTCTCTGCACGTTCGGGTGTCACGGTAAAGTTTGCGAGAATGATGTCAACCTTACCTGTCACGGCATATTCTACACGGCTTGCAGGGTCTGTGGGAATGAGTTCAAGTTCAACACCGAGATCCTCTGCGATACGTTTTGCAAAATAGATATCGTAACCCTGATAGTCACCGTTTGCATCGACATAGCCGAAAGGCGCTTTGTCAGAGAATACACCCATAACTATCTTTCCGCTTTCTTTGATTTCTTCAACGGTGCGGAATGTAGCAGTTTCCTGCTGAGTGTTTGCTGAGCCGCAGCCTGCAAAAAGAAGCAGAGCCGCAAGCATCAGTGCGATGATTTTAATAAAGTTTTTCATATAGTTACCCTCTTTCTGATTTTTTTTCATAGGTGAAGTTACTTAGAAATTCTTTTGCTCTGTCTGTTTTGGGCTGAGTAAAGAATTCGTCGGGAGAACAGTTCTCAATTATTTTTCCGCCGTCGATAAAGAGAACTCTATCGGCAACGGCTTTTGCGAACTGCATCTCGTGAGTGACGATCATCATTGTCATACCGGCGTCTGCAAGTTCCATAATTACATCGAGAACTTCGCGTACCATTTCGGGATCGAGCGCCGCCGTCACCTCGTCAAAAAGCATTACATCGGGGTGCATACACAGTGCACGGCAGATAGCCACACGCTGTTTCTGTCCGCCCGAAAGTTGTCTCGGATAAGCATCTTTTTTGTCAAGAAGTCCGACTCTTTTGAGGATAGACTCTGCCTCCTCCACAACCTCACTCTTTTTGCGTTTTTGCACCTTGATGGGCGCAAGCGTTATATTGTCAATTATCGTCTTGTGCGGAAACAGATCATAACTCTGGAAGACCATACCTATCTTCTGGCGCATCAGCGACATATTTTTGCCGTTTGCGGTTATTGGCTCTCCCTCAAGAAGAACACTTCCTTCATTTATGGATTCAAGACCGTTTATACATCGCAGAAGTGTGCTCTTACCGCAACCAGAAGGACCGAGTACAACGACGACTTCACCCTGTTTTACTGTAAAATCAAGACCGTTTAATATAACGTTGTTATCGAATTTTTTTGTAAGATTTTTTATTTCAAGTTGTATCTTAGTGTCCATCATATCACCTCCAGCGTTTTTCAAGATACTTTGCAAGCAACGATATCGGCCAGCAAACTATAAAATATAGGAAGAATACCACAGCATATATCCACAGAGCCGCCGTCGGATAATCAAAACGGTAAAGGTCTATTATCTGCTGTCCAACTTTGAGCACCTCGACCATACCGATAAGAACGATAAGACTTGTCGTTTTTATCATTCTTGTTGTGAGGTTGATGGCAAGCGGAAGCAGACGGCGCAGAGTCTGCGGAATGATAATGTGGATAAATGTCTGCATCCCCGACATACCAAGCGCTTTTGCACTGTCATATTGGTGTGACGGTATGCTTATGAGCGCGCCTCTCACAAGGTCGCCCATTTCGGCAGTTCCCCATACGGTGAATACGAGTATTGAACTGAATTCCGAGGAGAGGTTCCAGCCGAATGTCTTTGTAAAGCCGAAGTATACAATAAAAAGAAGTACAAGCTGCGGCATTATTCTGACAAAATCAAGGTAGATGCGCGAGATAACTTTTGTTATCGGATTTTTTAAAGTCATAAACAGACCGAAAAGTATACCTATAACTATCGACAGAGCGACAGAGATAAGACTTATTCGCACTGTTACCCACAGACCTTCGAGCAGTCGCACAAAATTTCTACCCTCAAAGAGAATACTAATGCCCAAATCCTGCATAGCGCAACCTCCTTTCAAGAAGTGAAGCTACGACCGATATGGGAAGCAGTATCACAAGATAGGCGATGACAAGCATGAGCAGTGCTTCGTCTGTATTATGATAGATGCCGATAAGGTCTTTTGCAACGTACATAAGGTCTGCAAGCGCAATCGCACTGACGACCGAGGTTTCTTTGATGAGAAATATTACATTTGCGCACAGGCCGGGTACAGAAAGTGAAAGTGCCTGCGGCAAAATTATCTCTTTCATGGTTAAAAGTGAGTTAAAACCAAGACTTTTAGCACATTCAAGCTGCACTTTGTCTATCGCTTCAAGACTGCTTCTGAAGGCTTCTGTCATATAACTGCCGCCAAGGAAGGTTAAACCCACTATGGCACAGATTTCCGATGACCAGATAATACCTATTTTAGGCAGTCCGTAGTATAAAAAGAAAAGTTGAACAAGTAAAGGGGTGTTTCTGCTGAGTTCTATATAAAATGAAACGATCCGTTTAAAAAACGGTATTCTGTAATACAGAACAGTGGCACAGATTATACCGACAACAAGTGAAAAAAGTATGCCCCAGAATGCAATTATCACCGTGAGTTTTGCCGCTTCTATATACAATGGATAGAATTCCTGAATAAAACCGATGTCCGTAACCACCCCTCCTTAAAAAATAAGCGGAAGATTTTTTTAAACCTTCCGCGAAATGATTGTGAATTATAAGCACTCATTTTTAAAAAGAAGGCATCAGAAACTGACATGTACAGCAACGTGAACATGAACAGCAACAGATATTCATAGATGAATAAATCTTTTTCATAGCCTTGTCTTCTTTCGTAATAATATAGTGTATTATATAATCTAATTCCTACTTTGTCAATGGGATATTTAAAGCAGTTACATCAGCAGACGAAATCGCCTAATACAAGTAAAATAACTGTTTTTCTTCGTTGTCGGATTTGAAATACACAAAGTATTCCTGCATCCTTCCGCCTTGAAAAGACAGCTATTTTATCTTGTCTTAGGTTCAAAGAATTTCTGTTAAAGCAGTGGCGTAAAGGGAAGAACGACTTCGCCTACCGACGTAACTGCTTATTATCCTATGATATTATACGGAAAAATTTACCCAAAAGTGAAAAAATCCCGCAGTAAAAACTGCGAGATTTTGGTTTTTAAAGTTCTACAGGTGAGAAGTCTGAGAAGGGGACTTTGCCCGTTGCCGCCTTGACAAATGCCTTTACACTCGGTGAGAGCATTGAGTAAGCGTTAACATATGTAAGCGCCCTTTCAAAATACTGATTGCCGAAATAGGGTGAGCCGAAGGAAACGACTGCAGTTTTCTCTACAGCGTACTGCAGACTGCGTGCAATTTTTCTGGCTTCAGTTGAATGGAAATCAAGGAAGCCTATCGGTCTGAACGGTCTTGAGAAGAGTGCATAAAGGATAAGGTCGTGCTCATCTGCATCTGTATCTTCCATTTTTCCGTCTAAATATGTAACTTCAAAACCTTCTGCCGTAAGTTCATCGCGCAAAAGTTTTGCTTCTTCAAATGCAGGTTCATGATGTGTTACGGGAACAAGAGCAATTTTTTTGATTTTTTCCTTATCAAGAGGGAAGAAGTTGCCTTCATCGCGGATGAGTGTGATAGAATTGTCTGCAACATCCTCCTGAGTTTTCTGTATAAATTTACGGTCTTCTTCACTTAATTTTACTGCATGGTTGTCTTTGCTGAAGAGACCTAATTTTTCCTTCATTTCAAGAATTCTTGTAACGGCATCGTCAAGTCTTTCCATAGAAATATAACCGTTTTCGATAGCCTTAGTCATATCTTCAACATATTCTGCGCAGGGCCAGAGCATCATGTCACAGCCTGCTTTAAAGGACTCAATCTGCGCTTCACGTTTTGTCGGATAGTAACCGTTAAAACCGCCCATTCCGAGAGCGTCTGTAACAACTACGCCCTTAAAGCCCATTTCTTTTTTCAGAAGATTTGTAACAAGTTCATGTGAAAGTGTTGCGGGATATCTGAGTTCTCCCTTATATATTTCTTTCTGATAGGAGGGAAGTGTGATATGACCGGGCATAATTGAATATATGCCTGCATCTATAAGATCCTGGAATACTTTGCCCGAAAGTTTTTTCCAATCTTCAAAATCAAGTGAGTTGACAGTTGTAACTATATGCTGATCACGGTAGTCAAGACCGTCACCGGGGAAGTGCTTTGCACAGGCGGCAAGACCGTGGTCCTGCATACCTTTAACGACTTGTGTGAGAAGTCTTGAGGCAAGCTCGGGATTGTCGGTAAGACCTCGTACATTTACAAGAGGATTGCGCTTATTTATATTCAGATCACTTACAGGTGATAATGACCAGTTTGCACCGACACTCAGCGCATCAAGTGCTGTTGCTTTACCGTAGTCATAGGCAAGCTGCTCGCTGTTTGTTGCACCGAGACTCATGAGATAGGGGAGAATTGTAAGTCCTTTGAGCATGCTTCCGCAACCGTTTTCAAAGTCTGATGTGAGAAGAAGCGGAATGTCTGCTTTTTCCTGAAGCTCTTCAAGCATTTTTCTTGCATTGTCAAGCCCCATTTCATCTGCCTCAGTGATTATTTCACCGAAGAAGAATAAAGCGCCTACATTTTCTGACTGATAGACATTGTTTTTTGTATTGGCACAAACTGTCTGTAAGATTTTATCTTTCAAACTTAAATCTGTAATTTTCATAGAACCACTCCTATATTAATTCTTCAACGATATTATCACAGAAATAAAAAAACGTACAATATAAGTTTTTGACTGAAATAATGTAATTTTTTTGCATACTAACAAAAAACAAGGCCTTAGGCCTTGTTTTTGAAGTTGTTTACAACCTGTGATATACGGTTATAATCGTTGGTAAGTATTACGTCGATACCCATAGAGAGGAATTCTTCCGTCTCTGCAGGGTCATCCGACCAGAATACGTTGGTAATAATGCCGTGTGCCTTTGCCTTGTCGACCATTTCCTGAGTGATGTATCCTTTTACAAACTGCAGTTTCTGACATTCGTATTTGATTGCACGTTCAACGATGTTCCATCTGCGTTCTTCATCTCCACCACCGCAGCAGCGAAGTATTTCGGGGTATTCTTTCTGTAGTCGTTCAAGAAGATCGTTTTCACCGGTCATAAGATAAACGTATTTTTCGCAGTCATATTTCTTTATGAGCGCTATTACCTTTTCAAGACAACCGGGCTGTTCAGCACCGTGCTTGAGATGAATATTCATGATACAGTGACAGGCAAATTTCTTTAAAATCTCTTCGAACTTAAGAATTCTCATTCCTCTAAATTCTTCGGCGCATTTAAAACCAAAGTCAAACTGCTGAAGTTCTTCAAAAGTATAATCGTAAACTTTTCCCGTTCCGTCTGATACACGTTCGAGGTTCGAGTCGTGAATTGACACTACTTCACCGTCTTTGGTAAATCTGAGGTCGAATTCAATTTCCTCTGCACCCATAGCAACGGCGGCACCGAAAGCAGGCATACTGTTTTCGGGCGCTACGGTATTGAAACCGCGGTGTGCGCACACTCGGGGATACTTCATAATCGCATCATGGCGAACGATAGCACTGCCGCCGGGTCTGTATTTCCAGGGGCGACGGCCCTTTTCTATGTATTCGTAATGTGCTGAAGGCGGATTGCCAAATCCTGCAGGCTTGTAATATTTGTTTTTGGGGTCAAACTCAACGGTTTCAAGACCAACACGGCTCTTCATATTGATGAGCGTTTCACCTGTGGGCGCAACAACCATTGAAGCACCGCCGATATCCGAATTTTCATCCATAGATACAGATGAACGTACAACGTAGGCGTTTGTGTTATATGCTAAGAACTGTGTTATTATTTCGAGTGCCCTGTGGGTGTCACTGCGCTGATGTGAACAACCGATTATAATATCCAAGTTCTGACGCGCCATATTTGCAAACGACTCGTAAAAATAGAAGTCGTAACAGGTTAAAAATCCGAAACGTAAGCCTTCCATTTCTATAACTGTCGGCTCTGAAAATTCAAAACTGTAGTCACTGTCGAGTTTTGTTACAGATACTTCGCCCGGAGTAAGGTGCTGTTTGTCGTATGTACCGACAATTTCACCCTGACGGTTAAAGGCGTAAGTAGTATTGCGAAGTTTGCCGTCGTGCGCAGAACGTGCATTGACAAAAACCATAGCATTGCAACGTATTGCTGTAAAAACGTGGGATACTCTGCGGCTCCTCTATTTTCCGACCGTTCCGAACGGTAGCGGAAAATATTCGGTGCTCGAGACTTCACAGTTCGCAAAACTTATCGCAGTTTTGCGACTGCTTCGACGAACGCTTTGCTTCGCAAAAGGTTCTCACCCACTCTCTCCGCCAAAAAAAAGGACATCCGAAGATGTCCTTTTTTTTTGGCGGAGAGAGTGGGATTCGAACCCACGGATGCTTTCACATCGCCGGTTTTCAAGACCGGTGCCTTAAACCAACTCGACCATCTCTCCGAATGGTGCGCACATATATTATCATAAAAAAGTTGTCTTGTCAATAAAATTTTATTGACCTGTATAGATTTTTAATATATTATTTTATTATCAACAATTTGGAGGCAATAAAATGAATAATAAAATGATCGAAGTTCATTCGCATGACGACAGGGGTTTTAAAAGACTTGTAGAGTATAAGCAGTGGGTTGCGGCTTGTCTTAATGATACCCCTATGTATACTCCTGAAGGTATTACATATATGGAAAAACACAATCTAACTGATGAAGTGTTTATACTCCTCAAAGGTAAGTGCACACTCTTTGAAGCAGGAAATGGTGATGATCTCGGTGAGATACATGCTGTTCCTCTTGAACCGTTTAAGTTTTACAATGTAAAGGCAGGCGTCTTCCACACACATCTTCTTGCACCCGATACAAGTGTTGTGGTAATTGAAAACTCCGACACAGGCAGTGTTAATTCCACACGCATTGTTCTCAATGAAGAACAGAAAAAAATAATAGGCGAAATGTTTTAAGACGGTTAATAACCGTCTTTTTTCTCTGTAATTTGACAAATATGTTTTTGTATGATATCATATGAACAGATATTCATATGAATGGAGACTCATATAATGAAACATAACCATGACTCTATTTTGGAAAAGGTGCGGACAGATCTGCCTACGGACGAACTTATCTGCGATCTGGCGGATCTGTATAAAATATTTGGGGATACCACGAGAATGAAAATTCTTTTTGCACTTCTTGAGTCGGAAATGTGCGTATGTGCGATAGCAGAACTGCTTTCGATGAATCAGTCTGCCATTTCGCATCAGTTAAAGGTTCTTAAAGAGGCGAACTTAGTCGGCAATCGCAGAGAGGGAAAGACAATATATTATTTTCTTGCTGATGACCATGTAAAAACCATCATAGCGCAGGGCTTTGAACATCTTATTGAGGAGTAACACGATGAAAAAAGTTTTTAAATTACAAAATCTTGACTGCGCGCACTGTGCACACAAAATAGAAGTGGCAATACAAAAAATAGAAGGCGTTACATTTGCATCAGTCAATTTTGCCACACAGAAACTCACGCTCGAAGCGCCTGATAATGTCTTTGACAAAGTTCTGAAAAAGGCGGTCAGAGCGGTGTCAAAGATCGAACCTGACTGCACTGTTGTTATTGGCAATGACGGTCGGGAGGTTAGTTCATCAAAAGACCTTTTCAGAATAGGTATATCTTTACTGTTCTGTATTCTTGCATTTGTAATGCCTGCAAAAAGTATGTTTTTTGTTGCCTATATAATAATAGGATACGATGTTTTGTATTCGGCATTGCGCAGTACTCTGAGGGGACAGATGCTCGATGAAAAGTTTCTGATGGCAGTTGCATCAATAGGCGCATTTGCTATTGGTGAGTATGCCGAAGGCGCCGCAGTAATGCTCTTTTATCAGGTTGGCGAATATTTTCAGGGGATTGCGGTGGGTAAAAGCAGAAGATCCATCGCATCACTTATGGATATCCGTCCCGATCAGGCAGTTGTAGTGCGTGACGGAAATGAAATTACAGTGTCACCCGAAGAAGTCGCTGTCGGCGAGACTGTCATTGTAAAGCCGGGTGAAAAGATACCGCTTGACGGAATCGTGACAGAGGGAACCGCTTCGATAGATACCGCCGTGCTGACAGGTGAAAGCCTGCCTGCCGACATAACTGTCGGAGATAAGGTGTACAGCGGTTCGGTAAACTTAAACGGTGTTATACACATAAAGACGGAAAGCACTTATGGGGAAAGCACTGTGTCAAGAATTCTTGAACTTGTTGAAAATTCCGCAGAAAAGAAGTCTGTGACAGAGAATTTTATAACCCGTTTTGCCCATTATTACACACCGTGTGTTGTTATAGCCGCGCTTCTACTTGCGATTGTACCGCCACTATTATTCTCTTTTTCGTGGGGCGTGTGGATAAAACGCGCACTTGTATTTCTGGTCGTTTCATGTCCGTGCGCGCTTGTAGTTTCGGTGCCGCTCTCATTCTTTGGCGGTATCGGCAGGGCATCGCGTGACGGTATTCTCATAAAAGGCGCAAATTACCTTGAAGCACTTTCAAATATAGACACGGTTGTGTTTGACAAGACGGGCACAATAACAAAGGGACGTTTTGCCGTAAGTGAGATATATGCGGATAATAAGGAGTTGCTTCTGGAAATTGCGGCAACAGTAGAGAGTTACAGTACACACCCTGTTGCAAGAAGCATTGTCACGGCTTACGGAAAAGAAATCGACAAGAAATCTGTAAATGGTGTCACGGAAATAGCGGGAAAAGGCATAAAAGCAACTGTTGATGATGTGACATACTGTGTCGGAAATGCCTCGCTTATGAAAAGTGTCGGTGCAGAGGTACCTCAGAATAACAGTGTGGGAACGGTGATATATGTTGCACAGAACGAAAACTGTCTCGGTTATATAGTAGTAAATGATGAAATCAAGTCCGATTCAGCAGAGGCGCTGGAAAGACTTAAAAAACTCGGCATAGAAAAAACGGTTATTCTTACAGGCGATAATGAAAATACCGCCCGTCATATAGGAGAACTTGTTTCTGCCGATGAAGTGCATGCAAAACTTATGCCTGCCGGGAAAGTGGAAAAGGTGGAAGAACTGATAGCCTTGGGTAAAAAGGTCGCTTTTGTCGGAGACGGAATAAACGATGCGCCTGTACTTTCGCGTGCCGATGTCGGCATAGCAATGGGGACGCTTGGCAGTGATGCCGCCATAGAATCTGCGGATATCGTGCTGATGGATGACAGCCTTTCAAAACTGCCGCTTGCGATAAAGTTGTCGAGAAGAACTATGCGCATAGTGCGCCAGAATATTATCTTCTCTCTGGCTGTCAAAGGTATAATACTCATCCTGGGCGCCGTAGGCATTGCCAATATGTGGACTGCCGTTTTCGGTGATGTAGGGGTTCTGGTCATAGCCATTCTCAATGCCATGCGCGCAATGCTTAAAAAATAAATGTAAAGTTTTTACGTTGTTTGCATTACTATTTCCGGCAGATTATACAGAAATTACATCTAAATATAGTTCGACAAATCTTGAAAATCGTATTGACAATAAATATGTAAAATGATAAAATGATTTTACACTTTATTAGACTAAAATATTTTTCAGAGGTGTATTACGATGAAAAGAACATTAGCAATCGTCCTTGCAATAGCAATGACACTGGCTCTTTGCGTCGGCCTTGCAGGCTGCGGCGAAGAAGCAACCAACAATGAAACAGTTTACAATGTAGGTATTCTCCAGCTCGTTCAGCATGACGCGCTTGACGCTGCTACAAAGGGCTTCAGAGATGCTCTTACAGAAAAACTCGGTGACAATGTTAAGTTTGATGAGCAGAATGCGGCTAACGACAGTGCAACATGTGCGACCATTGCAGGCCAGTTTGTAGCAGCAGATGTTGATCTCATCATGGCAAATGCAACACCTGCACTTCAGGCTGCTGTTGCTGCAACAGACACTATTCCGATAGTTGCAACATCTATCACTGACTATGGTACAGCACTTGAAATTGCTGACTGGACAGGCACAACAGGCATGAACGTTACAGGTACTGCTGACCTTGCTCCTCTTGATGAACAGGCTGCAATGATCAAGGAACTCGTTCCCGATGTTAAGACTGTCGGTATCCTCTATGCTTCAAGTGAACCCAACTCAAAGTATCAGGCTGACGTTGTAACCGGTTACCTTGAAGAAATGGGCATCGAAGTTAAGGAATATACATGCTCAGACTCTAACGATCTTGCACTTGTTGCAACAAGCGCTTGTGAGGAAGTTGATGTTATCTATGTTCCTACAGATAACACAATGGCTTCAAACGCAGAGATTGTTGACAACATCGCTCTTGATGCAGGCGTTCCCGTTGTAGCAGGCGAAGCAGGTATCTGCAAAGGCTGCGGTATCGCAACACTTTCGATTGACTACTACAGCATCGGTTATGCTGCAGGTGAGCAGGCTTATGAGATTCTCGTAAACGGCGCTGATCCTGCAACAATGGAAATCGGTTTTGCTACTGACCTTACAAAGCAGTATATTGCAAGCCGTTGCCAGGCACTTCAGATCGAAGTCCCCACAGACTACGAAGAAATCGTTGTTGAATAATAAGCTTTAATAACATCAATGAAGCGGTAGGGGAGAATTTCCCTATCGCTCCTTTGGGTTTAAGGGTTATTTGACATTTCTTACAGGAAGGAAATAAAAATTATGTTGGCATTTTTCAGGGCGATACCGGGTGCCGCCGCTCAGGGCATGATATGGGGTATTATGGCAATCGGTGTATACCTAACATATAAGATACTTGACGTGGCTGATCTTACGGTTGACGGTTCTTTTGCTACAGGCGGTGCAACGCTTGTTGTATGCGTTGCATCAGGTATGAATATATATCTTGCTATGGTCGTCGCGTTCATAGCGGGTTGTATAGCAGGTCTTGCAACGGGTGTTTTGCACACACAGTTCGGAATTCCTGCCATTTTAGCAGGTATTCTTACGCAACTTGCACTCTATTCGGTAAACTTAAGAATTCTTCAGGGAAAGGCAAATCAGCCGCTCTCTGCAAAAAAATATCCTGTTCTTGTAACGCTTGGTGATGTTAATAAATCACTTGTTGTCGGTGCAATTTTCATCGTTGTAATAATATTTTTGCTATACTGGTTCTTTGGTACGGAGCTCGGTCAGTCGCTCCGTGCAACAGGTAATAATCAGCAGATGGCAAGGGCGAACGGCATAAACACGAATAAAAATAAGATTTTGGGAATCGTTATTTCAAACGGTATAGTTGCACTTTCGGGTGCGCTGTTGGCGCAGTTCCAGGGTTTTGCAGATGTAAATATGGGCAGAGGCGCGATAGTTATCGGTCTTGCGGCGGTTATCATCGGCGAAGTTATATTCTCAAAACTCTTCAAGAATTTTGCGCTCAAACTCGTTTCTGCGGTTATCGGCGGCGTGATTTACTATGTGGTCATCACATTTGTTCTCAGACTGGGACTCAATGCAAACGACTTAAAACTTCTTACAGCGCTTGTAGTCGCGATTTTCCTTGCAATACCTTGCTGGAAGAGTAAGATAAAATTTACTAAAAAGACTACACCTTTTTGGAAACGCATTTCAAAAAAGTTTAAGAAAAAGGCAAAGGAGGAGGTAAAGTAATATGTTGGAGATCAAGAATCTTTGCAAGACCTTCAATGCCGGAACGGTAAATGAAAAAAAGGCGCTCAAGGGCGTCAACTTAACACTTGAAGACGGGGATTTTGTAACAATCATCGGCGGTAACGGTGCAGGTAAATCCACACTCCTCAATATGGTGGCAGGCGTATACACACCCGATGAGGGCAGTATTCTTATAGACGGTGTTGATATAACGAATCTTCCCGAGCACAAGAGGGCAAAGTATCTCGGCAGAGTGTTTCAGGATCCGTCTATGGGTACGGCAAGCGATATGTGGATAGAAGAGAATATGGCGATTTCTGCGCGCAGAGGCAAGAGCAGAGGGCTTCGCTGGGCTATCTCACGTAAGGAGAGGGAGCAGTTTAAAGAAATGCTCACCCAACTCGGTCTCGGTCTTGAAAACAGACTTACGACTAAAGTCGGTCTGCTCTCGGGCGGACAGAGGCAGGCGCTCACTCTGCTTATGGCAACAATGAAAACACCCAAACTGCTTCTTCTTGACGAGCATACTGCGGCGCTTGATCCTAAAACAGCAGCTACTGTTTTATCACTTTCGGATAAGTTTATAGGTGAGGGTAAACTCACGGCGCTTATGGTAACTCACAATATGAATGATGCCATCACGCACGGAAACCGTCTTATCATGATGAATGACGGGCGGATAATTCTCGACATCAGGGGCGAGGAGAAGAAGAATCTGACTGTAGAATATCTTCTTGAGACCTTCAGCAAGATAAGCGGAACACAATTTGCAAATGACAGAACGCTTCTGTCAAAATAGATAAAAGGAGGCAGTGCGCCTCCTTTTCGGTTTTATATAAAAAATATAAGTTAAAAGATACAATTTTTTGAATAATAAAGGCAGTCTGATGTTGACGAATTATATCATAAAATGATATAATAGCATATATTAAAACACACGGATTTTTGGCAACTGACGGATGAGTGGGTAAACCATATGGGAGCCGGAAATTATAATTGTCGACCGTCTGGGCAGGCCTGTATTTGATAGGACAGGACTGCCTTTTTTAATTCGGAATGCGGAATTCCGAATTAAGGAAGAAATTCCTCCACGGAATTTTAATTTAAATAAAAATAAAGGGCTCCCATCACGAGGCAGAATGGAGCGTAAGCGAAATGCGTTGTGATGGGAAGAGGACGAGCAGTGAAGAGAGAGAGTTTCCGTGTCTACACGGAAACGATTGATACGGAACTTGTGAGGACGAGAAAGGATGATAGTATGAAAAAAGTAGCGGTAATCATGGGAAGCGACAGCGATCTTCCGATCGTTGAAAAGGCGATAGATACACTTAAAGAATACGGTGTACCTACTGAGGTGCATGTATTTTCTGCACACAGAACGCCCGTGCAGGCAAAGGAATTTGCCATGTCGGCAAGGGATAACGGCTTCGGTGTTATCATTGCGGCGGCAGGCAAGGCGGCACATCTTGCAGGCGCAATGGCGGCATCAAGCACACTTCCGATTATCGGAATTCCTGTAAAGTCATCTACGCTTGACGGTCTGGATGCGCTTTTGGCAACTGTGCAGATGCCATCGGGTATGCCGGTTGCAACGGTTGCTATTGACGGTGCGGCAAATGCGGCGCTTCTTGCTATACAGATTCTTGCATTGAGCGATGATGCTCTTGCGGCAAAACTTGAAGATGCGAGAAAAAGCGGTGCAGAAAAAGTTCTTGCAAAAGATAAAGAAATATCTGCAAAATATTCAATATAAGCAGTAGTACCAGTAGTCGAACCCGCTGGGGACAGTAAAAATAACCGTTTTTCTGTGTTGTCGGGTTTGAAATACAAATAAATCAGCGATTTTCGGGGAGAGATTTTAATGAGCAAACTTAGAGAAGAATGCGGTGTATTCGGCATTTATTCAAAACAGACAGAAGATGTGGCGTCCTCCGTTTATTACGGTCTGTTTGCGCTCCAGCATAGAGGGCAGGAGAGTTGCGGTATCGTTGTCAATGATGACGGTCTGTTCACAACACACAAGGAAAACGGTCTTGTGAATGATGTTTTCACTGCGGAAAAACTTCAAAAACTCGGTATGGGCAATATGGCACTCGGCCATGTAAGATACGGTGCGGCAGGAACCGGCGCGGTGGAAAATGCGCAGCCTGTAGTTGTTAATCATGTCAAGGGCAGACTTGCTCTTGCGCAAAACGGCTGTCTGACAAATTCAGCAAAACTCAGAAAAGAACTTGAACTTGGCGGTGCAATATTTCACTCAACAAGTGATATGGAAGTTATCGCTTATGAAGTGATAAAAGAGAGACTTACTGCTCCCTCAATAGAAGAAGCGATAAATCGTGCAATGAATAAACTTGAAGGCGCGTATTCGCTCGTTGTTATGTCACCCTCAAAACTTATTGCGGCGAGGGATGAGGCGGGTTTCAGACCGCTCTGCTACGGTGTGACTGAAGACGGAAGTTATGTTGTTGCAAGTGAAAGTTGCGCACTCCATGCGGTAGGCGCAGAAATCGTCAGAGATATCGAACCGGGTGAGATACTGATATTTGATAAGGACGGTCCGAGAAGTATCAGAGACCATTGCGGCAAGAGAAAGCAGACAAGTTGTGTATTTGAATATATCTACTTTGCAAGACCTGATTCGGTAATTGACGGTGCAAGCGTTCATGAGGCGAGACTTAAGGCAGGTGCATTTCTTGCGATGGAACATCCCGTTGAGGCTGATATAGTTATCGGCGTTCCCGACTCGGGACTTGATGCGGCTATCGGATATTCAAGACAGTCGGGTATTCCCTACGGTGTGGGACTTATAAAAAATAGATACATAGGCAGAACATTTATCTCACCGGGACAGGCGTCCAGAGAAGATAAGGTGCGCATTAAGCTCAACCCCGTATATGAAACGGTAAAAGGTAAAAGAGTTGTGCTTATAGATGATTCTATCGTTCGCGGTACGACTTGCGCGAGAATAGTAAAACTTCTCAGAGATGCAGGTGCGACCGAGATACATATGATGGTAACTGCACCTCCGTTTATAGCACCTTGCTATTACGGAACGGACATAGATTCAAAGAAGAGACTTATTGCCTGCAACTTTACACAAGATGAAATAAAAGAAAAGATAGGCGTTGACAGTCTTGGCTTCTTAAGTCTTGAAAACACAAAGAAAATTGCCTGCAGTGAGGGCTGTAAAGGCTTCTGCACAGCATGCTTTGATGAAAAATATCCCACAGAAGTTCCCGAAAACGTGGAAAAGAGCAAATTTGAAAAGAAAATATCTGAAAACGGAGGAAACGATTAGTGAAGAGTTTTAGCGAAAGTTATAAAAATGCTGGTGTTGATATAACAGCAGGATATAAGGCTGTTGAACTTATGAAAGCGCATATCGCAAGAACGATAACGGCAGGCGCAGATTCTACGATAGGTGGCTTCGGCGGTCTGTTTGAACTTGATATGACGGGTATAACAAAGCCTGTTTTAGTCAGCGGAACAGACGGTGTCGGCACAAAGTTAAAACTTGCTTTCATTATGGATAAGCACGACACAGTTGGTATTGACTGTGTTGCAATGTGTGTAAATGATATTATATGCTGCGGTGCAAAACCCCTCTTTTTCCTTGACTATATTGCTTGCGGAAAGAATGTTCCCGAGAGAATCGCATCAATAGTATCGGGTGTTGCTGACGGTTGTGTTATGTCGGGTGCGGCACTTATCGGCGGTGAAACTGCTGAAATGCCCGGTTTCTATCCCGAAGATGAGTATGACCTTGCAGGTTTCTCTGTAGGCGTTGTCGATAAAGATAAGGTGCTCGACAGAAACAGCGTCAAGGCAGGCGATGTTATGATCGCTCTTCCCTCAAGCGGTGTTCATTCAAACGGATTTTCACTTGTAAGAAAAGTTTTTGATGTGGAAAATGCAGACATTAAAAAGCCTGTAGACTTCCTCTCGGGCAAGTCGGTAGGTGAAACTCTGCTCACTCCCACAAAGATATACGTAAAGCCTATGCTTGCGCTCTTTGACAGTGTAAAGGTCAAAGCGGTATCACACATAACAGGCGGCGGTTTCTATGAAAATATGCCCCGTTCACTTCCGAAGGGAATGTCGGCAAAAATAGAGAAGAGCGCAGTAAAAGTTCTTCCTATATTTGAACTCATTGCAAAGCAGGGTGGTATTCCTGAAAGAGATATGTTCAACACCTATAATATGGGTGTCGGTATGAGCGTAGTTGTCGCTAAGGAAGATGCTGACAAGGCTCTTGAGATACTTAAAGCAAACGGCGAAGATGCCTATATACTCGGTGAAGTTACTGCTTCTGACGAGGGCGTGATATTATGCTAAAAACCAAGATCGCAGTTCTCGTATCGGGTGGCGGAACTAATCTCCAGGCGATTATTGATGCTGTAAAAAGCGGTATCATCAAAAGCGGTGAGATAGTTGCGGTCATTTCAAACAACAGCGGCGCATATGCGCTTGAAAGGGCGAAAAAAGCAGGAATTGAAACATATACCGTTCTCAAAAAAGACTGTGCAAAACAGGCTGACTTTGAAAAGAAACTTATTGACGCACTTGATAACTGCGGCGCTGAACTTATAGTTCTTGCGGGTTTTATGAGTATACTGAGCGCAGCTTTCACCGCAAAATACGATAAGAGAATAATAAATGTCCACCCATCACTGATTCCGTCATTCTGCGGAAAGGGTTATTACGGACTTCGCGTACATGAAGCGGCGCTTGAATACGGTGTAAAGGTGACTGGCGCGACAGTACATTTTGTCAATGAGATTCCGGACGGCGGTGAAATAATACTGCAGAAAAGTGTTGCAATAAGAAAAGGCGATACCCCTGAAATCTTGCAGAAGCGTGTTATGGAACAGGCAGAATGGAAGATACTGCCACGTGCAGTTGAACTTGTATCTGCAAAAATAAGAAAGGAAAAATAATATGTGTATAAGTGTTGAAAAGGCTTTGTCGGGCAACAGTTATCCCGGCAGAGGCATAATGGTCGGTCTTACTCCCGACGGTAAAAATGCCGTAGCGGCATATTTTATAATGGGCAGGAGCGTAAACAGCCGCAACAGAGTGTTTGCAAAGAGAGAAAACGGAGATCTCTATACAAAAGCATTTGATGAAAGTCTTTTGTCAGATCCATCGCTCATAATCTACAATGCGATAAGAAGCATCGACGATTCTGTCATTGTAACAAACGGCGATCAGACGGATACGGTATATGATTTCCTCGCTAAGGGACAGTCTTTTGAAGAGGCGCTTCTCACAAGAGAGTTTGAACCTGATGAGCCGAATTTTACCCCCAGAATTTCTGCATTGATGACATTTGACGGCGCCTATAAATACAAGATGAGCATTTTAAAGAGCGCTGATAAAGCCGGCACCTGCTGCAACAGATTTACATATGACTATGCTCCGATTGCAGGAAAGGGACATTTTATACACACTTATGAGTGTGACGGAAATCCGCTTCCCTCATTCTCAGGTGAACCCGAGGCTATACAGACAGTTAACTGCATAGATGAATTTACCGATAATCTGTGGAATGTTCTTGATGATGAAAATAAAATTTCTCTTTGCGTAAGATATATAAATCTTGATAGCAAAGAAGTAGATGAGAGAATTATCAATAAGAATAAGTGAGGATAAAAATGAAGGAATTTGAACTTAAATACGGATGTAATCCAAATCAGAAACCCTCAAGAATATATATGGAAAACGGCGCAGAGCTTCCTATAGAGATACTTTGCGGCAGACCCGGATACATAAATTTCCTTGATGCATTCAATTCATGGCAGCTTGTAAAAGAACTTAAAGAGGCACTGGGTATGCCTTGCGCAACTTCTTTCAAGCACGTCAGTCCCACATCAGCGGCAATCGGCACAAAGATGTCGGAAGATTTGAAAAAAGCTTGTTTTGTTGACGATATTGAAGGTCTTGACGAGTCACCGCTTGCCTGCGCTTACGCGAGGGCGAGAGGTACCGACAGAATGTCATCTTTTGGTGACTGGATAGCGCTCTCCGATGTGTGTGATGTCACAACGGCAAAACTTATAAAACGCGAGGTTTCCGACGGTGTCATTGCACCGGGATATGACCCCGAAGCACTTGAAATACTTAAATCCAAGAAAAAGGGCAATTACAACATAATTAAAATTGATGAAAATTATGTTCCTGCCGAGAAAGAGTGTAAGCAGGTTTTTGGTATTACATTTGAACAGGGCAGAAATAATTTCAAAATCGATGAGTCTTTACTTGAAACGGTAGTTACCGATAATAAAACGCTTACAGAAGCTGCAAAGAGAGACCTTATAATCTCACTTATTACACTTAAATATACACAGTCAAACTCGGTATGCTATGCATATGACGGACAGGCTATCGGTGTTGGCGCAGGTCAGCAGTCGAGAATTCACTGCACACGTCTTGCGGGACAGAAGGCTGACAACTGGCATCTTCGCAAACACCCCAAAGTGCTCTCTCTGCCGTTTAAACCCGAACTTGGCAGACCTGACAGAGATAACTGTATAGATGTATATATCTCCGATTCCAGTGAAGATGTTCTTGCTGAGGGAATCTGGCAGAACTATTTTACAGAGTGCCCTGCAGAACTTACAAAGGAAGAAAAGAGAAAATATCTTGATGCGATAACAGGTGTTTCACTTGGCTCAGATGCATTCTTCCCGTTTGGTGACAACATTGAACGCGCGAAGAAGAGCGGAGTCACATACATTGCCCAGCCGGGAGGCTCAGTCCGTGATGACCAGGTTATCGAAACCTGTAACAGATTTGGTATGGCTATGGCATTCACGGGAATGAGACTTTTCCATCATTAATATTGGCACTACTGCTTAAGGAGAAAAGATATGAAACTTATCGTAGTCGGCGGCGGCGGTCGTGAACACGCTATAATAAAGAAATTAAAAGAGAATAAAAAGGTAGAAAAGATATACGCACTTCCGGGAAACGGCGGTATCGCGCAGGATGCCGAGTGTGTAGATATCGGCGCAAAGGATATTGATGCTATCGTCGATTTTGCAAAGATGAATGATATTGATTTTGCAGTTGTCGCACCCGATGATCCGCTGGTGCTCGGTTGCGTGGATGCACTTGAAAAAGAGGGGATCAAATGCTTTGGTCCCCATGCAAATGCGGCAATTATTGAGGGAAGCAAGGCTTTTTCGAAAGACCTTATGGCAAAATACAACATTCCAACTGCAAAGTATAAAACCTTTACAGACATGAATGAGGCACTTGCCTATATAGAAGAAGCACCGATACCGACAGTTGTCAAGGCTGACGGTCTTGCACTCGGCAAAGGCGTTGTGATTGCGGAAACAAGAGAAGATGCACACAATGCAGTAAAGTCCATGATGCAGGACAAGGTGTTTGGTGAGAGCGGAAGCAAAGTTGTTATTGAGGAATTTCTCGCCGGTCCCGAAGTATCCGTGCTTGCTTTTACAGACGGAAAGACGGTAAAGCCTATGGTTTCGTCTATGGACCATAAGCGTGCTCTTGACAATGACAAAGGTCTTAATACAGGCGGCATGGGCACAGTGGCGCCAAACCCCTACTATACGGCAGACATTGCAGACAGATGTATGAAAGAAATTTTCCTTCCTACCGTCAATGCGATGAATGAAGAGGGCAGACCTTTTAAGGGCTGTCTCTACTTCGGTCTTATGCTTACCGAGAACGGTCCTAAAGTTATAGAATATAACTGCCGTTTTGGCGATCCCGAAACACAGGTAGTGCTTCCGCTTCTTAAAAGTGACCTGCTCACAGTTATGATGGCGTGCCGCGAAGGCACACTTGCAGAGAGTGAAGTTGAGTTTGAAAACAAAAATGCAGTATGCGTGGTTATGGCATCAAAGGGTTATCCTCAGAAATATGACTCAGGCTTTGAAATAACGACAGATGACGGTTTAGAGGCAGAGATATACTATGCAGGAGCAAAGTGTAAAGGCGATAAACTTGTCACCGCAGGCGGTCGTGTGCTCGGTGTAGTCGCAAAAGGTGATACGCTTGATGAGGCTATCAAAAAGGCATATGCCGAATCTGAAAAGGTACATTTTGAAAATTCATACAAGAGAAGCGATATAGGCGCGCGTGCGCTCAAGGCTCTGGGCAAGTGAGGTGTGAATATGGTATACAGAATTTATGTTGAAAAGAAAAAAGAGTTTGCTTCCGAAGCATCAGCACTAAAAAACGATGTAAAAACTCTTTTAGGGGTTTCGTCGCTCACAGATGTGAGGATAGTAAACAGATACGATGTTGAGAATATCGACAAAGAACTCTTTGATTATGCGGTAGGCGCAGTTTTCTCCGAACCGCAGGTAGATAATACATACAGTGAACTTGATGTAAACGGAAAGGTATTTGCAGTAGAATATCTGCCCGGTCAGTTTGACCAGAGGGCAGACTCTGCCGCGCAGTGCATTCAGCTTATTGCGCAGGTGGACAGACCTGATGTACGTACTGCAAAGGTGTACATCCTTGAGGGAGAACTTACTGCTGACGATGTTGAAACTATCAAGAAATATGTAATAAATCCTGTAGAGAGCAGGGAGGCAAAACTTGAAAAGCCCGAAACTCTCAAAATGAAGTATGAACTTCCTACAACAGTTGAAACACTTGACGGTTTCAATGAACTTGACAAGCAGGGACTATCCGACTTTGTAAAGAAGTACGGGCTTGCAATGGATGATGACGATATTGCTTTCTGTCAGAACTATTTCAGAAGCGAAAAGCGTGATCCCACAATTACTGAGATACGTATGATAGACACATATTGGTCGGACCACTGCCGTCACACAACATTTTTAACTACAATAGACAATGTCCGTTTTGAAGACGCAGATCTGCAGAAATCATATGACAGATATCTTGCAATCAGAGATGAACTCGGCAGAACAAAGCCGATAAATCTTATGGATATTGCAACTCTTGCCACAAAACTTTTGAAGACACAGGGTAAACTTCCAAATCTCGATGAAAGTGAAGAAATAAATGCCTGCACAGTTAAAATAAAGGTAAATGTCGAGGGCAAAGAAGAAGATTGGTTACTTCTCTTTAAGAATGAAACACACAATCATCCCACTGAGATCGAGCCTTTTGGCGGCGCGGCGACCTGTATAGGCGGCGCTATCAGAGATCCGCTTTCGGGAAGAAGTTATGTATATGCGGCTATGCGTGTAACAGGCGCGGCAGATCCGCTTAAACCCGTAAGCGAAACACTTAAGGGTAAACTTCCGCAGAGAAAGATAGTTACTACTGCGGCGGCAGGTTATTCTTCATACGGGAACCAGATAGGTCTTGCAACAGGTCAGGTAGATGAACTCTATCACGACGGTTATGTTGCAAAACGTCTTGAAATAGGCGCTGTTATTGGTGCGGCACCTGCAGAAAATGTAAGACGCGAATGTCCTCTTCCGGGAGATATAGTTATTCTCCTCGGCGGAAGAACGGGCAGAGACGGTTGCGGCGGTGCAACAGGCTCATCAAAATCGCATACACTTTCATCTCTTGAAAGCTGCGGCGCAGAAGTTCAGAAGGGTAATGCCCCTGAGGAGAGAAAACTTCAGCGTCTGTTCAGAAATAAAGAAGCAACGCTGCTTATCAAGCGTTGTAACGACTTTGGTGCAGGCGGTGTATCCGTTGCGATAGGCGAACTTGCAGACGGTCTTGAAATTGACCTTAATGCAGTGCCTAAGAAATATGACGGTCTTGACGGTACAGAACTTGCTATAAGCGAAAGCCAGGAGAGAATGGCTGTCGTTGTTGCGGAAAAAGATGCCGCTCGCTTTATGGAACTTGCCGATGCGGAAAATCTTGAAGCAACTGTTGTTGCGAAGGTGTCCGAGTCACCCAGACTTGTTATGAACTGGAACGGCAAGAACATTGTAGACCTTTCAAGAGAGTTCTTAAACTCAAACGGCGCAGAAAAGCATATTGATGCCACACCCGCCGGCACGAAAGATTATAAAAAGACAGGCTTTACAAACTTCACAGAAGATTATAAAGCCCTTGCAGATGACCTCAATGTATGTTCAAAGAGAGGACTTTCCGAGAGATTTGACTCAACTATCGGCGCAAATACGGTGCTTATGCCCTTTGGCGGCAAGTATCAGCAGACGCCTATTCAGGCGATGGTGCACAAGGTGTCGGTTGAAAAGTCGCACACCGACACATGCTCGTTTATGGCATGGGGTTACAATCCTTTCATCATGGAAAAGAACCAGTATCACGGCGCATATCTTGCCGTTGTTGAATCGGTTTCGAAACTCATTGCGGCAGGCGCAGATTACAGTGATGTCTATTTGACTTTCCAAGAGTATTTTGAAAGACCGGGTAAGGATGCTAAGCGCTGGGGCAAACCCCTTGCGGCGCTTCTCGGCGCATTTGATGCACAACTTGATTTCGGCATCGCATCTATCGGCGGTAAGGACTCGATGAGCGGTACTTTTGAAAATATCGATGTTCCGCCTACACTCGTGTCCTTTGCAGTTACGACAGGTAAGAGCGGGGAAGTCATCTCGCCCGAATTCAAAGAGGGCGGTCACAAAGTGATAATGCTTTCTCCCGTACTTAAAGACAACGGTCTGCCTGATGCAAAATCACAGATAGAAGTTTATAACGAAGTTACAACTCTTATGAGAGCGGGCAAGGTATATGCGGCTTATACGCCCACATACGGCGGTGTTGCAGAGGCTGTTATGAAGATGGCGCTCGGTAACAGAATAGGCTTCGCGTATGACGGAAATCTTACGCTTGATGATATCTTCGGTTACTCATACGGATCATTTGTTCTTGAGGTTTCGGATGATACTGATGAAGGTATGCTTCTTGGCTTTACAACGGATGAACAGAGCATAACTTACCGTAACGAAAGTGTTTCACTTTGTGAACTTCAGAAAATATATGAAGAAAAACTTGAGAGTGTATATCCCTGCAATTCAAAACAAGGTACTGATACAGTAGAAAAATTTGCTTACGAAGCAAAGAACTATCCGTCACCTGCAATAAAGGTTGCAAAACCCAAGGTGCTCATTCCTGTATTCCCCGGCACAAACTGTGAATTTGATACTGCAAAGGCAGTTATGACTGCTGGCGGCGAACCCGACATATTTGTTATAAACAACCTTTCTGCGGCAAAAGTTGCAGAGTCTGTAAATGAATTTGCAAAACGCATCGAAAAGTCACAGGTCATCTTTATTCCGGGCGGCTTCTCGGGCGGTGATGAGCCTGATGGTTCGGGTAAATTCATAACCGCATTCTTCAGAAACGGCGCAGTTAAACAGGCAACTAACGAACTCTTAAAGAACAGAGACGGTCTTATGTGCGGTATCTGTAACGGCTTCCAGGCGATAATCAAACTCGGTCTTGTGCCTTACGGTGAGATAGTGGATACAAACGAAGACGATCCCACACTTACATTCAACACGATCCGCAGACATCAGTCGAGGATTGTTGATACGGTGATTTCATCTAATAAATCTCCTTGGCTTGCACTTACAAAGCCCGGTGAGATATATTCAGTTCCGATTTCACACGGTGAGGGACGCTTTATTGCATCTCCCGAACTTGTGAAAAAACTCGCTGAAAACGGACAGATTGCAACACAGTATGTTGATCTTTCGGGCAACCCCACAAGTGATATACTCTTCAATCCCAATGACAGCGTATATGCTATTGAGGGTATTACATCACCCGACGGCAGAGTGCTCGGCAAGATGGGACACAGTGAGAGAATCGGAAAAGACCTCTACAAGAATGTTGAGGGCAATTACAACATCGGTCTCTTTGAAGCGGCAGTTAAATATTTTAAATAAACAAAAAACACATCGGAATTTTCCGATGTGTTTTTTATATTAACTTTTTGGTAAACGGTATTTTTTTGAGTATATAAGAGCAAAGCAGGGACACCGCAAAAGTGAAGAGTGCATTTGCTGTGACATAAAGAAAGCCTTTGTACTGCATAAAAGAGAAAAGCGGCTGAGATATATAAGTCAGCACCAGAATGTGCAGTATGTATATCCCGAGTGTATAAGGCGCAAGAACAGCAATTTTGCTGAATTTGTCTGTGTGTTCCGCCGCACAGAATATCATTACTGCCGAAGCCATAACGGCAGGGGAGAAAAAACTTATTGCGATATTTGAATATTCGGGGAAGTATGTGTTCAGAAGCAATATGGCGGATAGCGATATTACTACGCCGACAAGACCGCTGAAAACAGAGGCGGAACGCTCGTGTGATGATAGCGAAAACCTATTGACATAGCCGCCCAGCAGATAACAGAACACAAAGCCTGTCTGAGGCGAAAATTTGGCTTTCTGTAATATTTCTTCCAAAGTCGGAAAGAGTGATGTCATAAGTATGATATTCACGACACAACCTAAAATAAACAGCAGGACAAGAATGTATCTGTATGTCTGTTTGTCGGCATTTCTGCAGAATACGGAAAGCAGAGGAGTTATAAGGTATACGGCGATAGCCGCATAAAAATACCAGAAATGTACGGGACCGAGCAGTATCTCTTTTAAAGTACCTATGGCAGAGAAGGCCTGCGGCGGATTAGTAAGTGTATTTACTATGCAGTAGACAGTCGACCAGCCGAGCATGAGAAGCAGCAGCCGTACGGACTTACTTAAGATTCTTTTAACAGAGTATTCTTTATTCAGCATAAAATAACCGCTTATCATAAAGAATACGGGCACGGAAAAGCGTGTGATCGCATTTATCAAAGCAAAGGGAAATGTTTCTGCTGATGAAGCGGCATGAATAAATACAACACCGAGCGCTGCGATGACACGCAGAGCATCAATATTTGAGTTTCTGCTCTGAGCAGAGGACATGATAATCCCTCCTTTACAGCCACATTATACAACTAAAGCAAACTTTCTTCAACACAGAAGAATAAATTTCAATTTGTACTTGACATAAGTGCAATATTCTTATAAAATAATATGGCAGTCTGTTTGACTGAACAATTAAATGATCACAAATGTGATTCGGGCATGGAGAAGTACTCAAGTATGGCCGAAGAGGCGCCCCTGCTAAGGGTGTAGGTCGGGAAACCGGCGCACGAGTTCGAATCTCGTCTTCTCCGCCAAAGTGTCGGAACTGAAAAATCAGCTCCGACACTTTTTATAAGAAGGTATAGCTCAGTTGGTTAGAGTACCTGCTTGACATGCAGGGGGTCGGTGGTTCAAGTCCACCTATCTTCACCAGAAAAGCACTTAAGGAAACTTAAGTGCTTTTTCATTTTCGTAACACAGGGGGTGCAGGCGGAATAGTATGTTTTGGAAACATGAATATAAGGAGTACTTGCGCGATGAATCTCAGTGATATAAATGTGGGCGAAACGGTAACGGTGTGCGCTCTTAAGTCAAGTGACAGTATGCGCCGCCGTCTGCTTGATATGGGTCTTGTTGAAAATACTCGTGTGGAGTGTGTGGGAAGAAGTCCCTGCGGCGATCCGTCAGCATTTCTGATCAGAGGTGCAGTCATTGCGCTTCGGTCAGAGGATTGTAAGAACATTCTCGTAAAGAGGTGATACGGTGAGTATTAACATAAAGGCAAGACCTGGTGACAAGGTCGTAGCGCTTGCAGGCAATCCGAATGTCGGAAAGAGCACGCTGTTTAATGCGCTGACAGGCATGAAACAGCATACGGGCAACTGGGCAGGGAAGACGGTGTCAAATGCCGCAGGACGCCATAAAAATTACATATTTGTGGATATTCCGGGAACCTATTCACTTATGGCGCACTCTGCGGAGGAGGAGGTCGCCCGTGATTTTATATGTTTCGGCAGACCTGATGCTGTTGTGGTCGTGTGCGATTCGACCTGCCTTGAGAGAAATTTAAATCTCGTTTTACAGATAATGGAAACGGGCAGAAGAGTGATAGTATGCTTAAACCTTGCAGATGAGGCAAAAAGAAAACACATAGATATTGATGTGAAGAAAATAGAAGAAAGACTCGGTGTTCCCGTAATACAAACTGTGGCGAGAGATAAAAAAAGCATAGATAAAGTCATATCTGCACTTGATGAAAATTTGGCGTATGATAGCGTAGAAATAAAATATCCTGCAGAAATTGAAGAGGCGATAGAAAAACTCTCTCCCTTACTTGATAATAAAAATAGCAAGCGCTGGACTGCGCTCCGACTGCTTGAGGGTGATGAAGACCTTATAAACAATATTGCAGGCGCTGACAGCAATTTAAAAAAACTTGCCTCTGATATACGAAATGAACTCAGGCAAAAGGGGATAGACGGCGACAAACTAAAAGATATGATAGTTTCAAGCATTGTGGCAAAGGCTGAAGAGATATGTGACGGCGCTGTGGTATACAATCAGCATAAATACAGTCCGAGAGATAAAAAAATAGATAAAATTCTCACAAGCAAGATAATAGGTTATCCCATAATGATTGCTATGCTTGCGCTCATATTCTGGATAACGATGGAGGGGGCAAATTATCCGTCGGGACTGTTGTCGCAAGGACTCTTTTTCCTACAGGATAAAATATACGTTTTTTTGATTAGTATCGGATTGCCGAATGTGCTGTGTGATGCGCTTGTGTTTGGCATATACAGAGTGCTTGCATGGGTGGTTTCAGTGATGCTGCCGCCGATGGCTATATTCTTTCCTCTATTTACACTGCTTGAAGATGTCGGATACCTGCCGAGAGTGGCATACAATCTCGATAAACCTTTCAAGTGCTGCAACACTTGCGGCAAGCAGTCGCTTACCATGTGTATGGGCTTTGGTTGTAATGCTGTCGGCATAATGGGATGCAGAATAATAGATTCACCCAGAGAAAGACTGCTTGCAATACTGACAAACAGTTTTGTTCCCTGCAACGGCAGGTTTCCGCTTATAATAACCATGATAACGGTGTTTTTAGTCGGCAGCGGAATGTTTTCGTCTGCCATATCTGCGCTGATAATGACGGGAGTTATACTTCTGTCGGTAGGAATGACCTTTGCGGCGACAAAACTGCTTTCAAAGACGCTTTTAAAAGGTGTACCCTCATCTTTTACGCTTGAACTTCCGCCTTACAGAAAGCCGCAGATAGGCAAGGTCATAATCCGCTCGGTACTCGACAGAACGGTTTTTGTTTTAGGCAGAGCAGTTGCAGTTGCGGCACCTGCCGGACTTGTCATATGGATTATGGCAAATGTTATGGTAGGGGATATGAGCCTGCTCTCTCTCATTTCAGAATTTCTTGATCCGCTCGGAAAACTTATGGGGCTCGACGGCGTTATTTTAATTGCTTTTATTTTAGGGTTTCCCGCCAATGAGATAGTGGCACCGATAATGATTATGGCATATACGGCAGAGGGTACTCTGGCGTCACTTGGAACGGGGGCAATGAAAACTCTTTTTATTCAAAATGGCTGGACACCGCTTACAGCGATATGTGTACTGCTCTTCTCTCTGATGCACTGGCCATGTTCAACATCCCTCATAACCGTAAAAAAAGAAACGGGCAGCATAAAGTGGACACTTGTTGCTGCACTGTTACCAACCGCTTTTGGTATAGTCTCCTGCATACTTGTAAATTTTGTCGGCAAGGCATTTGGTATATAAAAAATAGCAAGTCGTAACGACTTGCTATTTTTGTACTAAATTAAAACCGAACTTATAGGCAGTTATAGTTGATGTATAAAACAATACAATAAGTGCATAACCAAATAAAAAACCTGTTACTGCACGTCGAAAATTTGTGCTCTCATACGATGTTTTCATTTGAATAAAACCGTCGGCTACCATAGGAAGCATCATTATGATAGAAACGATTACGGTAGGACGAATGAAAAAACTACATACTGCCGATATGAGCATTCCCGCAAGTTCACCCGTGCATCTGGAACAGATGGGGAATGCCTTTCCGTGATAATGGAAAGAACGTTCGTCTTTACAGTGGCAGCCGAAAAGTATAGGCAACCACTTATAAATCCAACTCATTAATACATCATTCCTGCGCCGACACCTATAGCAGCAATGACAATATAATATAATACACTGATGATAACTGAAACAAGTGCGCCTATACCTGCTGCTTTTGCAGTGTTGGGTTTAGTGTCTTTCCAAACGAGATAAAGAATCAAACCAACTACCGGAATGCAACAACCGAGCAGACCCCAACCAAAACCTCCGTTGTCATAAGAAACGGGTACGTTGTGCTGTGCAGTGCCGCAATCGGGACACCTAATAGCGTTATTATCAATTTCTCTTCCACAATTCTTACAATATGCCATAACTATGTTCTCCTTTATTTCTTTTGCAAAGTAAATACTTTATTAAATTTTATAATAACAAAGAAATGTTGTCAAGTTATTCGTATTGTAAGAACGCTATAATAAAGAAGTCACAGTATAACTGCGACTTCTTGTAATTATTACATTATAATGCTTTTGCCTGACATTTCGGAAGGCTGGGGAAGACCCAGTATCTTAAGCATTGTCGGTGCGATGTCGCAGAGTTTGCCGCCTTCACGAAGTTTGCAATCCTTGCCCACTACGATAAAGGGAACCGGATTTGTTGTGTGCGCCGTGAAGGGTGAACCGTCGGGGTTGAACATAAAATCGGCATTGCCGTGGTCAGCAGTAATAAGTGTTATGCCGCCCATTTCCTTGACTGCATCAACAACCTTGCCTACGCATGTATCGACTGTTTCAACTGCCTTGACTGCTGCTTCAAACACACCTGTGTGACCAACCATGTCGCAGTTTGCGTAGTTGAGTATGATGACGTCATACTTGCCGCTCTTTATGTTTTCAACACACTTTTCACATACTTCGGGAGCGCTCATTTCAGGCTGAAGGTCGTAGGTTGCGACCTTGGGGGAGTTTACGAGAACTCTGTCCTCACCCTCGCTGACTGTTTCAACGCCGCCGTTAAAGAAGAATGTTACATGAGCATATTTTTCTGTTTCGGCAATTCGAAGCTGTGTCTTGCCGTTGTCAGCAAGATACTGACCGAGTGTGTTATCAAGACTCTGCGGCTTGAAGGCAACATCGACATTGGGCATAGATGCATCATACTGTGTGAAACATACATAATGCACCTTCTGTCTGCCGCTGCGTCTTTCAAATCCTGCAAAGTCATCGTCAACAAATGTGCGTGTAATTTCTCTTGCACGGTCGGGACGGAAGTTGAAGAATACAACCGAGTCACCGCTCTTTATCGTACCGTTTTTATCACATACGACGGGAAGAACAAACTCATCTGTAACTTCTTCTGCATATGACTTTTTAACAGCATCAACTGCATCTGTATTTTCTACACCTTCGCCGTATACGAACGCGCTGTACGCCTTTTCAACACGTTCCCATCTGTTGTCACGGTCCATAGCATAATATCTGCCTGTGAGCGTTGCAATCTTGCCGACGCCGATTTCTTTCATCTTGTCTTGGAGTTCAGCAACAAAGTCCACACCTGAAGTGGGGGAGACGTCACGACCGTCGAGAATACCGTGAACATACACTTTTTCCAAGCCAAACTTCTTTGCCATCTCGATGAGGGCATAGAGGTGGTAGTTGTGCGAATGTACACCGCCGTCAGACAGAAGTCCCATAAAGTGAATGGCACCGCCTGAATTTTTAGCATTTTCATATGCTTTGACAAGTGCCTCATTCTCAAAAAATGTGCCGTCATCTATTTCTTTTGTTATTCTCGTAAGTTCCTGATAAACCACACGGCCGGCACCGATATTTGTGTGACCGACTTCGGAATTACCCATCTGACCTTCGGGAAGACCGACTGCCATACCCGAAGCCTCAAGTGTTGTGACGGGGCATGATGCCATGAGTGAATCCATAACAGGTGTCTTTGCCTTATAAATGGCATTGAAGTCACCCGCATCGTTCATTCCGTAACCGTCAAGTATCATCAAAAGTAAAGGTTTTTTCATTCTGAATGTACCTCTTATTTGCTTGCTGCTGCAACGATTGCCGCAAAGTCACCCGGCTTGAGTGAAGCGCCGCCGATGAGACCGCCGTCAACATTTACCTTTGAAAGAAGTTCGTCAGCATTGCCTGCATTCATAGAACCGCCGTACTGAATTGTTGTACCTTCGGCAACTTCTTCACTGTAAAGGCCTGCAATAACGCTTCTGATGTATGCGTTAACTTCTTCAGCTTGGTCGCTTGTAGCAGTTTTACCTGTGCCGATTGCCCATACGGGTTCGTAAGCGATGATGACATTGTTCTTTACATCTTCGCCCGAAACGCCTGCGAGGTTTATCTTTATCTGTTTTGAAACTGTTTCAAATGTGATACCCTGTTCTCTCTCTGCAAGAAGTTCGCCTACACAGAGGATAACCTTAAGACCGCCTGCAAGTGCAGCCTTTGTGCGAAGATTTACTGTTTCGTCTGTTTCACCGAAATACTGTCTTCTTTCGCTGTGACCGATGATAACATACTCTGCGCCTACAGCCTTGAGCATGGGAACTGAGATCTCACCTGTATATGCACCGCTTTCAGCCCAGTGAACATTTTCAGCGGAAACCTTGATGTTTGAACCCTTTACAGCTTCAACTGCTGCAGGAAGGCATACATAGGGAACGCCTACGATAACTTCACAGTCAGCATCCTTTACGAGGGGCTTTATAGCATCGATAAGTTCGATTGCTTCAGCAGGAGTCTTGTTCATTTTCCAGTTACCTGCAATGATTGCTTTTCTTACGTCTTTTTTCATTTTCGTTCTCCTTATTTGCTTTCTATTGCAACGATACCGGGAAGTTCTTTACCTTCAAGATATTCGAGTGAAGCACCGCCGCCTGTTGAAATGTGAGTTATTCTGTCAGCAAAACCGAGTGATTCTGCTGCAGCAGCAGAATCGCCGCCGCCGATGATGGTAACAGCATCGGAATCAGCAAGTGCCTGTGCAACTGCGATAGTACCTTTTGCAAGAACGGGGTTTTCAAATACGCCCATAGGACCGTTCCATACAACAGTCTTAGCTTCCTTTGCAGCAGATGCAAAGATTTCCATTGTCTTGGGACCGATGTCAAGGCCCATCTTGTCATCGGGGATCTCTGATGTCTTGCAGAAGTCGATTTCTACAGGGGCATCGATGGGATCGGGGAATGAGCCTGTGATAGCTGTATCAACGGGGAGAAGGAGTTTAACGCCCTTTGCTTCAGCCTTTGCAAGCATTTCCTTACAGTAGTCAATTTTTTCATTATCAACAAGTGATGTGCCGACACTGCCGCCCTGAGCCTTTACAAATGTGTAAGCCATACCGCCGCCGATGATGAGCGTGTCAACCTTTTCGAGAAGGTTTTCGATAACTGTAAGTTTGTCTGCAACCTTAGCGCCGCCGAGAATAGCAACGAAAGGACGCTTGGGATCTTCAACAGCATTGCCGAGATACATGATCTCTTTTTCCATAAGGTAACCTACGGCAGTTTCCTTAACGTATTCTGTAATACCAACTGTTGAGCAGTGTGCACGGTGTGATGAACCGAATGCATCCATTACGAATACATCTGCGAGTGAAGCAAGTTCGCTCTTGAAAGGTTCAAGATTCTTTGTCTCTTCTTTTCTGAAACGTGTGTTCTGGAGAAGAACGATGTCGCCGTCCTTCATTTCGGCAACAGCCTTCTTTGCATTTTCGCCTACAACCTCATCGTCGTTTGCAAATACAACATTCTTGCCAAGAAGTTCGGAAAGTCTTACGGCAACGGGAGCGAGAGAAAACTTCTCTTCGGGACCGTTCTTCGGCTTGCCGAGATGGCTGCAGAGGATGAGCTTTGCATTGTTGTCAAGAAGATACTTGATAGTCTTAAGAGACTCTCTTATTCTCTTGTCATTTGTGATTTTTCCGTCCTTGAGCGGAACATTGAAGTCACAACGGCAAAGAACTCTTTTGCCTGAAACATTGATGTCTTCAACATTTTTCTTGTTTAACATTTTGCGTAACTCCTTTATAATAAATTTTATTAATAAACCACCTTGTATTTTATATTATTGTTAAAGGAATGTCAATCCTTGCTAAGGGAAAACTTTCCTCTGTTTTGCAAATCCTCATAATCCCACTGACGAAGCACCTCGTACACACATACTGCAACTGTATTTGACAGGTTGAGGGAACGGGCATCTGCTATCATGGGCAGACGGACGGAATTATCAATATTTTTGAGTATGATTTCTTCGGGAAGCCCTCTTGTTTCGGGACCGAAAAAGAGGTATACATTACCTTCGTATGTCATATCGGAATGTATTTTGCCCGCCTTTGTGGAAGTGTAGACAAACTGACCGTCATTTTTTGAGTAAAACTCTTCTATATTCTCGTAGATATGCAAATCAAGCAGATGCCAATAGTCAAGCCCTGCTCTTTTTAAATGCTTATCATCAATTGAAAACCCCAGGGGTTTTATCAGATGAAGCGAAGTGCCTGTTGCGGCGCATGTGCGGGAAATGTTGCCTGTATTCTGAGGTATTTCAGGCTCGTACAAAACAATGTTGAGTTTATTCATATGTATCACCCGCTTAAGTCTACCATAAAACTCCACTATAGACAAATGAATAATTCTTAAACTTATATAAATATGTTTGTAATTGAAAGATAATTGTTATATTATATATATTAGTTAATTTTGTAAAAGGAGATATTTAATGGGACTTATCAGTAAAGTGTTCGGCACATACAGCAGCCGTGAAGTCAAAAAGGTCGAGAGTATTGCGGACAAGGTCATTGCACTTGAAGAGAATTATGCTTCAATGAGTGATGATGAACTTAGAAAGCAGACTTCTCTGCTCAAGGACAGGCTTTTATCAGGCGAGACACTTGATGACATATTGCCCGAGGCTTTTGCAACCGTCCGTGAAGCGGCGTGGAGAGTGCTCGGAATGAAGCATTACCGTGTACAGATAATCGGCGGTATCGTACTTCATCAGGGAAGAATTGCGGAAATGAAGACAGGTGAAGGTAAAACACTTGTGGCAACGCTTCCTGCATACCTCAATGCGCTTTCGGGTAAGGGGGTTCACATTGTCACGGTCAATGACTATCTTGCAAAGCGTGACAGCGAGTGGATGGGAAAAGTATACAAATATCTGGGACTTACGGTAGGCCTTGTCGTACACGGGGTAGAGGATAAAAAAGCGGCATACGATGCCGACATAACCTTCGGCACAAACAACGAGTACGGTTTTGACTATCTGCGTGACAATATGGTGGTCCGTAAGGAGCAGATGGTACAGCGCGGTCACAACTTTGCCATCGTTGACGAGGTTGACTCAATACTTATAGACGAGGCGAGAACGCCGCTTATCATATCGGGTAAGGGCGACGATTCTTCGGATATGTACAAGAAGGCAGATCAGTTTGCAAAGACCTGCCGTGTGCTTTATATCACCGAAGAAAACAAAAAGGAATTCATTGAAGATGACAGATATGATTACTTTGTCGATGAAAAGGCAAAAAGTGCAAGTCTGACTCCTAAGGGCGTTGAAAAGGCGGAACGCTTTTTCGGCGTTGAAAACTATTCCGACCAGGAGAATGCAGAACTTAATCACTATGTAAATCAGGCGCTCAAGGCAAACGGCGTTATGAAGCGTGATGTCGACTATGTTGTACGTGACGGTGAAATAATCATAGTTGACGAATTCACAGGCCGTCTTATGATTGGCAGGCGTTATAATCAGGGTCTTCATCAGGCGATAGAGGCGAAAGAAAATGTTATGGTACAGAGTGAGAGCAAGACTCTTGCGACCATTACATTCCAGAACTTCTTCCGTCTTTATGACAAACTTTCGGGTATGACTGGTACAGCCCTCACCGAGGAAGAGGAATTTCGGGCTATATATTCTCTTGATGTTGTCGAAATTCCTACAAATAAACCAATGGTCAGAAAGGACCACAATGACGAAGTTTATACTACCTTAAAAGCAAAATATGAAGCAGTAGTAAGACAGGTTGAACAGTGTTATGCAAAAGGTCAGCCTGTGCTTGTAGGTACGGTTTCTATCGAAAAGTCGGAACTGCTCTCAAAATTGCTTAAAGCAAAAGGTATAAAGCACAATGTTCTCAATGCAAAACACCATGAAAGAGAAGCCGAGATAGTTGCGCAGGCAGGTAAAAAAGGCTCGGTCACGATTGCCACAAATATGGCAGGACGCGGTACTGACATCATACTCGGCGGTAACGCTGAATTTATGGCGCTTGAAAAACTCCGTAAAGAGGGTTATGAGGAATATCTGATAAAAGAGGCGAATGCGCACGGCGAAACCGATGATGAAGAAATTATCGGTATTAGAGAGGCGTTTGAACGCTACTATTCTGAATTTAAGGCAGGAATAGAGGCTGAGGCTGAGAAGGTCAGAGAAGCGGGCGGTCTTTATATCGTGGGTACAGAGCGCCATGAAAGCCGCCGTATAGATAATCAGCTTCGCGGACGCGCAGGCAGACAGGGAGACCCCGGTGAATCGAAATTCTTCATCTCGCTTGAAGATGACCTTATGAGACTTTTCGGCGGTGACAGGATACAGGGAATAGTCAGCAAACTCAATATGGACGAAGATGTGCCGATCGCGGCAAATCTGCTTTCCAATACCATAGAAAATTCGCAGAAACGAGTTGAGGGCAAGAACTTCGACATAAGAAAGAACGTTATTCAGTATGACGATGTTATGAATGTTCAGCGTGATATGATATACAAAGAGCGCAGAAAGGTGCTTGAGGGTGAAAACATCCGCGATCATATCATGGGTATGGTAAAACGTGTCATTTCAGGCAGAGTTGATCAGTGTGCAGACGGTGACTTTGAACCTGTACTCAACTACTGCAAAGGGATTTTCCTTGAAAAAGACTATGTTCCGGCATCCGAAACGGCAGAGGCGCTTAAAGAGGAACTCTGCGATGCTGCAATTGCATACTATGGCAGAAAAGAGCAGGATATAGGCTCTGAAATGATGCGTGAACTTGAGCGAGTCGTACTTTTAAGAGCAGTTGATAAGAACTGGATGGATCATATTGATGCAATGGATGACCTTCGCGGAAGTATAGGTCTTAAAGCGTATGCCCAGCACGATCCTGTTGTCGAATACAGAAATATCGGATACGATATGTTCGAGGGTATGAATGAGGATATCCGTGAAGACACGGTCCGTATGGTATTCACGATGCGCATTCGCAAAGGTGAAGAAATAAAGAGAAGAGAAGTGGCAACACCCATGAGCGAGGGCCGCTCAGGTGAAAAGAAAGTGACTGTCAGAAATGAGAATAAAAAAGTTGGCAGAAACGATCCCTGTCCCTGCGGAAGCGGTCTTAAATATAAAAAGTGTTGCGGTAAATAATCTATGAAAAAAATTGGTTTGTTAAGCGGCAGCAGAAGCAGAGTAACAGTATATATAGCGACTATCGTTTTGTCGGTAGCATATCTAGTAGTTGGAAATGTGATAGCGCGTAACGATTTCGGCATCTTCAATAAAGATGTCGAGCCTGCGCTTAATGCAGTCGTGCTTGAAAAACACAAGGCAGAATATGATGAAGAGATGAAGTCTACCTGTGTGACATTTCTTGCGGAGATAACTTCGGGTGAAAACAAGGGAAAAAATGTCACCTGTGAGCAGATAATAGACGATGTATATATCTATTCAGCAAAGGAAGTTGAGATAGGGGATAAGGTGCTTATATACAGTAACCCTGAAGGCTCTGAAACAGAGTATTCGTTCTCCGAATACAGGAGAACAGACAGCCTTTTCTGGCTTCTAATTGCTTTTCTTGCCTGCCTTTTGATATTCGGCGGTAAAAAGGGATTTAACACCATTGTTTCCCTTGGATTTACAGTACTGTCGGTATTTGTGGTTTTTCTCCCTGCATGTCTGTCGGGACAGAATATATACATATGGGCAGTCGTCACCTGTACATTTATCATTGTGATGACACTGCTTGTGGTATATGGTATAAAAAAGCAGAGCATTGCGGCGGCAATAAGTTGTTTTTCGGGTATGCTTGTGTGCGGCGGACTTACATTGATAATGAGTAATGTGATGAAACTCACGGGTATGATAGATGACAGCAGTTATCATCTTACACTGCTTCCCACAAGTTCTCCGATAGATCTTAATTCCATCACATTTGCGGCAATAACGATAGGTGCTATCGGCGCGGTAATGGACGTTTCGATTTCTATATCGTCATCATTGCAGGAAGTCAACATAAAGGCGCCGAATCTGACGAGAGTGCAACTTATGGGATCGGGAATGACGATAGGCAGGGATATGATGGGAACAATGGCAAATACGCTCGTTCTCGCATACATAGGCAGTTCTCTTGCTATGACGCTGGTGCTTATGGTTAATCAGCCGACGCTCATAGAACTGCTCAATATGGAGCTCATAATAAACGAACTGTTGCAGATTTTAGTGGGCAGTTTCGGAATACTTATGACAATACCGCTGACCTCGCTCATCTGCTCGGTAATGTATAAAACAAAGAACCCCGTTTCGTGAGAAACGGGGCTTTCTTATACTGTAACTTTTCTTTTTTCGGGGAGTTGTGAAACTATTATTGCGGCAAACATAAGTATGCAACCTACGTATTCATAAGAAGTCATTACTTCGTTTAATATAAGCGCACCGCTGAGTACTGCAAATACGGATTCAAGACTCATCAGCAGGGAAGCAAGCGTTGGTGCGACGTGCTTCTGTGCAAGTATCTGGAGTGTGTATGCAACACCGCAGGACATAACGCCTGCGTAGAATATCGGAAACCATACGTCAAGCATATATGACACATTTGGCTGTTCAAACATGAGCATGGGGATTGCGGCAAGTACGCCGGAAGTAAAAAACTGTATGCAGGAGAGTTTTACTCCGTCAACAAGTGCACCCCATTTATCTATTACAATGATATGTATAGTGTAAACTACGGCACACAGCAATACGTAGGCATCTTCCGTTGCAAGTGAAAATCCGCTTTTACCGCCCATACACAGAAGGTACAGACCTGTAACCGCAGCGACTACGCACAGCCACATTCTTGAGGATATCTTTCTGCCTGTGAATATTCCGCAGACGGGAACGAGAATTATGTACATAGCGGTAATAAAGCCTGCTTTACCGGAATCCATACCCTCAAAACTTAAGCCTATTTGCTGAAGACAGGAGGCGGCACAAAGTATCACACCGCACGCTATTCCCGTTAAAACAAGTCTCTTTTTTTCTTTGGGTGTGCTTTTGCGGTAGGAAAGAGACTTTTTTTCTTTATGATTGTTTATTAAAATAATCGGGACAAGTGCCAATGCACCCAGAAAAGAGCGCACAGATTGCAGTGTAAACGGACCTATCAGGTCGAGGGCACTTTTTTGGGCAACGAATGCCGAGCCCCATATTGCCGCCGTCAGAATGAGCATCAACGTGCCTTTTAACGTGTTATGCTTCATTACTTACCCTCTTTTAACTTACGGTTGATAGCACTGAAAAGTGCATAAATTGACGATGTAAGAATATCATCGTGAACGCCTGCGCCCCATACGAGTTTACCGTCGGGGAAGGTGAGTGAAATATAAGAAATCGCCTGTGAAGAGGAGCCTGTTGTAAGCGCATCCTGTGAGTATGTGAGGTCGGTATAAGAAATGCCGAGTTCTTTCTTCACGGCGTTTGAAACGGCATCAAGACGTCCGTTACCTGTTGCTTTTATATCCTTTGTCACACCGTCTATTTCAACTGTTACGGTGGCAATCATTTCAAGACCGCGCACAAAGTTAAAGTCCAGAAGTTTTACACGGTCATTCACATTGATATACTGTGCTGTAAATATATCACGAACTTCGGCGGGTGAAAGTTCGGCGTGCTTGTGGTCAGATACATCCTTGATGGCGTAGCCGACATCTTCGCGCATCTTCTTGGGAAGATTGTAGCCGAATACGCTTTCGAGCAGATAACCGATACCGCCCTTGCCCGACTGCGAGTTGATGCGGATAACATCGGTCTCGTACTCTCTGCCGACATCCTTCGGGTCGATGGGAAGATAGGGGACTTCCCAGTGGTCGCACTTCTTTTCGTTACGCCACTGCATACCCTTTGCGATAGCATCCTGATGTGAACCTGAGAATGCGGCAAATACAAGTTTACCTGCATAGGGAGTACGCTCATATACATTCATTCTTGTGACACTTTCATAGAGGTCGCATATAGTAGGCATATCCGAGAAGTCGAGGCAGGGATCAACACCCTGTGAGAACATATTCATCGCAACAGTGATAATATCGGCATTACCCGTTCTCTCACCGTTTCCGAAAAGTGTGCCCTCGATTCTGTCAGCACCTGCAAGCAGACCGAGTTCACAGTCTGCAACAGCAGTTCCTCTGTCGTTGTGAGGGTGGAGGGATACAACAATATTTTCTCTGTATTTGAGGTTGTCACACATGTATTCGACCTGATTTGCATAGACATGCGGCATAGAGGTTTCAACAGTGACAGGCAGATTTATAACAGCCTTTCTGTCAGCAGTAGGCTTCCATACGTCAAGTACGGCATTGCATATTTCAAGCGCAAATTCGGGCTCTGTACCCGTGAAGGATTCGGGGGAGTATTCATAGCGGTATGAGACCCCCTCTTCTTTTGCAATTTTATCGAAAAGTTTTGCGCCCTCAACGGCAATATTTATTATCTCTTCTTTTGATTTTCTGAAGACCTGTTCTCTCTGTGCAACAGATGTTGAATTATAGAGATGTACAATGGCATTCTTACACCCCTTGAGGGCATCAAAGGTCTTTCTTATAATATGTTCTCTTGCCTGAGTGAGGACCTGAACAGTCACATCGTCGGGGATGAGGTTCTGTTCGATAAGTGTTCGCAGGAAATTATATTCTGTTTCCGAAGCGGCAGGGAAGCCGACTTCTATCTCCTTGAAACCTATCTTTACGAGAAGTTTGAAAAACTCGAGTTTTTCTTCAAGACTCATAGGTATCATAAGAGCTTGATTGCCGTCACGAAGGTCAACTGAACACCATATGGGTGCACGCTCGATAAAGGACTTCTTTGTCCACTTCATTTCTTTGACGGGCGGTTCAAAAAATAATTTTTTGTAGTTTTCAAAGTTTTTCATAATTTCTTCCTCTCTATCCCAAATAAAAATGCTTTCGCCTCATTTTCAGAGACGAAAGCAATAAAATCTTCCGCGGTACCACTCTTGTTGGCTGATAACAGCCCGCTCACATATCGGCTTTTGGCGAATATGTTATCCGATAACGGCGGAAACCGTCCTTCCTACTCAGCAAAGAGCCTTTCGGTCAGCCACTCGAGGGTGAGTTCGCACATCGCACACAATACTGCCTTGCACCAAACGGCAGTTCTCTGAAAAGCATAGCGATGGCTTTGTCCCTGTCACAGTGTTTTTGTATAATGCTAATATTATAACAAGCAAAATTATATTTGTCAAGAAAAAGAGGAAACCGCTTGGTTTCCTCTTTGAATGTTATTAAACTACACCGTGTGCTTTCATTGTTTCTGCAACCTTGATGAAGCCTGCGATGTTTGCGCCTGCAACAAGATTATCCTTCATACCGTATTCTTCGGCAGCGCCTGAAACGTTCTTGTAGATGTTTACCATAATGTCGTGAAGTTTAGCGTCAACTTCGTCAAATGTCCAGGAGTATCTCATAGAGTTCTGGCTCATTTCAAGAGCAGAGGTGGCAACGCCGCCTGCATTTGCCGCCTTTGCGGGTCCAAAGAGAACGCCGTTTGACTGGAATGTGTGGATAGCCTCGGGAGTAGAGGGCATATTTGCACCTTCTGCAACAGCGTATACGCCGTTATTAACGAGAATTTCAGCGGATTCGCCGTCTATTTCATTCTGAGTTGCGCAGGGAAGTGCAATGTCACACTTTACAGTCCAGATGCCCTTGCAACCTTCGTGATATTCAGCTTCGGGGTGAACATCAACATATTCCTTGATTCTGCCGCGGCGAACTTCCTTGATTTCCTTGACTGCTGCAAGGTCAATACCGTTTTTGTCATATACATAGCCGTTTGAGTCGCTCATTGCAACTACTTTACCGCCAAGTTCAGTTGCCTTCTGTGTTGCATATATAGCGACGTTACCTGAACCTGAAACAACAACTGTTTTACCGCTGAAACTTTCGCCCTTAGCAGCGAGCATTTCTTTTGTGAAGTAACACAGACCAAAGCCTGTTGCTTCTTTTCTTGCAAGACTGCCGCCGTATGTGAGGCCCTTACCTGTAAGAACGCCCGTAAACTCATCACGAAGTCTCTTGTACTGACCGAAGAGATAGCCTATCTCACGCGCGCCTACACCGATATCACCTGCAGGAACGTCTGTGTCAGCACCGATATATTTTGAAAGTTCTGTCATAAAACTCTGGCAGAAGCGCATAACTTCCATATCTGACTTGCCCTTGGGATCAAAGTCGGAGCCGCCCTTACCGCCGCCGATGGGCAGACCTGTAAGTGAATTTTTGAAAGTCTGTTCAAAACCGAGGAACTTGATTATACCTTCATATACAGAAGGGTGGAAGCGTAAACCGCCCTTGTAGGGACCGATAGCGCTGTTAAACTGGATTCTGAAACCACGGTTTACATGAACATTACCGTTGTCATCTACCCACGGAACTCTGAACTTGATTACGCGTTCAGGCTCTACGATACTGTCGATAACACCTGCTTTTATATATTCGGGGTGTTTTTCAATAACAGGCTCAAGAGATTCAAGTACTTCCTGTACAGCCTGATGAAATTCGGGCTCGCCCGGATTTCTCTTTTTAACCGTTTCCATGAGCTCTGTGAGATATGAGTTTTGTATTGCCATAATTATCTCTCCCTATAAGTAAAAATAATACTAAATATTATATCCTAAAATAATGCGATTTAAACAGAAAAAATTAAGAAAATAAAATCATAAAGCCAACTCTTTTGATTTTACGGCGATTTTGCCTTGAAGTATTAAATTTTAGACATAAAAACCTAATAAAATTAAAAACTGACCGTTTTCAAACGGTCAGTCATTTTGTTTAGTGGCAATGTTCGCAGGAAGCCTCACAAAAGAGATCCTTGTCATACTCGATGCCGTTCTTGTCATAGTAGTCCTTGATTGCAGCCTTTATAGCCTCTTCAGCAAGTACCGAACAATGCAGTTTGTGAGCCGGCAGACCGTCAAGAGCTTCGACAACTGCTTTGTTTGTAAGTTCAAGCGCTTCGGATAGGGGCTTACCCATAATAAGTTCTGTTGCCATAGAACTTGATGCGATTGCACTTCCACAGCCAAATGTGTTGAACTTAACATCTGTTATGATACCGTCATCAATTTTGAGATATATCTTCATTATATCTCCGCATTTTGCATTGCCGACTTCACCGACACCGTCAGCATCTTCAATGGTGCCCACATTGCGCGGATTTTTGAAATGATCCATTACTTTTTCACTATATAACATGGTTTTTCTTTCCCTCCTCAAGGTCGTGCCACAGCGGCGACATCTCTCGCAGATAGTCAACAACTTTGGGCACATTTTCGATTATATAATCTATTTCTTCTTGTGTATTTTCTTCGCAAATTGAAAGCCTGAGTGAGCCGTGTGCCACTTCGTGCGGTCTGCCGATAGCAAGAAGCACGTGGCTGGGATCAAGTGAACCCGATGTGCAGGCAGATCCCGATGAAGCGTAGATGCCCTTTTCATCAAGCAGCAAGAGAAGTGATTCTCCCTCGATACCCTCGAAACAGAAACTTACGTTTCCGGGCAGTCGCTTGTTTCGGTCACCATTAAGAGCGCTGTGGGGTATCTTTGAAAGACCTTCGATAAGTCTGTCTCTGAGCGCTGAAACATAAGAGGCATTTTTATCTAAGTTTGCGACAGCCTCTTCAAGCGCTGCAACCATACCGACTATGGCAGGCATATTTTCCGTACCTGCGCGCTTTCCTCGCTCCTGTGCACCACCGTCAATTATGTTTGTAAGAGGGATTGTTTTCTTGGCATAGAGAAGTCCCACACCTCTCGGACCATGAAATTTATGTGCCGCAAGTGAAAGCATATCTATATTCTGCTCTTTTACATTTATATGAATGTGACCGGCAGCCTGAACGGCATCTGTGTGGAAAAGAACACCGTGCTTTTTGCACACTTCACCAATTTCCGTAATGGGCTGAACTGAGCCGATTTCATTATTTGCGTACATTATTGTGACCAGACAAGTATCTTCACGAAGTGCATTTTCAACCTGCTCTGCAGAAACAAGACCGTCCACGCCGACAGGAAGAAGCGTCACTTCAAAACCTTTCTTCTCAAGTCTGTTTAAAGTGTGAAGAACGGCATGATGCTCAATAGCGGTTGAAATGATGTGTTTTTTGCCTTTTCTCTCACCAATAGTTGCGGCAGAAATGATCGCCTGATTATCTGCCTCGCTTCCGCCAGAGGTGAAATATATCTCGCGCGGTTCGCAACCGAGAATCTTAGCCGCCCTTTCCCTCGCATCTACAAGCACTTCGGCAGCCTCCTGACCGACGGTGTGAAGGCTTGATGGGTTGCCCCAATATTTTTCCATACAGTCGACCATTGCGGCAACTGCTGTCTTACTTGTTTTGGTTGTTGCAGCATTATCTGCGTAAACAGTCATTTTATTACTCCTTTTAAGAATTATCATTGACGTAAAAAATTTAATATATTCAATCAATGAAAAACAAAATGCTATAATTCCTACTTGTTCGATAGGAATTATAGCACATACAATATTAAGTGTCAATAGTTCTATATATCATTATTTACAAGATCTTCAAGAGATATGCCATCAAGAAAATTGTTTATCATATTGTCAAGTTTAATCCAGAGGGGGAGAGTGTCACAAATATCGGCTTTTTCGCATTTTCCTGCACCTTTTTCAAGGCAGGAAACGGGTGCAAGCGAACCTTCGGTAAGAAGAAGAATCTCACCTACTGAGTATTCGCTCGGCGCTTTTGAGAGTTTGTATCCGCCCTCTTTACCACGTTTGCTTTCGAGCAGACCGCCTTTATAGAGCATAGCCACTATCGCCTCAAGATATTTCTGTGACATATCCTCACTGTCGGATATGGTCTTTATCGAAACATAGTCGCCGCTTTTGTCTTTTGCAAGTTTGAGCATGACATACAGCGCATATCTGCCCTTTGTTGAGATCATCATAATTAGTTAACACCGCCTATTTTATCAGCTACATAAATTCCCATTGCGCCGCTCTGTGACAGACCTCTTGTTATACCGCTTCCGTCACCGATAAGATACATTCCGTCGGTAATTTCAAAATCTTCGTTGTGCTCAGGACGAATGGAATAATATTTGTTTTCACAGCCGTAGAGAAGCGTATCGTCATTTGCCGTACCGGGCGCAACTTTGTCAAGTGCATAGATTGTTTCTATTATATTAGTTAAAGCGCGGTAGGGAAGAACGATGGAAAGGTCGCCCGGAAAAGCCTTCATTGTGGGGATTACCGTGTTTGCGGCAAGTCTGTGCTCGTTTGTACGGCGTCCTCTGATAAGATCGCCAAACCGCTGCACCATAATATTTCCCTCTGCCGCAAAGTTTGTATTCTTGGCAATGTTTTCGGCATATTCTGTGGGTTTGTTGAAATCGCCTCTGAAATGGATTGAAGAAAGAATTGCAAAGTTACAGTTTTCCGTCTTCTTTTCGGGTTGTGCGTAAGAGTGACCGTTTGCTGTGATAACACCGTGATTGTTTTCGGCAGAAACAAGACCGCCCTGATTAAAACAGAACATTCTTGTCCTGTCCTCAAAGGTTTTTGTGCGGTAAAGTATCTTAGGCTCGTATATCTGACTTGAAAATTCTCTCCATATAATATCTTTCATTTCGACTCTGACACCGATATCTACCGAGTTTGCATTTATAGTGATGTCAAATTTTTCGCAAAGACGCTTTACAAAATCTGCACCGCTTCTGCCTGTTGCCACAATGACTTTCCCAGCAGAGTATACTGCGCTTGTATCACTGCTTACGGTGTGAATGTCATATGAACCGTCTGTATTACGGTTGATATCGGTACAGTCAGTGAGTGAAAGCATATTCACGCCTAAGTCGCGCAGGGATTCGATAAGAAGCTGCATCGTATGGAAATTCTTATCTGTTCCGAGATGGCGAACATTCATATCGAGCAGACGCAGATTGTTCTGCAGACACTTGAGTTTGAGTGCTTCGTTTGATTTGTAAAGTTCGGGATAATCATCCGAAAAACTATGGAGGATATTGTCTACTTCATTAATATATTTCATTGCGGTTTCTTCGCCGAGATCCTCTCCGATAGTACCGCCGTATGCAGTGCCTAGATTGAATTTACCGTCTGAAAATGCGCCTGCGCCTGCATATCCGCTTGTTATACTGCAGATTTTGCAGTGGATACATTTACGGTCGCTTCCTGCAGGGCAATGACGCTTTACAAGGTCAAATCCTTTTTCTATTATGACAATTTTCATATCGGGAGAGTTCTGCTTAAGACGGTAAGCCGCCATAAGACCACCGATACCGCCCCCGATAATTGCAACATCGTATTTCATAATTTTACACCTTTCCAAAAAGCATAATAATACATATACTATTATAAAACTTTGCGGGGCAATAAGCAAATAAAATATTTCGCTTGTAAGGCTATGAAAAGGCTCAAAGATATGCTATAATGATACAAATACATAAAAGTTGGAGGAATTATGAAAAAAACAGCAAAAAATTTGCTGCTTATTTTTATGGCAGTAACATTACTTTTAACATCTGCTTGCACAAGTGCAGTTGTTCTCGATGAACAACAAAATGAACAGGAAATTGTTGAGAAGATAGACCCCCCTGAAGAACCTGTACCCGAAGAAGTAAAGCCTGAAGAAGCAGAAAAACCTGAAGAAAAACCCCAGGAAAATAAGCCTGAAAAAAAGCCGGAACAAAAACCGGCTACCACTCCTGAAGTAAAACCGCAGGAACCTGAAGTAAAGCCGGAAGAAAAACCTGTTGTAATGCCCGAAGAGAAGCCCGAGGAAAAACCTGCCGCTCCGTCGCAGAGCCTGACAGGCACTCTTCCCGAAATAATTGACAAAATATATGAAAAACAGACTGTAGGGGAGATTATGCTCGGTACCATTACGCAGGATATGATGGATTTCACAGATGCTGAAGTTCTTAATATGTATACGGGTATCAGTGATACATCAGCGGTTAAAGAGGTTGCAGTATCCGAAGCGATGATAGGTTCGATTCCTTATTCGCTTGCACTTGTACGTGTAAATGACGAAAGTAAAGCATCTGAAGTTGCACAGAATATGTATGACAACATAAACACGAGAAAGTGGATATGTGTCGTGGCTGATGATCTTAAAGTTGCGGTATACGGCGATGTAGTCATGCTCATAATGGTGGGGACTGACTATGCCGATACAGTTACCGCTCAGCAGATTGTTGACGCATTTAAAGATGTCTGCGGTGGTTCACTTACAAAAGTAATAGGTTAATTTATAGAGGATGCAATTCAATGCATCCTCTTTTTTGGAAAATTTTTAAAATTACGTATATCTCTATGAAAAAGAGAAATTATATGTTATAATTGCGCAGGACACTTAAAGAGGTGTACTAAATATATTAAAATCGGAGGAAATATGAGGAAAATTGCGAAAAGCGTACTGCTTGTAACGGTGGCTGCTATCCTGCTTCTTTCTGCAGCTTGCGGCAAAAAGGCAAGTGAGACACAAAAAGGCCCTGAAGGTTCGCTCCCAGACATAATTGAAAAGATCTACACTAAAAAAGATATGGGTGAACTTGCACTTACAACTATAACACAGGAAATGATGGATTTTACCGATCCTGAAGTGTTAAAAATGTACACGGGTACAGATGACACTACTGCAATAAAAGAAATTGCGGTATCCGAAGCAATGGTTGGCGCAATACCTTACTCACTTGTTCTTGCGCGCGTAAACGATGAAAACAAGGCGGCTGAAGTTGCGCAGAATATGTTTGACAACATTGATACAAGAAAGTGGATCTGTGTTGAGGCTGATGACCTTAAAGTTGCAGTATGCGGTGATGCTGTTATGCTTATAATGGTAAGCAGCGAATATGCCGATACAGTTACTTCACAGGAGATCGTAGATGCTTTCGAAAGTGTTTGCGGCGGCTCGCTTACGACGGTTATAGAATAAAATCGAGGATGTGCTTTCTTGCGTAACAGAAAACACATCCTTTATTATTTTGGAGAAAATTATGCTTTTTTCAAGTATTACATTTTTATATTATTTTCTGCCTTTGGTACTGATTCTCTATTTTGCAGTGCCGAAAGTGCTGAAAAACACAGTGCTTCTTGTTTTCAGCCTCATCTTCTACGGCTGGGGCGAGCCGAAATTGCTTTTACTTATGGCACTGACCATATTTGTCGGCTATCTCTCGGCAATTTTAATGACCAGGACAGAGAGCAGGAAAATAAAAAAAACCGTGTTTATAATTGCAATAACTACTATTCTCGGATTTCTTGCATATTTCAAATATGCAGGCTTCTTTGTTAGAAATTTTGCGGCAGTTACGGGAATAAGTGCTCCCGTATTGAATATAGCCTTGCCGATAGGAATAAGTTTTTACTCTTTCCAGATACTAAGTTACATTATTGATGTATATTGGGGCAACGAAAAGTGCGAGAAAAACATAATAGATTTTGCGGCATATGTAACTATGTTTCCACAGCTTATCGCAGGACCGATCGTCAGATATTCAGATATAAGCCTGCAGATGAAAGAAAAGAAATTTTCTTCGGAAACTCTATATCTCGGTTTCCGCCGTTTTGTGTACGGCCTTGCAAAAAAAGTGCTCATAGCCAATGCACTCGGTGCGCTTTGCAGTGATTTCCGTGCTGCAGATGCTAAATCGGTGGTATTCTACTGGGTATATGCGATTGCCTTTACACTGCAGATATACTTTGATTTTTCTGCCTACAGCGATATGGCGATAGGACTTGGCAAGATACTCGGTTTTGATTTCCCTGAAAACTTCAATTATCCCTATATTTCAAAGAGCATAACGGAATTCTGGAGAAGATGGCATATGACACTGAGCGGTTGGTTTCGTGACTACGTCTACATTCCACTTGGAGGAAACAGGGTATCTGTATCACGACATATATTTAATATATCGGTTGTGTGGATCTGACGGGCTTCTGGCACGGCGCAGAGTGGAATTTTGTCATATGGGGCATATATTTTGCGCTCTTCCTGATGCTTGAAAAGTATGTGTTTAAAAATATAATAGAAAAGATACCGTCTGTGATTCGTCACATTACAGTGATGACAGTTATTGTTATCAGCTTTGTGATATTCAATGCCGACGGACTTGTCGGTGCTATTTCGGATATTTCTGCGATGCTTGGACTTTCGTCATTCCCGCTCTGGAGCAGTGAAACGGCGTATTTTTTAAGGAGTTACGCTGTAACGCTTGCAGTTGCAGTAATAGGCTGTCTGCCGCTTGTTAAAAAAAATTCTGTAAAGGCAGAACACTTTACAGTAATTTGCGCTGTAGAACCGGTGGTTTTGGTGATTTTACTGCTGCTTTCGACAGCATATTTAGTGGACGGTTCATACAATCCGTTCCTGTATTTCAGATTTTAGGAGGTGACGGCAATGAAAAGAAGATTATCTCTCACAATAATTCTTACAGTATGGCTGTCACTTACGGTAGCCTGCATAATAAAACCGCAGAGCGATTTTTCAACTGCAGAGAGAAGACAACTTGCAAAGTTTCCTGAGTTGTCATTTTCGTCAATTGCCAGCGGAGAGTTTGCCACTGATTTTGAGAACTATACGCTTGACCAGTTTCCTCTCAGAGATGATTTCCGAACATTTAAAGCGGTCACGGAATTTAATGTTTTAGGGAAATTGGATAACAATGATATCTATATTGAAAACGGACAGGCTGCAGGAATTTTATATCCGCTTAATGAAAACTCGGTAAACAATGCGGCTGAAAAAATCACCTCAATATATGAAACCTATATTGAGGGTACGGACTGTAATATTGCGTTTGCACCTGTTCCCGACAAGGGTTATTATCTTGCTGAAAAGAACGGATATCCTGCGCTTGATTATGAGCGTATGTTTGATATACTGGAAGAGAAACTGCCTTTTGCAGAATTTTGTGACCTGACAGATACACTTGATGAAAACAGTTATTATCCGACGGATACCCATTGGAAGCAGGAGAAATTGTTGCCGACTGCCGGGAAAATTGCCGACATTTTTGGTGTCGAAATATATGACGGGGAAGTAAAAACGGCAAAAGAGGATTTTTACGGTGTCTATTACGGTCAGTCAGCGCTGCCGCTCAAAGCGGATACTATAAAATATATAACAAATGACTCTATCGAGGCATTGAAGGCATATAATTTTGAAACAAATGAAGTGGGCGGCGTTTATATCAGTGAAAAACTTGACGGCAGAGATGCCTATGACTTCTTTTTATTCGGTGCATCTCCGTTAGTCGAGATAACTAATCCCGAATGTACGACGGGCAGGGAACTTGTCATATTCAGAGATTCCTACACAAGCAGTATAGCACCTCTTTTGTCAAAGGATTACAGCCGTGTGACACTGATAGACACTCGATATATGTCAAGCGCATTTATCGGTCAGTATGTTACATTTGAAACTCAGGATGTGTTGTTTATGTATAGCACTTCGCTTCTCAATTCAAGTTACGTGCTCAAATAAGGAGGAATTATGGAAAAAAGGGAGAGAGTTGCGGGACCTGATATAATAAGAACTCTTGCAATTATCTTGGTGATGTTTACTCACATGCTCAGTTATTCGGTACGTTTCAATGAGGGACTTCATACTCCGAAATGGCTGATATATGTGATACTGCACTATGTGTGCCTTGCGGCAGTTCCGTTATTCTTACTGCTGACAGGGTATCTGAGTTCAAGTAAGAAACTCTCTAAAGGCTATTTTAAAGGAATTATACCGATTTTACTGTCATATGCAATTATATCGGTTATTTCAATTCTATTTGACAGATTTGTATACGGTGCAGAAGTGCCTCTGTGGCGAGCCATACTTTCGGTTTTGAATTTCACTGCCATAGATTATGCTTGGTACGTTGAAATGTACATAGGTCTTTTTCTGCTAATACCTTTTCTCAATATGATAAAAGATGCTTTGCAGGACAGAAAACAGTGGCATATACTGCTGGCTGTGCTCGCTTTTCTTACGGCGATGCCCGATGTTGCAGGCAGTTTTATATTCGGCGGCGTTAAGTTAAACATCGTGCCGGACTGGTGGGTAAATTTATATCCTGTAACATTTTATTTTTTGGGTGCTTATATTAAGGAATTTCAACCTAAAGTGAAAAAACTGCCCTGCTTTGCAGGCGCAATCGGCGCACTTGCAGTAAGTGTCGGTCTCTGTGTCATATTCTCGGTGCAGGAATATGCCTGGTGGGTAATGCACGGCGTTTCTGCGCTTCCCACGATGATGTTTGCATTAAGCATATTTTTGATGTTTTATAGTGTGACGACACTCCCAAAAGTGATCGCCGTCCCGATAAGAGAAATAGCGGTATGTTCATATGAAATGTATCTTTTCTCATATATAACGGACAAGTATCTCTATGCAAAACTTCCATTTAACGGAATAGTGACTCTGGCAATAAATTTTGCTCTCTGCTTTGCTTTATCGTTTGCACTGAGAATTGTTCTCAGACCTATCACCAAACTTGTTAAAAACAGAAAAAAAGAAGTGGTTTTATCATAAACCACTTCTTTTTATCATATCAGATACATCGATGCTGTAAGTATTATTAAAAATGCAAAATTGAATGCTGAAAACATTTTTAAGTAGTAGCCTGATTTTTTAGGCTCATAATGAGTATATTCTCTGAAAGTTATAAGGCTTGCAAGTGAAGAAATGAGTGTTCCGACACCGCCGATATTCACACCTATAAGAAGTTCTTTAACATTGTCTGTAAATTGTGAGAGCAAAATTGCCGAAGGCACATTGCTTATTGCTTGGCAGGAGACAACGGAAAATAACAGTGTGCTCTTACTGAGAAGATAGGAAAGCAGTCTGTTCACGAGTTCAATGCGCGTCATATTTCCTGCAAAAATGAAAAAACAGACGAATGTCAAAAGCAGTGGGTAGTCTACATCGGCGAGTGCCTTTCTGTCTGCAAAAAAGAGAACGGCAGGAATGATTACAAGACCGATATAATAGGGTATACCCCTGAACACGACTGCAATTGCAAGAGCAAATAGCAGAGAGTAAAGTGTTGCTTTGGGCATATTGAGATGTTTTTCATCACCTCGCAGAACAAGGTGCTCGTTTTTGATAAACATACAACAGAGCGTTATAAGAACTATTGAGATGATAAACGGCGGTAACATCACCGAGAAAAATTCACTGTTGGTAATGTTGAACTTGTTGTAGATATACAGATTCTGTGGGTTGCCGAAAGGTGTGAGCATACCGCCGAGATTTGCGGCAATATTCTGCATTATAAAAGTGAATGCCATATATTCTTTTTTGTCGCAAGCGCTCAAAACAAAATAACCAAGGGGCAGAAATGTCAAAAGCGCCATATCATTGGCTATGAGCATAGAGCCGATAAACGTGATGTAAACAAGCGCGGTGACTGCCGCTCTGAGGCTGCCGAGCATTTTTACGGTCTTTCTTGCAAGTATGTAGAAAAAGTCTATGTTGCGGAAAGCACACACGACCGCAAGAACGCAGAAAAGACAGGTCAGCGTTTTATAATCAAAATATGTGAGATATGTCTTGTCAGGCGGCACTATAAAAGAGGTTATAAGTGCTGCCAAAAAAGCAATATCCAAAACAGTATTCTTTTTGATGAAAGATGTTATTGTATGCATAATATTATCCTTGGTAATATACAGATTTTTCGACACCGATTAGGTATTATAGTACAACAAAATCATATTATCAAGAAGAAAGAGACGGTTTTTTAGAAAAACCGCCTCTTTTTATATTTCGAATATTTTGAATGCACTAAGAATTGAAGAAACAAGTATAAGAACTATACATACGGGAGCGATGTATTTGATGACTGTTGTAAAAAGTTTTTTGTTTTTGAAGTTAGCTGACACTTCAACTTCTTCAATAATCGTTTTCGGCTTGATCACATATCCCACAAATATGCTTGTGACAAGTGCAACGATAGGCATAATGACACTGTTGCTGATGAAATCAAAGAAATCAAGAAAGTCCATACCGAGAAGTTTTACGTTGCTCCATACGCCTTTTCCGAGAGATGAGGGGACACCAAATGCGATAACAACTGCAAAAACTGCAAGGCAGGAGAGTTTTCTGTTCCATTTAAACTTGTCCTGACATACGGAAACGACAGTTTCCATAAGTGAAATAGATGATGTGAGCGCTGCAAAAAGCACGAGAAGGAAGAATGCTGCGCCTACAAAACCGCCTGCAGGCATTCCGTCAAACACTTTGGGAAGTGTTTTGAACATAAGGCTGGGACCTGCCTGAAGAGCAGACTTGTCACCTCCCGAGAATGCAAATACCGCAGGAACTATCATAAGACCTGAAAGAAATGCGATACCTGTATCGAAGAGCTCTATCTGTTTTACTGAAGAAACAAGATTTACATCCTTCTTCATATATGAACCGTAGGTTATCATTATTCCCATTGCAATGGACATCGAATAGAATAACTGACCCATTGCTGCAAGAACGGTCGTTACCGAGAAATCTGCAAAATTGGGGGTGATATAGTAACGCAGACCGTCCATCGCACCGGGAAGGAAGAGTGTGTATATCGCGATGCCGAATGTGATCACGATAAGTATAGGCATCATCACTTTGCTGACTTTTTCGATACCCTTTTCGACACCCAAAAGTACGATTATCGCCGTAAGCGCAAGGTATAATAAAAACCAGCCCAGAGGTTCAAATGTCGAACCCGAGAAAGTCTTAAAGTAAGTGTCTGCGGCAGTAGCACTGCCCTGACCGACAGTAAATACATAAAGGTATTTTATTACCCAACCGCCTATAACAGAATAGTAGGGCAGAATGATCATAGGTACGAGCGCGCCGAGATAGCCGACAAATGTAAATCTTTTATCAAGGCTATTGAATGCGCCTATGGTGCTGAGTCCCGTCTTTCTGCCGATAGCGATCTCAGCCGTCATAAGAGCAAAACCGAAAGTAAGGGCAAGAATGATATATACTAAAAGGAATATGCCTCCGCCGTATTTGGCTGCAAGATAGGGGAAACGCCATATGTTGCCAAGTCCTACCGCTGAACCCGCGGCTGCAAGTACAAAGCCGATTTTACCCGAAAAACTGCTTCTTTTCTGTTCCATAATTATCTCCTGTATTTATAATGGTTGCTTTTGTTATTATGTCATAAATGCATATAAAAAGCAAGCGCGGCGCTTGCTTTTAGAAACTTAGTTTTCAGATTCGCTCTTTTCTTGGTAATCTTCTACGAGTTCTCTGTAATGGTTTGCAATGGAAGCGGAAATATACGGTCTTATCCATATATAACCTATTCCCATAGTGAGAACACCCAAAAGATGCCAGCCTACAAAAGAAAGTTCAAACAGAAAAAGTTCTTTTAAACGGCCTTTCGTAATGGCTTTTGATCTGTTCATGCATTCTCTTGCAGTCATATCTTTGTTTTCTGCAAGGACATAAAGTGACATCGAATAGGAAAGATGCTTTATGATACCGGGAAAAACTAGCAGCAGAGACCAGAGAATAGTAAAGAAATTCATAAGGAAATTAACTTTGATTGCTTTCCACCAGTCTGCAAATCCCGTAAACGCATTTTTGAGTTTGGGGGGAATTCCGTCAATATTATTAAGATACACCCTGTAAATACCGAGATTTATTATAGGAAGAATAAGGTAGTGAGAAAAAATCTCACCTATTTCACTTATTTCAAGAATGTAAACACCTGCGTTGGTTAGCACTTCACACAGTTTGTGAATGGGTGAAAAGTGAGTGAGTTCTTCTAAAATCACTTCAAAATATTCGCCCGCCTCGAGGTGTATTATCTTATCAAGACCGACAGGGATATATTTCATTATGTTTTCGGGAAGATCAAGCGGAATAAGTGAAAACAGTACCGCAGCAGCCTCAACTATTGCAGTCGTGATAAGTGTTATAACAAAGAATATGCCTATTTTGTTTTTAATCTGTACTTTGGCCTCTTTTTTTATCTGAGCCCTTGTCATATTATTTACCCCTTTATATTATGCATACCAATGGATAATAACATAAAAAAATATGAATGACAAGACAAAATGCGACAAAATCATATAGAAAAGCGGTTCTGGTAAACTTTTGGTGTAATTCCTGTCTGCTCACGAAAGACTTTGCAAAAGTATGCCACATCTGCAAATCCGCAGGCTGTCGCAATATCGGAGATTTTCATTTTAGGTGTTGAGATAAGAAGCATCTGTGCTTTTTTTATACGTATGCTACGGATATACTCTACGGGTGTCATATGCTCTTCATTGTGGAAAAGGCGAAAGAGCAGTGATGATGAAATACCTGTTGCTGAAGAAACGTCACTTACAGACATATCGGAAGAATAATTATCCTCTATATACCGCTTTGCAAGTAGAAGGGCGGGTGACTGGTCTTTGCGGCGCAGTTCCGTAAAAAACGTGATGATAAGATGATAAACAAGAGCAGAGAGTTGAGCAGGGGAAGCACCTCTCTGCATCTGCTTTTGACATTCTGAAATGAGCGGATAAATATTTTTGCTTTGCAGAATTTCTAAGTCGCCGGCATCAAAATACGTCAGTATGCTTTCGGCATATGCACCTTCAAAGGTTGCCCATGCGGTCTGAAAAATATCACAGTTTTTAGTGTAACTGATAGGACAGTTTTTACGGATAAAAAGAGCTGTGCCTTCTTTTATTATCATGGTTTTTTCAGGGGTTTTAAAAAGACCTTCTCCCTTCTCAACATAGAAAATGTGATGAAAGTGGGCACCTTTCGGACGCTGTCGAGCCTCCTGAACGTGTTTTACACCTGCAGTTGTCAGATTTATAGGAAGCAAATCGGATATTGAACCTGAAAAATTTGTGTTCTGCATAATACTCACCTGTGTAGAAATTTTATATTTTTTGCTTAATTTCATATTTACTGCATTTATGTAACATATTATAATAAAATCATAAAAACATTGTCAAGCAGAGGAGTGGTTTTATGGAAAAATTGACTGATTACACCTATCATAAGGACCCAAAATGCTTTAGATTGGGTGAAATGAAGGAACATTCTTATTTTATACCGTTTGAAAGTGCAGAAAAATGCGGCAGTCCGAGAGAGGAATCGGCATATTTTCATTCACTTTGCGGTAAGTGGTCATTCTGTTATAAAACGTCAATACTTGATATGGACGATTTTTATATAAACGGTTATGATGTGTCATCGTTTGAAAAAGTGTCTGTTCCCGAAATATGGCAGATGCACGGAAAAGACCGGGCTATGTATATGACATCGCCTTATCCGTTTATCTACAATCCACCGCATATACCTGAAAAAAATCCCTGCGCGGCATATGTAAAGGATTTTGATTTACAGATAAAAGACGCAAAGAGGTACGAGCTCTGCTTTGAGGGGAAGGACAGCAGTATATACGTCTGGGTCAACGGTCAGTTTGTGGGATACAGCGAAGCACCGCACAACACATCTGTTTTCGACGTGACAGAAAAACTTGCAGACGGAAGAAACCGTGTATGCGTTCTTCTCCTTAAGTACAGCACGGGTTCTTATATTGAAGACCAGGATAAGTTGCGTTTGTCTGGTCTGTTCAGAGAAGTATACATTCTTGAACGCGACAAATCCGGTATCCGTGATTTTACACTTACGGCAAACTGCAGCGGCGACATTGAACTTGATGTTGAGTCAGATGATGAAGTATGTGTGGAAATATACGATAAAGGCAAACTGCTTTACAGCGGTCCTGCCGGAAATATACATATAGACAATCCGATTTTATGGTCTGCGGAAATGCCGTATCTTTATACACTGCGTCTTCATTGCGGTGAGGAGTATATTTTACACCGTTTCGGTTTCCGTGAAGTGAAAAGGGACGGCGCGGTATTTAAAGTAAACGGCAGGCCTGTAAAACTTTACGGTGTAAACCGTCATGACAGCGCTCCTGATACCGGATATGTGACAAGTATGGACTTCATCAGACATGAACTGATACTGATGAAAAAGCATAACATCAATTCCATAAGAACATCTCACTATCCGAATGAACCGAGATTTTATGAACTTTGTGATGAACTTGGATTTTATATTATGTGCGAAGCAGATATGGAAACTCACGGCACACACTATATAACGGGCAACAGGGCAACAATAGGAAATATGGGCTTGTTTGACGATGCCATTCACGACAGAATGGTGAGAATGTACGGTAGACTCAAGAATTACAGTTCAATAGTTATCTGGTCGCTTGGTAACGAATCAGGTGCCAATATTGCACTTGAAAACGAGGCAAAGTATATGCAGGATACGGATGAAACGCGTCCTATTCTGTATGAAGGGGTATTCCCCGATTACGAAACCGCAACAGAAGAAGAACGCCGTTATATGATGAAAAAAGCGGATGTTGATTTCCTTGCTAAAATGTATAAAGTACTGCCTGTTGTAAAAAGTATGTATGATGACGGTATTGCTGACCGCCCGTATGTGATGTGCGAATACAGCCATGCAATGGGTAACAGCTGTGGTGACCTTCGTTTTTATGATGAAATATTCCAGAGTGATGACCGCTATGCAGGCGGATATATCTGGGAATGGTGTGACCACGCTGTCCGTATGAGAGACGAAAACGGAAAAGAGTTTTTCGGTTACGGCGGTGACTACGGCGAAAAACCGAATATGGATGCTATGGGCAATTTCTGTATGGACGGTCTTGTAACTCCTGACAGAGAGCCTCATTCATCACTTGCGGAAGTGAAAGCGGTATTTGCGCCTGTTCGCATAACCAGAGAAGGGGACAAACTTAACATATTAAACCGCAATTATTTTGCTGATTTTTCGGATTATGACGTAAAATGGTCAGTTGTTGCAGATGAAAAAGAACTCGACAGCGGTATTCTTGACGTAAATCCTGCTCCTCGCAGCAGCATAACGGTTAAATGTCCGGCAAAAGAGCCGTACGTTGCAGACAATGCAGTGCTTACGGTTAGTGTAAATCTTAAGAATGATACCCTTTGGGCAAAAGCGGGTTATACTGTAATGGCATTTACCTTCACACTTGAAACGGCAAAAAAAGCAGTGGTAAAGACTTTTGCACCTACACTTACGGAAACAAGAAATGCATACGTTGTTTCGGGAGACGGCTTTGAATACACTTTCCGCAAGGATGAAGGTGTAATAAGCAGTATCAAGGCAGGCGGAAAAGAAATTCTGTCAAAATCAATTGAGTTTAACTGCTTCAGAGCACCGACTGATAATGACAGGTCAACCAGAAGTTCAAAGATAAAAGTTGCCGAACCGTGGAATAATACCCGCCATTTCGGTAACCTTGCATGGGCACAGGTTGCAGTTTTGGGATTTGAAGCAAAGACGGAAGATGACTGTGTCGTTCTTGGCGGCGATTTTATGTTTGCAGTACCGGGAAGAAGGGCGCTTGCAAGAGGCAAAGTGGAATACCGTGTAGACGGCAAGGGAAAAGTCTCGATGAGACAGACAGGTGCTTTTGAAAAGGATATACCTTATTTCCTGCCGAGATACGGCTACAAATTAACACTTACCGAAGTTGCGCAGGATATACGCTATTTCGGTCTCGGTCCGATAGAGTGTTACGAAGATAAGATTTCACACGGACTTCTCGGCTGGTATGACTATACACCTGATGATACATATGGTGCGTATGAGCGTCCTCAGGAAAACGGAAGCCATACGGGAACAAAGTGGGTGACATTCAAGTGTGGTGACGTGCCTGTTCGTGTGTCTTCAGACAATATGTCGTTTAACATTTCACGTTATGATATTGAGGAAATGTCGAAGACGAAACACCGCAAGGATTTAAAGGCAGCAGACGGCTCATATGTCTGCTTAGACTACCGAATGAGCGGTGTGGGTTCAGCCTCATGCGGAGGTCAGCAACCGCTGGAAAAATGCAGAATAAATGCAGGCGAAGAATTTGATTTCACAATAAATATTGAAATATAAGAAAAAGTCAGGTGCAAGAGCACCTGACTTTTTTGTTATATGTAATTTTCTATTTTTGATGCAACTTCTGCGCCAAGCTTTGCAAAAGCATCAGGTGTGAAATGACAGTAATCTGCGAAATAACTTTCGTCCCAATCTCTGCTAAAAGCATTAAGGTCCACAACGTCAATTCCGAATTCTTTGCATTTTTCTACGGCAATACGGTTGTAAGCATCAATTTCCCCGTTGCTTCGGGGATTTACACCAACAATTCCCTGAGGATTCATAGGTGTTGTAGTAGCGAAAACGATTTTTGCATTTACGAAAAGTTTATTTAACAACTCGAAAATAAGACCTAAGTTTTTGGCATATTCGTCCTTGCTTGTTAAAGAAAAATCTGCACCACACCAGTGTGCAATATCCCAATGTCCGCAGTTTATAAACACTACGTTAACTTTTTCCGGACAGTCAAACTTGTTGCGCCATCTGTTTAATTTGGTGATAACATATTGCGTGTTCCTGCAATTTTTATCGGAATAAAACACTTTGGCTTTTTCCGACAGCAACTCTTCCACTACTTTGCAGTAGCCTATTCTGATTGAATCACCGATTAAAAAAACATTGGCTTTATCGTCACTGCATAAAAAACCTATATTTGATTTACCTTCTTCAACATAACCCATAATTAACAACTCCTATTACAATATAAATTGATTATACACTATTAAAATAAAAAATCAACCATTAAATCCACCCAAATGCTTTTGTGACTGTAATGAAAATAAACATGGTAAAAACGGAAAGCATTGTACCAAGAGTAATGATTTCGCCTGCGAGCTCGTAATCGGCCTCGTAATTTCTTGCCATAGCGTAACTTGATACGGCATTGGGGGTTGCAAAGACTGCAACCAAAATCGCCATTTCAAGTTTGTTAAAGCCGAGCAATGCGGATATGCTGAGCATAATAACAGGAATCATCACGGTTTTACCCAGTACTGATAAAAGAGAGAATTTCACGTTGCAAAGCATATTGTTAAACTTCAAATCACCGCCCAGAACCAGAAAAGCAATGGGGGTTGCAGCAGATTTTATGTTAAATAAAGTAGTATCTATTATAACGGGAATTTCAAAACCAATGTAATTACGAATTAAAGAAAAAAGTAAGCCCGAAACGCCGCCGATAATCAAAGGATTTTTAAAAATGCCTAGTATTGCAGATTTTAAGTTTTTATTTTCGGCATCGCTGAATGCATAGAGCGAAATAACCGAAAGCATATTTATAACCGGTACATAGAATGAAGCAACTACTGCCGCCAAAACCGAGCCTTCCGTACCGCCGATGCTGAGTCCAAGCGGCACGCCGAATAACAGGAAGTTGGAACGGAATGTTCCTTGAATCATTACACCGCGACGTTTGGGGTCCTTTACAAATAAAGGAACTATAAGAAATAACAGTGCGCATAATAAGCAGGCGCATATACATACGTAAAGTACCAGACGACTGTTAAATACTTCAAAAATATTGGCAGTGGCTACGTTGTAAAATAATAGCACGGGCAAAAGACACTTGAAGCATACGTCATTGGCGATTTTTAAAAAGTGGGTATCCCACAGTTTAAGACGCGTCAATGCATAACCAAGCATAATAAGCAGAAAAATAGGGACAACCACATTAGCGGAAAAAATTAAATCTGCAACCATAATAATACCTCTCTTTCACACGAACTTTGATATTATATATCAAAAACAATAATATGCAAATTGTATTTTTACATAGAAAAACAGAACTATTTTTATTTACAAACGGAAAGCGATAATGTATAATAAAGGACTGAATGATTATAGATAGGGGAGTGAAAGTATGCCGGGAAAGGTTCATGATCCCAATATGCTTGAAAAATTTAAGGAAAAAAGACCAACGGATTGGTACGAAGTTTCCTCTGAAAACGTTGATATTTACGGTGTTTTTGCTACGGATGAAATTTTGACACAAAGAATTCCTGTTTCGGTTGCAGAAAAAATTAGTACAGGAGTTCTTGGGCAGAGTGGACTAGGAGCAGGCGGACGTATTCTGTTTTCAACTGATTCACCTTTTGTCTCAATAAAGGCTGAATACAGAGACGGATATATACCAACTGTATGTAATCATCTGATCGCATACGGTTTTGATCTGTATGAATTTGATGGGTCGCAGGACAATTTTATTGCAGCATATCGTCAAACTGATGATTTTGACGGAAAGTCTGCATACTTTACAGGCTATACCCGAAAAGATGGGGAAATGGGCTTTTATACTATCAATTTGCCTCATTTTGCTGAAGTGAAAACGATGTATATTGGTATTAAAAAAGGTTATAGATTTGGTAAAGGTAAGAAGTATGTAAACGAAAAACCGGTTGTTTTCTATGGCCCATCTATTACTCACGGGGCGGCAGCAGGAAGACCCGGGAATACGTATCAGAATTTTATTTCGCAGAAATACAATATTGATTACATAAATCTTGGTTTTGCAGGAAATGCCAAAGGGGAAAGGGAGTTTGCTGAGTATATTGCAACGCTTCCTATGAGTGTTTTTGTGTGTGACTATGACTATAACGCACCAAATGTAGAGCATCTTGAAAATACGCATTATCAGTTTTATGAAATAATCAGAGAAAAGCAACCAGATATTCCCTATGTAATGATTTCGAACTGTATTGCTAATATAAACCATCATATCAGGGATAAATTTGATGTAAGAAGAGAAGTTATAAGAACGTCGTATGAAAAGGCACTGGCTGCGGGAGACAACAATGTTTATTTCATTGATGGGCACACTTTGTTTGAGGGAGAGTTTTATGAATCCTGCACCAGTGACGGAACTCACCCCAATGATATTGGATTTATGCGAATGGCAGACAAAATTGGTGCTGTAGTTGCAAAAATTATGAATTTGACAAAATAGAAATTTGATTTTACGATAAGCATAGAAATATGACAAAAGATCAAGTTAATCAACTTGATCTTTTTTTGACTTAACTCGAATTTGGGAATAAAAATAAGAAGTATAGAAATATTTTAGTTTTAGCTGAATTTTGCAACAAGTTGCAAAGCGGAATTATTGCTCCGCAATAGCTAAATAACTCCTTTGGAGTAGCTAAATTAAATTCGCATTTTAGCTGACCGTAAGGTCAATTTAGCTACGAAGTAATTTAGCGTGCGGAAAGCATATTTAGCTCGCTGTCAGGCGAATTTAACTAAAAAAGACAGATTTCGGAAAAAATCTGTCTTTTTTTATGGCTCCCCAAGTTGGACTCGAACCAACGACCCTGCGGTTAACAGCCGCATGCTCTACCGACTGAGCTATTGAGGAATATATTGGTGACCCGTAGGGGAATCGAACCCCTGTTTCAGGCGTGAGAGGCCGGCGTCTTAACCGCTTGACCAACGGGCCATATTGGTGCGGCATACACACCTTATTACAGTTTACTCATCAAGGAAAAGCCCTTGGATAAGTTATGAAAAATCGCCTTGGCGATTTGGTACACCTTCAGGGACTCGAACCCTGGACCCACTGATTAAGAGTCAGTTGCTCTACCAACTGAGCTAAAGGTGCATATCTTGACTCTTTTTCAGAGCGCTTTTATATGATACCACTCAGGGATAGGGTTGTCAATAGAAAATGTAAAAAAAGTATAGATTTTTTTTCTTTTCGTGCTACAATATTATTAGCAATATCAGAAAGGTTTATACTATGAGAATACTTTTTATCGGAGATGTAGTTTCAGGGGCGGGAACTAACTTCCTGCTGGACAATCTCTGGAATATAAGGAAAGAATGCTCTGCCGATGTTGTCATCGCAAACGGCGAAAATTCGGCTGACGGGAACGGTATACTTCCGTTTTCTGCTGACAGGCTTTTCTCGGCCGGCGTAGATATAATAACAGGCGGAAACCACTCTTTTAGAAGAAAAGAGATATATTCATATATCGATGAACACGAATATCTGCTGCGTCCGGCGAACTATCCGACAGATGTGCCCGGCTGCGGCTACTGTATCTATACTACAGACAAGGGCGAAAAACTTGCTGTCATTAGTATGCTTGGAACATACATGCTAGATTCATTTGATTGTCCGTTTAAAACGGCGGACAGACTTATAGAAAAACTGGAAGCAGAAACACATAATATAATAATCGATTTTCATGCCGAGGCGACGAGTGAAAAACGTGCGCTTGCCGAGTATGTCAGCGGCAAGGTGTCTGCGGTCGTGGGAACGCATACCCATGTGCAGACGGCAGATGAAAAGTTACTTCCGGGACATACGGGATTTATAACCGATGCAGGTATGACGGGTGTTATAGATTCTATCCTCGGCGTCAAGAAAGAGGATGTCATATATCGTTTTACCACAAGAATGCCCACACGTTTCAATTCGGCAATGGGGGATTGTGAAATGAACGGTGTTTTGATCGACATTGATGCCAAAACAGGAAAATGCATAAATATCGAAAGATATAATAAAAAACAATCAGACTAATCTGATTGTTTTTTTATGCTTATTTCACCTGAATCAAGGTACTCAACTGTATTATCTTCCTTTTCTATTATGAGACGGCATTTGTCGTCTATATCAAGAACCCTTGCGGGAAAAGATGCAGTGCCTTTGAAAACAGTCACATTCTGACCTATAACAAAACACAGTTTTTTGTATTTCTGTAAGTGGCTTTCTTTGCCCGTATAATAATCGTAAAAACCATCAAGTATTTTTGTAATAAGTGCTGACTCCGTATCCCTGTCGGGCTGAGAATCAAACACAGCGCCTGCAATATCTTTGATTTCGTCGGGATAGCCACCTTTGGGTATTGTAAGATTAAGACCGATGCCGACAATAGCGTAATCAAGTTTATTCTCTTTGGCGTTGTACGACGATTCGGTAAGTATTCCGCAGACTTTTTTGCCGTCAATAAAGACATCGTTTACCCATTTTACAGACGGCACTTTGCCGCATACATCTTTTATGGCATCACATACCGCCACCGCGGCAGCAGTAGTGATGAAAACCGCTTCATCTGGGGGACAGGAGGGTTTCAAAAATATGCTGAAATAGAAACCGCAGTTTTTCGGAGAGAAAAATTTTCTCTCCATTCTGCCTCTGCCCTGACGCTGCGAGCGCGCCGCAATTACGGTAAATTCATCTGCCGTATACGCGATATTTTTCAAATCGGTGTTTGTCGAGTCGGTCTCGTCAAGCAACGTGATTTTATACGGAAAATTTTTCATATTTTTCTGCATTCAAGGTAAAAACGTTTTGTGTCGGCTGCGCCCATAGAAAAACTCTTTCTGACAAGACAGCCGTTTTTTCTCACCGTATCAAAAAGCGATGCCTTTTCAAATTTGTCAAATACGATGGCGGCAGCGCCGTTTTTCTCTACAATTTCAAGCGCTTCTTCCTTACCGTGAATGTAATCAATGCTTGCCTCGGGGTGTTTTGATAACCACTCATCAAGTCTCGGTTCGATATCCTGCGCATCTCCGCTAAGGTCAACTTCTTTTTCAAGAGTTGCCCTGTCTGTGCCGAATACCACTCTGTGTATCGGCTCAAATATCATCGCATCATCAAAAATATTTTCGATTTCTACGAGAGCATATCTTGCGGGATGAGTTTCTTTTTCACTGTCACTCAGCGAAACTTTAATTTCATTCCAGAACGATTTTGCAGAGGCAAGCGAATGGTTACCGTCCCCCACAGCATATAGAAAATTGTCGCCGCCGTCATTTTTTATCTCTTCAAGAATGTCGGCAATGGCAGAATATATATTTTCATTATCGATTTTATAACCCTCTATCCTACCGCCGTTTTGCATAAGATTAAAATCATATAGCACAGGAAGAGTAAGCGAGTCGATGTATGAGAACAGTTTTTTCTTTGCATCGTTTATAAGTACGAGAATGTGCGGCATTTCAAGAGGTGCGTTTCTGCGAATCTCAATTCTCGCGGGCAGACGGCTTTCAACGGTTTTTTCTGTTGCGCGAATCATACTGTCTGAGCCGCTGTGATAATCATACTGTTCAAGGTCAAGCGCAAGAACAAGACCGTGTCTCACACCGCTCTCAAGATGTCTTTTTACATATACAAAGCATTTTCCGATGCTTATAAGCGTGCCGTTAGCGACATACTCGCGCATCGTGCCATTTATTTTCGCCTTCGTAGCGTCATTGTTTCTGTCGAGATATATTTCGGGAAGCATCATATTCAGAGAAGAGGGATTTAAGCCGACTTCTTCTTCAACTTTCTCCCAATACTCCGGACGTGAAGTATACTGGTCACACGCTATGACCGAAAACTTTGTAAGATCAACATTTTCGGCAGGAAGGTATATTTCGGGAATTTCTATTGCAAGATTTTTGAGTTTTTCTGTTATATTCATAATCCGCTCCTATAATTAAACCTCCCCAATAATGAGGAGGTTTGGCTATTTTAGAGAACTCTTATTCTGAGCGCATTTTCTGCTTTGACGGCAGATTCATCAGCCACACCGTCAAAATCTGCTACGGTATATGTATAACCGCCCCTTGTAGCAGAGTTTACTGCTGCGGCGCCGTCAAAATCGACTGCTGTGCCTTCTTTTGTAATGACGGTAATTCTGCTGCCTGCTTTTCTTTCTGCAGAAAGAGAGGGCATATTTACTGAGTTTATGATATTGCCGTTTACAAGGAATTCATAAAGTTCCTGTGAGGCCATAACTGCACAGTTTTCCTCACTCTCGGGAGTTGAAGCACCGAGATGGGGGAAAGCGATAACGCCGTCGATTCCGACAAGTTCATCGGAAGCAAAGTCTGTCACATAGGAACGGAGTGAACCGTCAGCAAGACTTGCCTTGATAGCATCATCATTTACAAGACCGCCTCTTGCAAAGTTAAGAATAACAGCGCCTTTGGGAAGCTTTGCTATTGTTTCGGCATTTATCATACCCTTTGTACCGTCATTAAGTGGAACGTGCAGGGAAATGAAGTTTGACACCTCGTAAAGATTATTTAAATCGTCTGTAACAGTAACGTTTTCAAGGTCACCTTTAAAATACGGGTCGTAACCGACAACGGTCATACCAAGCGATACAGCGGTCTGTGCCACAAGTCTGCCGATAGCGCCAAGACCGATAATACCAAGTGTCTTGCCTTTAACTTCGGGACCGACAAACTGGTTTTTGCCTTTTTCGGCAAGTTTTTCAATACCTGTCTGACCGTCAGCCTTAAGGCCTCTTACCCAGCTTTCGCCTGCAAGGACACGTCTGCAGGAGAGAAGCATACCGCAGATAACAAGTTCTTTAACTGCATTCGCATTTGCGCCGGGTGTGTTGAAGACAACGATACCCTGATCTGCGCACACATCGCAGGGGATATTGTTTGTGCCTGCGCCTGCTCTTGCAACGGCAAGAAGATTTGTCGAAAGCGCCATATCATGCATATCTGCGCTGCGCACGAGAATAGCATCGGGATTTTCAATATCGTCCCCCACCTTGAAGGCATCTGCCGGAAGCGCTTCATATATTATATCGGAAATGTTGTTGAGTGTTTTTATATTAAACATTATTTTTTCGCCTCAAATTCTTTAATTGCTTTTACGAGTTCGTTTACACCCTCGATGGGCATAGCGTTGTAGATAGATGCCCTCATACCGCCGACTGCTCTGTGTCCTTTGAGATTTGTCATATTTCTGTCTTTGACGAAGTCGAGGAATTCTGCAGTAAGTTCGTCTGTCGGAAGTGTGAAAGTGACATTCATATAAGAACGGCTTTCGGGTGTTGCAGGAGCAGTAAACAACTTTGAAGAGTCAATAGCATCGTAGAGAAGCGCCGACTTTTCCTTGTTTCTCTTTTCGAGTTCCTTGACACCGCCTGATTTTTCAACCCACTTGTAAACAAGGCCTGCCATATAGATAGCCCAGCAGGGGGGAGTGTTATACATGGAGCCGTTATCAGCCATAAGCTGATAGTTGAGCATTGAAGGGGTGTCTTCGGGGGCTTTGCCGAGAAGTTCTTTCTTTGCGATAACGAGAGTCATGCCTGCAGGGCCCATATTCTTTTGCGCGCCTGCATAGATAAGACCGTATTTGCTCACATCAAATTCTTCGCCTAAAATTACGGATGACATATCAGCAACAAGGGGACACTTCTTTATATCGGGTGTGTGGTGGTATGTAGTACCGAAGATAGTGTTGTTCTGTGTGATGTGAACATATGAAGCATCATCTGTAACGATACTGTCGTTAAGTTCGGGGATAGTAGAATAGTTGTTTTCTTTACCTGATGTTATGGTTATAACATTGCCCCATTTTTTTGCTTCTGCAGCCGACTTCTTTGCAAAAATACCTGTTTCACAGTAGTTTGCAGTGCCGCCCTTGGGCATAAGATTCATCGGGATCATAGAAAACTGGAGTGATGCGCCGCCCTGTAAAAACATAACGGCATAGTCATCGCTTATATTCATGATACGGCGAAGAGTAGCTTCTGTCTCGTCGAAAATAGCCTGATATTGCTTGGAACGATGGCTCATTTCCATAACGCTCATTCCGCTGCTTTTGTAATTGAGAAGGTCACGCTGTGCTTCTTCAAGAACCTCAAGCGGCAACATAGACGGACCGGCAGCAAAGTTGTATACTCTTTCCATTTGTCAGTAACCTCTTTTCAAATTTGTATATTAATAATTAATAGAATAATCTTTTTTTGCCCCTTAGTCAATAATAAATTTTGTATTTTAATGAGTTTTGTGCTACAATAAATAAAATACTTTTTATTATGAGGATAAAATATGGTTCCTTCGTTTGTTATTCCTTTAAACTATGTCTCTATGGCACTGTCGGTAATTGCCGTACTTGTTGCTGTTGCGCTTGTGTCCGCACTCGGCAAGGTTGGTATCAGGTCCTATGTGGTCGGTCTTGTGGCATTTATTTCCACATACTATGTGACGGATATAATTATGACGTTGCTTGTTATGGTGGGACTCGGCAATGCAGGTAATACGGTATTTAATTTTGTAAAACTCATCGTAAGTGTTGCGGTTCAGGTATCGGCACTTAAATATTTTATGCACGTATATCTAAAAAGACATACATATGCGGTATTCTACGGCGCAGGTGTGGGTTTTGCAATGGGAAACATTCTGAAAGAACTCCTCACATCGATAACAACCATTTCGGTTGCAACGCTCATGAATGAGGGCAGTATTACTGAAAAAAATATTGAAATGTTTAAATCAGAAGTGAATATCATAGAAAACATGACGCTGCTTGAGAGTGTTGCAGGTGTTTTATATCCGATAGTGATGATAGCAGTATATGTTGCGCTTGCATCTGTCATAGGCCATGCGGTCAGGGGCGAGAAAAAGTATGCTTACTATGCGGCAGGCGGCTGGCTTATTACGGGAGGACTTCTCACTTTGCAGGACACTCTCGGTCTGCTGGGTTGGACAAAGATTGTGACATATGTTGTGTATATCGTTGTTGCACTCGTCCTTTGCAGATGGTCTAAGGATAAGTACGGACTCAAACTTGAATTCAATAAAGAGGGCGACTATCACGCGCCTCTTTCAAGACGGGTAGAGAAAAAGAAAAAATAACAAAAAATGCTTGCTTAAAATGCAAGCATTTTTTATGTGTAATTCCTTATTTTGGGGTAAGACTAATCTTGAGGTGAGGATTATGGGCGAGAGAACATCGCGTGTCATATTTGACGGGGAAAAGGCGCGTATAAAACTTTTGAAATTTGATGCTTGCGAAGCGGTCAGAATCGGTGCAGCTGCCGCGCTCCACTTCAAGGGTAATATAGGTGTTATGGCTGATGAGAGAAGTCTTGCTGCCGCAAAAAGTGCCGTTATATCCGGGATAACAAAGACAGGTGCGCAGGCACTTGATCTCGGTATGGGTTTCGGTGCGCTTCTCTCGCACTGTATCAGGAAAAACAAACTTGACGGCGGCATTATGCTTAACTTGAGAGATGGTACCTGCGGCATATATTTCTATGACAGGTACGGTCTTAAGGTGTCATTTGAAAGTTATAACGAACTCAAAAAACTTCACGGTATGTTACCCGACGGAGTTGTTGCTGCAGATATTCCTACTGAGAATGCCGTAAGATGCGATGTGTCAGAGTACACAGATGATATTGCATCATTTGATTTGAGCGGAATATCGCTTCATTTTGACTGTGCCAACATTTATCTGTCCGCCTGTGCCAAAGAGGTGTTTGAAAGGTGCGGAGCAAAACTTTTATCAGCACCTGCGCTCGGACATATAACGCTGTGCGCCGACAGAGAGGGACATTGTCTTTGGGGGAAGGATGAAAAAATGCGCCCGATAACAAAAAATGAACTTGGCGCTCTTCTTATCAGAACTGCGGCGGAAAACGGTGTAAATAAAATGGCGTATTCTTATCTCTATCCCACATTTTGCGACAGTTTATGTGATCTTTACGGAATAGAATATTCTAAGGTGTACGACATAGCGCACGCCGATGACACTTATGCAAGAAAGTGTGCCGCCGAAAACGCACTTCACTTTGATGCAATCATGGCGGCAGTACAGATATGCGGATATCTGAAAGAAAAAAATATAGAACTTTTAGAGGCAAAAGAGAACATTCCCTGCGGAGTGACAAAGGTACAGAATATATGGATACCGTCTTCGCGAAAGGATTATGTGATAAGGCGTCTTTCAGGCAGGATAGGAAATGCGGCAAGAGTGAGGGTGTTGCCGTGTGTAACGGGCGGTCTGCGGCTTATGGTGGAGGCGTATGATGAGGAGTCTGCTGATGAACTCTGCTGTTTTTATAAAAATGAGATATACCGACTTGCCGAAAATGCAGATGAGTGAAAATTTGACATAAGCATTAATTTAATGTATAATTAATTGGATTATTTTGATAGATACCGTGTAACCACTCACACACGGTGATATATATGTACGTAAAACTTTAATATTTTTGAGGGGCGAGAAGCGTTCCCTCTTGTTTTGCTGTGTGATTCTGTTAAGTAGTTGCGTCATTAGGCTCGAACAAAAAACGACTTCGTATGCTGATGCAACTGCTTAACAGAATATGAAAGGAGGAAATATGGCAGAAGAAACAAAAAAAACGAAAAAACACTATTACAGACCGAAAAAAAAGTCTGTTGAAGAACCTAAGAAAATGACAGATAAAAAGAAAAAGACACCGCAGAATGTAAAAGAAACTGCGAAAAAACCCGTAAAAAAACAGTCGGCGCCCAAAAAGAGAAAGAGTGCGCCAAAAAAACCCGCTCAGGAGGAGAAACTCCCATACAATCTTAAAGTTATTCCCCTGGGCGGTCTCGGTGAAGTCGGAAAGAATATGACCGTTATTGAATACGGTGATGATATGATATGTGTCGATGCGGGAATGAGTTTTCCCGACGGAGATATGCCGGGGGTCGACTATGTTATACCAGATTACACCTATATTGAAAAGAACTTTGAAAAGTTTAAAGGTATCGTTTTAACACACGGTCATGAGGACCATATAGGCGGCATTCCTTTTGTGCTTAAAAAGGTAAATGTGCCGATCTACGGCACGGATCTCACCATAGGTTTTGTAAGGAATAAACTTGAAGAACATAAACTTGCAAAAAAGGCAAAACTTAATGTTGTAACTGCAGGTTCAACAATAAAAATAGGTTGCTTTAAAATTGAGTTTATACACACAAATCACTCGATTCCGGGCTCTGTGGCATTGGCGATAACCACTCCTGCGGGTTTACTTCTGTTTACGGGAGACTTTAAGATAGACTCGACTCCCATACACACAGAAATGATAGACCTCGGCAGACTTGGCGAACTCGGTAAAGAGGGTGTACTTGCTCTTTTCTCGGACAGTACGAACGCAGAGCGACAGGGCTTTACCTCAAGTGAGAGAATAGTCGGTGAGACCTTCAATATGCTTTTTAAAGGTACACACAAGCGTATTATTATTGCGACATTTGCTTCAAATATCCATCGTCTGCAACAGATAATGGATGCGGCGGCGGCACATGGCAGAAAGGTTGCTGTTTCAGGGCGCAGTATGCTCTCTAATATAAAGACGGCTATTGATCTGGGTGTAATGGAAGTTCCGCAGAATACACTTATTGACCTTGCAAATATCAAAAACTATGCCGATGACAAACTTGTGCTTATAACCACGGGCAGTCAGGGTGAGCCTATGAGCGCACTTGCAAGAATGGCTCACGACGACCATAAAAAAGTAGACATCGGTCCGAATGATATGGTCATAATATCGGCAACACCCATTCCGGGCAACGAAAAAACCGTATCCAAAGTCATAAATGAACTTCTTGAGCATGGGGCTGAAGTGGTGTACGAACGTCTGCGTGACATACATGTTTCGGGACATGCCTGTCAGGAGGAACTTAAGATTATGATAGCACTGACAAAGCCGAAATTCTTCGTTCCGATACACGGTGAAGTCAGACAGACGGCAAAGCATGCCGGACTTGCAAAACAGATAGGCTATGACAATGAGCATATTATGATGCTTGAAAACGGCAGTGTTCTTGAATTTACGAGAAATACTGCAAAGATAACAGGTAAAGTGCAGGCAGGAATAACGCTTGTGGACGGAAGCGGTGTCGGCGATGTCGGCAACATAGTTCTCCGTGACAGAAAGCGTCTGTCGGAGGACGGACTTATAGTTGTTGTGGTTTCGATAGATTCGACTGCAGGTCTTGTCGTATCGGGACCTGATATAGTGTCCAGAGGTTTTGTGTATGTACGTGAGAGTGAAGATCTTATGGACGGCGCAAAAAAAGTGATTGAAAATTTGCTTGAAAAGTATGAGGAAAATTTCAATCACGACTGGGCAGCCATCAAGAATGATATTAAGGACGCGCTGGGCACTTATGTTTATGCAAAGACAAAGCGCTCGCCGATGATAATTCCGATAATTATGGATGTATAACAAAAATCACAGTGGATTACCCACTGTGATTTTTTATTATCCTATTAATTTTTCGGCTGCAGTCTTGATATTTTCGGTTATTTTTTCACAAGCCTTTGCAGAGTCTGCTTTAGCCGTGATGTAGAACTTTATCTTGGGTTCTGTACCCGAAGGTCTGATTACCAGTGAGCAGTCATTCTCAAGTTCGTAGAAAAGAACATCGGAGGAGGGGAGTCCCGTTTCCGTCTTTTCCAAAGTTTGTGTATCTGTGATATATCCGTTCTGATAGTCACGGATCTTAAGCACTTTGAGACCTGCTATATCGGTGGGCGCATTTGCTCTGAGTTTCACACCTGTTTCCTTCATACGCTCCAAACCGTCAAGACCTGTCATTGTGATAGATACGACGCTTTCAAGGTAGTTGCCGTATGTGTCATACATTTCCTGCATTGCGTCATACAGACTCTTACCTTGCTTTTTGTACCAACAAGCCATTTCCGCAATGAGAAGCGATGCATTTACAGCGTCCTTATCGCGTGCATATGTGCCTGAAAGATAACCATAACTCTCCTCAAAGCCGAATATGTATGTATATTCTCCGCTTGCTTCAAATTCCTTTATCTTTTCACCAATAAACTTAAATCCGGTGAGAACATCAAACATCTTTACGCCGTTTTTGTCACAGACCGCCTTTGCCATATTGGTGGAGACGATGCTCTTTACAGCAGCGGCATTTGGGGGGAATGTTCCCATTTCCTTGCGGCATCTGATGATAAAGTCGAGAAGAAGCACACCTACCTGATTGCCTGAAAGTGTGACATATTCGCCTGCATTGTTGCGCACGACTATGCCTGCCCTGTCAGCATCGGGATCAGTACCGATGATAAGGTCGATATCCTGCTCGCGGGCCATTTCAATAGCCCTTGTAAAGCCTGCCTTATCTTCGGGGTTGGGGGATTTTACTGTCGGGAAATTACCGTCAATGACCATCTGCTCGGGAACGGTAATAATGTGCTTGAAACCGAGTCTTTTAAGCATTTCGGGTACGAGTCTGTATCCTGCGCCGTGGAAGGGCGTATAAATGACCTTGAAAGTGTCGGAAAGTTCTTTTACGATGTCGCCGCAGACAGACTGCTCGAGCACTTTTTCAAGATACTTTTCGTCCATTTCTCTTCCCATCATTTCGATGAGACCGACTTTCTTTGCATCTTCAAAATCCATTGTCTTGACATCTTTGAAGATGTCTATCTGAGTAAGTCTTTCAGATATCTGCTTTGCATGATCGGGCGGGAGCTGAGCACCGTCCTCCCAGTAAACTTTATAGCCGTTATACTGTTTGGGATTGTGGCTTGCAGTGACATTTACACCCGCTATACAGCCGTTTTCACGCAGAGCGAAAGAAAGCTCGGGCGTAGGACGCAGTTCGTCAAAAAGATATGCCTTTATACCGTTGGCAGCAAGAACACAGGCAACTTCTTTTGAAAAAAGTTCACTGTTGTTTCTTGAGTCATAGGCAATGGCTACGCCTCTTTTCTTTGCGGCATCTCCGCTGACTTCAATAAGATCAGCAAGACCTTGTGTTGTATAACGTACAGTATAGACGTTCATCATATTCAGACCTGCGCCCATCGTGCCGCGAAGACCTGCCGTTCCGAAATCGAGCATTTTGATAAAGCGGAATTTTATGTCCTCATCATCTGTGAGAGCGTGAAGTTCTGCTTTCGTCTGCTCGTCCACATAGGGGCTTTCCAGCCACTTTTTGTAGTTTTCGAGATACATTTTATCACACCTTTTTTAAAATATAGTAGAACTGAGGTTTGACCGTAAGGTCACCCTCATATATTTCGTTTTTGTTTAAATCATAATATATGCTGTCAAGAGTTAATATATGATCCTCGTCTGACAGATTGACACATACTATAAGTTTTTCCCTGTCAGTCTCTCTTGAAAAAGCAAATACGCCGTTTTCAAAACAGATATTCTTATAATCGCCGTCTTTGAAAAGGGGAGAGGCTTTTCTCACAGAGCCGAGAAATGCATACCAGGACACAAGTTCACTGTTCTCATTGCCCCAAGGATATGTTTTGCGGTTGAAGGGGTCATTATAACCCTCCATTCCTGCTTCGTCACCGTAGTATACACAGGGGACACCCGGCAGAGTATATTGCAATAGAGAGGCGATTTTGAGCCTGTGGATACCAAGCCCCCACTCAGAATCTGAGAGATGGGTGTTTGCTTTGAGTTCACGGTCATCACTCTCTATTATTTCTCCTGCAAGAGCGGTAATAATTCTGGGCGTGTCGTGAGTTCCCATAATATTCATAAGACAGTTTAATACGTCCTTAGGATAATTGTCACAAAGTTCTCTCATCGTAATGGCAAGATCACGTGAATTGCCGTTTCGAACATAGTCGATAATAGCATTTTTGAGAGGGTAGTTCATAACCGAGTCAAGTTGTTTGCCCTGAAAATATCTGCGCCTGCTGCCGTAGGATATCTTGTTGCTGGCATCCTCCCACACTTCGCCAATGATGAGCGCATCTGAATTTGTGCTTTTTGCCGCTTTGCGCAGTGCTTCGAGAAAACTGTCGGGAAGTTCGTCTGCAACATCAAGACGCCAACCGCTTGCCCCGTTTTTTATCCATTTTTTCACGATACCGTTTTTGCCGTTGATAAACTCACGAAAATCGGGATTATCTTCGTTGACATCGGGCAGGGTATTGAAATCCCACCAACATTCGTATTTATTGGGGTATTCGGTAAAACGAAACCAGTTGTAATACGGCGAATCGGTTGATTCATAAGCGCCCACTTCAGGATATCTGTGATATTTGTTGAAATACACCGAGTCGGCGCCGACATGGTTAAACACACCGTCGCATATAACGGATATGCCGCGTTTTTTTGCGCTGCGGCAAAGTGATTTAAAGTCCTTCTCATCACCAAACATGGGATCTATTTTTGAATAATCACCCGTGTCGTATTTGTGATTTGAGTAGGCGTCAAATATGGGATTTAAGTAGATGCAGGTAACACCGAGCGAACTTAAGTAATCGAGTTTTTGCTCTACACCTTTAAGGTCGCCTCCGAAAAAATCGTTATTTAAAATAATGCCTTCTTCATTCGGTTTCCAATCGGGCATCTCATCCCAATTTTTATGAACGCGTGCAGTAATTTTTTGCTCGTGCACTGCGCCCTTATTGAATCTGTCGACAAAAATCTGATAAAAAAGGCCGCCCTTGATCCAATCGGGAGTATGAAAATCTTTGTCATAGACAGTAAGCTGCCATGAACGCAGATCACCTGATATGGGAACTGCCTGCCCCATATCATCTCTGCCTATCACGGTGTCAAAACCGTTTTGTTTAGCCACAAAATAATACCAGAAAAGACCTGTTTTTTGCGGCAAATAAGTAAATTTAAACACATCTGCGGCACCGTCAGTCGATTTCTTCATACGGTAGAAGGTACGGCTTCCGGTGTCGTCATCAATAATAAAAAGTTCTGCGCCCCAGAGACCGTCACTGCAGTCGGCTCTGAAAGTGAAATCTATCTGAGTGCCTTGTGCGACAGGTCCTGTGGGGTTTCTAAATGATGTGTCAAGTGAGTTGAAATAAAACATTAACCGTTTAACCTTTTGAGATTCCAAATATTGTCTGCATATTCGGTTATACTGCGGTCAGCCGCAAAAATGCCTGCACCTGCAATATTTTCAAGCATCATTCTGTTCCATTTGTCTTTATTGAGGAAGTCTGCATTCATTCTGTCGTGAACACTGCAGTAGTCGCCGAAATCGGGCAGACACATATAGGGATCGGCAATGCCGTGATCACCGTAGAGGAGATACTGGGCAATGTCGCTGAAATCAGTGCCGTTTATGCCGCCTTTGATGAAATCAATGACACGGCGTATCTTTTCGTTGTTATCGTAATACCAGATGGCGTTGTAACCCGTCTTCCAGAGTTCATCCACTTCTTTGTCGGACATACCGAAGATGTAGATGTTATCTTTACCCACACTCTGATAGATCTCAACGTTTGCACCGTCCATAGTACCAAGTGTAATAGCACCGTTTATCATAAGTTTCATATTTCCGGTACCGCTTGCTTCCTTACCTGCGAGCGATATCTGCTGTGAAATATCAGCGGCAGGCATAAGATGCTCAGCCATGGTTGCACAATAGTTTTCAAGGAATACAACGCGTATCTTTTCGCGTATAGCAGGCTCTCTCTCTATCTGAGCAGAGAGTTCTGAAATAAGTTGGATTATTCTCTTCGCGTGGTAGTAACCGGGAGCGGCTTTTGCGGCGAAGAAGAACGTCTGCGGCTGGATATCCTTGTTTGGATTGTCCTTGAGTTCGAGATAAAGCGAGATAATTCTCATTGCATTGAGAAGTTGTCTCTTATACTCGTGAAGACGCTTTGCCTGAACGTCAAAAAGAGAATCCGGATCGGGAGCGATGCCCATAGTCTTATTGACTCTGTTGGCAAATGCAATCTTATTGTCCTTTTTGATTTTTTCAAGTTGCTCAAGGATAGTCTGATCGTCCTTGAATTTGCGAAGTTTCTCAAGTTCGGTACCGACTTTCTTGTAACCGTCACCGATGGTTTCGTCAAGAAGTTTTGTAAGAGCAGGATTGCTCTGACAGAGCCAGCGTCTGTGAGCGATACCGTTGGTAACGTTGGTGAACTTCTCGGGTGTTGTATCTGCAAAGTCCTTGAATATAGTTTTTGTGAGGATATCCGAGTGAAGTGCAGACACACCGTTTACCTTGTGTGAACCGATAACACTGAGGTTAGCCATACGGACCTGTGAATGTGAAAGGATAGCCATACGCTCGATCTTTTCCCAGTCACCGGGGTATTTTTCCCACATACTGTTGCAGAAACGCTGATTGATCTCCTTGATTATCATATGGATACGGGGAAGTCTGCGTTCAATGAGATCCTCAGGCCATTTTTCAAGCGCTTCGGCAAGAACCGTATGGTTGGTATATGCAACTGTGTTGCATACGATATCCCATGCTGTATCCCAATCGTAATGGTATTCGTCAACGAATATGCGCATAAGTTCGGGAACGCAGAGCGCAGGGTGGGTATCGTTTATATGGATGGCAACCTTATCTGCAAAATTTGAAAGTGTACCGTATGCCGCAAGGTGATCCTTGATTATATTCTGAATGGAAGCAGATACAAGGAAGTACTGCTGTTTAAGACGGAGTGACTTACCCTCGAAATGATTGTCTGCGGGGTAGAGGACTTTTGATATCATTTCCGCATTTGTGCGTTCAAGCGTAGATCTCACATAGTCACCGCTTGCAAAACTCTTCATATCGAACTTGTCGATATCACGGGCAGCCCAGAGACGCAGTGTGCTTACACCTACGCTGTCTGCACCCGATATCATCATATCATAAGGCACAGCCTCAATTTCGTCATAGTCTGTATAGTCGATAGAAAGACCGCTTTCAGTCCAGTTTTCTGAAATATGACCGTCAAATTTTACTCTGAAAGCAAGATCCTTTCTCTCTGTCAGCCAGACATCGCCGCCGGGAAGCCATACATCAGGAAGTTCCGTCTGCCAACCATCAACGATCTTCTGCTTGAAAAGACCGTATTCATAGCGGATAGAGAAGCCTGTTGCAGGATAGTCAAGAGTAGCAAGAGAGTCCATAAAGCAGGCGGCAAGTCTGCCGAGACCGCCGTTGCCGAGACCTGCATCCGGCTCGAGTTCATAAAGGTCCGTAAGATTTACACCGTAACCCTTTAAAACTTTTTCCGCAATATCGGTCAGACCGAGATTGTAAAGATTGTTTTTGAGAGAACGGCCTACAAGAAATTCCATACAGAGATAGTAGACCTTCTTAGGGTGCTGCTGTTTTCTCATTTTATGGAAAGTAACTTTTTTATTTGTGAGTTCATCTTTAACTACCATTGCGACAGATTTATACATCTGTTCGGGAGTTGCCTCTGTTGGCTGGCAGCCAAAGTATCTCTGAATAGTGCTTTCGAGATTTTCCTTGAAAGCCTTCTGAGTTGTGATTGAAGCGCTTGTCTTAGCGCGCGGTTTTGAAGTTTTTGCTGTTGTTTTTGTGTTAGACATAATACTGTTTCCCTACCAATTTTAAGTTTGTTACCGAATTATAATACTATAAAATTATAATTAAAGCAAGTTATTATACATATTAAGATAGTCTGCACCTGATTTAGACCAGCTGAAATCAATGTTCATAATATGTTTTTTAAGGTTTTCAAAGTTATCTTTATCGTGGAAAAGTGTAATCGCTCGGTAAATGGTATAAAGCATCTCCTGTGCATTGTAGTTGTCGAACACAAAACCGTTTCCTTCACCGAAACCGCAGTCGTGTATAGAATCGCCGAGACCGCCTGTTTTACGTACTACCGGAACAGTTCCGTAGCGTGAAGCAATCATCTGCGCAAGACCGCAAGGCTCGCTCTTTGAAGGCATAAGGAATATGTCAGCGCCGCTGTATATTCTTCTTGCAAGCGCCTTGTCAAAGGCGAGAAAGAGTTTCATTTTATCGGGATATCTGCTCTCAAGACCTTTGAAGAAATCTTCATATTCTCTGTCACCGGTACCGAGAACGATAAACTGACAGTTGCAGTTAGATAGCAATTCATCGGCAACATTGACAACAAGGTCAAGACCTTTGTGGGAGACAAGACGAGTTATCATTGCTACGACCGGGATGTTTGCATCTTCGGGAAGATACGCTTCTTTCTGAAGTGAAGCCTTACATTCTGCCTTGCCCGAGAGATCATCAGAACTGAATTTCTTTACGATAAGTTCACCGTTTCGCGGATTGTATCCCTTTTCGTCAATCCCGTTTAAGATACCTGTAAGTTTGTAGTTGTGTTCGCAGAGTATTTTGTCCAGACCGTGTGCAAAATATGCAGTTTGGATCTCACCTGCATATGAGGGACTTACAGTCGTCACCTTGTTTGAACAAGCGATAGCGCCTTTCATAAGATTGATGCAGCCTTCATATTCAACAAAATGCAACGCTTCATTTTGGAGACCAAATACATCACCGAGAATATACGGATCGTATTTGCCCTGATATTCTATGTTGTGTATGGTGAAGACTGTTTTTACCTGAGGATAATAGTATTTTGCGTTGAGATATATGGGGATAAGAGCCGTCTGCCAGTCGTGCGCGTGAACGACATCGGGAACATATGACAGTTCGTTCCAACATTCAAGAACTGCCGTGCAGAAGAAAGCATAACGCTCAGCATCGTCAAAATGGCCGTACAGACCGTCACGCGCAAAATAATATTCATTGTCAATGAAATAATATGAAACACCGTCTTTGACAAGTCTGAATACACCGCAGTAAAGTGTGCGCCATGCGAGGTGAACATCGAAACATTTTAAAAATTCCATCTGTTCACGGTATTCGCTGCCTATTGATTTGTAAAGAGGAACGAAAACCGACACTTCGCATCCATGCGATGCGAGAGCAGGGGGAAGAGAACCGATAACTTCACCAAGACCGCCTGTTGCGCAGAAGGGAAGACACTCGGAGGCTACAAACATGATTTTCTTTTTATCCTGAGCAGCCTTTTTGGGCGCGGTTTTCTTTTTTGTTGTTGAAGTCTTTTTTACAGTCTTTTTAGCTGAAGCAGCCGGCTTGGCTGCTTCAGTTTTATTTTTTTTGGTCTGTGCCATTATATCATCTTACCTTTCGCAATATAGAATGGGAGATCTTCGCAACCTGAGAGATTGCGGCCGTCCTTAATAACTACGTTTCTGTCGGATACGACGCAGTTTAAATTTGCATTGTCGGAAACAATGGTGTCGCGCATAATAATGCTGTTTTTCACAACTGCGCCTTTGCCTATTTTTACACATCTGTGGAGAATACAGTTTTCAACTGTTCCCTCAATGATACAGCCGTCAGCAATCATTGAATTGACCACTTTTGCATCGTCACCGTATTTTGTGGAGAACGAGTCTTTGATTCTGGTGTAAACAGGTCTTTCGGGGTTTCCGAAAAGACTGTCGCGAACATCTTTGTCGAGAAGACGCATATCTTCACGATAATATGCTTCGAGACTGTTTATTTGCGAATAATATCCGTCGAATTTGTATGCCATTATTTTGTATGAGTCCAAGTTGGGGGCAAGAATATCACGTGACATACTTGAATAGCCGTGCGCTATCGCATCTGAAATAAAGGTCAAAAGAAGCGAACGTTTCATGATGGTGATATTCATCGAAACATTTCTCTGACCGGGCAGATTCTCATAGACACCTATGTCGGTTATCTTGCCTTTGTTGTTGAGCGTAAATACTGTTTCGGGGTATTCGCCTACATTCTGTCTTCTGTATACACAGGTTACGTCTGCATTTTCTTCAATGTGCTTTGCAAGAACGTCAGCGAGAGGGATGTTGGAGGCTGCATCGCAGTCAGAAAGTATAACATATTCCTCTGTTGCATCGGATATATACACCTGTGCGCTTTTTAACGCTTCAAGGCGGTTGTGATAGAGACTGTCATATGAACGGTCGCTGAACGGGGGTATGATAACAAGACCGCCGTATTTTCTTGCAAGATCCCAGTCTTTACCGCTGCCGACATGGCTTATGAGAGATTGATAGTGTTTGTTTGCAATGATTCCTACATTGACGACACCTGCATTTACCATATTGGAAAGAGCGAAGTCTATAAGACGGTATCTGCACGCAAAGGGGATAGATGCCATAGTTCTCTCTTTTGTGAGTTCGGGGTTGTTCTTATCGTGTATGTTTGAAAAAATTATTCCGAGTGCGTTACTCATTTTACCATTCTCCTTACTGCAGATCTTTTTCTATCATTTCGCCGCCGCCGACAATCTGGTTTTCGCCGACGGTGATGTCGTTTGCAACGACTGCAATGCCGCCCTTGCCGTTGTCTGCACCGATTTTTGCGCCTGATCTGATTTCGGCATTTTCGGCAATTATCGAATAGTCGATGGTTACTTTTGAACGAATCGTCGTTCCGCTCATTACAACACTGTTGCGGATAACTGCACCTTTTTCTACGGTTATACTGTCAAAGAGAACGGAGTTTTCAACCGTGCCGTTTATTTCACAACCTTCGGCAATAAGTGAGTTTTTGATCTTCGCATCGTTTCCTATGTAATGAGGGTTTTTAGGGAAGTGACGGTAGTATATTCTGTTATCGGGTGAGTTGAGGTCGAGGGGGGGATTATTGCCAAGAAGGTCCATATTTGCTTCCCAGAGTGAACTGATAGTTCCGACGTCTTTCCAATAACCTGAAAATTCATAAGCATACATCGTACAGCCATCGTTTAACATATTGGGTATGATGTTTTTTCCAAAGTCGTTTGATGAATTTTCATCGGCTTCGTCTGCCTCAAGATATGAAAATAGTTTGTCTGCACTGAATATATAAACGCCCATTGAAGCCTTTGTGCTTTTGGGGTTTGCGGGCTTTTCTTCAAATTCGACAATACGGTCGTTTTTGTCGGTGTTCATAATGCCGAAACGGCTTGCTTCTTCTATCGGAACATTGATGACGGCGATAGTACAGTCAGCACCTTTTTGGATGTGTGATTCAAGCATCTTGCCGTAATCCATTTTGTAGATATGGTCGCCTGAAAGAATGAGTATATATTTGGGGTTATATCTCTTCATAAATGCCATATTCTGATATACGGCATTTGCAGTACCTTTATACCATGCGGCACCTTTTGTGTCCTGATAGGGCGGCAAGAGATGAACACCGCCGTTAGTTCTGTCAAGGTCCCAGGGTTCGCCGTTTCCGATATAGTCGTTGAGTTCAAGAGGCTGATACTGTGTCAAAACGCCCACAGTATCAATGCCTGAATTTATACAGTTGGAAAGGGTGAAATCAATGATTCGGTATTTACTGCCGAAACGTACTGCCGGCTTGGCAACTGTACTTGTCAGAGAGTAGAGTCTGCTTCCCTGACCGCCCGCAAGGAGCATTGCAACACACTTTTTTTTCTTGATCATAATGATTTTCCACCTTCTATAAAAGTTATAATTTTTTTCTTGTAGGTTTGAGCACGACTGCACCTAAAGGGGGCAGCGTGATTGAAATGTGCTTTGGATATCCGTGACTTTTACCCTTTTTCATACGCAGGGCACGGGGATTTGTGTATCCCTTGCCTCCGTATTTTACGCTGTCACTGTTAAATACTTCTTTGTAACTTGTGGCGTCGGGAAGTCCTAAGATAAGTTCTTCTCTGAGAACAGGGGCGAAATTGATTACAAATACAAGTTCATCCCCGTTATTATCTATTCTTCGGTATGCAAGGATATTTCTGTCTGAATCTTCGGCATCTATCCACCTGAAACCGTCCCAACTGTCGTCAGCCTGCCACATAGGCGGAGATTCAAGATAAAACCTGTTTGCATCTCTGAAGTAAGATTTGAGTTTTTTGTGACTGTCAAAGTCGAGAAGTGACCAGTCAAGTTCTTTTGTGTGATTCCATTCGGTAAACTGACCGAATTCGCCGCCCATAAACATGAGTTTTTTACCCGGGTGCGAAAGCATATACATGATAAATCCGCGAAGACCTGCAAACTTGTCTTCGTAAGGACCCGGCATCTTGTCTAAGATAGAACCTTTGCCGTGTACCACTTCGTCGTGAGATATCGGAAGTATGAAATTCTCTGAAAAAGCGTACATGAGGGGAAAGGTCAGTTTGCCGTGAATGTGTTTTCTGTTTATAGGATCAGTTTTTATATATTCGAGGATGTCGTTCATCCAGCCCATATTCCACTTGAAATTAAAACCGAGACCGCCGTCATACGGAGGCATTGTGACCATGGGCCAGGCAGTCGATTCCTCTGCAATCATAAGAACTGAAGGGTTTGCGCTCAGTACCGCAGAGTTGAGTTTCTTTAAAAAGGAAACCGCTTCAAGATTTTCTTTTCCGCCGTATATATTAGGCTGCCATCTGCCGTCTGATCTGTCATAGTCGAGATAGAGCATCGATGCGACTGCATCTACGCGCAGACCGTCTATGTGATATTCCTTTATCCAGAACATCGCGCTTGATATCAGAAATGACTGAACTTCGTTTCTGCCGAAGTCAAAAACCCTTGTGCCCCAACCTTCGTGTTCACGCCTGTAGGGATTCGGATCTTCGTAAAGACAGCCGCCGTCAAATTCATAGAGGCCGTGTTCGTCTTTAGGGAAATGTGCAGGCACCCAGTCCATAATCACGCCGATGCCGTTTTTATGCGCCTTATTTATAAAATATTTGAAGTCTTCAGGTTTGCCGAAACGCGAAGTCGGAGCAAAATAGCCTGTTACCTGATATCCCCATGAACCGTCATAAGGATATTCGGTTACCGGAAGTACCTCGATGTGTGTATAGCCCATATCCTTTACATACGGAATCATCTCGTCTGCAAGTTTGCGGTAGTCGTAGGGATTGACGTCATCAAACGTGCGCCACGAACCCAGTTGTGCTTCATATATATTCACGGGGGAGTGATATATGTCGGTCTGTGCTCGGTTTTTGAGCCAAACACCGTCACTCCATTTGAATTTATCTTTCAAAGAATAAACTTTTGATGCAGTTCCGGGACGCGTTTCGCAGTGAAAAGCAAAAGGATCTGCTTTCAGCACCGATCTGCCGTCGGACGAAATAATGCAGTATTTGTAGTTGGAATATTCGGGAATATCGGGAATGAATGTCTCCCATATCTCGCCGCCGTTAATCCTTTCCATTGTGTGAACAAAAGGATCCCAACCGTTAAAATCACCGACCACCGAAACATGTGTGGCAGACGGTGCCCAGACTCGGAAGGAAAAACCGACCGTTTCGCCGGATAAAACTTTGTGCGAACCCAGATATGAGTAAAGTTCAAAGTTATTTCCTTCGTGAAAAAGAAACTTTGCAAAACTGTTATCTTTGCCGAACTGTTCCATTAAGGACTCCTTACCATAGGATTTAAGTAAATTATACAACTTTATATATAATCTTTCAAGGGTAATTGTTAAAAATATCCAAAAAATATGCAAATTCTGTCACTTTTGAGCGAATGATGACGAAAACTGATATAAAGCGGAACAAAAAAGAAGGGATTATGGATAAAACATCGGTTATATTCTACCCATAATCTCTTCTTTAAACTGATAAAAGATGCAAAATTTTAATTTGTTATTCGGTGTAAAAGCACACCGCTTTACAAGACGGCAATAAAATGTGTTCAGGCCGCGTGGTTAGTTCGTTCTTCGGCTTCGCGGCTTATAGCACGGGCAATTTCTTTACGTTCCTTTTCTTCGATATGGCATTGGTCTGCCCAACACCAAAGAATAAGTATTATGATAAGCATACAAAGCATGGGGAATCCCTCCGTTTTCTGTTTGTGGCTTAATCATAACACGTGAGATGTACAATAATTTGGACAACTAATATAATTTTAAGATATTATTCAGATGATCGGAAAACTGTTTTCTTGCACTTTCGGGTGAGAGTATTTTTGCTTTATCTCCAAGGCCTGCTAGCCAACCTGAAAACTGTGTACTCATATTGATTTTCACGCGCACGGAAAAGGTGTTTTCATCGACAGGTGAAACTCTTATATCACTGCCGAAACGGTCAAAAACCACATCGCTCAGAGAATTGTCAAATGCAAGTGTTACATACTCGGATTTTCCGCCGAACATCGAGAAGTTTTCCCGACAGAATTTAGCCATATCAAACGATTTATACGCCTCACCTTCATAACGGTTTGTCTTGCATAATTCTATACGTTCCATTCTGTCTACTCTGAAGGAAACTATCTTGTCATATTTCTCAAAATATCCTACAAGATAGTAGTTTCCGTCATTATATGTAAGGCCGTAGGGAGAACATACATAACGCTCTTTATTATTGCGGTACTGTCTGGTTTTGTCAGGCGCTATTTTGAAATAAAGAAACGATATTTCTTTGTTTGCGGCGATGGCGCGGTGGATAGCGTCAATATTGTAATAAATACTTTCGTTTTGCGACTTTATCCTGTTTTCGACAAAGACCTGTCTTCCTATCTGATGGGCATCGTGTTTGCTTGCAAGTTTTTCGATACTTTTAATTAACTGCGCGGACTTGTTAGCAGATATAAATTTTGAGGCAGCAACAGTATCTGCAAGCAGTTTAAGTTCAGCAAGTTCAAAGTCCCTGCCTCCTATATAATACTTGTTAAATTTGCCTCTGTCGCAGATTATGTCCATACCGTATTCCTCAAGCAGAGCAATATCGCTGTAAACGGACTTTCTTTCAGCCTTTATGCCTTCTTTTTCGAGTTTTGAAATGATATCCGAAACTGTAAGCGGATGTTCTTCATCAGTCTCCGAAAGCAACATGTCACGAATATATAAAAGTTTCAGTTTTTGATTCTCTGAACGTGCCATAAATCAATCGTCCTCTCTGAGCGTTTGTGCATATTAAACATAGAATTTGTACCTTTGCATCTAAAATGTAGCATATATCGGTACCTTTTTCAACGCTTTATAATACAATTAAAATTTAATTTTTCTAGCAAGAATATTGATTTTCTCACATTTTAATGTATAATGATAATGTGGAAATTTGATTGGTATCACATTGTTGTGCAGTTTGCACAATGGAAAAAATTATAAATGTGCTATCTGCATAAAGACACACAATAATTTTATATTTTCATATAGGAGGAAGAATATGAACAAAACAAAACGTATACTCGCATTGGTTTTGGCAGTTGTTATGATGTTCTCGGCAGTACCGCTGTCGGCGATAGCATATACGACTGACGATACTACGGATGATACGGCGGCACCGACATATACTGAGTCGGCAACCGGGGATATCTCCAACATCTATGCGAACGGCACGTCGATAGTGCTGGATAAGGATCCCACAGATAACAAAATTTATCTCTGGGACGAAGCCGGAAATAAACTTTCGGAATATCCGGTAAGAGACAATACTTCGGTTTACGGCACATCTAAGGATGGCGGCAAATACAGTAATGTCAAAATTACTATCAAAGCCGGTAACTTTAGTATGGTTTATGCTACTGCAAATGCTTCTGTTAGTTCAAAAGAAGTTGAAGTTGGAAATGCAGAAATAAACCTTGAAGGCGGTAGTGTAAAGAATCTTGGAGCAGGTATGGGCGCATATGCGGCTGTTACTGAAGCAGTTTTGAACATAAGTGGAGGCGAGATTGCTACGTGTGTGTCTCCAGGTTCAAATCCCAAACTTGTTGAGAACGTAACGATAAACATTACGGGAGGTACGGTTGCGGCCGTTTATGCAGCCAGTCAGGCAAACTCCAGTTCCAACCCGTACACAGGTAATACAACTGTCAATATAACAGGCGGTACGGTAAGTGCAATTTACGGCGGTACAAAGACAACCGGTACTGCATATGCACAGGCAGACATTAAACTTAATGTAGAAGATACTGCGACGGTAAATGCAATCTATGCTATGCAGGGTCTTGTTGCTGACAGTTCAGTAGCACTGTCAGTAGGTGAGAATTTTGACCTTACGAAAGTTACAGATGCTGATAAGATTAAAATATCTATAGGCACAGATATGCTTGTTAATGCAGTTGACTGCGGTGTGTCAAATTATACACTTACAGCAGCAATCGGTCAGGAACTTTCAGAGGTTGAGGGTCTGCCGTCACAGATTACATATACGCTTACAGACGGCTCAATAGTAAATGTTGCGGCATCATGGGATGATACAGACTATAATTCGTCAGTGGCAAAAACATATAAAGTAAAACTTCTTCCCACAACAGGTTATGTTTGGGCTGACGGCGTAACTGCACCCGAATTTACCATAACGGTTGCAAGAAACTATTCATTATATGTAAAAGAAATTACTGCGCCTGAGGTGATTGAAGTTGCATATCTTACAGAAGAAGCAGATATTAATTGGCCTTTATCACTTGCTGTTATAGGTGACAGAACTGCTGAAGGCGGCGAAGTTACATATGATACTGAGGATGAAATAACAGGCGTAGAATGGGTATGTGATAACTACGATTCGGCAATTGTCGGTGAATATGAGTTTAAGGCAGTTCTTCCGGAAACGGAAGGTCTCACCTATGCTAAAGATTTCGACATAACACTTACTGTTAAGGTTCTTGAAACTACAGAGCCTAAGATCGTTGATCTTGGTTGGTATCCGAATGATGTCAAGATACCTGTAGGTACTCTGACAGAGTTTGTGACACCTAAGAGTGCAGAAGTTACTCTTGAGGATGACACAACAGCGGTTATCAACTTCCTTGAATGGGCAATTACGGATGAAGAAGGCAATCCTGTAGATGAAATGGATTTGACACAGACAGGTGTTTATTACTACACACCGTCATTCCGTTCTGCCCACTATCCGATAGAAGGCGTATCTTTCACAATGAGAGTCGAGGTTACTGAAACACAGATATCGTATGTGAAAGAAGGCGCTGTAAACAGCCTTATTCTTGAGGGAATACCTGCTGTTATCAATACTGATGCGAACGGCGAAGGCACATATGCATACGATGCAACAGGCATGAACCTCATTTACAGTGAAAATATCAGCGGTTGGAGAGTGTACGGCGGTACATATTCCAAAGAAAAAGAAGTAATAGGCGGTACGCAGACGGGCAATTATGCCAAATCGAGTATAGAGTCTGCAAGTATCGTTATGCTTGGCGGTGAACTTGATCACCTTACAGGCGGTTCCGGTGTGTATGTACAGAATGCATATCCGGCTACCGCAACGGCAAAACGTTATTCAAGCACAACAAAGAATGTTACTTTGAAGATATACGGAGGTACAATTGATCAAGTATATCCGGCAGGTAACGGTGCGGGAATGCTCAATTTTGCAACAGATTACCATGCATATGCTGAAAATGTTGATTTCCGTATGTACGACGGTGAAATCAAAACAAGACTTGCGCTGTTAGGTTGGAACAGTATTGTCACAAATACAGCAACGGCAACACTTGAAGGCGGTAAAATTGCAGATTTCTATTCCGGCTCATACAGTGTCTATGCCGATGCAAAAAACTCTGCATATGTGAATATTTATGTCGGTGAAGAGGTTGAAATTTCTCATTACTACAGTTTAGGACGTATTTCAACGGTATCAAAGATATCGCACTACATTCCGAAAGATAACAATATTAAAAATCTTGCAATGTATGATACGACAGACTCGGCACAGGGAACAGAGGAAGGCGTATATTTCTACTTTGACAGTGCGGAACAGATTGACAAACTTGATAAACCCGACAGTCCCGGTGGCGAAGCGTATTTTTATATTGATGGTCAGAAATTGATGATTGTTTCGGATTTGCGTATTGAACCGGCGGAATATGAGGTTGAATACGGCACAGCACTTGAAGATATCGGGCTTCCTACATCATTTGCTGTTGGCCAATCAGTTGTGAGTGGTTTCTCATGGGTTGGCACATATAATTCCACAAAAGCAGGAACATATACATTGACACTTGAAGCTCCGTCATATGTATATCTTACATCTGATCTTACAATTACGGTTCGTGTTAAAAAACTTCCTTCCAATATAATAAATAATATTACGACTGAAACAGCAACGCTGAATGTTGATAACGGAACTGCTGTTGAAGATGTAATAGCAGCTCTTCCTGAAGAGTTTAAAGCAGACGGAAAAACTATTAAAAACACTGTTTTTGAATGGGTATACGATGAGTACGCTTCCTATAATCCGGGAACATACACATTCTATGCACAGTTTACGGATGATGATTATAAGTATGCAGACGGTGTGGAAGAATTTAAGGCAGAAGTAACTGTCGGCGCTCCCACAGGGGATGGCATGATACTTACAATGATTGATGTTCCCGTAAACTATACGGTATTCACACCTACAGCAGCATCCTACACGTTGCGTGAAGGAACAGGAACAACAACATCTATTGTTACATTAACTCCAACCTTCTACGATACACTTGATGCGGTTGTTTATGAGAACGGCGAGCGTAAGGTTGTAAAACTCACAAATGTGACTTGGACTGGCAAAGCAACGGAAAAAACGGATGCATATGGTACGTATTGGGAATATACGATCGATACATTTGCAGAAAGTGATCAGTACAACCTTTCAGACGCAGTGCTTGAAGCATCGTCCATTAAGGTACTCAAACTCTCTTCGGCTGCATACAACAGTGCAAGCGGCAATTTCTGCAGCACATCAACTGTTATAATTCCTGTAGTAGTGTCCACAATGGGCTTTGAAGCATTTGTTGGAACTTCATACAAAGGTTATGCAGGTATGTCCGTCATGGATGCTACAGGCTGTAATCCCATTAACAGAAATGTCAATATTTCTAATGGCGGTATATATTACGGTGGCGCAAATCAGCCGGTAGTGGGTGATCCCTCTGTCACAATCGCTGAAGGCGCAATTGTTGATAAAGTCTACGGTGGCGGTCATCTTAGTTCAGTAAGAGGCAATGCAACAATTAACCTTAAAAAAGGTTCGACAGCAAATGATGTATATGCAGGTTCAAATACTGCTGAATTTATCGGCAATACAACGATTAATGTTGAGAGTGGTGCGACTGTCAATAATACCATATATGCATGCGGTTTAGATGGATTATACTTCGGCGATGTAGTTATCAATGTTGAAAGTGGTGCAAATATAGGCGGCATTTCACTTGGTGATATTGAGGCATATTATCCCAATTCGCTGACAGTCAACGTTTCTTCCGATTTCGATTTAAGTCTTATTGAAGGTATTGAAACGGGTAAGATAAGAGTATTTGTTGACGGTGTTGAACAACTATATGTTACAGAAATTGATTTCGGCGATATAAGAGTTGAAGTTGAAAATGGCGAAGTTACAGATTACACAACAAGGCTTCCCGATGTCTATGTAACAATTGGTGGAAATAAGATAAAAGTTCCCGAAACCGATTATACATGGACAACAGATAATTTTGACGGTAATACAGCAGGCGAATACATTTATGTACTCGATTTTGACGATAGATACCAGTTCCTAAATGATTCACAGTATCATAATATACTTACCGTTTATGTTAAAATTAATCCGAATGATTATCAGAAAGTAACGGAAATCACAACGGATATAGTGCCGTCTGTAACGGTTCCTTACGGCACACCTATTGATAAGGTTTATATTACAAATATCATTGAAGGTTATGTTTACCGTGTGTCTGATCAGACGGAAACAGATGCAACACTTAATAAAATTTCAGGCATTACATGGTCATCAACAAACTATAACCCCAACAAAGAAGCCAAATATACATTTACAATGGTATTGCCCGACGGTTATGTTACAGATCTTGCATTACCAACGGTTGAGGTAGAAGTTCTGAAAGTTGATAATCCTACAATTGTATCATTTAATGTCCCTGAAAGGGAAACATACTTCACTAAGGGCGTTGTAACGAATCCTGTGTTCTATGATACGCTTGAAGCAAATGTCATTTATAACGGCTCGACAGACACAGTAAAGATGTCAGGTCTTAAATGGTATTGTACGTCAACATATAATGCATCTACAGTCGGAACATACACATTCAAGATAGATGCCTCTTCTATAGACAGTAACAAGTATATCATTAAGGATGACGTTATTAATGAAGCGGCAATCAAGGTAAATGTTATAGATGCAATCTTCCAAAATAATTATGGACGTTATAAGACTAAAACAGCGACCATTATTCCCACACAAATCAAGGAATGGGTAGATGACTCATACGGAGCAGGTGCATACGACCTTACAGGCTGTAACCTGATATATACAACAGGAAATACAACAAGTGCTAGGATTTTGGGAGGCGCAGGCTACTCAATTCCAGCAACAGCAGGTCAGAAAGCACGTGTCAATATGACAGGAGGTACACTTACTGATGTCATCGGCGGTTCATACGGTACAAACTTTATCGGTGACGCTGAACTCAGTTTTTCAGGTACATCCACTGTAACTAAGGTTATTGCAGGTACCATAAACAACGGTTTTACAGGCAATACAAGCATAAAGATAGGCGGCGAAGCAGCAATTTCAACGATTGTTGCAGGAAGCCCGTATGACGAGGCTTCTCATACTTCAAGTACCAGCGGTGTTATTGTCGGTAATAAAGCGGCAACAGCATATAACGGTACAGTAACCATTACGATTGAAGACGACTTTGCAGGCTCAATCAATACTATTGAAAGAAGCAATTCAAACAAACTCATACTCAACTGCCCTGCAGACTTCAAATATGAGGCATACGTAGATCTGTCAGATCCTACAGTTGAAGTGTATGTAGACGGTGTAAGAGTTCTCAATGTATCATCAGTAGAAGTTCCTTCAACAACAATTTACAATGTAGGACTCGGCACTAAAACCGATGAAATCGGACTTCCCGAAATTCTTGAAGCAACAGTAAACGGTGAGGCGTCAACAGTTGATAATATCACATGGGTATGCGAAAATTATGATGCAAACACAGCAGGCAAGTACATATTTACGCCTGTAATTCCCGAAGATTATCTGATAAATACTGATGATATCGATGCCATTGAGATTACAGTAAGAGTTCTCACTGCAAATGCAGGAACGTCACAGATAACGGCATTTAACGGAATTAATACGATAAAAGTACCCTACGGTATGGAAGAATCCGAAATTGTATTACCCGACACTGTAAAGGCTACGGTAAACGGTCAGACTGTTGATGTTGAAATTGACAAATGGGTATGCGCAAATTATGACGGTAATGTACTTGGCGCACAGTACACCTATACAGGAACAGTTTCAGCAGAATATGTTCTTGCAGACGGTGTCGCAGATCCCACAGTAACTGTTACTATCGACAAGGCTGTAATTACGGAAGTATATGTTCCTGTTACACAGACGACATTCCCGATGGGCGCAGTAGAAACACCCGTATTCTATGACACGCTCTCAGTAAAACTTTCTGACGGTACAGTATTGGATGTATCCGGATTTGAATGGTCAGTAAACGGATACAATAAGGATCAGAGAGGCACATGCACAGCAAACATCAAGGCAACTCCCGCAAACTATACATTTGCCAGCGGAATAAATCTTCCTTCAATTACAATTACTGTAACGAATTACACATTTGATACGACAACTACAGATAAAACGATATACCTCTTTGGTATTCCGACTGTAATTAACGGAAACGATACAGAGACATATATCTATGACGCAACAGGCTGCAATAAGACTTATGCGCAGAATATAACAGGTTACTCTGTTTTCGGCGGCGTATCAGAAGACGGACCTACACTCAGAACTACAAATATTACTGTACTCGGCGGTAATCTCAATTATTTCTACGGTGGTTCAAGTACGAGAACAAAAATAACTGAGTCAACCTATGTCTATGTGTACGGCGGCAAGTTTGCTCATCTTTACGGTGGCGGCAGATCATTTGATAGGGCAGCAGCAAATATTGCCGTAACGCAGAATACTTACACATATGTAGAAAATGCTACAGTAACAACACGTGCAGGTGCAGCAGGTCTTGTAGACTCGGTTCTCGGCAACGCAACACTTATAATCAAGAATTCAACATTTGGAGAAGTTTATGCGGGTTGCTATACATCAGCGATCACATGTCCTGTTTTAGGCACTGCAACAGTTAAACTTCTTGACGGTGCTATTGTAAGGGTACTTGCAGGTACAGGACGTGCAAGTTATGTACACAGATCGGAACTCTATCTTTCAAAGAATGCCACTGTTAAAACCGGAGTTTATCCGTTAAGACACTCTACTACAGAAGAGGGCGTATACATTTATTTTGAAACTGGCTTCGATATAAGTAATATCTATACCGAAGAACCCTCAGTAAGACTCTTTGAAGGTCATTTCCTTGAGGACAGAGAAACATTTGTAGAAGAAAGAGAAATAACAATTATACGCAATGCGGCACTTCCTTCAGGAGAAGTGTATGTAGATTACGGTACAACACTTGAAAATATCGGTCTTCCCACATCCGTTGAAGGCGATATAGAAAACTTCACCGAAACGGTTGAAGGTGTGACTTACACACCCGTTCATAATTACAACGGCAATGTTCCCGGCAAGTATGAGTTTAAACTTGAGATACCTGACGGTTATGCAATAACACCGTTTATTGCAGAAAAAGTAAACACAGTTACCGTTGTGGTATTGGAAGTAGATAACGGCGGTACTGTAACAAGTATCGAAGGTGAAAACAGAGAATATACTTTCGCTAACGGAACACCGATGGAACATTTCACATTACCCACATCTTATACCGTAAGGCTTTCGACAGGCGCGCAAAAGACGCTTCCTGTCAAGAACTGGACAGTTACAGATGAAAACGGCAAACCTGTAACATATGACCGTAAGACTGCGGGAACGTATGTGTTTACACCTGTATTTGACAGTAAATATACGGTGGCATTCTCTGCTGTTAAACCTACATTTATAGCAAAAATATTAGAATGTGCGCCCTATACAACTTTAATTAGTGGCAGAACATTACAGTTCCTTGTAGGCGTTCCTTCTGAATCAAACCTTGTAAACGGTATGACCGAAGTAAGAGACAAAGTAGGTAACCTCCTTATATTAATAGGAAATCAAACCACGGTCTACAGCGGAACCAATGTAAATGACGGTGGCGTTGAGAGCACTGATTTCACAGTAAACACCGGTTCATACTATGCTCTTTATGCGGGATGCCGATACACCGATGTAAATGGAACAGCAAAACTCGTTATAAACGGCGGTACAATTACGTATCTTCGCGGTGCACCTGCCAGCACGGTACAAGGTACTGAATTTTACCTTAACGGCGGTTCGATTACTCATGTTTACCCTAGTTACGGCTTTACAAATAACGGTCAGGTTTATGTTGAACTCAATGGTTCTACAATAAGACAGGTCGTTCTTGGCAATTCGGTTGCAGATAGTGCAATACTCGGTATGCCGCAGGAAGAAGATGAAGAGTTCGCAAAAAGTTCAATAAACTATCCGGATCAGCCTATAGTATGTAAGAAGGGTGAAAATGTCGGTGTCGTATTTGTTCAGAACGGTGGTACGATAACATCCGGTATATACGGCGGAGGTACAGCTGCTAACACACGTAACGACGGTTCTGTTAAGATGTATTTTAAAGGCGGTACTACCAATGCTGTTTACGGTACGGGTACAGTAACCACCTCAAGCATAGTGGGTAATGTTTACATTTATGTAACTGAAAATGCTTCTGTAGGCACTATAACTCCCGTAAATGTCGGAACACTTACAGGAACTGCATATGTTATTATTCCGGCTTCTTACAACCGTTACGATATTATCGGTTGGGAAGAAAAAGGCTCGGGCGGCAGCACTGGTGACGATTACGGCAGCAGTGAAGATATTACAAGAAACATCGTTGTGTCCGGCGGTTATTATGAGGAAGGTATTCCTGTAAGAATTGCAATGTCCGGTGCCACACAGGTTCTCTATGCACGTGGTGTTCCGATAAGAATTATCGGTGAACCTGATGCAGGCGGTGTTTACACTACGCTTGAAGAGTATCAATCTATTCCGACATATGCGTGGTATTTCGATACAGAGTATGATGCGGAAACTGAAACTCCCGAAACATTCACATATGAAACATATGTGGACGAAAACGGTCAGCCTTATGAACTTACGGGTGTCTGGAGGAAATTGGAAACACAATTATCTACGAATGTAATGATTGTCGGCGGCGGATTCCTTCCAACCTCCACTGACCTCTACGCGTCAACGTATGTTGAATACCAGAGCGGCTATGTGAATAACATTTATGCCGGAGGTATGAACAATACCGAAAGAACGGCAAACCTTGTTCTTAATCAGACGGATGCCGGTTATATTAACACATATATTTACGGTGGCGGTAATAAAACTGCAAGTACAAGAACAAACAATGTTAATATTGAAGTCCGTAAAGGTACATACAATTACATTTTTGCAGGCGGTAACGTAGTAACAACAACAAAGGTAAATGTTGATATTAAAGGCGGTACGGTACACAATTTATATTTGGGTACATACGCCGATACCGGTGTTGTAGGCGGTACAGCAACACTCAACCTTGAAAACTGTACTGTAGGAAATATCTACGGCGGCGGCTACGTTAACACAGGCTCATACGGTGCATTGGTTTACGGTCCCGTATACATCAATGTAAATGAAGGTGTTAAATTAACCGGAAAGATGTATCCGATTGGTAAGGGCGAAAATGCTGATAAGACAACATCAGGTCCCGTTAACTCCGTTGCATACGTAAATCTTAACGACTCAGCTAAAGTAGTAGAACATTTCAAGGCAATTACATTTAATGCCGCTGACGGTTATAAAATATATGTTAACGGCGTTGCACTTGGTACTCCTCCGAAATACACTATGGCTCCGTTTGACAATATTGCCGAGAAGAAAGTAGAGGTTACACAGGCTCCCGGAAGCACAACAACGACCATATTCCTTAACGGTATCCCGACCATCGTTGCAGGTGACGGTAACGGAAAGTCGTTCCTCTATCAGGCAAAGACTAAAGACGGTACGCTTGACGTTTACCAGAAGAATGCAGACGGTACGCTCAAACTTGACGAAAACGGTAAGAAGATATCCAATATCGTTCGTGACCCTGTAACAGGTCAGGCGATAAAAGGACCGAAACTTGTCGATGTTGACACTCTGGGTTCGACACTCTATGGCGGTGCAATGAACAAGTCGGTTGAAAATGTCTATGTTGAATTCCAAAACGGCGGTAGTGTATATAATTTCACAGGCGGCTGTCAGGGCGGTAACGTAGGTTATGATAAGAACGGCAACGAAGTCGGTCTTGTAGAAGTCAGATTCTTTGACGGCAGTGTGTTCTATGATTCTTTCATGGGTAATACACTTGGCACGAATATTACAGGTCAGAATGCTGTAAACGTAAGACTTACAAGAGTGGTAGTTATCGGTGTAGACGGTACACCAGGTTCAGAATTAGTTATGGGCGGTGACGCAGGTATCGTCGGCAGCAAAGATAACTTCTTAAAAGGTTACTACAACAAAGCAGGCGAAAAAGTAACTTACACAGATCCTGATGACGGTCAGATATACCATGTAACAGGTATATGGGAAGACTACAACTTGGATGCAACTAAGGAAGACTATGAAGCATACTACAGATCTTCAAATGCATACTTTAACGGTGAGGACAATACTAAGTTCCTTGACAATCCCTATTATGTTGATCCTTATGATGACCACTATACGATCTACTGTGTACTTTCAACAAATGCACAGAACATATTCACGGGAACCAAGGCAAATGTTTACGATGAGTCGTTGAACAGAGTTTATGGTAACCAGTACATCAGACAGACAGCTTACGGTCTCAAATATGATGCTGAACTTGATATGTTTGTAGATGATTATAATGAGTATCGCGGCCTTGAAGCGGTAGCAACAAAGGCATACGGCGGTTCACAGAGAGGTGCTTGTTACAACGACGTTCGTATGGATATGGAAGGTATAACATACCTCACAGAACTTGACCCGCTTGGACGTTCTGCATACGCTTCTTTGAACTATGGTCACACATATCTCAACCTTTTTACTACAGATACACTCAAATACAGAGAACTTTACAATAAAGTTCTTATGAAGGATTCACCACAGGTTACTATCAGAGAGAATTTCTATCCGCTCTGGAGTATGGCTTCTGCATGGGCACTTGATGTAGGCATGGCACAAGAGGCTATGAATAGAGGTTACATTACAGGAATTAAAGATCCGAAGGAAGCAAGAATAGATATGCTTACTGCAGAAAATGCAGCAGCACTTCTCAACTACTATCTCACAGGAACGGATATATTCCCTGATGACTCAAATGTAGAAGAATTTGAAGGCTACCAGAGAGTGATGGACGCATCAGACGATAAGGGTAAATTTACCATACGTAATCTTGAGTGTCGTCTCGGTGACGCTGAAGGAATGAACAAATATATTGCCAGCAAAGTGGAAAAATCTGGTGATCTGTTTATCATTACTTTCCCGAATGGTCAGATAATGCTTGTCGACTTCGGTGTTGCAGGTGTTACAAGTAAGTATCTCAGAGATGTTAACAATTATCTCCAGTCTGCTAAGGAAGCAGGTATCGGTGACGGTAAGACCATTGATTACCTCTTAATTACGCACTGGCATAGTGACCACTACGGTTGTATGCCTGCCGCAATAAATGCATTTGATATTAAGACAATTATTACAACTCCCTATCAGATACCATGGAATGCAGGTTATTCAGAAGTTGAAAATGCTATTAAGGCAAAGAATGCAAAATATGCAAAAGAGGGTAAGCCTGAAATAGAAATAATCAGACCTATCCGTGACACGGTTCTTACGATAGGTGAGGGCGATCAGGCAGTAGAGATGTACGTAATGGGTCCCGGTGACAACGTATACTCGACATACAGCCTTGAAAAACTTATCTATGTAACTGAAGTAGAACAGAGTTACGGTACAGGTTTGGCGAACTCGCTTTCGATATGTGTAAGATTTACCTATCAGGGACAGAGATTTATAACGTGCGGTGATGCATACATTTCAACTGAACAGTCGATCTACAGAACATACGGCGCAGACTTCCTAGACTGTGAAGTACTCAAACTCAATCACCACGGCGTCAGAACATCAAATGATTATAAATGGCTCAATACATGTAATCCTGATATCACATTCCAGACAATACTCGAACTTGGAAACCCTGAAACAATAGTAATTGAAAAGTGGATAGGTCAGAATAATACAGGCAACTATGCTGAAACTAACTTCAAGAACGGTATTCACGGTATAACCAAGATCGTGATGGACGGTGAAAAGGTTACGGCTGATACTCAGTACAGACCATACGAGTACGAGCGTGATACAGATGAATACAAGGAACTTGATTCATCGTATGCTGAACTCCTTGACGATGTACTTGAACTCAGAGATTCGCTTACAGTTGTAGCAGATAACGGCACAGCGCCTTACGGTACACCGTATATCTGGAAGAGTTATGCTAACTACATTGACGGTCAGCTTGAAGAACTTTCAAAGAGATACTACACAGGTCTTATGACTATCGATATGCTTGAAGATTACTCAGCAAAACTCAGTGATCTTGATGAGTTTATTGATGCATCAGTAATGACAGGCGGCAGTGACACTACACCTGATGTAACAGTACCGGGAACGGAGTCCGGCAGTACGGGCAGCGAAAGCGGCAGTACAGCAGGTGGAACTACCGGTGGTATCATGGGTGATGTTGGCGGCGGTAACGCAGGCGGCGGCATTGGAGGCGGTGCAGCAGTAGGCGGAGCACCCGGTGGTGGAGAAACAGGAGGAGAAACAACAGATCCTGTAACCCCCACACCCGATGTAAGCGACAGAAGATTTATCGACGTAGCAACAACAGATTGGTTCAACAATGCAGTAAACTATGTTGCAGATAATAATTACTTCCAGGGCGTAAGCGAAAACGAATTCGATCCTAACGGAAAGATGACGAGAGCGATGCTCGTGACAGTAATAGGCAGAATGGCTAAAGCAGACACGGCAAATGCGAAGAATGAATTTGCAGACGTGGAAGCAGGAAGCTGGTATGCTGAATATGTAGCATGGGCAGCAGAAAACGGAATAGTTACGGGAGTAGGTGAAAACAAGTTTGCACCGAACACTAACGTAACGAGAGAACAGATAGCGGCAATCCTCATGAGATTTGCTACTCACAAGGGCTTACCGACAAGCGTAAGCACGACAGAGAAGTATGACTCAATGAAGGATACAGCAAGCGTATCTGAATATGCAGTAGAAGCATTGAAGTGGGCGACAGCCTACGGAGTAATCAACGGAGCAGATGGAAACATCAATCCGAAGGGAAATGCGACGAGAGCGGAAGTTGCACAGATGATAATGAATTTCTGCAACACATTCACAATCTAATGCAAAAAGAGACGGTATGACCAAGGGCGTGTTCGCTTAGGGATTATTCGCCTAAAAAGCATTATTTTGGCGCATAACTGTGTTAAAAACCCTCCATATCCGACAGGATAATGGAGGGTTTTTGCCTTGTTCTTCATCCAAAATAATGTTTTTTGAGGTGCTTTGCAGTTTTGGGTTAGAGATTTTTTGTTCAGACAAAA
>JAZQEF010000001.1:0-122102 GCA_045538835.1 Feifaniaceae bacterium | reverse complement strand
AAAAATACTCACTAAAATTATATTATTAGATAAAGTAAATGTTAAACAAATTAACGAAAAAACTAAAATTTTCGCTAATTTTCGTAAAAAATCAAGGAATTTTGCAAAAAAAAGGTTGCAATTAAGAAAAAAGTATGCTATTATAGCAAGGCTTTTTGCAAAAAACTAAAAGAAAGGCAGAAAAATGAAAAAAAGAATTTTGAGTATGTTTATCATACTTGCTCTTATAGGTTCACTGACCGTAACATCTTTTGCAGAAACGCAAATTGAAGCAGAACCGATACTTGAGGAGGAAACTCCAGCAGTTGAAACAGTTCAGGCAGATAAGATAAAGGTCAGCATCTATGCAGAGATTAAAGATTTTAATAATGAAGCATTGCTCATAGACGGTATTTATTATGTACCTCTTCGCGAAATGTGCGGATATATCGGCGCAACTTGCTCATGGGATCAGGCAACAGGTAATACTGTAGTTAAATCGATTGATGGAACTTATAATGTATATTTTACACTCAATTCACGCATAGTCGAAGCGAAAGAGCGTTTTATTCCTATGGAAGGTAATTGCAAGATGGTAGGAAATTCCATGTATGTTCCGGCAAAAAGTTTTGCAAGACTTATGGGACTTTCTTTCTGGACGGACGAACCCTTCAGCAAGATACTCTTCAGTTACGGATATCCCCTTAAAAGCGCAGATGAATTTTACAATGCAGATGACTTAAAGTGGCTTTCCCGCATAATACATGCAGAAGCAAGGGGGGAGAGTTTTGAGGGTAAACTTGCAGTAGGTAATGTTGTTATGAACAGGGTGGCAAATCCTAAGTTCCCGAATACGGTATACAAAGTTATTTTTGCACCCGGACAGTTTACACCTGCGCGCACAGGTGCGATCTACAACACTCCCGGCAAGGATAGCATCAAGGCGGCAAAACTTGCGCTTGAAGGCTATAACATAGTTCCGGGCAGCGTTTACTTTGTGAACGAGAAAAAGTCCACATCAAACTGGTTCAGACGCTCTTGTGTATTGGTATCAGTAATAGGTAATCATAGTTTTTACAAATAACGACTTGTTTTATTTTTCTTGTCGTGTATAATCATAATCAAGGAGGTTTGATTATGGCAGATATGGAAGGTATGCTTCTTACTCTCGAAGATGAAAACGGCGAGATAAAGGAGTTTGAACAGATAGACTCAGTTGAGATAGATGGCGAAAGTTATATTGCTCTCATCCCTTACGGCGATGATCCGCAGATGCTTCTGACATACGACGGACAACTTGTTATACTTAAAACAGTATATGATGACGACGCAGGCGAGTTGATGTATGTAACTATTGACGATGAGGCTGAGTTTGATAAAGTTGCTCTCGTATTTGAAAAACGTTTTGATGAGGGCGAAGATTATACTATCGAAGAATAAAAAAGGTGTCCAATGGACACCTTTTATTTGTATTTGACATAAAATTCTTTTAATACGGGATATACGCTTGTGATATCATTCTTTGAATAAGCAAAATTTACACATACATGGGGAAGTTTCTGCCTTCTGTTTTGATCTACTGTAGCCATCTGAAACGATGTGAGTTTCTTTTTATAGTTCTTGTAATCTTTGATGGCAAATCCTATATGGTAGAAACCTCGTATCTTGACGGCACCCATACGGTCTATCTGCTTCCATGAGAGTTCACCGATACTTCTTGAACCCTGATTCACATTTATGCCGTTTTTATCAAATGTGAGAAAGGGTTTTCTTGAAAATAGGGGACCTATATTCGGTACGATAAGAACAAATGCAAAGAATGAGATGGCAGCACCTATCACCGTAAATATGACCTTTGAGTATATATTTCCGTATATTATAGTGCATATTGCTGCGACAAAAACAAGAAGCGTCGGCGCTATACCTTTGAGTATTTTAAGTTTACTGTTATATATTTTATAAGATTCCATAGATTCAGTCCTGAAGAGAAAAAGTTTTTTCCGAATATTCCTTGAGTTTTGGTTTTCCGGCAGGCTCACGCTTTAACGGATCATACTTAAATTTTTTGCATGAGAATGCCTTGTCAACGATTCCTTTATAAATGCAGACCATCTCATCATTGGTTTTGAGATCGCTGCTATATTCACAAGTAGAACAGTATTTTGCGGTATCCTTGCCGAAGATCATATTTACACCTCTCAGACGAAATATATATTCATTATAACTTATTGAGTGACGTATTTCCACTCTTTTTTATATGTCACTGCCAAAAAGATAAGAAATACCGCTATGTATATCGGAAAAGAAATATCGTAACTTGAACCGCTTTCCAGGAAAACTGCTTTTTCGCCGAGTATCGTCTGTGATAGCAATGTGATAACAAAAGCAAGTAATGCATGAAGAATTTTACCGATAAAAAACGGTCTTGTGCTGATATCCGTCTGTCCGCAGACTGACATTACCTGCGAATGAACGGATAATCCGCCGAATGCAACACATGCCGAAAGAGAGGGTAAAAGAATTGCTGCAGGAACATCAGAGGAAGAGAGTTCTTTTACACCTGAAGTCATTTCCAAAATTGCCGTGATATACGGATAATCTATTTGAATGGCGTTAAACACAGCGGTTATGGCGGAAAAAAAGACAACACATGAGCAGACGGATATCATAGAGGCGGCGCCGTCTTTTAAAGCGGAGGTGAGGCTTAAAGATAAAGATACTCTTTTGTGAGTTGATGCAATTTTGCAGTTGTCTCCTTTGCAAAAAAACGGCCGCAGGATAATGCCGGTTAAGATAGCTGAAATAAAGTGACATATATATAGATATATACCGCATCTGCTGTTTCCGAGCATAGATGAACCGACTGCGGAAATTATAAAAGACGGACCGCCGAAACAACAAAAAGAGAGAACTTTCTGTGCATCATCTTTTGAACATAAACCGTTTTTATACATCTCTGCGGCACTGAGTGCGCCTATGGGATACCCTCCCGCAACACCGCTTATAAATACGGGAAACACAGAGGGGGAACAATTAAAGGTTTTTGAAAATATTTTTGCAGGCAGAGTATCTGAGGAAAAAGAGTTGCTTTTTATCAAGATGTTGCTTGTGACAGCAAAAGGAAACAGCGAGGGTATCACTGTAAGGGCACAGAGTTTAAGAGAAGAAACTACTGCATTTGCTACATCATCGGGATAAATCAGAAGTAATGCCATAAGAGCTAAAGAGAGTATTGTAACAAAGTTCTTTTTCATTTTAATCACCGTTATATCTTAATACATTTTAAGAGGCAGTTATGCATAAAAAGTAAATGAGGTGTTAAAATGAAAAAACTCAGAGAAAAGGCAGTGGAAACGGCAATAAAACTTGAAATGTCACCCGATACCGTCGTTTCGATGCCGACAGTCAGTTTTTGCGGGAATAGGGAATTTGAAATAGACGGACATTCGGGACTTATAGAATATACCGATGAAGTGCTGCGCATATCCTGCCGTGAATATGAAATAAGAATTACGGGGAAGAACATAGGCGTAGCCTATTTTTCGTCAGAACATATCCGTGCAAACGGAACATTTAAAGATATGACTTTTGTGTATTGCGATGATAATTAGAATAATCAGATTTATAACGGGATATATAAAAGTGGTTGTAACAGGCGGTTTCGGAGAGAGACTGCTTAATTTGTGTATGCTCAGGAATATAACAGTCTGGGGACTAAAAAGAGACAAAAAAGGACGCATTGAATTCTATACCGAGAAGTCAAACGCATCTTTTTTGGAAAACGCTGCAGATGATGCATACACAGTCATAAAAATATCGGGAAGATTTGGTCTGCCGTACACCGTTAAGCGTTATAAAAAACGGTATATTCTTGCGGTAGGTCCTGTTCTATTGGCGCTCTTTTTTATGATATCCTCTGCTTTTGTGTGGAATATAGAAGTCACGGGTAATACTGTAACGACCGATAAAGCAGTAATCGAAGCCCTTGAAAAAAACGGTTTTACGGTAGGAAGCAGGAAAAAGGACAATGATTACAGTATGCTTGCGCAAAAGGTGCTTCTTGATGTGCCGTCGCTTGTATGGGTAAGTGTAAATATAAAAGGTACAAAAGCATTTGTTGAGGTAAAAGAGCGTGACATACCGCCCGAAATAGCAGATCTTGATACCTATTCGGATATAATTGCAACAAAAGACGGACTAATAACTTACATTGCACCGTTTTCGGGTATGGCAATGGTAAAGATGGGCGACAGTGTGACAAAAGGTCAGACTCTCATTTCAGGTGAGATAATGTATAAGGATGGAAGTGTTGCACCTTGTGCGGCATACGGAGAAGTTAAGGCAAAAGTGTGGTATACGTTTGTCTTTGAATGTCCGAAAGAAATATATGTAGAAGAGTATACCGGAGAAGAAAAAAACAGATATGAACTGAATTTGTTCGGCAAAAAAATAAAATTATTTAATAAAAGTAGTATTTCATATAAAGAATATGATAATATAATAGAGAATAAGCAGTTGTATCTGGGTGGAAATATATATTTGCCGTTTTATCTCAGTACTACGACATACAGGGAAAAAAAGCAGGTAAAACAGGAACTTGATACCGAACAGCAGATGCTTATTTCAAGGGATAGGCTAAAAAAAGCACTCAGAAATGAGATAGGTGACGGTATAGTGCTTGAACACAGTTTCAGGCAGGTTGAGGAAAACGGAAAACTCATAACCTATCTTGATGCCGAGTGTCTTGAAGATATTGGAGAAAGGGTTCCGCTTGGAACAACGGAGGATTAAAAGTGGCAGACAGGATAATAAATGTAGACAGAATGGAAGATATCGTCGGCATATTCGGAAATCTTGACACTAATGTAGAATTAATTGAAGAAGAATTTAATGTCAGGATAAGTTACCGCAACGGTGAGATCAAGGTGAGCGGTGATATAGAAGATGCGGATAAGGCTGCCAAAGTCCTTGAGGGAGTACTCCTTATGGTCGGTAGAGGACAGTCGTATAATGAGATAGATATGAATTACGTCATCTCACTTGTAAGACAGGGTAAAGAGGATCAACTCTCAAAACTCGGTCAGGACTGTGTATGTGTCACGGTAAAGGGTAAGCCCATAAAAGCAAAGACGCTCGGACAGGAAAAATATGTCAAGGCAGTCGAAGCAAACACTATAACAATGGCAATAGGTCCTGCGGGAACGGGTAAAACATATCTTGCGGTTGCTATTGCGGTAGAGGCGTTTCGTTCAAAGCAGATAAACCGCATAATCATAACAAGACCGGCAGTCGAAGCAGGTGAGAAACTCGGATTTTTGCCGGGTGATCTTCAAAATAAGGTTGATCCTTATTTGAGACCGCTTCACGATGCGCTTTTTGATATGCTGGGTGTAGAAACATATCAGAGATATCTTGAAAGAGGCAACATCGAGGTAGCTCCTCTTGCATATATGCGAGGCAGGACGCTTGATGACGCTTTCATTATTCTTGATGAAGCGCAGAATACAACACCAGAGCAGATGAAAATGTTTTTGACACGACTTGGCTTTAATTCCAAGGCAGTAATAACGGGTGATATAACACAGATAGACTTGCCGGACGGAAAGAAGTCGGGACTTGTGCAGGCAGCAAAAATACTTGCGGATATTGATGATATAGCGATAATAAAACTTACAAAGAGCGATGTTGTCAGACACAAACTGGTACAGAAGATAATTGAAGCGTATGACAACTTTTACAAAAAGAAGGAAGTAAAGTGAACAGATATTATTTTTTAAACGAACAGGATAAATTTGAAATTGACGATACCTTGACAGAACTTATAAAAAAGTGCTGTGAAGAGGTGTTGTCGGACAGAGGTGTGAGAAAAGACTGCGAAATATCAGTCACATTTACCGATAATGAGAATATCAGGATACTCAACAGAGAAATGAGAAATATCGACTCGCCGACCGATGTATTATCCTTTCCGATAATGGAATATGATGAGAATTATATGCCGATTGAAGAGGAACTCTCTGAGGACGGCATGTACATACTTGGTGATATGGTAATATCGCTTGAAAGGGCAAAACAGCAGGCTGAAGAATACGGTCATTCATTTACAAGAGAAGTAGCATTTCTGTGCGTGCATTCGATGCTGCATCTGTTGGGATATGACCATATCGAGAATGAACAGCCTATGTTTTCAATACAGGAAGATATATTAAATAAAATGGAGATAAAAAGATGAAATCGGGATTTATTGCTATTGCCGGACTGCCGAATGTAGGCAAATCCAGTTTGTTAAATGAACTTGTCGGTGTAAAAGTCGCTATCGTGTCTGATAAGCCGCAGACAACAAGAAACAGAATACTTGCGGTACTTACTGAAAATGACCATCAGGCAGTATTTCTTGATACTCCCGGTATTCATCAGCCCAGAACGAAACTCGGCGGTTATATGATGAAAGCGGCAGGCGATGCCGTAGACGGTGTTGATGTTCTGATGTTTGTTGTGGAATCAAGAGGAAAGATAACGGATATAGAGCGTTCAATGATAGAAAAAGCAGGTGACTGCAAAAAAATACTTGTTGTAAACAAAATTGATATTTTTTCTCAGGAAAAACAGATGGCTACCGTTAAGGAATTCAGCGACCTGTATGAGTTTGATGCAGTTATTCCTGTGTCTGCAAAGACGGGGAAGGGTGTAGACATCTTGAAAGAGGAAATATTCAAACTGCTTCCCGAAGGACCTGCATTTTTTCCTGAAGATGAACTGACAGATCAGCCTGAAAAACAGATAGCCGCAGAATTTGTCAGAGAGCAGGTGCTCTATTCGCTCTCCGATGAAGTGCCGCACGGAACAGCAGTTGAAATAGAAAGATTTAAAGAGAGAAAAACGGCGTCGGGTGAGGATATAATCGACATCGAGGCGGTTTTATTCTGTGAGAAGAATTCGCACAAGGGAATAATTATCGGCAAAGGCGGTGCGATGCTCAAAAAGATATCATCTGCTTCGAGAGTTGAGATGGAGGACTTTTTTGGTTGCAAAGTCTATCTTAAAATATTTGTAAAAGTAAAAGAAAATTGGCGTGACAGTGAAATAATGCTTAAGAATTTTGGTTATTCAGACAGAGAGTGAGACAAACTACCTTTGAGGTGTTTTATATGGAAGATTACTGGAAACTTTTTGTTGAAACGGGAAGCATAGATGCTTATCTGGCATATAAAAAATCCAAAGAGGAAGAAAAGGAAACAGAGGAACAAAATGAGTTTCAATGCTGAAGGTCTTGTAGTTAAAGAGACCTCTTACGGAGAAAATGATAAAATATTGACCGTGCTTATCCGTGGAAAAGGAAAAATGCAATTGTGGGCAAGGGGATGCAAGCGGATGAAAAGTCCGCTGCTCTCCGTGGCGCACACGTTTACATATGCACAGTTTTCCGTAGCCGAAAGTAAAGGCTCATACAGTATCAGAAGCGCACAGATTATAAATAATTTCTACTCGCTCAGAGAAAATCTGGACAGGCTGGCGCTTGCCGAATATGTTTCGGAACTTGCAAGCAGGTGTGTGATGGATAACGACGAGAGCGACGGTGTTCTCGCACTTGTGCTCAACACATTGCATTTGCTTTCGAACACCGAAAAACGTATAGATTTGATTAAAGCCTGCTATGAAATGCGGCTTATGTGTGAAACGGGATATCTTCCTGTTTTAGATGGCTGTACTCTGTGCGGCATGACTGAGGGACGAATGTTTTTCGACCCTCCGCAGGGAGGTATCGTGTGTGAAAAATGCGGTAAAGGTACCGAAATTAATGTTGCGCTCATAAAAGCGCTTGCGCACATTTGCTATGCAGATTGCAAATCGGTGTTTTCGTTTGCGCTTGGGGACGAGAATATGAAAAGACTCTCTCTTATATGTGAAAAATACCTTATATATCATCTCGGTTTTGAACCGAAGACATTATCGTTTTATAAAACTGTTACAGAGGTAAAGTAATGACAGGAAATGAAAAGGCTTACCATACACTTGAGTTTGATAAAGTAAAAACACTGCTTGCAGCAAATGCCGTGTGTGAAGGCGCAAAAGAAAAATGTATATCTCTCACACCTATATTTGATGTGGAAAAAATCAATAAAGCACTTGAGGAAACAGATGATGCGGCATTCTTGCTCGGCAAAAAGGGCGCACCCGCAATTGGCGGTGTAAAAAATGTCAATGCATCACTGCTTCGTGCACAAAAAGGTGCTTCTCTGACACTCAGGGAACTGCTTGACATTGCACGTGTGCTTACAACAACGGCGAAACTTCTTGATTACAGAGATGATGCTGTTGCTTCAAGACATATTGTAAGATATTTTAACGGCCTTGTACCCGATAAGTATCTTGAAAGTAAGATAGAACGAAGCATAATATCAGATGATGAGATATCCGACAGTGCCAGCAGTACACTTGCCGATATAAGGCGCAAGATAAACAGGGCGATTGCAAAGGCTAAGGAAATTCTCTCCGGTATGATAAAATCACCTACATATCAGAGGTTTTTGCAGGAACCTATCGTAACTATGCGAGGTGACAGATATGTCGTGCCCGTCAAAGCGGAATTTCGCGGAGAGATAAAAGGTCTTGTTCACGATATATCGGGTAGTGGCTCAACACTTTTTGTTGAACCTATGGGAGTTGTTGAGGCAAACAACGAACTGCGCGTGTTAAAGTCACAGGAGCAGGATGAGATAGAGCGTATAATAGCCGAACTCTCTGCTGAAGTGGCAGAGGCTTCGGATAAGATAAGAAATAATTATGAACTCATAGTTATTCTCGATTTTGTTTTTGCAAAGGCTAAACTTGCGTATAAGCAAAAGGCTTTCAGACCGATTGTTAATAACAGAGGATTTATAAATATCGTAAACGGCAGACATCCGCTTATAGATAAGAATAAAGTCGTTCCTGTAAGCGTGAGTCTCGGCGGAGATTTTGATCTTTTAGTAATAACAGGTCCGAATACAGGCGGTAAGACGGTATCGCTAAAAATGATAGGTCTTTTCACGGTGATGATGCAGTCAGGTCTGTTTGTGCCGTTTGATGAGGGCAGCAGTCTGACTGTATTTAAAAATATATTTGCAGATATCGGTGATGAGCAGAGTATTGAACAGTCGCTCTCAACATTCTCATCACATATGACCAATATTGTCGATATAACCAAAAAAGCGGATGCCGACAGTCTTGTGCTCATAGATGAACTTGGTGCAGGCACCGATCCTGTTGAGGGCGCGGCGCTTGCAATCGCAATTCTTGAATATATCAAATCATTCGGTGCAAAGATAGTTGCAACAACTCATTATGCAGAACTCAAGAACTATGCAGTCCAGACTCCGCGTGTGGAAAATGCAGGATGTGAATTTGATGTAAAAACATTGAGACCAACTTATAAACTGCTAGTCGGCATACCGGGTAAATCCAATGCTTTTGCCATTTCACAGAGAATCGGACTTGATGATACTATAATTGAAGCCGCACAGGGTTATGTCAGCAAAGAGGGGTCTGATTTTGAAAAGATAGTATCCGACCTTGAGGCAAAAAGGCAGGAGATGGAGAGGCAGCGTGAGGTTTCTGCAGAACTTGAATACAAACTTCGCATAGACAAGGCGCAGCTTGACGAACAGATGGAAAAGTTCTCTGCAGAGAAGGATAAGGAAGTTGTAAAAGCGCGGCAGGAGGCAAAGCGTGTTCTTTCAAGGGCTAAGAGGCTGTATGAAGATATGGCGGCAGAACTTGATGAACTTAAGCGTCAGAAAGAAGCGGAGGATTTTGCAAAGAAAGTAAATGAAAGCAAATCAAAACTTCGAGGAAAACTTACTCAGCTTGATGATACGGTCGATCCTGTTGATGAATTGGAGACCTACGAACTTCCGAGAGAACTTGTTCTCGGAGATACTGTTGAAATACCGAGTATGAATAAACATGCAACGGTACTCTCAATGCCTGACTCAAAGGGCGAAATAACGGTACAGATGGGAAGCATCAAAGTCAAGGTTCCTCTTAAAAATGTCAAACTTGTTGAAGATGTGAGAAAGAAACCGCCTGTTTCAAATGTCAGAAAACCGATAAAGAGCGGACTTGATACTGCTGTTATGGAACTTGACCTCAGAGGCAAAATGGTCGATGAGGCAGTTATAGAACTTGATAAATTTCTGGACAGCGCGGCAATAACAGGTATCGGCTCGGTACGCATAATTCACGGAAAAGGCACGGGTGCTCTGCGTGCTGGGGTGACAAATTTTCTTAAAAATCATCCGCATGTGAGAAGTTTCAGGCTTGGCGTTTACGGCGAAGGCGAGAGCGGCGTAACAATTGTAGAAATTAAATAGAAAAAGGCGACGAAATTGTCTTGACAATTCGTCGCCTTTACAGTATAATCGATTGGTGTAAAAGCAAAACACTTTACAGGAGGCGCTGGAAATGAAGGAAAAGGATATGAGAATGGCACTTTTGCTTGATTACTACGGTAATATACTTACTGACAATCAGCGCGATGTGCTTGAGCTTTATTATAATGAAGACCTTTCTCTTGCAGAAATTGCAGAACATGAGAATATCAGCCGTCAGGGCGTTCGCGATTCTATCAAGAGGGGCGAGCAGTATATGGTCGAGCTTGAAGAAAAACTCGGTCTTATAGGAAAAATTGAAAAACTTACCGATGCTATTGAGAAGATGAGCAGGATATCCGATGAGATTGTAAATATCAATACGGAAACGCTTATGTCCCGTGCAATCAACTCAAAAGCATATGAAATTCACGATATTGCAGTTGAGGTACTTGGATAATGCTTTTTGAATCTCTTGCAGATAAACTGAATGCAACATTTAAAAAGTTAAGGGGTAAGGGCAAACTTACAGAGGCTGATATCAAAGAGGCGATGAGGGAAGTTAAACTCTCGCTTCTTGCAGCAGATGTCAATATCAAGGTCGTAAAAGAATTTGTAAACAGGGTGAGCGAGCGTGCATGCGGCGCTGAAGTTCTGGAGAGTCTTACACCCGGTCAGCAGGTCATCAAGATAGTTAATGATGAACTGTGTGAAATAATGGGTTCGACTCACAGTAAGATAAATGTTTCCTCAACACTTCCTACTGTTATAATGATGTGCGGTTTGCAGGGCGCAGGCAAGACTACTCACTGCGGCAAACTTGCTCTCCATCTTAAAAAACAGGGCAAACGACCTCTTCTTGCGGCATGTGATATTTATAGAGCTGCGGCTGTAAAACAACTCCAGGTAGTAGGTGAAAGTGTTGAAGTGCCTGTATTTACAATGCCTGAAGGTACTTCTGCGCAGAAAATTGCACTTTCGGCTATCGAACATGCCAAAAAGCACGGTAATGACTATGTGCTTCTCGATACGGCAGGCCGTTTGCATATTGATACGGAACTTATGGAAGAACTCGCTGATATCAAGAAACTGACTTCACCGTCAGAGATATTCCTTGTTGTTGATGCGATGACAGGTCAGGACGCAGTTAATGTTGCAAAGTCCTTTAATGAACAACTTGATATTACGGGTGTTATTCTCACCAAAACAGACGGTGATACAAGAGGTGGCGCCGCACTGTCGGTAAAATATGTCACAGGAAAACCGATAAAATTTATCGGCACCGGTGAAAAGATGGATGCGCTTGAAGTGTTCCATCCAGACCGTATGGCAAACCGTATACTCGGTATGGGCGATGTTTTGTCCCTTATTGAAAAAGCAGAGGCTGCTTACGATGAAAAGAAAGCACTCGAACTTGAAAAGAAAATTCGTGATCAGTCATTTGATCTGAATGATTTTATGGATCAGATGGAACAGATAAAAAATATGGGGCCTCTTGAAAATGTGCTTGGCATGATACCAGGTATGAATGCAGGTGCATTAAAAGGTGCGCAGGTTGATGAAAAGCAACTTGACCGTGTGTCAGCGATAATAAGTTCGATGACCAAAAAAGAAAGAGAAAACCCCGATATCATCAACGGAAGCAGAAGAAAGAGAATCGCTGACGGAAGCGGGACCACGGTTTCCGAAGTCAATAATCTGCTCAAACGATTTGATGCTATGAAGAAGATGATGAAGCAACTTTCCGGCGGAAAGATGAAAAAGGGAAGAATGGGATTCCCGTTTTGATATGTGTGTACTGAATTAAGTATATAAAGATAATTTTTGGAGGTGAAATTCAAAATGGCAGTAAAAATCAGACTCAGAAGATTGGGCGCAAAGAAGGCACCTTTTTATCGTGTTGTCGTAGCAGACTCAAGATTCCCCAGAGACGGTAGATTTATTGAGGAACTCGGAACATATGATCCTCTTAAAGAGCCCGTAGAATTCAATGTTGACGCTGATAAGGTTAAGACATGGATTGCTAACGGTGCTCAGCCTACAGATACCGTAAAATCTTTACTTAAAAAGAACGGTATTCTTTAATCGGAGGAATTATGTGTAAAGAACTGCTTGAAGCACTTGCCGCTAACCTCGTTTCCAAGCCTGAAGAAGTTTCGGTTACGGAAAAGACTAAGGAGGATGGAACTATTCTTCTTGAACTCCGCGTCGGCGAAGGTGATATGGGAAGGGTTATAGGCAAACAGGGCAGAATTGCTAAAGCGATAAGAACGCTTATGAAGGCTGCCGCAACTAAAGACGATGTCAAGGTTGTTGTTGACATAGTTGATTAGAATAGTTTTGCGGGGGGACGGCGGTGTCGTCCCCTTTAGACTATTTTTTGAGAGGTAATTATGAAGAAGTTGCTCGAAACAGGAAAAATTGTAAAAACTCACGGAATAAGAGGGGAAGTAAAAATAGATGCGTGGTCGGATACGCCTGAATTTTTGGCTTCCTTTAAAGTTATGTTTCTGAAAGACGGTACCGAACTTAAAGTGGAGAGGTCCCGTGTTCATAAACAGGGTGTGATAGTAAAAATCAAAGGTATAGATACTATTGATGATGCACTTCTTTATTTAAATAAAATTGTTTATATCGACAAAACAGATGTTTCGCTTGATGACGGTGTATTTTTTATTGACGACCTTGTTGGTCTTGATGTTGTTGATATCAACAACGGTGACAAATACGGTGTTATAAAAGAGGTTTTTCAGACCGGCTCCAACGATGTTTACACGGTGAACGGTGCAGACGATAAGAATTATTACATACCGGGAATAGCGGACATTGTTAAAAATGTAGACCTTGAAAAGGGGATTATGTACATTAAACCTATTGAGGGACTGTTTGAATGAGATTTGATATATTGACACTGTTTCCCGATATGTGTCGCGCGGTGACTGACGAGAGTATTCTGGGGAGGGCGCAGAGCAGCGGCGCCATTGAGGTAAAAGTTACTGATATTCGGAAATATGCAGATAATAAACATCATAAGGTAGATGACTATCCGTACGGTGGCGGTCGCGGAATGGTAATGGCGGTACAGCCTGTAGAGGCGGCGCTTGATGCCATTGAAGAAGAAACAGGTAAAAAGCCGTATGTGATATATATGTCACCAAAAGGTAAAGTTTTTGATCAGAAAAAGGCTATCGAATTATCGAAAAAAGACGGTATTACACTACTCTGCGGTCACTATGAGGGTGTTGACCAGCGGATTATAGATGATTTTGTCGATGAGGAGATATCTGTCGGCGACTATGTGCTGACAGGCGGTGAGCTGCCTGCGCTTATAGTTGTCGACAGTGTGGCAAGAATGATCGAAGGTGTTCTCGGCGGTGAAGAGTGTTATGAGGATGAGAGTATTTACAGCGGTCTTCTGGAGTATCCTCATTATACGAGACCGGCGGATTATAAAGGTATGCTTGTCCCTGAAGTTCTCCTGTCGGGACATGATAAAAATATAAGAGAGTGGAGAAGAAAACAGGCACTGGATATTACGCTAGACAGAAGGCCTGACCTTCTTAATGAAGAGAATCTTACAAAAGAAGACATTTTATATCTTAAAGAGAAAGGTTGGCGTGATAATGGGAAAGAAAAGTAACTTTTTCAAAAGAATATATGACACAAGTGTATTTTCACATGCGGTCAATTTGATTGCCGGCTGGATCAAAAAACAGATACAGATGTCTTTTTTGATCGGACTTTTATGTGCTTACCCGTCAAATGATGAACTCTATTCAAAGAGCGCAGTGGCGAGTCTTCTTGAAGTGTTGTCCGAAAAAATAAAAAAGCTCTGTTGGGCAGTAACGAGAAATGTTGAAGAGAGCAGGATATACAACGGTCTCATACAACTCAAACACAGACTGCTTATGACGAATCTTCAGTCGTACGGGGTAGCATTCTGTTTTTGCGGAGTTATATCTTTTGCTATAACTGCAGTAAAAACAGGGGCAGATATATTAGCGGTTATGGCATCGAATTCGTCATGGGTGTCGCTTATGCTGATTCTTGTGGGGCTTGCCACATTTCTGTCAAAACAGCCGCTTTGTAATGCAATTCATAACAGTATGATACTTTCTGCAGCACTTGTTAGAATAGCAGGACTTAGAAAATCGCAAATACCTGAGACCGTGGCTGAAAAAGAATCTGATATGCTACTTATGTCGGTACTGGGTGCTGTGGCAGGTGCGGCTACATATTTTATTTCGATTGAGTATCTTGCTTTGCTTGCTATTGCAATTTGCGTCGGCGCAATGGTGATGTGCGCGCCTGAAATAGGTGTAATACTCTGCTTTTTCGCATTGCCCTTTGTTTCTACTATGCAGATAACGCTTGCTACTGTTGCGGTCGGCTGTGCATTCATAGTCAAACTTATCAGAGGCAAACGTTATATCAAGATTTATAAAATGGATATATGTGTTATGCTTTTTGCGGTAATACTTCTTGTTCTTGGCGGAATAGGCTCGGTCAATGCAACGAGTAGTTTAAAGACAGTTGCGATGTTCTTACTGTTTATGCTAATGTATTTTGTGACAGCAAATTCACTCAACACTTATAAATGGGTCAGTAAGGCTTCTGCCTCGTTAGTGGCGGCAGGGGCACTATCGGCACTTGTAGGCATATATCAGAATATTATTGGATTTGAAGCATCGCTTATATGGGTGGATACCGCAATGTTTTCAGACATTGAAGCCCGTGTAATAGGTACATTTGACAACCCCAATGTTTTCGGAGAATTTCTTATAATAGTTCTGCCGATAGCAATAGCTCTTTTTGCAACAAGAAAAGGAATTGTCAAATATCTGTCACTCTTTTCTGCGCTTGTGATGGGGGCGGCGCTGATATTTACCTATTCAAGAGGGGCATGGCTTGGGTTCGCATTGGCAATAGTTGTCTTCCTCATACTTTACGATGAAATATGGGCGAAAATCGGTGTGGTCGGTCTTGCATTCTCACCGTTTTTGATACAATTTGTGCCGTCGTCTATACTTAACCGTGTGACGAGTATAGGAAATATTGCAGACACATCCACATCGTATCGAGTCAGCATATGGCGAGGAACACTAAGAATGCTTGAACATTTCTGGCCCTCGGGTATCGGAAGCGGATCGGCGGCATTTCTGTCGGTATATCCGGCTTATGCTCTCAGCGGCGCAAGTTATGCACAGCATGCGCACAATCTCTATTTGCAGATAGCGTCGGAACTCGGTATTGTCGGAATATGTGTATTTTTGTGCCTTGTTTTATATTTCTTTAAAATGACACTCAATACATATAAAAACATATATATGTGGGAAATACGCTCGCTTGCAATAGCTATCGCGGCAGGAATAGGCGGATATTTGATTCAGAGTTTGACTGATTATACATGGTATAATTACAGAATAGCACTTCTTTTCTGGATGGTTCTCGGTCTGGCAACGGCGCTTTATAAAACCGGTTACAGAGAATGGGGAACGGAAAGAGAAAATATCGGAGATTACAGACTGAAAGGCAGGATCAGATAATGAATGTAAAAAAGAAGTTTAATTTCTTTGATTTCTTTATAATCGCGCTGGTGGCACTTGTTATAGTCGGCGCTGTGTGGTTTATGGGAAGAAACGATACGGATACAGGCACACAGAATAAAATACAATATGTTGTTGAAATGCAGAATCTTACAGAAGATAAATTTTCTGCAATACAGATAGGTGATAAGGTACTCGACAGTGTGGGCAAGAGTGATATTGGCGTAATTTCGGCAATTGATAAAGCACCTTATACAGTCAATATTTACAATTCGATTTCGGGAAAACTTGAAAGCGTTCAAATGGAAGGCAGATATTCACTTTTACTTACAATAGATGCATATGCAGATGTAACACAAGAGGCAATAAATGTCGGAAGTTACAGAGTGGCAGTAGGTAAGGGCATGAGTATGCAGAGTAAACACTTTGTTGGCACGGGATACTGTCTGTCAATAGATGTTGTGGAGGAGTGAGAAGATGAGTGATATCAAAAAGAAGATGAAATTCAACATTCTTGATGTTGTTGTTATTCTTATCATTGCCGTTCTGATTTTGGCATACTGCTTCAGAAGCAACATTTTTGCAAATACGCTTTCTGTAAGCGAACCCTCTGAAATGAAGGTTTCTGTCAAGGTCGAGGGTGTTAGAATTTATACTGTAGATGCCTTTTCCGTAGGCGATAACATCTATGACAGAGAAACAGGCAATCTTCTCGGCAAGATAAGTGAAATAACATATGAACCGTCATATGAATCGGTAAAACTTGACGGTACTCAGACAGAGGACGGCACTGCCAAAGCGGTACTTCTTGAGAGTCCCGGCAGATATGATTTATATATCACCTTTGACGCTACGGGAAAGATAAGTGATGAGGGTTCATACATTAACGGAAATAAACTTGTCGCACCCAACAGCAGTTTATCAATTTCGACACAGAAAGTTATCACAGAGGGCAAGATAGTCAGTGTTAATGAGGGAATTATAGTTCCTGATGGCGGTGAAACAAAATGATAAAGGTTCTGCTTGTCTCCAGTGACAGTAACATAGGCGGCGCGGGTCGTGTTATATTAAGTTATCTTGAAGGGTGTGACAGAGAAAAGTTTGATATTCTTGTTACGATTCCTACTGATAGTTTGCTTAAACCGAGAATTGAAAATCTCGGATTTAAAACATATGAAGTGGACGGAATTGCCGAAAAGTCACTTTCTTTTGGTACAATTAAAGAGTTTATAAAGATAATTAAAGAATATAAACCCGACATCGTACATACAAATGCATGTATGTCGGCAAGAATTGCAGGCCGTCTCTGTGGGGTCAAAGGAATTGTGTTTACACGTCATACGGTGTATCCGCCGAAAAAACTGCTTACTGTATTCCCGTTCAAGCAGCTTAACGGTCTTGTGAACGGTTTGACATGTGACAAGATAATCGCAGTTGCAGATGCGGCGAAGGACAATCTTGCTCAGACGGGTGTTAAAGGAAATAAAATAGTAGTTGTTTTAAACGGAACAAAACCCATACAGTCTCTTGATGACACCGAAATATCGGGTGTAAGAGAAAGATTTAATATTACAGATGGTGACTTTGTCTGTGCGCTTATAGCGCGCCTTGAAGAGGGTAAGGGGCATTACTACTTCATTGATACTGCTGAAGAACTCAAAAAACGCGGAAGACAGATAAAATTCATAGCTGCCGGAACAGGTTCACTTGAAAAAGAACTTAAGGCAGAGGTCAAAAACAGAGACCTTGAGGATTGTGTGAATTTCGTCGGATTTATAACAGATGTTGAGAAGTTAACTGCAGTCTGTGATGTGGAACTTAACTGTTCTTACGGTTGCGAAGCGACAAGTCTTGCTCTTGTTGAAGCCATGAGTTGTAAAAAGCCGTGCGTTGTCACAGATTCGGGCGGAAACTCGGGCGTAGTCGAAAACGGTGTTTCGGGTTTCGTAGTACCGCCGTGTGATGCCACATCTATGGCAGATGCAATAGAAAAACTCATCTCGGACAGACAGTTATATGATGAAATGAGCGAGGGCGCATTAAAGTTGTATAACGAAAAATTCACTGCAGAAGTTATGACAAAAAACACAGAAAGAGTTTATGAAGAACTGATAAAATAGTTCAGAGTGTACAAATTTATTTTTTAGGTTGAATTTTATTTGACATTATATATTATATATAGTAATATTCAGTTGTAAGTAAATTTTGCGTGGAGGTAATTTATGTTCAAAAAAACCGTTACTGTGACTAATCAGGTCGGTCTCTTTGCTAAACCCGCAACATATTTCATTCGCAAGGCGAATGAGTTCAAATCATCAATAAGAATAGAAAAGGATAATCATAATGTAAATGCTAAGAGTTTACTGAGCGTTCTTTCACTCAGTATTCAGAATGGCGATGATATGATTCTTATTGCTGAAGGTGTTGACGAAGAAGCGGCAGTAAATGAACTTGCTGAACTTATAAACACTAATTTGGACTAATGTGAAAACCCAAAAATACAAAAGGCTGCAAATCTGCAGCCTTTTTTGCTATAATCAATATGAAAGCAGGTGAGAAGAATGGATCTTGAAAGAATTAAAAAACTCAGAGAAAAGGCAAATTCATTGCCAAAACAGCCCGGCGTGTACTATATGAAAAATAAAGAAGGTAAGATAATATATGTCGGTAAGGCAAAGATACTGCCAAACCGTGTTTCTTCTTACTTTAAAGCAATAGATAACCATCTGCCTAAAGTTTACAAGATGGTGTCAAATGTGTATGATTTTGACTACATCATCACATCAACTGAAATGGAAGCGCTAATACTTGAATGTGCGGAGATAAAAAGATATAAGCCGAAATATAATATTCTCTTAAAAGATGATAAGGCATATCCGTATATCAAAATCACAAATGACGACTATCCGCGTATAGAAATAACAAGAAAGCGCGAGGATGACGGGGGCAAGTATTTCGGTCCGTTTACCGGGAATATAAGCCTTGCAGCAGATACTGCAAGAAAAGTTTTCGGCATACCGTCATGTTTGCGTAGATTTCCTGCAGATATAGGGAAGATGCGCCCATGTATAGAGTGTGATATCGGAAACTGTATCGGTGTGTGCACAGGGAATGTGTCAACTGATGAATATAAGGATAGAATAGCATCTGCGGAGAAGTTTTTTAAAGGCGCCGATGCTGAAATAATCACTCTTCTTGAAACTGAGATGGACTTAGCAGCGCAAAAACTTGAATATGAAAAGGCTGCACGTATCAGAGATAAGATAAGGACGATAAAAAAACTTTCAGAAAGCCAGATGGTCGTTGGCTCACCAAGTGAAGAGAGAGATGTTATCGGCGTAAAGATAGGCGCTGCAAAAGCTGTAGTTTCTTTTCTTGCTATACGCGGCGGGAAAATTACAGCTAAAAGGGTTTTCCCGTTTTCCGCAGAAGATTTTTCGGACAGGCAGGCTGGACTTGAAAGTTTTATATATCAGTATTACGACAGTTTTCAGGTAATACCTCCCGAAGTTTTGCTTCCGTATGAGTGTTCAGACAAAGATATGGTTTCTTCATATCTTTCAAAGCGACGCGGCAAAAAAGTGAGAGTTGTTGTACCGCAAAGGGGGGCGCTCAAACAGATATGTGAGATCGCACAGCGAAATGCCGCAGATGCACTTTACCATATTGAGTCGGCTGAAGAAAAGGCAGTGGTTGCGCTCCTACAGATGAAAGAGGTGCTCTCTCTTGAAAAGGTGCCTAAACGAATTGAGATAATAGATATTTCGCATACGGCAGGCACAGAAAATGTCGGTGCAATCGTCACATATATCGACGGTAAAAAGAGCAGAAAAGACTATAAGAAATTTAAAATTAAAAGTTTTGAAGGCGCTGATGACTGCGCTTCGATGAAAGAAGTGCTCACAAGGCGTTTTGGGGATTATCTTATGAAAAAAAGCGGATTTGAGATACTTCCTGATGTTCTGTTTGTTGACGGCGGTGAGGCACAACTTAACACAGCACTCTCTGTTGTAAGTGAACTCGGTGTAGATGTAAAAGTTTTTGGACTTGTAAAAAATGAATTTCACAAGACAAGGGCGATAATATCAAAAAGCGGTGTTGCAGAACTTAAAATGACCTCACCTGCATTCAGACTTGCGGCTGAGATGCAGGAGGAAGTGCACAGATATGTTATAGGTTTCCACCGACAGAGAAGAAGCAATACTCTTACTAAAAGTAAACTTGATCTTGTTCCGGGAATAGGAAAGGCTAAAAAAGCGGCGCTGATAAAAGCGTTCGGTTCTGTTGCAAATATAGAAAAGGCTGATGCAAAAGATATTGCAGAAATTAAAGGATTCAGTTTAAAACAGGCTCAGGAAATACTTGACTGTTTGCAAAATATTTAAGAAATATTGATTTTTTATAAAGAAAAATATATTATAAACTTATATGATGAGAATAATAACGGGACTTGCCCGGGGTAAAAAATTAAAAACACTTGAAGGTGTGGCAACAAGGCCGACGACAGAACGCACCAAGGAAGCGGTTTTTTCAACGCTCTTCGACAAAACGGTTGATGCAAATGTACTTGACCTGTTTGCAGGAAGCGGTCAGATGGGCATTGAAGCGCTCAGCAGAGGTGCGAAACACTGTACCTTTGTAGAACAGGCAAGGGATGCGCTTGCAGTAATCAAGTATAATCTTGATGCAACAAGACTTGCCGGAAAAGCAACACTTGAATTCAAAGAAGTGTTGTCGTTTCTTGCTTCGGCAAAATGCAAATATGATTTGATTTTTCTTGATCCGCCGTACGGCAAGGGGCTTGTCGATGAAACTGTGTCTCTCATAGAGAAATACGGTCTGCTTTCCGACGGCGGTATTATAGTGGCGGAAAGTGACGACGTTGATGAAGTCAAAGAGGTATTCGGAGACATAAAAATGTACAGAAAGTCAAAATACGGCAGGGCAGTGGTGAGATACTACGCCGGCGGTGACGGTGAATAATATGAAGATTGCGCTCGTTCCGGGAAGTTTTGCACCTCCTACAAGCGGCCACTTAGAAGTTATTAAGGCGGCGGCAAGGGCATTTGATAAAGTTATTGTGGCGGCTATGGTAAACAGTGAGAAAATATATGATTTCTCACCTGAAGAAATAGTCGGTATGTTAAAATTGATAGTAAGCGACATTGATAATGTGTCGGTGGATTATTATGACGGTATGCTCTGGCAATATGTAACGGATAATGGCATTTCAGCGATAGTGAAAGGCATCAGATCGAAAGCAGATTTGGATTATGAAATGCCTATGGCAGAATTCAATAAAGAACATAGCGGTGTGGATACTTTTTATGTGTATGCCAGCAAAAAAAATGCGGATATAAGTTCTTCGCTTGTAAAAAGCAGGGCTATAAATAGGGAGAGTATTACAGGTCTTGTCCCTGAAAGCATAGAAGAAATAATATTAAAAAAATATAGAGGATAGAGGGAAATATTATGAAAACATACGAGTATATGGAACAACTTGAAAAACTTTTTGAAGAAAGTTTCAAGGTGCCGCTTTCAAACGGTAAAATTCTCGTAGATTCGATCTTTATGCAGGAGATACTCTCTGACATGAAGGATGCGCTTCCAGTTGAATTCAAGCAGGCAGAGGCAATAGTTAAGGACAGAAATGACATACTCGGCGATGCTCGCAGAGAAGCGGATGTCATCATGAAGAATGCAGAGGAAAAAGCAAAGTTTCTTGTCAGCCGTGATGAGATAACAAAAGGCGCACAGGAAAAAGCTGCTGCAATGATAGCCGAAGCCAAAAAGGATGCAGAGGCTCTTGAAAATGCGGCAAATGCACGCGCAAATGAATGTATCAATTCAGCAAAGATACAGGCAGAAGAAATTATGAGACAGACGCAGGAGGCTGCGCAGCAGCTCAGACTTCAGGCTGACGAGTATTCGACAACAACTATAAATAATGCCAATGCACGTGCGGCAGAGATAAAGCAGAATATTGAGTTTGCAGCGGCAAATCTTGCAGGTGCAACAAATGAATATAGTGAACAGATACTTACCCGTATGTATGAACTTATGGCAAATACAGCAAAAGAAATTAAAGATGTTCACAGCCAGATAAGAAATGATTTCACAATAAAATAAAAATACTTTTTATGGACGGTATTGCAGCGAGCAGTACCGTCTTTTTTTACGTAAAAACAGAACATATTTACATATGCTTTCCGAACATCACAACATATTGTGTGAAGAACATATGTTTTCACATTTTTTGAAAAAAAGTTTATTCAAATGATCTACTTTTTATGTAAAAACAGTTGATTTTGGAAAAAATCATCTTTAAAATGGAGTCAGTAAGGTGAAAAGTGGTGAATTGTTACATAAAGTGGTGATTTGAAAGGAGATGATGATATGATAGGCAAGTCAAAACATAATATAGACGCCAAAGGTCGTATCATAATTCCTAACAAATTCCGTGACAGTCTTGGAGAAACATTCATTTTAACCCAGGGGCTTGATAACTGTATTTCAGTTTATCCGCTTGACGAATGGAAAATCAGAGAAAAAGCGCTTGGAGAACTTCCTGAAGCACAGGGAAGAAAAATAAGAAGATTTTTCCTTTCTAATGCTGAAGAAGTCACTACAGATTCGCAGGGAAGAGTAATAATTCCGTCACATCTGCGAGAGTATGCAGGACTTCAGAAAGAAGTTTATATAACAGGCGCAGGAAACAAGGCGGAAATATGGAGTGCTGAAAACTTAATTAAACAGGAACCCACCAACGATGAAATTGAAGCAGCAATGCTTGAATTAGGATTTTAAAAGATGAGTGAATTAATACATATTCCCGTATTGGCAAATGAATGCATTGACGGTCTTGATATAAAACCCGACGGCATTTATGTCGACGGGACACTTGGAGGCGCAGGACATTCCTCTCTTATATGCGAAAAATTGTCACAGGATGGCAGGCTTATAGGTATCGACCGCGATAAATATGCCATAGGCAGAGCAAAAGAACGCCTTGCACAATACGGCGATAAAGTTACATACATAAACAGTAATTATTCAAACGTTAAAAGCGTGTTGAATGAACTTGGAATCGAAGAGATAGACGGTATGCTTCTTGATTTGGGAGTTTCTTCATTCCAACTTGATGATTCAGACAGAGGCTTTTCCTACCGCTTTTCTTCTCCCTTGGATATGCGAATGTCCGGGGGAGAGGGAATGTCGGCCAAGGAAGTAGTCAACCGATATTCAGAAAAAGAACTTGTGCGCATATTGTACGAGTACGGCGAAGAAAGATACTCAAGACAGATAGCGGCAAACATCTGCAAAAAAAGAGCAGAAAAAGAAATTGAGACCACAGATGAACTTGTGGAGATAATCAGAAACTCGATGCCTGCAAAGGCGCTGAGAGACGGTCATCCGGCAAAAAGAAGTTTTCAGGCGATCCGCATAGAAGTAAATAACGAACTTGCGGTTATTGAAGACACGGTCAATGATGCAATAAGCATGTTAAAACCCGGCGGCAGACTTGTGATAATCACTTTCCATTCGCTTGAGGACAGAATAGTAAAAAATGCATATGCTAAAGCGGCGCAGGGATGTACCTGTCCGAGAGAATTTCCGATATGCGTATGCGGTAATAAGCCGAAGGTTAAAATTCTTACTAAAAAACCGATTTTGCCTACTGATGAGGAACTTGAAAGAAATTCGCGCTCTGCCAGCGCAAAACTCAGGATATGTGAAAAACTTTAAAGGAGATTAAAGATGAGCAGTTACAGAAATGACAGCACAGCATATGATTTAAATATGTTTGATCCTGCCGTTAAGAGCGGCGCAACGCGTGACACTATGGTCGTTGCGCACAACAGAAAATCTGTATATGCAAGAAAAAATGCGGCATCAAACATTGTGCTCGCAATTATAATATCAGCGCTTTTTGTGGTGTTAATAGGCAGTCATTCAACTCTCAATGAACTTACAACACAGGTGAGTTCTGCAAAAAAAGAATATACTGCTCTTCTTGAAGAGTCGGACAAACTCAGTGTTCAGCTCGAATCAAAGATAAATCTTGCTGCTATAGAAGAGACGGCTATAAACACATACGGTATGGTAAAGGCTGATCAGGATGACATTCAATACATAAGTCTTATGGGCGAAGATGAGGCGGAAGTGTTAAAGGATGAAAATGCCATTGAAACTTTTTTCTCAAATTTGTTTGTAGATATTTCTTTTTATAAATAAATATAGTACAATTATATAGTAAAGTCTAAAAAGTGAGAGTGTAGATTATTCTAAACTCTCATTTTGCAGTTATATTATAGTATAGGCGGTGATTTTAATGGCTAAGGGTATTCCGGCAAAACAAAAGAAAAGAATGAAACAAATGATGTTTCTTTTCATTTTTATATGCTTACCTATACTTGTTTTCAGCATCTTCAATATTTCGGTTATAGGTCATGAAAAATATGAATCAATGGCCATCAATCAGCAGACAAGTGATTCCGTAATAAATGCCAAACGCGGCACTATTCTTGACAGAAACGGTAATGAACTTGCTGTCAGTGCTACTGCTGAAACTGTAACTATCAATCCGAAAGCTATAAATAAAAATGATGATACCGAGGCTGTGGCTATTGCAACAGAACTCTCGGAGATACTTGGACTTGACTACGATACTGTTTATAAAAAAACACAGGCTAATACTTTTTATCAGTTGATAAAAAGAACGGTGACTGAAGAAGAAGCAGAAGCGGTAAGAAAATTAAAGATAGAACTTGATACAGATGCGATAATTCTTGTGGAGGATACAAAGAGGTATTATCCCAATGGCTCACTTGCATCTACTGTTATCGGCTTTTGTAATGTCGACGGTGACGGTATTGAGGGAATAGAAGCATATTATAATGATGTTCTTAAAGGTACCAGCGGCAGAGTGGTTACGGCAAAAGATGCCGTGGGAAGCGAACTTCCTTATGAGTACGAAACTTATGTAGAGAGTGAAGACGGATACGATCTTGTCTTGACGATAGATTCGACAATACAGTACTATACTGACAAATACCTCGAACAGGCTCTTGTTGATGCAAATGTTATGAATAAAGCAACGGCAATAGTGATGGATGTTAATACGGGCGAGATACTTGCAATGTCTACTAAACCCGACTATGATCTCAATAATCCAAGAACGATAACCGATGAAGCGGATCTTGCATATCTTGCAACGCTCAGCGGCGAAGAGTATTCCGCAGCACAACTTGAAGCGTGGCAGAAGATGTGGAGAAATAAAGCAATAAGCGATACATATGAACCGGGTTCGGTATTCAAGGTCATCACTTCATCTATGGCGCTTGAAGACGGAACGGTTTCACTTTCCAATTCGTTTGACTGTGCGGGAAGGACTGTAGTCAACGGAACCACCATCAAGTGTTGGAAAACGGCAGGTCACGGACATCAGTCTTTTCAGGAGGCACTTGACAATTCCTGCAACTGCGCATTTATGGCAATATCTTCACAGATCGGATCACCGTCATTTTACAATTATATGACTGCATTCGGTTTCAGGGAAAAAACAGGTATTGACTTAAACGGTGAAAGTTCCTCCATTCTTCATGACAGAACAGTCATCGAAAATCCGATAACACTTGCAGTTGCGTCTTTCGGTCAGACATTCAAAGTTACGCCTATTCAGATGATAACGGCAATATCTGCGGCAGTTAACGGCGGAAACCTGCTTGAGCCGCATCTTGTAAAAGAAATAAGAGATACAGAAGGTAATGTTATAAAATCTGTCGGAACGACAGTGAAACGCCAGGTAATTTCAGAAGAAACATCTGAAACGATAGCAAAGATGATGGAACACGTTGTTGAGGACGGTACGGGTAAAAATGCATATATAAAAGGATACCGTGTCGGCGGAAAAACGGCCACATCCGAAAAGAGAGACCAGGCAGATGAATTCGGTAATACAACTGCATATGCAGTATCTTTTATGGGCATCGCACCTTCGGATGATCCGCAGATAGCAGTTCTTGTAATTCTTGATGAACCCGATACACCTACGGTTTCGGGCGGTGCTCAGGCAGGCCCTGTTGTAAGAAACATTCTTGAAGCCGCATTGCCTTATCTTGGTATAACCCCCGAATATACTGCGGAAGAACTTGCAAGTATGGCGCATACGGTTGAAAACTATACGGGTATGACCGTTGAACAGGCTCAGAGTACAGCGAAAACTGCGGGATATACTCTAAGGATAATAGGAAACGGTACGACGGTTAACTCTCAGATGCCCAGAAGCGGTTCAAGTCTGAACAGTGGCGGTTTGTTAGTTCTTTATACAGATGACAGCGCTTTGCAGCGTGTAAGTGTTCCTGATCTTACGGGACTTACGGTAAGCCAGGCAACATCACTTCTGAATTCATCTACGCTTAATATCCAACTCAACGGCAACTATATGGATGCATCAGATGCCATTGCAATCTCGCAGTCCGTTGCAACAGGTACAGAGGTTGAAAAAGGATCTGTAATTACAGTTACGTTCTATAATCCCAACATCAGGGACGATTAGTTTGAAAACGGAGGGAAAGAATGAGACTCTCAGAACTTTTAAGTAATGTTGACATAATAAAAAATGATGTCGGTGACATAGATGTAACCGAAATAGTTTACGACAGCAGAAAGGTGACAGAAGGATGTGTATTTGTCGCAATATCAGGTGTCGGAACAGATGCGCATAAATTTGTGCAGGATGCCCTTTCAAATGGTGCTAAATGCGCAGTCGTTGAGAAAGAGGGTTATCCTAATTCTGTGTTTGTCAAAGATACGAGAAGGGCACTTGCACTTATGTGCGGTAACTTCTACGGCAATCCATCAAAAAAGTTTAAACTTATAGGCGTCACAGGGACTAACGGAAAAACCACATCGACATATCTTATCAAGCATGTTCTTGAAGCGTGCGGTTATAAAGTGGGACTTATTGGTACAATACAGAATATGGTCGGGGACAGGGTGATGGAAACAAGTTATACCACGCCTGAACCATTACAGTTACAGCAGTTGTTTAAAATATTTGCCGATGAAAAAGTGGATTATGCAGTAATGGAAGTTTCTTCGCATTCACTTGCACAGGAACGTGTTGCAGGTCTTGAATTTGAAGTGGGCATATTTACAAATCTCACACAGGACCATCTTGATTATCACAAGACAATGGAAAACTATATGCAGGCAAAGGCAAAACTGTTTTCTGTATCAAAAGTAGGCATTTTCAATCTTGATGATGATTATGCTGAAAAAATGCTGGAGATAGTTACTTGCAAAAAAATCACATACTCTGCCAAGAACAGCAAGGCGGCTTATTTTGCCGATAATACCGCTTTTGAACCCACGGGAGTTAATTATCATATGATTACTCCTTGCGGCGGATATGAGGTCAAAATGAATATTCCCGGCAAGTTTACGGTGTATAATTCGCTCGGTGTTATTGCTGCATGCAGTGAACTTGGTATTCCAGTGGAAAAAATAGTTTCTGCCATATCCGAAAGTAATGGCGTAAAGGGTAGAGTAGAAGTTGTTCCGACAAAAGGCGATTATACTGTACTTATTGACTATGCGCACACTCCCGATGCTATTGAAAACGTACTTTCCACCGTTCGTGAAGTGTCAAAAGGCCGTGTAGTAGTGCTTTTCGGTTGCGGCGGTGACAGGGACCGTACAAAACGCCCTAAAATGGGACGCGCGGCATTTTCACTTGCTGATTTCTGCATAGTTACATCTGATAATCCGAGAAGTGAAGATCCCGATGAGATAATTAAAGACATAATGGCAGGTGTCACGGATATGGATACACCGTATGTCGTTATAGCAAACAGAAAAGAAGCGATTGAATACGCGATAAATAATGCAAGGAAAGACGACATTATCGTTCTTGCAGGAAAAGGTCATGAAACATATCAGATACTTGCTGATAAGACTATACATTTTGACGAGCGTGAAGTTATTGCTGATATCTACAAGAATACGGAGGCGTAATAATGGAAAAGATACAGTATTTTATTCCGGCAGTATTAGCCTTTGTATTTGCAATCATACTCGCAAAGGTAATGATACCGTTTTTACACAGACTTAAATTCGGTCAGAGTATCAGGGAAGAAGGACCGAAGTGGCATAAGTCAAAATCGGGAACACCTACAATGGGAGGTATTATATTTATAATTCCTGCGGTCATTGCAGCACTTTGCGGTGCGGCGGCATTCTCCGACAGAAACAAGGCGTTTGTCATTATGGCAACAGCACTTTCTTTCGGTATAGTAGGTTTTGCAGATGATTATATAAAAGTTGTAAAGAAGCGCAATCTCGGTTTGACATCAAAGCAGAAAATGATCTTACAGATAATATGTACTGTGGCGTTTCTTGCATCTATAACTATCAGCGGAGATATAAGTACTGAACTTTATATTCCGTTTGTAGGACTGAGAATAAAACTTGGTATATTCTATTATGTGTTTGCTCTCTTTGCGATAACAGCTATGGTAAATGCGGTAAATCTTACTGACGGAATAGACGGGCTTGCAACGAGCGTTACAATAGCCTCTTTGATTGGACTTACGGTATTTGCTTTCATTGTCGGTCAGAAGAGTGTTGCACTTTGCATGATAGTGCTTGCGGCATCACTTTGCGGATTTCTTGTATTTAATAAAAATCCTGCAAAAGTATTTATGGGAGATACGGGCTCGCTCTTTCTCGGCGGTTTTATCGCAGCCTGTGTATTTGAGATGAATGTTCCGATATTGTTCCTTTTTGTAGGTTTTATGTATACGGTAGAAACAGTTTCTGTCAGCCTTCAAGTGCTTTATTTTAAGGCTACACACGGAAAAAGACTGTTTAAGATGTCACCGATACACCATCATTTTGAACTCAGCGGTTGGAATGAAAATAAAATTGTTGCAGTCTTTACAACTATAACGGCTGTTATGTCGGTAATAGGCGTTATAGGTTTTATTAACTATATGTCTGTTTGATTTCGGAGAGGAATATGTCTGAAAAAAATGCAAAAAACAGAATAAATGAAAGAAGTATGTACGGCAAAGCAGGAATAGATATACATCTGTTTGTAATTGTGATACTGCTTCTGCTTTTGGGACTTATAGCAATGTATACTTCGAGTTATGCAAGCGCCTATTATAAGTATGGAAACAGTTATCACTATGTGATAAATCAGTTTATATACTCTGTTGTCGGTGTTATTGCGATGCTTGCCATCAGTAAGTTTCTCAGCATAAAACTGCTTAAAAAACTTACACCTCTTGCCTATGTGGCTTCGATAGTACTTCTTTTGCTTGTACCTTTTATAGGCGTAGTGCGCAACGGTGCGAAAAGATGGCTTGAAGTAGGTCCTATTTCAGTACAGCCGTCAGAGATAGGTAAGATAGCGCTTGTTCTTATGATGTCGCTTGTCATTGTGAATTTCGGTCCCAAGAAAATGGCAACGCTGAAATTCGGTGTCATAGGGATGGGGCTCATAATGCTGCCGATAGTGGGATTGGTGCTTATTGAAAAGCACTTGTCAGCCACGATTATTTTGTGTCTTATTGCCGCAGTACTTATGTATGTAGGCGGAACAAAACCGAGGTATTTTCTCATTGTTGCAGGCGCAGGTGTAGCACTTGTAGGAATTGTGCTTTTGGTAGCACCGTATACAATGTCGCGTGTGCAGATATGGTTTGATCCTTGGAAGGATAGTCTTGGCAAGGGTTATCAGACTATTCAGTCGCTGCTTGCGATAGGTTCGGGCGGTCTTTTCGGTGTCGGTCTCGGACAGAGCAGACAGAAACATATGTATATTCCCGAACCGCAGAATGACTTTATTTTCTCCATCTGGTGCGAAGAACTTGGATTTGTAGGTGCACTTATAGTAATACTTTTGTTTGCGCTTCTTATCTGGCGAGGAATAGTTATTGCGATGAGAGCGCCTGATAAGTTCTCGGGACTTGTTGTAATAGGTCTTGTTGCAAAACTTGCTTGGCAGGTGATATTCAATATCGGTGTTGTTACAAACACTGTTCCCAACACAGGTATATCACTTCCGTTTTTCAGCTACGGCGGAACGGCGCTGATATTACAACTTTGTGAAATGGGTATAATACTTGCTATTTCAAAATACTCTGTTATCACTAAGGAGTAGACATTATGCGAATCGTATTTGCAGGCGGTGGAACAGCAGGACATATAAATCCTGCAATTGCTATCGCACAATTCATAAAATCAAGACATTCCGATGCTGATATACACTTTGTCGGAAATAAGGATAGTCTTGAAGAACGTATTGTAAAGCAGAAAGGCTTTACATTTCATACCATTGAAGTAAGCGGACTAAAAAGAAGCATATCACCTGAGAACGTAAAGATAATAGGCAAGGCAATAAAAGCGACGGGTGAGTGTAAAAAACTGCTTAAAGAACTTAAACCCGACCTTGCGGTAGGCACAGGAGGTTATGTCAGTTTTCCGCTTATAAAAGCGGCGGCTGATATGAGAATTCCCACTGCTATCCATGAACAAAATGCTTTTCCCGGTATAACCAGCAGAATGCTCGCAAAAAAAGTTGACAGGGTAATGATAAGTTTTGCAGACAGTAAAGACCGTTTGCCGAAAAATGCTAAAACCGTCCTTGTAGGAAATCCCATAAGGGAAGAATTTGTTTTTGCAGATAAGCAAAGGGCGAGGGAATTTCTTGATATTCCATCTGATAAAAAACTTATCGTGTCCTTTGCAGGCAGTCTCGGTGCAAGAGAATTTAACAATGCCGTTATAGATATGATGGATATGGAAAAAGACAATAAGTCAATTATGCATATCCACGCGACAGGAAGATACGGCTTTAAATGGATGCCCGGTAAACTTGCTGACAAAGGTATCACCCCTGAAAACTATCCCGACATTCAGGTACGTGAATACATAGATGATATGTGGAATGTTATGGCAGCGGCAGATGTTGTTATCGGAAGAGGCGGCGCAGGTACTATCTCAGAACTTCTTGCACTCGGAAAACCTGCCATACTTGTCCCGTCACCCAATGTCACGCATAATCATCAATATCATAACGTAATGTCTCTTGTCCGTGAGAATGCGGCTATGATACTTGAAGAAAAAGATATGAGCGGCAAGAAACTTATTGAAATGACAGAAAAAGTACTGCATGATGAAGAGTTTGAAAAAACTCTGACAGATAATGCAGTAAAACTTGCTATTTATGACTCTTCACAGAAGATATACGAACAACTCATGGAGATAAAGAAGACAAAGTAACCTAACTTACTCCAGCAACATAATATGATGTTGTGAGTGAGGAGTGGTATTCTTTATGAGCAAACTTATTGTGAAAGGCCCGTCGGTTATTGACGGGGAAATATTTGTTTGCGGCGCTAAAAACAGCGCATTGCCGTCGCTTGCGGCAACAATACTGACCGAAGAAACGGTTTATTTACATAATTGTCCTTATATCCGCGATGTCAGAAAGACATTTGAAATAATCGAATGTCTTGGCGGAAAAGTATCTCATGACGGAAATACCGCTTATGTCAACTGTAAAGGTGTATGCAGCGGTAACATTCCGAATGTGCTTATGAGGGAGATGCGGTCTTCGATAATTTTTATCGGTGCCTTGATAGCAAGAGTAGGAAAAGTGAAGTTTTCATGCCCGGGAGGATGTGAACTCGGACCGAGGCCGATAGATCTGCACATTAATTCTTTAAGACAACTCGGCGTGTATTTTGAATATGAAAACGACGCTATAACTGCATATTGCAACGGTCTTAAAGGTGCTGATATTGTTCTTGAATATCCAAGTGTGGGCGCAACGGAAAATATAATACTTGCGGCGGCACAGGCAAACGGCAGAACAACGATAACAGGCGCGGCAAGAGAACCTGAGATAGTTGATCTGCAAAATTTGCTCAATGCAATGGGAGCAAAGATAAGCGGTGCAGGAACGGATTTTGTCGAGGTGGAAGGAGTATCTTCCCTTCACGGTACACATCATGCTATAATAGGAGACAGAATCGAAGCGGCGACATATCTTGCTGCTGCGTCAATGACATCCGGGAGCATTATTTTAAAAGGATGTGACAGTCTCCATATTGAACCGATACTGTCAGTACTTGAACACGGCGGCGCAGAAATAACTGTTTCAAATGAGAGTATTGAACTGATACAAAAAAACAGACCTGTGGCACCAAATAAGATTATTACAAGACCGTATCCCGATTTTCCCACAGATGCGCTTGCCATATTTGTTGCATACAGCGCAGTTGCTGACGGTAACTGTGAGTTTTATGAAACCGTTTTTCAGAATAGATTTGAACATGTAGGTCAACTTCTTCGATTCGGCGCAAATATACGGGCAAAGTCAAAATATGCATGGGTAGGTAATGCGGGGCAATTTAATTCTGCTGATGTATATGCCACTGACCTGCGCGGAGGTGCGGCGATGGCACTTCTTGCGCTATGTGCAGATGGTGAATCTTCCATATCAAATTTTGAACTTGTTGAGCGTGGTTATGAAGATATGTCTTTAAAACTCAATTCACTGGGATGTAAAACCGAAAGGAAATAATAACATTGAAAGATTCTGATCGAAAAGTCAGCGGTGCAAGAAAGCACCGTCGCAGAGTGAGGATAAGGAGACTTATCCTTGTTCTGCTGATATTTATGATAGTAGTGGGCTTCTTTATAGGAGGTCTCTATTATGCTGTGTCAAAATTTTTGAAAGTTAACAGTATAGTTATCTGCGGAAGCAGCATGTATACTGCCCAGGATATTATAGAAACATCAACTCTTAAAGCTGACGGAAGTGACAATATGATATTTTTGTCATTTAAACGCATCAAAAATAACATAAAAACAGGATTACCGTATATAAAGGATGTTGAAATTTATCGCAGTTATCCTGATACTATAATAATTGAAGTCAAACCCGACGAGCCGTTTGCTCAGATAGGACTTGATGATGAAAAATACCTTGTTGATGAAGATATGAAAATACTTTCGGCAGTACCTGAGACAGAATATGACTATCTTGAAGTCAATGCTCTCCTTGCAGAAGGGCAGACGATAGGTCACAAACTGGAATTTAAGGAAGAAAAATCACGTGAAATTTTTGAAAATATAATAGAACAATGTGAGAAGAATCAGTTACTTGAAAAGATGAATACTATAAAATTAAGCGATCTTTTTGATATATATATGATCTACGATGACAGGATACAAATAGCATTTGGAGATTATACAGAGATAAATTCCAAAATACAATTTGCGGCAAATATTATTGCACTTCGTCCCGAAACGGACAAGGGTATTGCGGATGTTCGCAGTACGGAACAGGCATATTTTAAATTAACAAGAAGTTAACTTTTATATTTTCTATTGAAATAATAATAATATTTTGATAATATAATTTTATATTTTATTAATGCGGAGGATGGAAAAATGGGATTTGCTTTTGACAATGACGGTTTTTATCCGGTAAATATAAAGGTGGTCGGTATAGGCGGTGCCGGCAACAATGCTGTAAACAGAATGATCAGCGGCGGTATAAGCAGCGTTGAGTTTATAGCAATTAATACGGACAAGCAGGCACTCTTGCTTTCAAGAGCTACGCAGAAACTGCAGATTGGTGAAAAACTTACTAAAGGACAGGGTGCAGGCGCCAATCCGGAGAAGGGTCAGCGTGCTGCTGAAGAGAGCAAGGAAGAAATCGCTGCTGCAATAAAGGGCAGTGATATGGTGTTCATTACTGCAGGTATGGGCGGAGGAACAGGCACAGGCGGTGCTCCTGTGGTTGCTGAAATAGCTAAAGACATGAATATACTTACAGTCGGTATCGTTACAAAACCTTTCAACTTTGAAGGCAGAAGAAGAATGATGCAGGCTGAAGAAGGTATCCGCAGTCTTAAAGAACGCGTGGATGCACTTGTTGTTATCCCCAACGAAAGACTTAAGTTCGTTTCGGAAACACCTATCACTATTTCAAATGCATTTGAGGTTGCTGATGATGTCCTCAAACTTGGTGTTGCAAGCATTTCCGATCTTGTAAATTTACCCGGATATATTAATCTTGACTTTGCCGATGTTACAGCGGTAATGAAAGATGCAGGATATGCTCATATGGGCGTTGGTACGGGCACAGGTGAGAATATGGCTGAAGATGCTGCAACTATGGCTATTTCCAGTCCTCTTATCGAAACATCTATCAATGGTGCGAAGGGCGTTATCATAAGCATTACTACGTCTCCTGATGTAAGCCTTGAAAGCATTGAAAAGGCGTCAACAATGATAGCAGAGGCGGCTAATCCCGATGCCAATATCATCTGGGGTACATCTTTTGATCCTGAAATGAAGGACAAGATGAGAGTTACTGTTATCGCAACAGGTTTTGACAATGTGATACCTGAACCTGTTATAAAGAAAGAAGAAGAGAAAAAGCCTGAAACAGAGCCTAAAAGGGAATTTGCACCCTTTGATTCCAAAATTGATTTTGGTAAGGTCAGAGTTGGCGAAGGTACACTTGTTACATCAGGAAAGGTTATTGATGACAGTTATGAACCTGAGGTAAAAACTCCGGTGAAAAATATTTCTGATGATGACGGAATAGACAACATTGATGATATTTTGTCCATCTTTAAAAAGAAAGACTGAGTATGTTTAAACTAAAAAGCACACTGTATTTTTAAATGCAGTGTGCTTTTTGTTATATTTTCGTTTTCCGATAAATATAATTTATCAGAATTGTATTAAGGAGAATGGAATATGAATGAGAATGCAAACAGCGGATTTAAATACTGCAAAACTCTTTACAAAAACGGCATACTCGGGCATTGTGAAGAACACATCAATTTACCTGACTACTATCCGAGAATAAGTAGTATAGTCTGTTGTGATGCGAGGATATATACGACAGATTATGATGTTATGGACGGTATGCTTAATCTCAAAGGAACAGCAGATGCCTTTATTATTTATATGGGTGATAACGGCGAATTGGTTCCTCTTTCAAAGAGTATTGACATTAGTGAACGAATGCCGATAAAAAATATGACGGATGACTCTCAGGTCATGGTTACTCTTATAAAGGATAATATAAATGCCAAGGGAAGCGGCAACCATGCAGAGATAAAATGTAATTACAGAATGGAAATTTGTATTGTGGGAAACAATATGGCAAACACGGACATTCCTGCTGATGCGGAAGTTAAAAGTGAAACTAAAAAAATGATGAGACTTTGCTGCTGCGACAGAAAGAATACATATATTGAAGAAGATATAAATCTTACCGAGCAGGATGAAACACCAAAAAGACTTTTATTTAATAACGGCCATGTATCGGTAGATGAGTATAAAGTGGTTACAGGAAAACTGATAGCCAAAGGCACACTTCATATCTATGCTGTTTATGAAAATACATCGGGAGGAATATCGGTCAAAAAATGTGATATTCCTTTTAACAGAGTATTTGACAGTACCGCTTCGGGAGAGAACGTAAAAGCAGTATGCTCTATGGAACTCTCTGATCTTAAAATGGAAATGTATGACGACAATACGGGCGAAAACCGAATTATAGCCTGTGAAGCAAATGTGATATGCAATGCAGAACTTTACGAAGAAACAGAAGAGGCGATTCCCGTTGATGCATTTTCATACGAAGCCGAAAGTACCATAGATGAAGAGGAAGAACTTATAATTACCGATGTAGTGAGAGAGTGCGCCGACGGAAAGTTTTCCGCATCGATGCAGCTTGATGAAAGTATTCGCAGTATTGAAATGGTTTATGCTGATCCCATAATCGCCAGCGCGGTGAGAGAAGATAATAATGCGGCTATAGCAGGCAATATCAATGTTAATATACTTGCCCTCGACAGTGAGGGAAAAATGGTTCACAAGCAGATCATGACACCGTTTGAAATAGTCTTTGAAAGCAGTGCAGGCTACAGAATTCTCAGAGCGGGTGCATATACGGATAATGTAGATTACAACATATCGTCATCAGGTGAACTGACAGTAAGCGGAAATATCTGCGCATTTTATATGTGCGCACAGGAAGAGGCAGTTGCATATGTTTCAGCAATGACACAAAGTACGGAAAAACTGCCGAAACGAAAATCTATAACCGTTTATTATCCCGAAAAAGATGAATCATGGTGGGATATTGCTAAGAGATTTCACGTTGAAAAAGATAGACTTTGCCGTGATAACTGTGACAGTGAAACACCGGGGAAAGCGGTAATAATACCGAGAAAGTGAGGGTAATTATAATGGAGAATTTTGATATTTATTCGGATATTTCCCGGAGAACAAACGGTGATATCTATATAGGCGTCGTTGGACCTGTAAGAACAGGAAAATCTACTTTCATAAAGAATTTCATGTCCACTCTTGTAATGCCTCAGATAACTGACGAAAATACAAAGATAAGGACGATGGATGAACTCCCACAAAGCGGATCGGGTAAAACTATAATGACTACCGAACCGAAATTTGTACCAAATGAAGCGGTAAAAGTAACTCTTGGAGGGAATGCGCAGTTTAAAGTCAGACTTATCGACTGTGTGGGTTATATAGTTAAAGATGCTCTCGGATATATGGAAGAAGGAAATGACCGAATGGTCAAAACTCCGTGGAGTGAGTCGCCGATGCCGTTTGAAGAAGCGGCAGAAAAAGGTACAAGAAAAGTTATATGCGATCATAGCACAATTGGTGTGCTCGTTACCACCGACGGTAGTATAGGTGAACTTCCGAGAAGCGCATATGTAGATGCTGAGGCAAGAGTTGCAGCAGAACTGAATGCAATAAATAAACCCTACGTCATAATTTTAAACACTGTGGCACCCGATAGCAGAAGTGCGGCTGATCTATGCAGTGAACTGAGTGAAAAATACGGTGTACCTGCTCTTGCGGCAAATGTGGAAAAAATGACCGAAAGAGAAATCAAAAACATACTTGAAGCAATACTTCTTGAATTTCCTATTAAAGAACTTCACATAGATATTCCGATGTGGATAGAGGCAATACCCGATGACAATCCTGTTAAAGACGGTATTTTCAAATGCATAATAGCCGCTGCCTCAGATGTGGCAAAAATACGGGAAGTGTCTCAGGTTGCCGAGCGTATATCCGAATGTGAATTTGTAAAGGGAGTTACTCTTGCAAGCAGTGACCTCGCACAGGGAATTTCTGAACTTACGGTAGATGTTGACAGAGAATTGTTTTATGACCTGCTTTCAAAACAGACGGGACTTGAGATAACTGATGATACGTCACTTGTAAAGACTTTGTGCGAAATGGCTGTACTCAAGCAGAAGTATGAAAAGTTCAGCGGTGCACTCGAGCAGGTTGAGGCCACAGGTTACGGTATTGTCACACCCACGCTTTCGGATATGGAACTTGATGAGCCTGAGATAATAAAGCAGGGTTCGAAATACGGAGTTAAATTATCTGCTACAGCGCCTTCTATTCATATGATAAGAGCCGATATAAAAACAGAAGTATCACCTATAGTAGGAAGTGAAGCGCAGTCTAACGATCTTATAAAATACCTCTTTGCCGATTATGAAAGCGATCCTTCAAAAATATGGGATTCAAATATATTCGGAAAATCCTTACATCAGTTGATGGGCGAGGGACTTCATACAAAACTTGAGAGAATGCCGCAGGAAACGCGTGATAAACTTCAGATAACGCTTGAAAGAATGATAAATGAGGGTTGCAACCGATTGATATGTTTTATTCTTTAACTTGTCGTATTTGATACTTTTTTCTGATTGACTTATTGTTTCATTGTGTTATTATATAGTAAGAAGAAAAATAAAAGGAGACTACATAATGGCACAGTATATAACTTATAAGTATGAACAACTCAACAAATTTTGTAATGATGCTTTTGCAAAACTCGGATTTGCAAAGGACGACTGTCAGATAATTTCTGATGTTCTTCTTCTTTCCGATCTTTACGGCATCGAATCACACGGTATGCAGAGACTTGTTCGTTATCACAAGGGCATTGAAAAAGGTCTTATTAAGGTTGAAGCAAAACCCGAAATTGTATTTGAAACACCCGTTTCCGCTGTTATTGACGGACATGACGGTATGGGTCAGCTCAATGGTCACTATGCTATGGAAATAGCAATCAAAAAGGCGCAGGAAAGCGGCGTTGGTATTGTAACTCTCAGAGATTCAAACCATTACGGTATCGCAGGTTACTATGCTAAGATGGCTGCCGATAAGGGACTTATCGGTATGTCCATGACTAACTCTGAAGCAATAATGGTTCCCACATTCGGCAGAAAGGCAATGCTTGGTTCAAACCCCTTTGCTATCTCTGTTCCTGCAGATCCGTATCCCTTCTTCTTTGATGCGTCAACAACAGTTGTTACAAGAGGTAAACTCGAAGTATACAACAAGGCTGACAAAGCACTTCCCGAAGGCTGGGCAATCGACTCAACAGGTATGGGAAGTACAGATGCAGCAAGGGTTCTTCATGATATTGTAAGCAAAGAGGGTGGCGGTATTCTTCCCCTCGGCGGTGTAGAAGAAAAGACAGGCAGCCATAAAGGTTACGGTTACGGTATGTTTGTTGAAATTTTCTGCTCTATACTTTCAATGGGTATCACTTCAAACCATACTCATATAGGCAGCAAGGGTGGCACTTGTCACGGATTTATTGCTATCGATCCCAAGGTGTTCGGCGATGCGGCAGCAATTAAGGAGCATTTCTCTACATTCCTTCAGGAACTTCGTGAATCTCCCAAGGCTCTTGGTCAGGACAGAATATATACTCACGGTGAGAAAGAACATTTTGCATATGAAGACCGTATGAAGAACGGTATTCCGGTAAATGTAAATACAGTTGCAGAAATGAAGTCTTTCTGTGAGTTTGCAGGTCTTGATGTTGAAGAGTATCTCGGCTCAGAAGCAGTAAATCTTAAAGAAAAAGAAAGCAGTTACAAATAATTTATACAATTATAAAAGCGGATGCATAGTGCATCCGCTTTTTTCATACATTTTATTGAGGTGAAAATGTATGGAAACAAAAAGAGAAAGATATTCTGTTATTAAGGGGAAATATACACCCAAAAAAGAGAAAAGAAGAAAAGCATCGCCCATTATGACTCAGACGGCAGTAAGTGTCCTTTTGGTCTGCCTGGGTGTAGCCATCAATAGTGTGCATAACCGTACAACTGAAAAATATAAGGATATGCTTTCCGCATCGCTTACGGTTGGAGGAGATTTAGGAGATGTAAGTGAAGTGCTCAAAACATTTTCTTCTAATCTTAAAGAAATATCAAACGACAGTGAGTATGTCTCACCGCTTGACGGATATGTGACAGACTCATTCGGCACACGTGTCAATCCCGTTACACAGGAGGAAAGTTTTCATTACGGGATAGATATAGCGGCGGCAGAGGGAACTCCCATAACGGCGGCGAGAGACGGACAGGCAGTTTATTGCGGTGATGATGAATATTACGGCAATTACATAATTTTAAAGCACGGAGAAGACATTTTTACGGTTTACGGGCATTGCAAGGAGATACTGATAAAAGAGGGAGATATGATAGAAACCGGCGATGAGATAGGTACAGTAGGCTCCAGCGGTCAATCTACGGGAAACCATCTGCATTTTGGCATTAAAATAAGCGGAGAATATGTTGATCCAAAGGAGTATATAGAACTGTGAGTATAACCGTAACTTTACCTTTTATAGGTATGTGTATAATGTTTATTATAATCGACGGCACTCTTTTGCCGCTTGCCGTATTACTTTTTGCGCTTGTTCATGAACTTGGACATCTGCTTACAATGAAACTGTGCGGATATAAAGTAAAACGTTTTGAATTAACGGCAGTCGGAGGGAATATTGTTTGTGAAGACAGACATAAAGCATATTTTCTGGACATTATTGTTGCTATAAGCGGTCCGCTGATAAATTTTATTTTACTTATTGTAATTTATAAACTTATCGGTTTGGGTTTTTTTGCTCGAAATGGAATGTTTTATCTGGCAGTAAATTTTCTTCTGATGATGGTAAATATGCTTCCGGTATCGTGTCTCGACGGTGGACGGGCGCTGTCAGCCTTATTATCTTACTTTGTTTTGCCGGACAAGCGGGAACGCATAATGTATTTTATATCTCTGATATTCAGTACGCTTCTCATAGCGGGAGGGGCATATTTACTCTATCTTACGGGTTTTAATTTTTCTTTGCTGCTTATAGGTATCTATTTGACGTTTATGCTATTGAAAGTAGGCTGCAAATAATATAAAATAATATTATATTTATTTGCGGAGGATATTTTGGAAAAATTAGATTTGTTATTGCGCAGTGTTCAAAAACCTGCGAGATATATCGGCAATGAAGTAAACAGCATACACAAGAATAAAGACGAAGTTGATTTCAGAATGGCTATGTGCTTTCCTGATGTATATGAAGTGGGAATGAGTCATCTCGGGCTTAAGATACTCTATGGAGTTATAAATGAGGTTGACGGTATATGGTGTGAGAGAGTCTTCTGTCCGCACGATGATATGGAGCAGAAATTAAAGGACAATGATATGCCCTTATTTGCACTTGAAAGCGGTGATCCGATAACGCATTTTGATGTTTTGGGATTTACGCTTCAGACAGAGATGTCTTTTACCAATGTGCTCAGCATATTGGAACTCGGACATATTCCGCTCCGGAGTGAAGACAGGGGAGAGGATATGCCGTTTATCATCGGCGGCGGCCCCTGCGCATATAATCCAGAACCTGTGCATAGTTTTTTTGATATCTTCAATCTTGGCGAAGGTGAGGAAATGCTTCCAAATCTCCTTATCAAAATCAGAGAATGTAAGAAAAAAGGACTTTCAAGATTTGAAACGCTCAAAGAATGTGCAAAACTTGACGGTATATATGTTCCGTCCTTCTATGAAGTCTATTATAATGAGGACGGAACGATAAAAGAAAGAAGAACTCTTGTTCCCGAAGCAAAGGATGTCATAACAAAACAGGTCGTTAAAGACATTTCTGATATGTACTATCCCGATAAATTTATAGTCCCGTTTTGTGAAGTTGTTCACGACAGAGCTATACTTGAAGTGTTCAGGGGTTGTACGAGAGGCTGCCGTTTCTGCCAGGCAGGTCAACTCTACAGACCTATAAGAGAAAAGAGCGTAGAAGTCCTTAATGAGCAGGCTAAAAAACTCATAAGAACAACGGGCTACGAAGAAATGTCGCTGACGTCTCTATCTACAAGTGATTATACGCAGTTGTTTGAACTCATTGATACACTTAATTCGTGGTGTGAAAAGGATATGGTAAGCATATCCCTTCCGTCACTTCGTGTGGACAATTTCTCAATGGATCTTATGGACAGAGTTCAGAAGGTGCGAAAGGGCGGACTCACTTTTGCACCCGAAGCAGGCTCGCAACGTATGCGTGACATTATCAATAAGAATGTTACTGAAGAACAGTTGCGTAAGACCTGCCGTATAGCGTTTAAGGGCGGTTGGCACACCATAAAATTATATTTTATGATGGGACTGCCGTATGAGACCGAAGAAGATGTAATGGGAATAGGTAAACTCGGCTACACAGTCCTTGAAGAATATTTCAAAGGAATTCGTGAAGGAGAGTATACGAAAGACGGCGGCGTCAATATCAGGCTCTCTGTTGCTTGCTTTATTCCTAAACCCTTTACACCGTTTCAGTGGGTAGGTCAGGATACAAAAGAGAACTTAAGAAAAAAACAGATTGCTCTCAAAGGTTCGGTTCACAGTAAAAAGATAGTTGTTCACTATCATGACTCGGACATAAGTGTTCTTGAAGCAGTACTCGCAAGAGGTGACAGAAAACTTGCGCCTGTAATCGAAACAGCATTTAAAAACGGTTGCAAAATGGATAACTGGGACGATCATTTTAAATATGACGTATGGCTTGACGCCCTTGAACAACACGGTCTCTCAAAAGAATTCTATGCTAACAGAGTTCGTGATTTTGATGAGATTCTGCCGTGGGACTTTATTGATATAGGTGTGAGTAAAACGCATCTTGTAAGAGAAGCGAAAAAGAGTATGGACGCGGCGACGACACCTGATTGCAGAACAAGGTGCCAGGGTTGCGGTGCGGACAAACTTTGCGGAGGTTATTGCCATGCAAAAGGTTAGAATATATTTTTCAAAAACAGGCCGCGCAAAGTACATTTCTCATCTGGATCTGATGAGAACTTTTATGAGAGCCATAAAAAGAAGCGGTGTAAAAATTAAATATACCGAAGGATTTAATCCTCATCCGCATATAGTGTTTGGCAATCCTCTGTCTCTCGGTTATGAGAGTGTAGCAGAACTTTGTGAAGTTAAACTCATAAAAGATGTTGATTTAAACGATGTAAAAGATGCGCTCAATGCGCAGATGCCTGAGGGTCTTGAAATAAGAGATGTTCTTCCTATTCAAAAGGAATTAAAACAGATAGGATATTGCAGATACAAAGTCACAATTGAGGATAAACGCGTATTTGATGAGACTGATGTAAAAACGGTATCTGAACTTTTTTCGGGTGATAAACTTGAAATAGTAAAAAAGAGTAAGTCGTCTGAAAAAACAATGGATATACTTCCGCTTATAGCAGAATTTGACTGCACTTTGAAGGAGGGTAAACTCATAATTACTGCGGCGGTTTCCTTTAATACCAATATCAGTTTAAATCCCGATCACATTGTCAAAGCTATTGCTGAAAAGACGGGTATATTATCTGATGAATATTATGCAACGTTTTTAAAACTTGCAACTCTTGATTACGAACTTAATGATTTCAGATAATCTTGCAAAGAATGTTAAAATATGCTAAAATAGAAAAATAAGGGAGTAGTCAGCGCTTATGGCGTGATAGGATCAACATTCTCAAGAAATTCTTATTTTCTTGTGGTTTTATCTTAAATGACGAGACTTATCTGCTTTAAGGGGCAGATAAGTCTTTTTTTATTAACGGGAGAAAAAGTATTATGAGTACATTGGAATTGTTTATTCTGGCAGTAGGCCTTTCTATGGATGCATTAGCCGTTGCCATATGCAAAGGATTATCGGTAAAAAAACTGTCCCCAAAACACGCAATAGTCACAGGCTTGTATTTCGGCGGATTTCAGGCAGGTATGCCGCTTATAGGATATTTTCTCGGTCGTTATTTCAAGGATTTTATTGTCAGTGTTGACCATTGGATAGCATTTGTTCTTTTATCAATTATAGGTTTTAATATGATTAAAGAATCAAGGGAAACTGCAGAAGAACTTGACGATTCATTTTCTCCTAAAGCAATGTTTCCGCTTGCCGTTGCTACGAGTATTGATGCCCTTGCAGTCGGGGTAACTTTTGCACTTATCAGTGTGAATATATTTTCGGCAGTTAGTTTTATTGGCGTTATTACATTTTCTTTTTCATGTGTCGGTGTTTGCATCGGAAGGGTTTTTGGGGCAAAATTCAAAGCTAAAGCAGAAGTATTTGGCGGTGTCGTATTGATTGTTATGGGACTTAAAATATTACTTGAGCATTTGGGAATATTAGGATAATGAAAGGAAAGATAATATGGAAGCGAAATGGTTGAGAACGCTTTTTCGAAGGCGACTATTTGTGTGTCTTCTCATCATGGTACAAATAGCAACGCTCATAGCATTACTGTATAATGGGGCAAAGACATATTTTCCTGTCAGTGCAGGACTTACCATGGTCAGTCTCATTATAACTCTGTTTATTATTTCCAAAAGAGGTAAAAATGCCTTTAAACTTACGTGGGTATTTATAATATTGTCGTTTCCGATTTTCGGAGGATTCTTTTATCTGCTTTTCAGAATTCAGAATTCAGGCACTAAAATGAAGAAGTTTTCACGTGAAGTAAAAGAAAAAATTGTTGATTCATACTTGTACGGCGAAGATGTATTTGAACAAGCAAAAGAAGACTACCGTTTCTGTGCGCAGGATATAAATTATCTCTATGAGTATGCAGGTTTTCCTGTTTATAAAAATACTGTGGCGGAATATCTCACACCAGGCGAAAAGAAATTTGAAGTTCTTATTAAAGAACTTCAAAAAGCAGAAAAATATATCTTTCTTGAGTATTTCATTATTGAAGACGGTAAGATGTGGGATACAATTCTTGATATTCTGAGAGAAAAAGTGTCGCAAGGCGTTGAAGTCAGACTTATGTTTGATGATATGGGATGTTTTTTAAGAATACCCAAGAACTATACGATGAAACTTGAATCGTACGGTATAAAGTGTACTGTTTTCAATCCTTTCAGACCTGTATTCAGTGCAACACAGAATAACCGTGACCATAGAAAAATTGCAGTTATTGACGGTAAAGTTGCTTTTACAGGCGGCATAAACATCTCGGATGAATATATCAATGCCTATGAAAAACACGGACACTGGAAAGATGCTTCAATTGTCCTCAAAGGTGATGCTGCATGGAGTTTTACCGTTATGTATCTGCAGATGTGGGCGATATGCAATAACGGCAAGTGTGACGATATTGAAAAATACCGTCCCGATGAAAGAGAACTTATGACGGATGACGGATATTATCAGCCATATTCTGACAGTCCGCTTGACAGTGAACATGTCAGCGAGCATGTATATATGAAGATAATCAGCAGTGCAAGAGATTATGTTTATATAAATACGCCGTATCTTATAATAGATGATAATATGGTGTCAGCACTTACGCTTGCAGCAAAAAGCGGTGTTGATGTGAGAATTTGCACACCTAAAATCTACGATAAAAAATTTGTTCATATGACTACAAAGTCATATTACCGTGAACTTATTGAGGACGGCGTAAAGATTTATGAGTATGCGCCTGGTTTTATGCATGCAAAGACATTTGTGTCAGATGACATAACAGCGACGGTAGGAACTGCAAATCTGGATTTTCGAAGCCTTTATCTGCATTATGAATGCGGTGTGCGCATTTATGGCGGTGATGTGATAGCAGAAATCAAAAACGACTATTTGGGTACACTTGAAAAATGTGAAGAAATTACTTTGGAGGACTGTAAAGCAGGCTTTTTCAAAAGTCTCTGGCAGTCGGTACTCAGGGTTATTGCACCGCTTTTGTAAAATAAAAAACGATGGTCTTTTTGGACCATCGTTTTTTGTTAGAATAAATCTTTAAGTTTTACATTGATTCCATTTTCGGCAAAATGGTTGTCGAACTGTCCCGAAATAAAGAGTTTTTCAAATACAAGAAGATAAAGAAGATTTTGATATCTGTTCATCTTCATGTCATCGTAAAGGTATTTTTCGGTTATCTCATCATTGTCTTTATATGAACGGTATTTAATTACAGCGCAGCGGAGTTTCCAATTAAGACGGGTAAATAAATTTTTATCTGTCTTGGAATGCCATTTGCTTTTTTCGATTAGTTTATAAAATGCCTTGAGTTCAGCTTCGTTGGCAAAGAGAGCAGAATAACTTGTTTTACCTCCGATTTCTTTATGATTTACAATATCATAAACTTCACTCTTGAAATGCTTTTTGCAGTTTTGTTTGTAATATTCTCTTGTAAATCCGTTGAGTTCTTTCGTCGCGTCTGCAATACTTATCACAGAGTTATCAACAAACGGGTAACGGGTATCTATATCAAAAGAATTTGCCATTATACCGCTTTTTTTGAGAATGGAAAGCATACCGATTTCAAAAGGATAAAATGTGCATGAATAGTTTATGCCGTGAATTCCAAGTCTTTTCAGACGTTCTTCTTTTGTATGGAAGCGTTTGTTAAATATCTCATTGGCACATTCACCGCATATAAGCGTATTTAATCCTTTGCTTGAAAGCGAATTTAAAAGCGCATATTGAAGGAACAGGTCCTCTTCATTCATTGCACCTTCAAGCCGCCATACTATATCCGGTATATTCTGAAGATCGTTACTGTCAATTATAGTTTCGTAAAGGGTGACATTATCATACAATTTTGCAATCTCTTTGGCTTGAGGAAGTTCGTTATTTCCTTTGACACCACCGATGCAAAAAGCATTTATCGGTGCTGATGTCTTTTCTCTGAGAGCATATAAGATGTAGTTTGAGTCATAACCCGAAGAGAGGGCGATATTCAAAGGATCGGTATCAAGTGAGCACCTTTGAACTGACTGTAAAAGGGTGTCGTTAAAAACTGCTTTACCTTCCTCTTCAGACATCTCGACTGACGGATATTTTACATACTCAATTGCATATTTACCGCCTGAAACAACAAGCGCCTGTGAGTAGCAAAGTTTATAGAGCCCGTTTATAAGAGTCTCGTTACTGTTGATGATTCTGTTTAAAAGAAAGTCATCAATCACATCTTCGTTGAGAGAACGAGGGGCTTTGCAGTAGGTATATATCGTCTTTATAGATGTACTGATATAAATATTCTCGCTGTCCTCGGTATAGTAAAGTGCAAAAGGTGAGGTGACAGAGTCGTGAACTACGGTAAGTTTATTCTCTGTGTGATCTTTGAAAATTATAATGTAATTACCGTTAATATGCTCGGTGACATTCGCACCGTGTTCCTTATATAGAAGGGCGAGTTTTTCACAGTCATTAAGTTTGTTGTCATCGCAGAAAACTCTGCCGAGTATCTCAAGTGAAATGTCATCAGAAGAAAAGGTTACAACATTCTGTCCCAAAAGTTCGACCTGACCGTCGTTCTTGTGACAGATAGCATAAAGATTTCTCATAAAATCATCTCCTGTTTTTATATTTTAAAAAGAAAAAATGCAGATAGCGTGTACCTGCATTTATATGGTCTAAGTGGAGAGATTCGAACTCTCGGCCTCTTGAACCCCATTCAAGCACGCTACCAACTGCGCCACACCTAGATTTGTTACTTACTAAATGTAGCACATTTACAAATAAAATGCAAGACTTTTTTTATATTCCGAGCAAAATTTTATATTCTTCCAATGTTAAATCGTTACTTTCGATGAAATTAGCGTTGTCTATACCGACATATCTGAAATGCCACGGTTCAAACGTATATCCCGTAATATCTTCCTTGCCAAGGGGATATCTCAGAATAAAACCGTATTTACGGGCGTTTTCTTTTAACCATTTGCCGCTTTGGCTGTCTGCAAAATCTGAAATGAGGGGATCGTTTCCGTGAACGCTTAACCATTCTGATGAAGTTATGTCAAGACAGAGACCTGTGTGATGTTCGCTCTGACCGGGATATGCCACTATTGACAGGGCAGCCGCAACTGCGTCGTCATCGCTATAGCCTTTGGACAGATACTGATTTACTTTTCTGGTATATAGTGATTCTTGTTTGGATATTGAACGGTACGCGGAATGAACAACAAGATGTATACCGTCATTCTCAGCAGCTTTTGACATTTCACGGTATGCATCGACTATTCTGGAATCGGCTTTATAATCACCGTAAACCGTCGCAAGTGTCATATCTATTTCTTCGGTTAAAGGATATTCTTTGTTAACAAGGATCAACTGCCAATCACCATTATCAATTGGCTCCGGCTCTGGTTCAGGCTGAGGTTCGGGTTCAGGTTCAGGCTGAGGTTCGGGTTCAGGCTCCGGTTCGGGTTCGGGCACCTCGGGTATCGGAGCATCTGTATTGGGTATAACAGTGTCCGTTTCGGGTATTTCAATTTCACTGTTTTGTCTGCAGGAACACAGGGTAAAGAGAGTGACTACTACAAGAAAAATTGCAATAAATCTGTTTTTCATAATATTAACTCCTAATAAAATCTGTCTGTATTTTAACATATATAAAAAGAATTTACCACTCTATTTGACACATTTTGCAATGTATGTAATTTATAATCGAAGTGGTGAATGTATATGGTCTATCTTGATGAAATGTTTTTGTTCAATGCAATAATGGATTATATTCTTTTATCGCTTTGTAACAGAATTACGCTTGGCAAGGGGCACAGATGGCGTATAATGCTCTCGGCTATGCTTGGAGGGCTGTTGTCGTGTGTCGGTTATATATTCCGACTGCATTACATATTTGGTGTGCTTTTTGCATTGATGTCTTCGGTCGTTGCTTTTGGCATTTCCTTTAAAAGATCACTGTTGCTTATTGTAATATCATCTGTATACAGCGGACTTCTTGAAATATCATCTGGATTTATTGATATCAATACTGTAAACGGTTTTGGTTACATAGATTTTTCTCTTGTGCTTCTTATTCTGTTAGCAGTTTTCATATATTTTCCCGTAAAACTGTGTTTTTTTCTTTATAACAGAAAGAATGCAAATAAAACAGAAAAAGCAATATTGCTGACGGAAAAGGGTAATCTTATTTTTGATGTTATGATTGACAGTGGATGTACACTATCTTGCGGTTCTGTTCCGGTACTGCTTGTATCGTCGGATTTCTTTAAGTGTGAGGGAAGTATGCCTGTGGAATATAAAACCGTTGACGGAAGCGGCAAAATAATGTGCTGCTATTATTCGGCTTTTGTGGGAAAACGGTATTTTGATAAAGTGGCAGTCGCTACAATAGATTTTTTTGACAATGAATATCAGGGTATATTTCCAATGTATGCTCTGGGAATGTGAGGATATTGATGAAGAAACTTTTATTACGGATACTTGAAAAACTTCGCTCGTTATTCTCGGGCAAGGCTGTCAACTATATAAACGGCAATGAAACTTTGCCTGCACCGCTCTCTTCGGAAGATGAAGCAAATTATGTTGAAGCACTTGCAAAAGGTGATCTTACGGCAAGACAGGCGCTTATAGAACATAATCTTCGACTCGTGGTCTATATTGCAAGAAAATTTGAATCAACAGGTATTGGAATAGAAGATCTTGTTTCGATAGGAAGCATCGGACTTATCAAAGCAATAAACACCTTCAATTCATCAAAAAATATAAAACTTGCCACATATGCTTCAAGATGTATTGAAAATGAAATTCTGATGTATATAAGGAAAAATTCATCAAGAAAAATGGAAATATCTCTCGATGAACCGTTGAATGTTGACTGGGACGGAAATGAACTTCTGCTGTCTGATATTTTAGGTACAGATGACGATACTGTTTCAAAAGATCTTGATGATGAGGTCGACAGAACGGTGCTCAGAATGGCAATTTCAAGGCTTGGTGAGCGTGAACGTTCCATAATGGAAATGAGATTTGGCATAGACAGCGGTCATGAGATGACTCAAAAAGATGTTGCAGATGTTTTGGGCATCTCGCAGTCATACATATCGCGTCTTGAAAAGAAAATAATATCGCATCTTAAGAAAGAAATAATAAGGCTCTCGTAGAATAAATTTACAGTGCAAAGTAAATACTCATAATAGAAATTTTAGTGAGGATATTTGCTTTGCACTACAATAAGGTTGTAATATGCGGAATTAACACCGCAGACATCAAGGTGCTGACAAAGACAGAAAAATATGAACTGATGCAGAGGATAAAAAAAGGTGACAAACAGGCTCAGAATGAATTTATAAACGGAAATCTTCGTCTTGTACTGAGTGTTGTAAAAAGATTCTCGGACAGGGGAGAAGAAGCAGACGATCTTTTTCAAGTCGGCTGTATCGGTCTCATAAAAGCAATAAATAACTTTGATATGGATCAGGGAGTACAGTTTTCAACTTATGCTGTGCCGATGATAACGGGAGAACTCAGACGATACCTTCGTGATAACAATATTATAAGGGTTAGCCGCTCCATGAGAGATCTTGCCTATAAAGCCCTCAGCGAAAAAGAAAGACTCTCAAAGAAACTTGGCAGAGAGGCAACTGTTGACGAAGTGGCAAAAGAATTAGAAGCGGACAGAAGTGAAGTAGTTGCCGCTTTAGATGCCATAATGGATCCTGTCAGTCTTTTTGAACCGATTTATTCAGAAAACGGCGATCCTGTCTGTGTAATGGATCAACTGTCAGACAACGGAGCGGAGGATAATAACTGGCTTGATGAGATCAGTATAAGAGAGGCTTTTGAATCACTTAATGACCGCGAGAAAAATGTGGTCAGAAAGAGGTTTTTTGAGGGACTTACTCAGGTTGAAGTTGCTGAAGATATGGGGATATCTCAGGCTCAGGTATCAAGACTTGAAAAAGCGGCTTTAAAACACATAAAAAGTGAAATATAATCAAAAACGGTTGTCATTACGACAACCGTTTTTGCACTGTTGACTATAAATCTTTTTTTTAGTACAATATACGCATTGAAACATAAAAAGAGGAAACTATGAAAAAGAAAATTCGAAACAACTACTTAATATCAACATTGTTTTTTGCCTTGTTTGTACTCTTTACAGTTCTTGTAAAATCAGTGGATGTAAATCCTGTGGGACCGCAGGGTTCATTAATAGGTTTTTCCACGATAAACATATTTGTTTTTGAGTTTTTAGGACAGAGTTCTGTTTGCTATATTATTTCGGAAGTTATTGGATATGCAGCAATAATTATTGCACTCATTTTTACTGTTTTAGGGTTTTTACAGATGGCACAGCGTAAATCAATTTTAAAAACCGATTTTGAAATTTTGGCACTTGGCGCTTTATATGTACTTACTGTATTTGCTTACATATTTTTTGAAGTAATTGTTGTTAATTACAGACCTGTGTTGGTTGAAGGTCTTCTTGAGGCGTCATATCCTTCGTCACACACAATACTTGTAATTGTAATACTGGGCTCGGCAATAATGCAGATTGACTGGCATATTAAAAACAAGCGTTTGAAAACCACTCTAAAGGTGTTACTGTTAATTGCAATTATAGCAACAGTTTTCGGACGTTTGGCGTCGGGACTTCATTGGTTTACTGATGTCGTGGGCGGAGTATTATTGGCTTCTTTTCTATCCGGGTTATACTATTCGGCGGTGATAGATGTAAAATGCAGACAAAAAATTAAAGTAAAAAAATGAGTTTCGTATGAAACTCATTTTTTTACTTTAAAATGCAAAATTGCCGTTTGTAAATATGGGTATCTCCTGACCATCCTCGGTTATACCAATTATGGAAAGATCTGCCGTACCCACCATAAAATCGACATGCTCAAGAGACTGATTCATACCTCTTTTTACCATTTCTTCATCGGATATTTCATCTACGTCTTTAAAGCAAGGATATGCTTCGCCAAGAGCAAAATGGCATGATGCATTTTCATCAAAAAGTGTTTCATAAAACATTATGCCGAGCGATGAGATGGGGGAGTCATACGGTACAAGCGCAACTTCACCGAGCATGGAACTGCCCTCGTCAGTCTCAATGATTCCCTTGAGCGTTTCATAACCTGTCTCTGCGGAATAATCTGTAACTTTGCCGTCTTTAAATGTTATCTTGAAATTGTTTATCGTTATCCCGTTGTGTGAAAGCGGCATCGATGCAACAAGAGTGCCGTTTGCGGAATTCTTTTCGGGCAGAGTAAATATTTCTTCGGTAGGCATATTAGGGAAGAAATGAACACCGTCAGGTGACTCGTCACCTGCACCGGACCACATATGGTTTTTTGGCAGATCCACACAAAAATCTGTACCAAGACTATTTTTATACTTAAGTGTTTTAAAGGCTTTCTTATTTAGAAATTCTGCCTTTTTCAAAAGAGACTCTCTGTGTTTATCCCAAGCGGCAGACGGATCGTCCGTGTCTACACGTACGGTTTTAAATATAACTTCCCAAAGTTTTGTTACAGCATCATTTTCGTTTGGAAATAATTTTTTTGCCCATAACTGGGTGGGAGCCGCCACTATTGTCCAGCGTATTTTATTTGCAGTCACAAGGTCAAAATAGGGCTTTAATACAACTGAACTTGTGCGGGAGTTGAGGGTTATGTTTTCTGGATTGATTTCCGAAAAAGCATCGGGATCTTCGCCTATTATAGTTACAAATGCGGCATTTCTTTTACCGTAGAAAAGTCGAAGGTCGTTTTCAAATCTTGATTTGTCCGAAAGAACGCTCTTTTCTGCATTGCTCAGTCTGAGTTTTGCTATTTCATCATCTCTCCAGACGAGGATTACGTCCGAAGCACCGTTTTCCCAGCCTTCTTTTGCAACCGTTCTTGCAAATTCTGCAAGTTCAATTGGCGCTAAAATAACGAGTTCCTGTCCTTTTTTTAAAGCCACGCCTCTCTGTACGATGAGTCGGGCATATGAGAGTATTTTGTCATTTAAATTCATCATTGTCTGCCTCCTGATAATATAATGTTATTATAACTCTATTTGCCAAAATTACAACTGAAAGGAGAATTTTGTGGAACGAATTTACAATCTTCGTTCAAAACCTGTTATCGACATATGCAGCGGTGTTTGCATTGGCACGGTATGCGATCTCGAAATCGATGTTGAGTGCGGGAAAGTTACAGCAATAGTCGTTGAACCGTGCTGTAAAGGATTTTCTGTGTTTTCAAAAGGCAATGAGATAGTAATATGCTGGCAGGATATTGATGTGATAGGCGAAGACGCGATTTTAATAAATCACCGAAAATTTCCTGCACTAAAATAAGTTATTAAATTGAAAGTCTAAAAAATATGTGTTATTATAATCTTATTATAAAGTTGTGAGGATAGGAATGGCAATAAATAAACAAAGAGATCCTGATTTGAAAGAGGGAGTAATAGCAGGAAGAAATCCTGTTATGGAAGCGTTGAAATCTGATACAAAAATAGATAAACTTTTTCTTGCGAGGGGTGAGCGCGAGGGCTCGATTGTAAGAATAATTGCTCTTGCCAAAGAAAAAGGTATTCCGATATCCGAAGCGGACAAAGTTAAACTTGACCATATAAGCGGAATTAAAAATCACCAGGGTGTTGTCGCATATATCACTCCTGTTCAATACTATTCTGTTGAAGAGATAATTAACAGCGCAAAGGAAGCGGGAGAAGCTCCCGTTGTTATTGTTGCTGAAAATCTTACAGATCCTCATAATCTAGGTGCGATAGCACGTACTGCTGAAGCATCTGGGATTCACGGTATAATCATTCCCAAAAACAGAAGTGTCGGAATAACACCTGCGGTCGTCAAAGCATCAGCCGGTGCGCTCATGCATGTTAAGGTTGCACGTGTTTCAAATATACCGCAAACGCTTGATAAACTTAAAGATCTCGGTCTCTGGGTATACGGAACAGCGGCGGAAGCGGATAAGAGTTTTTATGAAACCGATCTCACAGGTGCTGCCGCATTTGTCATTGGAAATGAGGGTGAGGGTATGAGCAGACTTGTTCGTGAAAAATGTGATTTTCTTATTTCCATTCCCATGCAGGGAAAGGTGTCGTCACTGAATGCCTCAGTTGCAGCGGCACTTCTTATGTATGAATCCTATAGACAGAAAATAAATAAATAGGTTCGGAGTAAATTATGCAGGACGAAAAAAGTTTTGATATGACAACCGAATATGACAGGTCGTTTGTCAAAGCGATACCTGATATCGACAGCCTTCTTGAAGGCTATATGGTATCGCATACAGACAGAAGGACAAGCCTTTTTGATGAGGATAAGGACGAAGAAATCGAAGGTTACATAGATCAGATAAATGATATTGTGACACAGAATCCTGAAAAAGCGGTTACTGCCGCATCTGAAAGGGAAGGCTCGGTTTCTGATACGAAGGAGTTTTATAAACTCTCAAGTTTTAAATTTGTTCCCAAAACTGAGAAAAAGACTCCTCCGCCCGAGATAAAACTTACGGGTAAAAAGGCAAGGATATCTTCTGTCAAAGAATTTGTGCAGACCGTATTTCCCGGTCTTGAGAACAATGATGATGACGGCGGAAACAAAATTTTTGTTGTTACAATGCCGGAGGAAAAAGAAAAAAAGACTTCGCGTGATACGGCTGAACTTGAGAAGATCGTAGAAGATGACGGTGAGATAAATCACAAAGAGTTGGCTCGTTTTCTCAAAGATGATATTTTTGTCACTATCTCGACAAAAATAAAAGAGATCAGGGAAGAATATCGCTCAGGTACCCATCCTCTTGATAAGATCAAAGACAAGAATGAGATAAGAGAAAAACTGGGTAAAAGCATTGCTGCAGGCAGAAAACGTCTTATAGCTATGAGCCTTATATTTCTGTTATTACTCTATCTCGGAATAAGCCAATCTTTAAGTCTTCCGTTTATACAAGCAGTTTCTTATGTTCACGGAAACAATTGGTTTATGCTTATAAATGTAGTGTTGGCAATACCTATGGTAATATGCGCTCTGGATGTTTATAAAGAAGCCTTTAAACAAATTCTATGCGCAGCACCGGGTATAGAAACGGCATTGTCGTTCTTTATGTCTATGTCCATAATTCACACATTGATATTGGCATTCAATCGTACAGATGACGCATATACTTATTTGTCACTTGTTGCTATGGCACTTCTCGGTTACATTTATTACAGTACCGAGAATTACAAAAAGATGCGTGCTGACTATAAGTTGATAGCATTCAAACCTGTAAAAACATGCGGAAGAGTGATTACGGACAAGCAGCTGACACAAGAGATCACAGGTGAAGATTCACTTGCGGCAACTGTGAGAAAATATGATACGCTTGTTACTGATGACTTTTTCACTAAGTCTACACAGAGAGCGTCTGAAAGTAAAATTCTTTCAATACTTTCAATTGTATCAATTGCATTATCCGTTGTTTTATTTGCTGTAACTCTTATAATTGACGGCAAGTTTATAAATGCAGTAACAATGATGGTCGTTGCTCTTGCGCTTACTGTGTCTGTAGTGCTCTGTGTAACAAATATGCTGCCGTATATATCGTTTTCGAAGAAACTTAAATTCAGCGGCGCGGCAATTACAGGTGAGTTTACTGCAAAGAATTTTGCAAAGGCGGAGACACTTGTTCTTTGCGACCAGGATCTCTTCCCGCCAAAATCACTTCTTTTGTGCGGAAGCAAACTTTACAACGATACCGATATGAAGTCTATGATTATCGATGTGGCAAGTGTGTTAAATTCAGTCAATTCACCGCTTACAGGGATGATGATGGATATTATTTCGGGACAGACGGAACTTCTCAAAGATACCGATTCTGTCAGTTATTATGACGAAAAGGGTATAAGTGCATATGTTGAGAACTCTAAAGTTCTTATCGGAAACCGAGCATTTATGCGCGATAATCTCATTAAGATTCCTGCTGACGGAACACAGGAAAAAATAGAAAGTGGCGGAAAAGTTGCGCTGTTTGTAGCAATAAATGGTTTTCTTGCCGCAATATTTTCTATTAAATATAATGAAAATCAGATTATTAAAAAGCGAGTAAAAAAATTAATAAGCGCAGGTGTTGGATTTGCACTTAAGAGCAGGGATCCCAATCTTACAAGAAGTCTTGTATGCGGAAAATATGAAATTCCCGAATCAATGATAAGAATACTTCCTGTTTCTCTCGCTGAAAAGGAAGAGTCGCTGGAGATCGAGGACCATACACCTGATGTTATCACTATTACAAAAGATGTATCAGCATTTTTCAGAGCGCATACTACTGCGCATAAAATGAGATCGGCGCTCACTACAAATACTGCGATATGTCTTGCTGCATATGTATTTGGTGTTGTGCTTGCTGTAGCTGCTTGTGTTATGTCAATGCTTCCTGCCGCAAAGCCCATACTCATTGTATTGTTGCAGTTATTCTGGTTGATACCGCCGTTTATAACGACGATGTCGTTAAATAAAACAATATAATTTTTAAAGAGAACTTGTAAAAGTTCTCTTTTTTTATTGAATTATTGTTCAAGTTGTAATATAATTTGATTGTACATACTTTTTGTATTGTATAATATGCATAAAAAACCGAGTGAATTTTTGACAAATGACATAAATGGACTCGGATTGGAGGTAAATATATGAAACAGTACCCTGTAAAAAACATCAGAAATGTCGCACTTTTAGGACACGGCGGCGATGGTAAGACAACTCTTGCTGAGTCTATGTTATATTTTAGCGGAGCCATTGACCGCTTTGGTAAAATTGCAGACGGTACGACTGCGGGTGACTACGATCCCGAAGAAATAAAGAGACAGATATCAATTTCAACATCCCTTTTGCCTGTTGAATGGAAAGAGTATAAGATAAATATTCTTGATACTCCCGGATATTTTGACTTTGAAGGAGAAGTCAAGAGCGCACTTCGTGTTGTTGACGGCGTTCTTATTTGTGTAACGGGTAAAGACGGTGTTCAGGTCGGAACAGAAAAGGCATGGAAATATTGTAAAGATGCTAAGAAAGCAAAAATGTTTGTCATCACTAAGGTTGATGAGGAAAATTCAGATTTCTACAGTGTTATTGAACAGCTCCATAACAAGTTCGGTCATTCTATCTGCCCGATAATGCTGCCTATCTTTGAAAATGAAAAGATGTGTGGTTACGTAAACCTTATCACTAATACAGCCAAGAAGTATACATCAGGTAAACCCGAAGAGATTCCTATGCCCGAATCAATGAAGGCTAAAATCGAAGCATCGCAGCAGATGATCTATGAGGCAGTTGCGGAAACAAGCGAAGAAAATATGGAAAAGTACTTCGCAGGTGAAGCATTTACAGAAGATGAGATAGTTGCAGCTATTAAGATAGGTGTTGCTGAAAGCACTATCACTCCCGTCATGATAACATCGGCAATAGAAATGACAGGTGTTGAGAATGTTCTTAAGACTATAAAGAACTTCTTCCCGTCACCCGACGAAATGCCTGTTGACGGTTGCACAGATATGGACGGCAATCCTATCACCATTATTCGTGATCCTGCTGAACCCGTTTCAGCCATCGTATTTAAAACGGTCAATGACCAGTTTGGTAAAATGTCTTATTTCAAGGTCGTATCAGGCGAACTTAAATCAGATATGACACTTGTCAACGCCAGAACAGGCAATCCTGAAAAGGTTGGCAGACTCTATTATGCAAGAGGTAAGAAGAACGTTGAAACACCTGCTGTCGGCGTAGGTGATATAGCATTTGTTAAGAAACTTGAAAACACCGTTACAGGCGATACGCTTTGCTCTTCTAACAGAAAAGTACATCTTGCAGGTATTAACTATCCCAGCGCTAACTACGGTATGGCTATTATAGTTAAGAATAAAACTGATGAAGAAAAAGTTTCCATCGGTCTTAAGGAACTTGCGGCTGCAGATCCTACACTCCGTTACTATCACAATCACGAAACGCATCAGAGAATTCTTTACGGTCTTGGTGACACACAGCTTGACGTTGCTATTTCCAAGATGAAAGCAAAATATAATGTTGATGTTGATCTTGAAGAACCTATCGTTCCTTACCGTGAAATGATCAAGAAGAAAGTTAAAGTTCAGGGACGCCATAAGAAGCAGTCGGGCGGCAGCGGTCAGTTTGGTGATGTATGGATAGAATTCGAACCCGGTGCAACAGAAGAACTTACATTTGAAACAAATATTTTCGGTGGTTCTGTTCCCAAGAACTATTTCCCGGCAGTAGAAAAAGGTCTACAGGAATCAGTGCTCAAGGGCACACTTGCAGGTTATCCTGTAGTAAACCTTAAAGCAACACTTGTTGACGGTTCTTATCATCCCGTAGACTCAAATGAAATTTCTTTTAAACTTGCAGCAAAACTTGCTTATAAAGCGGCTATGCCTCAGGCAAATCCCGTTCTTCTTGAACCTGTCGGCACACTTGAAGTATCGGTTCCCGAAAGTTATACGGGAGATATAATGGGTGATATCAACAAGAGAAGAGGCCGCGTTCTCGGAATGGAACCAGCAGGTGAGGGCATTACTGTTATAGTTGCCGAAGTACCTGTTGCGGAAATGGCATCATATGCAATCAATCTCCGCTCAATGACAAGCGGCAGAGGTTCATATGTGTTTGAGTTTGTAAGATATGAAGAAGCTCCTGCAAATATCTCGCAGAAAGTTATTGCGCAATCCAAGGACAGACTTGAAGAAGACGCATAGACTACATAATATATATACGGGTACATTCAGTATCCAGATATTTTTGTGCTTTTTTGGTAATACATTTCATATGTTTATAATGGTGATGATATGGTTAAAGTATTTACAAAAAAGCACATTATAATTGTTGTTGCAGCCGTTATTGCTGTTGCCGCCGTCCTATTATTTACTAATCGCAGCGATGACAGTATCTCTGTTATAAAAACTAAGGGGATAGTCACAGGAGATCTTCGTACTGATTTTTTAGAGCAGATCGGCTTGACAGTTGAAGAAAATGACTATGATTATAAAGAAATTACAATTCCTACGGAGTTTGACGAAGTATATGAACAGTATAATCAGTTACAGAAAAAAGATGGTTTTGATTTAAAAAAATATGCGGGCAAAACTGTCGATAAATTTACATATACAGTAAAGCGGTATCCGGGTTATGAAAATGAGAAAGTATATGCAAATTTACTTATTTATAAAGGAAGGGTGATTGGAGGAGATATATCGTCGGCAAGAGTAGATGGTTTTATGAAGAGTCTATATAGTAGCCTCGAAGAGAAAAAATGACAACTTGTTTATGCAAATTGTAATAAAAAACAAAAAAATTATGGATATTATGTACATAGACTTTACTATGCTGTTTTGATATAATATTAACAATAAAATGTAGGTCTAATTATCAGGAGGAATTAAAGAAATGGCAGATCTTCAGTTAAAACATATTTACAAGAAATACCCGGGTGGCGTTACTGCAGTAAGCGATTTTTCAATCGACATTGCAGATAAGGAATTTATCATTCTTGTTGGTCCTTCAGGTTGTGGTAAGTCAACCACTCTTCGTATGATCGCAGGTCTTGAAGAAATTTCTGACGGTGAACTTCATATCGGCGGTCAGCTCGTTAATGACGTAGCTCCTAAGGACAGAGATATAGCAATGGTATTCCAGAACTATGCTCTTTATCCTCATATGACAGTATATGATAATATGGCATTCGGTCTTAAACTCCGCAAGATGCCTAAGGAAGAAATCAAAAGAAGAGTTGACGAAGCTGCAAGAATTCTTGACATTTCACACCTTCTTGACAGAAAGCCGAAGGCTCTCTCCGGCGGTCAGAGACAGCGTGTTGCTCTCGGTCGTGCTATCGTTCGTGAACCTAAGGTATTCCTTCTTGACGAACCGCTTTCAAACCTTGATGCAAAGCTTCGTGCACAGATGAGAACAGAACTTGCTAAACTTCATAAGAAACTTCAGACAACATTCATCTACGTTACTCATGACCAGGTAGAGGCTATGACAATGGGTACAAGAATCGTTGTTATGAAGGACGGCTTCGTTCAGCAGATCGATACTCCTCAGAACCTTTACAATAAGCCTTCAAACCTCTTTGTTGCAGGCTTTATGGGTTCACCCCAGATGAACTTTATCAATTGTACACTTAATAAGAAGGGTGACGATTACTCACTCGACTTTGGTACACACAGCATCAAACTTCCTGCTGCTAAAGTTTCTGAAGAACTTAAGACCTATGAAGGTAAAGAAGTTATTATGGGTATCCGTCCTGAAGATATCCATGATCAGGAAGTATATCTTACTTCTATGCCCGAAGGCATCGTAAATGCAGACGTTGAAGTTGTTGAAATGATGGGCGCTGAAACTTATGTTTACTTTGTGGTTGACGGTAATAATGCAACTGCGAGAGTTAAGTCATCAAGCACAATTCAGGCTGGTGACAGCGTTAAACTTGTATTTGACGTAAACAAGATCCACATCTTTGACAAGGAAACAGAAAAGACAATTATTAACTAATAATTTGGTTTTACAAAACCCGTATGTTTTATGCATACGGGTTTTTATTGTATTGACTTGATTTTTAAATGTATTATAATATATACAATATATTTAATGGGGGATACATATGATTAAAAGTATGACAGGTTACGGAAGAACCTGCGTTATGATAGCCGATAAAGAAATAACTGTAGAAATTAGAAGTGTAAATCACAAATATTTTGATTTTTCACCGAAAGTGCCACGTATTTACGGCTATCTTGAAGATAAATTGAAAAAATTTACTGCCGAATCCGTCAATCGCGGCAAAGTCGATATGTATGTAGGCATAAATTGTGTCGGCGGTCCTAATAATGAGGTAAGTCTTAATGATGAGATTTTAAAGAGTTATCTTACCGCACTGAGAAAAATATCTGATGATTACGGTGTGGAATATGATGTTACTGTTTCGGGAATATCCAGATATCCCGATGTATTTTCAGTTGTTGCAAAAGAGGAAGATGAAGATGAACTCTGGAACAATGTGAAAACAGTTGCTCAGTCGGCACTTGAGTCGTTTAATACAATGAGAAAAGTTGAGGGTGAAAGACTGTATCAGGACTTGAAATCAAGGTGTCAGGCTATAGAAAGATATGTTGATGTCATAGAAGAACTGTCAAAGAAGTCTGTTCCTGAATATAAGCAGAAATTGCTCGACAGAATCGCTGAACTTATGGAAGATGTCAAAGTTGATGAGAGCAGGCTTATGACTGAAGTTGCAATTATGGCAGATAAACTTGCAACTGATGAAGAAACAGTCAGACTCAGAAGCCATATCGCACAGTTCTACAAAATGCTTGAGTCAGATGAGCCTATTGGCAGAAAGATGGATTTTCTAATCCAGGAAATGAACAGGGAGATAAATACTACCGGTTCAAAGGCAAACGATCTTGAAATTGCAAGGCTCGTTGTTGAAGTTAAGTCGGAAATCGAAAAAATCAGAGAACAGGTTCAGAATGTGGAGTAATATATGAGGTTTTTAAACATCGGTTTCGGGAATATGGTCTCCGAAGATAAAGTGCTTGCGATAGTGGATGCTGATTCAGCACCTATCAAAAGAATGATATCCGAAGCAAAAGAGCAGGGGAAACTTATAGATGCTACTTACGGAAGAAAGACAAAAGCGGTAATAATCTCAGACAGTGAACATATAATTCTTTCTGCAATGACACTTAAAGCCCTTACTGAGCGTGCCGCAGGTGAATCGGAGGATGACAATGAAGAAAGGTAAGATAATAATCGTTTCAGGACCGAGTGGTGTCGGAAAAGGCACGGTAATAGAAAAACTGAGAAAAGAAGATACTTCACTTGGATTTTCCGTTTCTGCAACTACAAGATGTCCACGTCCGGGAGAAATTGACGGTGTGAGTTATCATTTCGTTACAAAAGAGCATTTTGAAGAGATGATAAATAACGGTGAAATGCTCGAATATACATGTTATAACGGCAACTTTTACGGTACACCCAAGAGTTCTGTGGAAAATGTCGTTTCAAAAGGACTTAATATAATTCTTGATATTGAGGTAGAAGGCGCATCAAATATTAAGAAAAAATTTCCGCAGGCAATATCTATTTTTATTCTTCCGCCTGATATGCAGACTCTGTATGACAGACTTACAGGAAGAGGAACGGAAGATGAAGATACGATAAACGGAAGAATTGCGCGTGCTAAAGAAGAACTTGAATTTCAGAATGACTATGACTACAGAATAGTCAATGAAACTGTTGATAAAGCAGTTGCTGAGATCAAAGAAATAATTTCTTTATAAGAGGTCGAAAATGAATTATGTTATAGACGGCATATTGCTGGTGATACTGTTACTGTCCTGCATATCAGGAATCAGAAAAGGTTTTATTAAAACGCTTTTCGGTTTGGGTGCGGCAATATTTTCTCTGATAGTATCGTTTAGTTTTAAGGAAAATCTGGCAAAAATATTTTCGGAAAAATGGTTTTATGATGTTGTATACAACAAAATATATACATATGTAGATGGCATAAAAGAAACTGTCAATTCTACAGGTGAAAGTGTTTCTCAAGCGCTTAACAGCGGTTTTTTGAAATATTTTAATATAGGAAACATAGAAATACTTGACAGTGAGAGTGTAGAGAATATCTCACAAAGTGTTGCAAAGCCTGTTTCTGAAACATTATCTGAGACAGTTGCGTTTGTGATTTTGTTTTTTGCGACATTTATTCTTGTTACATTTTTGCTAAAGATAATAGATGCGATTGTAAAACTTCCTGTGCTTGCGCAGCTTAACGGTTTACTTGGTTTTGCGGCAGGTATAGTAAAAGGTCTGATTATTTGTTTTGTTGTATCGGCAATATTTAAGATAATATATCCGTATTTACAGTTAGGATCACTTGCAAATTATGAAGAAATCGTGAAATCTACTGTAATTTTCGAAATTATCTCTACATTTAATCCGTTAAATATCATATAATTATTAAACAGTAATCAACAATTAGTTTTTAGGAGAAAAAAATTATGATATGTTCACGCTGCAAAAAAAGAATGGCAGTCGTATTTATAACGAAGGTTGAAGGGGAAAATACAATAAATGAGGGGCTCTGCCTCCAGTGCGCCACTGAATTAGGTATAAAGCCGATAAATGATATGGTCCAGCAGATGGGTATCTCTCCCGAAGATCTTGAAAAAACAGAAGAGGAACTTGCACAGTTGATGACTCCTGACGGGGATGATGAATTTGATCCTGCAAGAACACAGCAGGCATTTCCGTTTTTACAGAATATTTTCGGCGGTGCGCCCAAAGAAAACGCGCAGGAAAAAAGCGGTGCGAATGAACGTACACAGAATAAAAAAGAGAACAAGAAAAAGTATCTTGATTCCTATTGTGTGAATCTTACCAAGAAGGCGACAGACGGTAAACTTGACAGAGTTATCGGAAGAGAAAAGGAACTTTCAAGAATTATACAGATACTCAACAGAAGAACAAAGAATAACCCCTGTCTTATAGGTGAACCGGGCGTCGGAAAGACTGCGGTCGTTGAAGCGCTCGCGCAAAAGATCGCTGACAAAGAAGTTCCTGCAAAACTGTATGATAAAGAGATATATATGCTTGATCTTACGGCACTTGTTGCAGGTACGCAATTTCGAGGTCAGTTTGAAAGCAGAATAAAGGGGCTTATCGATGAAGTAAAGAAACTCGGAAACATAGTTCTTTTTATTGATGAAGTACACAACCTTGTTTCAGCAGGTGATGCTGAGGGTTCGATGAATGCTGCAAACATTCTTAAGCCTGCGCTTTCAAGGGGCGAAATTCAAGTTGTGGGCGCCACAACTTTTGCTGAATACAGGAAGTATATCGAAAAAGATTCGGCGCTTGAAAGGAGATTTCAACCTGTCACGGTTGATGAACCGTCGCTTGACAATGCTGTTGAAATACTCAGAGGTATAAAGAGTTACTATGAGAAGTATCACGGCGTAATAATCGACGATGAAACCGTGAAAATGGCGGTAAAACTTTCTGAAAGATATATTACCGACAGATTCCTGCCTGATAAAGCGATAGATCTTATTGACGAGGCGGCTTCAAGTGTCAATATCAGCGATGAAAATCAGAATGCAAGATACATCTGCAGGAGAGAGATAGATGCTGAAAAGAAAAATCTGGAGGTGCTTGAAGCGCAGACTCCTGATGATTATGAGAGTATAGCGAAAGCAAAGAGCAAACTTGCACAACTTGAACAGAATCTTTCAGTACTTGAGGCTAACAAGAGAATTCTATCTATTTCTATCGAAAGTCTTGCTAAGGTAATTGAACTTTGGACGGGTATACCGGCAAACAAGATAAAAGAAGATGAATATGAAAAAATAATTACTCTTGAAGATACCCTGAAGAAGCGTATTGTCGGACAAGATCATGCTATTGCAGCAGTTGTCCGTGCGATAAAGAGAAACAGGGCGGGAATAAGTCCTAAGAGAAAGCCGGTATCATTCATTTTTGCAGGTCCGACAGGGGTAGGTAAGACTGAACTCGTAAAGCAACTTTCTTATGCTATGTTTGATTCTCCGGAGACATTTATCAGACTTGATATGTCGGAATTTATGGAGAAACACAGTGTTTCTAAAATAATTGGTGCGCCTCCGGGATATGTCGGTTATGATGAGGCAGGTCAACTTACTGAAAAGATAAGAAGAAAGCCGTATTCGATAGTACTTTTTGATGAGATAGAGAAGGCGCATCCCGATGTTTTGAATATTCTTTTGCAGATACTTGATGACGGAAGAATTACGGATGCTCACGGAAGAACAGTTAATTTTGAAAATACGATAATCGTAATGACGACTAATGCCGGAAGTGAGATAAGAGAGGGAAAAATAGGTTTTGCCGAATCTGCACAGAATATGCTAAACGATAAGACGATGAAGTCTCTTGAGAAGATAATGCGTCCCGAGTTTATCAACAGGGTAGATGAGATTATAACCTTTAATCAACTTTCTAAAGAAAACTTTGCAGGCATTGCTGCAATTATGCTTAACGAACTTAAAAAATCACTTGCTGAAAAGGGCATTTCTCTTGAATGGGATAAAGATACGGAGATGCTTCTTGTCGATAAGTCATATTCTGCAAAATACGGCGCACGAAATTTGAGAAGAGTCATAGAAAAGGAAGTTGAGGACAAAGTTGCTTCACTTATAATTGATAATTTTTCAAAAACAATAGAAACTGTGACAATTTTTTCGGATAATAATGAGACTTTTGTAAAAATAAAATAGAGAAACCATGCAAGAAAGTGTTGACAATAACTTTCTAATGTGGTAAATTATTTAAGCACGTTGTTGATGTGCAGGTGTAGTTCAATGGTAGAATGTCAGCCTTCCAAGCTGAACACGTGGGTTCGATTCCCATCACCTGCTCCAAATGCGCTTGTAGCTCAGGTGGATAGAGCAACTGCCTTCTAAGCAGTGGGCCAGGGGTTCGAGTCCCTTCAAGCGCGCCATTTCTGCAACGTGCTTTTATATGGTGGGTATAGCTCAGTTGGTTAGAGTGCCAGATTGTGGCTCTGGAGGTCGTGGGTTCGAATCTCACTATCCACCCCATATTTTCAGATGAGGCACTCAAGAGAGTGCCTTTAATTTTATATTGGGGTGTCGTCAAGCGGTAAGACACAGCACTTTGACTGCTGCATTCGCTGGTTCGAATCCAGCCATCCCAGCCAAAAAAGACTATTCTTCGGAATAGTCTTTTGTGATTTTAGTTCTATTCTTTATTATTTTGTTGCTTTATGTTAAAATAATATATAATATAGTTTGTCGGAGAATAATATGATTAGAAAAATAAGACCGTCTGATAAAAAGATATTTCTTGAATTGTCAAAAGATTTCTATGCTTCCGATGTGGTATTCAGAAATATACCTGAAAAATTCCACTCAGATGCTTTTGATGAACTGATGCGCTCCGATGAGTATGCAGAATGTTACATTTTTGAAGATAGCGGACAAGTAGTGGGATATGCGCTTCTTGCAAAGACGTATTCAAGAGAAGCGGGAGGTAAGACTGTGTGGATAGAAGAACTCTACGTACTTCCACAGTTTCGCGGAAAAGGAATAGGCAGAAGTTTTTTTGACTATCTTTATAAAAATTCACCTGCTGCCAGATACAGACTTGAAGTTGAGCCTGAAAATGAAAAGGCAATTAAACTTTATAAAGAAGAGGGTTTTTATTATCTGCCGTATCAGCAGATGATAAAAGGAAACTAAAACCGATAGGAGAATAAGTTTGGAAAATATAGAAAAAAGACCGGGCGCACTTCTTTGCGGATTGTACTGTACAAGAGAGAAATATACAGAGTTTAGGAGCGACAGTTCAACTATCGATGAACTGGCTGCACTTGCTGATACTGCGGGATACGATTTGGCGGCAACTCTTCTGCAACAGAAAGTAACGCCCGACAATGCTACTGTGCTTGGCAAAGGTAAAGTAGAACAGTTAAAGGCTGCAGTTGTGGCAACAGAAGCGTCTATTGTTATATTTGACAACCAACTTTCACCGTCTCAGATAAATAATCTTGAAGATATTTGCGGTGTGCCCGTAATTGACAGAAATATGCTCATTCTTGAGATATTTGCGATGCATGCAAAAACAAGTGAAGGTAAACTTCAAGTGCAAATGGCGCTCCTAAGATATACTGCTCCGAGACTAACAGGCCGCGGACATGAACTGTCCAGGCAGGGCGGCGGTGGCGGCGGCGGTGCCGGTGCCAGAAGAGGAGCGGGTGAGAGCCAGCTTGAAACAGATAAGAGAAAAATAAAAGAACAGATCAGTGTGATTTCCGAACAACTTAAAGAAATCAGAAAGAATCGTATGCAGCAGAGGAAACAGCGCGATTTAAGCGGAATTCCGAAAGTGGCAGTTATCGGATATACAAATGCCGGTAAGTCCACACTGCTTAATACATTGACAGGTGCCGGTGTGCTTGCTGAAAATAAATTGTTTGCAACACTTGATCCGACTACTCGCCGACTTAAACTTGACAATGGATTTGAGGTTTTACTCACTGATACCGTAGGATTTATAAGAAATCTTCCTCACCAGTTTATTCAGGCATTTGCTTCCACACTTGATGAGGTCAAGTATGCAGATCTGCTAATCAATGTAGTTGATGCTTCGGATCCACATATGTTTACTCATATAGAAGTGACGGAAAATCTTGTTGAAAAACTCGGTGCAGGGCATATTCCAATCATTACAGCATTAAACAAATGTGATGTTGCAGATGAAAAAATTCTTCCTGCAGTTAAAAACAGTGTCAGTATTTCTGCAAAGAATGGTGACGGTGTTGCAGATTTGATGAAACTTGTGTTTGAAAATCTGACAAATGCGCATATTGAGGCAGAATATATCATTCCATATGAGCAGGGAAGTGTTATTGATAAGATATATGCCGATGTACAGACTACCATACTGGAAACGGAATACAGAGACAGAGGAACTTATTTTAAACTATTGGTATCGACCGCACTTGCGGGCAAGATTGAGAGGTATCGCATTTGAACTACCGTACGGTGAAAAATAAAACAAGTGCAGAGTTTACGGAAAAAAAGTCGAGATTCATTGGTTATATTTCTCCTGTGACCACAGAAGAAGAGGCGCTTGCTTTTATTGCTGAAATAAAAGCAAAACACAGAGATGCAAGACACAATGTTTATGCTTATATTGTCAGAAAAAACAATATCATGAGATACAGTGATGACGGAGAACCGCAGGGAACTGCGGGATTTCCCTCGCTTGAGGTGCTTCAGAAAGAGGGACTTACCGATGTCGCTGTTGTGGTTACAAGATATTTCGGTGGTATTCTTCTCGGCGGCGGAGGGCTTCTTCGCGCCTATTCAAGAGCTGTCAAAGAGGCTGTTGATGCGGCTGTGCCCGTCAGAATGGAAATGAGAAAGATATACATATCCAAGGTGGCGTATCCTCTTTACAATACAGTAGTCAAAACTATTGCTTCATGCGACGGTATTGTAAGTGATTCTGAGTTTTTGGAAAATGTTACGATCAGATTTTCGCTAAAACCAAACGAAACCGAAAGTTTTAAGGTGAAACTTGATGATGCTACCAATGCCTGTGCTGATTTTGAGTGCATAGGCGAAGAATATATTTGTGTGGAGGAATAAAAATGCTCCCAAGAGAACGACAGGAAGAAATAGAAAGAAAGATATTATCTCCGTATGCGACTTTTGCTGATTCTTCAAAGGGCAGACGTGTACCTGAGGAGAAATGTACACTAAGAACGGATTTTACCAGAGACAGAGATAGAATAATACACTGCAAATCATTCAGACGTTTAAAGCATAAAACACAGGTTTTCCTTGCGCCTGAGGGAGATCATTACAGGACAAGGCTTACGCATACTCTTGAAGTAAGTCAAATAGCGCGTACCATTGCAAGGGCGCTTTCCCTCAACGAAGATCTTACAGAGGCAATCGCTATGGGACACGATTTGGGGCATACACCTTTCGGACATGCAGGAGAGAGGACGCTTGATGCGCTCTGTGAAAACGGTTTTTCACACTGTTCGCACAGTTTAAGGGTGGTTGATGTACTTGAAAAAGATCACAACGGACTTAATCTCACATATGAGGTAAGAGATGGTATATTAAATCACTCGGGGAAAGGTATGCCTGCAACTCTTGAGGGACAAGTCGTAAGACAGGCTGACAGAATTGCCTATATAAATCATGATATCGATGATGCTATAAGAGCAGGAATACTGACGGGTGACGATATTCCGAAACATTTGAGGGATATACTGGGAAACTCACATTCACTCAGAATAGATACGCTTATCAGGGCTGTTGTAAACGGAAGTGCCGATTACAATTCGATAAGAATGACAGAAGATATCGCAGGTCCTGCAAATGAACTTCGCGATTTTATGTTTGATAGAGTCTATTTTCATCCTGTTGCTAAAGTTGAAGAGGAAAAGAAAGTCGGTCATATTATTACATCGCTTTTTGAACACTTTATGCAGCAACCGGAAACTCTTCCGGAGAATTATAAAGTATATATGGACAAAGACGGTGTCCAGCAGGCGGTCTGCGACTACATTGCAAGTATGAGTGACCAATATGCAATTTCGGTTTTTGAGAAAATATTTGTCCCTCAAAATTGGAATTTATAAAAATATAGAGGAATTTTCAAATTTACGTCGAAATAACTAATTAGAGGATGTTGAAAGGAGGCGGAGACAGATGGCGTTACCCGAGAATTTTCTTGAGCAATTGCGCAGCAGGATAGAGATAGAAGATATAATTTCGGAATATGTACAGATAAAAAGACGCGGTAAAAATCTTGTTGGTCTCTGCCCGTTTCACAGTGAAAAAACAGGTTCATTTACGGTTTTTCCTGCAACACAGAGTTATTATTGCTTTGGCTGCGGCACAGGCGGCGATGCGATAACCTTTATCAAGAATATTGAAAATCTTGATTATATCGATGCCGTTACGATGCTCGCTCATAAAGCAGGTCTTGAAATGCCTGAGATGAAGTCACAGGATATCAATTATAAAAAGAAGCGCGAAACAACACTTGCCATAAACAGAGAAGCAGCAAATTATTTTTACAGAAATCTGCTTTCTGAAGATGGTAGGGTTGCTCTTGAATATTTTAAGAAAAGGCTGCTCAAAGCCTCTACGATAAAACATTTTGCGCTTGGGTATGCCAAGGACAGTTGGAATGCACTTGTTGACCATCTTGTATCAAAGGGATTTGCCTATGAACAGATAAAGGAAGCAGGTCTTTGTTCGCGAAGCCGTGACGGCAGATATTATGATTATTTCAGAAACAGAGTTATGTTTCCGATAGTAGATGTAAGAGGAAATGTTATAGGTTTCGGCGGACGTGTCTTAAACGATGATAAGCCTAAATACCTAAATTCTCCGTTGACTCCTGTTTTTGACAAGGGACTTAATCTTTTCTCACTGAACAATGCAAAAGATGCAGGAGACTCATTTTTACTTGCAGAAGGATATATGGATGTCATTGCTCTCTGGCAAGCCGGATTTACCAATGCGGTAGCAACTCTCGGTACGGCACTTACGTCTGACCAGGCACGGCTGATATCACGCTATGCAGGTGAAGTCGTGGTATGTTATGATGCAGACACTGCAGGTCGAAATGCCACGGAAAAGGCAATGCGTATATTCTCGGAGACGGGTATAAAAGTCAAGATACTTCGAATCACGGGAGGAAAAGATCCCGATGAATTTATAAAAGCATACGGTGCAGATGAATTTAAACGACTGATAGATTCTTGTCATAACCAAATTGAATATAAACTCATGGATATCAAGGCAGGCTATGACATGAATCTGCCTGACCAGAAAGCAGAGTATATGAAACAGGCTGTTTCGGTGCTTGCTTCACTCAGCAGTGCAGTCGAGCGCGATATTTATGCCGGTGAACTTGCCGACAGTCTCGGAATTACAAAGACGGCTATTCTTGCTGAAATATCTAAAGCCGAAAAGAATTATAAAAGCCGTGAAAAAAATAAAGAGATACGGCAGGAACTTGACAAAAACAGCGGCAAAGGCGATGTCGGTAATCCGGAAAAACGCGGCAATCTGCTTGCGTCAAAAGCGGAAGAAGAACTTTTGTGTATACTTTTCTTCAGTCCTGATCTGTTCGGACAGATATATGAGCAGTTAAAACCTGATGAGATGTCTACAGAATTCGGAAAGAAAGCATATGCTGCAATTACTGAAATCATTCAGTCACATATGACGCTTGATCTGATGGCGCTGTCAGGATATCTTGATTCGCCGCAGATGGCATCCGTTACAAGAATAATATCAAGTAAAGATGTCCTTCTCGGCGATATGGATACTGCACTGACTTGTATAAACAGAATAAAAGATGCAAATAGAAAGAAAGCGTTAAAAGAACTTGATGAAGTAAAAGACGAAGATATATCAAGATATATACAGAACTTAAAGAAAAAGAAAGGCGAATAGAAAAAATGGCTAATGTTAAAAATGCGGCAAAAGAGTTTCTTGAGCAGTGTAAAGGAAAAACAACAATAACCCAGAAAGAAATAATGGATTTTATTGAGCGCACCAACAGTGATGTTGCGACGATTGAAAAAATCTATGATTCGCTTGATGCGGCAGGTATCAAGATAGAGGGTGATGACGATCTTCCCGATGTTGCAAGTCTTGATCTTGAATCACTTGATCTTGATTCGAGCGACGCTGAGAATATTGAGAATATTGACGATATTGATTCCGTACTTACAAACGAAGGATATGCTATCGATGATCCTGTACGTCTCTATCTTAAAGAGATAGGTAAGGTAAAGCTTCTTTCGCTTGAAGATGAAATAGAACTTGCTAAGAGAATGGCTGAAGGTGATGTTGAAGCAAAAAAAGAACTCTCGGAAGCAAATCTGAGACTTGTTGTTTCTATCGCTAAAAGATATGTGGGAAGAGGTATGCTTTTCCTTGATTTGATCCAGGAGGGGAATCTCGGTCTTATCAAGGCAGTTGAAAAGTTTGACTATACAAAAGGTTACAAATTTTCAACATATGCCACATGGTGGATAAGACAGGCAATAACAAGAGCGATTGCCGACCAGGCAAGAACTATCCGTATACCCGTTCATATGGTTGAAACCATCAACAAGGTAATGCGCGTTTCAAGACAGCTTTTGCAGGAACTTGGACATGAACCCTCAGCAGAAGAGATATCCAAAGAGATGAATATGCCGGTTGAAAAGGTACGTTCCATTATGAAGATAGCGCAGGAGCCTGTGTCGCTTGAAACACCTATCGGTGAAGAAGAAGACAGTCATCTTAAAGACTTTATTCCGGATGACGATGCTCCGGCACCTGTTGAGGCAGCGTCTTATTCGCTTCTTAAGGACGAACTTGATAAAGTACTCCAGACACTCACTCCCCGTGAGGAAAAGGTGCTTCGTTTGAGATTCGGACTTGAAGACGGCAGAACAAGGACGCTTGAAGAAGTCGGTGCTGAATTTAATGTAACAAGAGAGCGTATCAGACAAATCGAAGCAAAGGCACTTCGCAAACTTCGTCATCCCAGCAGAAGCAGAAGACTCAGAGATTTTGTAGATTAATATTGACAACACGGATATTTTGTGTTATTTTACTTAAGTAATCATCAAGAGTGGCTGAGGTACCAGGACCTGTGAAGCCCGACAACCTGCAAAAATGTAAGGTGTCAAATCCTGCGACTTATGTCGAAAGATGATGCTATATCAATGATAGAGCCTCGTCTTTGTACGAGGCTTTTGTTTTTAAGGAGATAGAAAATGAGAAGAGAACTTTTTACATCCGAGTCTGTAACTGAAGGACATCCGGATAAAATATGTGACAAGATTTCCGATGCAGTACTTGATGCCATACTTGAAAAGGATCCGACTGCACGTGTTGCCTGTGAAACTGTTGTAACAACAGGCATGGTTCTTGTTATGGGTGAAATTTCTACCAGCACGTATGTAGATATACCTGCAATAGCAAGAAAAACAATATGCGATATCGGTTATGACCGTCCTGAATACGGGTTTGACGGCAATTCATGCGCTGTACTTACATCTATTGATGAGCAGAGCGGAGATATTGCAATGGGTGTAGATGTCGGGGGCGCAGGTGATCAAGGCATGATGTTTGGTTATGCCTGCGATGAAACGGAAGAACTTATGCCTCTTCCCATATCTCTCGCCCATAAACTTGCGAAAGAAATGACGAGACTCAGAAAAAACGGCACTCTGCCTTATCTCAGACCTGACGGAAAGACACAGGTAACCGTAGAATATGAAGAGGGCAGACCTGTAAGAATCGATACAGTTGTGGTTTCTTCACAGCATGCGGACAGTGTTGATATGGAAACACTTCGTACAGATATCATTGAAAAGGTAATTAAGACCGTATGTCCAGAAAATTATATTGATGAGAATACCAATTTTTACATCAATCCTACAGGAAGATTTGTAATAGGCGGTCCTCAGGGTGATAGTGGTCTAACGGGCAGAAAGATAATTGTTGACACATACGGCGGATACGGCCGTCACGGCGGCGGTGCTTTTTCGGGAAAAGATCCCACAAAGGTGGACAGAAGCGCCGCATATATGGCAAGATATATCGCTAAGAACATTGTTGCTGCAGGCATTGCTCACAAGTGTGAAGTGCAACTTGCATATGCTATCGGTGTTGCAGAGCCCGTTTCAGTTCTTGTAAATACATTCGGAACATCGGAAATCGATTCCCGCAGAATTGAAGATGCAGTTGTAAAACTTTTTGATCTTACTCCTGCAGGAATAATTAAGAAACTTGATTTAAAAAAGCCTATTTACAGTAATCTTGCGGCATACGGTCATATGGGCAGAGAAGATATCGGTATTTCTTTTGAAAAAACGGATATGGCAGATGCACTTAAAGCAGAACTTCAATAACAGAATTAAAACCACCTCATATAATAGTGTGAGGTGGTTTTTGTGTCTGAATTAATAATGGCATTTGTAGTAATTTTACTTTCGGGACTCGGAATGGTCTACATAATTTCAAAACTTTTTGATTCTATAACTTGGGGTAAAGACCTTTATAACAGATTTACGATGATAATTCCTGTATATCTGGGCACCGAAGATGTGGAATTTGTGCTCAAAAAAGCTATTTCCGTAAGAAGTCAGAGTGAAGGGGACTTTACCATAATTGCAGTTGACTTTGAGACTGACGATGAAACAAAGAAGATATGCAAAATAATGGCAGAAAATAATGAAAATGTTGAGTTTATGACACCGGAAGAACTTGAGTTATATTTTGTTGAACTTCAGGGAAAGTAGATATATAATAATCTTATGGAAAAATTAAACGGACAGGTAAAAAAGATAATATATACCAATGAAGAGAATGCATATACCGTTCTCTTAGTTGCATTGCCCGACGGGGATGAAACAGTCCTCGTCGGATATATCCCTTTTGTAGGAGTTGGTGAGAATTTGTCTGCAGAGGGTGAATTTAAAAACCACAAACAGTACGGAAGACAGTTTGTGGCAGAGAGTGTGACATTTTCAGTCCCTTTTGACAAAGAGGGTATCATTTCATATCTAGGCGGCGGAATGTTTAAAGGTATCGGTATGAAGACCGCAGAGAAGATATATGATAAATTTGGAAATGAAATATTTGAAATTCTTGAAAACGATGCAGACAGACTGCGTAGGATTGACGGTATAACTAAAAAACGTGCTGTTGAGATGTCTGAACGTTATAAAAGCACATTCAGCATAAGAACAGTAATAAGTGAACTTTCGGCATACGGTATCAGTCCGTACAAGGCGGCAAAAGTTTATAGGATTTTCGGTCTTAATTCCATGTCTCTGATAAGAAAAAATCCGTATGTGTTGTGTGATGACAGAATAGGTGTCTCTTTTGAGGAAGCGGACAAACTCGCCGAAGAATTCGGTATACCCAGAGACAGTGACTGCAGAGTAGAAGCAGGAATAGAATATGTTCTCAGGCATAATCTCGGAAACGGGCATACGTTTCTGCCGTACGCTTCACTGTGCTCAGTTGCGGCTGAAATGCTGTCAGCAGATATGAACTCCGTGAGCGATATAGTTGAAAAGATGAAACTCAACAAACAACTGGTGCAAAGGAAGATAGCCAATCTTGATGCGATTTATCTTGCTGAATACGATAAATGCGAGAAATATATAGCAAAGCGTCTGCTGGAAATGTCTGAATATTATGAAAATAATGACTATTCTGAACTGGTAAAAAAACTTGAAAAGAATTTAAAGATAAGTTATGCTCCGCTTCAAAAAAGTGCGATAATAAAGGCGGCACAAAACAGGATATTTATACTGACAGGCGGTCCGGGTACAGGAAAAACGACTGCACTTGTCGGTATGATCGAACTTTTTAATGCAATTGGTCTGACATATGCTCTTGCTGCACCTACAGGCAGGGCTGCAAAAAGAATGACAGATATAACGGGGGTTGAAGCGAAAACTGTTCATAGATTGCTTGAAACATCCAGAGGGGAGGAAGGCCCTGCTGTATTTAACAGAAATGAAAGGAATCCCATTGATGAAGAGGTCGTGATTGTTGACGAAGCATCGATGCTTGATGTCAAGATATTTGAAGCACTTTTGAGGGCATTAAAACCAGATTGCCGTCTTATACTTGTGGGAGATGTAAATCAGTTGCCGCCTGTTGGGGCGGGCAATGTCCTGAGAGATATGATAAGAAGTGACCTCTTTACTACTGTCGCTTTGACGGAAATATTCAGACAGGCACAGGGAAGTCTGATAGTTGTCAACGCCCATGAGGTAAATAACGGAAACTATCCTGAGTGTGAAAGTATAGAAAGCGACTTTTTCTTTGTGAAAAGACAGGACAAGGGTGTCATAGCGGCAACCTGTCAGCAGTTGGTATGCAGAAGTCTTCCTAAAAAGTTCTCATATAATCCTATAAAAGATATACAGGTTATAACTGCATCTCACAAGGGTGAAACGGGAACGCAGGAATTAAATAGGATATTGCAAAGCACTCTTAATCCTCCTGCTGTGGGAAAAAGCGAATATATTTTTCTTGATAAGGTATTCCGTGTAGGCGATAAAGTCATGCAGATTAAAAATAACTATGATGCTGTATGGGTGAGAACAGATACGGGTGAAGTCGGTGACGGTATATATAATGGCGATATAGGCATAATAACAGAAATAGATCTGATGAACAGATTTATGAATATTGATTTTGAAGGCAGGATATGTGAAATAGCCTTTGATATGCTGACAGATATTGAACTTGCATATGCTATCACGGTACATAAGAGTCAGGGTAATGAGTTTAAGTGTGTCGTTATGCCCATATATTTTGCAGGAAGACTTACTACAAGAAATTTGCTTTATACCGCTATTACGAGAGCACGTGAGACAATGGTTCTTGTCGGTATTCCGGAGGCTGTAAAGGCGATGGTCGACAACAACAAGGAAACCAGACGTTTTACCGGACTTAAGTATATAATGTTAGAAAGAATGGGAATATAATATGGGCGCCACAGCAAAATTGTTCTTTCCGCAAAGATGCGCATTTTGCGGCGAAGTGTCGGCAAGTAAAAGCGGTGTCTGTGAAAAATGTGAGGGTGAGATACCAATCATAGATACGCCAAAATGCAAACGCTGCGGTTGTGCTGAAGACAGGTGCAGCTGCACGCCGATAATAAATCATTATGACAGAATAATTGCGCCGTTTTACTATGACGGTGTGGTCAAATCAATGATTACACAGATCAAAAAGTATTCTTCACAGGACAGTACACAGATGGCTGTGTCGTTTATGGCGGAGGAATGTCGCAGAAGTTATAAGTTGGATTTTGATGCAGTAACGGCAGTTCCTACTGACAGGCTTGGGTATCTCAAAAGGGGTTTTAATCCTGCAGAGTATGTAGCGACAATGCTTGCGAGGGAACTTTCTTTACCGTATAAATCACTTCTTAAGAAACGTTTTACGCTTTCGTCTCAGAAGAGCAGTGACCGTATACGCCGATTGGAGAACATATGCGGTGCATATCGGATAGCAGATAATGTCCGTGATATGAATATTCTTTTGGTGGACGATGTTAAAACTACCGGTGCAACACTCAACGAGTGCAGCCGTGTACTGAAAGAAAACGGTGCGAGAAGAGTTTATGTTGCAGTTGTATGCATTACAGGAAAGCTACAATAAATTTTGTTGACTTTTGCTCTTAATGAGATACAATATTATTATAAATATATTTTTAAAAGGACAGGTATAATATGAGTAACGAAATCGGAATTGACCTTGGCACAGCGAGTGTTCTTGTCTATGTCAAAAATAAAGGTATTGTGCTGAAAGAGCCTTCAGTCGTTGCGGTTGACAGAAATACAAACAGAGTTCTTGCCTGCGGCACAGAAGCTCAGAAAATGCTCGGTAGAACACCGGGTAATATCATTGCGATCAGACCTCTTCGTGACGGTGTTATTAACGACTATGAGATCACACAGAAGATGCTTAAGTACTTCTTAAAAAAAGTTACGGGCTTTATGCTCTTCAAACCAAAAGTAATGGTGTGTGTTCCCAGCGGTATTACAGAAGTTGAGGAAAGAGCGGTTATAGATGCCGCAAAGCAGGCAGGTGCAAAGAGAACTTATCTTATCGAAGAACCTGTTGCTGCAGCCATAGGCGCTGGCCTTGAAATCAACAATCCCGTAGGCAATATGATAGTTGATATCGGCGGCGGAACGACAGATGTAGCAGTGATTTCTCTTGGATATCCCGTTGTATCTGCATCTATCAAGGTTGCAGGAGATAAATTTGACGATGCTATAATCAAATATTGCCGCAGAAAGTACAATGTACTTATCGGTGACAGAACTGCAGAAAAAATTAAAATGGAAATAGGTTGTATTTATCCTCAGGAAGAGATTATTCAGGTAGAAGTTAAGGGCAGATGTCTTATGACAGGTCTTCCGAAGGTGATAACGATTAATTCCGACGAACTTACCGAAGCATTTGAAGAATGTGCAACACAGGTGCTTGAAGCAGTTCACTCTGTTCTCGAACGCACGCCCCCCGAACTTATCGGCGATATCGCGCAGAACGGTATCGTTATGACAGGCGGCGGAAGTCTCCTTCGTGGATTTGATCAACTTATTGAGTTTAAGACAGGCATCAAGACATATGTCGCGGATGATGCAGTTTCATGTGTTGCAAAAGGTACAGGTAAGTGCCTTGCCAATATGAATCTTATGCCTGATGGCACACTAAACCTTGCAAGAAATAAAGAATTCCAGAACTAAATAAAAAATAGTTGGTACGATAAGTACCAACTATTTTTTATTTTATAAGGTCTGCTATTTTGTAAACATTTCCTGCACCCATTGTGATAACTACATCGTTTTCTTTGGCGTTGCGCAGGATATGAAGTGCGGCATCTTCAAATGATTTTGCATATAATGCACCCTCTATTTTATCTGAGATATCTTGCGACTGTATGCCTATTTCGTTTTTCTCTCGGGCTGAATAGATATCTACGAGAATTGCCTGGTCTGCAAGGGAGAGAGCAGATATAAAATCATTTAAAAGCGCTGCGGTCCTAGTATATGTGTGGGGTTGGAATATACAGTAGAGCGTGCCTTTACATACGCTTCGTGCCGCCTGGAGAGTTGCTTTTATCTCGCTTGGATGATGAGCATAGTCATCTATTATCGTAAATGGTTTGTCTGATTGGATCTTTTCAAATCTTCTGTGCGCACCGCCAAATTTTTCTGTCGCAGTTTTTATTGCTTCAAAATCAATATCATAAGTTCTTGCAGCGGCTACTGCACACATGGCATTGTATATGTTGTGTATACCGGGAACAGAAAGGGTGATGTTTCCTAAAAGTTTTCCGTTTTCATATACATCGAATGACGGGTAACCGTCTGTTTTAATGTTAACTGCATAATAGTTTGCCAAGTTGTCTTTTAGAGAAACTGTTATTGCTGTACCGCTGTAATCGTTTTTTACATCATTTGTATATTTGCAATCGGTGTTGAAAACTGCTTTCTCTGCCTGAGATACATATCTTAAGAAAGAAGATTTTATAGCATTGATATCCTTGAAATAGTCAAGATGATCTTCTTCAATGTTGAGAACGACAGGTAAATCGGTGGGGAAGTGCAGGAAAGAATCAACATATTCGCATGATTCAAAAACAACATAATTTTTACTGCCTGATATGAAATTTGAATTTATATCGGGCAAAGTGCCGCCGATAAGAACTGTAGGATCCACCTTTGCTTCAAGCAGTATAAGGGCAAGTATAGATGTTGTAGTGGTTTTTCCGTGAGTACCGCATACACCTATTCTGCCCCTGTAGTCACTTAACAGAGCACCGAGAAAAACCGAACGTTCTACACAGGTAATTCCAAGCGCCCTTGCTCGTGCAAGTTCGGGATTGTCATTGTGAATTGCGGCAGTATATACAACAAGGTCATAGTCACCGATATTATCAGCTGACTGTCCGTTAAAAACGGTTATCCCTTTTGATATGAGCCTCAATACGGCTTCACCTGTGGAGTTATCCGAACCTGTGACTTCATAACCGTTGTCGTGCATAATTTCAGCAAGAGAACTCATGCTTACTCCGCCGATACCGATAAAATGTATTTTATTTAAATTGTTAAAATCAATATTACTCATATTTACACCCCATTAAATATATTATACTACCTTATTTCAAAGATTAAAATAGTTAGTGATTATTTTTTCTCGTAAAGGTAATAATATTTTTATCTACGAAAGGGTGATTTTATGGAAATTACAGACATTAAAATAAGAAAGACTTTTGAAGAGGGACAAATTAAAGCAATTGTCTCAGTTACTTTTGATAATGCACTTGCAGTACACGATATTAAAATAATAGAAGGAAATTCAAGAGTATTTGTTGCAACTCCCAGCAGAAAAAGTGCAGAGGGTGAATACAGGGATATCGTACATCCGATAAATGCAGATTTCAGAGCAGACTTTGAAAAAAAGATACTCGAAGAGTATAATAGAATCATTCAGTAACAATTGAGTCAACCGTTCATAGAATAAAGCAGGATAATACAGGGAGGCATTTATGGAAAGAACCGTAATGTTTATGGCTGATGAAAGATATCGTTATGCCTGCGAATACCTTGAAAGTAAAGGGATAAAAGTCAGACTGTGCAGAGATACTCTGGAATATGACGGTGAGAAGAATATAGTTCTTCCGCTGCCGGTAACGAGAGACAGTCTGACCTTTTATCTTCCTTATGCTGAAGAAAAAAGGTACATTTCATCATTTATGGACGGACTTTCTTCAGACTGCAAAATCTTTGGCGGAGCAATGAAAAAAGGTTTTAAGGAACTTTGTGATTTTTGTCACATCGATTTTTATGATTATTATGATGATGAGTATGCAAAAGAAAACTCGGTTCTGACTGCCGATGCGGCGGTTGATATTTACGGTAAAGAGAATGTTCTTGTCCTTGGATACGGCAGAATAGGAAAACGTCTTGCACAAATATGTGATAATGCAACTGTTTGCGCAAGAAGTGAAAAGGATATAACCGATATTAAGAATAAGTACGGATTTTTGCCGTATTCCGAACTTCGCAAGAATATTGGAGGATTTGACATAATTTATAATACGGTGCCTGCCTGTGTAATTGATGAAGATACCGTAAAACAGATAAGCGGAAAATATATAGAACTCGCATCGGAACCGGGTGGAATTCCGTCAGGTTGTGAGGATTATATTGATTACTACGTGGAGAGAGGTCTTCCTGCAAGAGCCTGCCCTCAAAAAGCAGGCAAAATTCTTGCAAAAAGACTTATTGAATATATGAAACTGGAGTGAATGCGGTGACCAACAAAAAAACTGTTGGATTTGCTATGTGCGGTTCATTTTGCACTTTTTCAAGCGTAATACCGCACATAAAGGAACTAAAAGATGAAGGTTACGATGTTGTTCCGATAATGAGTGAGATATCCTATTCTACAGATACGAGATTTGGAACAGCAGAGTCATTTATAACAAGCATAGAAAATATATGCGGCAACAAAATAATACATAGTGTAAAAGAGGCTGAACCCATAGGACCGAAAAAACTTCTTGATGTTATGGTAATAGCGCCGTGTACGGGCAACACACTCGCAAAACTTGCCTGCGGTATTGCTGATTCTTCGGTGACACTTGCGGCTAAAGCGCATCTGCGAAATGAAAGACCTGTTGTAATTGCTGTTTCAAGTAACGATTCACTTGCAAATAATGCTAAGAATATCGGAACACTGTTAAATCTTAAAAATTATTATTTTGTAACTATGAGACAGGATGCGCCCCTGAGCAAACCTCGCTCAGTTGTGGCAGATTTCACAAAAATATCCGATACAGTGGCGCTCGCACTTGACGGAAAACAAATACAACCAATCTGGGTTTGATAAGAACGGCATTATAATATGCCGTTTTTTTTATTATAATTGAATTTGAAGTACATATATGATATAATAAAACAAATTGTTATGCGGAGGTAAACATGTGCGGAATAATAGGATATATAGGTGAGAAACCAGCACTCAATATTCTCGTTGAAGGACTCGAAAGAATGGAGTACAGAGGATATGATTCAGCCGGTGTTGCATTTTTTGAAAATGACAATTTGAAAACAGTAAAGGCACAGGGAAGGCTTTCTAATCTCGAAGCTAAACTCGGTGATCTTATAAACAGCAATATACATCTCGGAATCGGACATACCAGATGGGCAACGCACGGTGAACCGTCTGATAAGAATTCACATCCTCATTCCAGCAATAAGATATCGATAGTTCACAACGGTATTATAGAAAATTTTGTTGAACTTCGCAAAATTCTCGTTGCGGACGGATACAAATTCATTTCTGAAACAGATACTGAAGTTGTTGCACATCTTATCGATAAGTACTATGCAAAAACGGGGGATATGTTTGAAGCGCTTAAGACTACCATTTCTGTTGTAAACGGTTCATATGCGCTTGCAATAATCTGCCACGATGAGAATGACCGTATTTATGCTATGCGCAAGGAAAGTCCTCTTCTTATCGGTAAGGGCGAGGGTGAGAACTTTATCGCTTCGGATATGACGGCGCTTCTTAAATATACAAAAGAGTATTACCTTCTTGAAAAGGATGAGATCGCTGTTATTTCTAAAAACAGCATAGATATCTATGACCTGGATAAGCAGCTTATAGACAGGGAAGTTAAGGTTGCTGACTGGGATGCCGAAAGCGCTGAAAAAGGCGGTTTCAAGCATTTTATGCTCAAGGAGATATATGATACTCCTTCGGTGCTAGGCAATGTTTTTAACAAGTATATCGTTGAGGGACATATTGTTTTTGACAATGCTGAAAAATTCAATGAAATATTGAGGAAGACGAAGCGGATTGTTATTGTTGCCTGCGGCAGCGCTAACTACGTAGGTGTGACCGCAAAATATATGATAGAATCGCTCTGCGGTGTTGAAGTTACAGTAGAGGCGGCAAGTGAATTCAGATACAGAAATCCTGTTATGGGCGAAGGTGATCTTGTTGTTGCAATATCACAGAGTGGTGAAACTGCCGATACACTTGCGGCAATGCGACTTGCTAAAAAGCGCGGATTCCCTGTGCTTGCAATAGTAAATGTACTTGGCTCGTCAGTTGCAAGAGAAGCGGATATAATGATTTATACAGCAGCAGGCCCTGAAATTTCTGTTGCCACAACAAAAGCCTTTTCTGCTCAACTTGCCGATATTCATCTGCTTGCTCTGCAGCTTGCATTTATAAGAGGTTACATTTCTGAAAGAGAACTCGCCCATAAACTTGCAAATCTCAAAAAAGTTCCCGAAGTTGTTCAGAAGATACTTGATGATACTTCTTCTTGTGAAGAATGCGCAAAAGAACTGTATGAAGCAAAAGATATATTCTTTATCGGCAGAGGTATTGACTCGGCGTTATCACTCGAAGGTTCGCTCAAACTCAAAGAAATATCCTATATTCACAGTGAGGCGTTTTCGGCAGGTGAACTTAAGCACGGTCCTATCTCACTTATAGATGAGATTTCACCTACTGTTGCAGTTTCTACACAGAGTTATCTTGCCGAAAAACTTGCAAGTAACGTTAATGAAGTACGTTCAAGGCAAGGAAAAGTGTGGACAATATGCAAGAAAGTCGACAGAAAACTTTTCGAAGGCATTTCAAACATAATTGAACTGCCCGATTTTGATGAGATGTTTATACCTATACCTGCGCTTATACCTCTGCAACTTATTGCTTATTATGTTGCACTTTACAAGGGGTGCGATATCGATAAACCGAGAAATCTTGCAAAATCTGTAACAGTGGAATAAAAATGGTTGACAAATTCAAATAATATATATATAATATTAGGCGTCATTGTGAGGTAATTTATGCGGATAAATGTTGAGAAGATTTTTAAAACTGAAGGCTTATCTTCAGACTATTCATTTTCTCTTGATCTTACAGATTGTGAATTCTGGGGTGAATATCCGTTTAAAACTCCTATTGAAGTAACTGCCAATGTTTCCAACAGGGCAGGAATGGTCGTTCTCACCACTCATGCGACGGTACGTTTTGAGACAGGCTGTGCTCGTTGCACCAAGGGCGTCGTTCTTGAAATCCCGGTAGATACGGAAAACTATGTTGTTACTGAATATGAAGATCAGGATGACGAATCAATGATCCTTGCAGAAGATTATATGATCGACCTTGCTGAAATTGCAGAATTTATGGTTATAACAAGTGCTCCGATGAAAGTCTTATGCAAAGATGATTGTAAGGGTTTATGCCCGAAATGCGGAAAGGATCTCAACGAAGGTCAGTGTGACTGTCCCGATAAAGAGCCCGATCCGAGATTAGCAATATTAAAAACTTTATTATAATAGCGTCACAAGGAGGTGTCTTAAAATGGCAGTACCGAAGAACAAAACATCAAAACAGAGAAAACACAAGAGACGTTCCAGCGTATGGAAGCTTAGTGCTCCTACACTCGTTAAGTGCCCCCAGTGTCACGAACTTACAGTACCTCATAAGGTATGTCAGAACTGCGGATACTACAACGGCAAAGAAGTAGTAAAAGTAGAAGCGTAAAACAAGCAATTAAAACGGAGGGTGTTGTTTGACATCTTCCGTTTTTTTTGGATAGGAATGAATTATGTCAGTATTAATTAAAAGCGTTACCGAATATTCACCTTGCAGTAAGAAAATACATGCCGGAGATATGTTGGTATCTATAGACGGTCATGAGATAAAAGATGTTCTCGACTATATGTACTACTCAGCAAAGCAGAAACTGAGTATAACAGTTGTCCGAGACGGTGTTACTCGTACTGTGAAAATAAAAAAAGAGCAGTATGAAGATCTCGGTCTTGAATTTGAAACCTATCTTATGGATCGCGAGATGCATTGTAAGAATAAATGCATTTTCTGTTTTATAGATCAGTTACCTAAGGGTATGCGAGAAGCTCTTTACTTTAAAGATGATGACGCAAGACTTTCATTTTTGGTTGGTAATTATGCTACATTAACCAATATGTCTGACCAAGACATAGACAGGATAATAAAACTTAAAATCAGTCCTATAAATATATCTGTGCATGCTACAGATCCTAAAGTTCGCGTGGAAATGATGAAAAATCCTGCCGCGGCAAAATGCTATGATATAATGAAACGGTTTTACGATAACGGCATAGAGATGAAAGGGCAGATAGTTCTTTGCCCCGAAATCAATGACGGTGAAGTTTTGAAAAGGTCTCTTGACGATCTTTTGGCGCTGTGTCCTATGCTTACAAGTGTTTCTATCGTACCTGTCGGGCTTACAAAATACAGAGAAAAATTATATCCTCTGCGTATGTTTGCGCCCGAAGAGTTGAAAGATATCATAGATTATGTGGAAATGCGGGCACAACGCAATTTTGAAGAGCATGGGTATTACTGTGTTTACTGCGCTGATGAAATGTATTTAAAATGCGGCAGAGAACTTCCGAACGCAGAATACTATGACGATTTTCAGCAGATAGAAAACGGTGTCGGAATGATATCTTCTATGAGAGAAGAGTTTGATACCGCTCTTAAGTTTGTGGATGAAAGTGATGAATACCGTAAAGTTTCTGCTGTAACAGGCTGTGCCGTATATCCTTTTATATCTAAACTTGTTGACGAATTAAAGAAGAAATGGCATAATTTAGATTGTAATGTATACCCCATAAAAAATGACTTTTTCGGTGAGAATATCGATGTGACAGGTCTTGTAACAGGTGGGGACATAATAAAGAATCTCAAGGGTAAAAATATAGGCGACGAACTTATAATTCCGGCGCAGATGCTCAGGTATGACAGAGAACGATTTCTTGATGATGTGCTGCTTACCGATCTTGAGAGGGAACTTGACTGCAAAGTCAGAATTTGTGAAAATGACGGTGCTGCATTTATCAGCGCCTTTTTGGGAATAGAGGTGTAAGATGGCAAAGCCTGTAGTTGCAATAGTTGGCAGACCTAATGTAGGCAAGTCAACATTGTTTAATAAACTTTCCGGATCACGTCTTGCGATCGTTGACGACAAGCCCGGTGTTACAAGAGACCGTATATACGGTGAATGTGAATGGTGCGGTCATTCTTTTACGATTGTTGATACCGGGGGTATTGAACCTAAAAGTAATGATATAATCCTGTCTCAGATGAAAAGACAGGCGGAACTTGCAATAGAACTTGCAGATGTTGTCATTCTTGTGACTGATCTTACGGTAGGTATGGTCGCTGCGGATGCAGATGTAGCAAGAATGCTTATAAAAGCCAAAAAGCCTGTTGTGTTATGTGTTAATAAGGCAGACGGTGTGGGTGAACTTCCGCCTGAGATATATGAGTTCTATAATCTCGGAGTGGGTGAGCCTTATGCTGTTTCTGCCACTCACGGCAGGGGAACGGGTGATCTGCTTGACGCTGTCGTCTCCAAACTTCCGCAGAGTGATGTAAGCAGCGAGGATGAAGATACTATCAAGGTTGCCGTTATAGGTAAACCTAATGTTGGAAAATCGTCAATAATCAACAGGATTTTGGGGGAAGAACGTGTTATAGTATCGAATATCCCGGGCACTACAAGAGATGCAATTGATACGGGCTTTACAAAAAACGGCAAGAATTATGTGTTTATTGACACTGCCGGAATAAGAAAAAAGAAAAAAGTTGAAGAAAACATAGAAAAATACAGTGTTATTCGTTCGTATATGGCTGTGGATCGTGCTGATGTATGCCTTCTTATGATAGATGCAAACGAAGGCGTTACAGAGCAGGATACTAAAATTGCAGGATATGCGCATGACAACGGAAAAGCAACTGTAATCGTGGTCAACAAGTGGGATTCCATAGAAAAAGACGGAAAGACTATGGAAGAAATGAGAAAGCGCATAACTAACGATCTTGCTTATATGACATATGCACCGATAATTTTTGTGTCGGCGCTTACCGGGCAGAGAGTAAACGATGTGTTTGATATGATAAGTTTTGTCTATGAACAAAACAATGTAAGAATTTCTACGGGAAAACTAAATGAAGTTCTTGCAGATGCAATGAATAAAGTTCAGCCGCCTACAGACAGAGGCAAACGATTGAAAATTTACTATATGACACAGGCTTCGACAAAGCCGCCCGCATTTGTTATTTTTTGTAACAGTATTGAATTATTCCATTTTTCATATAGACGTTACCTTGAAAATCAGATAAGGGAAGTCTTTGATTTACAGGGAACACCCGTAAGATTTATGTTGAGGGAAAAAGATGATAAATAAAACTACTATTTTGCTGCTTATTATTCTCGGAGTAGTCGGATATCTTATCGGAAGTTTGAATTTTTCTATAATCCTTTCCGATAAAAAGAGACAGGATGATGTTCGTCGTCACGGAAGCGGTAATGCAGGTGCTACCAATATGCTTCGCACATATGGCATAAAAATGGCACTCTTTACGTTTGCGCTTGATGCACTAAAGACAGTTGCTTCATATTTTATCGGATACCACGTTGCACGTTTCTTTGATATAAAGGAAGTTATAGGTTGTGCTATATTTGCAGCAACCGTATGCATTTTGGGGCACTGTTTTCCGCTCTATTTCGGATTTAAAGGCGGAAAAGGTGTTACAAACTGCGGAATTCTTTTTATTCTTATTGACTGGAAAATAGCGATGATAGCACTTGCAATTTTTGTACTTGTTGTTGTTGTTACAAAATATGTAAGCCTCGGTTCAATGTGCGGTGCTTTAGCCTTTGCGGTCATTCAGTTATGTATAGGCGGACATGATAAGAATTTCTATATATATTTATTTGCGCTTGCATTATTCATTGTTTTTATGCACAGAAAGAATGTTGTAAGACTTATCATGGGAACGGAAAATAAAATATCTTCCAAGAAGAAATGAAAAAGAGTTCGGTTAATTAACCGAACGCTTTTTTGTAAAATTTAAACCCCTCTGTTTTCAGAGGGGTTCTATCAGCGGAAATTAGACCGCACGGGTCACCTTGCCGGAACGAAGGCATCTTGTACAAACATTGATGTACTTGGCACCGCCGTTGATGTTAGCTTTTACTCTTTTAACATTAGGCTTCCAATCTCTGTTAGTTCTTCTGTGAGAATGAGATACCTTGATACCGAAAGTAACGCCCTTACCGCAGATGTCACACTTTGCCATAAGAACACCTCCTTAAAACTTAATTTATTAACATCAGTCATTTTAACAAATTAAGTGCTAAAATGCAAGACTTTTTTTGAATTATGGCTATAAATATTTTTGATGTGTTTTTAAACGACTGATTGAATATTTATTTTATATGCATTATAATAATATAAAATATTAGTGTGAGGAATAAATTATGATTGAATATTATGTAACTGTCGGTGAAGTGATCGAACATTTTTCGCTCAAAGTTTTTTATATGCCTGATGATGGAGAAAATATTAAAATTATTAAGTCCGATGTAAACCGTGCAGGTATACAGCTTACAGGCTTCTTTAAATACAGCGATCCTACCAGAATACAACTTTTCGGTAAAGTTGAAAATTCATATATGAAGGACTTGTCTCCTGAAGAACAGACCAAACATTTTGATGCTTTCTTTGCACACGGTCTGCCTGCGCTTGTTCTGACACGCGGATTTGAGCCTTATGACAGTATGTTGGAATCGGCAAAAAAATATAATATACCTGTTTTGGGAACAAATGCGGTGACATCTAATTTTATCAGCGCACTGATAGGTTGGCTCAATGTGGAACTTGCTCCCCGTGAGACGCTTCACGGTGTTCTTGTTGAAGTATACGGTGAAGGTATACTCTTGCTCGGTGACAGCGGTGTCGGTAAAAGTGAAACGGCGATAGAACTTGTGAAAAGAGGTCACCGTCTTATTGCAGACGATGCTGTGGAAATCAAAAAAGTTTCTGAGATATCGCTTGTGGGTACAGCGCCCGAGATCATACGTCACTATGTCGAGATTCGCGGTATAGGCGTTGTCGATGTCAGAAGAATATTCGGTATGGGTGCAGTCAAAATGACGGAAAAGATAGAACTCGTCATTCAACTTGAACATTGGGATAATAAAAAAGAATATGACAGACTGGGAATAGATACTCAAACCAAGAATATACTTGGTGTTGAAGTACCGATGATAACTGTTCCCGTTAAGCCGGGCAGAAACCTTGCTGTCATCATTGAAATTGCTGCAATGAATAACAGACAAAAAGTAATGGGTTATAATGCGGCACTTGAACTCAATGAAAAACTCGAAAAAAAGTATCATTCACAGGAGCTTTTATGATATCACACGAATTCAAGAATAGAATATCACTAATTTGCGACACCGTTTTATTTAATGAGGATATGGCAGGTCATACATCATTTAAAGTGGGCGGTTCTGCTGAAGTGATGGCTATCCCATCAGACGAAAAGCAACTTACCGATGTTATCGATTTATGTAAAGATATTCGTTATATCGTTATCGGTAACGGTTCAAATGTTGTTTTTTCGGATGTGGGCTACAACGGTGTAGTAATACTTACCGAAGCGATTAATGGCTGCAGGATAATTGAAGAAAAAGATGAGGAAGTTTATGTTCTTGCCGATGCAGGCACAACACTTTCGGCTCTTGCTTCATTTGCAAAAACAAATTCACTTACAGGGCTTGAATTTGCTTGCGGGATCCCAGGCAGTGTGGGCGGCGCTGTATTTATGAATGCGGGCGCATACGGCGGTGAGATCTCTGATGTTATCTATTCGGTCAAGTGTCTTGGTAATAATGAGTATGTTTTAGCCGATAAATCCGACTTTTCGTACCGTCATTCAAAATATATGGAGAGCGGAGATATTATTGTATCGGCAATATTCAAACTGAAAAAAGGTAATGTCGAAGAAATTTCGGCTCTTATGAGAGAAAATCTCGGCAAGAGAAAGGATAAACAGCCGCTTGAATATCCGAGCGCGGGCTCTGTATTTAAAAGGCCGGAGGGCTATTTTGCAGGAAAATTGATCGAAGATGCAGGACTTAAAGGCTGCACGATAGGCGGAGCGCAGGTTTCAATGAAACATGCGGGATTTATAATCAATATCGGCGGCGCAAAAGCCGATGACATAAAAGCGTTGGTAATGCATATCCAACACACAGTCAAAGGTTGTTTCGGTGTAGACCTTGAATGTGAAATAAGATTTATAGATTAGGAGGAATTTATGGAGATAATCATTGTTTCGGGAATGTCGGGATCCGGTAAGTCAAATGCTGTAAATGTGCTTGATGATGCGGGTTATTATTGTGTTGATAATATGCCTCCGGCACTTATACCCAACTTCATAAATATATGTGTATCCTCCGGCGGTGAACTAAATAAACTTGCATTCGTTGCAGACGCAAGAGGTGCGTCTAAGATGGACAAGTATATGGAAAGTCTGGAAGATTTGAAAAAATCGGGAATTCCGTATAAACTCATCTATCTTGAATGTGAGGATGATGTTCTCGTATCAAGATATAAAGAATTGCGTGTAAAACATCCGCTCCAGAATATAGATTATCCGGGACTTGAAAGTGCAATCGCACGCGAAAGGGCGCTTATGGCACCGGTAAAAGCATCTGCTGATTTGGTATTTGACACATCGAAGATGTCTGCTTCGCAGTTTCGTGAGCATTTTTTGAAAGTTTTAAATAAAGAAAAGGATTCATCTTTCTTTGTGAATGTAACATCATTTGGCTTTAAATATGCTCCGCCGAAAGATGCGGATATTGTTTTTGATGTAAGATGTTTTCCCAATCCTTATTGGATTCCTGAACTTAAAGAACTTACAGGACTTGATTCTCCTGTATCGGATTATGTGATGAGTTTTGATGAGGCAAAAGAGTTTCTTGTCAAACTTGAAGATATGATGGCGTTTATGATACCTCTTTACATTAAAGAAGGTAAGCCGAGCATTACAGTTGCCATAGGCTGTACAGGAGGTAAACACAGAAGTGTTACTTTTGCTTGTAAACTCGGTAAATTTATCAATGACAATATAGTTACCTGTCTGGTTAATCATAGGGATATAAAAAAGTGACAGAAAAGTTATCATTCAATGACAATGTAAAAAAAGAAATATCCGAAAACAAGAAGTTTGCGCGAGATTGTTGTAAGATTTCGTATCTTTACGGCATGTTACTCTTTTCGGGTACATATAAAAGTGACAGTTTTAAACTCAATATCAAAAGTGCAGACGTTGTTAAAAAACTGTGTGTTCTTGCAGATTCTGTCTGCGGTGTCACGCTTTCGACGTCTGCAGGCGCAAGGAATTTTACAGTATCGGCAGAGGATGAAGAGGCGTACAAACTTTTTGAAATAATGGGAAACTCTATAAATGAAACGGCGCTTAGGATCAACCGTGCGGTTTTTGATTGTGATATGTGCGCTTACGCCTTTTTTGCTGGCGCATTCTTATCCTGCGGAATGATATCTGATCCGCAGAAGGATTACAGGCTTGAATTTGATATTTCTTCAAAAAAGAGGGCGCAGGATCTGGCACTTTTGCTTGAGGAAAATTTATCAAAACCTTTTATTTCAATGCGAAAAAGTTCGTATGTGGTATATTACCGTGACAGTTCTGTCATAGAAGATTTTTTAAATCTTATTGGCGCAAAATCCACTATTTTTGATTTGATGAATGCAAAGATAGAAAAAGACATGAGAAATGCGCTTACACGTCAGCAGAATTACAGTCTTGCAAATTTAAAAAAGACGGTCGATATTTCAGTTACACACAGACAGGCTATAGAAAAACTAAAAAAAAGCGGCGTTTATGAAAAACTTGCCGATGATATAAAAGAAATAGCAGACTTAAGACTTGAGAATCCCGATGCTTCGCTTTCGCTATTGTCAGAATTAAGTGAAAGAAAATACGGAAAGTCATATATTAACAGACGACTCAGAAAGATAATTGAACTTGCAGATAAAATGTAGGGGGTAAACTTTGAGCAGTTTTGTTCATCTTCATTTACATTCAGAATACAGTCTTTTGGACGGCGCATGCCGTATAAAAGATATTGTGAAAAAGGCTAAGGAACTCGGACAGGCAGCGGTGGCGATAACAGATCACGGTGTCATGTACGGTTGCGTCGATTTTTACAATGCGGCCAAAGAAGCGGGCGTAAAGCCCATTATAGGATGCGAAGTATATGTTGCTCCCAGAACTATGTATGATAAAGAACACCGTTTTGACAGTGACAATAACCATCTTGTTCTTTTGGTAAAAAATAAAAAAGGCTATGAAAATCTTTTAAAAATAGTTTCAAAAGCGTTTATGGACGGATTTTATATAAAACCCCGCACAGATATGAATGAACTTCGTGCGCACAGTGAGGGTCTTGTTGCGCTTTCAGCATGTATTGCAGGCGCTGTGCCTCAAAAAATTCTTGCTGATGATATTGAAGGTGCCCGTAAACTTGCACTTGAATATAAAGACATATTTGGTGAAGACTATTATTTGGAACTGCAAAATCACGGAATCGATGAACAACTTGTTGTAAACAGGGAACTTGAAAAAATTTCCCGTGAACTTGACATTCCTCTTGTGGCGACAAATGACGTTCACTATATAAGCAAAGAAGATGCATATATGCAGAATGTTTTGATGTGTGTCCAAACGGCTAAAACCATCGATGATGAAAATGCTATGGCATTTCCTACAGAAGAGTTTTATATGAAGAGCGAAGACGAAATGAGAAAACTCTTCGACAGATATGAAGATGCCATTGAGAACACTTTAAAAATTGCAGATAAGTGTAATTATGATTTTGAATTCGGTAATTTTCATCTTCCTAAATACCAACTTCCTGAGGGAAGAGAGGCGTATGAATATCTCTGTGAACAGGTGAAAATCGGTTTTGATAAGAGATATCCTGCGGCATCCGATGAACTCATCGAAAGAATGCAGTACGAACTTTCTACGATAAGAGATATGGGATATGTGGACTATTTTCTGATAGTATGGGATTTTGTGAAATTTGCCAAAGACAGAGATATACCCGTCGGTCCCGGAAGAGGCTCGGCTGCGGGAAGTATCGTTTCTTACTGTCTTGGAATTACGGATATCGATCCTACGAAATACAACCTGATTTTTGAGCGTTTTTTAAATCCTGAGCGTATCACGATGCCTGATATAGATATTGACTTCTGCACAGAGCGAAGACAGGAAGTCATAGACTATGTTGTGAGCAAGTACGGAAGAAACAAAGTGGCACAGATAGTAACCTTCGGTACATTTGCGGCGAAAGGTGCGATAAGAGATGTCGGCAGAGTATTAAATGTCCCGTACGGCGATGTGGATAAAATTGCAAAACTTGTACCAAATGATTTTGCTGTAAGACACAAAACACTGATGGATGCCATAAAAGAAATATCAGAACTTAAAGAACTTTATGAAAATGACAGTACTGTTCGCAATTTGATAGACACAGCGGCAAAGATCGAGGGAATGCCCAGACATTCTTCTATACATGCAGCAGGAGTTGTTATAACAGGTGAAGATGTTGACTGTTATGTCCCTCTCCAGAAAAGTGATGAACTTGCAATAACGCAGTACACGATGACCACACTTGAGCGTCTTGGACTTCTGAAAATGGACTTCCTTGCGCTAAGAAACTTAACGGTAATAAAATATGCTGAAAACATTATAAACCACGGCTCGGCAGATATAGGCGGTAAGGGCGCATTTCAGGTTGAAGAACAGTCTTTTGACGATCCTGAAGTGTATAAAATGCTCTCGGAGGGAAATACTTCGGGAGTATTCCAACTTGAATCAAACGGTATGAGACAGATGCTCTGCGAGATGAAACCCACCTGTTTTGAAGATATCATTGCTGCTATATCACTCTATCGTCCCGGTCCTATGGATTCCATACCGACTTATATCGCAAATATGCATTATCCCGAGCGTGTTAAATACGCCACACCGCTTCTTGAACCAATACTCAATATGACGTATGGATGCATAGTTTATCAAGAGCAGGTAATGCAGATATTCCGTGAACTTGCAGGATATTCTTTTGGCAAGGCTGATCTTGTACGCCGTGCAATGTCCAAGAAAAAGGCAGATGTTCTTGAAAAAGAAAGACACGCTTTTATATACGGCAAAGAGGGTGAGAACTGCGGTTGTGTTGCAAACGGTATAGATGAACAGACTGCTACAAAATTATTTGACGATATGGCATCGTTTGCATCATATGCATTCAATAAATCTCATGCTGCGGCATATGCGGCGGTTGCATACAGAACGGCATATCTCAAATGCAGATATCCTTGTGAATATATGGCGGCACTACTGACAAGTGTTATAGGAAACACAGACAAAGTCGTTGAATATATTGCCGAGTGTAATAATATAGGCATTGAGATTTTACCCCCGGATGTCAATAAGAGTTTTATTGGTTTCTCTGTTTCGGAAAACGCCATCAGATTTGGACTCGTGGCAATAAAAAGCATTGGCTTCGGTGTCATTGAAGAATTGATAAAAGAGAGAAATGATCGCGGTAAATTTGCAAGTTTTGAAGATTTTCTCAAACGTATGGACAGCACATCAATAAACAAAAAGGCTGTACAGATGCTTATAAATGCCGGCGCTCTTGATTCTCTGGGACTTAAGCGAAGCCAGATGCTTGAAACATACGAGTCTATGATGGATTCGATTTCGGACCTCGGCGGAAAAACTATCGAGGGACAAATGGATATGTTTGGTGAATCTAACGAGAATAACGCTTTTTCACAGGTCTATCCCGATATCCCGGAATTGCCGAAACTTGAACTTCTGCGCGCTGAACGTGATGCGGTGGGACTGTATGTATCGGGGCATCCGCTCTCCGAATATGAGTCGGAAATAAAGAAAATAGATCCTGTTTCTATCAGAAAGATAATCGATTCCTTTAAGGAAGACGGTGAAAAGACTGTAAAAGATAATGATACAGTCGTTATGGTCGCAGTTGTAACAAGTTTTAAACTTAAACACACAAAAAACAATTCTGTGATGGCATTTGTGGGACTTGACGACGGAACTGCGGCGCTGGAAATGCTCGTTTTTGCAAAGATTCTTGAAAAATTCAGAGGAATACTTGCCGAGAATAACGTTATTGTGGCAGAAGTCAGAGTTTCTGCGAGAGAAGATGAGCCGGTAAAAGCAGTTTTAGGCAGTGCATGCGGTATAAAAGAATATAAAACGGCAGAAAGCCCTAAGGCGGCTCCGCTAAAACAGGGAGGCAGAAAACTTTATATAAAAGTTCCGAATATGGACAGCGATGTACTTAAAAAGTCGTTAAATGTATGCAAGGTGTTTGACGGTGCTGTTCCGCTTATCGTGTATACATCTGATGACGGAAAATATCATCAGGCAAGCAGATCTTTATGGGTAGAACCTTGTCATGTTCTTTTAAGAGAACTTAAAGAAATTCTCGGAGAAAAGAATGTTGTCGAAAAAAGCGATTGATATTTTATTAATTTGTGCTATAATATTACTTATCTTTTTAGGAGGTTGAGTTATGTCAGAGAAAAAAGTTAAAAAAATAGGCGTACTCACCAGTGGCGGCGATGCGCCCGGAATGAATACAGCTATTCGTGCAGTTGTAAGAGCTGCGCTTGATAAAGATATTGAAGTTGTCGGAATCAGAAGGGGTTATAACGGTCTTATCGAAGGCGAAACAATCCAACTTACATCTAAAAGCGTAAGTGAAGTTGTTGCTCGCGGCGGTACGGTGCTTTATACCGCAAGAAGTCCGAAATTCAAAACTGAAGAAGGTGTTATGGAAGCTATTGATACCTGTAAGAAACTTGGTCTTGAGGGCGTTGTTGTTATTGGTGGTGACGGTTCTTTCAGAGGTGCGAGCGACTTATCAAAGCACGGTATTCCGTGTGTTGGCATACCCGGAACAATTGATAATGACATATCATGCAGTGAATATACTATCGGTTTTGATACTGCCGTAAATACTTGTGTGGATTGTATAGATAAGATAAGAGATACAATGCAGTCGCATGACAGATGCTCGATAATAGAAGTAATGGGCAGAAATGCAGGTTACATTGCTCTTAATGCAGGTATTGCAACAGGTGCGATGGCAATTTTAATTCCCGAAATGCCTATAGACATTCAGGAAGAAATAATAGTAAGAATGAAGGCTGCGATGAATGCGGGCAGACATCACTTTATCATTGTTGTTGCTGAAGGTGTCGGCAGTATTGATGTACTTGCTGAAAAAATCAAAAACGAAGTCGGCATTGAAACAAAGACAACTGTTTTAGGTCATGTTCAGCGTGGCGGTTCACCCACCGCAAATGATAGAGTATGGGCAAGCCGTCTCGGTTATGAAGCAGTTAAACTTCTCTCACAGGGTATCGGTGACAGAGTTGTCGGTGTAAAAGACGGAAAAATCGTTAACTTTGATATTCAAGATGCACTCAAAATGAAGAAATCAATCGATGAAGAAATGTATAAGATGGCTTACGCTATCTCATCAGCAGGTCTTGAAAAATACGGTAAAAGATAATTTTAAGGGGTATCGACAGGTGATACCCCTTTATTATTGATTTTTATATATTTTTAATTTATAATAGTCTATATGAATATATTTATTAATTATTTATCAAATTTAACACCTAAACTTATTGTTTTACCGTTTTTGATTTTCAGCCTCTCAGTGCATGAGTTTGCACACGGTTTTGTCGCATACAAACTTGGAGACCATACTGCAAAAAATATGGGCAGGCTTACGCTTAATCCGCTTGCGCATCTTGATCCTGTGGGCACGGTAGCAATGATTTTCTTTTCGTTTGGCTGGGCGAAATCAGTTCCCGTAAATCCATATTATTTTAAAAATCCCAAAAGGGGAATGGCTATAACCGCGCTTGCGGGTCCCGTATCAAACTTTCTCATGGCGTTTATAGGCACTGTTGCCTACGTTCTTTATTGGCGCTTTGCAAATGTATATTCGGCTCAGGTAGTTTATGCATTTTCGTATTTTATTCAAGTTAATCTTGTTTTAATGGCATTCAATCTTATCCCATTTCCGCCGCTTGACGGTTCAAAACTTGTTTATGCCGTACTTTCGGACAAGGCATATTTTAAATTGATGCAATATGAACGTTTTGGAACATTGGCAATTATCTTGCTCAGTTATCTTGGGTTTTTCTCTAACTATTTATCAAATGCTGTTTCAAGTGTATCGTCTGCTATGATAAATTTTATAATAAAGATATTATCACTTATTGGGGTGTAGAATGGAGAACGAACAGTTAAAGTTTCATCTTGAGGTCTTTGAAGGCCCGATGGACTTGTTGCTGCATCTTATCGACAAAAATAAAATAGATATTCTGGATATTCCTATATCACTTCTTCTTGAACAGTATATGGAATATGTCGAAGAATACAAAAAGTATGATTTGGATAATCTGAGTGAATTTTTGGTGGTCTCATCTCAACTTCTTTACATAAAGTCAAAAATGCTTCTTCCTAAGGATGAAGATGATGAGGAAGAAGATCCCAGGGAAGAACTTGTCAAGATGATCCTCGAATACAAGAAGTATAAGATGGTTGCACAGACTCTGAGAGAATACAAAACAGAAAATGGGGACAAACTGTATATTAAGGTCTCTGAAGAGATAGACTTTGGAAAACCTAAACTTAAAATTCAGTCTGTTTCCTCTCTTGTTAATGCTTATGAAAGTGTATTTAAAAAGAATATGAGGCGTATGCCGCCTCCTATTGAGTCGTTTAGCGGAATCATTGGAACAAAGATAGTTTCTGTTGCAAGCAGGGTTGCAAATATTCTCAGACAACTTGTAAAAAATAAACGTATATCTTTCAAAGAACTGATGTATTCGCAGAAAAGCAGAAGCGAGGTCGTAGCGGCATTTTTGGCAGTGCTTGAACTCTCGAAGGTCAAAAGGATAATCCTTGAAGAGTCTGGTGACGGTAATGATACGACGCTTGTTTTGTCCAGAAAGAAGGTAGAACATGACAGATAAAGAAATGGAAGCAGTGATAGAGAGCATACTGTTTGCATCGGGTTCACCTGTCAATATTGATATACTCGCACTTGCGCTTGAAACCGACAAAATAACAGTATCTGCAGTGCTTTCAAAAATGTTGGAGGAGTATAACCAAAAAGACGGCGGTATATCGCTTCTCAGACTTGGTGACTGCTATCAACTTGCATCAAAAAAAGAATATCATGCATATGTAAAAAAAGCGCTTGATAACAGAAAAGAAGCATTTCTTTCAACCGCTGCATTTGAAGTACTTGCAATCATTGCATACAATCAGCCGATAACAAGAGGCTATGTCAGTCAGGTACGCGGTGTTGAATGCGGTGAGATCATAGACAAACTTGAAGAGAAGGGTCTTGTAGAGGAATGCGGTAAACTTGATGCACCCGGCAGACCAAGACTTTTCAGAACCACTCCGACGTTTTTAAGAACATTCGGACTGAGCACATTGAGTGAACTTCCAAAACTTGAGGATATCGAGCCTGACAATGCGCAACTCCAGATCGAAGAGGTAACACAATGAAAATCCTGCTGATAGTATTTTCTATTATTGCAGTGATAACGTTTGTTTTTCACCTGATAAAAGCGAAAGCGGAGATTTTTTTCGGTGAAACAAAGCGAGTTGTTGTTAAATTACTTTGTTTTAAATTCGATACCTCAAAATTAAAAAAATCAGAAAAAAAGAAAAAAGATAAAAAGACAAAAAAAGAAAAAAACACAGGTGAGAAATTACTTTACTTTTCGGATTTTTGCAGGATAGCAGGTAAGGCAATAAAGGTCTTCAACAGAAAACTTGTGATAAAAAAATTACAGTGTGCAGTTCTTGTTGCTACAGATGATGCTGCAAAAACTGCGCTTACATTCGGAAAAGTTTCTGCAGGTGTAAATATTTTTTGCGGTGCAATCTGTAACAATTTTAAAGTCACGGAAAGGGATATTAGAATCAATGCTGATTTTACAAAGCAAAAATCAGAGTATGATATCTATGTAAATATGGAATTATCTCTGCTGGGCGGTCTTCTGATAGCATTTGCGGCAGCGGTCTGTGCAGTCAGAGTTATTATCAAGAATAAAAAAAACTAAGGCGGTGTAATTTATGTCAGAACATCCTATTCAGGGTCTCATGTCAACAGCAATGTCAAATATTAAGGATATGGTAGATGTAAATACCATTATCGGAGATGCAATAACTGCTCCTGACGGTACAGTTATAATTCCGGTTTCAAAAGTCACATTCGGTTTTGTTTCAGGCGGCTCGGATTACCCGAAACAGCCGGCGAACTCAGAAGCATTCGGCGGCGGCAGCGGAGCAGGTATTACTATTACTCCTATTGCGTTTCTCATTGTCGGCGGTGCTAATATAAAACTGCTCCAGATTACGGAAAATGCAGGCATAGTAGACAGAATTGTAGAAATGGTACCTGATCTTGTGGACAAGATCAAGGACGGATTTAAAGCGCATAATAAGGATTCGGGAGACGTATCTGTAGATCTCTGATAAAAAAGGTTATGTAATACGCTTATCACTCATATTCTTATATGGGTGATATTATGCAAAAAAGGTTAGCAGTACTGTTATTGTCAGTGATCATGTTATTTAATACACAGATTTGTGCAGATGCTGTTTCGGTATCTGCACAATCTGCTGTTTTGATAGAGGCATCAACGGGCAAGATTCTCTATGAGAATAATGCCTATCAGAAAATGTCAATGGCAAGTACAACAAAAATTATGACTGCAGTAACTGTACTCGAAAATACCGTTCTCAGTGACACCGTAACTGTATCAGCAGAAGCGGCGGCAACTGAGGGCTCGTCGATGTATCTTAAAAGCGGTGAAAAAATAACGGTGCTTGAACTCTTGTACGGTCTAATGCTTTCATCGGGTAACGATGCTGCTAATGCTCTGGCAGAATATGTAGGTGAGAGTAGAGAAGGTTTTGCTGTCCTTATGAATGAAACTGCTGATAAGATTGGTATGGAGTCATCGAATTTTGTTACTCCCAGCGGTCTTGATGACAGCGAACATTATTCAACTGCATATGATATGGCGAAACTTACTGCTTATGCTCTTCAAAATGATATTTTCAGAAAAATCGTTTCAACGAAATCTATAACAGTAGGTGACGGTGAAGACACACACTATCTCGCCAATCACAATAAATTGCTCAACAGGTACAAATATTGTATAGGGGTAAAAACCGGTTACACTATGAAATCGGGGCGTTGTCTTGTATCTGCCGCTGAAAAAAATGGCGTACGACTTATTGCAGTCACTTTAAATGATCGAAATGACTGGGCAGATCACACCCAAATGCTCGACTATGGTTTTACCTGCTGTGAATATGCAAAATTCAGTGATGAGGCAGAAACTTTTACATTACCTGTTGCAGGACTTGGAACGACAACGGTGACTGAATTTAAACCATTTGGGAAAATGCTTTTCGGCAGTGAAGTCTGCAGTGTTACACGGGTTATTGAAATGCCTCGTTTTCTGTATGCGCCGATATATAAAGGTACTGTTGTCGGATACAGTAATTACTACATAAACGGTGAACTTGCGGAAAGTATTGAAATATTAGCCGACAGTGATGTTGGTGAACCTGAGAAACTTTCTTTTTTTGGTAAACTTGCAAAATGGTTTGCCGACATTTTATTAACTGAAAGAAATAAAAGATATGGATAATTTAGTAAGATTACAAAAATTTATGGCTGAGTGCGGTATCGCCTCAAGACGTGCCTGTGAACAACTTATTGAGCAGGGCAGAGTAAAGGTAAACGGTGAAACAGCCGAACTTGGAATGAAGGTCGATCCGTCAAAAGACAAGGTCGTTTTCGATGGCAGAGTTTTAAACGCACACAGCGAAAAAAATGTTTATATAATGATGAATAAACCAAGAGGATATCTTACAACCGCTAAGGATGAACTCGGAAGAAAATGTGTTATCGACCTTCTTGACGGTGTCAGAGAACGTGTTGTGCCTGTAGGAAGACTTGACCGTGACAGTGAGGGACTTCTTTTACTTACAAATGACGGTGACCTTGTTTACAGACTGACACATCCCAAGCATCACGTTCCCAAGATATACACTTGTGTTGTGAAAGGAATGCCGAAAAAAGAACAGATAGAAAAACTCTGCGGTCCTCTTGAAATAGACGGATATGTCACTAACTCAACGAAAGTTGAAATTGCAAAAGTAAAAGAGGACAGGACAAATCTCACTTTTACTTTGCATGAAGGCAGAAACAGGCAGATCAGAAAAATGTGCGAAAAAGTCGGACTTGAAGTTCTGCGACTTAAGCGTGTTGCTGTCGGAGAACTCAGACTTGCCGAAGTTAAAGCAGGTAAATGGAGATTTCTTGATGACGATGAGGTAGAGTATCTTAAAACTCTGTGAGGTTAAAATGATTTCAATTAAGAAATGTGAAGACATATCGGAAATAGGTTTTAAGCCTCCCCTTGAAGCGTATATGCTTTTTGAAGACGGCAGGCTTAAACTTGCCTGCATTTTCGAACTACATAAAAATAAAACAAAAATTCTTGATATAAAGACATTTTCTGATACTGAAAAACTCTATTACGATGCTATAATTCGTACTATAGCCGCGTATTCACTTTCTAAAGGTATCGAGCGTACAGTTTCCTACAACGAAAACATTGAGGATATTCTCGTAAGTTTGGGTTTTGAAAAAGAAAATTCTGTTTTAAGTGCAAAAAATGCACTTCTTGTCACACATCAATGCGGAGATATGAAATGAGTAAGGTTATAGTTGTCGGCGGCGGACCTGCAGGAATGATGGCAGCAATTGCCGCTGCACAAAACGGAAATTCAGTCACTTTACTTGAAAGAGGAAAAACTGTAGGAAAGAAACTTTCAATTACAGGTAAGGGACGCTGTAATGTCACAAATGACTGCGATATTCAGACACTTATAGAGAATGTCACAGTAAATGCCCGTTTTTTGTATGCTGCTTTTAATAAATTTTCATCCGAAGATACAAAAGCGTTTTTTGAACGACTAGGCGTTCCACTAAAAACTGAACGTGGAAACAGGGTTTTTCCTGTAAGCGATAATGCAAATGACATTGTAGGTGCATTAAAAAGAGCCGCCGCGCGCTCAGGTGTATCAGTTAAATGCGGTGTTAAAGTCACAGGTGTCATTGAGGAGAACGGACAAGCAGTCGGGGTACTATGCGGTGACACTAAGTTGTATGCGGATGCCGTCATTCTTGCTGTCGGCGGGGCATCGTATCCTACCACAGGCTCAGACGGACTTGGATTTGACATAGCAAAAGAGTTAGGTCATACGGTAACACCGCTTAAACCGTCTCTTATACCCATAGTCACAAAAGAGAAATGGCCCTCACGGTTAACAGGGCTATCACTCAGAAACATAGGTGTAAAACTTCTTGATACTCAGAGCGGCAAAGTGATATACCAAGATTTTGGTGAAGCATTATTTACCCATTTCGGTATGTCGGGACCGGTTATATTGAGTCTGTCGTCGCATGTAAAGAATGTGGAGAAAGACAGATATAAAATACTTATAGATATGAAACCTGCTTTATCAGAAAAGCAACTTGATGCGCGATTACTTCGCGAGTTTTCGGACTGCAAGATAACAGAACTTAAAACGGTGTACAGAAAACTTCTTCCGGCATCGTTTGCCGACATTTTCGGTGAACTCTGCGGTGTGCTTGATACAATGCATGTTTCACAGGTCACAAAGCAGATGAGAAGCGACATAATAGCGACACTTAAGTGTATTCAACTTACAGTTGATGATTTCCGACCAATTCGTGAGGCTATCGTAACATCGGGCGGCATCAAAGTGAGTGAGATAGATCCTAAAAATATGCAGTCAAAACTCATATCAAGGCTATACTTTGCAGGTGAGATGATAGATGTTGATGCTTATACCGGCGGCTTTAATCTGCAGATCGCCTTTTCTACAGGCTTCTTAGCAGGAAATTCAATTTATTAACGGAGAGTATAATGGTTTTTTCCAGTTTGATATTCTTATTTTTCTTTTTACCTATACTGCTTGCACTTTATTTTGCAGTACCGAATAAGTATAAAAATGCAGTGCTTATAATATTCAGCTTGCTTTTTTATTCTTACGGTGAACCTGTATATGTGCTTATAATGATATTTTCGACAATAGTGGACTACACTGTCGGAAGACTCGTAGAATGGGCAAGAAACAGAAATAAGAATACAAAAGTATATCTTGCAATATCGTTGATCGTTAACCTGTCGTTGCTGGGCATATTCAAATACGGTGACTTTGCTATTACAAATATCAACGGTCTCATAGGTGGGACAATTCCTTTGATGGGGCTATCGCTTCCTATAGGTATTTCATTTTATACCTTTCAGACAATGTCGTATTCCATCGATGTTTACAGGGGCAGAGTTGAAGCTCAGCGCAGTTTTTCAGATCTTCTCCTCTATACATCGCTCTTCCCGCAGCTCGTTGCAGGACCGATAGTGCGATATTCCACTATTGCAGAGCAGATAAATGACAGGACAGTTACGCTTGCATCTTTTTCTGACGGCTTCTGTAAATTTGTCTGCGGTTTATCAAAGAAGATACTTATCGCAAATTCTCTTGCATCTGTGGCAGACTACGTGTTCGGGCAGACTGTTGCAGACACGGCCGTTGCAACTGCCTGGCTTGGTATAATTGCATACACTTTCCAGATTTATTTTGATTTTTCGGGTTACAGCGATATGGCGATAGGCTTGGGTAAAATGTTTGGTTTCGACTTTGAAATCAATTTCAACTATCCTTATATATCATCGAGCATATCGGAATTCTGGAGAAGATGGCATATGTCGCTCGGCAGTTGGTTCCGCGACTATTTGTATTTCCCGTTAGGCGGAAGCAGAGTGGGAAAACTCAGACTTATTTTTAATCTTTTGGTTGTATGGGGACTTACAGGTCTCTGGCACGGCGCCTCGTGGAATTTTGTGCTGTGGGGACTGCTCTTTTTTGTATGTATTGCAACTGAAAAACTTTCCGGTATCAATACAAAGAAATACAACCCTTTGGGAAATGTCCTCACAATGCTGATAGTAATGCTCGGCTGGGTATTTTTCAGAGCGGATACGCTCACTTATGCATGGGATTATATTAAAAATATGTTTGGACAAGTCGGTACTAAACTGTATGACTATGATTCTATATATTACTTCTGGCAGAAACTCGATGTCTACATTTTGGCATTTATTTGTTCTTTGCCTGTACTTCCGTATATTTCAAAGAAACTTAAAAACAAGATAGTTACAAGGGGTTTCAATATTATTACGCAGATTGCATGTATTGTGCTCTTTGCAATATGTGTCATATTTCTTGTCAATGACAGTTACAATCCTTTTATATACTTTAGATTTTAGGAATTCGTATGAAGAAAATATCAACTCTGACAATCATATCGGTGATTTTTATAATCACAGTTTTGTTTCTTATTATTCCTGACCGAGATATTTCGCAAATGGAGAACAGGACGCTGGCACAGATGCCAAAGTTTACGCTCTCATCATATTTTGACGGAACATTTAAAACTCAGTTTGAGGAGTATATTGCAGATCAGTTTCCTTTCAGAGATGAACTGCTTAAGGCATATAAAAAACTTACAGTCAAAAAGTCATCAATACCCGGGTCTGAATTTAAACAGATCATTGAGGGTGAAGACGGATATAATTACTATATCTATGATGAAAATCAGATACTCAAGGTCTATGCATCCAAAAAGAAGCGTGAAGATGCGATAAAATGGGCAGATAAAATAAATGAAGTTGCCGGACTTTGCAATCGGGAAGATGTTTTGCTTATGCTCAATTTCGTGCCGTCAAAATCAGAGAGTCTTAATGATATGCTTCCTGTTGGCGCAGACGAAAACAAAGACTCTGTTCTGACTGAAATCATATATGATAATATCTCCACAAATGTAAAGATAATTGATACAATGGGTGAATTTGAAAAAATACCTCTTACAGATAAAACTGAGATGTATTATCATACGGACCACCATTGGAATGCGCTTGGTTCTTATCAGGGATTTGAAATAATGTGTGATTATCTCCGGGAATTCGGATTTGATGCTGACAGTGATGGTTTTACGGTCTATCCGATAGAGCAGGACTATATGATAGGCTCATATAACCGTGCGCTTGGTGATATTTATCCGTCAACTGAGAAGTTGGAATACTATATGCCCGAAGATCTGTCTGTTTTTGATGGATTGGTAACAGAAAATCTTGCGGGAGAGATACAACTCTCCAACATATATGCGACAACTCAAATCGGTGAGAATGTTTCGTACGCAACACTGTATATGAATGATACCGACTATTTGCATCTTCACAATGATAATGCTAAAAACGATGAGTCGATCTGTATTATAAAAGATTCGTTTTTTGACGCGCTCGTTCCACAGTTATCGCTGATCTATAAAGATGTATATGTTGTCGATACAAGATATTACAGTGACTTTGTACTTGAAGAGTTTATTAAAGAATATGATATTGATAATTTGATGTTGTTCTACAGCACAACTGCTCTTGTAAAAACAGATGAAATGCTGACTTATGATATTTGGGAGAAATAAATATGAAAAAATATTCAATAGCGATAGACGGTCCGTCAGGCGCAGGCAAAAGCACTATATCAAAAACTGTTGCTAAAAAAATGGGCATTGTGCATATTGATACCGGCGCCATCTACAGAACAATAGGACTGTATTTTTATCAGCAGGGAATAAATTGCGCTGATGCAGATAAAATTGTACCTCAACTTGACAAAATTAATATAGAACTTGAGATAACTCCTGAAGGACAGAAAATGCTTCTTGACGGAAAAGATGTTTCGCTTGATATACGTCAGCATCATATTTCACAATGTGCATCACAAGTATCTGCAATACCGCAGGTAAGAGAATATTTACTCAGTATGCAGAGAGAGTTTGCAAAAAAGCAGAGTGTTGTTATGGACGGCAGAGATATAGGTACAGTTGTATTGCCTGATGCTGATATCAAGATATTTCTTACTGCATCGCCCGAGTCGCGTGCTCAGCGAAGATACGAAGAGCTGCTTGAAAGAGGCGAAAGTGTTTCTTTAGATAAGATACTTGAGGATGTAAAAACACGCGATTATAATGACTCTCACCGTGAAATTGCGCCTTTAAAACCTGCTGATGACAGTATTTTAGTTGATACTACAGGCTTTGAATTGCAGGATTCAATAAATAAAATCATTGGCATAATTGAGGAGAAAATAAAATGTTTTTAAAAGTACTTAAGATAATATGCTGGCCCATATTTAAACTCCTGTGGGGTTTTAAGGCTACATATGAAGCACCATTACCAAAAGAGGGACCTGTCGTTCTCGCAGGTAAACATATTTCGGGTGTAGATCCTATACTGCTTGTGGAAACATATAACAGACCTATACGTTTTATGGGTAAGGCGGAACTCTTTAAGATTCCTGTTGTAAAATGGCTTATAAAGGCATTCGGTGCGTTTCCGGTTCACAGAGGTGAGAACGATATAAATGCATTAAAACATAGTATTAAAATCCTAAGAGAAGGACAGGTTCTCGGCATTATGCCTGAAGGTCACCGTGTCAGCAGCATAGATAATCTTACGTTAAAAAACGGTGCTATGAATCTTGCTGCAAAAACAAAAGCAACTTTAGTGCCGTTCGGCCTTTATACTAAGGATTATAAAATGAAAATATTTCGAAAGTTTGAAATAAGGTACGGCAGACCTATTCCGTTTGAGGAATATGCTCCGGACGGTATCTCGAAAGAGCAGATAGATGAACTTACACATACGCTTCTCAAAGATGAAATAGTAAGACTTTCTAAAAAAGACTATAAAGCAGGTAAGTAAATGGTTACTGTTGCAAAATCAGCCGGTTTTTGTTTCGGCGTAAACAGAAGTATAGAACTACTTGACAAGTGCATACAGGAAGGCAAAGCCGTTTATACTTTAGGTCCTATAATTCACAACGAAACAGTGGTCGGTGATTATAAAGATAAAGGTGTAACGGTTGCCCAAGATGTCAGCGAGATACCTGAGGGGGCAACTGTAGTGATAAGATCACACGGTGTTCCGCAATGTGTATACGATAAACTTGCAAAGCGTGAACTTAATGTGTGCGATGCGACATGTCCTTTTGTTGAAAGGATACACAAAATGGCAAAACAGGCAGATGATGAGGGGAGAACGCTTGTCGTTGTCGGGACGAAAAATCATCCTGAAGTAGAGGGCATTTGCGGATTCTGCAAGGACGTAGTTGTTGTCCAAAATGTTGAAGAACTGGAAAAATTAGCTGAGAATAAAGATTTTTCTGCAGATAAGCCTATTTCGGTGGTGGCTCAGACTACACTTAACCTCGAAAATTGGAAAAATTGTTCTAAATATTTAAAAAAGTTCTATACAAATCAAAAAATATTTGATACAATATGCTTTGCCACATTCGAACGACAGAATGAAGCGGCGACTTTATCGCAAGCTTCTGATGTTATGATCGTGCTCGGCGGGAGAGAGAGTTCTAATACTCGCAAACTTTATGAGATTTGCGCAAAAAACTGCGCAAACACATATTGTGCGCTTGATATCAGCGGCATTCCTCTTGATGAGATTAAAAAACTCTATGACAAGCATGGTCAACTGCGAATTGGTATAACCGCCGGTGCATCAACCCCGGCATATGTAATAAAGGAGGCAAAAATAAAAATGGACGAACTCGAAAAGAGCTTTGACGAAGCGTTAGAGGAGTCACTTATTACTTTGACAACGGGGGATAGAGTACGCGGCATCGTAATCGGCTTCACACCTACTGAAGTGCTTGTTGATCTTGGTACAAAGCAGGCAGCATATATTCCTGCTTCAGAAGTATCTACTGATCCGAATGTTGATCCTTCGGATGTTCTCAAAGTTGGTGATGAAATCGAAGTATTTGTCACAAGAGTAAACGATGTAGATGGTTACATCTACCTTTCAAAGAAGAGAGTTGATTCGATCAAGGGTATCGAAGAACTCCAGAAGGCTTACGAGGAAAAGACAGTTCTTGAAGGAACTATCAGCGAAGTTGTAAAGGGCGGCGTTATTCTCTATTGCAACGGCGTAAGAGTTTTCATTCCCGCATCACAGTGTCCTGTTAAGAAGGGTGAAGAGCTTGAACCCCTCGTAGGAACAACACACAAATTCAGAATCATTGATTTTGACAGACGCAGAAACAAGGTTGTTGGTTCTATTGCTGTTCTCATTCGTGAAGCGAGAAAGGCTGCAGTTGAACAGTTCTGGGCAGAAGCAGAAGTTGACAAGAGATATAAGGGTGTTGTTAAGTCACTCACTAACTACGGTGCTTTCGTAGATCTTGGTGGCGTTGACGGTATGGTTCATGTAACTGAACTTGCCTGGAGCAAAATAAAGCATCCTTCAATCGTTTGCAAAGTCGGCGACGAACTTGAAGTATATATCAAGGAAATGGACAGAGAAAACAACCGTATTTCACTTGGTTATAAGGATCTTACAGAAAATCCTTGGAAGGTTCTTGAAGATAATTACAATGTCGGTGATGTTGTAAATGTCAAGATTGCAAGAATCGTTCCTTTCGGTGCATTTGCTGAAGTGATTCCCGGTGTTGACGGTCTTATCCACATTTCTCAGATCGCTAATAAGAGAATCGAAAATCCTGCCAATGAACTTACTATCGGTCAGGAAGTAGAGGCAAAGATTATCGCTATCGATCTTGAAAATCAGAAGGTCAGCCTTTCTATTAGAGCGCTTCTTGAGCCCGAAGTTCCTGTTGCTGAAGAAGCAGTTGCTCCCGAAACAGCAGAAACAGAAGCTGAATAATTTTTAATTATAAAGTCTGCATGTGTAAAAGCATGCAGACTTTTTTCATATATTATCATTGGTGATAATATATGGCTAATGAGCGCTTTTTTAAAAAAAATAAAAAGCCTAAAAAGGAGAGAAAAAAGAGGAAAGGAATAATTTTCTTTGTACTATTGATAATTGTTGCAGGTATAGTTTTTGTAATTTACAATAATAGAGTAGTACCTATAATAAGCGATATCGCGCTTTCCAATGCCGAAACTGTTGTACAGACGACGGTTGCAAGGGAATTATCGCAGTTTATTGACTCGAGCGGCAATGAATACGACGATATGATAAATTATGTCTACGACGGAAACGGAAATATAATTTCGTATTCTGTTGACCAGGGCAAAGTAAATAAACTAATCAATGCCGCAAGCGAGGTTATAAGCGTATCTGCATCGCTTGATGATACCTATGTTATGATACCGCTTGGCAGTGTGTTTGATAACGCATTTTTTAACGGTACAGGACCTAAAATCAAGTTTCGGATGATATTCACAACTTCAACGTTTATTGATGTTGTAAACGAATTTCAGGCGCAGGGAATAAATCAGACAAGACACATAATTAAAATGAATGTAAGTATTCCGATACTGCTTTTGCTTCCGGGTAAAAATATAGAAAGTGAAATCAAAACAACATATATCGTAAATGACAGCGTGATAATTGGTAAAGTGCCCGATATTTCACTCGGCAGGGTGGATTTAACCTGATAAATGTGATAGAATAAAGATATAAAATTGTTCGGAGTGTAATTATGATAAAAGATGTTTCTTTTGACAGAATGAATGAACTTGTCGATATGCTTTCTGTGTATGCGGCAAAGTATTATGATGATGATGCACCGGAAATAAGCGACCGCGAGTATGATACGCTTGTGCTTGAACTTAAAGAAATTGAAAGAGCACACCCCGAGTGGATAAGGAAAGATTCGCCTACTCAGAAAGTCGGTGGTACGGCTAAGCGCACAGCAGGTATTTTGATTGCGCACAGAGTGCCCATGCTGTCGATGAACGATCTTTTTGAAAAAGAAGATATATATAAATTTGTGGGTGACTGTAAGGAGAAACTCGGAGAAGATACAACTTTTATTGTTGAAACAAAAATAGACGGACTTTCGATGTCACTCAGATATGAACATGGTAAACTTGTAACAGCCCTAACAAGAGGTGACGGAAGAAATTCGGGCGAAGATGTGACCGCCAATGCGCTTGTAATTGACGATGTTGTAGCGGATCTCGGCAAAGATATAGAGTATATTGAACTCCGAGGCGAAGTCTATATGTCTGAAGACAATTTCAGACTTGTAAATGAAAAACAGGAACTTCTCGGGAAGAAACTCTTTGCTAATCCCAGAAACTGTGCTGCAGGCACTTTAAGGCAACTTAATCCTGCGATCACTAAAGAGCGCGGTCTTTCTATGTTTGTATTCAATCTTCAGGATGCAAAAGGCGTTGAGTTTGACACTCATGAGCAGGTATATAATTATTTAAAGACATTGGGTGTTAAAGTTATTTCCACTTATTTTGTATGCTCTACTGCCGATGAAGTGTGGGAAGCAATAGAAAAAATAGGTGAGAGCAGAGGCACTCTTGATTATGAGATAGACGGTGCGGTTGTAAAAGTAAATGAACTTGAGCGCAGAAAAAATCTCACTGATACCGCTAAAAATGCAGGCTTTCTTGTGGCGTATAAATATCCGCCCGAGGAGAAGGAGAGTGTTCTGCGTGAAATAGAGGTATCTGTCGGAAGAACGGGAAGAATAACGCCTACCGCTATTTTTGATCCGATTAGACTCTGCGGAACTACTGTTTCAAGGGCAACTTTGCACAATCAGGACTTTATAAATGAACTTGATATTGCTATAGGAGATACTATTACAGTTTATAAAAGCGGTGAGATCATCCCGAAAGTTAAATCGGTTGATCATTCAAAGAGGCCGCTTGGTGCTAAAACTTTCAAACTTCCATCTGTTTGTCCTGTATGCGGTGCACCTACTGTTAAAGAAGACGGAATGGCTGACATTAAATGTGTCAATCCTGCCTGCGAGGCTCAAACCCAACGCAGGATAATCAATTTTGTCGGCAGAGATGCTATGGATATAAAAGGCTTTGGCGAAGCGTATATAGTTGATCTTATTGCAAATGGATATATAAACGATATTGCTGATATTTATTCACTTGCAAATTACCGTGATGAATTAGTTGAAAAAGGCATTATTGGTAAAGAAAAAAACACCGACAAACTTCTCGGTGTCATTGAAAATTCAAAGCATAACAGTCCTGAAAAACTGCTTGCGGGACTTGGTATCCCTAATGTCGGCAAAACTGCGGCAAAGACGCTTATGAAGGCTTTTTCGAGCATCGATGAACTTGCAGAAGCATCACTTGAAAAACTTACAGAAACCGATGATGTAGGTGAAATTACGGCAAGAGCAATTAAAAGTTACTTTGATGATGAAAATAACATAAAAATGCTCGAAAAACTTAAAAATTTTGGTGTAAATTTTATATCTAAAATCAATAGCGTGACCGACGGCAAATTAAACGGTCTCACCTTTGTTATTACCGGTACGCTTGACGGTATGAAAAGGGAAGAGACGGCGTCTCTTATAGAACAAAACGGAGGTAAAGTTTCAGGAAGTGTCAGCAAAAAAACAAGTTATCTTCTTGCAGGCGAAGCCGCAGGCAGTAAACTTGATAAAGCAAATAAACTCGGCGTCCCCGTTATATCTCTCAGTGAATTTTTAGATATGATAAAGTAAAAAAATCCCTCTCTGAGGGATTTTTTATAATTTATCGTATTCTGCTTTGAGCATTTTGAAGTCGTCATATGTAACTTCTTTTTTGTTGTTATCGTAGATGAGCGCTGCAGGATGGTATATAGCCATAATTCTGTAACCGTTGCGTTCAAACCACTGACCACGTTCTTTTGTGATAGCAAAATCACTTTTAATAAGGCGCTTTGCCGCTATTCTGCCGAGACATATTATCATAGAAGGATTGATTTCTTCAATTTGCGCATCAAGATAGGGAATACATGCATCTTCTTCTTCGGGCAGAGGATCTCTGTTCTGAGGCGGTCTGCACTTGAGAATGTTTGCGATATAGACGGCATCTCTGGGAATACCTACCGCATCAAGATATTTGTTGAGCAGTTTGCCTGCGGCACCGACAAACGGGATTCCCTGAAGATCTTCGTTTTTTCCGGGCGCTTCACCTACAAACATCAGTTTTGCATTTTCATTTCCGTCACCGAAAACAATATTCGTTCTCGTCTGACAGAGCACACATTTAGTGCATTTTTCACACTGTTCTCTTATATCGGATAATGACATCTCTATCCTCCGTAGAATAAAAAGTGCGAGTAAATCTGTAAGCCGGGTTCTGTCGTGAATGATCATCTATCTCGACGGCGTGTTACCACGCCGCTCTAGCCGCCATGTCGACAATACATCGGGCAAATGTGCCTGTCAGTCTGGCGTTGCTTCAGATTGGGTTTACAAGGCTGTGCAGTCACCTGCACACCGGTGAGCTCTTACCTCGCCGTTTCATCCTTACCTGCAAAGCAGGCGGTATAATTTCTGTTGCACTTTCCCTAAAGTCACCTTCGGTGGGCGTTACCCATAATCCTGCCCTATGAAGCCCGGACTTTCCTCACAGTAAAACTGCGCGACCATTCAATTTACTCGCAGATGATATTTTATTATATTATTTTATATATGTCAAATACTAATTATTAATTGAATTTATTATTGTGCTTTGCTATAATAAAAGTTAGTATGGGGAGGTGGAGTCCTTGATCAGAAGTTATAAGTCAACCGATGTTATCAAAATTCTTGATTTTATAAAGGGTAATCCGCAGCAACTTATTATTTTTCAGACAAATGTTGTAAATAAAAAGAATTATGCTTATGAGTGCCATATATCCGAAAATGACGGAGATGTAGATACCGTAATTCTTTCACAGGGTTCTTCGGCATATGTGACACTTTCGGATAAAACTGACATTGAAGAACTTGTAATGTTCTTTAAGTTTAACGGCGCGGTGTCCGAAATAAACGGTACAGTCGAAGATATCGACAGGTTACTTCCGTATTTTGAAAATGCTGATTCTGAAAATTATTTTATAGCAAAATTAAACGGAGCACCCAAAGAATATCACTGTAAATATCCTTTCAGACCGACTGACGGTATACGTGATTTACGACAGGTGTATTCGCTTCTTGAAAAGGGTGGCTTAACTAAGGTGTCTTTTGATGAGTACTATATTGTCAGAAGAGAAGCGATTTCTGAACTTAAAAGCCGTTCTTATATAGCGTATGACGGGGATAAGCCGGTATGCACTGCTTCAGCCATATATGAGATGCATCCTCTTGCTTTTCTCGGCGGAGTTGCGACTGACCCTGAATACAGAAATATGGGTATTGCAAAAGGTCTCGTGAGCGAACTTTGCAAAGTGCTCACAAATGAAGGCTTTTCAGTATGGATATCTTATAAGACCGCTGTTGCGGGCACAGTTTATAAACATATAGGATTTGAGGATTGCCTCAAATGTAAGAGGATCATTTAATGAATTTTATTTCCGATTTCGGTTTTTCCGATAAAATCGTTTCACTTGCAGAAAAAGCATTTGAAGATTGCAAAGTTCCGTTTGAAAGAGTAGAAGAAATTGCTCGCTATAATAACCAAAAAGTACTTGCGGCTTTTATAAAAAACAGAATAAGCGAAACACATTTTAACACTACCACAGGCTACGGTTATGATGATAAGGGCAGAGATGCGGCAGACGCCCTTTATAAAGACATTTTTGGGGCAGAGGCTGCAATTGTCCGCCACTTTATGCTTTCGGGCACTCATGCGCTGACTGTTATGTTGTTTGGCATACTGCGCCCGGGTGATACTATGCTTTCAGTAGCAGGCAAACCCTATGACACACTTGACAGTGTGATCGGCCTTAACGATTCTAAAAACGGCAATCTTAAGGAATTCGGGGTAAAGTATGAGCAGGTCGATCTCAAAGAGGGAAGACTTGATTATAATTCGATAAAAAAGGCACTCCTCAAAAAACCTAAGATGGCATATTTGCAGAGATCTCGCGGATATGATACAAGACCTACAATAACAATTGCTGAAATAGAAAAGGTTGCAGAGATAATCAAGCGTGTTTCTCCCGATACTGTTTTTGCCGTAGATAACTGCTACGGTGAATTTACCGAAACTAAAGAACCTACTCAAGTGGGTGCTGATATAATAGCAGGTTCGCTTATAAAAAATCCGGGCGGCGCAATGGCACAGAGCGGCGGTTACATTGCAGGCAGGGCGGATCTTGTTGAACTCTGTTCGTACAGGCTTACTTCACCCGGTCTCGGCGGTGAGATAGGCGCTTCTCTCGGACAAAATGTCAATATAATCAAGGGCATATATTTTGCTCCCACCATAGTTGAAAATGCTTTAAAAACGGCTATATTTACATCGGCTGTATATCAGAGGCTTGGATTTGAATGTTCACCAACTGTGAATGAAGAAAGGTCTGACATCGTTCAGCAGATAAGACTCGGAAGCGCAGAAGCACTTATTTCTTTCTGCCGGGGCATACAGGGTTGTTCACCGATAGATTCCTATGTGGCACCTGAGCCGTGGGATATGCCGGGTTATGAAGATGAAGTCATTATGGCGGCAGGCGCATTTGTCGGGGGTTCTTCAATAGAACTTTCTGCAGACGGACCTTTAAGAGAACCATATGCCGCGTTTATGCAGGGCGGAATCATATTTGATTCAGCATGTGTTGCCATTGTAAATACAGTTAAGAAACTTGTTGAAGACGGAGTGATCACTTTATGATAATTATGGGTGTTGACCCGGGTATCGCCTCGGTCGGATACGGTGTTGTTGAGTTTAACGGCAACAAGTTCAAAACATTGACATACGGCACGTTTCATACGCCTGCAAAAACAAAACTTGAAAGCAGGCTCAAACAGATACATGAATTTGTACTTGAGACTATTGAAAAATATAAAGTTGAAGTCTTAAGTGTAGAGGAATTGTTTTTTAATACAAATATTTCAACTGCCATATCAGTCGGACACGGCAGAGGCGTCATTTTACTTGCAGGTGCAATGAAAAATATACCTGTATATGAATTTACTCCTCTTCAGGTAAAACAATCGGTAGTTGGATACGGCAGGGCAGAAAAAAGACAGGTTCAGGAGATGACCAGAATAATACTTGGTCTTAAAGATATTCCGAGACCGGATGATACTGCCGATGCTTTGGCATTGGCAATTTGTTTTGCACATACAAGTCAATCATCGTTGTTTATTAAGGGGTGACATATGTTTTCCTATCTCAGAGGGACTCTTGCTGAAAAAGATATAAATTCACTTGTCGTTGATGTCGGCGGTGTGGGATTTTTCTGTACCGCTTCGGCAGTGACGCTGAATTCTATCGGTAATATTGGTGAGCAGGTAAAAATATATGCATATATGGCAGTTCGTGAAGATGCTATGGAACTTTTCGGCTTTGCTGATAAGGGTGAACTTCAGTGCTTTAAGCAACTGATATCCGTCAGCGGCGTAGGACCAAAAGCGGCTGTGGCAATTCTTTCCGAACTCACTGTACAGCAGCTTACGGCTGCGCTTGTTTCGGGTGATTTTAAAACTATTACAAGGGCGCAGGGCGTAGGTCCTAAACTTGCACAGAGGATAATTCTTGAACTCAAGGGCAAGTTGTCGGATGCACAGCTTACATCGGGTATGAATGCACCGGCTGATTTTGTTCCTCATGGTAATGAGCATGATGCACTTGAGGCGCTTGTTTCACTCGGATATGCGCCGGCTGAAGCCAAGGACATAATTTCACAGATGAATACAAAAGATATGTCTGCTGAAGATATTATCCGTATGGCACTTAAATTTTTGATGTGAGAGGTTTTCTATGGAACTTGATATGGAACTTGAAGAGAGGATTCTTGCTTCGCAGATGACCTCTGAAGACGGTGATACAGAAGTTTCTCTCCGACCGCAGAAGATGACCGATTATATCGGACAGGAAAAAGTAAAAGAAAATCTTACTGTCTATATCGAAGCGGCAAAAAAAAGAGGTGAATCCCTCGACCACGTACTTTTGTACGGTCCGCCCGGACTTGGTAAGACAACTCTTGCGGGAATTATCGCAAATGAAATGAATGTAAATATTCGTATTACATCCGGTCCAGCAATAGAAAAGTCAAGGGATCTTGCGGCACTTCTTACTAATTTGCAGGAGGGTGACATACTCTTTATTGATGAGATACACCGTCTTTCAAAGAATGTCACGGAAGTTCTCTATCCCGCAATGGAGGATTATGCCCTTGATATAATTATAGGACAGGGACCTGCGGCACGATCTATCCGTATTGATCTTAAGAAGTTTACTTTAATTGGTGCTACGACTCGTGCAGGACAACTAAGCAGTCCTCTTCGTGACAGATTCGGTGTGCTTTTCAGACTTGAAATGTATACGAGTGCTGAACTTGCGGAGATAGTGACGAGAAGTGCCAATCTTTTAGGAATCAAGATAGATCCTGACGGTGCGGCTGAGATAGCAAAGCGATCACGCGGAACACCTCGTATTGCAAACAGGCTTCTAAAACGTGTCCGCGACTATGCAGATGTGATCGGTGACGGAACGATAACAAAGAAGATCGCAGATACGGCACTTACAAAACTTGAAATAGACGAACTTGGTCTGGATAATATTGACAGACGGATGCTTAAATCTATAATAACTATTTTCGCAGGCGGTCCTGTCGGTCTTGATACTCTTGCAGCGACTATCGGTGAAGAAGCAATTACTCTGGAAGACGTATATGAGCCATATTTACTGCAGATAGGATTTTTAAACAGAACACCAAGAGGTAGAATGGCAACAGGACTTGCATATAAACATCTGGGACTTGATATTCCCGGACAGCAGACATTTTAGGAGGAACATAAATGGGAAGATTATTTGGTACAGACGGCGTAAGAGGCATAGCAAATATAGAACTTACACCGACTTTGGCGTACAAGATAGGACTTGCAGTAACTCAAGTTCTTGCCAATGACAAAAAACATAAACCTAAGATAATCATCGGAAAGGACACAAGACTTTCTTCAGATATGCTTGAAGCAGCACTCACAGCAGGTATATGCGCTATGGGAGGCAATGTTGTATCCTGCGGCGTTATACCTACACCTGCAATAGCATATCTTACAAGAAAATATGAAGCAGATGCAGGCGTGGTAATATCAGCATCGCATAATCCTTATGAGTATAACGGCATAAAAGTCTTTAACTCAGAGGGTTTTAAACTTCGTGACGATCTGGAAGATGAAGTAGAGAAGATAATCCTCGGCGAAGAACCGTCTGATGAGATGAAGTCGTATGACAGAATAGGTGTGGCAAAATCTTCCGGTACTGCGGTTGATGATTATGTTGAGTTTATTACCGCACAGGGTATGCCCGGTCTTGATAAGATAAAAGTTGTTTTGGATTGCGCTAACGGTGCAACATCAGTCGCAATTGAAAAATATGTTTCCAAACTCGGACTTAATGCTACAGTTATCCACTGTAAACCCGACGGTGTGAATATCAACACTGATTGCGGCTCTACACATATCGAAAGTCTGTGCAAAGAAGTTCTTACTTCCAAAGCAGATCTTGGTATAGCGTTTGACGGTGACGGTGACAGAATGCTTGCAGTCGATGAAAACGGTAAACTTGTAGACGGTGATCAACTTATCGCTATATTTGCTACAATGCTCAAAGAAGAGGGTAGACTACGCGGTAATACGGCAGTTGTTACTACTATGTCAAATCTCGGTTTCTTTGAAGCAATGGAGAAAAACGGGATCGATACTGCAATAACAGGTGTTGGAGATAAATATGTTCTTCAAGAGATGGTAAAACACGGTTATTCGGTAGGCGGTGAGCAGTCTGGACACATTATTTTTGCTGATATCAATACAACGGGTGACGGTCTTCTTTCGGGACTTATGCTTTTGAATGCACTAGCAAAGACAGGCAAAAAGATGTCTGGTCTTGCTTCAGTTATGGATAAATATCCACAGGTACTTTTAAATGTTCCTGTAGATAACAGTTTTAAAAAGTCATATAACGATGATGAAGATATCAATGAAATGATTGAGCGCTACTCAGGTATTTTGGCGCGCAACGGAAGAATTCTTGTCCGCGCATCGGGAACTGAAGCACTTATCAGAGTTATGATCGAAGGAAAAGATATTAAGAAGATAACTGAGATGGCTAATGATATTGCTGACTTAATAAAACTAAAAAATAAAAAATAGGTCTTGCAAAATTGCAGTTAATTATCTATAATAGTCAATGTTCAAGCCGGTGTGGCGGAATGGCAGACGCACTTGACTCAAAATCAAGCGTGGCAACACGTGCCGGTTCAAGTCCGGCCACCGGCACCAATGAGCAGACTATTTTAGGTAGTCTGCTCATTTTTTATAAAAGGGGAACTGACTATGACACCACAAACTGTAATTGTTCTTTCTTGCATCGTTGTTGCGATATGCATAGTGCTTTCGTTTATTGCAGGCAAAAAGAAAAAAGTCAGAAATATAAAGTTACCTGTTACAGAAACGGTATTTCCCGTATCTGCTGATATAAACGAGCCTGTTTTCTACGATGTTATTAAAGGAACTTGCGAAAATAAGGAAATCAAATTGACGAACATCAAATGGATTTCTGAAAATTATGAAAATAAAGTTGGAGAATATGTATTTAAACCCATATCTCCTAAAGGTTATAAACTGGAAGATATATCAATAAAGGTCAAAGTTGTTGTTACTGAATGTATTAAAGAAAACGAGGATAATATAGAGATAATTAATGCGGCTATCTGCGATAACGGTCCAAAAAGTTTCTCTGTTTATGATCTCACAGGATGTAATCTCATTAAGGAAATGCCCCGATTAACAAAGTATGTTGAACTCAACGATACTATCAGACATCTCGGCGGTTACATACAAGAGTGCAGGGTAACATCAGATGTTGTTATATCTACAGGTACTTTCGGATATCTTGTTGTTGATAACGGTGCATCGCTTGTTTTGAACGGTAAGGCAGATGTATTTACTATGATTGTTGAATCTGCAAATAAGATTGATATTACTTCTCATTATGGCAATATCGGTGATATAATTCAGGAGCAGACGACAACTGTTGAATATGTTGTGAGAAATGCAAATCAGCTTTCGAGATATTCTTTACCTACTGAAAATGTAAAGATACTTATCGGCAAGAACGAATATAAAGGTGTCATTGTAGATATTCTTTCTGATATTGACTATGTTACAGTAGAAAAGGGTACAACTATAGATAAAATTACGCTTTCTGATACCCTTAAGGTGTTGATCGGATCGGGAGAGAGAGAACTTCCTGTTAAGTGGAAATGTGATAATTATTCATCAGAGGAGAAAGTCTTTGAATTTATCCCCGAATTTGAAGGTTATGTGATTTCTGATTGTGTTGACAAACTGGTACATAGAGTAATATCAGCAACTTCCGGTGCAGTAAAAACAGTAATTCTTGGTCTGCCTGAAAAAACTATTCTCACTGAAAAGACAGACAGTGTAAAACTCTGTGTCAATGCTGCGTGTACTCTTGGCGATGACAGCTTTACTGTTAAACTCTCTGATGTTAAATTTGTATTTGATGAAGCAAAGAGTGCATATATTTTGGATAAGTCGTCGGTAGATTCGGTATTTGATATTGACGATGTTGAAATTTTTGCAGAATTTGCGAATAAAGAAGTTTATAAAGATGACAAGATTGAAATAGACTCAATCAAGGTTTGTGTTAATGCTGATAAGTTTGGAAAAATGTCAATTACGGATATTGCAGGAATTCAGACTTTTGCAACGGATATTTCTGAAATTAAAGCCATAAAGGTTAGTGGCAATAATTCTGAACTAATCATTGATTCGGCATATGCCAACATTGTTGGAGATATTGATATTGGCAATATCTCGGGTACGGCAACTATAAATGTGTTCCCAAGATATGTAAGCAAACTAAGATATTCTGCTGACATCGCGGACAATATCGTTATCTGTGGCGTTCCTGCTTCTGAATACCTTAACAGAACACCGTTGCAGATGAAAAAGACTTTCTTTGCTAACGGTATTCCTGTGATCATCAGGCAGGATGATGACGGTGAAACTTACGTTTACCGTGCAAATGATCTTACCAAGATTTCTGCGCCTGTTACATGCGGAACAGTGTTTGGCGGTGCATATAAAGCAGGAGTTGAAAGTACAAATGTAACACATGAATCGGGTGTACTTTTTGATTTTTACGGCGGCAGTGAAAAGGGCAATATTTACGGCGAATGTTATTCGTGTGTTAGTGGCGGCCTTGTTGATAACGACTGGTTTGGCGGCTGCTCATCATCCGAGTACTGCGAAAAAATAATTGGCGTATTTGAAAAAGGCGCAATTAAACGTGTTTGGTACGGCGGCGGTGCAAATTCAAGCGCAGGTGTACCCGGAAAAGTATATTCAAATGATGAATCTGCCATTGAATTATATTTCTTTGACGGAATTTTCACCGATTTCATGTATGGCGCAAAAAGTGCCTGCGGCAGAGATATTTTCGGTAATATTCGTATGGAGATGTTTGGCGGAGTAGGTCTTAATCATTACTGCGGCAGTACCAAAGATGTTGTCCGCGGTAATGTATATGCAACGATTTACGGCGGTATGGTCGAAAAACAGTTTGCACAGAATAAAACTGTTGAAGGATATACAAAGATTAAGGCGTATAGGAATGTAAGGGTATGCGGTAACCCGGAAAATAAATTTCCTTTTACAACAACGGTTGATAACGATACATTCTTCTACAGTTTCTTTGATAATGAGTATGAACACAAATACAGAGCATATACTCGGGATATATCTGTTCCATATTCAAAAGACGGTGACGAGGGTAAACTTGTAGTAAGATTTCCGGAAATTAAGAGAGACGGTCAAACGAAAGAAAACAGAATAACAGCAGATTACTCGGGTGACGGTATGTTTGTCACATTCCCCAACGGTCAGGTGATGCTTATAGATACTCCCTTAGATTATTCTTGGGAAAGTTACAACAGAGATGTAACTGCACTCGGAATAGATCATATAGATTATTTTCTGCTTACCCATTATCACGATGACCACTATGGTTGTATACCGAAACTTCTTGAAACTCATACAGTCGGAACATTCCTTCTTCCTAATGTCAATTACAGTTCTCCGCTTGTTGAGGGCTCTATCCCTGAGGGTTCAAATGTAGTACGTATAAATATGTATGACACCATGACAGTAGGCGAAGGTGATGAGGCTGTAAAAATAACTTTCCTTAACCCTCCGTTCTTTGCTAAAAAGGTTATGGTGGCAGATAATCACAATCCTTTCGGTCTGTGTGCCGTGTTTGAGTTTGGTACATCAAAACTTATGCTTGATGCCGATACATATGATGTAAATGAAGCAGCGTGGTTATATGAATGCCCCGAACTTATATCCGGTGTCGATGTAATAAAACCGGGACATCACGGTATTACAACATCATCAAGATATGACTTCTTCAGAGTTGTCGATCCGAAGTATATATGTATCACGAATTTGAGAGAATACGGTTGTCATCAGAATAATACGATCTATATGCTTGAAAATATAAATCAAATTCCTGCCGACCATATTTTCAGTACAGGCAGACACGGCATGATAAAAGCAACGCTTAACGGTAAAAAAGGCGAAGCGACAGTTGTTACTGAATATGTAGAAAAATAATTCAAAAAGGAGACCAAACGGTCTCCTTTTTGTTGACGAATCAAATGATATCTGTTACTGTGGTAATAGAGTAGGTGAAACTGATGAGAAAAAGAATATCAATGATAATAATTATCATCTTACTGATTGCAATAATATTCCTTGCCGATTACTATAATCTGTTGCTTGAAAAAACATATTCTGCAGGAGATTTCGGGATAGAAACCGTACTTAGTGCTTCAGATTATAATGCTAACGGAACAGATGATTATACTGATATTATGCTCGGTGCGAGGGAAGATGCAAAAAATCATCCGAAATATGACGGTGCATATTATGATGGAGGATATCCGCCTGATGATATAGGTGTCTGCACGGATGTGATTTGGCGTGCATTTAAAAATGCGGGTTATTCATTTAAAGATATGATAGATAATGATATTGCCGCATACACCGATGATTATCCGAGGGTAGATAAGGCTGATCCCAATATAGATTTTCGCAGAGTTCCGAATCTGAGAATATTTTTTGAAAAATATGCAACCGTTCTTACGAATGATACAACTATTATAGAAGAGTGGCAGCCTGGTGATATTGTTATTTTTGGTGATAATAAACATATTGGCATTGTGTCGGATAGGAGAAACAGTGACGGTGAGCCGTATATTATTCATAACGGCGGTCAGCCAAACAGGGAAGAGGACCTTTTCAAAAGAAGTGAACCGACAGGTCATTACAGATTTGATGTTACAAATATTCCTGAGTCAGTCATTGTTAGTTGGTAAGATGATAGATAGTTTTTTATGTATATTTTACATATGCAAAACAAATTTATTTGTGGTTTTTTTGCGAGTTGTAGATTTTGTAAAAAATGGGAATCATATTTTTGACGAATACTTGAAAATTAAAAAAAAAGTCATTATACTACTAACATAATTAATATTATGAGGGGGAACTTCAATGGAAAACAATAAACGTCCCGGAACAATGGTACGTATAAACACAGCTGAACTTGCAAAAAAGTTTATTGAAGAGCAGGTTGCTGCAGTTCGTGCACAGGTAGGGGATAAAAAAGTACTCCTTGCTTTGTCAGGCGGTGTTGACAGCTCTGTAGTTGCAGCGCTTCTTATAAAGGCAATAGGCAAGCAACTTGTATGTGTTCATGTAAATCACGGTCTTATGCGTAAAGGCGAGAGTGAGCAGGTTATAGAAGTCTTTAAGAATCAGCTTGATGCGAATCTTATTTATGTTGATGCGACAGACCGTTTTCTTGATAAACTTGCTGATGTTTCAGAACCTGAGAAGAAACGTAAGATAATCGGTGAAGAATTCATCAAAGTGTTTGATGAAGAAGCAAGCAAACTTGAAGGAATTTCATTCCTTGCACAGGGTACGATTTATCCCGATATTCTTGAGTCAGACGGTGTTAAAGCACATCATAATGTCGGCGGTCTGCCTGAAGATATGCAGTTTGAACTTGTCGAGCCTGTTAAGCTTCTGTATAAAGATGAAGTTCGTGTTGTAGGTGATGCTCTCGGTTTACCTCACGGTATGGTATACCGTCAGCCGTTCCCGGGTCCCGGTCTTGGTGTAAGATGTCTCGGTGCTATTACAAGAGATAGGCTTCATGCACTCCGTGAAGCAGACGCTATTCTTCGTGAAGAATTTGATAAGAACGGTCTTGCAGGCAAAGTATGGCAGTATTTCATTGCTGTTCCCGATATGAAAAGTGTCGGCGTGAGAGATGGTAAGCGCTATGAAGGTTGGCCGGCAATCATCCGTGCAGTCAATACAACAGATGCAATGTCTGCAACAGTTGAAAATGTTCCCTTTGAACTTTTACAGCATATAACAGAAAGAATTACTCACGAAGTTGAGGGTATAAACCGTGTTCTCTACGACCTCACACCTAAACCAATAGCCACAATCGAGTGGGAATAATCCCAAAAACGTCAAAAACCCTTGAAATAAGGGGTTTTTGGAAAAAAGTTTTGATAACTATTAAAAAATGACGTCGATTGACGCACATTTTTGAAAAATTCCTTAAATAATAGTAAATGCTCTGCCGTTTTTGGCAGAGCATTTTTCGTAACAGATTTATTTGTCATTTGATAATTGTGTTATCAAGTGAATGATATATTTAATGTTATCTAGCACGTCATCACTTTGCTTAATAACTTCAAGTGTTTTTAATTGCTCTGTAAGTACTTTAAGATACTGACAGAGGAATTTTTGGACTCTACAATTAGGATTTATGATAACATC